>NZ_JBICTL010000005.1:0-368243 GCF_043197575.1 Micromonospora sp. NPDC049051
CGGCGGTGATCGGGCCGGCGATGGCGCCGCCGGCGAAGGCGAGCCCGGCAACGGTCAGGGCGCTGGTGCGGAAGATGTCGGTACGCATGATGGGGCACCTTTCGATCGGGGGTACGCGACACACACCAAGGGGGGTGGGTGTGGTCGCGGAGGGGGAAGTCAGAACGGATCGCTGCGGCGGCGGGGCCTGCTCGAGCGTCCGGGGGGTATCTCAAAGGCCTGCTGGGGCGTCCGGTGGTGACGCCTGCTCGGGTGTCCGGGGGGTCTCAACGACCCGGCCCGGTCATCCATTCCGGCGGGCCGATCGGGCCAGCGAGGTAAACCAGGCCGCTCGTGTGCGGGGAGCGCCCGGGGGTATGCCATGTTCAACGACCCGGGCCCGCCCGCGATTCCGCCGTCGGGGTGGCCCCGACCACGGGACGCCCCGGGACGCTGCCGACAACTCGACGCAGCACCGGACATCGCCAACCGGACATACCGCTCGACACGTCGCATCTTGATCGCGGTCGGTCGCGGGTGAGGATGCGCCGACATCGCACTGTCGAGCTGATGTCGTAAACGACTCGACCAATCAACCAACCGCAGCCTCGCTCGCAGATACGACGAAGGCTGGCCGATCGGGTGGCCGCTGAATCGTCTGCGACATCAGCTCGACAGGGCGCGCGGAGCGGTCTGCTTCCTCGGAGGCCCCGGAGCACAGCCACCTCGGGCGTCGACGTCCCTACGCGGCTCCCGCCCCGGCGCCGAAGACGATTCACGGGGCGGGAGCCCACTCCGTACCCTCACCCGTCAAGCGGGCGCGGCGGCCTCGTTCGAGCCCGGCTCGGTCGATACCGCGACCTGGGGCACGGTGGGTGCCGGCGGTCCCGGCTGGGTGGGGATCGCCGTTTCGGGGGCCGTGGGTGCCGTCCGTTCGGTGGGGCGGCCGATCCGCCCGGTAGGCCCGGCGGTCGGCTCGGTGGGCCAGGGGATCTCGGGCGAGCGGTGGAAGGCGATGCCGGCCGTGGCCCAGCGTGGCCCGTGCCCGGCCAGCCGGTCGCGGAACCCGGCCCAGTCGTGCGCGGCGCGGGGTGACCAGCCCAGCTCGGCGATCGCCGGCAGGCGCGGGAAGAGCATGAACTCGATCTCGTCCCGGGAGGTGACCGACTCGGTCCACAGCGGCGCCTCCACGCCCAGCACCGCGTCGGCCGGTACGCCCGTCACGTGGGTGCCGGGATCCCAGTCGTACGCGCGCCGTACGTCGATCAGGCCCGCCCAGTCGTGCCCGATGGGGGTGTCCGGGGCGTACTTCATGTCGAGGTAGGCGTGGTTGGCGGGGGAGAGGAGGAGCCGGGCCCCACGCCGGACGGCGTCCGCCGTGACCGGGTCCTCGCCCTGGGTGCCCCACCATTGGAGCACCCGCCCCTCGGCGTGCGCGGCGGGCGCGATCTGGTGCCAGCCCAGCACCGTCCTGCCGGTCTCGGCGACGATGCGCTGGGCCCGCTCGACGAAGGCGGCGTACGCGTCGGGGCGTACCTTGAACGCCTCGTCGCCCCCGATGTGCAGCATGGGTCCGGGCGTGAGCGCCGCCAGTTCGCCCAGCACGTCGGCGACGAAGTCGTACGTCCGCTCGCTCGTGGGGTCGACGTAGCTGAAACCGACCTCGGTGCCGGTGTACGGCGGCGGCGCGACGCCGTCCGGGGCCAGCTCGCCGTAGGCGGTCAGCGCCGCGTGGGTGTGCCCCGGCAGGTCGATCTCCGGCACCACGGTGACGTGCCGCTCGGCGGCGTAGGCCACGATCCGCCGGTAGTCGTCGCGGCTGTAGTGCCCGCCCGGACCGCCGCCCACCTCACTCGCCCCGCCGACCTCGGCGAGCCGGGGCCAGGAGTCGACGGCGATCCGCCAGCCCTGGTCGTCGGTGAGGTGCAGGTGCAGGTGGTTGAGCTTGTAGCGGGCCAGGTGGTCGATCACCCGCAGCACGTCCGGTACGCCGAAGAAGTGCCGGGCCACGTCGAGCATCGCCCCCCGGTAGGGGAACCGGGGCCGGTCGGTGATCGAGCCCCCGGGCAGCGCCCAGCGCTCGGCGACCGGTGTCGGGCTCTCGATGGCGGCGGGCAGGAGCTGCCGCACCGTCTGCACGCCGTAGAAGAGCCCGGCCGCGGTGGCGGCCTCGATCCGTACCCCGTCGGGCGTCACGTCGATCTGGTGGCCCTCCGCGCCGAGGTCGTCGGTGTCGAGATCGGCGGAGCCGCGCAGCGCGAGCGTGATGTCGCCGGCCGGCCGCGGTGCGGTGGCGTCGGCCACCGGCAGCGGGTAGCCGGTGGCCGGCCGGAGCAGGGCGGCGAGCTGCCCGGCGACGGCGCGGGCGGCACCGTCGCCGGCACGCACCCGGATCACCGTGTCGGCGGTGAGCACGAAGTCGGCCCCCGCGACGGGCGCGACCCGCTCCGGGGCGGGCACGACGTCGCCCAGGCCGATCCGGGCGGCCGGGCGGACCTGGGCGGCCGGGCCCGCCGGGCCGCCGTCGGTCCGGGCCGCCTCGTCTGGCCGGTCGTCGGAGGACCTGGTCGGTGGGGCGGGCCGGTCGCCGGGATTCCCGGCCGGCGGGACGAGCAGGTCGTCGGCGGTGCGGGTCGCCGTCCGGGCCAGCTCGGCGGCGGCCGGTTCGCGGACCGGCAGGTCGAGGTGCCCGGCTCTCGCCTCGGCGTACGAGGGGTCGAGAGGCTCGGGGGCGGCGGTGGGAACGGGTGGCACGGTGTCGCCTCCCAGGGGTGTATTCGCGGCGGTTGTGGCAAAGGTCAGGTTCGGCGAAGGGCTGCGGCCAAGAGTACGAGGCGGAACGGGAAATGCGTGATCGTGCGCGTGGAAGCGTTCCCAAAAACGGGTACGAACGCGGAAAGTCGTGGTGGCTGTGCCGATTGTCACCGAACGGTCCCGGCTTACGCGAACTTCGCTTAGCCTTCGCCCACCGGCCGGCTTGCGCCGGGATTGCCGGTGGTCCATCCCGGGGTAATGGGAGCAACTGAACCTTCGTTAAGTGTCGGACCGGCGCGCGTGGGAGGGCTCTGGTGGCAAAGCAAGAGACGGTGGAAGACAAGTACGTCTACGCCTTCGCCGAGGGCAACAAGGACCTCAAGGACCTGCTCGGCGGCAAGGGGGCCAACCTGGCCGAGATGACCAATCTCGGCCTGCCGGTCCCACCGGGTTTCACGATCACCACCGAGGCCTGCAAGGCGTACCTCGCCACCGGGCAGGAGCCGGCGGGCCTGGCCGACCAGATCGCCGCGCACCTCGCCGCGCTGGAGCAGGCGATGGGCAAGCGCCTCGGTGACCCGGAGGACCCGCTGCTGGTCTCCGTCCGCTCCGGCGCCAAGTTCTCCATGCCCGGCATGATGGAGACCGTCCTCAACGTCGGGCTCAACGACCGCAGCGTGCAGGGGTTGGCCCGGCAGGCCGGCGGCTCGGGCGAGCAGGTCACCCCCGGTGGCGCGGACCGGTTCGCCTGGGACTCCTACCGCCGCCTGATCCAGATGTTCGGCAAGACGGTGTGCGAGGTGCCGGGCGAGGAGTTCGAGCACGCGCTCGACGACGCCAAGCGGGCCAAGGGCACGAAGAACGACCTAGACCTCGACGCCGACGACCTGCGCGGGCTGGTCGACGCGTACAAGAAGATCTTCTTCAAGCACACCGGCCGGGAGTTCCCGCAGGAGCCCCGCGAGCAGCTCGACCTGGCCATCCGCGCGGTCTTCGAGTCGTGGAACGCCGAGCGCGCGGTGCTCTACCGCCGCCAGGAGCGGATCCCGGCCGACCTGGGCACCGCGGTCAACGTGGTGGCGATGGTCTTCGGCAACCTCGGCCCGGACTCCGGCACCGGCGTCGCGTTCACCCGCGACCCCGCCAGCGGCGCCCAGGGCATCTACGGCGACTACCTGGCCAACGCGCAGGGCGAGGACGTCGTCGCGGGCATCCGCAACACCGTGCCGTTGCAGGAGCTGGAGCGGCTGGACAAGAAGTCCTACGACGAGCTGCTCGGCATCATGGCCCGGCTGGAGGGCCACTACCGGGACCTCTGCGACATCGAGTTCACCATCGAACGCGGCAAGCTCTGGATGCTCCAGACGCGCGTCGGCAAGCGCACCGCCGCGGCGGCGTTCGTCATCGCCGGGCAGCTCGTGGACGAGGGCCTGATCGACCTCGACGAGGCGCTGCACCGGGTCAACGGCGCGCAGCTCGCCCAGCTGATGTTCCCCCGGTTCCGGCTCGACCACGAGTTCCAGCCGGTGGCGAAGGGCATCGGGGCCTCGCCGGGCGCCGCGTCGGGCAAGGTCGTCTTCACCTCCGCCCGCGCGGTCGAACTGGCGGCCGAGGGTGAGCCGGTGATCCTGGTCCGGCGCGAGACCAACCCCGACGACCTCAACGGCATGATCGCCGCCCAGGGCATCCTGACCTCGCGCGGCGGCAAGACCAGCCACGCCGCCGTGGTGGCGCGGGGCATGGGCAAGACCTGCGTCTCCGGCGCCGACGAGATCGACGTCAACGTCCCGCAGCGCAGGTTCGTCGTCGACGGGCAGACCGTCAACGAGGGTGACGTCGTCTCGATCGACGGCACCACCGGCAAGGTCTACCTCGGCGAGGTGCCGGTCATGCCGTCGGAGGTGGTGCAGTACTTCGAGGGCAGCCTCGACCCGGAGCAGACCGACGACGCGCTGGTCCGGGCCGTACACCGGATCATGTCGCACGCCGACGAGCGGCGGCGGCTGGCCGTACGTACGAACGCCGACACCGGCGCGGACGCCGCCCGGGCCCGGCGCTTCGGCGCGGAGGGCATCGGGCTCTGCCGCACCGAACACATGTTTCTCGGCGACCGGCGTGAACTGGTCGAGCGGCTGATCCTGGCCCGCGACAACGCCGAGCGGGAGGCCGCGCTGGCCGCCCTGCTTCCGTTGCAGCGCGCCGACTTCGAGGAGATCTTCCGGGAGATGGACGGGATGCCCGTCACCGTCCGGCTGATCGACCCGCCGCTGCACGAGTTCCTGCCCCCGCTGGAGCAGCTCGCGGTCAACGTGGCGGTCGCTCAGGAACGCGGTGAGGACGTCGCCAAGGAGGAGGCGCTGCTCGCCGCCGTCCGGCGGATGCACGAGGAGAACCCGATGCTGGGCCTGCGCGGCGTCCGCCTCGGCCTCGTCATCCCCGGCCTGTTCGCCATGCAGGTCCGGGCCATCGCGGAGGCCGCTGTCACCGTCACCCGTGCCGGCGCGGTGGCCCGGCCGGAGATCATGGTCCCCCTGGTCGGCGCGGTGCAGGAGCTGGAGACGGTACGCGCCGAGGCCGAGAAGATCATTTCCGAGGTGGTCGGGGACAGCGGCGTCGAGGTGCTGATCGGCACGATGATCGAGGTGCCCCGGGCGGCGCTGACCGCCGGCCAGATCGCCGAGGCGGCACAGTTCTTCTCCTTCGGCACCAACGACCTGACCCAGATGGGCTGGGGCTTCTCCCGCGACGACGTCGAGGGCGCGTTCTTCTGGCGGTACCTGGAACTGGGCATCTTCGGCATCTCGCCGTTCGAGTCGATCGACCGCGACGGCGTGGGCCGGCTGGTGCGCATCGCCGCGGAGGAGGGCCGGGCGGCCCGGCCGGAGCTGAAGCTCGGCGTCTGCGGCGAGCACGGGGGCGACCCGGACTCGGTGCACTTCTTCCACGAGGTCGGCCTGGACTACGTGTCCTGCTCGCCCTTCCGGGTGCCCGTCGCCCGGTTGGAGGCCGGCCGCGCGGCGGTCGAGACCGACGGCTCCGACAGCCGCTGACGCGGCGGCGACAAGCAGGCGGCGGACCCGGGGGAGCGGGTCCGCCGCCGCTGTCGTACGCCGAGGCGAGGGTCGTGGTCGGTGGCACCGGCCGGCGCGACCGACTCGACGGACCGCTCAGATCGGCGGGCGTCGCCAGGTGTGGGAGGTGATACGCCGGGGGAGCCTGCCACCCGAGGTGCGCGCCACGAGCGCGGCGTGTGCCTCCGGCACCGGCGACGCACCGACCCGGCGGCTGGTGTCGAGCACCGAGCCGGTACGCCGGGCCACCGCCCGCGCGTCGGCGTGCAGCTCCTCCAGGTCGGCGCTGGCGTCGGCGACCAGCGTCAGCAGGGCGTTGCGCCCGGCGGGGTAGGTGACGACGGCGCCGGTCGAGGTGCGGACCACCGATTCCCGGAACTCGCCGTGCCGTACCGTGTCGGCCACCCGGTGACCGAGCCCGAAGCTGGCCGCCGCGAGGGCCGCCAGGTGGGTGGCGTCCGTCGTCGGCAGGTCGCTGGAGATCAGCAGCCCGTCCGTGCCGGCCAGCACCGTGCCCGCCACCTCGGGACGCCGCAGGCGCAGCTCCGACAGTTCCGTTCCCATCATCGTGTCCGCGTTCACGGGTCACTCCCCACCGTCGGGCCCTCAGTCTGGTCACGTACCGCGCTGGGAACGCTACCGGCGGCCATGCCGAATCGCGATCCCGTAACCGTCGGCGATCGGTCGACAACTCTCGACTGTTCGGGGGTTGCGAGGCCGCCGTTCCGCGAGCCGGCGGCGAGCCGTCCGCGGCGCGCGGGCGTAACCTGATCGGCATGAGCAGCGCCTGGGAGAGCCTGACCGTCGACGCCCGGGACCCCGCCCGGCTCGCCCGCTGGTGGGCCGAGGCGCTGGGCTACCAGGTGGTCGACGAGCAATCGGACGAGGTGGAGATCCGCCTATCCGCCGACCGCCTGCCGGGCATCGTCTTCGTGCCGGTCGCCGACGACAAGACGGTCAAGAACCGGCTGCACATCGACCTGCGCCCCGACGACCAGGAGGCCGAGGTCGAGCGGCTGGTCGACATGGGGGCCCGGCACGTCGACGTCGGGCAGGGTGACCCCGGGTGGACCGTGCTGGCCGACCCGGAGGGCAACGAGTTCTGCGTACTGCGGCAGCGTGAGGATTGAGCGTCCGCCCCGGACCGCGTGATCCGGACGTCGCGCGCCGGGTCGGGGAGCCGCCGAAGGACACCGGCCACGGGCGGTCGGCGTACGAGCGGGACCGCGCCCGGGTGCTGCACTCGGCGGCGTTCCGGCGGCTCGCCGCGAAGACCCAGGTGCACACGGCCGGCACCGACGACTTCCTGCGTACCCGGCTGACCCACTCGCTGGAGGTCGCGCAGATCGCCCGGGAGATGGGCGCCCGGCTGGGCTGCGACCCGGACCTGGTGGACACCGCCGGGCTCGCCCACGACCTCGGCCACCCGCCGTTCGGGCACAACGGCGAGGCCGCGCTCGACGACCTCGCGGCCGACTGCGGCGGCTTCGAGGGCAACGCGCAGACGCTGCGGGTGCTGACCCGGCTGGAAGCCAAGGTGGTCGCCCCGGACGGGACGTCCGTCGGCCTCAACCTGACCCGTGCCGCACTCGACGCGGTCAGCAAGTACCCGTGGCCCCGCCGGCCGGGTGTGCGGAAGTTCGGGGCGTACGCCGACGACCTGCCGGTCTTCGCGTGGCTGCGCGCCGGCGGCCCGGGTGACGACCGGCGCTGCCTGGAGGCGCAGGTCATGGACTGGGCCGACGACGTCGCGTACTCGGTGCACGACGTCGAGGACGGCATCCACGGCGGGTACGTGACGCTGCGCCCGCTGCTGGACGACCCCGACGAGCGGGCCGCGCTCTGCGCCGACGTCGCCGCCACCTACTCCGGCGAGTCCCCGGCCGACCTCGGCGACGTGCTGGTGGAGCTGCTCGACGACCCGGTGCTCGCCCCGCTGGCCGGGTACGACGGCAGCCACCGCGCGCAGGCGGCGCTGAAGGCGACCACCAGCGTGCTGACCGGCCGCTTCGTCTCGACCGTGGTGGCCGCCACGCAGGAGCGCCACGGTCCGGGCCCGCACCGCCGCTACGCCGCCGACCTGGTGGTGCCCCGGCGTACCCGGGCGCGCTGCGCGCTGCTCAAGGGCATCGCCCTGCGGTACGTGATGCGCCGCCCCGGGGCCGGGGACCGCTACCGGCGGCAGCGGGAGATCCTGGCGGAGCTGGTGCACGCCCTGACCGACCGGGCGCCGGACGGGCTGGATCCGATCTTCGCCCCGCTCTGGTCGGCCGCGCCGGACGACGCGACCCGGCTCCGGGTGGTGATCGACCAGGTCGCCTCGCTGACCGACCCGGCGGCCGTCGCCTGGCACGGCCGGCTGGTGCGCGGGGCGGGGGAGACGGGGATGGGCAACCCGGGTCACTTAGGTTAGCCTAACCCGCATGACGGAGCGCCCCAAGATGGTCACGTCCGCCCGGGTACTGCGTACCGAGCGGCCCACCCCCCACCTGATCCGGCTGGTGCTCGGGGGTGAGGAGCTGGCCGGCCTGCCCGTGGGCGAGTTCACCGACCACTACATCAAGATCGTCTTCCCGGTGCCGGGGGTCGACTACCCGGGCCCGATGGACCTCGCGGCCATCCGTCGTGACCTGCCCCGGGAGCAGTGGCCCCGGCTGCGCGCGTACACGGTGCGGGCCTGGGACGCGTCGGCCGGCGAGCTGACCGTCGACATCGTGCACCACGGCGACGTGGGCCTGGGCGGGCCGTGGGCCGCGGCGCTGCGCCCCGGTGACCCGGTGCACTTCGTCGGGCCCGGCGGGGCGTACGCCCCCAGCCCGGACGCCGACTGGCACCTGCTGGTGGGCGACGAGAGCGCGCTGCCGGCGATCGCCGCCGCCCTGGAGCGGCTGCCCGCCGGTGCCCCGGCCGCCGTCTTCGTCGAGGTCGCCGACCGGGCCGACGAGCAGCCGCTGGCCAGCCCGGGCGCGGTACGCCTGACCTGGCTGCACCGGGGCGCCCGCCCGGTCGGGGAGGCCCTGGTGGCGGCCGTGCGCGCCCTGGAGTTCCCGCCCGGTGACGTGCACGCCTTCGTGCACGGCGAGGCCACCTTCGTCAAGGAGCTGCGCCGCCTGCTCCGCGTCGAGCGCGGCGTCTCCCCCGCGCGGCTCTCCATCTCCGGCTACTGGCGCCGGGGCCTGGACGACGAGGGCTGGCGCGCCAGCAAGTCCGACTGGAACCGGCAGGTGGAGGCCGAGGAGTCCGCCGCCGTCCCGGCCTGACCGGTCCGCCGTCCAGGGGGCAGCACCGCCGAGGTGGTGGCGGTGGTCGTCACGCGCGGTGTCCCCCGGCGGCGCGGCGTCGGTGCGGCAGGGCAGGATGTACGCCGAGGGGGTGGCGGACATGGCTGGGCGGATCCGGGACGAGGACATCGCGCTGGTCCGGGAACGCAGCTCGATCGCCGACGTCATCTCCGAGACGGTGACGCTGAAGTCGGCCGGCAGCGGCAACCTCAAGGGCCTGTGCCCGTTCCACGACGAGAAGAGCCCCTCGTTCAACGTCTCGCCGGCCCGCAACGTCTGGTACTGCTTCGGCTGCGGCGCCGGCGGCGACGCGATCAAGTTCCTGATGGACGCCGAGCACCTGAGCTTCGTCGAGTCGGTCGAGCGGCTCGCCGACCGCGCCGGCATCCAGCTGCGCTACGTCGAGAACGACTCCGCCGCGCCGCGCCCGCGTCCCCAGCAGGGGCAGCGGCAGCGTCTCGTCGCCGCGCACGCCGCCGCCGTCGAGTTCTACCGCGCCCAGCTCACCACCGCCGGTGCGCGCCCGGCCCGGGAGTTCCTGGCCCGGCGCGGCTTCGACCGGGCCGCCGCCGAGCGCTACGGCTGCGGCTTCGCCCCGGACGCCTGGGACCTGCTCACCAAGCACCTGCGGCAGCAGGGCTTCACCCACGACGAGCTGGTCACCGGCGGGCTGTCCCGGCCGTCGCGGTCCGGCACGCTGATCGACCGGTTCCGCCGCCGCCTGATGTGGCCCATCCGCGACCTGGCCGGCGACGTCATCGGCTTCGGCGCGCGCAAGCTCTTCGACGACGACGACGGCCCGAAGTACCTGAACACCCCCGAGACCCCCATCTACAAGAAGTCGCACGTCCTCTACGGCATCGACCAGGCCAAGCGGGAGATCGCCAAGCAGGGCAAGGTGGTCGTGGTCGAGGGCTACACCGACGTGATGGCCTGCCACCTGGCCGGCGTCCCGACCGCCGTGGCGACCTGCGGCACGGCGTTCGGCGCGGACCACATCGGGGTGCTGCGCCGGCTGTTGATGGACACCGACGACGTGGCCGGCGAGATCATCTTCACCTTCGACGGGGACGCCGCCGGCCAGAAGGCCGCCCTGCGGGCCTTCGAGGACGACCAGCGCTTCGTCGGGCGTACGTTCATCGCCGTCAGCCCCGACAACATGGACCCGTGCGACCTGCGCCTGGCGAAGGGCGACCTGGCGGTCCGCGACCTGGTCGCCCGCCGCGAGCCGCTTGTCGACTTCGCGCTCCGGCACGTCATCAACCGCTTCGACCTCGACACCGTCGACGGCCGGGTGGAGGCGATGCGCCGGGCCGCGCCGCTGGTCGCCAAGCTCAAGGACCGGGAGAAGCGTCCGGAGTACGTGCGCAAGCTCGCCGGCGACCTCGGCATGGAGATCGAGCCGGTGCAGCGGGCCGTGCTGGCCGCCGCCTCGACCGCGCCCGGCAGGGAGGCCCCACCGGCGCCCCGCCCCGCCCCGGCGGAACCGGTCGTCGACAACCCGCAGTCGATGGTCGAGCGGGAGGCGCTGAAGCTCGCCCTCCAGGAGCCGGTGCTGGCCGGGCCGATGTTCGACGCGGTCGAGGCGTCGGAGTACCGGCACCCCGTGCACGTCGCGGTACGGGCTGCCGTCGCGGCCGTCGGCGGGGCCGCCACGGCGACCGGCGGCGCGGTCTGGATCGAGTCGGTCCGCGACGCCTGCGAGGACCTGGCCGCCCGGGCACTCGTCGGCGAACTGGCCGTGGAGCCGCTGCGCATCGACGGCGAACCCGACCCGCGTTACGTCTCGATCACCATGGCGCGGGTGCAGTGGGGCTCGGTGACCGGCCGGATCAAGGACCTGAAGTCCCGCATCCAGCGGATCAACCCGGTGAACAACAAGGACGAATACTTTGCCGCCTTCGGCGAGCTGCTCTCGCTGGAGCAGCACGCCCGGGCGTTGCGCGAGCAGGCCGCGGGAGGACTGTAGATGGGACTGTTCCGCCGCAAGCCGAAGCTGCCCCCGGCCGACCGGCCGCCGCTGGCCCCCGACGAGCGGGTGCTCGCCTGGGCCGCCGTCGGCGACGGCCAGGGCGCCGGGGTGGTGGTGGCCAGCAACCTCGGCCTCTGGCTGCCCGGCCGGACCGAGCGGCTCGGCTGGCACGACATCCTCAAGGCGGTCTGGTCCGGCCGGGAACTCGCGGTGACGCCGGCCGAGTCGACCGCCGAGCGCGACGGTTACCTGGTGGTGGCCGACCGCCCCGCCGAGCGCTACCTGCTGCTCGATCCGGGGGAACTGCCGCACCAGGTACGGCAGCGGGTCACCCGGTCGGTGGCGTACACCCAGCACCACCCGGTGCCCGGCGGCGCCGGCCGGGTCGCGGCGCGCCGGGTGCCGGGAGTGGACGGCCTCACGTGGACGGTCCGCCTCGACCCCGGCACCCCGACGGACGACCCCGCGGTGTTCGCCGAGACGGACCGACTCGTGGCCGAGGCCCGCGCCGCCACCGCCCCGGCGGACATCTGAGCGCTGCCGGTCAGCGGCGCTGGTAGAACCGGGCGGCACCGGGGTGCAGCGGGATTGGGTCGGTGCCCGAGGCGCTCTGCTGGGTGTAGTTGCCGGCCTCCGGGTGCACCGTGACCAGGTCGGCCTGGTATTCGAAGAGCAGCCGGGTCAGGTCGTACGCCAACTGGTCGGGCATGTCGGTGTTGACCAGGATGACGTTGGCCACCGTGACCGTCGGCGTGTCGAGCTTCGTCTTGTAGACGTCCTTCGGCAGCTCGGCCGTGGTGTAGACCGACCCGTAGCGGGTGGCGAGCGGCTCCATCAGGTCGGCGATCGGCAGCAGCGCGTACGTGCCCGGGGCGCTGGAGATCAGGTCGGCGATGCCCGGCGTGGGCAGGCCGCCGGAGAAGAACATCGCGTCGAGCGTGCCGGCCCGCATCCGCTTCACCGTCTCCGGCAGCGACAGCGTGGCCCGGCGGACGTCGCGGTCCGGGTCGAGCCCGGCGGCGGTCAGCAGCCGCCCGGCGATGATGTCCGTGCCGGACTTCGGCGAGCCGGTCGAGACCCGCTTCCCACGCAGCTCCGACAGCTTGGTGATCTTCGCGTCGGCGCGCACGATCACGTGGGTGTAGTTGCTGTACACCCGGGCCAGCGCCCGGACCGGCTGCGGCTGGCCCGCGAAGGCCCCGCGCCCGACGACGGCGTCCGCCGCCGTGTCGGCGAGGCTGAAGGCGATCTCCATGTCGCCGCTGGCCAGCCGGTTGATGTTCTCCACCGACGCGCCGGTCGGCTCGGCCCGCGCCTCGTAGCCCGGCAGGTGGCGGGTGATCACGTCCGCGTAGCCGCCGCCGAGCTGGTAGTAGACGCCGGTGGTGTTGCCGGTGGCGAGGAAGATCCGGCCGCCGTGCCAGGGTTGCGGCCCGGGCTCGGCCGCACCGCAGCCGGTCGCGAGCACGGTCGCCAGCAGGGCGGCCAGCAACCGGGCAGGCCGACCGGTCACGCCCGGACCGCCGGCTCCAGGGCCTCCGCCACCCGCTGGACCAGCATCGCCGTCTCGTAGCCGATCTGGCCGAGGTCGCAGCCGGGCGCGGCGAGCACCCCGACGAGCGCGCGCTCGCCGACCGCCATCACCAGCATCACCCCGCCGTCCATGTCGACGATCTGCTGGCGGACCCGACCGGCCGACATCAGCCGGGCGGCACCGACGGTCAGGCTGGCCAGACCGCTGATCACGGCGGAGAGCTGGTCCGCCTGGTCGGGTGCGAGATGGGGCGAGGTCGCCAGCCGCAGCCCGTCGCCGGAGACCGCGAGGGCGTGCGACACGTCCGGCACCTGTTCGGCGAAGTTGGCCAGAAGCCAGTCCAGGCCGGCGCTCACGGGTGGTGTCATGGGATTCTCCTGGGGGGTGTCGTCTGGGAACGTCGCATGGCGGCAGCCACTCCCTCCGCGAGGGAGGACAGCCGGGTCCGTACGACCTCGGGGTCGAGCAGGTCACCCGCCGGACGCGCCGGCGGTGCCTCGTGCAGCGCGGCCGGCAACTGCCCGCCCCGGGTGCGGCGCGGCAGCCCGGCCCCGGTGAGCACGGGCGCCCCCGACGCGGGCAGCGGGTGCGGAGCGGCACCGCCGCCGGGGCTGCCGGGGCGCGTACCGAGCACCGGGAGCGTGACCGTCGGCGCGTGGTGGACGCTGGCCAGGTCGGGCACGGCGGCGGGACCACCGGTGGCGGACCGGGGCCGGAACCAGCTGCTCTGGGCGGGGACCATCGGCGTGTGCGTACGCAGGACAGGCATCGGCGGGCGCACCTCCCGCACGGGCGCGGCCTGCGCGCGTACCTCCAGGGCGACCGGCGTACGCGCCTCCGGGGCGGAGCGGGGGGCGACCGCCTCGACGCGGGTCAGCGCCGACTCCGGGATCTCCACCTGCGCGACGGTGCCCGCCCCGCTGCTGTGCAGCTGCACCCGTACGCCGTGCCGGGCCGCCAGGTGGGCCACCACGTGCAGGCCCATGCTGCCGGCCGAGGCGCTGGAGAGCATCGCGGGCGACAGCAGCCGCTCGTTGATCGCGGCGAGGCGGCTGGCGCTGATGCCGATGCCCTGGTCGTGTACGCGCAGCGTGAGGCCGTCGATCGTACGGCGGCCGTCGACGTGCACCCGGGCGTGCGGCGGGGAGTAGACGGTGGCGTTCTCCAGCAGCTCGGCGAGGAGGTGGACCAGGTTGCCCACCACGGCGCCGTGCACTGCGGCGGTCGGCACGTCGACGTCCACGCGCGGGTAGTCCTCGATCTCCGAGGCCGCCGCCCGGACCACGTCGGCGAGCAGGTGCGCGCCGTCGTGCGTACGGCCGGGCTCCCCACCGGCGAGGACCAGGAGGTTCTCGCCGTTGCGCCGCATGCGCGCGGCGAGGTGGTCCAGCGCGAAGAGCCGGGCCAGCGCGTCGGGGTCGGTCTCCTCGCGTTCGAACTCGTCGAGCAGCCGCAGCTGCCGGGTGATCAGGGTACGGATGCGCCGGGCCAGCGCCTCGGCCATCCGGGTCACGTCCATCCGTACCTCGGCCTGCTCACCGGCCAGGCGCAGGGCGGCCCGGTTGACCGTGTCGAAGGCCTGGGCGACCTGGGCGATCTCGTCGCGGCCCTGCCCGATGCCGGCGGTCAGCCGGCTGGCGGCGCCGTCGGTCGGCGCGCCGTCGCCGGCCGCGATGGCGGTGATCCGTTCCGGCAGTTCGCGGTGCGCCATGGTGAGCGCCGCGACGCGCAGGCGGCGCAGCCGGCGGCTGGTGCGGACCGCCAGCAGCACGGCGGCGGTCAGCGACGCCAGCGCGACGGCGGTGGTCGCGCCGCCGGTGGCCAGGGCCCGCCGCTGGGCGTCGCGGGCCAGCCCGGCGGCCTTGCGGTCGAGTTCCTCGGAGAGTTCCCGGCCGAGCAGGTTGTACCGCCGGATGGCCCCGCTCTGGGCCACGTACCAGGCGTCGCCGTCGGTCTTCAGCCCCGCCGGCTCGGTCTCCACGTTGAGCGCGCTGTCGCGCATCCGGCGGGCCGTGGAGACATCGGTGCCGGCGACGAGCCGGGTGTACGCGTCCGCCGCCGGCCGGCCGGCGATCCGGGAGAACTCGGCCTGACGCTGTTCCTGCGCACCCCGCAGCTGGCCGAGGCGGACCAGTTCCCCGCCCACGAGGGTGCCCCGCACGAAGACGGTACGCAGCAGGTCGCGCTCCACGGCGGCGAGGTGCTCCTGGGCGGCGACGGCGGCCACCTCGCGGGCCCCGTTGGCCAGCTCCCGGTCGCGCAGCTGGGCCGGCAGCGCGTCGGCCACGGCCAGCAGCGACTCGACCAGCGTGAGGTAGGTGGGGTCGGCGGTGGTGCCGTCCAGCGCGGAGTCACGCGCCGGGTCGAGCTGGCCGAGCTGCGCGTCGGCGCCGTCGAGCACCTGGCGCAGGTCGGGGGCGGCGCGGCGGGCGTCCGCGCTCGATCCGCGGTAGCGCTCGACGGCGCCGTCGACCCGCCGGCGCTGGGCGTCGACGAGGGGCCGGCCGCTGCTGCCGCCGCGCTGGCGCAGGGCCGCCGTCTCGCCGAGCTCCCGTTCCAGTTCGTGCACGAGGCGCACGGTGGCCGTCGCGGTGCCGGCCAGCACCCGGGCGCGGTCCGCGTCGTCGGAGGCGTCCAGGGCGGTGGCCGTCTGGGTGGCCCCCAGCACCACCAGGCCCACCGTGGCCACCAGGATGGGCGCGAGCAGTTGGGTGCGTACCGACCACAGGCGGTCGGTGTGGTCGGTGGGCCGGTGATGCCGACGCACGCGGCCGGGGGTGGGGAGCGACACTCGGGCCCTCCGGGGGTCTGGTCGGAGGGTGCCGGGTCCGGGCGGGAGGCCCGGACCCGGCACCTGGGGTCAGCTCGTGCCGAGGTCCTGCAACGCCTTGTCCGCGCCCCGGTGCAGCGGTACGGGGTCGGTCTTGCGGGCGTTGTCCAGGCTGATGCCCTTGGCGGCCGGGTTGGCCTGGGCCAGGGCGTCCTTCTTGTCGAACACCGTCCGGGTGATCGCGCAGGCCACGTTCGCGTTGAGGTCCTTGCGGACCAGCAGCACGTTCGGCACCACGATGGTCGGGGTGTCCGCCGCGGTCTTGTAGACGTCCGCGGCGATGGTTCCCGCCTGGTACGCCGGGTTGATCTCGGCCATCTTGGGCAGCAGCGGGGTGATGTCGATGAACTTCACCTTGTCGCCGGCGGTGGTGAACAGGTCGGTCAGGCCTCCCGTGGGCACCCCGCCCGACCAGAACATGCCGTCGATGCTGCCGTCCTTGACGCCCTCGACGGTCTTGGTCAGGTCGAGCCGCTGCGCCTGGACGTCCTTGGCCGGGTCGAGGCCGGCGGTCTCCAGCAGCCGGTTGGCGATGACCTCCGTACCGGACTTGGGGGAGCCGGTGGAGATCTTCTTGCCCTTCATGTCGGCGACCGAGTTGATCCCCGAGTCGGCCCGGACGACGACCTGGGTGTAGTTGTCGTAGATCCGGGCGAGCGCCTCGACGGGCTGCGGGGCCGTGAAGCTCCCCTTGCCCTGCACCGCGTTGACCGCCGTGTCGAACAGGGAGAACGCGACGTCGTACTGGCCGCCGACGAGCTGCTCGATGTTCTGCACGGAGGCGCCGGTCTCGGCGGCGGTGCCGGTCAGCTTGCCCTCGGTCGCCCCGGAGAGCTGGCCCGCCAGGGCGTTGCCGACCACGTAGTAGACGCCGGTGGCGTTGCCGGTGGCGATGCCGACGCGGGTGCTGTCGGTGACCTTGCAGGTGATCTCACTGGCGGCGTCGTCCTTGGTCGCGCCGTCCTGGCGGCCTCCGCAGCCGGCGGTGCCCGCCGCGACGAGGGCCAGCGCGCCGACTCCCGCGGCGATCCGCATGTCGATCCGTCTCACTGTTTTTCCTCCCCATGGTTCACCGTTGGTACTGCTGACGGCCCGCCGGTCCGGCCGGCGGATCCGCGTCTGACGAGCACACCCGCCACCATGACGGCAGCCAGGACGGCGCCGATCGCGACGGGTACGGGTTCGAGCCAGAGCAGCGTCAGCCCGGCGAGCGCGCCGAGGATCCGCTCCGGCGTACCGGCCGGGCCGACGCCGGGCAGCCAGCCGCCCGCCGCCACCGCCAGCACGGCGACGCTGAGGGCGGCGACCGCCGTGGCGACGGCGATCCGCTGGGGGCCTCCGATGCCGAGCAGCCCGAGGCCGGTCGGGGTGACCACGAAGGCGAGCGGGATGAGGTAGGCCGGCAGGGCGTACCGCAGGGTCTGCCACATGGTCGGCACCAGCCGGCCGCCGGTCACCGCGGCGGCGGCGACCGCGGCGAGCGCGGTCGGCGGGGACGCCTCGGACAGCACCGCGAAGTAGAAGACGAACATGGCCGCGGCGGGCGCGGTGACCCCGAGGTCCAGCAGGGCCGGTCCGATGATCACCCAACCGATCACGAAGGACGCGGTGACCGGCACGGCCAGCCCGAGCAGTGTGAGGGCGACGGCGGCGAGCAGGGCGGTGAGCGCCAGCACCACTGCCGGGTCGGAGCTGACGGCCTGGGCGCCGCTGACCAGCAGCGCCGCCGCCTGGGGGCCGAGACCCGTCTTGGTGGTGGTGGCGGTGATGATGCCCGCGGCGGCGCAGACCGCGCTCACCGCGAGCACGCCGCGCACCCCGGCGCTCAGCGCGGTGAGCAGGCGGGCGGGGGTGAGCCGGTGCCGACGGTCGAGGAAGGACAGCACGGCGGCCAGGACGGTGGCCAGCACCACGGCCTTCGTCGCCGAGAAGCCGACCGCGAGCAGCCCGACGATCGCGAAGAGCGAGAGGAAGTGGTAGCCGAACCGGGCCAGCAACCGGCCGGCGCCCGTCGTGTCGATCACCACCGGCCGCACGCCGGAGCGCCGGGCGTCGATCTCGACCGCGAGGAGGATGCCGAGGTAGTAGAGCACCGTCGGGACGGTGGCCCAGCCGAGCACCTGGAGGTACGACACGCCGAGGTACTCGGCGATGATGAAGGCCGCCGCGCCGAGGGTGGGCGGGGAGAGGATCGCCCCGACGCCGGCCGCGGCGAGCATGCCGCCCGCCCGCTCCGGCGGGTAGCCGGCCCGCCGTAGCACGGGCCAGGTGACCGCGCCGATGCTGACGGTCGTCGCCGCGCCGGAACCGGAGACGGTGCCGAGCAGGAACCCGGAGGCGACGGCCGTACGCCCGGCGGCCGTGCGCGAGCGCCGGAAGGCGGCGGCGGAGAGCTCCACGAAGAACCGGCCGGCCCCGGAGAGGTCCAGCACCGCGCCGTAGATGGTGAACAGCACGATGTACGTCGCCGCGACGTCGAGCGGGGTGCCGTAGAAGCCGCTGTCGGAGTTGTAGAGGCCGTCGACGATCTGTCCGAAGTCGAGGCCCGCGTGGGCCACCGGCCAGGACTGGGGCAGCAGTCCGCCGTAGTAGCCGTAGCCGAGGAAGACCACGCAGACCGCCGGCAGGATCCACCCGGTGGTGCGCCGGCACGCCTCCAGCAGCAGGATCAGCAGGACGGTGCCCATCGCCACGTCCATGCCGACCAGCAGGCCCTGCCGGTCGAGGAAGGCGTCGTACCCGCCGCCGCCGTCGCCGAGGCCGACGGGCAGCACCGGGTAGAGGCAGCTGACCAGCGCGGCGCCGGCCAGGATCCAGTCGGGCAGGGTGGGGCCGCGATGCCCGCGGCGGTCAGCCGGGGTGGCGCCGGCCGGCCGGTCCGCGTCGGCGCGGCGCAGTCGCCGGGGCAGCCGCAGATCCGCCGGGTACGCCAGGAAGACCATCGGCATGATGCCGGCCAGAAAGATGATCAAATAGAACTTGCTGCCCTGCGGCAGCGGTTGGAACACCTGCCAGAGGGCGAGCAGTGCGATCGCCAGCGTGGTCCCGGTAACCAGCACGCCGATCGGCCCGGAGAGTTCCCGTCCGGGTTTCTCGTCCTCGAACTGCGCGGCGAGTTCCCGCGGATCGGGCTCGGCGCCGTCGGGACCGGTCCGGCCGTCCACCTCGGGCGGCAAAGGGACCGGACCGTCGTCGGACGTGGAGCCGGCACCCATGGTGGACGGCTGCGAGGTGGAGTCGCCGGAGGAACGCACTGCTGGCACGAGGGGGCACGATACGCCAATTACATACCGGGCGGAATATTGCTGATCATGATTGCAGCCAGTAATTGAATTGGACCTTCGATCACGCAGAGAGATCATTTTCCGGCCCGTATTCGAGCCGGGCCCTACGCCATAATTGGTAAGAATGTTGCAAGCTGACAATGGATTGCAACCGATCCGTCCACTCTGGTCCGGTAGCCGGGCGCGCCTCGGCCGTTCCCTGTGTCCTCCGCGCCGCGCCGCGTCCGCCGTACGAATCGGTGACGCAGCGTAGTTTCGGTCGCTCTGTGTCGCCGGACGGGGTCTGACCAGGGCACCTCCACCCCCTACCGCCCGGCCCCACTTCCGCGGCCGGCCCCACCCCTATCGCCCGGGGGCGGACCCGAACCGGTCGGGCGGGAGGTGTCGGAGCCGGGGGTTATGGTCGGGCGGTGACCACGGCTCCACCACTCATCCAGGCGCGGGCGCTGGTGAAGCGGTTCGGCGACTTCACCGCGGTCGACGGCATCGACGTCGAGGTGCGCGCCGGCGAGGCCTTCGGCTTCCTCGGGCCCAACGGCGCCGGCAAGTCCTCCACCATGCGGATGGTCGGGTGCACCTCCCCGCCCAGCGGCGGCGAGCTGCGCATCCTCGGCATGGACCCGGTCCGCGACGGGCCGGCGATCCGGGCCCGCCTCGGCGTCTGCCCCCAGCTCGACAACCTCGATCCCGACCTGACCGTGCAGGAGAACCTCACCACCTACGCGCGCTACTTCGGCATCTCCCGCCGGGTGGCCCGGGCGCGGGCCGCCGAGCTGCTCGACTTCGTCCAGCTCACCGAGCGGGCCGACAGCAAGGTCGAGCCGCTCTCCGGCGGCATGAAGCGGCGGTTGACCATCGCCCGCGCACTGGTCAACGAGCCCGAGATCGTCCTGCTCGACGAGCCGACGACCGGCCTCGACCCGCAGGCCCGGCACCTCGTCTGGGAGCGGCTGTTCCGCCTCAAGCAGCAGGGTGTCACGCTGGTCCTCACCACGCACTACATGGACGAGGCGGAGCAACTCTGCGACCGCCTGGTCGTGATGGACGCCGGGCGCATCGTCGCCGAGGGCTCGCCCCGCGCGCTGATCGACCAGCACTCCACCCGGGAGGTGGTGGAACTGCGGTTCGCCGCCGAGTCGCAGGAGGCGTTCGCCGGCAAACTCGACGGGCTGGGGGAGCGGGTCGAGGTGCTGCCCGACCGGATCCTGCTCTACGTGCCCGACGGCGACGCGGCCGTCGCCGAGGTCGGCGAGCGGGGCCTGCACCCGGCCAACGTGCTGGTGCGGCGCAGCAGCCTGGAGGACGTCTTCCTCCACCTCACCGGCCGCACCCTGGTCGACTGACCGAGCGCACGGCCGCGCGGTCCGTTACGTAGCATCGGCGGGCCGGCGACACCTTGCGCGGCCGGCGACGCACACGGGGGTGCCATGTCGAGGTTGGAGTTCCAGTCCCGCCGCGAGGCCGGGCTGGCCGCGCTCTATCTGGGTGTCTTCGCGACGATCTGGTTCAGCGTGCCGGCCGCCGAGCAACCGCTGCGCGCCCTGCTGGTGGTCGCGAGCGGGGCGGCGCTGGTCACGGCGGTGGTAGGCGCCGTCGTGGTGGCGCGCAGTCGCGGAGACATCGTCCGGGACCGCGCGGCCGACCGTCGTTACCTCCTGATCGTGCTCGCCGAGTTCGCCGCCGCCGGGCTCGGCGCCGTCCTGCTCGCCGTGGTCGGATGGTCGGAGTTCATCCCCGTGCTGGTCTGCGCCGTGGTGGGGCTGCACTTCTTCCCCCTCGTCCCGGTGCTGCGCGACCCGCTGCTGTGGCTGCTCGGGGCGGCGCTGTGCGTCGTCGCCCTGGCCGGGCTGATCACCGCGCTCGTCACGGCGGTGGCGGCCGGGCTCGTGGTCGGCACCGGCGCCGGGCTGCTGCTGCTCGGCTACGCGGTGCTGGCGCTGCTCCGTACGGCTCGGGCACGCTGACAGCCGGCGGTGAACGGGCGACGGGGCGACGAGCGACGAGCGGTGGAGCGGCCGGGCCGCCGACGGGGGCGGCAGGCTGTCGTACCCGCGAGGTAGGAAGGCCGTGGTGGACGCGGAGCGAGACGGGGGCGGTCGCGTGAGCACGACGCAGTCGGCGCGGGAACGGGCACGCCCGGCGCTGCCACGGGTGCCGGCGCTGGCGGTGCTCGCGCACCATCTCGTCAGCTACCGGCGCACCTGGCGGGCGGGCCTGTTCTCGTCGTTCCTGCTGCCGGTGCTGACCGTCCTCGGCTTCGGTGTCGGCGTCGGCGCCTACATCGACCAGGGTGTCGACGGCGTGCGTTACCTCGACTGGATCGTGCCCGGCCTGATGGCGTCGACGGCGTTGCAGACGGCCGTCAGCGAGTCGACGTGGCCGGTGTTCGGCAACTTCCAGTGGGTCAGGACCTACGTCGCGCAGAGCGCGGCGCCGCTGCGGGTGGGCGACATCCTCAGCGGGCACCTGGCCTTCGTGGTGTTCCGGGTGTCCACCACCGTCGCGGCGTTCCTGCTGGTGACGGCCCTGTTCGGGGCGCTGCGCTCGCCGTGGGCGCTCGTCGCGCTGCCGGTGACGGCGCTGCTGGGGCTGGCCGTCGCCGCCCCGACCTTCGCGTACGCGTCGGTGGTCACCGTCGACAGTTGGCTGGCGATGCTGCTCCGTTTCGCGGTGATCCCGATGACGCTCTTCGCCGGCGTGTTCTTCCCCGTCGAGTCGCTGCCCCTGGCGCTGCGCTGGCTGGCCTACGCGACCCCGCTCTGGCACGGCGTCGACCTGTGCCGCGCGGCCTCGCTCGGCGTCGCTCCGCAGTGGTCGGTCGCCGGCCACCTGCTCTACCTCGCGGCCTGGGCGGTCGGCGGCTGGCTGCTGGCCCGGCACGCGTTCCGCCGCAGGCTGGTCGTCTAGGAGGAGTCGCAGTGGTCGCTCTCGTCCTGCCCCGGCTGGCCGCCGCGTCCCGCCGGTCGATCTCCGTGGCCGAGCGCAACGTCGCGGCCCTGAAGGCCGTCTACTGGTTGCTGCTCGTCTCCGGTTTCGTGGAGCCGCTGTTCTACCTGCTCTCCATCGGTGTCGGGGTCGGTACGCTGGTCGGCGACCTGACGCTGCCCGGCGGCGAGGTCGTCACCTACGCGGCGTTCGTCGCCCCGGCCATGCTCGCGTCGTCGGCCATGTCCGGCGCGCTGTCGGAGACGACCTTCAACTTCTTCGGGAAGATGAAGCAGATGAAGCTGTACGACGGGGTCATCGCCACCCCCGTGCAGCCGTTCGAGATCGCGCTGGGGGAGCTGCTCTGGGCCATGCTGCGCGGCAGCGCCTATTCGGCCGCCTTCCTCGTGGTGATGGTGGTGATGGACCTGACCACCGCGGCGCGGGCGCTGGTCGCGTTCCCGGCCGCCGTGCTGGTCGGCTTCGCCTTCGGCGCGCTGGGCATGGCGATCACCACCTTCATGCGCAGCTGGCACGACTTCGACCTCATGTCGGCGGCACAGTTCACCCTCTTCCTCTTCTCCGGCACGTTCGTCCCCGCCGAGTCCTACCCGGCGGCGCTGCGCTGGGCGGTGGAGGTGACGCCGCTCTACCGCGCGGTGCACCTGATCCGCGGCGTCTCGGTGGGCGCGGCCGGCTGGGACTGGGTGCTCGACGTGCTCTACCTGCTCGCGGCGGTGGTCCTGGGGCTGTTGATCTCCTCGCGCCGGATGGGCAGGTTGCTCTACGGCTGAGGGTTAACGACGGCTGCCGCCTGGGCATGTCCAGGAGACCGACAGCCGACCACGAGGAGGGGCGATGGCCTCCGACGAGTCTCCCACCCGCAGTGGGCGCGACCGCGACGACTCCGGGGCGGTGGCCGGGGGCGAGCGCCTCCCGGCGGCCGATGCGCAGGTCCCCGGCCGGGTGGGCGACCGCCGGACAGGCCAGCCGAACCGGGCAGCCGACGCGCGTGCCGAGCAGCGCCGCCGCCCGGGTCGCGGCCCGGTCGGCCCGGACGAGGGTCCCGACAGCCCGACCGACCTGCCGGGCGCCGGTTGGAAGGCCGCCCTGCGCCGTACGGTGCGGGAGTTCCAGGACGACAGCCTGACCGACTGGGCCGCGGCCCTGACCTACTACGGGGTGCTCTCCATCTTCCCCGGCCTGCTGGTGCTGGTCTCGATCCTCGGCCTGCTCGGTCCGGGCGCGACGCAGGGCGTCAAGGACACCGTCAACCAGGCGGTGCCGCAGGGCGAGATCCGGCAGATCGTCGAGGGGGCGATCGACCAGGCGCAGCAGAGCGGCGGTTTCGCCGGCTTCGCCGCCATCCTCGGTCTGCTGGCCGCGTTCTGGTCGGCGTCGGGTTACATCGCCGCGTTCATGCGCGCCTCGAACACCATCTACGACGTGCCGGAGGGACGCCCGATCTGGAAGACGCTGCCGATCCGCGTCGGGGTGACCGCGGTGATCGGCGTGATGCTGCTGGCCAGCGCCGTGATCGTGGTCTTCACGGGCGGCCTCGCTGAGCAGGTGGGGGAGGCGATCGGGCTGGGCTCGACGGCGGTGACCGTGTGGAACATCGCCAAGTGGCCGGTGCTGCTGCTCCTGGTCAGCCTGATGTTCGCCATCCTCTACTGGGCGTCGCCGAACGCGCGGCACGGTGGCTTCCGCTGGGTCAGCCCCGGGGGCGTACTGGCCGTGGTGATCTGGCTGGTGATCTCGGGCCTGTTCGCGCTCTACGTCAGCAACTTCGGCTCGTACAACAAGACGTACGGGGCGCTCGCCGGTGTGATCATCTTCCTGATCTGGCTGTGGCTGAGCAACATCGCGATCCTGCTCGGCGCGGAGTTCGACGCCGAGTTGGAGCGCAGCCGGGCCATCGAGGCGGGCCACTCCCCGGAGAAGGAGCCGTACGTCGAACTGCGCGACGACCGCAAGCTGAAGAAGAAGCGCAACGCCGCCAACCGCAGCTGACCCTCCGCCCGTACCGGCGCCGCCCCGCCACCTCCCCGGTGCGCGGGGCGGCGCGGCACGTTCCGCCCGGGCATCGGCGTGCCGGCGCCCTTCCGCACGGGCGCGCCCGGTAGCGGGGCAGCGCGGCATGTTCCGCTTCGGTGCCCGTGAGCGCCTTGGTGATCAGGACGTGGTGGACGCTACCCGGCGGTTTTGAGGTCCATGGCGTCCTGATCGCCAGCGTTGGCCTGCGGCATCACCAGCTGGGGCGAACGGCATCGCCCTAGCCGGGTCAGACGCCTCGCCGTCGTGGGAGCCATCGCGTCCGTGGGCCTCGCGCGGCTGCCCTGTTTTTCCCGATCCGTCGGAGGCTTTTGTTCATCCCAACGAAAGTTTGCTTCAGATCGGCCGAAGCTCTGGACATGTGACACGGAACGCTCCTACTGTGTCGGGCACGACACCTCGGCGTCACGTCGATGTGCACGAGCCCGCGAAGAGGTGAGTTCGGTGCGGACGGTCGACTCCCTGCACGTACGGCTGCTGCGGCTGCTTCGTGACGAGGGGCCGGTGTCCCGGGCGGAGCTGGCCGACCGGCTTCAGATGCCCCGTCCGCGGTTGCTGGCGGAGCTGGAACGGCTCGTCGGCCTCGGCTATGTCGCCGAGGCGGGGCTGGCCGCCTCCCGGGGCGGACGCCGCTCCACCCTGGTCGAGCTGAGCCCGCGCCTGCGCTTCGCCGCCGTCGACCTCGGCGCCAGCTCCATCGACGTCGAGGTGGTCAACGGCCGACTGGAGCCGGTGGCCGCGTACGCCGAGGCGGCCGACATCCGTACCGGACCGAAGGTGATCCTCCAGCGGGTCAACGAGCTGCTGCACAAGGCCCGGGTGGACGGCGCCTACGAGCGGCTCGACGCCGTCGGCATCGGGGTGCCGGGCCCGGTCAGCTTCCGCGACGGCGTGCCGGTCTCGCCGCCGATCATGCCCGGATGGGACCGGTTCCCGGTGCGCGAGCTGCTCACCCGCGAGCACGGCTGCCCGGCGGTGGTGGACAACGACGTCAACATCATGGCGATCGGGGAGCGGCACGGCGGGGTGGCCCACTCCGTGGACGACTTCCTCTTCGTCAAGATCGGCACCGGAATAGGGTGCGGGATCTACCTCAGCGGCGAGGTCTACCGGGGTACCGACGGGTGCGCCGGGGACATCGGCCACATCCAGGTCGAGGCGCACGGTCCGATGTGCTCCTGCGGCAACGTCGGCTGCCTGGAGGCGCTGTTCAGCGGAGCCGCGCTGGCCAGGAACGCGACCGCCGTCGCGCGCAGCGGGGCGTCGCCCGCGCTGGCCGAACGGCTGGCCGCGCAGGGCGCCGTGACCGCCCTGGACGTCGCCGGCGGCGCGGTCGAGGGGGACGTGACCTGCATCCAGCTGATCCGCGACGGGGGTCGGCGGGTTGGTGGAGTCCTGGCCGGGCTGGTCAGCTTCACCAACCCGTCGATGATCGTGATCGGCGGCGGGCTCGCCCAGCTCGGACACATCCTCCTCGCCGAGATCCGCAGCGTGGTCTACCGCCGGTCGCTGCCGCTGGCCACCGGCAACCTTCCCGTCGTCCTCTCCGAACTCGGCCCGCGCGCCGGGGTGGCCGGCGCGGCCGTACTCGCCAGTGACGTCGCCTTCGCGGAGGCCTCGTGAGCGCGAGGAGTGAGCCGGGTTTGCGAGCCCCGCAGTCGCGAACGGAGGTGGTGCTGTGAGCGCGAGGAGTGAGTCGCTCCTGCGAGCCCCGCAGTCGCGAACGGAGGTGGTGCTGTGAGCGCGAGGAGTGAGTCGCTCCTGCGAGCCCCGCAGTCGCGAACGGAGGTGGCGCTGTGAGCGCGAGGAGTGAGCCGGCGCACGGCGCGCCGCTGGTGGGGGCGCCCGCCGACACCGTCGCGGGCGAGGTGGTGCTGCGTCTCACCGACGTGGTCAAGACCTTCCCCGGCGTACGGGCACTGGACGGCGTGCGGTTGGAGGTGCGGGCCGGCGAGGTGCACTGCCTGCTCGGGCAGAACGGCGCCGGCAAGTCCACCCTGATCAAGGTGTTGGCCGGGGTGCACCGGCCCGACTCGGGGCACCTCGAGTGGCGGGGCGAACGGGTGGCCTTCGCCAACCCGCAGGCCGCCATGCGCGCCGGCATCGCCACCATCTACCAGGAACTCGACCTCGTCGAGGATCTCTCGGTCGCGGAGAACGCCTTCCTCGGCCACGAGCCGCGCCGGCTCGGCTTCGTCCGGCGCGGCGTCATGGCCCGGCACACCCGGCGGATCCTCGGTCGGCTCGGCCACGCCGAGATCCCGCCCGGACGGATGGTGCGCGCGCTGCCCGCCGCCGGCAAGCAGGTCGTCAGCATGGCCCGCGCGCTCTCCCACGAGGCGCGACTGATCGTCATGGACGAACCGAGCGCCGTACTGGCCCACGACGAGGTGGGCAACCTGTTCCGGATCATCCGGGAGCTGACCGCGCAGGGCATCGCCGTCATCTACATCTCCCACCGCCTGGAGGAGATCCGCGAGATCGGCGACCGGGTCACCGTACTCAAGGATGGCCGGACCACGGCGGCGAACCTGCCGGCCCGCGACACCCCGACCCGCGACCTGGTCAGCCGGATGACGGGCCGCACCATCGAGTACGTCTTCCCGGACCGCCCGGCCGACGCCCCCGGCGGCGCGGAGCTGCTCACGGTCGAGGGGCTGACCCGGGCCGGCGAGTTCGCCGACGTCTCGCTCCGGGTCCGGGCCGGCGAGATCGTCGGCATCGCCGGGCTGGTCGGCTCGGGCCGCTCCGAGCTGCTGGAGACCATCTACGGCGCGCGGCGTGCCGACGCCGGCGTGGTACGGATGGCCGGCCGGGCGCTGCGCCCCGGCAGCGTCGGCGCGGCGGTACGGGCCGGCATGGGGATGGCTCCCGAGGAGCGCAAGAGCCAGGCGCTGCTGCTGGGCGAGCCGATCTACCGCAACGTGACCCTGGCGACCTTCGGCCGCTACGCCCGCGCCGGGTTCACCGACGCTGCCCGGGAGCGGGCCGAGGCGGACCGGATCGCCGAGAGCCTGGAGCTGCGCCCCCGCGACGTACGCCGGCCGGTGCGCACGCTCTCCGGCGGCAACCAGCAGAAGGTGGTGGTCGGGCGTTGGCTGCTCGGCGACACCCGGCTGCTGCTGCTCGACGAGCCGACCCGGGGCGTCGACGTCGGCGCCCGGGCGGAGCTCTACCAGGTGATCCGGGGACTGGCCGCGCGCGGCGTCGGGGTGCTGCTGGTCTCCAGCGAGGTCCCCGAGGTGCTCGGTCTGGCCGACCGCGTGCTGGTGATGCGGGAGGGGCGGGTCGTCCGCGAGGCCCCGGCCGGCGAACTCGACGAGAACACCGTGCTCGACCTCGTGATGGCGGGGTCCCTGATGGAAGGCACAGCGGCATGACCGAGGGTCCCACTCCCACCGCCGCGCCGGAGCGGTCGGCGCAGTCACCGCCGGTGCACCCGAGCGGGGTGGCCGTCGACAAGGTGGCGGCACCGGGCCGGATCTCCTGGTGGCGGGGGGACGGCGGCGAGGGTGCCCGCCGCAACCTCGCACTGGTCGGCGTACTGGCCGTGCTCGTCGTGATCGGTGCCCTCACCCGCTCCGACCTGTACTCCGACCCGGACTGGGTGTGGGCCAACGTCCTGAGCATCCTCAAGCTGGCGGCCGTCGTCGGGGTGGTCACCGTCGGCATGACCTTCGTGATCATCGGGGGCGGCATCGACCTCTCCGTCGGCGCGATCGTCGCGCTGGCCGGGGTCTGGTGCACGACGGTGGCGACCCAGAGCTACGGCGCCGGCGGCATGATCTTCAGCGCGCTCACCGTCGGGCTGGCGGTCGGCCTGGTCAACGGCGTGCTCATCTCGTACGGCCGGCTGGTGCCGTTCATCGCCACCCTCGCCATGCTGGTGGCCGCCCGGGGGCTCGCCGCGGAGATCTCCGACAAGCAGACCCAGGTGTCGGGCAACGGCTTCGTCAACGGCCTCGCGAGTGACAGCCTGCTCGGCATCCCGCTGCTGGTCTACATCCTCGCCGCCGTGGTCGCCGCCGGCTGGGTGCTGCTCAACCGCACCACCTTCGGCCGGCGTACGGTCGCGGTCGGCGGCAACCCGGAGGCCGCCCGGCTCGCCGGTATCAACGTCCGGCGGCACACCGTGCTGCTCTACGCCCTCTCCGGGCTCTGCTGCGGCATCGCCGCCATCATGCTCACGGCCCAGGCCAACTCGGCGCAGGCGGCCATGGCGAACCTCTACGAGCTGGACGCGATCGCCGCCGCGATCATCGGCGGCACGCTGCTCAGCGGCGGGCGGGGGACCATCATCGGTTCCCTGCTCGGGGTGGTCATCTTCGCCACCATCACCAACCTCTTCGCCATCAACGGCCTCTCCACGGAGGCCCAGAACATGGTCAAGGGCGGCATCATCGTCGCCGCCGTCCTGGTCCAGCAGGTCCAGTTCCGCAGCCTCACCCAGTTCCTGGGTCGAAACCGCCTCACCACAACCTGACCGCCTCGATCCGCACCGCACCGCACCGCAGACCGGCACGACTCCCACCGACCCATCCGCACCGAGCGCGGCATCCGGGCCACCCGAACGACGGTGGCCGGGTCCCGCACGCGCTCACGCGGCCCGCACCGCGAGATTCCTCCACCACCGTCAACCCAGGAGGTCGTCATGACCCAGCACAGTCGCGACATGTCGCGCCGCCGACTGATCTTCGGCGGGGCCGCCGTCGGCGCCGGCGTGCTGCTCGCCGGCTGCACCAGCAACGAGACGCAGCCGACCGAGGCGCAGACCAAGGCGGCGGCCGCGCCGGGCGGCAACAACGAGCCCGGCAAACGGGTCGTCATCGGCTTCTCCGCGCCGGCCGCGGACCACGGCTGGATCGCGGCCATCACCAACAACGCCAAGGCGCAGGCCGGGGCGTACTCCGACGTGGAGTTCAAGTCGGTCGAGGCCGGCGCGGACGCGGCGGCCCAGCGGGCGGCGCTGTCGACGCTGATCTCGCAGAAGCCGGACGTGATCGTGCTGCTGCCGCACGACGGCAAGGAGCTCAACGCCTTCGGCCTGGAGGCGATGAAGGCCGGCGTGCCGGTGGTCAACCTGGACCGGGCGTTTCCCGACGCGCGGGCCTACCGGCTCCAGATCAAGGGCGACAACTACGGCATGGGCGTGGCCGCCGCCACGTTCATGATCGAGCAGTTCAAGGCCAAGGGCGTCAGCAACCCGGTGATCGGCGAGATCGCCGGCATGGACGAGCTGGAGCTGACCCAGGAGCGGTCGAAGGGCTTCGTCGACACCCTGACGGCGAGCGGCTTCAAGGTGGCCAACCGCCGGGCGGCCCGGTTCACGGCCGACTCGGGGCAGCAGGAGGCGGCGCAGCTGCTCCAGGCCCTGCCGAAGATGGACGCGCTCTGGAACCACGACGACGACCAGGGCATCGGCGTGCTGGCGGCGGTCAACCAGGCCGGCCGCAAGGAGTTCTTCATGGTCGGCGGCGCCGGCTCGAAGAAGGCGATGGAGGACATCCAGGCGGACAACACGGTGCTCAAGGCGACCGTGACCTACAGCCCCTCGATGGCCTCGTCGGCCATCTCCCTGGCCCGGCTGATCGGCCAGGGCAGGGGCATGTCCGACCTGGTGGAACTCCAGGTGCCCAAGGAGATCATCCTCGCCTCCGAGACGATCACCAAGGAGAACGCGGGCGACTACCTCAAGCTCGGGTTCTGACACACGGGGGGAGACCCACCTTGTCCACGACAGACAGAGAACTGCGGGTCGGCATGGTCGGCTACGCGTTCATGGGCGCCGCGCACTCGCAGGCGTGGCGCACCGTGAACCGGGTGTTCGACCTGCCGACGCGGGCCCGGATGTCGCTGATCTGCGGCCGGGACGCCGGGAAGGTGGCCGACGCCGCCGACCGGCTCGGCTGGGACGCGTACACGACCGACTGGCGCGACCTGATCGCCCGGGACGACATCGACGTGGTCGACGTCTGCACGCCCGGGGACAGCCACGCCGAGATCGCCCTCGCCGCGCTGGCCGCCGGCAAGCACGTGCTGTGCGAGAAGCCGTTGGCCAACACGGTCTCCGAGGCCCGGGCGATGGCCGCCGCGGCGGTCACCGCGCAGGCCGCCGGGGTGCGGTCGATGTGCGGGTTCAACTACCGGCGGGTGCCGGCGGTCGCGATGATGCGCCAGCTCGTCGCCGACGGGCGGCTCGGGGTGATCCGGCACGTCCGGGCGACGTACCTGCAGGACTGGATCGTGGACCCGCAGTTTCCCTTGGTCTGGCGGTTGCAGCGGGACCGGGCCGGCTCCGGCGCGCTCGGCGACATCGGCGCGCACATCATCGACCTGACCCAGTACGTCACCGGTCGGCGCATCACCGGGGTCAGCGCGGTCACGGAGACGTTCGTCAAGGAACGCCCGCTGCCGGCCGGGTCGAGCGGACTGGCGGCGACGGTGGACGGGACGACGGCCGACGGCAACGGTGCCGACGGCCACCGCCCGGCCACCGGGGCGGTCACCGTCGACGACGCGGCGGTCTTCGTGGCCCGCCTCGACGGCGGCGTGCTGGCGACGTACGAGGCAAGCCGCTTCGCCACGGGACGCAAGAACGCCCTCCGGGTGGAGATCAACGGCTCGCTGGGCACGGTGGCCTTCGACTTGGAGCGCCTCAACGAGCTGGAGTTCTACGACGCGACGCGACCCGCCGCCGAGCAGGGTTTCAGCCGCATCCTGGTGACCGAGGGGGAGCACCCGTACATGTCCGCGTGGTGGCCGCCCGGCCACCTCATCGGCTACGAGCACTCCTTCACCCACCAGATGCGGGACTTCGTCGATGCGATCGCCACCGGCGTCGACCCGGCGCCCTCCTTCGTCGACGGGTTGCAGGTCCAGCTGGTGCTGGACGCGGTGACCCGGTCGGCGGAGCTCGGCTCCTCGTGGACCGAGGTGGAGCCGGCCCTGGCCACGGTCGCCGCCTGAGCCGACTCCGGCGCCGACCGGCGAGGGACCGGCCGCGGTTGCGCCCCGCGGCCGGGACGAGGTCGGAGCCGGAGGACGTGCGGCCGGGCCGGCGTGGCCCGGTGACGCACGAGCAGAACGGTCGTCCGGTGCGGCCGGACCGGGATTCCCCGGTCGCACCGGAGGACCGTCACCACCCGGCAACCGTTGCCGGGCCGTGTCACCCCACGACGTCCGGTCGGCGCGCGCCGACGTCCCGACCGGCGGATGCGGGGGAGGCAGGGACGGACGCCGACCGGCCCTGCCTGCCAGCCCCGTCCGTCCGTGCCCGCGCCGGGATCCGGGCCGGGGTCGTCGCCGCCGACGTCGACACCGGACCGGTGGGCTCCTCCCGGGGCGGCCGGCGGACGGGGCCCATTCACATAGATGCATATCTTTCCAGACAAACTTCTGATATCTATATAACTCAATGCACGGCTGGTTCCTCCTGATCGGGAAGGAGCACCATGCGTACGGGTGTCTGGCTGGTGGGAGCACGCGGCTCGGTCGCGACCACCAGCATCGTGGGGGCGCTCGCCCTGCGGTCCGGGCTCACCGGCCCGACCGGCTGCGTCACCGAGCTGCCCGACCTGCGCGGGCCCGCCCTGCCGGCCTTCACCGACCTGGTCCTCGGCGGGCACGACGTCGTCACCACCCCGCTGGCGAAGCGGGCCGAGACCCTGGCCGCCGCCGGCGTGCTGCCCGGCCGGCTGGTCGCCGCCCTTCCCGACGAGCTGGCCGCCGTCGAACGCGAGCTGCGTCCGGCCCCCGCCGGCGGCACCCAGGCGGACCGGGCCGCCGCGACCGTACGCGACCTCACCGACTTCCGCCGCCGGCACGGGCTGGACCGGGTGGTGGTGGTCAACGTGTCGGCCACCGAACCCGCCGCCCGCCCGCACCCGGGCCACGCCGACCCGGGCGCGCTGGCCGCCGCGCTCGCCGGTCCCGACGAGGTGCTGCCGCCCAGCTCCCTCTACGCGTACGCGGCGGTGCGGGCGGGCTGCCCGTACGTCGACTTCACCCCGTCCACCGGGCTGCGGCTCCCGGCCCTGGTGGCGCTGGCCGCCGAGCGCGGGATCCCGTATGCCGGGCACGACGGCAAGACGGGGGAGACGCTGGTCAAGTCCGTGCTCGCGCCGATGTTCGCGATGCGGCACCTGGCGGTGCGCTCCTGGTCCGGGGTCAACCTGCTGGGCGGCGGCGACGGCGCCACCCTCGCCGATCCGGCGGCCAACGCGGCCAAGGTGGAGAGCAAGCAGCGGGTGCTCGGCGAGACCCTCGGCCACCTGCCGCAGGGCGGCACCCGGATCGAGTACGTCGAGGCGCTGGGCGACTTCAAGACCGCCTGGGACCTGATCACGTTCGCCGGGTTCCTCGGCACCGGGATGCGGATGGAGTTCACCTGGCACGGCTGCGACTCGGCCCTGGCCGCGCCCCTCGTGCTCGACCTGGCCCGACTCACCGCCGCCGCGCACGCCGCCGGCCACGCCGGCCCCCTGACCGACCTCGCCTTCTTCTTCAAGGACCCGCTCGGCACGCCCACCCACTCGCTGGCCGACCAGTGGACCCGACTGTGCGGCTTCGCCCACCGGCTGCACACGGGAGGCACCGATGCCGCGCCTCGCTGACCTCGCCGAACTGGTCCGGGCGCCGGCCGCGCTCTCGGTGCCCGGGGACGTCGTCGCCGGGGCGGCGGCCGCCGGCGCGCTCGGGCGGCGTACGCCCGCGCTGGCCGCCGCGTCCGTCCTGCTCTACTGGGCGGGAATGGCCGCCAACGACTGGGCCGACCGCCGGCTGGACGCCGTCGAACGCCCCGAGCGGCCCATCCCCAGCGGCCGGGTGACCCCCGGGGCCGCGCTCGGCCTCGCCGCCGGGCTCACCGCCGCCGGGGTCGCGTTGGCCACCGCCGCCGGTGGCCGGCGCGCCGCGACGGTCGCGGTCCCGCTCGCCGCCGCCGTCTGGGGGTACGACCTGGCGGCGAAGTCGACGGCCGCCGGCCCGGCCGTGATGGCCGCCTGCCGGGGGCTGGACGTCCTCCTCGGCGCCACCGGCGGACGGGCGCTGCGGGCGGTGCCGGCGGCGGTCACCGTGGCCGCGCACACGTGGACGGTCACCGCGCTCTCCCGCCGCGAGGTCACCGGCGCCGACGCCGCGCTGCCGCTGCGTACCCTCGCCGGCACCGCCCTGGTCGCCGCGGGCGCTGCCGTCCGGCCCCGGCCCGATCGGGCCGCGCTGCCGGCGCTGCTGGCCGGCTGGTACGCGGCCCGCTACGGCGCGGCCCAGGCCCGGGCGGCGGCCGACCCCCGCGCCGACCGGGTGCGGGCGGCGGTGGGAGCCGGGATCACCGGGCTGCCCGCGTTGCAGGGCGCCCTCACCGCACGCGCCGGGGCCGGGCTGCTGGGGCTGGCGGTGGCGGCGGCCGCGCCGCTCGGCGGCCGGCTCGCCCGAAGGATCTCCCCGACATGACCGCCCCGACCCGTCCCGCGCCGGGCCCCCGGGCCACGGCGGTGGCCGGCGCGGCCGACGGCGACGGCGGTCTCCGGTTCGGCTACGGCACCAACGGGTTCGCCAACCACCGCCTGACCGACGCGCTCGCCGTCATCGCCGACCTGGGCTACCAGGGCGTCGCGCTCACCCTGGACCACGACCACCTCGACCCGTTCGCGCCCGCGCTGGCCCGCCGGGTGGCGGCCGTCGCCCGCCGGCTCACGGCGCTCGACCTGGCCGTGGTCGTCGAGACCGGCGCCCGCTACCTGCTCGACCCGTGGCACAAGCACGCCCCGACGCTGCTGCACGACGACCCGGCGCGGCGCGTCGAGTTCCTGCGCCGGGCCGTGCGGATCGGCGCCGACCTGGGCGCGGAGGCCGTCTCCCTCTGGTCCGGCGTACGCCCCCGGACGGTGCCACCGGAGACCGCCTGGGACCGGCTGGTCGCCGGCTGCGCGACGGTGGTCGACGCCGCCGAGGCTGCCGACACGACGCTCGGCTTCGAGCCGGAACCGGGCATGCTGGTCGAGGACATCGCCGGCTGGCGCCGGCTGCGCGGCGCGCTCGGCGATCCGGCCCGCTTCGGCATCACCCTCGACATCGGGCACTGCCGCTGCCTGGAGCCGCGAGGTGTCCCCGAGTGCGTACGCGAGGTCGGCCCGTACCTGGTCAACGTGCAGATCGACGACATGCGCCGGGGCGTGCACGAGCACCTGGAGTTCGGCGCGGGGGAGATCGACTTCCCGCCCGTGCTGCGGGCCCTGGGCGACGCCGGCTACCGGGGCCTGGTCGCCGTGGAGCTGCCCCGGCACTCGCACGCCGCCCCCGCCGTCGCGGCCCGCTCGCTCGACTTCCTGCGCGCCGCCGCGACGGAGGCGGCACGCCCGGGACCGGGTGCCACCGCGAAGGAGGCGGCACGCCAGCACCGGTGACGGGGCCAGGTCGGCAGCACGAGGGAGGAGACGGGATGACACCGGATCAACTGCGGGCCGCGCTGCGGGGCGTACCCGAACCCGACTGGCTCGACGAGGCGCTGCGGCGGGTGGCGGCCGAACCGGCGACGATCGACCGGTTCTTCCCGGCGGCCGGGCGGCGCTGCGGCCGGGCACCGCTGCCCGGGGCGCCCGGCTGGAGCACCGACGAGGCGGCCCGGGCCCTGCTGCTGGCCGCGCTGCCGACCGACCACGCGACCCACGCCGAGACCCGCTACCGGCAGGGCGACGCCGCCGAGAAGCGGGCCGTGCTCAAGGCGCTGCCGCTGCTGCCGGTCGGCGCGGCCGGGACGCCGCTGCTGCACGACGCGATCCGCACCAACGACACCCGGCTGCTGGCCGCCGCCCTCGGCCCGTACGCCCGGCACCTCGACCCGGCCGCCTGGCGGCAGGCGGTGCTCAAGTGCGTCTTCACCGGCGTGCCGCTGGCCGTGGTGCACGACCTCGACGCCCGCGCCGACGGCGAACTCGCCACGATGCTCGCGTCGCTGGCGGCCGAGCGGCAGGCCGCCGGGCGCACCATGCCGGCGGACGCGATCGACCTGCTCACCCGGCTGCGCGAAATCCAGGAGGCCTGATGCGCATCTTCGACCCGCACATCCACATGACCTCGCGGACCACGGACGACTACGAGCGGATGGCCGCCGCCGGCGTCCGGGCGGTGGTGGAGCCGGCGTTCTGGCTCGGCCAGCCCCGCACCAGCCCCGCCTCCTTCGCCGACTACTTCGACTCGCTGGTCGGCTGGGAGCCGTTCCGGGCCGGGCAGTTCGGGATCCGCCACCACGCCACGGTCGCGCTGAACCCGAAGGAGGCCAACGACCCGCGCTGCCGCCCGGTGCTCGACCTGCTGCCGCGCTACCTCGACAAGGACGCCGTGGTGGCGGTCGGCGAGATCGGCTACGACTCGATGACGCCGGAGGAGGACGAGGCGTTCGCCGCCCAGCTCACCCTGGCCGTGGCCCACGACCTGCCGGCCCTGGTGCACACCCCGCACCGGGACAAGGCCCGGGGCGTCGAACGCAGCCTCGCCGTCGTCGCCGAGTCCGGCGTCGCGCCGGGCCGGGTGGTGCTCGACCACCTCAACGAGGTGACGGTGGGGCTGGTCCGCGACACCGGCTGCTGGCTGGGCTTCTCCATCTATCCCGACACCAAGATGTCGCCGCCGCGCATGGTGGAGCTGCTGCGGGTGTACGGGACGGAGCGGGTGCTGGTCAACTCGGCGGCCGACTGGGGACGCTCGGACCCGCTGCTCACCCGGGCCACCGGGGAGGCGATGCTGCTGGCCGGCTTCACCGACGACGACGTGGACCGGGTGCTGTGGCGCAACCCGGTCGAGTTCTACGGCCAGTCCGGGCGGCTCGACCTGACGGACCTGGGGCACGCCGCCGCCGACCCGCCGATCGGCACCTGGGCGGGCAACTCGATCCTGCGCGGCGGCAGCTGATGCGGCTGCGGCACGCCGGCGGCGACACCGTCCACCTCGGCTACTGCACGAACGTGCACCCCGCCGAGGACCTCGCCGGCATCCTGCGCCAACTGGGCACCCACGCCGTGCCCGTACGCGAGGCGCTCGGCGCCGACCTGCTCGGCCTCGGGCTGTGGCTGGCCGCCCCGGTCGCCGCCGAGCTGGCCGCCGACCCCGCCGCCCGCCGCCGGCTGCGGGCCGCGCTGACCGCCCGGGGGCTGGAGGTGGTCACGCTCAACGGCTTCCCGTACGCGGCCTTCCAGGCTCCCGTGGTCAAGGGCGACGTCTACCACCCGGACTGGACGACGGGCGGGCGGCTCGCGTACACCCTGGACCTGGCCCGGGTGCTCGCCGACCTGCTGCCCGACGACGCGGCCCGGGGCTCGGTCTCCACCCTGCCGCTGGCCTGGCGGCGGCCCTGGGACGCCGCCCGCGCGGACGCCGCCCGCCACCGGCTCGACCAGCTCGCGGCCGGTCTCGCGGCCGTCGAACGGGCGACCGGTCGCAGCGTCCGGGTCGGGTTCGAGCCGGAGCCGGGCTGCGTGGTGGAGAGCACCGGGCAGGCCGTCGCGGCACTGTCCGGCGTGGACACCGACCGGCTCGGCGTCTGCCTGGACCTCGCCCACCTCGCCTGCGCCTGGGAGGCGCCGGCCGAAGCGGTGAGCCGGCTGCGTACGGCCGGGCTGCCGGTGGTGAAGGTGCAGGTCTCGGCCGCCATCGAGGCGCCCGCCGGGGCGACGCCGGCGCTGCGCCGCTGGGTGGAGCCGCGTTTCCTGCACCAGACCCGGGCGGCCGGCTGCGCGGGGGCGGCCGACCCCGCCGATCCCGCCCACGCCGCCGACGACCTGGACGCCGCCCTGGCCGCGCGGCTGCCCGGCCCGTGGCGGGTGCACTACCACGTGCCGCTGCACGCCCCGCCCGAGCCGCCGCTGGGCTCGACCCTGCCGGTGCTGCGCGCCGCGCTGGCCGCGCTCTACGCCGGGCCGGAGGCGGGCTGCGACCACCTCGACGTCGAGACGTACACCTGGGGGGTGCTGCCGGCCGCGCGGCGCCCGCGCACCGACGCGGAGCTGGCCGCCGGCATCGCCGCGGAGCTGGCCTTCGCCCGCGCCGAGCTGCTCGCCCTGGGCCTGGCGCCGGCGGGCCGGGCGACCCCGGCGACGGCGGAGGTACGGCGATGAGCGAGCGTCAGCGAGTGAATCATCGAAACAGGGCTGATGTGGCTCATGGCGGCGCCGAGCGGAGCGAGGTGACGACATGAGCCGGCGGCTGGTGGTGCTGGACGTGGTGGGGCTGACCCCGCGCCTGCTCGCGCACATGCCCCGGCTGCGCGCGGTCGCCGACGCCGGCTTCCGCGCGGAGCTGGGCACCGTGCTGCCCGCGCTGACCTGCCCGGTGCAGTCGACGTTCCTCACCGGGGAGCTCCCGACCGGGCACGGGATCGTCGGCAACGGCTGGTACTTCCGGGACCTCGGCGAGGTGCTGCTCTGGCGGCAGCACCACGCCCTGGTCGGTGGCGAGAAGCTGTGGCAGGCGGCCCGCCGCGTCGAGCCGGGCTTCACTGTGGCCAACGTCTGCTGGTGGTACGCCATGGGCGCCGACGTGGACTGGACGGTCACCCCGCGCCCCGTCTACCGCGCGGACGGGCGCAAGGAGCCGGACTGCTACACCGACCCGCCGGAGCTGCACGACGCCCTCACCGACCGGCTCGGCACCTTCCCGCTGTTCAGCTACTGGGGGCCGGGCGCCGGGCTGGCGTCGTCGGCGTGGATCTGCCGGGCCGCCGAGCGGATCCTCGCCGACCACGCGCCGGACCTGACCCTGGTCTACGTCCCGCACCTCGACTACGACCTGCAACGTCACGGCCCCTCGTCGCCCCGGGCCGCCGCGGCGGCGGCCGAGCTGGACGGGGTGCTCGGGCCGCTGCTGGACGCCGCCCGCGCCCGCGACGCGACCGTGGTGGTGCTCTCCGAGTACGGCATCACCGACGTCTCCCGGCCGGTCGACGTCAACCGGCTGCTGCGCGCCGAGGGGCTGCTGCGGGTGCACACCCAGGCCGGCATGGAGTACCTCGACCCGTGGACCTCGCGGGCCTTCGCGGTGGCCGACCACCAGGTGGCGCACGTCTACGTCCGCGACCCGGCCGACGTGCCGGCGGTGGCGGCGCTCTGCGCGGGGCTGCCCGGGGTGGCCGAGGTGCTCGACGCCGACGGCCGGGCCGCGCACGGGCTGGACCACCCGCGCGCCGGCGAGCTGGTCCTCGTCGCCGAGCCGGACGCCTGGTTCACCTACTACTACTGGCTCGACGACGCCCGCGCGCCCGACTTCGCCCGGCTGGTGGAGATCCACCGGAAGCCGGGTTACGACCCCGCCGAGCTGTTCTTGGACCCGGCCGCGCCGGGTGCGGCGAAGCGGCGGGCCGCCGTGGCGCTGGCCCGCAAGAAGCTCGGGATGCGCTACCTGATGAGCGTGGTGGGGCTGGACGCCGGCGCCCGGGCGGTGCGCGGGTCGCACGGCCGGCTCCCGGCCGACTCCGCCGACGGACCGGTGCTGCTCTGCTCCGATCCGTCCGCAGCCCGGGACCGGGTCGCCGCGACCGAGGTCAAGGCACTCCTGCTGGAGCTGGCGGGGCTGACGCTGCCGGCAACCCCCGGCACGGTCCCGCCGCCGTCGGCCGCGCCGTCCACCCCGCCGTCGGCCGGGTCGTCCGGGGAGGAGGCGTGACCGCCGTCGTCGCCCCGACCGACACGAGCGGGCTGCGGGCCCGGTTCGACGCCGCACTCGCCGCCTTTCTCGACCGGCAGGGCCGGGACTGGCCGGACGGCGCGCCCCGGGGCGTCTTCACCGCGCTGCACCGGTTCGTGCTGGCCGGCGGCAAGCGGCTGCGCCCGCTCTTCTGCTACTGGGGGTGGCGGGGCGCGGGCGGCCCCGACGGTGCCCCGATCGTGACGGCCGCCGCCGCGTTGGAGCTGTTCCACGCGTTCGCGCTGATCCACGACGACATCCTGGACGGCAGCGACCGCCGCCGGGGCGGGCCGTCGGTGCACCGGCTCTTCGCCGACCTGCACGCCCGCTCGTCCTGGCGCGGCGACCCCGAGGCGTACGGGCGCAACACCGCGCTGCTCTGCGGCGACCTCTGCGCCGCCTGGTCCGACCAGATGTTCCACGAGTGCGGCCTGGACGCGGGGCGGGTGCACCGGGGGTACGCGGTCTACGCGCTGATGCGCACCGAGGTGATCGCGGGGGAGTACCTGGACCTGGTCTCGGGGGTGGGCGACGGCTCGGTGGCGAGCGCGCTGACCGTGGTCCGGATGAAGGCGGCCCGCTACACGGTCACCCGGCCGTTGCAGATCGGGGCGACGCTGGCCGGGGCCGGGCCGGAGCTGCTCGCCGCGCTGGCCGAGTTCGGCGACCCGCTGGGCGATGCGTTCCAACTGCGCGACGACGTGCTGGGGGTCTTCGGCGACCCGACGGTCACCGGCAAGTCGGTCCTGGACGACCTGCGGGAGGGCAAGCCGACGGTGATGATGGCGCTGGCTCGCGGCGCCGCCGACCGGGCGCAGGCCGCGCGGCTGCGGGAGCTGTTCGGCAACCCGGCGCTCGACGGCGACGGCGCCGCCGAGCTGCGGAAGATCATCGAGGGCACCGGGGCCCGCGAGCGGATCGAGGAGATGATCCGGGTGCGCGCGCAGGCCGCCCTGGCGGCCCTGGGGTCCACTCCGGTGACCGTCGAGGCCCGTGCCGCCCTGACCGCCCTCGCCGCCCAGGCCGTCGACCGTCCCCTCTGAGGCGCGCTCCGGCAGGCGGCGACTTTTGACGGGATCGACGAAAGTTGGTGCCGAATCGGCGGAAGGTCTGGACACATCGATACTCGCCATTTAATGTCGGGCCATCACGAATCTGTTTCGTCGAGGTGAACCGGCGGCGCGGGCACCCATCGACTGGTGACCTCCGATCGATGGGGTCCACTCCATCCCTCGCAGGTCGCGGCCAGCCGGGCACGGCACCCCGGCGGGCCGACCGCATCCCCCGCTACGGCATCCGGCGCGACGGCGCGCGCCCGCCCTGGCAGTCACTCGTCAGGAAGGGACGGCACACCCATGTCCACCCAGGACGCCCCCAACCCACGGCTCCGACGACGGTTCTCCGCCGCCTCGGCGCTGCTGCTGGTCGCCACCGCCGGCACGGTCGCCCTCGGCGCCGGCCCGGCCACGCTGGGCGGCCCCGGCCCGGCCCAGGCCCACCCCATCGTCGGCACCGACTTCCAGCAGGTCACCCTCGCCAAGGGCGTCGCCGAGGTGGGCGAGCCCATGACGATCGCGGTGCTGCCGGACCGGTCGGTCCTGCACACCGCCCGCAACGGCACCGTCCGGCGTACGGACGCCGCCGGCACCACCTCCGTGATCGGCACGCTGCCGGTCTACACCCACGACGAGGAGGGGTTGCAGGGTGTCGGGGCCGACCCGAACTTCGCCAGCAACCGGCACATCTACCTCTACTACGCGCCGCCGCTGTCCACCCCGGCCGGCGACGCGCCGGCGACCGGCACCGACTTCTCGGCCTGGCAGGGCGTCAACCGGCTCTCCCGGTTCACCCTCAACGCCGACTTCACCATCAACACCGGCAGCAAGGTCGACATCCTCGACGTGCCCGCCGACCGGGGCATGTGCTGCCACGTCGGCGGCGACATCGACTTCGACGCCGCCGGCAACCTCTACCTCTCCACCGGCGACGACACCAACCCGTTCGACTCCGCCGGGTACGCGCCCATCGACGAGCGCACCAACCGCAACCCCGCGTACGACGCGCAGCGCAGCGCGGCCAACACCAACGACCTGCGCGGCAAGATCCTGCGGATCAAGGTGAACGCCAACGGCACGTACTCGATCCCGGCGGGCAACATGTTCGTCGACTCGGACGCGCGGACCCGCCCCGAGATCTACGCGATGGGCTTCCGCAACCCGTTCCGGATGAGCGTGGACCGGGCCACCGGCATCGTCTACGTGGGCGACTACGGCCCGGACGCCGGCACCACCAGCGCCCGGGGGCCGAGCGGCCAGGTGGAGTTCAACCGGGTCACCGGGCCCGGCAACTACGGCTGGCCGTACTGCACCGGCACCAACACCGCCACCGAGACGTACGCCGAGTGGGACTTCGCCGCCGGGACCGCCGGGGCGAAGTACAACTGCTCCGGCGGGCCGACCAACAACTCCTTCCGCAACACCGGCCTGCCCACCCTGCCCGGCGCGAAGCCGGCCTGGATCCGGTACGCCGGCGACGCCGGCACCCCGCCCGAGTTCGGCAGCGGCTCCGAGTCGCCGATGGGCGGCCCCGTCTACCGCTACGACGCCGCGCTGAACTCCACCACCAAGTTCCCGCAGTCCTTCGACGGGCAGTTCTTCGCCGGCGAACTCGGCCGGGGCTGGGTCAAGCCGATCCACCTCAACGCCGACGGCAGCCCGGGCGGCATCGACACGTTCCCGTGGAACGGCAAGCAGATCATGGACATGGCGTTCGGGCCCGAGGGCGCGCTCTACATCCTCGACTACGGCACCGGCTACTTCAACGGCGACGCCAACTCGGCGCTCTACCGCTACGACTACATCGCCGGCGGCAACCGGGCGCCGACCGCCGTCGCCGCGGCCGACAAGACCTCCGGCGCCGCCCCGCTGACCGTGAACTTCTCCTCGGCGGGGTCCAGCGACCCCGAGGGCGGGGCGCTCACGTACTCCTGGGCGTTCGGCGACGGCACCAGCTCGACGGCGGCCAACCCCAGCAAGACGTACACCGCCAACGGCACCTACCAGGTCACCCTGACCGTCCGCGACCCCCAGGGCGCCACCGGCACGGCGAACGTGCAGATCGGCGTCGGCAACACCGCGCCCACGGTCACCATCAACAGCCCGGCCAACGGCAAGCTGTTCAGCTACGGCGACACGGTGCCGTTCAGCATCACGGTGACCGACCCGGAGGACCCCGCCATCGACTGCACCAAGGTCAAGATGACGTACGTGCTGGGCCACGACAACCACGGCCACCAGATCACCTCGAAGAACGGCTGCTCCGGCTCGATCACCATCCCCGTCGACGGTGAACACGACGACGCGGCGAACATCTTCGCCGTCTTCGACGCCGAGTACACCGACGCGGGCGGGCTGACCACGCACAAGCAGCACACCCTCCAGCCGCGCAAGCGCCAGGCGGAGCACTTCAAGACCTCCTCCGGCGTCGGCACCTTCGACAAGGGCACCGCCGAGGGCGGCCGGACCGTCGGCGACATCAACAACGGCGACTGGATCGCGTTCGAGCCGTACCGGATCGACGACGCGACCTCGTTCAGCGCCCGGGTCTCCTCGGCCGGCGCCGGCGGCACCCTCCAGGTGCGGGTCGGCTCGCCCACGGGCACCGTGCTCGGCTCCGCGACCGTGCCGGTCACCGGCGCCTGGGACGCGTTCACCACGGTCACCGGCAGCATCTCCGGGGCGCCGGCCAGCACCGGCACGCTCTACCTCACGTTCGCCGGCACGGGCACCGGCGCGCTCTACGACGTGGACACGTTCGCCTTCACCACCGGCTCGGCGGGGGTCCGCACCGGCCCGGTCGTCGGGCTCGGCGGCAAGTGCCTGGACGTACGCAACGCGGCCACCGCCGACGGCACCCAGATCCAGATCTACGGCTGCAACGGCACCGCCGCGCAGACGTGGACGGTGACGCCGAACTCGACGGTCAAGGCGCTGGGCAAGTGCCTGGACGTCTCCGGCGGCGGGTCCGCCGACGGCACGAAGATCCAGCTGTACGGCTGCAACGGCACCGGCGCGCAGAACTGGTCGGCCCAGGCGGACGGCACCCTGAAGAACCCGCAGACCGGCAAGTGCCTGGACGTCTCGGGCAACACCCCGGCCGACGGTCAGGCCGTGCACCTGTGGACCTGCCACACCGGCGCCAACCAGAAGTGGACCCTGCCCTGACCTGAGAGGAAGGGCCCCTGACGCCTGGTGCGCTGGAAGGGGCCCTTCCTGACACCTGTTGGGAGAGCGACATGCACAGACTCCTCCGACCCGCCCTCGGCGCGGCCACCGCCGTCCTCGCCGTCCTCGCCTGCACCACCCCGGCCACGCCGGCCAGCGCCGCCGACGCCCCGTACGACGTGCTGGTCTTCTCCAAGACCGCCGGCTTCCGGCACGACTCCATCGCGGTCGGCACCCAGGCGATCCGCGACCTCGGCGCGGCCAACAACTTCACCGTCACCGCCACCGAGGACGCCGCCCAGTTCACCACCGCCAACCTGTCCCGCTTCGAGGCGGTGGTCTTCCTCAACACCACCGGCGACGTGCTCGACGGCACGCAGCAGAGCGCCTTCGAGTCGTACATCGGCGCCGGAGGCGGGTACGTCGGCGTGCACGCCGCCGCCGACACCGAGTACGGCTGGTCCTTCTACGGCAACCTGGTCGGGGCGTACTTCGCCTCGCATCCGGCCATCCAGCCGGCCAACGTGAAGGCGGAGAACCGGGCGCACCCGGCCACCGCGCACCTGCCGCAGACCTGGAACCGCACCGACGAGTGGTACAACTACCAGACCAACGCCCGCTCCACGGCCCGGGTGCTGGCCACCCTCGACGAGTCCTCCTACACGGGCGGCTCGATGGGCGCCGACCACCCGCACTCCTGGTGCAAGACCTACAGCGGCGGCCGGTCCTTCTACACGGGCGGCGGGCACACCCAGGCGTCGTACGCCGAGCCGACCTTCCGCGCCCACCTGCTCGGCGGCATCAGGTACGCGGCCGGCCGGGCCAAGGCCGACTGCCGGCCCGAGACCGGCTACACGCCGCTCTACAACGGCTCCACCACCGGCTGGTCCCAGGCCGGGCCGGGCAGCTTCAGCAACGCCGACGCCACCCTCACCTCGGTCGGCGGGATGGGCCTGTACTGGTACAGCGCGAAGCAGTTCACCAACTACTCGCTGAAGCTGGACTGGCGGCTGGCCGGCGACGACAACTCCGGCGTCTTCATCGGCTTCCCACCGTCGAGCGACCCCTGGTCGGCGGTCAACAACGGCTACGAGGTGCAGATCGACGCCACGGACGCCGCCGACCGCACGACCGGCGCCGTCTACACCTTCAAGTCCGCCGACATCGCCGCCCGGGACGCGGCGCTGAACCCGCCGGGGGAGTGGAACACCTACGAACTGCTCGTCGAGGGCGAGCGCCTCCAGGTCTTCCTGAACGGCGTGAAGATCAACGACTTCACCAACACCGACCCGGTCCGCTCGCTCGCCGGCCACATCGGGCTCCAGAACCACGGCACCGACGACGACGCCTCGTTCCGCAACATCCGGATCAAGGAACTCGGCGTCAACCCGCCGGTCGGGAACACCGTCCAGGCCGAGGCGTTCAGCTCGGCCTCCGGGGTCTCGCCGTTCACCAAGGCCGGCGCGAACGGCGGGCAGACCCTCGGCCACATCGACCCGGGGGACTGGGCCGCGTACGCCGGGCTCGACCTGACCGGCACGACGTCGCTGCGGGCGCGGGTGGTCTCCGGCGGGCCGGGCGGCACCATCCAGGTGCGTACGGGCTCCGCGACCGGCACCGTCCTCGGCTCGGTGGCGGTGCCCAACACCGGCGGTTGGGACACCTTCGCCGACGTCACGGCCGCCCTCTCCGGTGTGCCGTCCGGCACCGGCACGCTCTACCTGACCTTCACGGGCTCGGGCACGGGGCTCTTCGACGTGGACGACTTCACGCTCGTCAGGTCCGGCGGCAGCGGCGGCGTCGGGCCGATCCGGGGCCTGGGCGGCAAGTGCCTGGACGTACGCAACGGCGCCACGGCCGACGGCACCCAGATCCAGATCTACGGCTGCAACGGGTCCACGGCGCAGACGTGGACGGTGACGCCGAACTCGACGGTGAAGGCGCTGGGCAAGTGCCTGGACGTCTCCGGCGGCGCCTCCGCCGACGGCACGAAGATCCAGTTGTGGACGTGCAACGGCACGGGGGCGCAGAACTGGTCGGCCCAGGCGGACGGCACCCTGAAGAACCCGCAGACCGGCAAGTGCCTGGACGTCTCGGGCAACAACCCGGCCGACGGTCAGGCCGTGCACCTGTGGACCTGCCACACCGGCGCCAACCAGAAGTGGACCCTGCCCTGATCCGCTGGCCCTCCCGTTCCTCCCCGCGGTCCCGCGGTCCGCGCCGGCACGGTGTGCGCACCGGGGACGGACAGCCGCAGGATCGCGGGGAGGGGCAGGGCTTTCGTGGGAGGGCCCGGCGGTTCTAGAGTGGGGGCGGCGACCGTGGCGGTTGCCGGTGACCGGCGGGAGGCGCAACCCGGCCGGTTCCAGGTGCCGACGCGCACCCGCCGGTGTTCCGCCTTGGCCCGCCGCGTACCCGGCCCCGCCCGGTCACCCTCGCCCCGGTCACGCACCCACGGAATCCCCATGATCACAGGGGAGAAGCACCATGGCGCGACCCATCACGCTCTTCACCGGCCAGTGGGCCGACCTTCCGTTCGACGAGGTCTGCCGGCTCGCCGCCGAGTGGGGCTACGACGGGCTGGAGATCGCCTGCTGGGGCGACCACTTCGAGGTCGACAGGGCACTCGCGGACGACTCGTACGTCGAGCGGAAGCGGGAGACCCTGGCGAAGCACAACCTGGAGGTCTTCGCGATCTCCAACCACCTCGTCGGCCAGGCCGTCTGCGACCACCCGATCGACGAGCGGCACCAGGGCATCCTGCCGGCGCGGATCTGGGGCGACGGCGAGCCGGAGGGGGTACGCCGCCGCGCCGCCGAGGAGATCAAGAACACGGCGCGGGCGGCGGCGAAGCTCGGGGTGGACACCGTCGTCGGCTTCACCGGATCGTCGATCTGGCACACGCTGGCGATGTTCCCGCCGGTGCCGCCGTCGATGATCGAGCGCGGCTACCAGGACTTCGCCGACCGGTGGAACCCGATCCTGGACGTCTTCGACGAGGTCGGGGTGCGGTTCGCCCACGAGGTGCACCCGAGCGAGATCGCGTACGACTACTGGACGACGAAGCGGACGCTGGAGGCGATCGGGCACCGGCCCGCGTTCGGGCTGAACTGGGATCCCTCGCACTTCGTCTGGCAGGAGCTGGACCCGGTGAACTTCATCTTCGACTTCGCCGACCGGATCTACCACGTCGACTGCAAGGACGCGAAGGTACGCACCGGCGACGGGCGTAGGGGCCGGCTCGCCTCGCACCTGCCGTGGGCGGACATGCGGCGCGGCTGGGACTTCGTCTCCACCGGCCACGGCGACGTGCCCTGGGAGGACTGCTTCCGGGCGTTGAACGCGATCGGCTACGCCGGCCCGATCTCGGTCGAGTGGGAGGACGCCGGGATGGACCGCCTCGTCGGCGCCCCGGAGGCGTTGCGGTTCGTCCGCCGGCTCGCCTTCGACGCCCCGGCCGCGGCCTTCGACGCCGCGTTCACCAGCAGGGACTGACCGACCCGAGCACCCGGGCGAGGGCTGCCCGAGCGTGGGTCCCCGTCATGGGCGGCGGCCCCCACACCGGCGGCACCGCCGGGCGCCCTCGCTCGTGGGTCCGCACACGAACGGGCCGGTCGCCCTGAGGCGACCGGCCCGTTCGAAGGTGTGATCAGAGGGCGCTGCCGTTGGTACCCGAGCTGGACGGCTTGCTACGGGGCGTGGTGCTGGCCGACCCGGGGGTCGAGGCCGTGCCCGACCCGGTGGCGCTCTTCGCGCCGACCGTGGCCGGCGTGCCGGCGAACGCGTCGTCGGCGGCAGTCAGATCCTGCTTGTGGCCGTTGCTGCCCAGCTTCTCGCCCAGCTTCGACTGGCCGAGCTTGTCCTTGCCCTCGCTGTAGAGGCGGGTCGCCTGGGCCTGCGCGACACCGGCCGCCTCCTGGACGGTCGGGTGGTCGAGCACCTTGCGGCCCCGGATCACCAGCTCCTCGTACTTCTCCCGACCGGCACGGGCGCCCAGGACGAATCCCGCAGCCAGCCCGCCAAGGAACATCATCTTTCCGCGCATGGCGGCTCCTTCCGTACCTGACGCGCCGTCGTCCGACGGTTACCCCGTCGGTGGCGACCAAATCGCGCCTGCCTTCTCTGTCCGCAGCTAACTACCCATCCTGCTCTCCGCTCATACCTCCTTGTGCCGTGATGACGATTTGTCTGGGTTTATTGTCGTGTCGCCCGGGGACGGGGCGGCAGGTAACCCCCTGGACCAACACCCCCCGGAATCCTGTACTCTTGTCCCCGTCGCACGGCACAGCGAGATCGGTGCCGGATGACGTAGCGGTCCCCCGTAGCTCAATTGGCAGAGCAGCCGGCTGTTAACCGGCAGGTTTTTGGTTCGAGTCCAAACGGGGGAGCTTCCACACCAGACGCCCGTCGGCCCTGCCGGCGGGCGTTCGCCGTTGCCGCCCCGCCCCGCTTTGGTCGGGCGGGCGCGATCCGTTTCCCCCACCCCGGGCCCGTTCGCCCGGCAGGATGGTCGATGCCGACCCGGACTCCCGCCGCGTCATCGGTGCGCCGGTCCGTGCGGGTAGGTGTGCGATGCCCGGAAACGGTCGCCGTGGCGGAAACCCGCCGCGGGCAGGGCGACCCCGTGCGCGGTCAGCAGGTCCTCCGTCGCCAGCGGCGGTCGCCGACGCCAGCCGACCGCCGGGCACCCGCAGGACGGCGAGGCCCGGGGCGCCGCGCGCCAGGGGCGGGACGGAGAGCGGAAGGGGGCAAGGTGCGCGCTGACACCGACGTGGTCGTGGTCGGCGGCGGCCTGGCCGGGCTTGCCGCAGCCCGGCGGCTGCACCGCGCGGGAGTGCCGTGGCGGCTGCTCGAGGCCGGCGGCCGGCTCGGCGGTCGGGTCGCCACCGACGCCGTCGACGGCTACCTGCTGGACCGGGGCTTCCAGGTGCTCAACACCGCGTACCCCCGGCTCGGTGCCCTGCTCGACGTCGACCGGCTGCGCCTCGGCCACTTCACCTCCGGCGTGCTGGTGCGCAGGGGCGATCGGCTGACCCGCCTGGTGCACCCGCTGCGCGAACCCACCGGCGTGCCCGGCACCGCGCTGGCCGGCGTGGGCTCGCTGCTCGACCGGCTGCGCCTCGCCGCGCTCGCCACCGGCTGCGCCACCCTGCCGAAGGACCGGCTGCTCGCCGCCCCGGAGACCACCAGCCAGACCGCGCTGCGCCGCGCCGGCCTCTCCGACGCGATCATCGAGGAGCTGCTGCGGCCGTTCCTCTCCGGCGTCCTCATCGACCGCGAGCTGGAGACCTCCAGCCACGTGCTGGCGATGGTGCTGCGCTCCTTCGCCCGGGGCCGGATCGGCCTGCCCGCCGAGGGGATGGCCGCGCTGCCCCGCGCCGTCGCCGACCCGCTGCCGGCGGAGCTGATCGACCTGGACACCCCGGTCGCCGAGGTGGCGCCCGGGAGGGTCCGCACCCAGGCCGGCGACATCGCCTGCCGCGCCGTCGTGGTCGCCGTGGACCCGCCGGCGGCGGCCACGCTGCTGCCAGGTCTGCCGGCGGTACGCATGCACAGCTACACCACGTACTACCACAGCACCGGGGAGCCGCCGCTGGACGAGCCGATCCTGCTCGTCGACGGCGACCGGCGGGAGATCGTCGCCAACACGGCGGTGGTCAGCCGGGCCGCGCCCACGTACGCGCCGGACGGGCGGCACCTGGTCGCCACCTCGGTCGTCGGCCCGTCGGCCCCGCCCGAGCCGACCGTACGGGCGGAACTCGCCCGCCTCTACGGCCGCTCCACGGCGGACTGGACCCACCTGACCACGGTCGTCATCCCCGACGCGCTGCCCGCCGCGCCCCCGCCGCAGGGGCGGCTGCGCAAGCCGGTGGCGCTCGGGGAGGGGCTGTTCGTGGCCGGGGACCATCGGGACAGCCCGTCGGTCCAGGGCGCCCTGGCCAGCGGCTGGCGTGCCGCCGGAGCCGTCCTGACGGAGCTGCGTACCGCCTGAACGGAGGGCTGGGCCGCCGATGAAGATCACCTATGATCCTCGCCATGCCCGCCCCCCTCCCGGTGCCCAACTTCGACCCGGCCGCCGCGTTTGCCGAGGTCACGCACCTGCGCGCGGCGCTCGCCGGGGGCGACTGGCCCGGCGTCCGCCGGCTCCTGGAGCCGCTCGACTGGGACGGGCGCACCATGCTCGTACGCGTCGGCGGCGAGGTCGACGGCATCGAGCCGTTCCTCCGCTCGGTGCTCGCGCGGCAACCCGACGACACCCTGGCCGCGACCCTGCTCGCCTCGCACCTGATCGAGGTCGGCTGGAAGATCCGCTCCGACGCCCGGGCCGCGCACGTCAGCCGGGAGCAGTTCGACCGGTTCCACACCCACCTGCGGCAGGCGGAGCAGTTGCTCATCGACGTCTGCGCACGCGACCCGGGCAACGTGGCGGCCTGGCAACTGCGGCTGCCCACCGCGATGGGCCTGCAACTCGGCCAGGCCGAGGCCCGCCGCCGCTACGACCGACTGGTCGCGTACGCGCCGCACCACCTCTCCGCGCAGACCTCGCTGCTCCAGCAGTACTGCCCGAAGTGGAGCGGCAACTGGGAGAAGGCGTTCGCCTTCGCCCGCGAGTGCATGCTGGCCGCGCCCGAGGGCGCCCCCAACGGGGTGCTGGTCGCCGAGGCGCACCTGGAACGCTGGGTCGACTGCGACACCTCGGCGCAGCGCGCCCAGTACCTGCGCGACCCGCAGGTCGCCAGGGACGTCCGGGAGGCCGCCGAACGCTCGGTGCTGCACCCGGCCTTCCAACACCGGCCCGGCTGGGTGTCCGTCCGCTCCGTCTTCGCGCTGATGCTCAGCCGGTTGGAGATGTGGGACGCCGCCCGCGCCCAGTTCGAGGCGCTCGGCAACCTCGGCAGCGAGTACCCCTGGTCCTACCTCGGCGGGGCCAAGGGATACGTCAGGTACCGCGCCGAGGCGTACGAGAAGGGTCGCCCGCGATGATCCAGGAGCTGGACGTGGACGGGGTGCCCACGCTGCTCGCCCCCACCGGCGGGCCGATGCGCGCCGGGCTGACCTTCCGGGTCGGCACCGCCGACGAGACGCTCGCCCGCAGCGGCATCACCCACCTGCTGGAACACCTCGCGCTGGCCCCCCTCGGGCTGGCCGACTACCACGTCAACGGCGCCACCGGGCCGGTGTTCACCACGTTCCACATGCAGGGCTCCGCGCAGGACATCGCCACCTTCCTCACCTCGGTCTGCGCCAACCTGACCGAGCTGCCGACCGGCCGCCTGGACGTGGAGAAGGAGATCCTGCGTACCGAGCACAGCAGCCGGGGCACGGCCGCCGCCGACGACATCCCGCTGTGGCGGCACGGCGCCCGCGACTTCGGCCTCATCAGCTACCCGGAGTGGGGGCTGGGCGCGCTCACCGCCGACGACCTGCGGCAGTGGGCGGCCCGCTGGTTCACCCGGGAGAACGCGGTGCTGTGGATCGCCGGGAAGGCCGTGCCCGCCGGGCTGCGGCTGGCGCTGCCATCGGGCGTACGGCGGCCGGTGCCGGCGGCGTCGTCGGCGCTGCCGCGGACCCCCGCGTACTTCGTCAGCGGCTCGCGGGCGGTGGTGCTGGACGCCCTCGTGCGGCGCCGGACCGCCGCGAGCGTCTTCGCCGGGGTGCTGGAGCGCGAGCTGTACCGGGCGCTGCGCCAGGACGGCGGGCTCTCCTACCAGACCACGGCGGGCTACGAGCCGCGCGGCGACGGCCACGCGACGCTGCGGGCGCTCGCCGACGCGCTGCCGGAGAAGCAGGACGCCGTGCTGGGCGGCTTCGTCGACACGCTCGCCAAGCTGCGGGTCGGCCGGATCGACCAGGCCGACCTCGACGCCGTCGTGGCGAAGCGGGAGGATTTCCTCGGCACCGCCGAGGTGGACGCGGCGCGGCTGCCGTCGTACGCCTTCAACGTGCTCACCGGGGAGCGCAACCTCACGGTCGACGAGCACCGGGCCGAGCTGAAGGCCGTCGACATCGACGACGTGCACGAGGTGGCCCGCGAGGCGCTGACCACCGCGCTGCTCATGGTGCCCGAGGGCCACCGGGCCGACTGGGCCGGCTTCGCCGAGGCACCGACGCGCTCGGCCGACACGGTGAGCGGCACCGCCTACCGGGAGAAGGAGGGCGACGGCGAGCTGCACGTCGGCGTCGACGGGGTGAGCTGGCACGGCCACGGCGGCCCACTCACCGTGCGGTACGCCGACTGCGCCCTGATGCTCGCCTGGCCCGACGGCGCCCGGCAGCTCATCGGCGACGACGCCATCTCGATGCGCATCGAACCGACCATGTTCGACCTGCACCCCGGCGCGATCCGGGTCATCGACTCCCAGGTGCCGGCCGACCGGCAGGTGGTCATGCCGGCCCGCGACCCGGACCGCATCCCGCAGCCACGGGCCGCGACGACCGCCCTCGGTCGACGGGAGCCGGCGCGGCGTTCCTGGTGGGAGATCCCGCTGATGGTCGTCAGCGGCCTCGCCGCGCTGGCGATCGGCGGCGGAACCTTCCTGCTCACCCTCGGCATGTTCGTCACCGAGACCGCCGAGAGCGACAAGGGCTGGCTGTGGGGCACCATCGCGGTGGGCTGGCTGCTCACTGTTATCCTCGCGTTGCCCATCGTGCTGCTGCGCCGAAGACGCCGATGAGCGACGGCGCCGTTTCGTGCTGGCCGGTGATCCACCGGGCGGGATAAACTCCGGCGCGGTGTTGGGGCGGTAGCTCAGCCGGTTAGAGCAGGGGACTCATAATCCCTCGGTCGCGGGTTCGAGTCCCGCCCGCCCCACCGACCGCACCATTGTGCGAACCGGTGGTACTCCTGAAGTGTCCCCGTCCTTCTCGGGCGGGGACATTGTCGTGTCGGTGGGGATCTTGAACACGGGGACGACTCCCTGGTCAGTGAGTTGGACTTCGGCGATGAGGGTCTCGATGGCGGCCTTGCGTTCGGTGTCGCTGCCGCTGGCCATGATCGTGGTGAGGTAGTCGCGGATCAGGGCGATGGTGCCGGGTGCCGGTGGGGCGGGCTGGGCGGCGAGACCGGCTGCGAGTTCGGCGTGCCGGGCATGGAGTTGGGCCAGCCGTTGGCGGAGTTCCCGGATACGGGGGCCGGCAGTGGCGTCGTCCATGGTGCCGTTCTCGAACGCGGTGTGATACCGGTCGATGGCCGCCTCGGTGGTGGTGATCTGGTGGGCGAGGGCGGTGAGTTCAGCGCCTCGGTCGTCGGTGGTGCTGTTGCGTTGGGCGTGGGCGCGTTCGATCATGGCGGTCAGGACAGGTTCGGCGGTGGTGTAGAAGTCGTGCAGCGCGGTGAGGATGGCGTTGTCGAGGTCGTCGGCGGGTAGGCGGGGTGCGTCGCAGGTGGCGTGTTTGCCGTATCGGGTGCGGGTGAAGCAGGTGTAGTAGCGGTAGCGGCGGGTCCGTCCGTTGGCGGACGTGCCGATGTAGCGCTGTCCGCAGCGTGGACATGTCAGTAGGCCGGTGAGGTAGTAGTCCGAGTCGGACATGGCCCGCTGGGTTTGGACGTCACCGCGCGCGTTGGCGATGTCCTGGGCGCGTTGGAAGGTGTCCCGGTCGATGAGCGCGTCGTGGGCGTCGGGGACGTAGACGTCGCGGTAGGCGATGTCCCCGACGTAGGCGGGGTTGTCCAGGATCCGGTTGATGGTGTGTCCGGACCACTTCTTCCCGGTCCGGTTCGGGACGCCGCGTTCGTTGAGGATGGTGGCGATGGCGCGGGTGCCGACGCGGTCGCGGGTGTAAAGGCGGAAGATGTCGCGGAGGATGGGTGCCTCGTCGGGGTGGGGGACGAGGCGGTGGTCGGGGTTGACGAGGTAGCCGTAGGGGCGGGTGCCGCCGGCCCATTTGCCTTTGCTGGCTTTCGCGGTCATGCCACTTTTCACTCGGTCGATGATGATGTTGCGTTCGAATTCGGCGAACACGGCGAGGAGTTGGAGCATCATGCGGCCGAAGGGTCCGCCGGTGTCGACGGGTTCGGTGGCGGAGGAGAATCGGACGCCGGATGCTTCGAGGATGTTGATGAGGTCGAGTAGGTCGGCGACGCTGCGGCTGAATCGGTCGAGTCGGTAGACGAGAAGGACGTCGTAGAGGCCGGCTTTCGCGGCGTGGAGTGCTTTGCGGAGGCCGGGGCGGTGGGTGGTGGCGCCGGAGGCGTCGTCTTCGTATTCGGCGACGATGGTCCACCCGGGTTGGGAGGCGACGTATTTCTCCAGGGCGGCGCGTTGGGCGTCGAGTGAGAACGGTTGGTGTTCGTCGTCGGTGGAGCGGCGGATGTAGACGCAGACCCGGCACGGGCCGGTAGGCCGCTCGGCTGTGGTGGGTTGGTGGGCGCGTCGGCCGCGCCGCTTGGGTGGGGCGAGAGGTGGGGCTGTCATGCGGTGGTGTCCTTCGCGGTGGAGGGGTGGTGCCGGTGGCGGCCGGGCGGGCCGCCACCGGCAGGGCGGGTTACTGGAAGAGGTCGGGGTGGTCGTCGATGAAATGGTTGAGCAAGACGGCGAGTGCTTCGGCGGCGTTGTCGAGTTCGGTAGGGGACATGGGTACGGTTTCGATCCGCGCGATCCGCATCGGAATGTTGGTTTCTTGGTTGCGGGTGCGGGGTGTCTTCGCACCGCCGTTGTTGGTGGCGGTACCGGGATGTGGTGCGTCAGGATAGCTCCGGACGTCGTTTTCGTGGTGCGGCTTGTGGGCCACGTTCCTCCGAAAAGCGGGAAAGCCGGCTGGGGTCGGAGGATTTCGTTCATCCGTTGCTCCTTTCGTTCGAATTGCAGCCCGTCGAGTCGGGTGGGAGGGTAGCCCGGTGATCTGTCAGCGGATGGGACTCCAATCTCTCGGTGATCTGTCAGCCGCTGTCGGCGGGCTGTCGACAGATCCGTGACAGACCGGCGGGGCTGTCAGTCGGCAGCGTCGCGGTGGTGGTTGGTGTGGAGGGTGTGGTCGGCCAGGTCGGCCAGGCGCAGCCGATGCGGCCCGCCGGTGGCCCAGACGGCGTCGGCGGGACTCAGGCCGGCGGTGGTGGCGTAGTCGCGGGCGGCGGTCGCGACGGGCAGCCCGGTGGGTTCGTCGGCCAGCCGCAGCCGCAGGTTGCGTTCCCGGGTGGTGGAGTGCAGCCAGAACAGCACGGGCCAGACCTGACCGAGGGTGCCGAACAGGTCCCGGTAGCCGGCGAGTTTGCCGGTCAGCACGTCGAGCTGCTCGCCGCCGGTGTCGTACTCGACGAAGACCGGCACCAGGCGGCCGTGTTCGGCCCACAGGGCGTAGCCGTCGGGTCTGACCCGGGGCTGATAGGCGCGGACCAGGGCGGGGTCGTCGGGCCGGGTGAACACGCCCGAGCGGGCGCACACGGCCTCGGGTAGCCAGCGAACCAGGTCCGTGTCGGGGTGGGTGCGGGCGTAGCCGGCCAGGTCGGTGAAGAACTGGTTCACCCCGAGCCGGTGGGTCAGTGCCCGGGTGGAGGTCCACCGCCGCCGCTGAATGCGGGCGTGGTCGCGGCGGGGTGGGCGCTCGTCGCGGTCCGCGGCGACGACGTCGGCGCCGAGCTGGTCGAGCAGGTAGTGGTAGGGGTAGGAGCCGCCGTCGGGCCGCTGCGGCCGGAACCGGTCCACCAGCCGCAACTGGTGCAGCTTGCGTAGCCGCCGTTGGCAGAAGTCCAGCGACGGGAACAGGGCGTGGGCGACCTGGAACGAGGTCAGTACACCGTGGTCGTACAGCCAGCCCAGCAGGACCCGGTCCCGTCCGGTGAGCTGGGACTGGACTCGCAGCACAGGATCAACCATCAGCGGCGGTCACCCCCTTTCAAGCGGATGCGGATGACGGACCCCCGGGGGAGAGACCCGAGACGTGGAGGGTCTGTCGGAGGACAGGCCGCAGCCGGTGACAGCCGGAGCGACCTGCACTGTGAGGACGGGACGGGGGTCCGTTCGGGGGTCAGGTTCAACACTGACGTCAACACGGACGCCAACCCTGACCCCCGGACGGAGGTCAAGACGGGTTCTGTCAGCACCGGCCCGCGACGTCGAGCCGGCCGGCGGTGCAGGCGATCGGGGAGGTGGGCGAGAAGCAACGAGACTCCTTATGGAAGGGGTAGTGAGAGTGGACCGCCGGGTCGACGGCCCGCAGAGTGGAGATCATTTTGGTGTGTCGCCGTCGCTCCTCGGGCCGGGCAGGATCTGGGCACGGTCCTGTCTCGCCCGGCGAGCGAGACGGCACGAGCGGCAGCGGGGGTTGGTGGCTGTGTAGTTGTCAAGGAACGCAGCCATCCCCGAGCGGAGCCGGGCGGCCAAGGCAGAAGCGGACAGCACCCATCGCCACGGCCGTGGAACCACGACCATGGGTGACAGTTGCTTGACAAACGGCGAGAGAACGATCCAGCGGACCACCCGGGCCTCAGTCCAGGCGAAGGGCGGGACCGGGGCTACCGGGCGGCGCGCGTCAACGCGTCCAGCACGATGGGCCGGCTCAGCTCGCCGGAACCAGATCCTTCATGAGGGACCTCCCGTCAGGTAGCTCGCACGCCTACGACCAGTCGAGGACCGCGACGACAGCGGGCGCTCCATCCGGGAGCGCCCGCCCGTTCGCTGATCGGCCCGGTGGCCAGGTCGCCGCACGAGGACGTGCCTCTATTGCGCATCAGCGGAACACGCCGGTCAAGTGCGATCGGCCGGTCCGAAGCGCTGGGCGGAGCGATGAACGTTCGCCTCTGTTCGCCTGCGGTGTGCAACAGTCCGCTCCAGTCCCGCCCCACCCAGGCCAAAAAATCTTGACGAAATCTCCCGGTCTCTCATAATGTGAGACGCCGGGCGGTCGAGCGTGGACAAGCGGTGGTCTGTCCCTACCAGTCGGGATGAGATACGTTCGGCATCATGGCCCTCGATGAGCAGGACGGCCCGATAGGGGCGTGGATCAGACGGACCGAGTACGTTTCCTGCCCGGTGTGCGGTCGGTACGAGGCCAGTCCGGCCGCCAACGCCGTTCTGAGCGCCGACAGAATGAAGGAACTGCGTCCGTGCCCGTCCAGGGCCGAAACGGGGTGCACCGGTGTAGCTGAGGTGGACGCCTACTTCAAGGTGCCGCCGGGTGGGGAGACGCACGCCAACCTCACGTAGTCGTCGGCGTGTTGATCACGTGCGCTGATGCCCGCGCCGGCCCGGCTCCGCCGCGACTTTCTCAGACCGAAGCCCTACGCGTCACGACTGACGCTTGCCTCCGTCAGCACGGGATTGCCGGCGAGCATCTGCGGAATAAGTAGTCCACGTAGCGCTTGGGTGGCCTGGATGACGTCCTTATGCGCGCGGATCTTTGTGTCGATGGCCCTGGCGACCTCGGTAATGCTCAGCTGCACGGCTGCGGGCGGCAGCACGAGGGGCATTGTCCGGATCTTGCGGCCGTTAAGCGTCGGCAGCACTCCACGCTGGGTATGTTCGGCCAGCCACTCCTGCACCGCCGGGTGGGTGAGGTAGCACCCGATGTACTCCGCGGAGATGTTTTGCTTTGCGCGGATGCGGATGCAGGAGCCGCCGAGCAGCCAGGAATTCTGTCGGTCGGTCACCATCGCATGCCGGGTTGTTATGCCGATGCGCACGAGCACGATGTCGCCGGGGCGGAGCTCGTACCGTGGCCGTAGGCGTCTGGCGGTTTCCTCGTCGACGCTGACGCTGGGGTGGATTCCCTCGAGGCTGATGTCGCCGGCCTTCACGACGGGGACGCCTCCGATCATGTACGCGGAGGATCTCAACGTGGTGCCGGACGGGCCTGGTTGCACGTCGCAGCACTCGTCGAGACGCCGCATCTGCCAGTCATCCGGGACGGGGCCGATCAGCGTGTCCACGACACTAACCCTTCGAGGCAGCGGTCGAGGGCCAGGTCGGCTTTCTTGGCCTCGGCGTCTAGTCGGGTCAGGTCGTTCCGCAGTTCGGGAAGCGTGGGCGAGGTCCGCGGGTCGGGCATGACTTGCCGATGCTGTTTCAGATAGGTGCTGGGCTGAAGGTCGTGGCCGTGCTCCCGGATCTCCAGCACGGTCGCTGTGGTGGCGGCGAAGTCTTCCGTTGCGATCGGGAGGACGGCTGTCCCGTTCGTCCATCCCTGATACGCGTTGAGGATTGCTTGGCGGCCATGCTCCGTCAGCACACGGTTGGTGGGACTGCTCCTGCGAGTCGCTCCGCAGGCATCGACGAAGAGAACTTCGCCGGTCGCCTTGTCGCCGGGGCGGACCAGTATCCACACCGTTACCGGGACTGTGGTCTCGCGGAACAGGTGACTGGGCAGCGCGACGACACAGCGAACGGTTCCGTGCTCGACCATCGCCCCTCTGATCTCCCGCTCCCTGGCGGTGAGCGCGAACGTGGCGTTGTAGGGCATGATCACGGCAGCCCGGCCGCCGGGCGCGAGCGCCTCGACCGCCGCCTGCAGCCAGGCCATGGTGACGTTGTGCGGGGAAGGCTCGCCGTACGGCCACGGGCGTGCCGATCGGGCCGTGGGAAGGCTCCAGTTCCTCATGCCGAACGGCGGGTTGAGCAGCACGACATCGAACCGGCCCGGTTCGGCGTCGATCTCCCCGGGGTCCGACGGCGGCCCATCTCCGAGGTCGACTCGCACGCCGTGGATTGCGGCGTTCATCGTGGCGAGGCTCCAGGTCCTGGCCGTCGCCGCCCGGCCGGTGAAAGTGACCGGCGAGCCGGTGCCGGCCATGTGTTTTCCCGCAGCCACCAGCAGGCTCCCCGGGCCGCAGCACGGGTCGTGCACGCGGTCACTGAGCGTGGGATCGACCATCCGCACCATCAGGTGCGCCAGCTCGGACGGGACGAGGTACTCGTCTGGGCTGCTGTGCCGGAATCTGGCAAACCGGTCGAGCAAATACTCGAACACCTGATCGGCGGGCGCCCGGACCGCGGAAAGGATGCTGACGATCTTGAGGAGTCGATCCCGCCCGTAAAGCGTCGCTGGCGCGTCTCGAAGGGCTGTTGTGGCAGCCGCCATGCGCTCCGGCTGCCGCTGCCACGCCCGCGTGACGATCTCATGGATCGTCTCGACGGAGGCTCTCGACACGGCCGCCCAGTCGGCAGGAGAAATATCGCGCAGGCACAGCAGGGACAAGACGACGGCCTCGAAGGCGGCCGGTACCTCGCTCTTGCGTAGTAGCGGCTCCAGCGGCGCCCACAGATCCTCGTCGAGTGACTCCGCAACCGGCGCTTGGGTTGGATCGTTGGCATTCGGTGATGCCGGGTATCCCACCGAGGAGCGGAACCGTTCCCCGTAGGTGATTCCTAGGCGCTCGCCCGGCAGCAATACGGGACGTGGGATCTGGCGGCCATCGAACCACGCCGCCACCGCCGACGTCAGATAGCCATCCTGGGATCCGTGCCGGACGAGCTGAGGAAAGTTGGGGTGCCTACGCGCCCAGTTGCTCACCGCTTGGGTGGTGACGCCGGCAGCGCGAGCCACCTCCTCCTTCGTCATAAACAGCTCCGAGGTGGACATCGTCAGCGCTCCTCTCGGCTACGGCCACGGGAGCCGCCTCCAGGGCGGACCGATCCCCGCACCGCGCGGATCAGCTGCGTGAGGTGACGGGTCCGCCGCTCGCTAACGATGACCCAGCCGACGAACAGCACCGGTAACAGAATGGCGCCCATGATGTACGGCCCGGGAAGATCACCGACCAGCTGCACCAGCCTCAACGCCATGCCTCCTCCTATGTGGTTTGTTGTCCGCACTCGAAACTAGGAGGAGCAGGCCGACAAACAAATCGCGTATCGACGATACGCGAGTATTTGTTTCACGGCTGTCCCGGTTCACCTCGGAGGAGGGAGGCGCGCCGCGTGGGTCGATGAGACCTCATCGAACTGAGACAGGGTGTCGTACTTGCGGATCAGGCCCAGGCCGCCGAAGGTCGGGAGGGTGCAGAGATGGGATCCGCTGAAGCAACATCAACTGCTGTTGCTACGGCGCATCGGTGATGGGGACGACCTCAGTGGCCCCGACGGACTCGACCAGCGCCACTCCGCTCGGGCATTGCAGACGCGCAGGCTCGTCGACATCAGCCGCCGGGGCGGCGTATGGCGGGCTCAGATCACCGACGCCGGCCGCTTCTACCACGACAACGGCATCCACCCCGACCACCCCGACCGGCTCCAGCCCGGCAGGGCGACACCCCGCCAGCGCACCCGGACCGCTATCACCGCCAAGCGTAGTGAGTCGGCTTCGAGCCGGCCGCGAGTCGGTGGCGGCGCCACATCGGCCGACTCGCCGCAGCCTCCGACCACCGCAACGGTCGAGCAGGCCCGGCAGCTCGTGGAACGCCTGCAGGCCGAGGGCGGAACCGTGCGAGTCGAGAGCCCCGACTTCGAGGAACGTGCCCTGTATCGGCGGGTCATCCACGCGGCCAAGCAGCACGGCTTTGTACCCGCCGGCTTCCACCTCAAGCACACCGGCCGCGCCGCCGGAGACCTGATCATCCGGCTATCCAGCGACGACGACCCGAACGACAGGGATTGGAACCGGATCCGGCTCAACACACGCCGTGTCACCACCGACCCGAACCTCGTGTTCGCCGCGCTGGAAAAGAACCCGGCCGGACTGGAGGTTACGAAGGCATCCGTCCCTCGGGCGCTGGATTTGATCCGCGGCCTCGCCGCCGAGGCCCGACGGCGGGGCCACCGGGTCTGGGTGAACACCAAGACCAAGAACCCGTCGGTCTACCTCCAAGTCGACAAGACCCGTCGCAGAGTCCGGTTGATCGAGGAGTACGACGAGATCCCCCACGTCCCCACCGAGCAGGAGGCCCGGCAGCTGCGCCGCAACCGGTGGATGGTGCTCCCCAAGACCGACCGGGTCGCCTCCGGACGGCTGCGGTTGGAAATTGCCCGCGCTGGCTGGGACAAGAAGGACAGCTGGGCCGACGACAAGCGCACCCTCTTGGAGAAACGCCTTCCCCGCATTATCAGCGACGTCGAAGCCGGCATCGCCGCCGACGAGGAAGCCAAGCAGGCTGCTCAGCGTGCTCACGACGAATACGTTGCTGAGCAAGAGAGGAAGCGGGCAGATGAGCGTCGCCGCTGGCAAGCGGCCCTCGACGAGGCTCGTCCCCAGGCCGCCGAGCTTTTACGCAAGAAGGCGTTCCGGCGAGCCTACGACTCCTGGATCTCCGCTAACGAGATCCGCGCCTTCTGCGATGCCCTCGAAGTAGCCGGTTCCGACAGGCCGGACGACTTGGACAACCGTGCCCGATGGATCGGCTGGGCGCGAGCCGCGGCAGCCCGCCTTGATCCCACCTGCGGCGACGGAGCCCTCGCTGGCATCGACTTCGACATCGAACCCAAACCCGACGACCTACGGCCCTTCATCGGCGACTGGAGCCCGCATCAGCCCCACCGCGAGTACCGCTCCGAGCGCGACCAGCAGGCCATCGACGCGACCCGAGTTCAGGCCGACGCCTGGCACCACGGTATGCGCGGCCGCCCCAGTTGGTGGCGCAAGTAGCAGCCATACAGAACCGTGCCCATGGTCGCCGACGATCGGCTGGGCCCGTCCGACGGATGCGTTCGCCTACTGCTGGTTGAAGTGGCCGTACTTGGCGCCGGCCAAGAAGCTGGTCCAATCATCCCGGCAGAACAGGAGGGCCGGCCCGGTCGGGTCCTTGCTGTCCCGGAGAGCTACCGCGTCGGCGAGGTTGGCGACCTCGACGCATTGGCCGTTCCCGCTGGATCGGGTGCTCTTCTTCCACTGGGCGCGGGACAGGTCGACTGAGGTCATCCCGTACCTCCTCCCTGACTGATTGCCGCGGCGTGTTCCTGGATCAGGTTGATCGAGCTGGTTGGGTCGAGTGCGGTAGCGCGGAGGTGTTCGAACGTGCTGGTGTAGCGGCGGACGTCTGCTTCCCGTTCGAGGAACAGGTCGCCGGCCATGCTGTCGACGTACACCAGGGCGGGGTCGGCCGGGTCGGGGAAGTCCATGACGACGAACGAGCCGGGCATGCCGGCGTGCGCGCCCGAGGTAAACGGGATGACTTGAAGGGTGACGTGCGGCTGGCCCGCCACGCTCACCAGGGCGTCGAGCTGTTCGGCCATGACGGCTGGTCCGCCAGTCAGCCGGTGCAGGACGGCTTCGTCGAGGATCGCCCAGAGGCGCAGCGGCTCCGTCTTGCGGAGCGACTCCTGCCGCTGCATGCGCGCCTCCACCCGGGCCTGCACGTCCGCGTCGGTCGCCAGCGGCAACACACCCCGGATCACGGCGCGGGCGTAGTTCTCGGTCTGCAGGAGGCCCGGAACGAAGAGCGACTCGTAGTTGCGGACCGAGCGGGCTTCGGCTTCGAAGCTGATGTACGTGGTGTAGAGCTCCGGCAGTTCCGACTCGTACGCCTGGAGCCAGCCCAGCTGCGCGGCCTGGCGGGACAGGGCGATCAGCTCGCTGCGCTTGTCCTCGTCGGTGACGCCGTACTTGTCAAGCATCGCCATCAGGGTGCGCCGCTGCGGGCGGACCTTGGCCGTCTCGATGCGGTAGAGGGTGGCGGGGTTGATGCCGGTCTGCTCGCTGACCTCGTCGCGGGTGAGGCCGGCCGCGGTGCGCAGTCCGCGCAGCTCCGCCGCGAGCCGCCGGAGGCGCACGGTGGGTGGTTGCCGTCGAGCTGACAACTCCATGTCCCTTCGCTCCTGTCGTAGTCAAAGTGTGCCCGCCGTGCGGATGCAACATCCAGGCAGGCCGGGCAAGTGACCTTCGTGCTAATGCAATCCTTGCATTCTCACTAGTGCATAGGCACTATGGGCATGAGCATGTCAGGCCGGTGCGGCCCACGAAAGCCGCACGGTACGGCGAAGGGCTCGCGCTCCCAGGGGCCCCAACCGCCCGTCCGGCCTTGGACGCCTCTCGACGGGACGCACCCCGTCACCCGAGCGGGCTGCGTCCCCGCGAGAGGCCGAGTCAGGGAGGCAACGCAGTGGTTCCATCCCTCGTCCTGGTGGTGGTCGCGATGCTCGGCTTCGCCGCCGGACTGTTTCTGTTCAAGGTCAAGTCCCGATGGTGCCGACGGTGTGGGGCGGCGCTGAACTGCCCCGACTGCGGAGGCCGCAGATCCCGCACGCATCCCGGCCGAACGGGTTGGACGAGCGGACTGTGACCCCCACGCCGATCGCACCTGTAGTCGCCGTCGCACCCGGCGACGTCGTGCACCTACGCGAACAGGACTACCAGCACGGCAGCGGCCCGCTCCGGCTGCGGATCGTCTGCGTCCGCCTCGATCTCAGCCTCTGGTACGACGGCCAGTGGGTGTGGCTCGAAGGCATCGAACTGACCTCGCACGGCCGAGCCGGGCGCTTCCGGCAAGTCCTCGCCCGCGTCGCCGCCCTCCCACATCCGCAGGGATGACATGTCCGCCACCGTCTACCTGTCCGCAGCGGCCATCGACCAACTCACCGTCGCGCAGCGAGCGCTCGATGAGCACGTCACCTCCAGCGCCACCGGCTACTGCCTGCGCTGCCCCCTCATCGGCCCCTGCCCACCAACGAGCAAGCCGCCGACACCTTCACCCGCTACGGCGGCCTACCCCGAAGAACACCCGGCGCGACCCGACCTCAGCTCATCAATGCCCGCCGAATCACCGCCGGCCCCGATCCCGCAGCCGACATCATCCGGAGGTACCAATCGTGACCCTGCCCGACCTCGCCGCCGCGCTCCGAGACCTGCACGTCTCCATCAGCCAACAGCAGGACCTGACCAAGGTCGTCATCCAGGACGCCAAGAACGCCCGAGCCGAGTTCCGCGCCCTGACCACCGGAGCCACCAACCCCCTGGTCAACCGGGTGCTGGGTAACTACGCCCAAGGAATCGTCAAGCTCCGTGACGGCTCTCGGCTGCTCGCCGAAGCCGGCGGCATCCTCGCCGAGCACGCCCGAGCAATCGGCATCGAACTTCCGCATCAGCCCTTCAAGGGTAAGCGGAAGGTCGAGCCGACTCCCGACGAGCAGAGCGACAGCGGTCCCCGCCATCCCGCCACCCAGCGGCTCCCGCAAGCCGACGAGCCGGCACCCCACGACCCGTCGGCTGGCTGACCCTCCATTGAATCCACTACATGGCGGAATGCGGCGACGGCCGGCGCTCAGCCACCGGCCGTCGCCACCGCCACCAAGTGCTTACCGACGAGGTACTGGGCCTGCTTGACCTCATCCACGTCCTCTTCGAGGCGGACAGGCGCCTGCCGGCACGCACGCACCGCGCTGTTGAGCAGGTTGTTCCCCCCGCCCCACCACACCGAAGAGGCTGCCGGCAACCGCTGACGCCTCGCCCAGCCGAACAGCAAGCGGACGACCTACAGCCGCATCGACACCTGCCGGATGACTCGCGGCGGCAGCGTCCAACCGGCAACCGAGCCAGCCCGGCGTCAGTCCCTCGGCCATTCGCTGCGTACCGGCAGCGAAACGCCGGGCATCTTCGCTGGCCTGGGCCGAGACGCCGTCCCCGCCGGCACCAGCGCGCAGCCGCGCACGGGCGGCCTCCGCATGCGACACCGCTTCTCGGTGCGCCGTCACCGCCCGACCGAAGGCTGACGCCACCGACTCCATGCCAACGTCTCCCAGGACCGATGGACCGCGATCTCTGGCGCAGACCTATCCGATGACGCCACCGGCAGTCAGCCCGTATTGCTCAGCGTGCTGAGTGGCGGTGGTGGGGTGGTCTTTGCCACAGCGAGGACATGCTTAAGCCGCCGCATCACCAGCACCAGGCAGCCGGCCGCCGCCTGTCACCGCTGGGCGGCCTGCCCTCCCGGAGCCCACTCGTTGGCGAAGGTCTCCATCTGGCGGATGACCAAGTCGACGGCGGCGCGTTCGTGGTCCGGCGGGTAGTCGTAGCGGGCCAGAAGGCGGCGGATGTGGCTGCGGAGCTTGGCGCGTACTGGCTCACGGGAGAACCAGTCCACCGTGATCGACGACTGGATCGACTTGACCAGCTGCCGGGCGATCTCCGCCAGGGTGCCGACGCCCATGAGCTCCGTAGCCGCCCCGTTCTGGGCGACGGCGTCGTAGAAGGCCAGTTCGGCGTGGTTGAGCGGAGGGTCGAACTGCTGGCCGCGCCGGGCGTCCGCAGACACCTGCTTGGCCAGCTCGACCAGCTCGACGATGAGCTGCGCGCTGGTCAGCTGCTGACGCATGTAGCGGTTCATCAGGTCTTCGAGCTGGGCGGAGAAGCGTTCCTGACGGACCACGTTGTGCTTGGTGACCTCAAGCATCTTTCGCTCGATCAGCCGGCGCAGCGCCGCGGCGGCCAGGTGCGGGGTCTCGGAGTCCTGCAGGCGCTGCAACGCCACCCCGTTGAGTTCGGTGATGTCGAGCTTGCCGAGGCCTGCCTCCTCGTAGATGTCGGTGATGTCGGCGGCGTCGACCACCTCGGCGGCGAGCTGGGAGAGGTAGCGTTCCACCTCGGCCGTGTTGGGTAGACCCTTGGCCTCTCGGTCGGCGGCCTCCTCCTTGACGATCCAGACCCGGACGTCCCGGAAGTAATGGATGTCGCGGCGCATCCGCTGGATGTCACCGGCGCGTTCGGCGAAGTCGCGGCTGGTCGCGCAGAGCGTATAGAAGCGTTCCAGCCGGCCCGCCGAGTCACGGAACCGCCGGTGCAACGGCTTCGTGCCGGGTTCGACGTCGTTGCCGGGGGTACGTGGGTTGCGCAGAAAGTTGGCGGCCTTCTTCACCGCCCGACGCCAGCGGGTCGGGTCCGTCTCGTCGTCCAGGATCTCCCGCCACTTGACCGGGGTCAGCATGGCCTCGAGGACAGAGATTTCGTTATACACCTCGCTGATCGCCCGGTCGATCTCCCTTCCGAGGGTCTGGTCCTTCTGGTCGCTGGACGTGTACTCGGTGAGTGCCTTGCGCAGGTTCTCGGTCAGCGGGGCGTAGCCGACCAGCAGGCCGTCCTGCTTCTCCCGGAACCGGCGGTTGACGCGGGCGAGCGCCTGCATGAGGTTGGCGCCCTTCATCGGCCGGTCCATGTAGATGGTGTGGATCGGCGGCGCGTCGTAGCCGGTGAGCAGCATCGAGTGCACGATCAGCAACTCCAGCTCGTCGTCCGGGTCCTTGGCGCGGGCCTGGACGGTCTTCTGCTGCGACGGGCGTAGGTGATGCGGGCGAAGATCTGCCTCGTCGCTCGGCACCCCATGGAAGACGATCTTCATCTTGCCCTTGTCGACGGCAGGGTCCGCCCAGTCGGGCCGCAACTCCTTGAGAGCGTCGAAGACGCGGACGCAGATCTCCCGGGTCGCGCAGACCAGCATCGCCTTGCCCGGCCCGCCGAGCTGCGGTCGCATCAGCTCCCGCCGCTTCTCCCAGTGCTCGACGAGGTCCTTTGCGAGGGTCTCGACCCGGTCGGGGGCGCCGTAGACGGTGTTCATGGTGGCCGCGTACGCCTCGGCCCTGCGCCGTTCCGCGTCGTCCAGGCTGGCGGTGAGTTTCTCCACCTGCTCGTCGATGCTCTCCGGGTTGATGTCCGGCGGCAGCGACACCGGAATGATCCGCGGCTCGTGGTAGACCCGTACGGTCGCCTCGTCGTCGACGGCACGCTTGAGGTCGTACCTGTCGACTTCCTCGCCAAAGACGGCGCGGGTGTTTACCTCGGCGGTGGAGATCGGAGTGCCGGTAAAGGCGATGAACGTGGCGTGCGGCAGCGCGTCACGCAGGTGCCGGGCGTAGCCGTCCAGGCTGTCGTAGTGGCTGCGATGCGCCTCGTCGACGATCACCAGGATGTTGCGCCGGCCGGAAAGGAGCGGATGCGGCCGGCCGGCGTCGCGCTCTTCCTTCGTACGCCCGAACTTCTGCAAGGTGGTGAAGATGATGCCGCCGGCGTTCCGGTTCGACAGCTTGTCCCGCAGCTCCGCGCGGGTGTCTGCCTGCTCCGGCTCCTGGCCCAGCAGCGTCTGGCTGTCGACGAACGTGTCGAAGAGTTGGTCGTCGAGGTCGGTGCGGTCGGTGAGCACCACGATGGTCGGGTTCTTCAGGGCGGGGTGCCGGGCGGTCAACGCCGCCGTGCACACCATCTCCTCGGACTTGCCGGAGCCCTGGGTGTGCCAGACGAAGCCCGCCTTCCCGTCGCTCTGCGATGCCCGCACGATGCACTCGACGGCCCGGATGACCGCGAAGTGCTGGTGCGCCTTCGCGATCCGTTTCGCCTTCGACGTGAAGTTGACGAAGCCGCCGGTGAGCTGCAGGAAGCGCCGCTGGTTGAACAGTCCGTAGAGGGCGACGGTGAGCGCCTCCGGGCCGTCGTAGCCGGGCGAGGTGGTGTCGACGCGTTCCCCCTCGTCGTCGATGTTCCACGGCGCAAAGTGCTCGTAGGGGGTGAACGGGGTGCCGTACTTCGCGGTGACCCCGTCGGAGATAAGGCACAGCACGGCGTGCCGGAAGGCGAGCGGGAACTCCGCGAGGTACGCCTGAAGCTGGGCGTGCGCGCCCGTCAGCGTGGCGTTCTCGTCGGCGGCGTTCTTCAGCTCGACGATCGCGACCGGCAGACCGTTGAGGTACAGCACGATGTCGAACCGGCGCCGGAAGTCGCCGTCGACGATCGTCACCTGGTTGATCGCCCGGTAGACGTTGCGGCGGGGGTCGTCCAGGTCGGCCAGGCGCACGGTGGGGTTGTGCTCGGCACCGAACGCGTCGGTGTAGGGGACCGAACGGATGCCGTGGACCAACCGCTTGTGCGCTTCTCGATTCTCGGCGAACGCCTCCCGGGAGGCCACGTCGGTGGCGGCCCGCACCGCGTCGGCGACCGCCGTGGGCGGGAGGTCGGGGTTGAGCCGCTCGATCGCGGCCCGCAGGTCCTCGACGAGCACGAGATCGGCCCAAGTTTGCCGCTGCCCCGACCCCGGCGCGAAGTCCTTCCCGGCACCCGGCTCCCACCCGAGCTCACCGAGGTGATCCAGCGCGAGCGCCTCCCAGTCCGCCTCGTTCATCCACCCGCCCGCACCCATCACAACCCCTCCCCGTGAACCGTTTACTTACCTAAACCGCTTCTCTGACAACCTTCTCGGCGTCCCTGACCCGCAACCGTCCTGACATCAGCTCCGGCAGTAGGGTGTCCCGCAACTTGATGAGGGTTGCGCTCTCCGCTGTGGCAGCCGCAGCGACCTGGTGTAGCGGGATGACTTTTGCTGCAAATTCTTTGAGCGCTGTAGATGGTGGCAGTCGAACGGCCATCGCCTTAAAGTTCTTCCTGCTTAGCTCGAGAAATGTAGATCCGTTTGCCAAGCTGCGCATCTCGCCGACGCGGTCTTTCATTTCGTGGAACAACCACATCATGAGTTCTTCGTCGCGTGTGACCACCACGATGAAACCTTGGTTTACTGCCATTGGAACCTGCGGAATCGCGAATGCTCCGATAGTAGCCCGCGACGTCATGAAGATAGAGCCTGCCGGATACAATACAGATGCGCAGTTGTCGAGGCCCGCAACCGTGATCCTCCGGCTTGTGCCGAGGAGATACGGTGCTCCTAGCGCTGTTACGTCCGACGGCGTCGCCCAAGGGATGGTGCCTTCCCAGTACTCCGGAACCTTGGTGCTTGGCGTCCCGCCTCCACCTACCTGAGCAATGGAGCCGAAAGTCTCCGGCCCGGTGGGGAGTCCTTTCACTGCAAGATCAAAGTGCGCATCAGCGAGCGCCAGCGAACATTCGGCGACGCGGTCGTTGACCGCGATCTTGTCGTCCAGTGCTCCCAATACTGCTGCTAACGCCTGCTGCACCGAAAACGGCGGCAGCGGGACGCGCAATCCCTTGATCGATGTCAAAGGGGTGGCGATTCCAGGCACTCCGACTGTCGAAGTATTAGCGAGGATAGACCTCTGGCCCTCGGGGGACATGAACCAGTAATAGTAGAACTCGGGCAGCGCGACCGACTCGTCTAGTCGGGTTTTGACCTGGCTTGAACCGATAACGTAGCGGTCAAACCGCGGCTTTCTCGGCAGCATTGAGACTTGGCCAATGGTCCCCCGATGGGTGAATATCAGATCACCAGGTTTTACGTTCGCGGCAATAAGTTCATCAGCTTTTTCTTGATCAATGAAGACGAAATCGTCATCCACGAAGATGCCGCGGGCGAGATTTACGCCACGCACTACCGGTACCCCTGCGGCGACGTAGTTTTCCTTGGTGATCTTCGAGCCGAATGGGCCCATTGAGAAGGCAGATCGCTCTGACGACGAGAGGGTTCGATATTCTACGAAGGGCCAGTCAGACATCAAGCCTCCCGAGCTGGTCGCGAACGGCAGTTTCGAGGCGGGTGGACTCGTCGAAGTGGGCGTACAGCTCCTTGGTGAGGCGTTCGATGCGGTCTGCGAGCGGCTCGGCGTCCGGGTCCTCTTCGGCTTCCGCAGCGCCCACGTAGCGGCCAGGGGTGAGGACGTAGTCGTTGGCGGCCACCTCGTCGAGCTTCGCCGAGTAACAGAAGCCGGGGACGTTCTCGTACATCTGGCCCTTGGTCTTCGCGGACTTGGTTCCGCGCCAGGCTTGGTAGGTGTGGGCGATCTTGGCGATGTCGTCGTCGGTGAGAATGCGTTCGGTTCGGTCGACCATGGTGCCGAGGGCGTTGGCGTTGATGAAGAGGATTTCGCCGTGCCGGTCGGTCAGCGCCTTCGCGCCCTGCGGGGTCTTGTCCTTGGTCAGGAACCAGAGGCAGGCCGGAATAGCGGTGGTGCGGAACAGGTTCGGTGGGAGAGCGACCATGCAGGCCACGAGGTCGGCTTCAACCATCGCGCGCCGGATCTCGCCTTCTCCGGACTGCTTCGAGGACATCGAGCCGTTGGCAAGGACGACGCCGGCACTGCCCCGGTCACCGAGCTTGAAGAGGATGTGCTGGAGCCAGGCGTAGTTGGCGTTGCTCTGCGGCGGCGTCCCGTAGCGCCAGCGCGGGTCACCCACCTTGCGCGCCCAGTCGCTCATGTTGAACGGCGGGTTCGCCATGATGAAGTCGGCCCGCCGGTCGGGGTGCTTGTCGTCGGCGAATGTGTCGGCCCAGCGGTCGCCGATGCCGACCGGGTCCATGCCGTGGATGGCGAGGTTCATCTTCGCCAGCCGCCAGGTGCGCTCGTTGGCTTCCTGCCCGTAGACGGCGATGTCGTGGGTGTGGTCGCGGCCGGCGCGGGCCTCGACGAACTTCTTGGACTGTACAAACATGCCGCCGGATCCGCAGCACGGGTCGTAGACCCGGCCCTCGTAAGGCTCCAACACCTCGACAAGAACCCGCACCACGCTGGACGGGGTGTAGAACTCACCGGCGCGCTTGCCTTCGGCGCGGGCGAAGCGCTCCAGGAAGTACTCGTACACCTCGCCGAGGACGTCCTGTGCCTTGCGGTCGCCGTGGCCGGTGAAGCGGGCGTCGCTGATCAGGTCGACGAGTTCCTTCAACCGCTTCTGGTCGACGTTGTCCCGATTGAAGATCTTCGGGAGGACGCCGGTCAGCGCCCTGTTCTCCTGCATGATCGCGTCCATGGCGTTGTCGAGCAGTTCGCCGACGCCGCTGGGGGCGTTCTCCACCAGATAGTCCCAACGAGCGTTTTCCGGCACCCAGAAGACGTTGGCGCTGGTGTACTCGTCCCGTTCGTCGAGGAACTCGGCACGGCGATTCTCCGGGATGTCGGCGAGGCTGTCCGCGATCTGGTCGCGGCGCTCGGCGAACGCGTCGGAGACGTACTTGAGGAAGACCAGGCCGAGGACGAACTCCTTGTACTGCGCGGCGTCCATGGAGCCGCGCAGCTTGTCGGCGGCCTTCCACAGGATGTCCTGGATCTGCTTGGTGCTGGACACGCCGAACAGCTCGGCCTGGCCGTTGGCGCGTTTACGTGGGGGCACTATGTGTTCCGTTCTCTCGTTCAGGAGTTCGTACCGTACAGAGTCGTGAGAGTGCCATCGGCAAACCCGGTCACGATAAGTTCACGCAACGTCGCCAAGAGGTCGGCCTGCCGTTGCAGTAGATGTTCGCGTTCCTCCAGACGGCGCAGCACGTCGTCTAGGCGGGCTGCCTCTTCCCGGGCCAGGTCGGGGATCGTGGCGTCCATCAGTGTCGGGCCCCGCACTGCACCAGGGCTGCGTGCCATGTTGCGGGCGGTACTCAGGAGTGCAGCCAGCACCCGGGGGGTGAGCGGGTCGCCAGAAGAGATGCGCAGGCCGCGGGCCGGGAACTCGATCACCGAGAAGCCGTCGTCGTCGAGGAGGACCCCGAATCGAGGAACGCTGGTGACCACGACGTCACCAGGCTCGGTGAGGGCGACCTGCGGATACTGCGCGGCGAGAGTGAGGCGGTCCATCCAGCGCTTGGACCCCTGCCCGAGTGCCTCTGCCGCGCCGATTACCCGATGGTGACCTCGCGGTCCGACATGCTCGGGGTCCAGGCGATGCCCGGTGAGGGAGCGGATTCGGCGAGCCGTTCGTAGCGCCTCGCAAGAAAGCTCCTTCGGCCTGGTTCCCTCGCGCTGCACCGCTCCGGTGTTCAGGAAGCCGTTCTCGTTCCCGTACCGGACGGCCTCTTGCTCAGCGTCGGTGAGACGCCCCTCGACCTCGCCGACGAGTGCGGGGCGGTCGGCGGCTAGGCGGGCGCGCAGGGTGACTGATGCTGGTCCGGGCAGCCGGAGCGCGGCAGCCCGGCGCAGGTCGAGGCTCTCCAGTGGAACGATTCGGCCGGTGCGCGGGTCGTGGCCGTCGCTGCGGTGCCCCTCCGCGCGCCAGAGGAGGATGTCCTCGGCCGCGGACTCGACAGTGGATTGGTCAAGCGCGTGACCGCTGAGGTCGGCGAGTAGCACGCGGCCCTTGGTGGTGGGGAGCGGGTCTCGGGTCAGCAGCCACAGGGCGGCGCGATGACCTGGCTTGGCCGGGTAGACGCCGCCCGGCAGTTGCACAACTGCCTCGACGATGCCGCTGCTCAGCAGCGCGGACCGGCGCAACGCCGCTGGCCCGTCCCGTAATTGGTCAACGAGGCTGCTGGCAGGGCCGACGACGATGGCCGTGCGGCCAGGACCGAGCAGATCGGCGATCGCTTCAACCCGGTCGAGGTCGGCGAGGGCTTCTCGGCTCTCCGCCGGTTGGTAGGGGAGCCGAGTGACGATGAGGTCCGGTTCGGCGAACTCCTCGTTCAGCTCATCGGCGCGCACTTCGAACTGGAACTCGGGCAACTCGGCGAGGAGTAACTGCCGGCGCACCAGGCGGGCGAATTCCTCGTCGGCGACGGATGCGTTGACTCGCAGATTGTCGCGGTCCTGGTCGGTCACCAGCGCTGTCAGTAGGTCGCCGACGCCTGCGTTGCCGTCGGCGATGGTGAGGGCACGGTGGGTCCGCAGCCGGGTCGGCACGTCGGCCACCCGGCAGATCAGAGCCACCGTCTCCGGAGTGAGTGCATCCGCTGTCAGGTCGGGCCAGCCGAGGCGGTTGGCGGAGCTGAGCAGGAACTGACAGCTGTGCCAGGGGTCGAAGGCACCCTCGATCAGTTGCTCGACCAGTTGCGCGAGCCCGGTAGGTTCCGGGGCATCGGCCAGCTCGTGCAGCAGAAACTCGTCCTCGGGATCGAGGCGCCGAGCCAGCGGCAGAGGATCGGCGGGCAGTGCCTGGCCGGTGAGGTGGCGGAGGCAGAGCGCGGCGCCGAGGACAACGATCGTGCGTCGGCCGCCGTGCCGCCGGGCGTACGCCGCCAGCGTGTGCATGGACCGCTCGGCGCGCAGGGTGTCCGGGTCGGCGTGGCCGAGCCCGGTCCGGAGTAGCCAAGCCACGACAGCGTCTGCGGGAAAGAGGGGCTGGCCGTGGTTGCCCGGCACCGGTGCAGGGAAGTCGGGGTGCCGCCGGCGCCAAGTTGTGACCGCAGGCTTTCTGACTCGCGCGAGCAGCGCGATCTCGCGCTGCGACATCAACTCCGCCTCCATGGCTCACCTCCTCGCTCTGGCGGTCACAGTACGAGTCCCGGATTCCCAGAGAAGAACGCAAATCTGTTATCCCGGGATAACACTGTGTAGGGCAGTGTAAGCGACCAATCTGCGGTTCCCTCGATGCGCCAACGACATCAGGGGGTCTGATGAACGACACGCTCACGCTCTACCAGGAGCTCACCGACCGCCTTCAGCGGTCCCAGGTGCCCGGCCCGGTCAGCGACCTGGTTCTTGCCGCCTTCCACGGCGAGCAGGTTCTCGATGACGTACTGCGAGGCGAGGCCCTTCCGCCATCGCCCGAGCCGGGTGAGACGGGCGGTGCAACACCGCTGGCATTCCTGGAAGAGGTCCGGGTTGCCGGCTTCCGCGGGATCGGCCAGCAGGTCACGGTCGGGCGGCTGCCCAAGACCGGGCTGACCGTGTTCGTGGGTCGCAACGGCTCCGGGAAGTCCAGCATCGCCGAGGCCGTCGAGTACGCGCTGACCGAGGATTCTCTGCGCTGGGCGCAGCGCCCGCCGGCCTTCCGCGAGGGCTGGCGGAACCTGCACCAGGACGGCGCATCGGAGATCCGCCTCAGCCTTCGGCTCGACTCCGGCCAGCAGGTGACGACCCACCGCACTTGGCCGGCTGGGGCCACGGATCTGACCTCCGCGACGGTCACCACGACCACGGGCGGCGCCGCGATGCCGCCCGATCAGGTGCCGCAGTGGGTCGGTCAGGCCGCCAGGTACCGGCCGTTCCTGTCCGCCCGCGACCTCGAACGGGTCATCACCGCGAAGCCGGCCGAACTGTACGACGCGATCGCGCCGATCCTCGGCCTGGGCCCGCTACGCGACACCGACGCCCGGCTGCAGCAGCGGCGCAAGGTCTACTTCGACCGAGCCAAGGCGGTCAAGGCGGCCTTCACCGAGCTGCGCGAACAGCTCGGCCAGATCGACGATGACCGCGCCCGCGACGCCCTGAGCGCGCTCGGTGCCCGTCCGCTCCGCGCAAACCTGACCCTGCTGGCTGACCTCGCCTGCGGCGACACCGCCACGTCGGAGGAACCTGCAGCGGCAGCCGCCCGGCGGCTCGCTGAGCAGGACTTGCCCGACCTGGGTGGGGCGCTGGTTGCCCTCGCCGAGTCTGCGGCGGCGATGCGTGAGGCGACCGCGACCGACAGCGGCGCCGCGGATCGGAGCGCTCGGCTGCTGCGGGCCGCGCTCGACGTGCACCACGATCGCGGGAACGGCCCTTGCCCGGTGTGCCGCGTCGGGACCCTGGACCAGGACTGGCGTACGCAGGTCGAGGAGGAACTCGCCACGATGGCCGCGGTCGCTGCGGCGGCACGCGCGGCCCAGCAGGCTCACACGCACGCCCGGCGTACGGTCGACGGGCTGCTCGGTGACATCCACCGGCTGCTGGAACCGGCCGCTGCGGCGCTGGCGCCCCACATCCCTGGGGAGAGCGTGGCGATGCGCGAAGCTCTCGCCGGGCTCGGCCCCGATCGGGCCGCTTGGGACAGTGTCGTCGCGGCGTACACCACCCTCGTGAAGGCGGCGGCCGGCTGGCTCGCCCAGCGCCACGACGCCTGGCGCGAGCCCAGTGCCGCGATCCGCCGGTGGGTCGACGCCGCGGCCATGGTCCGCGCCGAGGCGCCGGCCCTGGCTCTGCTCACCAAGGCTCGTGCGGCTCTCGACACCGCCGAGAAGGCGATCCGGGCCGACCGACTGGGCAGCTTCGCCGCGCAGTCGGACCGGATCTGGCAGAAGCTGCGGCAGGAGAGCAACGTCGAGCTGCGCCGGCTGCGGATGGAAGGGGTGAACAACACCCGCCGGGTCCTGTTCCCCGTAGCCGCCGACGGCGTCGAGTCCAGCGCGCTCGCTGTGATGAGCCAGGGTGAGCTGCATGCCCTCGGCTTGGCGGTCTTCCTGCCCCGTGCCTGCGCCGACACCAGCCCGTACCGGTTCGTGATCATCGACGACCCGGTGCAGAGCATGGACCCCACCAAGATCGACGGCCTGGCCGAGGTGTTGCGGGAGATCGCCCTGACCCGGCAGGTCATCGTGTTCACCCACGACGATCGGCTGCCGGAAGCGATCCGCCGCCTCGACATCGAGGCCGACGTCCGGGAGGTCACTCGCCGCCAGGGCTCGATCGTCGAGGTCCGCAAGGTCTGCGACCCAGCGGACCGCTACCTCGACGATGCCCGCGCCCTGGTCGCCGCGGACATCGCGGACGAGGCGAAGTACCTGATGGTCGCCGGGTTCTGCCGGTCCGCGATCGAGTCGGTGAGTATGGATCGCTACCGGGCCGCCGAGCATCGGCGCGGCACGCCCTACCAGCAGATCCAGGAAGGGCTAAGCCGGGCGCACACCGTCAAGGACCGGCTCAGCCTCGGGCTCTTCGGCCGCCTCGTACCCCGACCGGAGCTCTTCGCTCGTCTCGACCGTGACTACGGCACGCAGGCCACCCGGACGGTCAAAGCGGTGGCGGATGCGGTCCACGGCCACCGGAGCATGCCCGTCCGGGCGATGGTCGCCAACACCGCTGCGCTCGTGGGGCGGTTGCGATGACGACGTCCCTGTACCTCGCCACCGCCGACCGGATGCTCAGCAGCGTCATCCGAGGCACCCGTGGAGCCTGGCCCCGTGCGTGCGCGTGGCTGCTTCGCCACGAACTGGAAGCAGCGATGGACCGGTACTGGGCTCGCGTCTGCCCCGAGATCGGACGGACCCGGGTGCAGCGACCGAAGCTGCTGCTGCTCGCCCACTACGCCGGCCCCGACCTTGGGCGCCGGGCCAGCTACCTGTGGTGGGCGCTGTCCCGCGCCGGTCACCACCACCACTACGAACTCGGCGTCACCGCCGCCGAGCTGACCCGGCTCCGCGCCGAACTCCTCGACCTTGTCGCGCTCCTTGACCACTCGGAGGCCCCTAAATGCTGAAGCGAGATCAGGCCATGCTGATCCTCGTCGTTGAAGCGCTGGCCATCGTCGGCGTCGTCTACTACCTCATCACGCTCGACCTCATCAGCCTCGCCTGGTCGGCGTCGATCGCGATCGCCATCCCGGCCTGGCTGCTCGCCGTGAAGGCGCCGACGACGTGCGGCGTGACCACCCAGAACGGCGGCCGGTGCGGACGCAAGGTCAACGGAGTGATCTTCGGCTGCGGCCGGTCGAACCACACCTGGGTAAAGTTCTTCGCCCGCTTCGGCTGGCGTCGTCAGCCTGACCCGAGCAGTCGGCGGAGCCGGTCTACCGAGGCTACCGAGGTCACCGAGGTGGTGACGGTGAAGATCGCCGAGGACTGGAAGAGCACCGTGGCGTTCTGGCTCGCCCTCACCGCGACGACGTGCGCCCTGGTCAGTGCCACCGTCGATGCCACCAACTTTCTTCGCGCTCAGGAGCCGCCGAAGTCGTCGGTCGCCGTCCCCCGCTGACCCTGACTTGCTCCATCGATGAATCGAAGACCACGTCCCGGCGAGGATCGCCCGCTACGGCCTCTCCCGCGCCACGCAGCACCTGTTCGAGTTGGCCTTCAGCTGCGCCAAGCCGCGCCCCGGCACTGCAACATCTCGGCCTGCTCGATGTGCCGACGAGGCGCGGCCGCACTCCGGGCAAGGAGGTGGAGGTTACTCAGTGGGGTCGTCCCGATGACGTCGGTGTCGGAAATCTGATGCATAGATGAACGTGTCATGCGCCCTATCCTGGAGGGCTTTGCCTCGGGCCGACGGCCCGGCGGATCAGCACTGGTGTACGTCGACTGACTTGGAGACGAGATGCTGTTGACCCAACCGGATGTGCTCCACCTCGTTCAACAGGCCGCCGGCCGATGGGCAGACCAACTGATCGACTTCGGCCCGCGCAACACGCTGCTCTACTTCAAGGAGCGACAGACCACCACCCTCGATCTCGCCGAGGCGGCTGCTGAAGTGGTCGCCGATCTGCTCCGGGGACAGAAGGTTCGCCTACGGACGCTGTTCCCGGACCAGGACCGGCACACCACCGCCTGCAACACTGCCCGCAGTCTCCGCCGGAAGCTGGTCGAGCTGGAGGAGGAGCAGGGCATCCAGGCTGGTTGGGTGACCCGCGGTCTGCTTTGCATGGTCGGTCCGTACACCCGCGGCTCCGTGCCGATGCAACCGCTGCGGGCGCCGTTGATCCTGCAGCAGCTTGCGCTGGACAGTAGGACGGCGACCGAGAACGACTTCACGCTGGAGCTATCGGAGTCACCCGAGATCAATCCCGTACTCCTGTACGCGCTGGAACGGCAGTACGGCGTGGAGGCGGACATCAGCGTCCTCGGCGAGAAGCTGAGCGCGATGCTGTCCGAGATCGCTGATCCGGACCAGCAGCTCAGTGCCGCCTACGAGCTGATCGCCGAGGCAGCCGCTCCCAGCGGCCTGTCTCTCCGGCTCGAGCCCGCAGTTGTTGCCGGCGTCTTCAGCTTCGACAAGCTCGCCATGGTCAAGGATCTGCGTAACTCGGCCGAGCTGCTGGCATCGCACCCAGTGATCGGCGCGATGGCGGGCGACCGCGACGCTCGGCAACAGTTGCGCACTGAGCCATCTCAGGGGTCCAGCTCCAGTGCCGATCGGATTGATCCGGCCAAGGAGTTCCTGGTCCACGACGCGGATTCGTCTCAGCAGTCGGCGATCGACGCGGTGCTGTCTGGCCGGCATGTGGTCATCGAGGGTCCACCCGGCACGGGTAAGAGTCAGACGATCGCGAACGTCATCGCGTACATGGCCGCGATGGGCCGCAGCGTGCTGTTCGTCTCCGAGAAGCGGGCTGCCATCGAAGCGGTGATGAACCGCCTTGGCGACGTCGGGCTCGACAACCTGGTGTTCGACCTGCACGACCGCAAGATCAGCAAGCGGCAGGTCGCCCAGCGCATCGCCAATGTCCTCACTCAAGCCGGCGCTGAACCACCCGTCGACACCGACGATCTGCACCGCCGCCTGCACAGCCGCCGGGCCGCGGCGAAACGGCACCCGGCCGAGCTGCACGAAGTACGGCAGCCCTGGGGGGTGAGTGCGTTTCAGGTCATCGAGCAGCTCCTCGCGCTTCCGACTCTCGATGTCAGCGGCTACAACCTGCGCGCCTCCGAGCTGCGAAACCTTGACCGGTCAAGGCTTGAGTCCGCGCGGGAGGACCTTCGGACCTTCGTGGATCGTGGCGGGCTGAGGATCTGGCGCGGAGAGTCGCCGTGGGCGAAGGCCGCCATCCGCACTCCAGACGATGTCGGCAGGGTGCTGGTGCATCTCGACGAACTCGCGGCCGGCGCCCTGCAGGGCGCACAGCGCCAGATCCGGAACTTGGTCGACCGCGCGGGGCTGGACGTGCCGGACGACCTCGCTGCGTGGAAGGATCTGTTCGACCTGCTCAGCGAGGTCGACCGCACCATCGCCAGCTACGGCGAGCAGGTCTTCGGCCCGGATCTGGACGATCTCGTCTACGCGACAGCACCAGGGCGATCCCGGCCGCGCCGCTCGGAGCCGCTCGGGATCTTCCGCCGGTTCCAACTGCGCCGCGAGCTGCGACGGACCTGTCCGGCCCCTCCCAAGAGCCGATCCGAGATGTATCAGGGCCTGGTCGCCGCAGTGGACCAGCGCGAGCGGTGGCGGAAGCTCAGCCGTCAGGACAGCGCACCCACTGCTCTGGCGGACGCCGACCTGTGCATGTCGTCCTTCACACAGGTGCGTAACCACCTCGCCGCGGTGGCGGCATGTGCCCGGATCGACGGCCTTGAGCGTGGAACCACGACCACTGCGGCCAACACGCTCGCCGAGTTGAACGCCGACCGCGAGACGTTGTTCCTGATGCCCGACCTGAACAAACAGCAGCAGCTGTTCCGCTCGTTGGGGCTGAGCCACATGCTCGATGACCTGGCCCACCGGCAGGTCTCAAGCGACGAGGCAGCCGACACCCTGTTGCGCTCCTGGTTGCAGGTGGTCCTCGACGAGATGCGCATGCGGGTCCCGTACCTCGGTCAGTTCGTCGGGCAGCAGCACGCCGCGGTGGTCCAGGACTTCCGCGCTGCGGACAGCCGGCACATCGAGATGGCCGCCCGGCACGTGCGCCGCAACGTGGCAGTGAACCTGCGGAAGGCCCGAGACGCCCATCCCGACCAGAACGGCCTCGTCCGGCGGGAGGCGGCCAAGAAGAGCCGGCACCTCTCTCTCCGGAAGCTGCTCAGCAGCGCACCGGAGGTGCTCCTCGCCGCGTTCCCGTGCTGGGCCATGTCACCACTGGTGGTCAGCCGCATCCTGCCGCCCGAGCGGTCGTTCGACGTGGTGATCTTTGACGAGGCGAGCCAGATCGAGCCGCACGACGCGGTCGCCTCGATCATGCGGGGCACCCAGCTCGTAGTGGCCGGCGACCCGAAGCAGCTCCCACCCACGCCGTTCTTCCGGCGCCTCGTTCAGCAGAGCCCGGCTGGCGAAGACGATGATCTCGGCGACGAGAGCCTTGAGGACTACGAGTCCGTTCTTGACGTCCTCGGCGGCCTCATCTCGGACCGGTACCGCTTGACCTGGCATTACCGCAGCCGAGACGAGCGCCTGATCGCGTTCTCGAACGTCGAGATCTACAACCGGTCCCTCGTTACGTTCCCCGGCGTGCAGGTCGACAGCCCGCTGCGCTTGGAGACGGTGGATGGCCGTGTCGCCCCTGGGCAGGGCGGCTCATCAACGGAGGAGGTCAACCGGGCGGTCGAGCTGATTCTCGAGCATGCCGAGCAGCGACCGAACGAGAGCCTCGGGGTCATCACGATGGGGCAGAAGCACGCCCTGCGGATCGAGGCGACCTTGCGCAGCCGACGCCGAGAGCATGAGCACCTCGACGACTTCTTCTCCCAGGACCGGGCCGCGAGCCAGCGGTTCTTCATCAAGAGCCTGGAGAACGTCCAAGGCGACGAGCGGGACGCCATCATCCTGAGTATCGGCTACGCCAAGACCAGAGACGGTCGACTTCCGCTGCGCTTCGGACCGCTCAACCAGGAGGGTGGTGAGCGGCGCCTCAACGTCGCGGTCACTCGAGCGCGGAGTCGGATGACCGTGGTGAGCGCCTTCTCCCACCACGACATGGACCCGAACCAGACCGCGGCAACACGGAACTGCGGACCCGAACTGCTCCGCCGCTACCTCGAGTTCGTCGACCTCGGCGGCGACCTGGGCGCGCGACAGCACACCGGGGTCGAGCTCAACGGCCTTGAACGCAGCGTCCTGAAGGCTCTCCAGCAGCAGGGCATCAACGCCGTGCCGCAGTGGGGCGTCTCCGGCTACCGCATCGACCTGGCCCTCGCCCACCCAGACCAGCCCGGCCGCATGGTCCTCGCTGTGGAGACCGACGGTCACTCGTACCACCAGGCACACAGCGCCCGGGACCGGGACCGGCTGCGCCAGCAACACCTCGAGCGCCTCGGGTGGGAGTTCCACCGCATCTGGTCGACCGACTGGTACGTGGATCCGGCAGGCCAGACAGCCCGACTCATCGCCCGCTGGAAGCAGGCGGTCGACCGCGCCAACCACGCCGCGAAGAGCCACCCCGTACCGCCGGCACGCCGGCCCGCCGAGCCATCGACGCCGCCGGCGACCCGCCGTGGCCCCCGCCCCGACGTGCCGATCGGTCTGCGGATCACCGAATACACGCGGGAACAGCTGGTACAGATCTGCACCTGGCTTGTGAGCGACCAGCTTCAGCGTGATCGGGATGAGCGCCTCCAGGAGGCCATGAGCGAACTTGGCTTCCGCAAGCGCGGCTCAATCATTCTCCAGCGCCTGACCGAAGCACTCGACATCGCGCAGCAGCGCGCCGACCGGGAGGTATCCCGATGATTGCCCTCGACCCGCTCACTCTGGAACGCGTCGCCCGCCTGATCTGCGACGTCGATGGTCCCTACGAGCGGACCGGTACGCAGGTCGAGCGGTTCCTGCACCGGGTCCGGTGGCCTGGCGATCCGCAGTACGACGGCTCTCCGCGCATCCCCTGGCTGACTGAAGTACTCAATTGCCATGCCGATGATGCCGCCGCCCTCGACCGGCTGCTCTGTCGCATCGGTGATCCGCTGGAGTACGACGGCGGCGTCGAGGCCGCCGAACCGATCGCGCAAGAGCTGAACCGCCTTCTGGCTCCCGAGCAGCTCACCATCACCTACGTCGGCGGGCGCCCCGTGCTCGGTCAGATCAGCCAGAGCAGCGACGTTCCCCTGTACGGGCCGCCGCCGGACCTCCACGAGCGAGTGCGACGACTATCCCCCAACAGCAAGGCGACCGACATCCTCATGGCGCGCGCCGACGAAGCGTCGATCTGCCAGAACAACGGAGCCTACGCACTGGCGATCATCGGCATCGGCAGCTTCGTAGAAGGCCTGCTGCACGTCGTGGTGACTGATCGCGACAAGACCGTGCGCAGGAGCGGCCTGGTCGACCGGAACGGCCGACGGGTTCGGGCCGAACGAGCGGGCCTTCACCTGCTCCTCGAGTACGCGCACCGACAGAAGTGGGTCCAGACCGACGCCAAGGACTTCATGGAGAAGGTCCGGGACTACCGCAACTTCGTGCACCCTCGTCACCAGATCGACTACGGGCTCGTGCCCGATCTGGACACGGTGCGGATGTGCTGGGCACCTGTACACGCGCTCCTCAATGACCTGGAATCCGCACCATGACCAACAGCTCATCTCGGTGATCAGCAAGCAAGCGGATTGACCTCTCCTTGTCCAGATGCCGGCCTCGACACCGCCGCTGCTACTCCAGCTTCCGAACCAAGACCAGGTGCTGGAGTAGCAGACGGAGGTCAGCGGGGCCGCATCGAGCGAGTGCGGCGACGCGTTCGGCGCAGCCCTCTCGCCTGTAACCCCTCGGGACGGCGCAATGCTCGGTTTTAGGTCTGTGTTTACGACCCACCGCGAACGGAACCATCTGCAGCCACTGGTACGGGAACAACTCGACCGCTGGATCGCGGGACCCAAGGGCTGGGATCCGTCTGCGCTTCATGAGAATCGGTGGACGACCATCGGCGACAACGTCAGGGCCCTCCTACTGCAGCACGAGGGGCAGGATGGATCGACGTCAACGCGCGTACGGATCGTCGAAACGAAGCTAGACGGGCAGTGGATCATCCAACTGACCGTACACTCGCCGAACGCGAGAGAGCGGGCGGCTTGGGCCTGGATCGACATCGAATCCCCCGACCCCGACAGCGAGGACCCACGCAGCCGCCCCCGCCTCGCAGGCACCCCCCGCTTTCTCGCCCCCATGCTCGAAATCATCGATGCCTGGGACGGTGCCGCACGCCTGACGACGCGACCAATCGTCATCCGCGGCGACGAAGTCGACGAGGTCCACCGAGCCCTCATCGACACCGACCGACGAGGTGTCGTCTTCGTCGCAGGCAACGACGACTCGCTGCCGTCAGTCCCATGGACTAACCGGATCGCCAATCTGACCCGGTTCACCAACGGCATGGCCTCGTGCTACGTGCTGGACGGGGAGGCCACACAGTTGCTCAACGACCGGCTCGGCCAGGCCCACGCCGTACTGCCCGGCCGGCTTCGTACCTATCGCTCCCAGGTGCACCCGGACTCCGTCGTCGACGGGCTGCGGCACCGGGTGCTGAGCGCCGAACGGATCGCCGACGACAACGAACAGCCCCGACTCGCGCGGGTCCTCGCCTCCAACGCCCAACTGCAGGCTCTCGAACAACCGCTACCCGCATCGGTGGCGCGGGTACACCGAATGCTGGAACGTATCGCCGACGACATGTTGGTGCACCGGCTCGGCGACGTCAGTTCGAAGCGGCCATCACTCGTTCCGTCGCAACCCCAGGCAGCGGCCGTCGAGACGCGAGAGAGTGACCGCCGGCAAGATGACGCCAGCGCGCAGCAAAGCATGTTGCTGGACTACCTGAAGATCAAGGTAGGGGTCGATGACCTGACCGTCGACCGGATCGACGAGATCGTGCGTCTGATGGAGGTCGGTCGGTCATCGCAGGAGGCGCAGAAAGACATCGCATCCCGATTCGCGCAGCTCCAGGCCGAACTCGATGAGACACAGAAGGCGTATCACGACGTCAAATGGCAGCTGGATGATGAGCAGATCGAGAACCGGGACGCGGTTGAACGCCTGACCCGGTCCGCGGAAACTGAACGGACGCTGCGCCACCGGCTCGCCTCTATGGGGCAAGCAGAGGTGGCCTGGACGGCACAGCCATCGGAAGCGGACGTCTCCCGGCCGGACAGCTTCGGTGAGTTGCTCCGTTGGCTGCCAAGACTCCAGCACGTCGTGTTCACGGGCGATCCTGACTGCGCTGAGGAACTCGACAGCAACGACCCCCTGGGCGCCTGGGCTTCGAAGACCTGGGACGCGTTGTTGGTGCTCCAGGATTATGCAGCGGCGAAGGCAGACGGGCGCTGGGCTCGAGACGTGCATGGCTTCCTGGAGAACACTCCAGATGGCTGCCACGAGTGGCCGACGCGACGACACGCCCGTGACGAGAGCGAGGAGGTCCGAACCAACCCGGCGTTCCGGAGGAAGCGGCTTCTCCCCGTACCAACCTCCGTTGTTCAAGCGGGCAGGATCTTCATGGGTGCACACTTCAAGATCGTTCAGTTCGCGATGATCAGCCCCCGCATGCACTACTACGACGACACGGCGCAGAGCGGACAGATCTATGTCGGCTACATCGGCCGGCACCTACCGACCGGGCAGACCAATTGACCCAATGGACGCGGCCAGAGCAGCAGCAACGGCAGCCACGTCCGCCTATCACGATGCCCGAAACGCACCATGCTCGGACCCGTCTACAACCGTTCGTAGGATCGCTCAGCGGGACGTTGACGTGTACATTGCGTAGATGGATTGGGCTATCATCCCTCCTTCGGCACCCAGCTCGGATGGGAACGGAGGATCGCCGCCTGTCGCACACAGACTTAATAAGCTGTCCATGTCTGCAGTCTGCGGCGTGGGCATCTCGGATGCCACCCTTGTGTCTGGCTCCAAACTGCGCGGCGCGCTTACAGTGTGCGAGGAGTGTGAGCAGAAGCGGCGCCAGCGGCTTGAGAGGCGGCGCCGTGATGAGGTTTGGCGCCGTGAGAGGATGGCTCGCGATGGCTATGTGCCGAACGCCGGCCCGGTCGGTCTGGGTAAGCGTCGGTAGAGCCCCAAGTCGCCAATGTCAACCAGCGGTGGACTTCCTGCCGCCTACCTGCAGCTTTGTATAATTGGCAGGGCTGCATCGTAATAACTATTTATCCCGCCACCGCGGTGTCATGTCGCATCGCGGAGAACGGCTGCATATCCATCCCGGTCGGCCCGCTCGAGTTGCCTGACGCGGTAGTCACTTTCGCGCTGTTGGCTATGCGGCGTTCTTGAAGATTTGCTTTTGGAGTTCGAGGTGGCGACGTAGGCCCAAGACAACATCGCCGTCAGGCGGGTGGGCCAGCTCTCGAAGATCGCTCGTCTCGACCCGATTCGCTTCGGCGAGTCTCCTCGTGTAATCGGCCACCAGTTGAACGAGCGCCTTCCATTGGCCGATTGAGAAATCAACGGTGATTCTGCCACTATCGGATTCCGCTTCGACCGCATCCAGATCCGAAACCAGGCGTTCGACGTCCTTCTCGCCGAGGCGTCCGTCGCGAGCCGCGTCCAAGTACGCACGCAGCGAGACGGTGAACCTCTGGATGCAGATCGGCATCTCCAGCTCGGCACCCTGGGGACTGCCCTGCTTCTTTACTCTCGTTGCAGCCGCCAACACCGCGACACCGACCGCCGCCACCGCCGCGACGCCCAGCCCGACAGCGGTGACCTTGGAGCTTTTCCGAACTGTCGCGGCACCCTTCGAGACCGCTCGCTGCGTCTCCGCCGAACGTAGCCCGTCCTTCAGGTGCACCAAGATGGCACCCGCATGGTTCCGCACCACACCGCCGTGCCTGGTCAGTTCACCGGCCGTGATACCCGCGAAGATGTCATCCGGCACGTCGAGCGGAACGTTGATGATGGGCACGGTTCTCCCCGGTCTCACGGATCGCGAGTGATTCGGCTACCGCGCGATCGTACGGTCCCGTGTCGACAACCGGCGATCACCAGGAGAGCGTCTGTACGGTCAACGTGTAACTCCCGATCATGGAAGTAGCACCTGATGAACGACGTCATCGTCTCTTGGAGGCGGTTGAGGAAGCCCAGCCGGTCGAGCTGAAGTAGTTGGACGCGCTGGACTGTGGGTTGATCGGGCAGGTCGTAGGCCGGGCCCCTAGCGACTGAGGCAACGGTCCCCACTAGTCAAGGACGACCTGCTTCGTCTTCCGCCTCCCCGGCCTTGGCTGCAACAACGAGGCGTCGGACATGACGTTCGGATACCCCCGCGGCCGACGCCAACTCCGGCAGGCTGGCCTGCGGGCGCTCGGCGCGCAGCCGGGCTACAACATCTACCGTTCGCTGCCCGCGCTCGGCCGTTCGCTTCCGTCGTCCAGTGCGCTGGGGCGCAGATCCTGGCACCTGACGAGTCGCCGAACCGCCGACGGCGCCAGCCTGCGCGTTCCCGACCGGAGGCAAGAGGTCCGTTAGGCGCGACTTCGATGGCACGGGCGCGGCGCCGGAGGCCAGCGGCTCTTTCTGCGGGTAAGCAGCCCTCGTCCCGCCTTGGCTGTCACGTGAGACCGGTTGCGCTCTGGTCAGCATCTCCACGACCAGCAGCAGCGCCACCGCCGGCCACGCCGCCACGATCCGCGCTCCGAGGCTTGGCTCGGCGGCGGCGATGTTCGCCGCCACGCTGGCCGCCACCCCAACGGCGAACGCCGTCCGAGCCGACCAGCGCACCCGACGACCGGCGCGCTTATCCTCGACCATGGCCGCCGACGCGACAACCAGCATCCCGTCGACCGACAGCGGCAGCACATAGGCGACCTCGGGACGCTCCCCGAACCTCAACGCCACGGCGACCATGTGACTCCACGACGACCAGGCAGCGATCCCGGCCACCGCCACCGTGCTCACGTCTCGGGCAAGCCGGGTCGGCGTCATCGAACCACCCCCAGCCCGAAACGTCGCTCGATGGCCCGGACCTCGACGGGACCCACGGACGGACGTCCGCCGATGTCCAGCCGCGTCTGGACATCAGCCCATCGCCGCCACCGTCGGCCGACGTCGCTCGCGCCGCGGCCGGTCGCTCTCACGATGTCCGGTAGGTCCGCGCCCGCCCGCAGGGCAGCGTGGATCATCGAGGGTTGCCAGCGAGTCCACCAAAACACCATCGCACCAGACAACGCCAGCTCCGCCAGGACATCATCGAGTCCGGATCCCGGCGTCCGAGCGACGGCATGGTCGGGAAGATTGAGAAGGAGTTGGAACGGGTTGATCTCTTCCGCATCGGCGAATCGCACCGGTGGATCGGTCGGTCGGGCCGGGTTCATCGGGCACCCTCCGATGCCCGTGAGCTGGGCAAACGGAGGGGTAGCGGGTCACCAGCGATCGTGGCGGTGTGGTTCGCATGGTGGTACCTCCGGCCCACCATACAGAAACCCTGGTCAGCCAGGATGACGGCGCGAACCTCGGGCAGGAGCGAGCATGCCCGGCCGAGGAGACCGCACACCGCGAGGGTGCGTGAATAGCCAACGGCCAGGCACAATTCGGCGGTGACGATCATGATCACGCTACCGGGACCTGTTCGCCAACATCCGCGCACGCCCCAGGATGTGGCTCATCCGAGATGACTTCGCCAGCGTCGTGGCCTTCATCGAAGGGCGCAACCAAGCAAACGCAGGGACTTTGCTGACCGGCTTCCAACCATGGCTGGTGGTGCTGGATGTGCCCAGGATCCGGTGCAGGTCGGGGTCCGAGTGGATCTCGGCGGTGTGCCGCCATTCAGTAAGCAGCTGAGACGCCGCTGCACCAGGTCAGCTCAGGCCGATGGTGGCGGCGAGGCGGGTCACGTCGGCGGCGGGAGAGCCGGCGCGGAGCACTGCGGTCAGCGCGACTCGGGCGGCGGGGCGCAGCCGGATCTCGGCGGGGGCGATGGCGTCGGCGGCGACCAGGGCGCGGCCGGCGGCGCCGGGGTCGCCGAGGTCGAGGTGGGCGCGGGTGATGTCGATCAGGTGAGCGGCCCGGTGCTCGGCGGGGAGCAGGTGCCAGGCGTCGTCACCGGTGGCCTCCCGGTGGATGGTGACGGCCTGGCGATGGTCGCCGAGGTGCATGGCGATCAGGGCACGGGCGAGTTCGACGGTGATCGGGCTGAACCCGATGCCGTCGAGGTCAGCGTGGTGCCGCCCGTCGTGGGCGGCGGCGAGGTGAGCCGTACGCCCGATGAGGTCGCCGGCGGCGACGGCGTCCGCGCACGCGGCGGCGGCGAGGGCGGCCTCGGTCAGCAGGGTTCCCGCCAGGGCGGGCCCGCCTGCCGGGCAGTCGGGGGACCGGGCCAGGTCGAGATGGTGTACGGCGGTGCGGGTGGCGGTCATCGCCAGCCGGCCCCGCCGCAGGGCCCGGAGCGCCTGTGCGAGGGAGACCGCCGCGAGGCCGGCACGGCGTGGGTCGCCGGCGGCGGCGCTCATCGCCCGGTCGGCGGCCAGCCAGGCCAGGTCGGCCTCGCCGAGCTTGACGAGCACCTGGGCGGCGAGCCGGTACACCCGTACCAGCAGGTCGGCGGCGGGCGCGTTCCCCGACTGCGGGTGGCAGGCCCGGCGGCTGCCGTCGAGCAGGTCGGGCAGCATCCGCGACACCTGGGGGTGATGGCCGTTGCGGTACGCCGTCCACGCGTACCCTGCCTGGTGGTCAAGATCCTGCACTGACGGCGGCTGGCCGTCGCTGCCGGCGCCGGGGAAGTCGTAGCGGGCCAGCGCCGCCCGTACCTCATCCACGGCGCCGCCGGTGTCGGCGCCGGCTGCCCGCCGGACCGTGCCGGCGAGCAGGACGCCCGGGGCGACGCCGAGGGCCCCGGCGACCGTCTCGATCACCGAAAGTCGATCGAGGGTACGCACGCCGCGCTCCACCTTGTCCACCCAACTCTTCGACCTGCGGATCCGGTCGGCGAAGACCTGCTGGCTCATTCCCCGACGGGCCCGCAGCTGTGCCACCCGCCGCCCGATCGGCAGCTCGTTGCCGTTGCGCCGTTCCGGCCCGGTCACCACTCCCGCTCCACCGGCCGCATCGCCTCGGTCGACTCCCCGCAGCGCGGACACCACCGGGACTTGACCTTGAACGCGACGAGCCCGAGCAGGAAGCCCGGCATCAGACCACCGAACACGATGGACAGCACTTCGGAGATCACCAGGACCTCGCTTTCTGACGAGGTGGAAGGCGGGACCGGGCCGCGCCCGTAGCCCACAACCGGCCATGCGAGCTGTGAGAGCGGTTGGTTGCGTACGGTAATCACTCTGCCGCATCAAGTGATGCTGGGCAAGCTCCGTGATGGGCGAGTGTCGGATTCACATGTGAGTCGGGACAACGGATCCCAGGCGGGCTGACGCAGAATCAGGGCATGCCTCGATTCACGCCCGCGACACCGCGATCGCGCCGACTCGGCCGGGAGCTGCGCAAGCTTCGTGAAGCAAGGGGACTGACCGGCGAGGGGACGGCGGAGGTCGTCCGTTGCTCGCCGTCACGGATCAGTCGGATCGAGTCGGGCGAGATCAAGCCTCGCGTCGGTGACGTCATGGAGCTACTTGTCGCGTATGGCGTCAAGATTGACGAGGAGCCTGGCACCTCGCTGCTGGAGCAGGCACGTGGCCTGCGCGAGGAGGGCTGGTGGCAGCGCGTCGGCGGCAAGTACGCGACCTACATCGCGTACGAGACCGAGGCCGTCGAACTCAGGAACTTCGAGCCGATGCTGGTGCCCGGTCTACTTCAGACCGAGCGCTACGCGCGCGAGGTCAACGTCATCGGCCGGGAGGATGACCCGGAAACGGTCGACCAGCGGGTCGCCGCCCGGATCACCCGGCAGGAGGTGCTGCGCCGGCAGCCGAGACCGCTGCGGATGCACGCCATCCTGTCCGAGGCGTCCCTGCGGACGGAGGTCGGCGGCCCGGACGTGCTGCGCGAGCAGCTCGACCACCTGGTCACGCTGAGTCGGCTGCCTAACGTCACTATCCAGGTGCTGCGCTTCGAAGCTGGGGCGCACTTGGCAGACAGCAGCGGCTTTGCGCTGCTCAGCTTCGAGCGCGACGAGCCGCCCCTGGGCTACATCGAGACCCTGGCGGGCGAGCTGTTCCTCGAGTCGAGCCGTGATCTGGCACGGTTGTCGGCGGCGTACGACAATCTGACGATGCTGGCGATGTCGCCGGCCGAGTCGATCAAGTTCATCAGGGAGTTGAGCGCGGATGGAGCGTAACGTCTGGCGCAAGTCGAGCCGTTCCGGCAGCAACGGCCAGTGCGTGGAGGTGCGCGACCGGGGCGCTCGGGTGGACGTCCGCGACTCGAAGGCCCCGGCAGCCGGGACGCTGACCTTCGAACCGGCAGCGTGGGACGCCTTTGTAGGCAGCCTTAAGGCGGACAGCCACCTGTGAAATGAAGGAAGCGGGCGCCGGACGTCACTGATCGAGGAGGTTCCCACTGCGAGGCTAACGACCTCGTGCACAGTTGCGAATCCTTGAACATCGATGATCGTCGTCTGTGCCACGGCTGGCGCTGCGATCATGATGAACCCTCGAATGACAGGCTTGTCTCGGTAGGTGATTACGGGCCTGGTCGCGGAACTGGCGCCACGGTTCTTCGCACGCCGACACCTGATCCCTCTCCATTAGTTGGAGCGGAGGTGGCCGCCTGTCACGGCCCTGGATAGCGCCATCGGCGGCCACCGGCCAGTCCCGAGGTGGGCACATTGTGCGTACATTGCGAGCACATTATCGCTGACTACCTTGACCAGGCTGGCGTGGTCCACAAAGAATTCAGCTCGCCTACCCTCATAGCGGGCATCTTCGTCGAAGGGTTGACCGGCTTCACAGAGGGCCAGCAGGTGAGAAGATCGGAGCTGAAATCAGTGGAGAAATTTAGCCGTCGGGCTGCCATCGGAGCGGGGACTGCTGCCGTCACTCTTGTTGCCACCGGCGGGTCCGCAGCGAAGCGCGGCATCCTATAAGGACAGCGAACCCGCCCGATCTGTCAGCCATTCGTACAGCACTCTCGTTGAAGGAGGTCATTCCGCATGCCTGAGCGTCGCGACTGGTCGCGAAGAAATGCGCTGCGGCTCGGCGCCGGGGGCGTGCTCGCTGCCGCCGTTGGAGCCGCACCATTATCGATCGCGACTTCACCTGCACTCGGCGCAACCGCGGCCGCCGCCGCAGGGCCGTTCAATCCCATCAACATCTTCACCACTCCCGCGTACGTGAACGACCTCGATACGCCACTCGGCACCGTTTCACAGTGCGCGGTCAAGGATACGTCGACCGGAGACTGGTATGTCTCCGAACCGACGGCTGCACCGGCGGGGACGCCGTCGGATTGCATCGTCTCGCGACACCGAGCCGACGGGACACTGGTGAGTTCGATGCGACTCACACAGGCTGGTCACGGCACGTCGTTCGCCCTGCAACACGACGGGGCGACCCTCTACGTCTGGCTCGCGTGGACACGCACCGGCGGCTCGCAGCTCGTGCGCATCCCGTATGCGGCCGGCGCGACACGACCATTCAGCGACGCACAGGTGATCAACAAGTTCTCGACGATGTACACGATCCCCGCTATCGACGAGTACAACGACCTTATGACGTTCCGGGGGAACCGGACCGGCTTCGCCGGCGACGTCCTCGTCAAGCGACGGCTTTCCGAGGTCACCGCCGGTATCGACAACATTCTTGCGGGTCCGATCGATGTCCCGTGGGAGTTTCCCAACAATCCTGGCTTCCAGGGATTCTGCGACTATGGCGACACATTTTTCATGCTGTACGGCGCTTCCGACGGATCCAACAACGTTCTCAAGGAGTTCCGTTGGTCTGACGGCACGCTCGCGCGCCCCCCGAGGGATATCAGCGCCGTTGGCGGCGCGACCGCGTACCACGAACCCGAGGGAATAAGCCTCTTCCGCGACGCCACTGGGCGTGCGACCCTCACCCTCGGAATCGTCGACAAGGTCAATGGTGCATTCCGGAGGCGGCTTTTCTCATGGACGGAGTCAGGAGACGTAATGAACCAGGACATCCAGACCGGCAAGCGCGTCGTGCAGGTCGGCTCGAGCACCGATCCCGTGGAAACGCCGGTGGCTTTCAAGACGCCGTTCGACTCGCCTCCCGTCGTGCTCGTGTCGCAGTCGTCCGGCGCCAACTCGTTCTATCACGTGGGCGCCAAGTACGTGACTCAGAACGGCTTCACGTTGATTGTGAACAAGTCCGGCCCGACCGGTGCGACAGCGATTCGTGCGGAGTGGGCGGCACTGCCGAACACTGGTGGCTGAGAGAGCGTTTCGCGTGTCTGTCAGTCGGGCGTGTTGAAGGTTCGGCGTTGTTAGCGGTGGCAGGGCCGCCTCAAGTGAGGCGGCCGAGCATGCCGGCGCAGGCCAGGGTCCGCTCCACCACCCGGCGGCGGGCGCACCACGAACCCCTGCCGGTCGGCCGGTCACGGTGGCGGGCCTGCCACCGTGGCGCCAGCCGTGGCACAAACAACGATCATCGATGCCCAAGGATTCGCAACTGTGCACGAGGTCGTAAGGGACGTCTCGTAACTCGATGGTCGGTTCATGGCGGACCGCGATCGGATCTTGGCATCGATCGCGAAGCCGAGTCCGGAAAACTCCTAGGCTGGCCGGATGCACCCCCTCATCGCACGACTCGACCGGTGGCTCCAGGCCAACCGGCCCACTTACCACGCGAGCTTGCAACCCGGTGCATCCTCTGACGTCATCGACGAGATCGCGCGCCGTGCCGGCGGCGAACTTCCCGCCCTGCTGCGGGAGCTGCTGACCTGGCGGGACGGCCAGCCCGACGACAGCGACGACCACCTGGAGCACCTGTGGTCGTTGATGTCCGCCCGGACCATTCTCGACACCCTCGACGACATGGCCTGGCTGGTCGAGAACGACGACTTCGCCGGTCTGTGGGGCGACGGCTGGGTTCCGTTCCTGGGCAACATCTACGGCGACCATCTGTGCGTCGACACCGCCGGCGGTCCCGGCGGCGCACCCGGGCAGATCATCGAGTTCAAGGCCGAGGACCATCACCGTTACATCCGTTACCCCAGCCTCGAGGCATGGCTGGAGACCCTTGTCTCCGCCTTCGAGGCCGGTCTGTCCGGCGACGATTCCAACCCGGACGATCGGGAGGCGTACGAGGCGTTCGTCGCGCGACGCCATCCTGGATATCCCATCGCGAGAGCGATGACGTAGCAGACGCAGCATGATCACGTGTGGTTCTCATGCGATGGCGGACCCCACGTCCAGCCTGACGAAGGCGATGAGTGTCGTGCCGGACCCGTCGGTCAGAACCTGGGCGGTGGCGAGCTGGATGGCGTCGAGATTCGTTGGGTGAGCCGCCCGGCGCGACCCGCCGTCCTGTGAGGGCGGCGCCGATGACCCGCTATCGTTACGGCCGTCCGGTTCGTCCGGCGCCGACGCGGAGTCCGGGTCGGGACCGCCGACCGCGAGGAGTTACCTGTTGGCCGCGACGACGACGGCGGGCCCGTACGGAAAGGGCCGCGTGAGTGACGGCAGGTTGAGGGTTCAGGGCATCGGACCGCTCCGCGCCCACGTCGACGGCGAAGAGATCGAACTCGGCCCGCCCAAGCAGCGCGCCGCCTTCGCCGTGTTGGCCCTCTGCGCGGGGAAGACCGTTTCCCGGGGCGAACTCGTCGATCGGGTCTGGGGCGAGTCGGCTCCCGCCACGGCAGCCGGAAGCCTGCACACGTACGTCTCCGGGCTGCGCCGGGCGCTCGGGCCGACGAAGGACGTGTTGGCCAGCGACCGTACCGGCTACTGCCTGCGGCTCGACCGGGACAGTTTCGACGCCGCCCACGCCCACGATCTGGCCGAGCGGGCGCGGGCGGCCCGTGACACCCCGGGTGCCCTGCACGCGTACGAGAAAGCCCTGGCGGTGTGGAACGCCGGGACCCTCCTCGCGGGGGTGCCGGGACCGTTCGTCGCGCGGGCCCGCGACCGCTTCGCCGAGCTGCGGCTGCAACTCCTGGTCGAGCACGCCGAGATCGCCGGTTTCGACGCGCTCCCCGACATGGTGGGCCGGCTGCTCGCCGAGGTACCCGCCCATCCCTTCGACGAGCGGCTCCGCGGCGTCCTCATGAGAGCGCTCCACCGCAGCGGGCGCACCGCCGAGGCCCTGGCCCAGTACGAGAACCTGCGCCGCGCGCTGGCCGCCGACCTGGGCATCAGCCCGTCGCCGGCCATCCAGGACGTCTACGCCAAGATCCTGACCGACGACCGACGAACCGAAGAGCGCCGTGCCGAAGAGCGTCGGGCCGACGAGCGCAGGGCAAACGAGCGCCGGGCCGACGAGCGCCGGACCGAGGAGCTGGTGCGGCCCGCCCAGCTGCCGCCGGACAACGACGCCTTCGTGGGGCGGACCGCCGAGCTGCTCACCGTGTTGCAGAGCTCCACCGGGGGCGGCGGGCCACGGCGGCGGATCGTCATGATCGTGGGCGTCGGGGGCATCGGGAAGACCGCGCTGGCGGTACGCGGCGGGCACATGCTGCGCGACGGCTACCCGGACGGGCAGATCTACATCAACCTCCGTGGGTTCGACCCGTCGCACGCCGCCCTGACGCCCGACGACGCCCTGCACCAGTTGCTCGCCTCCGTCGGCGTCCGGCACATCCCGAGCGGGCGCGAGGAGCGCGTCGCGCTGTGGCGCAGCCTGCTGGCCGACAAGCGCATGCTGCTGGTCCTCGACAACGCCAAGTCCGCCGACCAGGTCGAGGACCTGCTGCCCGGCGCCGGCACCTGCTTCGTCATCGTGACCAGCCGCAACCGTCTCTCGGGGCTGGCCGTCCGGCACGCCGCGCGCCGGATCCCGCTCGGGGCCCTGAGCGACCAGGAGTCGTTGAGCCTGCTCTGCACGGCGATCGGGGAGGACCGCGTACGCGCCGAACCGGAACCCGCCCGCCGGCTCATGGCGCTCTGCGACCGGTCGCCGTTCGCCCTCCAGATCGCGGCCGAGCAGGTCGTGTCGACGGCGGGCGCGCGCATCGGGGACCTCGTGGGTCAGCTCGAGAACGTCCAGCACCGGCTGGACGGGCTGCAACTGGCCGACGACCCGCTCTGCTCCGTACGCGCCGTGCTGTCCTGGTCGTTCGCCGCGCTCGGCGAGGACGCGGCCTGGGCGTTCCGGCTCCTCGGCGTGTTCCCCGGCACGAGCGTGACCCGGCACACGGCGGCGGCCCTGTTCGGCCTCCCGGTGGGGTCCGCCGAGGTCCTGCTCGGCAGGCTCGGCGCGCTTTGCCTGCTGGAACAGGAGGGCGACCGGTTCACCATGCACGACCTCACCCGCGTGTACGCCGCCGAACTCTCCGGCGGGCTGACGCCGGGCGAGCGGCGCGACGCCCTGGCGCGGGTCCTGGCCTGGTACCGCGTCACGCTGTCGACGTGGGGCGGCAGCGGCAGCTCCCGCCGCGACGTGCCCGTCGAGCCGCCGCGCAGCGACGTCCCGCCGATCCGGTTCGAGGGCCAGCAGGACCGCCTGCGGTGGTGCGAGGCGGAACGGACGAACGTCGTCGCGCTCGTCCGGGCCGCGCACCCCGACGGGGAGCATGATTCGGCCTGGCACCTGACGTGCCTGATGTTCGACTACTTCTACGTGGCGGGCCAGCCGCTGGAGTGGCTGGACCTGCTGCGCGTGGCGATGCGTTCCGCCGAGGCGGCCGGCAACCACGTCGCCCGCGCGATCCTGTTCAACCATTGCAGCGTCGCGTACTCGCGGCTCGGGCAGAACGAGGTCGCGGTGCGGCAGCTGCACCGTGGGCTGGAGCTCCTCGACGACCCGGCCGACTGGAAGCACCGGATCAGCCTGCTCGGCAACCTGGCGTCGACGCTGCGCGAGGCGAAGGAGTACGACGCCGCGCGTGGCCCGGCCCGCGAGGCGTTGACGCTCGCGTACCGGGAGGGGATCGACTACTACGTGGCGGCGACGCACGACGTCCTCTGCGAGCTGAACGCCGAGACCGGGCGGTGGGAGGAGGCGATGCGGGACGGGCTGCCGGGCCTGGAGTACGCCCGCCGGTCCCACAACCACATCATCGAGGCCAACCTGCTGATCAACATCGGGCTGGCGCAGCACGGCCTCGGGCAGCAGGCCGCGGCCGAGGAGTCGTTCGGCGAGGCGCTGCGGATCAGCCAGGACGTCGGGGACCTCTACCACGAGGGACTCGCCCTGTTCGGGTTGGCGCGGGCGAGCGCTCCGGGCGGGGTCCCGGACGACGGCGTACGCGCGGCCGACCTCGCCCGCCGGGCCCTCGCGCGGCTGGAACAGTTGGACGCCGAGGAGGCGGCCGAGGTGCGCGCCTTCCTGGCGGGCCTGGAGATCTAGCCGGACGCCCGCTCGCGCTGCCAGATCAGCACCGCCTCGATCCGGGTGCGGGCGCCGAGCTTGGTGAAGATGCGGTTCACGTGGTTCTTCACGGTCTTCTGCTGGATCCGCAGCGACGCGGCGATGTCGGCGTTGCGCATCCCCCTGCTGATCGAGTCCATCACCTCGGCCTCGCGTGGCGACAGCGGCGGGTGCCCGTGCGCCCGCGACGGTGCGGCGACCGGGCCGCGTCCGCAGCCGGGCGCGGGGGCCGGTCGGCGGTCGCGCGGTACCAGCGCCAGGCGGTAGCGGGCCGTGGCCGGGCCCTGGTGCCGGGTGCGCTTTCCGGCCAGCCCGTTCAGGGCGTCGGCGAGCGCACCCGTCGCCGGCGGGGCGCCGCCGCCCGGGGTGACGACCACGTCGACCGAGGGCAGGCCGTCGATCTCCACGTTCAGGCCCTTACGGGCGAACTCGCGGCGGATGTGGGCGAGGATCTCCGGGCTGGAGATCGCGATGCGTACCCGGCCACCGGCCGCCCCCGGCTTCCCGGGAATCGTGATCATGACGCTCAGTCTGGTGCAGCCCGCTTCACGATCGCTTCACGATCGCTTCACGTCCGCTCCACACGGCTGCTCCAGACGCCCCGGCGCTGCCCGAACATTCCGGCGGCGGGCGACCGGCGGCAGGCGACCGGCGGCGCGCGGCAGGGTTACGGGCGCAGCCGCACCGGGTCGGCCAGGATGCCCGTGTCGACGGTTCCGTCCATGCCGATGGTGAACCGCCAGGTCGCGTCCTCGGCGCCGACGGCCACCACGGACCAGCGTCGTACCGGCTCGGCCAGCAGTCGTTCGACCTGGTAGGCGTCGCGGCCCGCGGGCGGGCCGGCGAACAGCAGGACCCCGCCCTCCGGCGCGTCCAGCACGGGCACCGCCTCGACCAGCCGCGACACGTCCAGCCCGGCGAAGTCGGGCTCGGGCTCGAAGCCGACCCGGACGACCCGGATGCCGGTCGACCACGGCCCGGTGGTGAGCCGCCGCGACCACGACCGGACGAGGCTGTGGGCCAGCGCGAGGTCGCCGCCGACACCGACGATCCCGTCCGCCCGCGCGAGGTTGAGCAGCAGCCGCCCGCCCTCGGTCACGCCGAGCGACACGAGCAGCGGGAGCGGGTCCGGCAGCCGGTCGTCCACCGCCGCGTGCGCCAACCACCGCAGGGAGGCCTGCCACGTACGGCCGTGGTCCCCGGCCGTCCACCCGGGCGGCGGGGCCTCGTCGGGGGTGGTCAACCGCAGTACGACGGCCTCCGGGCCCAGGAGCACGGCGCCGACCGCGGGGACGGGGCGCTGCCGCTCGGCGCACCCGGTGGCGAGGACGCGTACCGCCCGGTCGACCGTCCAGGCGCCGGCCCGCTCGTGGGCGGCCGGCTCGGGCGAGCGGCGGTCACCGGGGGAACGTCCCAGCCAGGTCATCGTCCACTCCTCGTTCTCGGGCCCTGGAATCGTCGGTGGCGCGCCGGCGGCTGTCAACGAGGGCGCTGGGCCCAGGGACCCAGGACGGGGACTCCGCTCTGGACTGTGACCGCGCCTGGTTCCTACGTTGGTCCGCGTTGCCGAGCGCGGGCCGGGCGGGCAGCTCGTGCTCGCACCATTCGAAGGGACGACCCCATGGCGAACCTCAACATCACCTACACGGAGATGTCGGACAGCGCGACCCGGATGCGCAACAACAAGAACGAGATCGACTCCCGGCTGACCGAGTGCAAGTCGATCGTGGACAACCTGACCGCCTCAGGCTTCGTCACCGACCAGGCGTCCGGCAGGTTCGACGAGGTGCACACCGAGTTCGTCAACGCCGCCGGCCAGGTCATGGACACCCTCGACCAGCTCTCCGAGTGGCTCGACAAGGCCGTCCAGGCGCTGCGCGACATGGACACCCAGCTCGCCGGCTCGCTGAACAAGTAATCAGGGGTACGCCGTGCGCATGCTGATCACCCTGGCGTCCCCGCAGGCGTGGTCGGCCGACGTGGTCGTGGACGCCGACCCCGCCACCCCGGTGCGGGACATCGTCAAGAACCTGCTGGACAACCTCGACCCGTCGTACCGCCCGCACGGTCCCGTCCCCGACGCCGGGCTGGTCCACCTCGACGACCGGCTGCTCGATCCCGACCTGCCGCTGTCCGCCAGCGGTGTGCACGACGGTTCGGTGCTGTGGCTCGGCGGGCCGGGCCCGGCTCCGTACACCACCGGCGGCCTGGTGACGATCCGGGCCGTCGTCGGTGTCGGCGCCGGGCGGGTCTGGTCGCTCGGCCCGGGCGAGCACCGCGTCGGCTCGTCGGCGACCTGCGCCGTACGCCTGGGCGACGACGTGGCGCCGGTGGCGGCCGTCGTCCGGGTCACCTTCGACGCCGAGGTGCACGTCCGGGGCCTCGCCGACGACCTGCTGCTGGACCGCGAGGCGCTGCCCGGCGAGGAGGTCACCTGGCGGGAGACGGCACAGCTCGCCGCCGGCGGTACGATCCTGGAGGCGCACCCGGTGCGCTGCCCCGACGCGGTCGTCGAGCCGTCGCCGGAGAGCGAGTACCTCGACTACAACCGCCCGCCGCGGCTGCTTCCGCCGATCCGGCCGGACAAGTTCCGCATCCCCGCCGCGCCGAAGGCGCCGCACACCAACGCCCTGCCCTGGCTGGCGGCCGCGGTGCCGGCGGTGTTCGGCGGCGTCATGGCGCTCGTGCTGCGCAACCCGATGTACCTGATGTTCGCGGCGATGTCGCCGCTGATGGTCGTCGCCAACTGGTACTCCTCCCGGCGGCAGGGCAGCCGCAGCCACCGCAGCCAGCTGGCCGAGCACGAGGAACGGGTCGCCGCGATCGAGGCCGAGATCAGCGAGACGCTGGTGCTGGAGCGCTACGACCGCCGCGTCAGCGCCCCGGACCCGGCCGAGTTGCTGATCGTCGCGACGGGCCCGCGGGCCCGGCTCTGGGAGCGCCGCCGTACCGATCCCGACCATCTCGTGGTCCGGGTCGGCACCGCCGACCTGCCCAGCGCGATCAGCGTCGAGGCGGAGGGCGTCGGCCGCCGGGTGGAGACCCGGCTGCTGTACGACGTTCCGGTCGCCTTCTCCATCGTGCAGGCCGGCGTCGTCGGCATCGCCGGCCGCGACGAGTGGCCGCGTCGCCTGGCCCGCTGGCTGACCGGGCAGCTCGCCGTCATGCAGAGCCCCCGTGACGTGCAGCTCTACGTGCTCACCGACCCGGCGGGCGGCACGCTGTGGGAGTGGGCCGCCTGGCTGCCGCACACCCGGCCGTCCCTCGGGCAGCAGACCCTCACCCTGCTCGGCACGGACGCCGAGACGAGCGCCCGCCGCATCGCCGAGCTGATCGAGCTGATCGAGGCCCGGCGGCAGGCCCGCCTGAACGCCGGCTCCCACGCCGTGACGAACGACCCCGACGTGGTCGTCGTCCTGGACGGCGCCCGGCGGCTGCGCGCGTTGCCCGGCGTCGTCTCCATCCTGCTCGCCGGCCCGGCCGTCGGCGTCTACTTCATCTGCGTCGACACCGACGAGCGCACCCTGCCGGAGGAGTGCACGACAGTGGTCGTCGGCGGGGACGGGCTGCCCACCACGCTGCGCCAGCAACGGGCCGCGCAGATCGACGGCATCCGGGTCGACGAGGTGATCGACGACTGGTTCGCCACCACGGGCCGCCGGCTCGCGCCGGTGCGCGACGTGAGCGACAGCCACGGCGAGGCCGCGCTGCCGCCCGCCGCGCGCCTGCTCGAGGTGCTGAACCTCCAGGACCCGTCGGTGGCCGCGATCAGCGCCCGGTGGACCACCTCGCCGCGCAGCACCCGCGCGGTGGTCGGCTACACCCTGGACGGCCCGTTCGCGCTCGACCTCGTCCACCACGGACCGCACGGCCTCGTCGCCGGCACCACCGGCTCCGGCAAGTCGGAGTTCCTCCAGACGGTGGTGGCCTCGCTCGCCGTCGCGAACCGCCCCGACGCCATGAACTTCGTGCTCGTCGACTACAAGGGCGGCGCCGCGTTCAAGGACTGCGTCGACCTGCCACACACCGTCGGCATGGTGACCGACCTCGACACCCACCTGGTCGAGCGCGCCCTCACCTCGCTCGCCGCGGAGCTGACCCACCGCGAGCACCTGCTCGCCGCGGTCGGCGCCAAGGACCTGGAGGACTACCTCGACTACGCCACCCGCCGGCCGGTGCCGGAGCCGATCCCGCGCCTGCTCATCGTCATCGACGAGTTCGCCTCGATGGCGCGGGAGCTGCCCGACTTCGTGACCGGCCTGGTCAACGTGGCCCAGCGGGGCCGCTCGCTGGGCATCCACCTGATCCTGGCCACCCAGCGCCCGTCCGGCGTGGTGTCCGCGGAGATCCGGGCCAACACCAACCTGCGGGTCGCGCTGCGGGTGACCGACGCGGGGGAGAGCGCCGACGTCATCGACGCCCGCGAGGCGGCGAGCATCTCCGCCGCGCACCCCGGCCGCGCCTACGCACGGCTCGGTCACAGCTCGCTCATCCCGTTCCAGACCGGCCGGGTCGGTGGCCGCCGTCCGCAGCAGGACCCGGCCCACGCCGTGGCCGCGCCGTTCCTGCATCCCGTGGGCTGGCTCGACCTGGGCCGTCCGGTGCCGCAGCGCCCGCGCGCCGCGGCCGAGACCGACGAGGCCACCGACCTGTCGGTGCTGGTGGCGGCGATCCGGCAGACGAGCGACATGCTGGGTGTGCCGGCGCAGCGGCGCCCCTGGCTGCCGCCGCTGCCGACCGCGCCGGTCGTGGAGCTGCCCACCGAGCCGCTGCGCGACGGGCGGGGGGAGCCGTCGTTCGCCTGGGCCGTGCAGGACCTGCCGCGCACCCAGCAGCAGGTGCCGCTGACCATCGACCTGTCCACGTTCGGCCACCTGCACATCGTCGGCGCCCCCCGGTCGGGCCGGTCACAGGCGCTGCGCACGATCGCCACCGCGGCGGCCGCCGCGACGAGCGTGGCGGACCTGCACCTGTACGGGCTGGACTGCGGCAACGGCGCGCTGCTGCCGATCACCCGGTTCCCGCACTGCGGGGCGGTCGTGCAGCGGGCGGACACCGAGCGCGCCAGCCGCCTGCTGCACCGCCTGCACGCGGAGGTGCTGCGCCGCCAGCGCGTACTGGGCGAGGGCGGGTTCGCCGACCTGACCGAACAGCGCGCGGCCAGCCCCGCCGACAAGCGCCTGCCGCACATCCTCCTGCTGCTCGACCGCTGGGAGGGGTTCATGGGCACCCTCAGCGAACACGACGGCGGGGCGCTGACCGACCTCGTGCACACCCTGATGCGGGAGGGCGCCAGCGCCGGCGTACACCTGGTCGTGGCCGGTGACCACATGCTGCTCAGCGGCCGGATCAGCTCCCTGTGCGAGGACAAGCTGGTGTTGCGACTCTCGGACCGCACCGACGCCACCCTGGCCGGGCTGAACCCCCGCAAGATCCCGGAGAGCATGCCGCCGGGGCGCGGCTACCGCGCGGTCAGCGCGATCGAGGTGCAGGTCGCCCTGGTGGCCGCCGACCCGGCGGGCCCGGCCCAGGTCGCCGCGATGCACGCGCTCGCCGCGACGCTGACCGAGCGCGAGGCGGCGGTGCCGAAGGCGCAGCGTCCCGCCCGGATCGCGGTGCTGCCCAGCAGGTTGACGCTCGACCAGGCGTGGGAGTTCGTCGGCACGCCGGCTCCGATGTGGGCGCTGCTGGGCGTCGGCGGCGACGAACTGGAGCCGGTGGGCGCCGACCTGCTCGGCGATCAGCCGACCTTCCTGATCGCCGGTCCATCCCGGTCCGGGCGCAGCACCGCGCTCGCCGTGATGGCGGAGTCGCTGCTGCGCTACGGCACCGAGCTGGTCATCGGCGCCCCGATGCGGTCGCCGCTGCGGGACCTCGACGGCCGCTCCGGCGTCCGGGGGGTCCTCACCGGCGACAGCCCGGCCGAGGAGGAGTTCGCCGCCCTCGTCGACCCCGGCGACGGCCCCGTCGCCCTGCTGGTCGACGACGCCGAGGTGTGGCGGGACGTGCCCGCCCGGGACTGGCTGCGCCAGCTGGTACGCCGCGCCGCCGGGAGCCGGCGGGCGGTCGTCATCGCCGGTGACGTCGCGTCGGTGGCCATGGGCTTCTCCGGCTGGCAGGTCGAGGTCAAGAAGAACCGGCGCGGCGCGCTGCTGTCCCCGCCGACGCTCAGCGCGGGCGACCTGGTCGGGGTCCGCCTGGGCCGGGCCGCGCTGGCCGACCGGGTGGTGCCCGGCGTCGCCCGGGTGCACCTGGGCGACGGCGAACTCCAGACCGTCCAGATACCTCTGCTCGAGGCGGAACCCGAGAGGGAACGGTGATGTGATGGCCGACATCGTGGTGAAGGACCTGGCGGGTCTGGTCCGGGACCTGAACGAACTGATCAGCCAGTTCGAGGGGGCGCTGGACTTCCAGAACGACTACAAGGGCCAGTGGGGGCAGCACAACGCCAACCTGTCGATGGGCGACTTCGCCCACAACTGGGTCCACCGCCGGGACAAGATGGTCAAGGCGATGAAGGAGTTCCGCGGGAAGATCGAGGCGGCCGAGGAGAACTGGGCCGACGCGGAGCGCCAGTTGGCCGAGTCCCTCAGGAAGAAGCAGCCGTGAGCGACGGGCGGCTGAAGACCCTCAGCCGGGCCGACACCGAGGAGATCCACGCGGCCCAGAAGCGGTACGCGCACATCGCCACCACCATCGACGACGCGATCGCCAAGCTCGCCAAGATCGTCGACGCGGGCAGCGACGGGCTGCGGGGCAAGTACGTCGAGCCGCTCAAGGAGGACGCCGAGAAGATCAAGGACAAGCTCGCCAAGGCGGCCGTGCGGTACGAGGACGTCGCCACCGAGATCGGCAGGTACGAGCCCGAACTCGAACGCGCCAAGACCGAGGTCGCCGCCGCCCAGCGCGACGAGGGCGAGGCGGAGCACGCCGAGTCCCGGGCGAAGGCCATGCCGGACCCGCAGGAGGGCCCCGACGGCACGATCGGGCCGGAGGAGCAGCAGAAGGGCGCCGACAAGCAGCGCGCCAAGGACGAGGCGGCGGCGCAGCTGACCGCCGCGAAGAACCGGCTGACGGGCGCGCTGGACGCCCTCGACGTGGCCGGCAAGCGCTTCGGCGACGCGGTCAACTGCAACCGGTACGACGACGGCCTGACCGACTCCACGAGCGACAAGATCAAGGCCGTCTTCAGCATCATCAGCAAGGTCTTCGGGATCCTCGGCATGATCCTGACCGCGTTCGCCCTCCTGCTGCCCGGGGTGAACCTGCTCGTGATCGCCGGCATAGCCGCCGGCGCCGTCGCGCTGATAGCGGACAGCGTGCTGCTGGCGTACGGGGAGGGGACCGCGCTCGACGTCGCCTTCGGGGCGTTCGCGCTCTTCCTCGGCGGCGTCGGCCTCGCCCTCGCCAAGTTCGGCAAGCAGATCGGGAACGTCACGAAGCTGCTGGGGTCGTTCAAGTTCAAGCCGGGCGTCTGGGGACCGGGCGGCCCGATCCCGCTGCCCAACTGGGGGCAGATCATCACCTCGGCCCCCCGACCAGGGTTCTTCAGCCTGGACTGGGCCAACCTCAAGGGCGCCGGGTCGGTCTGGGCGAACCTCTTCAGGACCGGCAACTTCCGCCAGTTCGTCTTCGACTTCAAGTCCAAGCTCCTGGGCATCAGCGGCTTCAAGGACCTCGTCGGCCTCTTCACCGGGGGCGCGAAGCTCAAGCCGGTGTGGTTGATCTGGGCCGGGTCGAACATCTTCTTCAGCATCGGCGCCGGCCTGGCCTTCGCGGGTGGCCGCCAGACCGAGGTGATCGACGACGTCGGAGGCCAGGACGATGACGAGTGAGCCCGACGTCGAGGTGTCGTGGTTCTGGGACTGGGTGCCGGCCGCCGGGCGCGACGACACGCAGCGGCAGCGGTGGACCGGGTACGTGGCGGGCCTCGTCGACGCCTGGGCGGGCGAGAAGGTCGCCGCCGCGCGCGCCGACTGGCCCGCCGACGCCCCGGAGGAGTTCCCCTTCACGGCCGGCGAACTGGGCGAGGCGGTGGCGCACGACCTGCTGGCGCGCGCCGACGCCCTGGCCGGCAACTCCCGCCTGCTCTGGGGCGCGGCGTTCACCGGCGAGAAGGTGCGCTGGATGCCCCTGCTCGTCGTCGCCGAGTTCCTGCGGGCCCGCGCCGACGACCCGGCCTACCTGTTGGCCGAGGTCGGCGCCGAAGGGCTCGACGGGGACGTCCGGGAGCCGACGGTGGACTACGTGAGCACCGAGCGCGGTGACGGCGTCCGGGTGTTCGCGCTGGCCGGCTCCGAGGAGGAGGGGGCGTACGGCCGCCTCGACGCGGCGCTGCGCCTGGAGGCGGACGTCGACGTGGACGTCCTGCTCCGGACCCGGGTCTTCGGCCTGGAGCAGATGGCGGCGATCGGCCACGGGATCGAGGCGCTGATGCACATGATCGCCGGACAGAGTGCCGAGCTGCGGTTCGACCTCTCGGCCGGGCGGGCACTCTCGTGATCGATTTTCAGCTCGCCGTGCCCGACGGTTGGGTGCACATCCCCACCACTCCCGAGACGGCCCGGCTCCGGACCCGGATCATCGACGAGATCATCCGGCACCACCTGCCCGACTCGCTGCCCCGGGACAAGGCGGGCCCGTGGCGGCGGATGCTGCGCCGGGAACTCACCGAGGCGACCGACGAGGCCGGCCGGCAGGGTGCGCGGGCGGTCGTGATGCCGCTGGCGGAGTTCAACGGCGTACGCCTGCCCGGCACGCTGGTGCTGACCGTCATCGAGGACCCGGACGACCCGCAGGACCCGAAGGCGCTGCTGGACTCGATCGTCGCCGACGCCGGTGCCGAGGGGATGCTCCTGGATGTCGGCGGCTGCCCGGCCGCCCGGGTCCGCACGGTCATCGAGAGCGACCGCATCGGGCGTACGGCACCGTCCGTGCGGGTCAACTACTACGTGGCAGCCCCCGACGCCCCCGGGGTCTGGGGACTGCTGAGCTTCACCGTGCTGACCGACGGCGACGTCGAGGACGAGCTGGTGCAGGCGATCGTCCTGCTGTTCGACGCGGTGGTCGGCACCCTGCGCTGGGCCGACCGCGTCGACGTACCCACCGAGGACGAGGTGCTCGCACGGGTGTTCACCGACTGATGGAAGGAAAGCGGTACCAGATGTTCGGGATGCCGAAGTTGCGTCGCCCGGTGGTCCTGGGCATCGCCCTGGCCCTGGTCGTCCTGCTCGGGGCCGGCGCGTTCGCGGCGCGGCAGGTGGCCAACGCGGCCGAGCCGCTGGAGGGCAACCGGGTCGCCGCGTCGGACGTGCGGATCCTCGTACGCGCGGCGTCCTCCTGCCCGGCGCTCACCCCGGCCCGGCTGGCCGGTCAGGTCATGGTCGCCTCCAACTTCCGCGACGAGCCGGTGGCCGAGATGCGCAAGGGCGGTGCGACCGGGGTCGCGGCGCTGACCCCCGAGCAGTGGCAGAGGTACGCGCCGTGGACCGGTGCCGACCCGTCCGACCGCGAGGCCGGCATCACGGCCCTCGCGCACGGCATGTGCCAGCTGGTCGGCCAGTCCCGGGCGCTGAAGATCGACGAGGACCCCTGGCGGGTCGCGCTGGCGGCGCACCGGCTCGGCATGGACCAGGTGATCGCGGCCGGCGCCGTCCCGTCCGGGGCGCGCGACTACGTGGACGCCGTCGACCGGTACGCCAGCTGGTACGCCCTGCAACCCGCCTTCGGCGGCGTTCCGGCGGCCCCGGCCAGCACGGGCCCGGCCGTCGGCGGCGCGGTGGTCCCGGTGCCCGAGCCGTACGTGGCCGCCGTCACCGCCGCCGGGAAGGTCTGCCCCGAGATGCCGCCGGACCGGATCGCGGCGCAGATCATGGCGACGTCCGGCTTCGACCCCGACAAGCTCGGTCCCGCCGGCGAACAGGGCATCGCGCAGTTCCTGCCCCGGGTCTGGACGACCACCGGGAAGTCGGCCGCGAAGCGTACGCCGTGGGACCCGTCGGTCGCGATCCCCGCGCTCGGCCGCACGATGTGCAAGCTGGTCGAGAAGTCCGGCGGCCAGTACCCGGCAGCCCTGGCCGCCTTCACCGGTGACCGCGAGCGCGCCACCCCGCTCGCCGAGATCGTGGCGAAGACGCAGGCGGAGTACGCCAAGGACACGCGCCTCCAGGCGCCCAGGGCCCTCCCCGTCGACAAGCCGGCGGCGTCCGCCACCCCGACCCCGGACCCGGCCGCCGGCACCAAGGCCCCGCAGGGCGACCAGCCGCCGGTCAAGGCGGTCGCGGGCGACGGGCCGGGCAACAGCTACGGGCCGTACTTCATCTACAACCTCCGTTACAAGGTCTGCGTCGACGTGCCGAACTTCGGTCCGGGCCGGTCCGAGGGCCCGGTGGGCCAGTTCGAGTGCGCCAGGAACCGGGACGACAACCAGCAGTGGACGTTCGAGCCGCGCGGCGTCGACAGCTCCGGTGGCTACCAGCTGTACTGGATCCGCAACATCGACGACCGGCTCTGCATCGATCTCCCCGGCAGCGGGAAGGTCGAGGCCAACACCGCCGTGCAGCAGTACGAGTGCCGCGACCACGACAACCAGTACTTCCGGCTGGAGCCGAAGCGCGACTCCGGCGGGTTGCAGTACTACTGGCTGCGTGCCACGAAGTCCGGCATGTGCCTCGACATCCCCAGCCAGGGCAACGCGGACCCCAAGGCGCCGCTGACGCTCTTTCCGTGCAGCTCCGGCGACGACCACGAGTGGGCGCTCGTCAAGAAGTTCGACTGATGAGGTGCCGAGGACGATGATGCTCCGTCGAGCCGTACTGACGGCCACGCTGGTGGCCGCCGTGACCGGCGTGGTCACGGTCCCCGCCGGGGCGGCCCCGCCGCCGGGCGCCGCCGCCAACCAGTTCTATTACACCGTGACCTCCTCCTACCAGGGCGCGCCCGAGAACCTCTGGGAGATCTCGGCCCGCTTCCTCGGCGACGCCGGCCGGGCGGGGGAGATCCTCGACCTCAACGCGGGCCGCGTCCAGCCGGACGGCGGTCGCCTCTCGGACCCGAGTCGCCTGCGGGCCGGCTGGCACCTGGTCCTGCCGTGGGACGCGGTGGGCACCGGGCTGCGCCACGGCCCGCTCCCGACGGCCGACGGGAAGTCCTCGGCCTGCCCCCGCGAGGAAGCCGTCGCGGCCACGGCCGCGTGGGGCCAGACCCTGCTGGCGCCGAACCGGGCCTGGCCCGAGGCGGACGGCTCGGGCGTCAGGGTCGCGGTGATCGGCTCCGGCGTGGACGGCTCGGCCCCCGAACTGGCCGGCCGGGTCTCCACGGGCACCGACGTCGCCGCCGGCACCGGCCGCGCCGACACCGGCTGCGAGGGCGCCGGCACCGCCCTGGCGGGAATCGTCGCCGGCGACGACGGCGCCGACGGCAGGAACTTCGGCGTGGCCCCGGCGGCCCGCATCGTGCCGATCAGGGCGGGGACCGGGGCCCGCACCGCGGCGACCGCCGTCGACGTCGCCACCGGGTCCGGCGCCCAGGTCGTCCTGATCGACGCCGGCGTCGACGCCACCGACCCCGCGATCCGCGCCGCCGTCAGCGACGCGATCGGGCGCAACGTCGTGGTGGTGGTGCCGGCGACGGCCGGCGTCGCCCCGATGGACGGCCTGCTGCGGGTCGGTGCCCTCGGAGCCGACCGGCAACCGGCCGGGAACCAGCCCGACGACGCGGTCGACCTGCTGGCGCCCGGCGTCGACGTGGCGAGCATCGGTCGCACCGGCACCGGCGCCGAGTACGCGGCCGCTTTCGTGGCCGGCACCGTCGCCCTGGTCCGCTCGGCCCACCCCACGCTGCACGCCGCCGACGTGACCAGGCAGGTGCGGGACACCGCCGCCCAGCGCCTGGTCGACCCGGTCGCCGCCGTCACGACACCGCTGCCCGGCGGAGTGGGCGTGAACGCCGAGGTCGAGACGCCGTCCAGCGGCCTGGGGACGCTGAGCCGGGTGCTGACCTGGGTCGCGGTCGGCCTGGCCGTCGTGGTGCTCCTGGCGTACCTGCTGCCGCCTCCGGTCCGCGCGCTGGGCGCAGCCGTGGCCCGCCGCCGGGCTCGGCGGCAGGCGTTGGCGGCCCGGGCCCGGATCACCGACGACGACGGCGACGACCCGTTCTGGGACCGTCCGGCCGGTCAGCCGGCCCACGACCGGGCGAGCGGGGTCGGCGGCGCGACGCGGTGACGTCGCGACCCGTCCGCCGTGGCGTCGCCACCCGGCGCGCAACCCCGTGGCGTCCGGCCCGGCTCGGTGATCATCCGTGCGACGGCACCGCGCCGCCACCGCCGAACTGCCACCAGTTCACGTTGAACAGGTAGCCGCTGCCGCCGGTGAAGCGCAGGTAGAGGTCGCGCGTACCGGTGGCCCCGCCCACCGCGCAGGTGGTGCTCGTCCAGTTCTGCCAGCCTCCGGTGCCGCCCACGGTGCAGGTGCCGACGATCGGGCCGTTCGTACCGTCCAGTCGCAGTTCGATCCGACCGCCACCGGTGTTGGAGGCGACCCGTGCGGTGAAGGACGTGGCACCGGACCCGAAGGCGACGCCCCTCACCTTGATGTGGTCGCCGTTCTCGATGTATCCGACGTTCACGCCGCCCTCGCTGGACGGCTCGGTCTCGATGCCGGAGCCCCAGGCGATGGTCTCGGCTTCCTGCCGGACGTACGGGTTGAGCGTGCCGACCTGGGGAGGGCCGGCAGTGGTCATGTTGATCGTGGGAAGGGTGCCGTCGGAGTTGTAGGTGAACCGCTCCACGGCGACGGAGCGGGTGTAGCCGCCACCGCCGGGCAGCGCGCCGTTGTGGTAGAAGAAGTACGACCCGCCGTTGAAGTCGATGACACCGGGGTGGTTGGTGAAGCTGCTGCCCTGCCTGGGCATGACGGTCCCGCGGTACGTCCACGGTCCCGTGGGACCGGGCGCGGTCGAGTAGGCGATGAATTCGGAGCAGCACTGGGCCGCGAACACGTTGTAGTAGAGGCCGTTGCGCTTGTAGACCCAGGGGCCTTCCTCATAGAGGGTCGGGCGGCTGGGGTTGCCGGTGCGGGTGCCGAAACCGGCGGTCGTGAGTGGGATCTGCGTCGGGCCGCCGGAGAACGAGATCATGTCGGGGTTGAGCCGGACGTACCACAGGTTCGGGTTGCCCCAGTACAGATACGCCTGCCCGTTGTCGTCGATGAGGGCGTGCGGGTCGATCTCGCCGTTGCCGACCAGTGGACGACCGAGCGCGTCCCGGAACGGACCGGTCGGGCTCTCCGCCACGCCGACTCCGATGACCATCTGCCCGTTCGAGCGCTGGCGCACCGGCACGTACCAGTAGAACTTCCCGTTGCGGGGTACGACGTGGCCGGCCCACGCGTTCGCGTCCGCCCAGGCGAAGGTCGCGAGGCTCATGGGTACGCCGTGATCGGTCCAGTTGACCATGTCGGCGGACGAGTACACCCGCCACTCCCGCATCGTGAAGTACGTCGACCCGTCCTCGTCGTGTCCGGTGTAGACGTAGACCCGGCCGTTGTGCACGATCGGTGCCGGATCGGCGGTGTAGATGTTCTGGACGATCGGGTTGTCGGCCTGTGCGGTGCCCGGCAGCAGGGCGACCGCGCAGGCGAGGCTCGCGATGGCGGCGATCGAGCGGCGGAGCCCTTTGCGGGCCCGTGGCGCAACTTCCAGTTTCACGACGTGCTCCCCAGGATTGTCCAGCGGTGGTCGACGGTCGCGGTCACACCCGGCTCCACCGCTGGTTGGTGTTGCCGTGGCAGGACCAGAGGATGACCGCCGTGCCGTTGGCCGTGCCGCCGTTGTTGACGTCGAGACAGAGCGACGGGAAGCGGACGTTGCTGACGGTGCCGTTGCCGTTCGACGTCCATTGCTGGTTGGTGCCGCCGTTGCAGTCCCAGATCTGCACCCGGGTGCCGTTGGTGGCGTTCGTCGGGACGTCCAGGCACTTGCCGAGGATCCGCAGCGTCTGGCCGTTCTGACTGATCTGCTGGTTGGGGTTGCCGTGGCAGTCCCAGATCAGGGTTCCGGTGCCGTTGGCCGTCTGGGAGTTGTCCAGGTCGAGGCACCGACCGGCTGACTCGCTGCGGAGCCGGAACGTGGTGGGGGGCGGGGGGTTGGTGGTGCCGCCGCCGCTGACCCGGTACACCACGGTGCCGTGCGCCGGAACGCTCGCAGAGATGCCTCCGGCCGTCGTCGAGGTGCCGTTCGTCCACGCGTCGAGGAGGGTGAACGAGTTGCCGGTCTTGCCGATCGCCGCCGCGGTCGTGGAGATCGTCGTGGTCGTGCCGCCCTGGTTGAGCAGCGCGACCGCGACATCTCCGTTGGCCAGCCGCTTGGCCAGGACACGCCGGGTGCCGTCGTGGGTGACCTGGACGGCCTGGAGGCCGAGCGGGTCCTGGTTGACGGCGACCAGGTTCTGGTTCTTGAGGATGGCCATCGTGGCCGAACTGGGCGAACGCAGGTCGTTGCCCATCATGAGCGGCGCCGACATGATCGACCAGAGCGCGAAGTGGCTGCGCATCTCGGTGTCGGTCATGCCGCCGTTGCCGACCTCCAGCATGTCCGGGTCGTTGAAACCGCCCGGTGCGGCGTAGCCGGCCAGCGGCACGTTGACGTCGACGATGTTCTGGATGCCCATCGGGTAGCCGTTGCTCTGGCCGGTGTTCCACGCGTTGGTGATGTCCTCGGTGGTCCGCCAGAGGTTTGCCACGTCGCTCCAGTCGCGCTGCGGCCCGGTCTTCTCGTGGATGCTGTTCGGGTTGATGCTGTAGACGATCGGCCGGCCGGTGGCCGCCAGGGCGTCGCGCATGATGCCGAACCTGGCGACCTGGTCGTTGATGGTGCCGGTGGGGGAGCACCAGTCGTACTTCAGGTAGTCCACGCCCCAGGCGGCGAACTGTCGGGCGTCCTGGTACTCGTGGCCGAGGCTGCCGGTGGAGCCGGGAAAGGCGTCGAAGTACTGGGCGCAGGTCTGGTCGAGCGGCGCCTGGTAGATGCCGAACAGCAGACCGCGTGCGTGCAGGTAGTCGCCGAGGGCCTTCATCCCGCTCGGAAAGCGCTGCGGGTGGGCTTGCAGGTTGCCCTGGGCGTCCCGGTCCGGGTTGAACCAGCAGTCGTCGACGACGACGTACCTGTACCCGAGGTCGCGCAGCCCGTTGGCGACGATCGCGTCGGCCGTCTGGCGGATGAGTGTCTCGTTGATGTTGCAGCCGAAGGTGTTCCAGGTGTTCCAGCCCATCGGCGGTGTGCGGGCGACGCCGTTGTCCAGCGCCTGCGCCGGTCGTGGTGTGACCACACCGCCGCCGACGGCGGCCGCGACCGCCACGGCGCCCAGGACGGCGGCCAGCCATCTCCTTGGTCCGGACATGTGTTCTCCTTGTGGGAATGGGTCGGGGGCGCCGGTCGGTGGCGACCGGCCGGAACGGCGGGGCCGCCGGCGGGACGAGCGTCGTGACCGCCGGGCGTGCCCTCGTCACGGCCGGCCGGTCAGGGGCTGGCGCACGTGAGGGTCGGGGCTGCGCCCGACCCACTGGCGAGGAAGCCGAAGACGGTGGAGCCGTTGGCGCCGACCGCGCCGTTCCAGGAGACGTTCCTGACGGCGTAGTTCGATCCGGCGCCGGAGAGCGTGCCGTTCCACAGTTGGGTCACGGCGGTGCCACCGGGGAAGCCCATGCCGACGGTCCAGCCGTTGAGGGCCGTGGTCCCGGCGTGGACGGTGACCTCGCCCTGGAAGCCGCCCGGCCAGGAGCCGACCTGCCGGTAGCTTGCCGAGCAGGCGCCGCTGGGCGGCGGGCTCGTCGGCGGCGCGGTGGTGGCCGGGGGCGAGGTGGTCGGCGGCGGTCCGGTGATGCCGAAGAACGCGATCGCGGCCGCGGCCATACCGCCCGAGGGAAGGCTGTGGCCGGCCCCCTGGATGCTGTACGCCTCGACCGCGACTCCGGAGGCGCTGGCGTAGCGACGGCGGTTCCAGCCGGGCTGTGGGGTGTCCGTGGACGTCGGCGTCTGGCTGAGGCCGAACACGTCGGTCCACTGCTCGATCGACTCCTGCAGCAACTGGTACGGCACGAGGGTGTCGTTGGTGCCGTGCCACAGTTGCACCCGGGGTCGGACGCCGCTGTAGCCGGGATAGGCCTGCCGCACCGCGTCGCCCCACTGCTGCGGGGTGCGGTCCATGCTTCCGCCGGTGCACCTGCTGGCTCCTGGCGGGTAGTCGGCCGCGTTGGCGAAGCAGTTGAAGGGCACGCCCATGAAGGCGGCGCCGGCCTTGAACACGTCCGGGTAGAGGGCGAGCATGTGGTTGGTCATCATGCCGCCGGACGAGCTGCCGGTGGCGTAGACCCGGTTCGGGTCACCGCCGTACTGCCGCTGGGCGTAGGTCACCATCGAGATGATCGAGACCGGATCACTGCCGCCGCCGCGCTGCTTGGCCGCCTCCGACCAGGTGTCGAAGCAGTTTCCGAAGCCGGCCTGCTGGGTCGCGCTCGGATAGATGACGATGAAGCCGTGCCGGTCGGCCACCGAGGCGAACTCGCTGCTCGAATGGAAGGCCGGGCCGGAGCCGCCGCAGCCGTGCATGGCGACCACGATCGCCGGATCGGCCGGGCGTACGTCGGGCACGTAGATGTGCATCAGCATGCCGCCCGGGTTGTCGCCGAAGTTGGTGACCTGGGTCAACGAGGCTGCCGACGCCGGTCGGGTGAGGGCGGGTGCCGCCAGTGCCAGACCGGCCGCCATGAGGGCGGTGGCGAGGCCGGCGGTGAGCCGTCGATAGAGTTTCACGCGCTGTACTCCCTTCGTGATTCGTGCACTGGGGCGCCGCCGCCGGGTCCTGCGGAGGGACGGCGCCCGACGCGACGGGCGCGGTGCGGCACCTTCAGAGGGTGAGCACGACCGTGGAGATGCTGCGTGCGGCGACGTCGACTCTGACCTGTCCTCCGTTCACGCTGGTCGGTCGACCGGCCGCATTGGCATTCTGCGAGGTGAGGTAGTGCTCCGCCCTCGTCACGTTCTGCGGTGCCTGGATCACGGCACCGTCGACCGCGCTCGCCGAGCGGTTGAGGATCACCAGCGTGATCTTGCCGTCGCCCTGGTACGCGGTGACCTCCAGCGGTGCGGCCTTGGAGCTCTTGGTCAGGGCGACCCGCTGGTAGCCGGGGCGGACGTACTTGGCGTACTGCGAGAACGCGTACCCGCGCTTGAGCGGAGCACCGGCGGTCGTGCCGTAGGCGGACTCTCCGTCGCCGATGAAGGAGTAGTACCGCTTGCCGTACCACCAGATGTAGGCACTCCAGTTCGCCTCCATCGACTTGTGCACCGTGCGCATGATGTCGTCGAGCGTCTCGTTCCAGACCGCCTGGTTGCCCGGATCACCCCAGATGTTGGAGCCACTGCCGTCGGCCTCGTGGTGGTTCCACTCGGTCATCCACACCGGCTTGTTGTGCTGGCTGGCCAGGGCGTACGGCTTCAGTCGACCGGAGTCCTCGGTGCCGTACAGGTGCCCGCCGATGTAGCCGATGTTGTTCCGGGCGGTCGTGTCGTTGAGCGTCGGGTCGGTGTAGTCGTAGTTCAGGTTCACCGCCTCGGCGACCATCAGCCTGGTGTTCTGCACCTTCGTGCCCTGGTCGCGAACGAAGTTCCGCAGCTCGGTGCCGCTCCAGTCCATCGAGTCGTAGTTCGGGTGCCAGTCCGGCTCGTTCTGCACCGAGGTGACATCGACCGTCACCCCCTGGCCACGCATGTACTGGACATAGCCGTTCAGGTGGTTCGCGTAGTCGTCGTAGTAGTCGGTCTTCAACTTGCCGCCGTTGGTCCGACTGTTGTTGGTCTTCCACGCTGCCGGCGCTGTCCACGGCGATCCGAGGATCTTCACACCCGACCCGTACGACTTCGCCGTCTTCAGGGCGTTCACCTGTGTCGGCCACTCACCGGAGACCGGCGAGATACCGGTACGCACGATCGACAGGCCCAGCTGGTTGGCGCCCATCCCGACCAGGGTCTGCGTCTCGGCTGCCGACCAGGTGCCACCCCAGATCGGGGTGGCGGCCCCGAACCCGTCGATCGTCTGGTATCTGGTCGTGCCGTTGACGGTGATGTCCGCCGGCCCGCTGGGGGGAGGCGTGGTGGACGGTGGCGTGGTCGGCGGGGTGGTCGGAGCCGTGCCGCCGGTGCAGGCCACCCCGTTCAGGGCGAAGTCGGTGGGATCGGGGTTGCTGCCGGCCCACGAGCCGTTGAAGCCGAACGAGGTGGTGCCGTTCGTCGGGATGGCGCCGTTGTGGCTGACGTTCCTGGCGGTGACCGCGGTACCGCTCTGGGTGAGAGCCGTGTTCCAGGCCTGCGTGACGGTCTGGCCGGCACTGTAGCTCCAGGTCAGCGTCCAACTGGTGAGTGGATCACCGAGATTGGTGATGACGACGTTGGCGCCGAAGCCGCCCGGCCATTGCGACGAGATCGTGTGGTCCACCGAGCAGCCGGCGGAGGCGGCCCCGGCAGGCAGTGCCCCGGCGACCGCGGTCGAGGCGAGCACGACAGCGCCAGCCGACACCAGGGCGGCACTGGTCACCCTGCGTTTCTTCACGAGACTCTCCTACGTGGAAGGTGAAGTTCGATGCCGTCTCCCTCAGCCGGGGAAACGGCCCAGCGTGAACTACCGCCGACGGCATCGGACGGCGGGCACGGTTGCGACGTCCGCATGCCCGGCGCACGGCGTATTCGACGGTGACGACGCAGGCTCGCCCGGTAAGCCCCGAGTGCCGTCCCTGGCCATCGACTGTGAGCGATAACATGTCGTTCGTCAAGTCGCGGTGGTCCGCTCATTCGCCGGGTGGTGAGCCTCCGCCTGGACGGTCCGCCGGTGGCGGTCCGGGCGGCGTGGCTGTCCGTGCGCCCGGGTCGGTGGGTGCCCGGCGTCCCTAGGTGCCGTGGGCGACACTGGCGGTGCGTGGGCGGCCCGGACGGCTTTCTTGGCCGGTGAGGGCTCGGCCGCTCGCCTCACGTGGGCGATGTTCGTCGGCAAGGTCATCGATGTTTGCGCCCCGTCCCGGCTTGCCAACGAAACTGTTTCGTTCAATACTCGAAACGCTTGTGGAGTCAGGTGGGACGAGGAATACGGGCAGTCCTCGGTTCGGCTCCTGCGGATCGGGTTCAGGGAACTCGGGGTCACGGGTCGTTTGTGTGGGCATCAAGCGGCCTCGAATGTTAGCGCTAACAATCTTGCGACGACCACTCCCGGGAGAGCTGGTCCAGGCTGCGCCCCTGTCCCACGGGTGCGCCGTCTCGTCGTCGAACACGACGCGCGGTGGATCGGAATCGCCGGACGTCTGGTGGCTGAGACGACCGCGTGGCCGGCCGGCTCCGCTTCCGGCCGAGTCCTAAGGAGGATCATGGTTTTCGTCGGTGGTTCGGCCGGGGCTGCGTCAAGGCGCCCCCAGTGGTTGTCCCGGGTTGCCGCCGCCGTGGTGGCGGTGCTGGTGGGAGGCGCCCTCTTCGCGGTGTCCCCGACGCCGGCTTCGGCGGCGACGGTGGACACCAATGCGTGGTACGTGTTGGTGAACCGCAACAGTGGCAAGGTGCTGGACCTGTACAACGGGGCCACGAACGACGGGGCGCGGATCACGCAGTGGTCGCGCAACAACGGCAACGGGCAGCAGTGGCAGTTCGTCGACTCCGGCGGCGGGTACTACCGGTTGAAGTCCCGGCACTCGGGCAAGGTGCTCGACGTGTACAACTTCTCCACGGCCAACGGCGCGAGCATCGTGCAGTGGAGCGACGGCAACGGGACGAACCAGCAGTTCCGGCTGGCGGACTCAGCCGACGGGTACGTGCGGTTGATCAACCGGAACTCGAACAAGGTGGTCGAGGTGCAGAACGCCTCCACCGCTGACGGCGGCAACATCGTGCAGTACGACGACTTCAACGGCAGCCATCAGCAGTGGCAGTTGGTCCGCGTCGGCGACGGTGGCAACCCCGGCGGCACCTTCACCAACCCGGTCGTCTGGCAGGACTTCGCCGACGTCGACATCATCCGGGTCGGCGACGTCTACTACATGTCGGCCTCCACCATGCACTACTCGCCCGGTGCCCCCGTGCTGCGGTCGTGGGACCTGGTGAACTGGGAGTTCGCCGGGCACTCGGTGCCCCGGCTGGACTTCGGCACGAAGTACGACATGGCCAACGGCAGCCACGGATACGTCGACGGCATCTGGGCGTCCACGCTGAACTACCGGCCGAGCAACCGGACCTTCTACTGGGCCGGCTGCATCGACTTCGCCCAGACGCACATCTACACCGCCTCCGCCGTCGACGGTGCGTGGAGCCGGCACACCACGATCCCCAACTGCTACTACGACGCCGGGATGCTGATCGACGACAACGACACCATGTACGTCGCGTACGGCAACGGCACGATCAGCGTGGCCCAGTTGTCGGCCGACGGGCGCACCCAGGTGCGGGCCCAGCAGGTGTACCAGACGCCGTCGAACATCGGCACGCTGGAGGGGGCGCGCTTCTACAAGCGCAACGGCGCGTACTACATCTGGCTCACCCGCCCGGCCAACGGCCAGTACGTGCTGAAGTCGACCAACGGCCCGTTCGGCCCGTACGAGCAGCGACAGGTGCTGCTCAACATGCCGGGCCCGATCGCCGGCGGTGGGGTGCCGCACCAGGGCGGGCTGGTGCAGACCCAGAACGGCGCCTGGTACTACATGGCGTTCACCGACGCGTACCCCGGCGGCCGGATGCCGACGCTGGCCCCGATCACCTGGACCAGCGACGGTTGGCCCCAGGTGCAGACGGTCAACGGTTCCTGGGGCGTCAACTACCCGAACCCGCTGCCGTTGCGTCCCGTCAAACCACTGACCGGGACCGACACCTTCCCCGGCACCACCCTCGGCGTCCAGTACGAGTGGAACCACAACCCGGACAACAGCCGGTGGTCGGTGAACGACGGGCTGCGCCTGCAGACCGCGTCGGTGACCAACGACCTCTACCGGGCGCGCAACACCTTGACCCACCGGATCCAGGGTCCGACCTCGACGGGCACCATCGAACTCGACTACTCCACGATGCGTGACGGCGACCGGGCCGGGTTGGCGATGCTGCGTGACACCTCGGCGTGGATCGGCATCAAGCGGGACAACGGGGCTGCCCGCGTGGTCATGACCAACGGCCTGACCATGGGTACCGACAACTGGAACACCACCGGCACCGGAACCGAGATCGCCAGCGCCCCGGTCTCCGGCGGGCGGATCTGGTTGCGGGCCAACGCCGACGTCCGGCCCGGCTCGGGCCGCCAGGCGCGGTTCTCGTACAGCACCGACGGGGTCACCTTCGTCCCGCTGGGCAACGCGCTGACCCTCAACAACGCATGGCAGTTCTTCATGGGATACCGGTTCGGCATCTTCAACTACGCCACCCAGTCGTCGGGCGGCGCGGTGACGGTGCGCCGGTTCGCCCTGACGACGCCGTGACGGCGCCCCCGCGCGGAGCCGGGGTGCGGGAGCGGGAGCAGCCGCAGCCCCGGCTCCGCGCCGGGGGATCCCGACGTCGGGGACCTGCTCGACGGTGCCGATCAGGCCGGCGGCCCGGTGAGCGCCGACGCCCGCCGGCTCAACGCGTCGACGCGGTCGACCAGCCTGCGTACGGCGGACTCGTCGGCCGCGTCCACGGTGGCGACCCGGTCGAGCAGCGCGGCCTGGTCCGAGGTCAGTTCCAGGTACCTCCTACCGAACGCCGCCTCGGCGTCGCTGACGTAGGCCTGGCGCGCCGCCCGCGCGTACCGCTCGTCCAGGTCGATGATCTGCTGGGCCAGCACGGCCGTCGCGGCGCCCAGCGCGCTCCGGGCGTCGGCGTGCTCGTCGCGGCGGCGGCGCCGGGCGTCGGCGAGCCGGCCCGCCCGGCGGCCACCGACCCAGAGCACCGTCGCCCCGGCGACGACGGCCCCGATCGCGGCGGCGGCGAGCAGGAAGCGGGGCAGCGACGGGCTGATGGTCCGCGCGCCGTCGGGGACGGTGCCGGCCTTCACCAGCAGGTCGTAGTTGACGGTGACGACCTTCAGCGCCTCCAGCGGGCGGTCGGCGAAGGTGTCGACGCCCCGGCTGATGGTCATCTCCGCCACGAAGGCCCGGCCGAAGTTCCCGTCGTCGCGCCCGGGCAGCAGCGCGCAGCCGTAGGTGTCGTACTCGTCGGAGTCGCGGCTCATCACCAGCACGACGGTCCCGTCGGCTGCGCGCTCGACCTGGCGGCAGCCCCGCCTGAGGTCGGCGCCCGGCTCCAGCATCAGCACGACCAGCCGGCGGTTGCCGATGATCCGCTCGGCCGCCGCGCGGTCCAGGTCGACGCCCGGGGCGACGTACACGGACGAGGAGCGCACCTGCCGGGCGATCGGACCGTCGAGCGCCCCGCCGGTCCACAGCGCCCAGCCGGCCAGCACCAGGCAGGCCAGGACGGCGATGCCGAAGGGCGTGCCGAACAGGTCACCGAGGCGTCGGCGTACGGACCGTTTCACGACAGCCTGCCCCGAAGGTAGAGGTCCGGGCGGTAGCTGGCGACGCCCAGCGTCCGGGCCGCGTCGTCCAACTCGTCGGACGCCTCGTGCAGCAGCGTACGCACGTGGCGGTCCGGCAGTTTCCCGTCCAGCGCGGCACGGGCCGCCTGGAGCTTGACGATGCCCCTGGTCAGGGCCGGGTTGCTGCGGCTGTCGGTGAGCAGGGACATCTCGACGGCGAGCGCGGTGAGGCCGGCCAGCCGGGCGGGCGTGCCACCCCGTCCCGGGTCGCCCCGTCGCACCCCCACGCCGTCGGGCCGGCGCAGCGCCCGGACCGACAGGATCAGGAACGTCGCCACGCAGCCCGCGAAGATCCACGGCAGGGCGGGCAGCGCCACCCGCAGCGGATCGATCGGCCGGTACGGCAGCGGACGGTCGAACACCCCCGAGTAGCGCAGGTCGGTGACGCGGTTCAGCCAGGCCGTCAGCACGTTGCCCTGGGGGTAGTCGTACCGGCTCAGCCGGCCGCCGAACTGGCCGTAGAAGCTCGCCCCGGCCAGCTCCGCGAACTCGTCCGCCGCCGGACCGTGGTACTCGATCCAGAGGCCGTACATCACGACGATCGGCGTGCCCGGGAACAGCTCGGCCAGCGCCGGCCCGTACCGGGGCACCGGCTCGCCGAACGGCTGCGCGGGCAGCGCCACGTACCGGGCGCCGTCCGGAAAGGCGTTGCGCGCGGCCCCGCCGGGGACGCGGGTCAGCGTGGCCCCCGCGCCGAGGTGCAGGCCGGTGGACCGCAGGTCGGCGGCGACGGCGGCCAGCTCCCGCCCGGTCGGCTCGCGCCACCGGAGCCCGTCCTGGTCGGCCGGGCTGGGCGCGTCCCGCAGCTTGGCGATCAGCGCCACCAGCTGGCCCGTGACGTCGGCGGTGGCGAACTGCGCCCGCCAGCCGGGCAGGTCGTCGGGTACGGCCTGGTAGAGACCGCCGCTGACCTCGGTGCCGATCACCCGCACGGTCGCGTTCTCCACGTCCCGTACCCGCTCGCGTTCGTCCTCGTCGAGCCCGGGCGGCGCGACCAGGATCCGGACGGACCCGTCGCCGGCCACCTCGCGGACCCGCTGCTCGTCCCAGCGCGCGATCGCGCCGGGAAGCCGCACCACGGGCTCGGCGGCCACCAGCGCGGTCATCTCGGCCACCGAGGGCACGCTCGCGTCGCTCAGCTCACCGGCCGATCCCTCGTCGAGCTTCACCGTGGCCGCCGGCGACCGGCCGTAGCTGACGTCGACGCTCTGCCGCTGCGCGGCGAGGAACACCACCAGGACGACCACGGCGACGCCGAGGAGCGTCCAGCGCAGCAGCTCGTAGCGGTGGTGCCGGCGGGTCTTCACTGATGGGTCCGCCACAACCGGTCGGCCTCCCTGGCGTGTTCCGCCGCCGCCCGGGCCGCGGACGTCCCGCCGCGCGCGGCGGCGATCGACTCGGCACGGGCCAGCAGGCGCTCGGCCTCAACCACCCGGGCCGCCGTCGCGTCCCGGCTGACGGCCGCGCTGTCGATGGCCGCGCGGGCTGCGGACCAGGCGGTCCGCTGCTCCTGCCCCCGGGCCCGCCACGTGGGCAGCAGGGTCGTCGCGAAACCCGCGCCCACCAGCACGACGCCGCCGACCAGCCAGACGAGGAGGGTGTGGGACATGCGCTCCAACCATCGGACTAGGGGTACCGCCGGCGCGCGGCGGCTGTCGGGCGGACACGGGGGTACGACCGAGTCTGGCCGATCGAGTCAGGCCGCTGCGAACCGGCCCCGCAGGCGGCGTACGTCGCGTCCCTGATCGCGCCCGCCCGCGCGGCGTCCGGCTGTCCGCTTCGGGACGCAGCGGTACTCGCCGCCGACGTCCTCGGTCAACCTGATCCGTGACGCCGGGTGTCCTGCCCGTCGTGGAGATCGGAGGACCGATGAAGGCCCGTTTCCGATGGCGGTCGACCCGCACGACGCTGTTCGCGGCCCTGGTCGCCGCGCTGGCCGCCGCACTGCTGCCCGCCTCGCCGGCGCTCGCGCTGCCCTCCGGCAGCGGCTGGTCGGGCTCGTGGAGCTACTACCACCCCACCGCCTACCAGTACGCCGGCACGCTGCCCGGCGTCCGGCTGACCGGCTACGGCGTCCACCAGTACACGGACCAGCGCTCCTCGCTGAACACGGTGGAGAAGACCGCCGCGACGGTCGGCTGCGCCACGGCCAAGGTCACCGGCGGGGTGTCCACCAGCGGCGGCACCTGCGTCAACGGCGGCAGCACGTCCTTCTCCCGCGCCGACCTGACCAACAACCTGGAGGCGTCCGCCTGCTACCAGCCGGTCCCCGGCACCCGACGCTGCCTCGCGGTGGGCATCCCCGAGCCCTGGTGACCCGACCGGCACCCGGTGGACGCACCCGGCCCCACCGGCAGGGCAGTCCCGCCGTCCCCGGACCTGGTCGACCGGCACGGCGACCTCGACGCGCTCCACGCCCGGGGACGGCGGACCTGTCAGCGGCGGCTCTTCGGCAGGTCGAACTGGTCGGCGGCCCGGCAGTCGCGGGGACCGCCGACCGCGCCCGGCCCGGCCCGGTCGAGCGCCGCACGCGCCCGGACCCGACCGAGGTTCCAGGCGTACCAGGGGTCCGGCTCCTCGAGATCCTCGGCGATCCAGCTCAGCGTGCAGCGCCGCACCGGGTCGGGCAGGTCGACCAGGGCCGGCGTCGCGTCCGCCGAGAGCGCCCGCAGGTACCAGGCGTCGATCTTCCCCGTCTGCTCGTACCGGGCGATGTTGCGGCGGGCCGCGTAGTCCTCGGGGTTGAGCACGGCCAGGCCCAGCAGCATCACCACGGCGAGCGCCACGGTCGTGCCGGGGATCCAGGCTCCGCGCCAGCGGATCCCGGCCAACAGGATCATCAGGAACACGGTGCCGAGCAGCAGCTCGAACGCCATCACGAAGAGCCGCTCGCCGGTGAAGCTGTAGACCTTCTGGTACGTGTACATCCGGGACAGCGCCGACACCACGATGACGAAGCTGAGGGCGCTGAGCAGGCCCAGCAGGATCCGCAGCAGGTGCCGCTCGACAGCGGTGTCCCGCCGCGCCCAGCGGGCCACCGCGCCGAGCACCGCCAGCGTCAGCAGGGTGACGACGACGAGCTGCCAGAACCCGCTGCGCGCGTACTCGGCGTAGCTGAGGCCGGCGGTGCGCAGCACGTGTCGCTGCCCGCCGAACAGGACGGTGAACTGCACCGCCACGAAGCCGCCGAACAGCAGCGTCAGGGCGCTGATGACCGGCGCCCACTCCACGATGCCGAAGCGGCGGGTGCCGGGCCGGTCCACCGTCGACAGGTCGGGCGGCGCGGCCAGCGTGTAGACGGCGGCCACGGCACAGAGCCCACCCACGGCGGCGAGGAAGATCCAGCGGAACACCGTGCCGACGTTGACCTCGGGAATCAGCTCGCCGAGCATCACCGAGAAGGCGCCGTCGGCCGAGGACAGCAGCGCGCCGAAGACGATCAGCGCGGCCAGGGTGGCCGCAGCCGAGCCGACGACGCGACGGACCAGGCCCGGGTTCGCCGGGGCCTGGAGGTGGGCGCGTACCCACGGCTGCCCCCGGAACGCCGCGAACGGCGCCGCCACCAGGCTGAACAGGATCGAGCGGACGAGCCGGCCGCCCACGATCGCGAGGGCCGCGCAGGCGAGCGCGCCGAGCACGCAGAACGTCACCAGCCACCAGGCGTTGCGGAAGGCCAGGACCGCCAGCAGCGCCAGGGACGCGCCCGCCCAGCCGGCACGGATCAACCGGTCGGCGCGCGGCAGTTCCGCGCCCGTCCGCCGGACCGCGAAGACCACCGCGACGGTCAGGGCGAGCCAGCCGAGGAACCAGCCGATGCCGGTACGGGTGAGCGGTACGAAGAACGCCAGCCCCAGCGCTCCGGCGAGGATCGCGGCTGGTACGGCCCGGTCCCGGGCGGGCGCCGGCCCCGGCCAACGCGTGTCGAGGAACGACGGCGGGCGCGGGATCGGCTGGTAGGGCCGGTACGGCGTCGGAGCGCCGGCCGGCACCCCGATCCGGTACGGCGCCGGCAGCGGCTCGGCGGGCTGCTGGAGGGTGCGCGCAGGAGTGGCGACGGCTGTCCCGGTTCCCGCTGTCCCGGCGGCCGGTCTTCCGGCGGCGGTCGGTGCTCCGGCGGCGGTCGGTGTGACCGTGCCGGTCGCCGGGGTGGAGGGCGTCTCGGCGTCGGGCGTCGAATCGTCGGTGGCCCCGGTGCCGGTCGCGCCGGTGTCGGACGTTTCCGTGTCGGGTGTCTCCGTCTCGGGCGTTTCCGGGGCGGATACCGAGGAGGCGGAGGCGGTCGGTGTCGCGTCGGCGTCGGGCGACGGAGAGCTGACGGCGTCGGGCGACGCGGCATCCGCCGCCACCGGACCCTGCTGCGTCGGGATGCTCCTCCCCGGCTCGACGACGGGCGTCGGGATTCCCCTCCCCGGCTCGCCGACGGGCGTCGGTGCCGGCGCGGTCGCCTCGGGCTGCCTGGCGGCGGGGACGATGCCGGACGGCGCCGGGGGCTGCTGTGCCGGGGTGGCCGGCACCAGCGGGATGAACACGGCGTACCCCGGCGTCCCGGCCGGGATGCTCACGGGGATCGCCCAGGCGGGGGCACCCTCCGCCCCGGGCCACACCATCGGCGGTGGCGCGCCCTCGGTGGACGGCATGACGAGCAGGTACGGCGTCGGGGTCCCGGCGTCGTCACCGGTGCCTTCGGGCGGGTCGGCGGGACCCGGGGGCCCCGGCACCGCTGGTGGCTGGGTCACGACACCCCTCCTCGATCGAACGGTCGGCACACTGTACGGCCGACTCCGGTCGCACCGCCGCCCCGTCCGCACCGGGCGCGCCGCGCGTCGGCCCCGAAAGCGGTGCGGCCGCACCCCTCCTCGGCGGTCCGGTCGCCGACGCGGGCGGGCCAGTGGGGAACCAGTGGGACCGGTCAGCACCGAGTTGACGCGGACGGAAGGCGAAGCGTACTCACCCGGCATATCACCCGAGATGGCGCAAGAGTCCTGGTGCTGCGTACTCCGTCTGATAGCGGACAGGACGTCGGCCTCTCTTCCGGCGCACTGTTGTAGCAGGTGAGAGGCGTGAGGATGGCGGGCCACATCCCATCCCTCGGGCCCGGCGGGGACAGCACCGTCCCCGCCGACACCGCCATCACCGAGCCCGGCCCCGCGACGGCCCCGGCGTAGCGCAGCGCCGGCCGCCCGCACACCGCGAGGCCGCGCTCCGGCAGCCACCGTTCCCGGATGCCCGGGCTGGTGCCGCCTCACCGACACCGACAGCGACGTCCCCATTCCGGCAGTCACCGCAGCCGCGCGCCGACCCCCGAGCAGAGCGCCGGCCGGTGAGCCGTACCCACGACCTGTCCCGGGCCCACGCCGGCGCGTGCCCGGCGGACCGGTCGTCCATCCTCCCCAGCCGGGGCCGGCCGTGGCCACGAGCCGGTCGCTCCGGTGGCCGAGTACGAGAGGAACCGGCAATGGCAGCTCCCACCGCCACCGCCTCCCTGAACGCCTCCACCTACTCACCCGGCGACCAGATGGTCCTGACCGTCACCTACGCCGACGCCGACACCAGGCCGGTGACCGTGACCGTCGTGGTCACCGACGCGCAGGGCAACAGCAGCGCCCCGGTCAAGGTCACGGCCGTCGTCGACCCGCTCACCATCACCGTGACCGACGACTCCGGCCGTACCTGGAACAGGGCGTCGGACAACGGGTCGGTCGCCGTCTACCGGGCGGTGGCGTGATGCCCCGGGTCACGGTCACAGCGCGCGACAGGGGCGGGCAGACCGCCACCGCCACCGCCGACTACGCGATCGCGCCGCCGGTGCTGGGCGGCTACTACCTCTCCGGCAACGCCGACCCGACGGCCGACATGGCCGGCGGGAACTTCCGCTCGCTGACCCAGTACCGCAGCTTCGCCGACGGCTTCACCTTCCCCGGTTACCAGCGGCCGTGGCTGATCAGCCTCGGCAAGGCCGGGGTGCGGGTGAACATGGTGCTGGAGCTGAAGTACTACGGCGCCGCCGTCGGGCCGCAGACCTTCACCGTGGACGGCGTCAGCCACACCGTCCCGGCGCCCGCGATGACCATCCAGCAGCGCCCCGGCACGACCTGGCCCCGGGCGTACGGCTACAGCCAGGTCCTGGCCGGGCACTGCGACGGGCTGTTCGCCCGCGCGCTGTCCCAGTACCGGAACATGGGTTTCGGGGTGAACATCCAGCTCGCCTCCGAGCTGGACACCGACCACGAGTTCGGCACCACCGAGTCCGGCGTCACCTACACGTGGGCGCAGTCGGACGCCCGCGCCGTGCAGGCGATGACCTACATCGTGAACTGGTTCAGGGCCCGCCAGCTCCCCGCCGGCACGACGTTCTCCGTGGGGGTGGGCGGCTTCGACAAGGCCTGCTTCCTGCGTACCCATCCCGAGGAGCTGATGGCCAAGCTCGACTTCCTCCAGTGGAACGTCTACGCCACCAGCCCCACCCACACGGCGCTGGACCGGTTCCGCCGGGCGAAGGACTGGGCGGTGGCCGACCTCGGACCCGTCGCCCGCTCCCGGCCGGTGATCATCGCCGAGTGGGGCGTACGGGTGGCGGAGGTGCCGGACCAGGCGGCCTGGATCGCCACCGTGCCGGCCGCCATCGCCCAGCTCAACGCCGAGCGGGGTCCCCGGATCGCGTGGACCAACTACTTCAACTCCGGCTGGGGCACCCTGTCGCCGAAGTCGACGGGGCTGGCCGCGCTGAAGGCGGCGTACGCCACCCGGCCGTACGTCTAGTCACAGCGGGCATGCCGGACGCCCGGCCGGGTACCAGCCCACCGTGACGTTCTCGATCGCCGCACGATGTCCGCGTACCGGCCAGCTCGGGGTGGGCGCGCTGACGGCCACGCCCGGAGTCGGCAAGCTGGTCGCCCACGTCCGCCCCGGTGGCGGTGCCGTGGCGACGCAGGCCACGCACAACCCGTTCCTGGCCTACGACGGCCTGCCGATGCTCGCCGAGGGCCGCTCGCCGCAGGACGTCGTGACCGAGCTGCTGGCCCGGGACCCGGGTCGGGAGGTGCGGCAGGTCGGCATGGTCGACGGCCAGGGCCGTTCGTACGCCTTCACCGGCTCCCGCACGTTGGACTGGGCGGGGCACCGCACGGGGCCGGGTTACGCGGTGCAGGGCAACCGGCTGGAGGGCCCGGAAACCCTCGCGGAGGTCATCCGGGCGTTCGAGGACAGCCGGGACCTCGACCTCGTGGAGCGGCTCGTGCGGGCGATCGAGGCCGGCGAGCACGCCGGCGGCGACCGCGACGGCGCGCGGTCGGCGACCGTCACGGTGATCGGCGATCAGCCGTACCCGCTGTGGGACCTGCGGGCCGACGACGCCGCGGACCCGGCGCGGGAGCTGCGCCGGCTGTACGGCGTCTTCGGGGAGCAGTTGGTGCCGTTCATCCGGCAGCTGCCCACCCGGGACGACCCCATGGGCGAGGCCGCCCGGAAGGCGCTCGGCCAGGCGGGCCCGGCCGAGCGCCCGTCGCGGCGTCAGTAGGCCAGCTCCACCGGCCGGCCGAGCACCCGCGCGCCGTTGTTGGCGAGCCAGCCCTCGGCCGCCGCCGCGTGCTGGCTGAACGTGTGGATGTCGCGGAACCGCCGCTGCAACGGCGACGAGTCGCGGGCCGCCCCGCCGCCGGCCGCCCGGTAGCAGGTGTCGACCGCGGCGACGGCCCGCTCCGTCACCCAGGGCAGCGCGGCGGAGATCCGCGGGTGCAGCGCGGGAATCGCCGCCGGGTCGGTGGCGCAGGCGGCCCAGAGCTCGTCGGCCAGGTCCCGCAGCAGCGCCCGGGCCGCGCGTACGTCCAGGTCGGCGCGGCCCAGCTGGAGGCGGAAGGCCGGCGAGTCGGCGAGCGACTGCCGCGCGTAGAGCCGTTGCCGCCCGCCGTCGAGCAGCGTGACCATGTCGTCCAGCGCGCCCTGCGCGATGCCGACCGCCACCGCGCCGAGGTGCAGCACGAAGTGGACCAGCGGCGCCACGAAGCCCGGCCCCGGTACGCAGGGCACGCCGGTGAACAGGTCGAAGCTCTCCTCCACGGGGCAGAAGGCGTCCGTCACCTCCACGTCGTGGCTGCCGGTGCCGCGTAGGCCCAGCACGTGCCAGGTGTCGTGCACGGTGACCCGGGCGGCCGGGAAGAGCATGGAGCGTACGGCCGGCGGAGCGCCCGCCGGCCCGGACAGCGGCGTTCCGCCCTCGGTCAGGACGCAGTTGCCGAAGATCCAGTCGGCGTGCCGGGAACCGCTCGCGAACGCCCACCGGCCGGTGACGCGGAATCCGCCGTCGACCTGCTCGGCGCGTCCCTGCGGGGCGAACCCGCCCCCGACCACCACGTCCGGCCCGTCGGCGTAGACCTTGTCGAAGCGGTCGCGGGACAGCATCGCCAGCAGGTGCGGCGTCTCGGCGCCGATCATCACGGTCCACCCGGTGGAGCCGTCGGCCCGCGCCAGCGTCTCCAGCACCCGCAGCCCGGTGCGCAGGTCCGCCTCGTACCCGCCGTGGCTGCGGGGCACGAACATCCGGAAGCAGCCGGCCGCCCGCAGCGAGTCGAGCAGCTCGGCGGGGAGTTCCCGGCCCGCCTCGATCTCCCCGGCGCGGCGGGACACCTCCGGCAGCAGCGCGTCCACCGCCCCGATCAGCTGGTCCCGGTGCTGGTCCTCCATGGGCCTCTCCTCATCTCGTACGCTTGGCTCCACTCTGGACCCCGCGACGTGCCGGATGCCACGGCCGCCGCTATCGGATGCCCGCCACTTCGCCCGGGGCCGCCCGCCGCACCGGCGGGCCCCCGCCGGCCGCGCTGCGGGAGCCGGGCCTTGGGGCGGGGGCCGGATCGGCGCGCCGGTCCGGGCGGCTCCCTATGCTCGAAGCATGGAACTGCGGATCTTCACCGAACCTCAGCAGGGTGCGACGTACGACGACCTGCTCGCCGTGGCGCGCTGCGCGGAGGAGGCCGGCTACGGCGCGTTCTTCCGCTCCGACCACTACCTGAAGATGGGTGCGGTGAGCGGCGACCCCGGCCCGACGGACGCGTGGACGACCCTCGCCGGCCTGGCCCGGGACACCCGGCGGATCCGGCTGGGCACGCTCATGACCGCCGCCACCTTCCGGCTGCCCGGCCCGCTGGCCATCACCGTCGCCCAGGTCGACCAGATGAGCGGCGGCCGGGTGGAGCTGGGCATCGGCACCGGGTGGTACGCCGAGGAGCACACCGCGTACGGGATCCCGTTCCCGTCGCTGGGGGAGCGCTTCGACCGGCTGGAGGAGCAGCTCGCCGTCGTCACCGGGCTCTGGGCGACGCCGCCCGGCGGGACGTTCGACTTCACCGGGACGTACTACCCGGTCAGCGGCTCGCCCGCCCTGCCGAAGCCGGTGCAGGACCCGCGCCCGCCGATCCTGCTCGGCGGCATGGGCCCGAAGCGCACCCCGCGCCTGGCCGCCCGGTACGCCGACGAGTTCAACCTGCCGTTCGTCTCGGTCGAGGACTCGGTCGCCCAGTTCGACCGGGTCCGGGCCGCCTGCGCGCAGATCGGCCGCGACCCGGGCGAGCTGCGCTGGTCCAACGCCCTGGTGCTCTGCTGCGGGCGGGACGACGCCGAGGTGGCACGACGGGCCGCCGCGATCGGGCGGGAACCGGACGAGCTGCGCGAGAACGGCCTCGCGGGCACCCCCGCCGAGATCGTCGACAAGATCGGCCGGTACGCCGAGATCGGCAGCGAGCGGCTCTACCTCCAGGTGCTCGACCTGGCCGACCTCGACCACCTGGAGCTGGTCGCGGCCGAGGTGAAGCCCCAGCTCTGAGCCCCGGGCGGCCCGCCGGAGCCGTCCGGGCGCGTCAGGTCGACGGGGCGGCCGAGCCGCGACGGGCGGCGGCCGTCCGGCCGTGGCGCGCCCGGCGGCGCCCGCTACCGGGCGTCGTCAGGAGTAGCCCGCCGCCGGGCGTCGTCAGGCGTCGCCCGCGCGGGGTGCCGGCCCCGGATGGGGCACCGGGCGCGGCGGGGGCGACGGGCGCGGCGGCGGCGACGGCGTCGGCCGGGGACCGGGCGTGGTGCTCGCCCGCACCGGGCCCGACGACTCCAGTCCGGTGCCGGTCGGGTCGATCTCCTCCGCCGAGGGGAACACGTCGCCCCACGGGGCGGGATCGCGATGGCTGCTCATCGGCGTAGGGTTCCCGGACGACGGCGGGGTAACCGTGCCCTGTCGATCCAACTTCCGCCCACCGGTGGTCGTCGGACGACGCGTCCGACGACCACGGGGCCGATCGGGGGTACGACATGCGACCGCAGCGACCCACCCACCGACCGCCGCACGCCGGCAGCACCGCCGAGGCCACGCCACGGCGCAACTGGGCGGGCAACGTCCGCTACGCCGCCCGCCGCCACCACCGCCCCTCGTCCCTGGACGAGCTGCGCCGGCTCGTGGCGGGCAGCGAACGCCTCCGGGTGGTGGGCACCGGTCACTCGTTCAACCGTCTCGGCGACACCACCGGCGACCTGGTCTCGCTGGCCGGGCTGCCCGCAGCCGTCGCGCTCGACCCGGACCGCCGGACCGTCACCGTGCCGGCCGCCACGCGGTACGGGGACCTCGCGACCTGGCTGCACGCGCGCGGGTACGCCCTGGCCAACCTCGCCTCGCTGCCGCACATCTCGGTCGCCGGGGCGGTCGCCACCGGCACCCACGGCTCGGGTGAGACGCTCGGCAACCTGGCCAGCGCGGTCGCCGGTCTGGAACTGGTCACCGCCGAGGGCGACCTGCTGGCGGTGGACCGGGCGGCCGACGGGGACACCTTCGCCGGGATGGTCGTCTCGCTGGGCGCGCTGGGCGTGGTCACCCGGGTCACCCTCGACGTCGTGCCGACCTTCGAGCTCCGCCAGCACGTCCGCCTCGGCCTGCCCCGGGCGGCGCTGGACGCGGCGTTCGCCTCGGCGTACAGCGTCAGCGTCTTCACCGACTGGCGCTCGCCCCGGCTGCGGGAGGTGTGGGTGAAGCAGCGCGCGGACGCGGAGCCGCTGCCGGCGGACTGGCTCGACACGACGGCGGCCGAGGAGCCACGGCACCCGGTGCCGGGCATGCCGGCGCGCAACTGCACCCCGCAGCTCGGTGAACCTGGCCCGTGGCACGAACGGCTGCCGCACTTCCAGCTCGGCTTCACCCCCAGCAGCGGGGCGGAGTTGCAGTCGGAGTACCACGTGCCGCGCGGCTCGGCGACGGCGGCGCTGGCCGCGCTGGACCCGGTGGCGCACCTGATCGCGCCGGTGCTCCAGGTCTGCGAGCTGCGGGCGGTGGCCGGCGACGGACTGTGGCTCAGCCCGAACCATGGGCGGGACAGCCTCGCCATCCACTTCACCTGGATCGCCGACGCAGCGGCGGTGCTGCCGGTGGTGGCGGCGGTGGAGCAGCGGCTCGCGCCGTTCGCGCCGCGCCCGCACTGGGGGAAGGTGTTCGGCCTCGCCCCGGCGGCCCTCGCCGCGGCCTGGCCCCGGTACGCCGACTTCCTCGACCTGGCCCGCCGGCTCGACCCGGCCGGCACGTTCCGCACCGACCTGCTCGACCACTACCTTCCGCGCGACTAGCGACCGGGACGGCCGGCCTCCAGCTGCTCGCGGAGGCTGCCGCGCTGCACGGCCCGGCTGATGTCGCTGGGCGAGACGATCCCGACCAGCCGGCCGTCGGCCACCACCAGCGCCCGGCCGTCGGCGCACTCGCTGAGCCGGGGGAGCAGCTCGTTCAGCGGCTCGTCCGGCCGGGCGAGCACCAGCTCGTCGGCGCGGCAGGCCACCTCGGCGAGCGTGGTGGCGGCCCGGCGCTCCGCCGGGATGCCGCGTACCCGGTCGAGGGTGACCAGGCCGACGGGCCGGTCGTCCTCGGTCAGCGGCAGCGCCGTGTGCCGGTACGCGAAGAGGTAGTGGTCGACGAAGTCGCCCACCGTCATCTGCCCCGACGCGGTCTGCGGCTGCGGCGTCATCACGTCGGCCACCCGGATCCCACGCAGCGCGCTGCCCATCCGGGCCTGCCGCTCCTCCAGGCCGGCGGCGCCGATCAGGAACCAGCCGATCAGGGCGAGCCACAGCCCGCCGAAGCCGACGCCGGCCAGGAACTGCCACAGTCCCAGCCCGATCAGCACCGCGCCGAGCACCCAGCCGGCCCGCGCGGCGACGACGGACGCCTTCGTCCGGTCGCCGGTCGCCTTCCAGACCGCCGCCCGCAGGAGCCGTCCGCCGTCCAGCGGGGCGGCCGGCAGCGCGTTGAAGACCGCCAGCAGGATGTTGATGCCGGCCAGCCAGGCGAGTGAGCCCATCAGCAGCCCCCGCACCCCGGCCAGGGCGAGCACCACGGCGATCGCGCCGAAGAAGAACCCGATGAGCAGGCTCACCAACGGGCCGATGCCGGCGATGCGCAGTTCCGCGCCCGGGTCGCGCGCCTCGCCGCGCAGCTCGGCCACCCCGCCGAAGAGCCACAGGGTGATTCCGCCGACCTCCAGCCCGTTGCGCTTGGCGACGATCGCGTGCGAGACCTCGTGGGCGAGCAGGCCGAGGAAGAAGACCACCGCCGCGGCGAGCCCCGCCAGGACGTACAGGGCGACGGACCGCCCCGGGTAGGCCCGGGGGAACTGGTTGGCCGACAGCCCCCAGGCGATCAGCGCGAAGATGACCAGGACGCTCCAGTTGACCCCGACCGGTACGCCCGCGATCCGGCCGAGCCGGAAACTCGCCCTCATGTTCGCGTACTACCCGCGACAGCCCCGCCCATGCCAGCGCGGGCCGGAGCAGTCTTTCCGGCCGGCGGAACGAGTGGATCGAGGCGGTGCCGGGTGGAGCGATGCCCAGGCTCGTCGATCGCCGGGGGTCTGTCAAGCCGTCCGACGGTATTTATTTACATATTTACATGTATTACAGTGACGCCGTGCCAGCCCGTACGGGCATCGGGCGGCCCACGGCGGCCTCCCCGGCACCCTACTTTCTGTGGAGAGGTGCTCGTGATCAGTAACTCCTCAGCGCGCCGTCGTACCCTGCTGGCCGCCGCCGCGGGTCTCGTCGTGGCTCCGTTCGCGGCGGCCGGAACCGCGCAGGCGGCGGTCCCGAAGGTCTACCTCGACCCCGGGCACGGCGGCACCGACCCCGGCGCCGTCGGCAACGGCCTGACCGAGAAGGCCCTGACCCTCAGCATCGCGCTCCAGACCCGGGACATCCTGAAGGCCAACTACAGCGTCGACGTGCGGATGTCGCGCACCACGGACATCACCCGCAGCCTCTCCTACCGGTCGAGCGACGCCAACGCGTGGGGCGCCACGATCTTCGTCAGCATCCACATCAACTCCGGCGGCGGCACCGGCTTCGAGAGCTACCGCTACCCGGGCACCGGTAGCGCCCTGCACAGCGCCGTCCACTCCCGGGTCCTGTCGAACATGCGCACCGTCGCCTCGGTCACCGACCGCGGCCTGAAGACGGCCAACTTCCACGTGCTGCGCGAGACCGCGATGCCCGCCGTGCTGACCGAGAACCTGTTCATCGACACCGTGGCCAACGCGGACCTGCTCAAGCGCGCCGCCTTCATCACCGCGACCGCCCGCGGGCACGCCGCCGGCATCGCCGCCTACCTCGGCCTGTAGCGGGCCGGGCCTCTGCACCGCCGTCGAGCCGCGGCGGGTCCGGCGGGGACCCGTCGCGGCTCGGCCATGCGTACGGGCTGCCAGCGGCACCCCGCTCCGCAGCCGCCGCGGTGCTCCGGTTCCCCGGCCGCCCGCCGCGTCGCCATGCCGACAGGCGACCCGCCTCGGGCGCGGGTCTCCCGTCGGGGATAGTGACGGGGTGGCGAGGCAGACCGTGGAGACCGACGACCCGTACCTCTGGCTGGAAGATCTTGATGGCGCGGACGCCGCGCGGTGGGTGCGGGACCGCAACGCGGAGACCGTGACCGCCCTGACCGGCGGAGCGGGGTTCGCGGCCCTGCGGGCCGAGATCCGGCAGGTGCTCGACGCGGAGGACCGCATCCCCTACCCCGGGTGGCGCGGGGACCACCTCTACTACAACTTCTGGACCGACGCGACGCACCCGCGCGGGGTCTGGCGGCGGACGACGCTCGAGCAGTACCGCCGGCCGGAGCCGGAGTGGGACGTGCTGCTCGACCTTGACGCGTTGGCGGCCGAGGAGGGCGAGAACTGGGTCTGGGGCGGGGCGACGGTGCTGCGGCCCGGGTACGGGCGCTGCCTGGTCAGCCTCTCCCGGGGCGGCGGCGACGCGGTCGTGGTGCGGGAGTTCGACCTCGACCGCCGCGTCTTCGTCCCGGACGGCTTCACGCTGCCCGAGGCGAAGAGTGACGTGGACTGGATCGACGCCGACCACGTCTACGTCGCCACCGACTTCGGGCCCGGCTCGCTGACCTCCTCGGGCTATCCCCGGGTGGTCAGGCGGTGGCGGCGGGGCACCCCGCTGGCCGAGGCCGAGATCGTCCACGAGGGGCGCGACGACGACGTCGCCGTGTGGGCCTCGCACGACCCGACGCCCGGCTTCGCGCGCGACTTCGTGGGCCGCCGGCTGGACTTCTACCGCTCGGAGCAGCACCTGCTCACGGCAACGGGCGAGCGGATCCGGATCGCCGTGCCGGAGGACGCCGGGTGGGACGTGCACCGGGAGTGGCTGCTGGTCCGGCCGCGCTCGCCGTGGCAGGTCGGCGGGGTGACGCATCCCGCGGGCGCCCTGCTGGCGACCCGGTTCGACGCGTTCCTCGCCGGGGAGCGGGAGATGACGGTGCTGTTCCGCCCCGACGACCGTACGGCGCTGAGCGGCTGGTCCTGGACCCGGGACCGGCTGATCCTGGCCACCCTCGTCGACGTGAAGAGCCGGCTGGAGGTGCTGACGCCCGACGGGGAGGGCTGGCGGCGGGAGAGCCTGCCCGGGGTGCCGGAGTTCGACCACAGCGAGGTCGTGGACACCGACCCGGACAACGACGACTCCTACCTGCTCGCCTCGGAGGGGTTCCTCCAGCCGGCGACACTGCGCCTCGGGCAGGTCGGCGGCGCGGTCGAGACGCTCAGGCGGGCGCCGGCGTACTTCGACGCGGGCAACCTGGCGGTACGGCAGTTCTTCGCCGTCTCGGCCGACGGCACGCGGGTGCCGTACTTCGTGGTGGGGGACCCGGACGCGCCCGCCGGCCCGACGCTGCTCACCGGCTACGGCGGGTTCGAGGTTGCCCTGACCCCGCACTACAGCGGGGTCCTCGGGCGGGGCTGGCTGGCCCGGGGCGGCACCTACGTGGTGGCGAACATCCGGGGCGGCGGGGAGTACGGCCCCGGGTGGCACCGCGCCGCGCTGCGGGAGAACCGGCCCCGGGCGTACGAGGACTTCGCGGCGGTGGCGGCCGACCTGGTGGCGCGGGGCATCACCACGCCGGAACTGCTCGGCGTCGAGGGCGGCAGCAACGGCGGGCTGCTGACCGGGGTGATGCTGACCCGCTACCCGACCCTCTTCGGGGCGGTCGTCGCGCACGTGCCGCTGCTGGACATGCGGCGGTACCACCGGATGCTGGCCGGCGCCTCGTGGATGGCCGAGTACGGCGACCCGGACGTGGCGGCCGACTGGGAGTTCCTGCGCGGGTACTCGCCGTACCACCACGTCGACGGCGACCGGGCGTACCCGCCGGTCCTGCTCGTCACCTCGACCCGCGACGACCGGGTGCATCCCGGGCACGCCCGCAAGATGGCGGCCCGGCTGCGCGAGCACGGGCACGACGTGTCCTACTACGAGAACGTCGAGGGTGGGCACGGCGCGGCGGCCAACAACGAGCAGCGCGCCTTCGTCTGGGCGCTGACGCTGGAGTTCCTGTGGCGGAAGCTGGCCGGGCCGGCCCACGCCCTGCCGCGCCAGGTCTCCCCGGTCGACGCGATCCAGGTCGGGGAGGAGGCGGTCGGCCGGCCAGCCTGAGAACTCGCGGCCTCATTGACGACGGTCCAGTAGAGATATATTCATGTATGCATCGTCGTCAATTCTCGATCGCCGTCACGAGCGGCGGCCGGGGAACGCAGAGGAGTCCATGTGAACCCACCTCCCCTTCGCCGCACCGTGCTGTCGCTGGGCATCGCGGTCGCCACCCTGACCGCGGCGGTCGCCACCCCGGCGTACGCCCGACCCGACCACGTCGCACCGGTGCCGGCGGCCGTCGCCGGCGGTCCGGTGTCCGGCATCCTCGACGGTGTGGCCCGCCAGGTGGCGGTCGCCGACCGGTCCGAGTTGGGCCGGCTGGGCGCGTCCGCCGCCGAGGACCCGGTCGACCTGCTCGCCGCCGGCGTCGACGGCCGGCTCGCCGGCGACTTCCGCGCCGCCAACCAGCGGCTGCTGACCGCCAAGGGCCTGCCGGCCGGCACCGGCTCGCTGCTGCGGTTGCGGCTGGCCCACCCGGACATGCGTGCGGCGCTGGCGCGTGGTGAGGCGCCGCTGGTGGTCGCCACCCCGACCGACGACTCGGCGACGAGCGTGCACGCCTACGATCGCTCCGGCGGCACGGTGGTGCTGGACACCGCGCGGGTGCCGCAGCGGCCGGTGCTGGTGGTGGACGTGGACACCGAGCGCGCGCTCGCCGCGGGGCTGACGCTGATGCGCCAGGAGTTGGGCGCGCGGGGCATCGACCGGGCGGCTCCGGCCCGGCCCGCGTCCCGTGCCTCCGCCGCCGGGGTGACGGCCTCGGCCGGTTACTGGGCCACCAAGGTCGACGCCGTCCGGCTCAGCGACGACAAGGAGCCCTGGCTCAAGGGCGCGGCCGAGATCTACAACCTCGTGGCCGGGTTCGGGCTGGACGGCAAGGTCAAGGTCGACCTGGTGCAGATGCCGTACCTGGACCACGACGGCACCACGTACTACCCGAACCAGTTGCTGGTGCACTTCTCGTCGTACAAGTACAACCTGGCCGACGTGGTCATGATGGAGGACGACGGCGACACCAACTACGCGGCGCTGGTCAAGGCGATCGCCAACGCTCTGCTGGTGATCGTGGACGGTGGCGCGTACACCCCGCTGGTCAACGCGATCCTGGACGCCCTGCCCGCCTCCTGGTACACCGACGACCCGGACTTCGTGGACGCCTGGTACACCCTGAGCACCGGCAGCAGCGGCCGGAAGCACGGCGCCGGCGCCAACGGCTGGATGGACGTCGCTCCGTACTGGGTCGCGCCACTCTGACCCGGCCGGCGCGTGGTTCGGGGTGCGCTCAGGCCGTCGGGGGTGGGGCCGGCAGTTCGTCGACCACCACCACCTCGGTGCCGGGGCGCACCTCGGCCAGCAGTTCCCGCTGCCCGCTCTTCGTGAGCCGGATGCAGCCGTTGGTGGTCTTCTTGCCCAGTTCGCCGTCGTGGTACCAGCTGTGGATGCCGATGTGCGCCCCGCGCAGGCCGGCCGGCACCGAGTCCGGGTCGTCGGGCACCGAGCCGAGGGCGAAGATGTCGACGCCCCCGTACACGCTCTGCGGCGGCGGGGTGCGGCCCAGGATGAAGGTCCGGCCCAGCGGGGTCTCCTGGCCGCGCTGGCCGAGGCTGACCTCCCAGGTACGCACGGCCTGGCCGGCGCGGTACCAGGTGAGGCGGTGCGCCCTGCGTTCCACCACGATCTGGTCGGGCAGCGCCACGGTGGTGTGACCGCCGGGCGGCAGCCAGGCGAGCGTGCGGTTGGCCGACGGGAGCAGCACCGCCGTCCAGCCGGCCCGCCGCTGGGCGACCGGCATGGTCAGCTCGACGCCGCTGATCGTGGGGTCGAGGAACGCCAGCGGCCGACCGCCGGGGGCGGTGTAGGCGGCGATGCGGCGGGTCGGGTGCAGGCCCTCGGTCAGCGGCGCGGTGTCCATCGTGTCCGGGTCGGCCGGGAAGCCGGTGGGCGCCGGGCCGTAGTCGACCACCGGCAGGTCGTCCGGCGCGGGTGCGGCGACGGGCACCCGCTCGGGCGTCGGCGCCACGTCGGCCGGGGCGGTGCGGGTCGGTGACGCGGGTGGCCCGACGACCGGCGGCGCGGTGGGCGCGGCCCCGGGGGTCAGCGCCCAGCCCGTCGCCCCGGCCGCCAGCAGGAGCAGGGGTACGCCGACGGCGGCCAGGGCCCGGACGTGTCGCCGGTTCATTCGGTCAAAACGCACAAACAAACTGTAACGGGTGAAGAACGGCGAAACCCCGTCCCCGCGGAATGTCGGCAGGGACGGGGCGGCGGACGGGGGCGACCGTCAGCTGAGCCGGGCGCCCACGTGGATGGCGATCGCGTCGTGGGCGGGCACGTTCGCGGCGAACCAGCCGCTGCCGTCCACGGTGATCACCGGCCCGCTGCACGTTCCGTTGCTGAAGGTGCCGTGGATGACGTCGCAGTAGCGGCCGGCCGGCAGCCCGGTCTGGTACGACCGACCGTTCACCGCGGAGTCCTCGTCGTTGATCGTGACGTAGCCCTTGCCGGCCCGGCCGAAGGCGATGTGGTTGTTGCCGTTGTCGTACCAGTTGACGACGCCGGCGCCTTCGGTGGCGTTGCGGAAGCCCACCATGTTGGCGATCACCGGCCAGCGGTGCTCGCACTCCCAGCCGGAGTAGCAGGTGGCGTTGAGGGTGCGCCCGGAGCTGTCCGAGGGCGGGCCCTGGTCGCGCTGGCTGTACGTGTAGCTCGACATCACCGTCGGGGAGCCGTACGGCCAGGCGAGCATGAACGCGTTGGCCAGCGCGTAGATGCCCCGGTCGCGGTAGGTCAGCACCCCGCCGACGTCGCGCTGGGTGTCGTGGTTGTCCACGAACACGGCCGCCGACGCGCTGGGCAGGTGCCCCCAGCCCTCGCCGAAGTTGCGCAGGTAGGCGAGCTTCTCCGAGCGGAAGACCCGGGCCAGGTCCTTGCCGTAGCGGAACTCGTGCACGTCGCCGTTGCCGGTGTACTCGCCCGGCTGGATCGGCTCACCGGCGCCGTGGATCACCTCCTGCACCATGTACGCCGAGCGTGACAGTTTGCCCTTGATGGCGGCGATGTCGGCGGCCGGCATGTGCTTGCTGGCGTCCATCCGGAAGCCGTCGACGCCGAGCGAGAGCAGGTCGTTGAGGTAGCCGGCGATCTTCGTACGGACGTAGTCCGACTCGGTCTTCAGGTCGGCGAGGTTGACCAGCTCGCAGTTCTGCACCTCCCACCGGTCGTTGTAGTTGGCGATGTCGTCGCCGCCGTTGCGACCGCAGTGGTGGAAGTCCTGCGTCTGGTAGATCCCCGGGTAGTCGTAGTGCCCGTACGACGAGCCGGCCCAGCCGGTGCCGCCGTTGTCCTGCCCGGACATGTGGTTGACGACGGCGTCCACGACCACCTTCACCCCGGCCGCGTGGCAGGTGTCGACCATGGACTTGAACTGGGCGCGGGTGCCCTTGCGCGACTCGATGCGGTAGCTGACCGGCTGGTACGCCAGCCACCACTGCGAGCCCCGGACGTGCTCCTGGGGCGGCGAGACCTGCACCCACCCGTAGCCCTTGGGGCCGAGGGTGGTGCGGCACTCGGTGCCCACCGAGGACCAGTTCCACTCGAAGAGGTTGGCGATCACCTTCTTGCCGCCGGCCGGGCCGCGGCGGCCGGGGGCGCCGTCGCGATGGCGGGAGCGAGCAGGCCGGCGATCGCGCCGAGGGCGACGATCGCCGACAACCGTCGACGTTTCTGCATGGAGGACTCCTGACAGGGGTGGGGGCGGTGGCGAACCGGCGCTGCCGGGATCTTGCAGGAGATGTTGAAAATTTCCGAAAGGTTACAAGCGCGTTGCAAGTGCTGTCAATGCATGGGCATGTGTGAATGCGTTCGCGTCGTCCACGCATCCGTGCGCCGGTCGGTTCGACGCCGGTGCGGGAATTTCCGCGCGGCGGTGATCCGCCCGCCACGTCGGTCCGTACTCGATGGGGAACAGGGCCGGCCGGCGGTGCGCCGCCGCGAGACGATCGAGGAGCAGATGGCCCGGGCACGACGCAACCAGAAGCCGGCCTCCGTCCGGACCACCAGCACCAGCCGGGGGGCCCGCAGCCGGTCCCGACCCGCGGTGGCCCTGCTGACCGTCTCCGCCCTCGCCGCGCTGTGGGCCACCACCATGCTGACCGGCGTCGGCTCGGCGGCGTACGCGTACGGCTTCTTCTTCACCGAGTTCTTCGCCGGGGTCGTCACCCTGGTGGCGTTGAGCCTCACCGTGATGATGGGGCTGCTCGCCACCGACCGGCTGGTGCTGCTGATCCGGCACCGGGTGCTGCTCCAGTCCGCCCACCGGGCCACCGGCATCCTCGGCGTCGCCGGGCTGCTCTTCCACGTACTCACCAAGATCGCCACCGGTCGGGCGGCGGGCACCGACGCGGTGGTCCCCTTCGTCGGCGGGCGGGGCCTCTACGTCGGCCTCGGCACCGTGGCCGCGCTGTTGATGGTGAGCGTGCTCTGGACCGGCGTCGTCCGGGCGCGCTTCGCCGGGGTCGGTCCGAAGTGGCTCTGGCGTACGTTGCACTCCGCCGCGTACCTGTCCTGGCCGTTCGCCATCGTGCACGGGCTCAACGCCGGGCGGCCCGCGCAGCCCTGGGTGGTGCTGAGCTACCTCGCCTGCGTGCTGCTGGTCGTGCTGGCGCTGCTGGTCCGCCTCTCCGTCAGCCTCGGCCGGCGCAGCCGGGAGCAGCACCAGGCCGCCGCGATGAACCGGGCCCTGGCCGGGCGGCCGGCGCAGGACGCTGCGGGCCGGTCGCTGCTGCGGGGCCTGACCCGACGCGTCGGCCGGGTGGCGGGGACCGACGGGCGCGGGGACGCGTGGGCGGGCACCACGGTCGCCGGCACCTGGCCCGCCCCCGCCGCGCGGCGGCGCGACCCGGAGCGGTTCACCGTGCCGGCCGTGCCCGAACCCGGCACGCTCCGCGAACCGGCCCGCCCGCGCCGCCGGAGTGGGGAGGAACTCACCCCGACCGGCCGCCGCCGTGCGGCGGAACCGGAGCCGACCGGCAGCCGCCGGGGCGAGGCGGAACTCGTCCCGACCGGCCGGCGCAGCCGCGTCGAGGAGCCCGCCCGCCGGGGCCGGGCCGAGCGCGACGGGCAGCGCGGGCACCCCGCGCCGCCCCGCCGCCGCGAGGAGGCCGAGGAGCCGTGGGACAGCCCCCGGCGCTGGGAGCGGACCGACCCGGTCTCCGCCGGGCCGGTGTCCGCCAATCCGGTGTCCGCCGGTGGGCGGCACAGCGCCGAGGACGACCGCGACCTCGAACCGGACTACTGGCGGCCCCCGGTCAGGTACGTCCCCGAGGACGTTCCGCTGCCGGCCGACGACACCCCGACCCTCGTCGACCTCGCGTCGCGGCGGGCGCGCCGGGCCGCCGGCGAGAGCCGGTCGACCCGCCGCCGCCGGGCCAACGCCGACGCCGTCGACGGGGCGTACTGGGCCGGGCTGCGAGGGGAGGCGAGGTGACGCGGACGACCGTGCCGCCGGTGGCCTGCGTCGGCGAGCCCCGACTGACCGCCGGCTTCGCCGAGTTCGGGCGGCTCGACCTGCTCGCCCACGAGGAGGTGCACGGGCCGATCGGGCCGATGGAACCGGCCACCCTGCTCCGGCTCGCCGAGGGCGTCCAACTCAGGGGCAAGGGCGGTGCGGGCTTCCCGTTCGCGAAGAAGCTCCGCGCGGTGCTGGAGTCCTGCGAGCGGCGGGACCTCCCGGCGGTGGTGGTGGTCAACGCCACCGAGGGGGAGCCGGCGAGCTGGAAGGACAAGGTACTGCTCACCCGCGCCCCGCATCTGATCCTCGACGGCGCCGCGCTCGCCGCGTACGCGCTGGAGGCCGAGGAGATCGTCGTCGGGGTGGCCGACGACGAGGTGGGCCGCAACTCCGTGACCGAGGCGCTGGAGGAGCGCCGGATGCCCGTGCCCACCAGCATCGTCACCGTGCCGCACCGGTTCATCTCCGGCGAGGGCGGCGCACTGGTCAACGGCATCAACGGGCTGCCGCACATCCCGCCGGGCACCAAGCGGCGCTCCAGCGACTCCGGCGTCGGCGGGCTGCCCACCCTGCTCTCCAACGCCGAGACGTACGCCCAGCTCGCGGTCGCCGCCCGCCTCGGCCCGTACGAGTACGCGGCGCTCGGCACCGACGACGAGCCCGGCACCGTGCTGCTCACCGTCACCGGCGCGGCCGGGCGCCCCGCCGTGGTGGAGTGCGCGGCCGGCACCGGGCTGCGGGAGATCCTCGACCTGTGCGAGGTGCCGGACGGGCCGGGTGTCCTGACGGGCGGCTACCACGGCCGGTGGATCACCCGGGAGGCCGCCGACCGGGCGGAGATCTCCCGCAAGGGGCTGGCTGCCGTGGGCGGCACCCTCGGCGCGGGCATCCTCGTTCCGCTGGGCGCGGACACCTGCCCGCTCGGCGAGGCCGCGCAGGTGGTGCGCTACCTGGCCGGCGAGTCCGCCGGGCAGTGCGGCCCGTGCCGGATGGGCCTGCCCGACCTGGCCCGCGCCGTCGACCTGGCGGTGGCCGGCAGCGCCCCGGTGGAGGTGGTCCGGGCCGCCGCCGGCGACGTGAAGGGCCGCGGGGCGTGCAGCCACCCCGACGGTACGTCCCGGTTCGCGCTCTCCGCGATGGAGGTCTTCGCCGAGGACCTGCGGCTGCACACCACCGGCGAGGGCTGCGGCCGGCGGGTCAGGGCGGTCATGGGCCTGCCCGGCGCGCCCGACGCGAACCCGCAGCGGCTCACGCTCGACTGGTCCCGCTGCGACGGGCACGGGTTGTGCGCGCACGTCGTACCGGACTTCATCCGGCTCGACGGCAACGGCTACCCCGCCTTCCCGCCCACCCCCGTGCCGACCTGGCTGCGCGAGGGCGCGCGCAAGGCGGTCAAGGTCTGCCCCGAACTCGCGCTGCGCCTCACCCCCGCCCCCTGAGGGGAGGCGGGGGTGAGGCCCGCGGGTCAGCGGGGGGTCAGCCGGTCGGTGCCCAGGCGGGCCTGGAGGACCTCGGGCACCAGCACCGAGCCGTCGGGCTGCTGGAACTGCTCCAGGATGGCGGGGAAGAGGCGGCTGGTGGCCAGCGCCGAGCCGTTGAGCGTGTGCACGAACCGGGTCTGCTTGCCGCCCGGCTCGCGGTAGCGGATGGCCGCCCGGCGCGCCTGGTAGTCGCCGGCCCAGGAGACCGACGACACCTCCTTGTACTTGCCCGTGCTCGGCATCCACACCTCGATGTCGAGGGTCTTGCGCATCGACGCGCTGGCGTCACCGGCCGACAGCAGGGAGCGCTGGTAGTGCAGGCCCAGCTTCTCGACCAGGCTCTCCGCGTGCAGGAGCATCTCCTCCAGCGCGGCGTCGGCCTGCTCCGGCAGGCAGAACTGGAAGATCTCCACCTTGTTGAACTGGTGCCCCCGCACGGTGCCCCGCTCGTCCGAGTGCGACCCGGCCGCCTCGCGCCGGTAGCAGGGGGTGTACGCGAACGCCTTCAGCGGCAGCTTCGCCGTCTCCAGGATCTCGTCCTGGTAGGCCCCGAGGATCGCCGTCTCCGACGTGGGCAGCAGGAACTGCCCGCGCGGGGCGGACTCCCGGTCCAGGTGGTAGACGTCGTCGTAGAACTTCGGGAACTGTCCGGCGGCGAAGCCTGCGGTGTCCAGCAGCAGGTGCGGCGGGAGCAGGAACTCGTAGCCGGCGCTGACGTGCTCGTCGACGAAGAAGTTCAGCAGCGCCCACTCCAGCCGGGCGCCCATGCCCGTGTACATCCAGAAACCGGAGCCGCCGAGCTTGACCCCGCGCTCGTGGTCGACCAGGCCCAGCATCCGGCTCAGCTCGATGTGGTCGCGGACCTTCTCGATCGCCGGGGGCTCGCCGAAGGTCCGGACGACCCGGTTGGCCTCCTTGCCGCCCGGCACCACGTCGTCGGCGGGCAGGTTGGGCAGTTCGCTCATCACGGTGCGCAGCCGCGCCTGCACCTCGTCCAGCTCGGACTCCAGCTCGGCGAGCTGCTTGCGGCCCGCCTCCGGCGCGGAGACCTCCGGCTCGGTGCCGGCGCGCTTCGCCGCCGCGTACGCGCGCGCCTCGGCCTTGCGGCGCTGCCGCTCGCCGTCGATGCCACTGATCAGGGCACGACGTTCCTGGTCGAGCCGCTGGATCTCGTCCAGGGCCCGGGTGACCTCGGCGGGATCCAGTCGCTTCGCCAGCGCGGTCGCCACCGCCTCGCGATCCTTCCGGATCAACTCCATGTCGAGCATGCTGCTCCGTACGCCTCCGTCCGGACGTCTGGTGGACCCACCGATGCTACCGTCGCGCCCCGGTCCCGCCCCGGCCCGGTCTCGACAACCTCCGCCGGGGCGTGCACCGGGCGTCCCGGCTTCCGCCGGGTGGTGGTCCGTGGTCGTCCCGGCTCCCGCCGGGTGCCGTGGTCAGAGCCGGATGGGCATCAGGACGGAGAACGCGTCGACGTCGTCCGGCCGGCGTACCGCCAGCGGGGCGATCGGGCCGTCCAGCTCCAGCAGCAACTGGCCCCGGCCGGCCGCGTCGAGGGCCTGGAGCAGGTAGCCGCCGTTGACCCCGACCCGGAACGCGTCCCGCTCCCCGGCCAGCTCGTCCGCCCCGAGCAGCCGTACGCCGCCGCGGCCGTCCGGGCCGAGCACGGTCACCGCGAGCGGGACACCGTCGTGCCGACGGGTGACGACCGGCGCGTCGGCGCTGGTCAGGGCCGCCCGCAGGGCGTCGGCGTCGACCGTCAGCCGGTGCGCCGGCCCGTCGTCGGCCGCCGAGCGGAGCAGGCGACGGTGGTCCGGGAAGTCGTACGGCAGGGCGGCGGTGTCGACCGTACGGCCGGCGGCGGCGACCGAGATCGTGCCGGCGGCCACCGTCAGCACCGCCCCGGTGTCGCCTCCCGCTCCGGTGCGGCCCCCCGCCTCGGTGCCCAGCAGGGCCCGCACCTCGTCGACGAAGGCGACCGGGGCGAGCACGCGCACCGCCGGCCCGTCGATCCGGGCCGCGGCCCGCGCCACCGCCAACCGGTGCCGGTCGGTCGCCACCAGCCGTACGCCGTCGGTGTCGGACTCGAACAGCACGCCGGACAGCACCGGAAGTTCGGGATCGGTGGCGACGGCGAAGCGGACCGCGTCCACGGCGGCGGCCAGGTCGACGGGGGACAGGACGAGTCGGGTGGTCATCGGGTGCTCCTCGGGATCGATCAGCGTACGGATCCGGGAGAGCTCGCGGCGGGCGTCGGCGAGACCGTCCTCCAGCCGGCGCAGGTGCGCGTCCAGCATCCGGTGGACCTGCGCCGGCTCGGACCGCAACGCGGCGGCGATCTCGGCGACCGGCATGCCGACCCGGCGCAGCCCGGCCACCAGGCGGGCGGGCGTCACCTGGTCGCCCGTGTACCAGCGGTAGCCGGTGACCGGGTCGACCAGGGCCGGGGCCAGCACCCCGGCCGAGTCGTAGAACCGCAGGGCGCTGACGGTCAGGCCGCTGGCCCGGGCCAGCTCGCCGATGCTGCGCAGGTCGCTCTCCACGGCGCTGATCCTGTCGTCTCGACCTGGTCGAGGGTCAACCCGCCGACCCCGGCTCCCGCTCAGCTCGGGGTGTCCAGCACGCGGAAGGTCATTCCGGCGCGCACCAGCCGGTCCAGCAGCGCGTCGCCCATCGCCGTCACCGGGGTGACCTGACCCGCCGTGCCGGGCAGCTCGTCGCCGGCCAGGCAGAGCGCCGACTCGGCGAGCATCTTCGCCGTCTCGTCGTAGCCGGGGTCGCCGCCGGCCACCTCCGTCAGCACCCGCCGCCCGCCGCCCGTGCCGACGAACCGGACCCGGAACCAGGACCTCGCCCGCTGCTGCGGCGTCGGCCCCTGCCCGGAGGCGAGCCGGCCGAGCAGCCAGCGCCGCGTCGGCGGCAGCTTCACCAGGGCCACCAGCGCGCCCAGCCCGGCCCCGGCGGCCAGCACCGTGGGCAGCCGCTTGACGGCCGCGAAGTGCCGGTAGCGGAAGTCCGGCCCGTACTCCGGGCGGGCGGCGGCCGAGCGGCGGACCACCTGCGGGTCGATGGTCGGCAGCGGCACCGCCCACATGCCCAGCTCCGTCGAGCGGGCCACCCGGCCGGGCACCGCCCGCACCCGCCGCCCCGGCGGTCGCGGCTCGACCTGCCGCCGCTCGCGGGCCGCCCGGGACGCCTCGGCGGTACGGGAAAAGGCCGTGAGCGCCGAGTGGTACGTGCCGGCGGAGAACCTCCCACCTGCGCGTACGAAGCCGTCGACGGCGATCGGCACGTCGTCCGGGAGGTGTTTGAGCGTGAACCAGACGCCCAGGTCGTGCGGGATCGAGTCGAACCCGCAGGCGTGCACCAGCCGTGCCCCCGTGCGCTCCGCCTCGGCGTGGTGGCGCACGTACATCAGGTCCACGAACTCGGGTTCGCCGGTGATGTCCAGGTAGTCGGTGCCGGCGCGGGCGCAGGCGGCGACCAGCGGCTCCCCGTGGTGCACGTACGGGCCGACGGTGGTGGCCACCACCCGGGCGCTCTCGGCCACCGCCCGCAGCGACCCCGCGTCGGTGACGTCGGCGGTGAGCAGGGGCAGCCCGGCCAGCTCCGGGTCGATCGCGGCCAGCCGGTCCCGTACGCCGGCCAGCTTGCCGGGGTTGCGTCCCGCGAGCGCCCAGCGCAGCCCCGGCGGGGCGGTGCGGGCCAGGTACTCGGCGGTCAGCCCGCCGGTGAAGCCGGTGGCCCCGAACAGGACGACGTCGTACGTCCGCTGCTCACGCATCCGCCGAGTCTGCCACCCGGCGCGGCGCGACGCAGCGCTCACGCCTCACCCGACGGAGGCCGGGAGATCGGGGCTGAGTACGGCGCGGACGCAGCCGTCGGCCCGGTCCCGGAACAGCGCGTACCCCTGCGCGCCCCGCTCCAGCGGCAGCCGGTGGGTCGCCAGGTGCTCGGTACGCAGCTCGTCGCGGGCCATCCGCTCCAGCAGCATCGGGATGTAGCGCTGCCCGTGCTGCCGGGCGCCCCGCACCGTCAGCCCCTTCTGGGTCACCGCCCCGAGCGGGAACGAGTCGACGAAACCGGTGAACTCGCCGAGCAGGAAGACCGAGCCGCCCTTGCGGCAGGCGTGCAGCGCCTCGCGGACCGCCGCCGGCCGCTCCGCGCCGCCGGTGAACCGGTCGGCCAGCGCCCGGAGACCGTGCCCGTTCCAGGCCGCCCCGACCGCCTCGACGCACACGTCCGGGCCCCGCCCGCCGGTGCGCTCGCGCAGCTCGGCGGTGACGTCGACGACGCGGGGATCGATGGTCTCCGCGCCGGCGTGCCGCTCGGCCATCCGCAGCCGCTCGTGCTCGGCGTCGACGACGACGACCCGTTCCGCGCCGAGCAGCCGCGCGGCCCGCGCCGCGAGCTGCCCGACCGCGCCCGCGCCCCAGACCGCCACAACGTCGCCGGGGCGCACCTGGCCCAGGTCGGCGCCCATCCAACCGGCCGGCGCGGCGTCCGAGGCGAACAGGGCGCGGTCGTCGCTGACCGGCTCCGGCACGGTGAACGCGCCGACGTCCGCGTACGGCACCCGGACGTACTCGGCGTGGCTGCCGGCGAAGCCGCCCAGCGCCCGGGGCTGGCCGAAGGCGCCCCCGGTGGGGTGTCCCCAGGCCGCCTCGGCGACGGCCGGGTCGGCGCTGCCGTTGTCGCAGCAGGAGGGCAGGTCGCGGCGGCAGTACCAGCAGCTGCCGCAGGCCACCGACGAGCAGACCACCACCCGGTCGCCGACCCGGTGCCGGCGTACCTCCGGCCCGACCTCGACCACCTCGCCGAGGAACTCGTGCCCGAGCACGTCGCCGACGGCGAGGTAGGGCACCCGCCCGGCCAGCAGCGGCAGGTCCCCGCCGCAGGTGGCGCTCTGCCGGACCCGGACGATGACGTCGTGGCCGTTGCGCAGCTCCGGGTCGGGCACCTGGCGTACCGCCAGCTCGCCCGCGCCCACCCAGCACAGCGCCCTCATCGCGGCGGCCCCGCCGGACGCTCGGCGGACCAGCGGTCCGCGCGCAGCACCTCGCCGGTCTCGGCGAGCTGCTTGACCTCCCGCAGCACCCGGCGGACCAGCAGGCCGGGGTCGTCGCCGACCAGGTGGGCGGCGAGCCCGGGGGGCACCGCGCCGGGCACCGGCCGGGCGGCCAGCTCCGTGCCCCGGCAGCCGGGGGCCGGCCGCAGCTCGACCTGCACCGCACGGCCGAGCCGGCGCAGGGGCTCCGGCCACCGGCCGCCGGGCAGCACCTCGCCGGGGGCGCGGTCGACGGTCACCACCTGCCAGCGCGCGGGCCGGGGACCCGAGCCGGCCCCGCGCGTCGGCCCGCGCCGCCGTACGGCCAGCGCCCGGCCCGCCGCCGCGAGGGCGAGCGCCACGCCGGCCGTGCCTGCCAGCCGTCCCATCCGTCCCCGCCCGTCCACCTCGGCCCGCCTCCCGTCCCCTCGACGCCGGGCGCGCGGCGCTGCGCGCGGCCGGTCGCCCGCGTACGGCCAGCCTCACCCCGGACGGGGTGAAGCCGGGTCCCCCCGAAGGGGTGAACGGGCCCGCGCCGGGTAACCGCCGCGCGCGGGACCTGGGGACGCATCGGTGGAGGGCGGGCCGGATGCCGGAGCACGTACGGGACACGGGGGTCGTCGCGGTCGCGGGCGGGTCGGCCGGCGCGCCGCTGCTGGCGTCGCGGCTGTGTCCCGCGCCGCCGCCGGAGCCGCTGGTACTGCGGCCCCGGCTGCTGCGGGTGCTGGACGAGGGGACCGCCGGGCCGGTCACCCTGCTCCGCGCCCCGGCGGGGTGGGGCAAGACGACGCTGCTCGCCTCCTGGTTCCCGGACGCCGACGCGGCCTGGGTCTCCGTGGAGGTCGACGACGACGGGGACCGGCTCTGGTCCTACCTCGCGGCGGCGCTACGCACGACCGTGGACCCCGCCGACGACGTGCCCGTGCCCGACCGGCCACCCGGCCCGGACCAGTTGGAGGTGCTGGCCGCGGCCCTCGCCGCCCGGGAACGGCCGGTGCTGCTGGTCCTCGACGACCTGCACCGGATCACCGACCCGGCGGCGCTGACCGGACTGGAGTTCCTGCTCCGCCACGCCGATCAGCGCCTGCGGCTGGTGGTCAGCGCCCGCGCCGGGCTGCCGCTGGCCGTGCACCGGCTGCGGCTGGCCGGGGAGCTGACCGAGGTCGGCCCCGACGAGCTGGCCTTCAGCGCCGACGAGGTGGCGGACCTGCTGACCGCGCACGGGGTCGCCCTGCCGGTGGCGGGCGTACGCCGGCTGTGGGAACGCGCCGGCGGCTGGCCGGCGGCCCTCCGCTTCGCCGCGCTGGCGCTGCGGGGACAGCCGGACCCGGCCCGCTGGGTCGAACAGTTCGGCGGCGACCAGCCGGACGTGGCCGGCTACCTGCGCGAGGAGGTGCTCGCCGGGCTCGATCCGGACGCGCGGGACGTGCTGCGCCGCTCCGCCGTCGCCGACGTGGTCTGCGCCGGGCTCGTCGACGCGCTGACCGGCCGGACCGACGCCGAGCAGGCGCTGGCCGGCCTCGCCGACGACGGCGGGCTGCTGCGCCGCGACGACAGCCGCCCGCCCTGGTACCGGTGCCCTCCGCCGCTGGCCGACCTGCTGCACGCCGAGCTGGGCCGGCTGCCGGCCGACGAGCTGCGTGACCTGCACCTGCGCGCGGCCGGTTGGTACGCCGACAACGGCCGGCCCGGCGAGGGGCTGCGGCACGCGCTCGCGGGCGGCGACCACGAGCGGGCCGTCGCGATCCTCGTGTCCCGCTGGCCGGAGCTGGTCCCGTACGACCGGGAGACGCCCGCCGGCCGGGCACCCGTACCCCCGCCGCCGGAGGCCGTGCGCCGCGATCCGGAACTCGGGCTGGCCTGCGCCGCCGAGCGGGCCCAGGCCGGGGACCCCACCGCCGCCGCCGAGCACCTGCGCGGCGCCGTCGAGGCCGCCCGGGCGCTGCCCACGCCGCGCCGGGACCGCTTCCGGCAGCTGGCCACCGCCCTGGAGCTCACCCTGGCCCGGCTGGCCGGCGACCCCGAGGCGGTACGCGCCGCCGCGGCCCGGCTGCTCGCCGCGCAGGCGCCGGCCGAACCGCCGGGCGTCGTCGCCGGACACGCAGACGTACGGGCCGTGGCCGGCACGGCGCTGGGCCTGGCCGACCTGGCGGACGGGGACCTCCACGCCGCCGGCCTCGCCTTCGCCGGCTCGCTGTCGGCCGCCCGGACTGCCGGACGACCGCGTACGGAGCTGGTCTGCGCCAGCCGGGCGGCCCTGCTGCACGCCGTGCGGGGCGAACTGCGCGCGGCCGACGCCCTCGCCCGCGAGGCCCTCGCCATGCCGCCCTGCCAGGGCTGGTCCTGCCGGGCGGACTGCGCCCACGCTTACCTGGCGCTGGCCCTGGTCGCGCTGCACCGGGACCAGCCCGGGGAGGCGGAGGCGAATCTGGTGCTGGCGGCCCCGGCCACCGGCGAACCCGTGGTGGGGGCGGTGGCGGCGTGGTGCCGGGCGTACCTGCTGCGCGACGCCGGTGACCTGCCCGAGGGGCACCGGGTGCTGGTACAGGCGAGGGAGCGGCTGACCGGCCTGCCCCGGGCGGGCGAGCTGGCACTCTGGCTGCTGGCCGCCGAGGCCGACGTGCGGGGGACACGGGGCGACCTGAGCGCCGCCCGGGACCGCCTCGTGCGGGCACCCGACGCAGCCACTCCGCCGCTGGCCGTCGCGCTCGCCCGGGTGGAGCTGCGCGCCGGGGACCCACGCGCCGCCGGGTACGCGCTGCCCGACTGGGAGTCGCCGGAGGCGGCCGGCTGGGCGCTGCCCGTACGGCTGGACGCCGCCGTGCTGGACGCGGTGCTCGCGCGGCACGCCGGCGACGAGCGGCGGGCCGGACGGGTGCTGGAACGCGCCCTCGACCTGGCCGCGCCGGAGGGCTTCCGGCGGCCGTTCACCCGGGCCGAGCCGGGGATCCGTGACCTGCTCGCCGCGCACCTGGACACGGGCACGGCACACTGGCCGACGGTCAGCGACCTGGTCCGGGGGGCCGGGCCGCCGGCCGAGCGGGTCCCGGCGGAGCGGGTCACGGCGGCCCTGGACGAGCCGCTGACCGAACGGGAGCTGACCATCCTGCGCTACCTGCAGAGCATCCTGTCCAACGTGGAGATCGCGGCCGAGCTGTCCCTGTCGGTGAACACGGTCAAGACCCACGTGCGCAACATCTACCGCAAGCTCGACGCCACCCGTCGCCGCGAGGCCGTCCGCCGAGCCCGCGACCTCCACCTGCTCTGACCGGAGGGCGGATGGGTCAGGGGGTGGCGGTGTCTACTGCGGTCAGGAGGTCGGCCAGGTCGTAGTTGCCGTCGTGGCGGGCGCCGTTGACGAAGAGGGTCGGGCTGGCGTGGACGCCGCTGCGGATGCCGCCCACGAAGTCCCGCCGCACCCGGTCGCCGTACGCCTGGCGCTCCACCTCGGCCGCGACCTCGGCGGCGGGCAGGCCGACCTGCTCCACGCCGAGTGACAGGTGCACCGGGTCGAGCTGGTCCTGGTGTTCGTAGAGCCAGTCGTGCAGGGCCCAGAACTGCCCGCGCCGGCCGGCGGCCTCGGCCGCCTCGGCGGCCTGCTCGGCGTACGGGTGCATGTTCGTGATCGGGAAGTGCCGGTAGACCAGGCGTACGGTGTCGGCCCGCTGCCGCAGCAGTTCCCGCAGGCTCGCGTACGCGGCTCCGCAGTAGCGGCACTGGAAGTCGGCGTACTCGACGATCGTCACCGGCGCGTCCACCGACCCGCGGACGTGGTCGTCCCCGGTCACCGGGGTCCGCAGGCGGGCGGTGACCTGGAGCGGAGTGGTCGTCGGGCTGGTCACCTCAGTCATGTCGCCCAGCCTGCCGGGCGGCGGGGTGAGGGCGGCTCACCCCGCCCGGGTGGCTCGCTGCCCGGCTCCGCGCCCGGCGGGTGCCGGCGTGGTTCAGCCCAGCACCGGGGCGACCGCGATGTGGTTCTGCACCTCACGGATCCCCGGCGCGCACCACGCCGTCCGTTCCACCTCGGCCCGCTCCGGCATCGAGTGGACCAGCCCGCCGAGCAGCACCGTGTCGCCGTGCACCCGGACGGTGATCTTCTCCGCCGGGGTGGCCCGGTTGCGCGCCAGCGCGTCGACGATCCGCTCCGCCAGGGCGTGCCCGTCGGGCCGGACGTCGGGACGCACGACGATGCCGTTGCTGACCCCGCGTACGCCGGTCAGCCGGGACACGGCGCGTTCGGCGGCGCGGCGCTGGTACTCCCAGTCCACGTCGCCGTGCAGCGTGACCCAGCCCTGCGAGACGGTCACGTCGAGCCGCTCCAGGGGTACGAACGCGTCCCACTCGAGCGAGTGCCCGGCCGCGGCGGCGATGTCCGGGTCGGTGCGTTCCGCGCCGGTGCCGAGGCGTACGGCCAGGTCGTTGGCGACCGCCCGGACGCGCGCCACCCGGTGCGCCGCCCGCTCGGCCGCCCACTTCTTGGCGTAGCTGTCGACGCGGCCGGTGAGGGTGACCACGCCCTCGGCGACGGTCACGCCGATCTCGTGGGGTCGTACCCGGGGTTCCCAGGCCAGTTCGTCGAGCACGGCCGACTGGATCTCCTGGTCGGTACGGCTGATCGTCTCGATGGCCATCTGTCACTCCTCACCCGACGGTCCGGTCGGTATGTGCGCTTCCGCAGGGACCGAGCGTTTCGCGGGGGCGGGTGACGGGCCTTCACCCGGCCCGGGTGATCTCTGGGAGCGCTTCCATGCGGGTGGTGGATTCGGCTAGGGTAAGCGCGTTCCTCGGGTGCGGGAGCCATCGCGCCGATCACCGGAGCCAGGGCAGCTCCGGCGCGATCGCGCGTGTCCCCGTCGCCGGCCGGCCGCCCCCACGACCGCCCGGCGTCCTCCGAACACCCGGAAGGAACCGCAGATGCGGAGAAGTTACGTCGGCGCGGTCGTGTCCGCGCTGGTCGTCGCCGCGACCGTCGTGGCGGCACCGTTCACCGCGGCCGGCGCGCCCACCGCCGCCGCCGAGGCGTACACCTGGAAGAACGTCCGGATCGACGGCGGCGGCTTCGTCCCCGGCATCGTCTTCAACCCCACCGAGAAGAACCTGATCTACGCCCGCACGGACATCGGCGGCATGTACCGGTGGGAGCAGGCCAGCCAGTCCTGGACGCCGCTGCTGGACTGGGTCGGCGCCGACAAGTGGGGCTGGAACGGCGTCGTCAGCGTCGCCACGGACCCCGTGCAGACCAACCGGGTGTACGCGGCCGTCGGGATGTACACCAACGACTGGGACCCGAACAACGGCGCGATCCTGCGCTCGGCCGACAAGGGCGCCACCTGGCAGGTCACCGAGCTGCCGTTCAAGAACGGCGGGAACATGCCCGGCCGGGGCATGGGCGAGCGGCTCGCCGTCGACCCCAACCGCAACAGCGTCCTGTACTACGGCGCCGAGGGCGGCAACGGCCTGTGGCGCAGCACCGACTTCGGGGCGACCTGGGCCAAGGTGGCGAACTTCCCCAACGTCGGCAACTACCGGGCCGACCCGAGCGACCCGAACGGCTACAACGGCCAGAACCAGGGCCTGACCTGGGTCAGCTTCGACAAGAGCACCGGTACGCCCGGCACCGCCACGCAGACGGTCTACGTCGGCGTGGCCGACAAGGAGAACCCGGTCTACCGCAGCACGAACGGCGGGGCCAGCTGGGAGCGGATCGCCGGGCAGCCGACCGGCTACCTCGCCCACAAGGGCGTCGTCGACCCGGTGGGCGGCTTCCTCTACATCGCCACCAGCGACACCGGCGGCCCGTACGACGGCGGCAAGGGCGACGTCTGGAAGTTCAGCCGCGCCACCGGCGCGTGGACGCGGATCAGCCCGATCCCGTCCACCAGCACCGACGCGTACTTCGGTTACAGCGGCCTGACCATCGACCGGCAGAAGCCGAACACGCTGATGGTGGCGACGCAGATCTCGTGGTGGCCGGACGCGATCTTCTGGCGCAGCACCGACGGGGGAGCGACCTGGACCCGGATCTGGGAGTTCACCAGCTATCCCAACAGGTCCAAGCGCTACACCATGGACGTCAGCTCGGTGCCGTGGCTGACCTTCGGCAGCAACCCGGCGCCGCCGGAGGAGACCCCGAAGCTCGGCTGGATGAACGAGTCGGTCGAGATCGACCCGCACGACAGCAACCGCTTCATGTACGGCACCGGCGCCACCATCTACGGCAGCACCGACCTCACCACGTGGGACACCGGCGGCCAGTTCACGATCAAGCCCATGGTCAGGGGCCTGGAGGAGACCGCGGTGCTCGACCTGGTCAGCCCGCCCTCCGGGGCGCCGCTGGTCAGCGCGCTCGGCGACATCGGCGGCTTCCGGCACACCGACCTGGACGCCGTACCGCCGATGATGTTCACCCAGCCGACCTTCACCAGCACCACCAGCCTCGACTACGCCGAGACGAAGCCGGCCGTGATGGTGCGGGCCGGCAACTTCACCGACGCCGACCGGCCGAACGACAGCCACGTCGCGTTCTCCACCGACGGCGGGGCCAACTGGTTCCAGGGCACCGAGCCGTCCGGCGTCGACAGCGGCGGCACGGTCGCCGCGTCGGCCGACGGCAGCCGGTTCGTCTGGGCCCCGGGTGACACCGGCCAGCAGGTGGTGTACTCGGTCGGCTTCGGCACCTCGTGGGCCGCGTCGACGGGCGTCCCGGCCAACGCGACCATCGAGTCCGACCGCGTGAACCCGAACAAGTTCTACGCCTTCAGCGGCGGCAGGCTCTACGTCAGCACCAACGGCGGGGCGAGCTTCACGGCCTCGGCCGCCGCCGGCCTGCCCGCCACCGGCAACGTCAGGTTCAAGGCGCTGCCCGGCAGGGAGGGCGAGCTGTGGCTGGCCGGCGAGGGCGGGCTGTGGCGCTCGACCGATTCCGGGGCCACCTTCACGAAGCAGGCCGCGGTGAGCACCGCCGGCAACGTCGGCTTCGGCAAGGCCGCGCCCGGCCGGACGTACCCGGCGCTGTACCTGTTCGGCACCGTCGACGGCCGGCCGGGGGTGCACCGTTCGGACGACACCGGCGCGACCTGGGTACGGATCAACGACGACCAGCACCAGTACGGCAACGCGGGCGAGGCCCTGACCGGTGACCCCCGGGTCTACGGCCGGGTCTACCTCGGCACCAACGGCCGGGGCATCCTGGTGGCCGACCGGCTCGGCGGCACGCCCGATCCGACCCCGACCACCCCGTCGCCGACGACCCCACCCCCGACCACCCCGCCACCGACGACCCCGCCCCCGACGACCCCGCCCCCGACCACGCCGCCACCCCCGACCACGCCACCGCCCGGCAGCGGCTGCACCGCGACCTACCGGGTGACCGGCTCCTGGCAGGGCGGCTTCCAGGGCGAGCTGGTGGTCCGCAACGCGGGCAGCGCCGCGATCGCCGGCTGGACGGTGGGCTGGACCTTCCCCGACGGTCAGCGGATCACCCAGCTCTGGGGCGGCACCCACACCCAGACCGGGGCGAGCGTCTCCGTCCGCGACGCCGGCTGGAACGGTGCCCTCGGCGCGGGCGCCACCGCCACCGCCGGCTTCCTGGCCGGTACGACCGGGGCGAACAACCCGCCGGCCACCGTCACCTGCACCGCCCGCTGACGCCGTCACCCGCTGACTGATGACCGCTCCCGTCCCGCCGACCGCGCATTCCGAGCCCTCGACCGGGGTCCGGGGTGCGCGGTCGCGCGGGGTGGCGGCAACGTCGCCGTGGCGCTGGCGGGCCTGGGCGGGCCGGCCCGGGTGCCACTGCGGGCCGATGATGCGGCACGCGAAGAGGTGGTCGGCGTCCCGGCGGACCATAGGCTCGGGGGATCGCCTGTCGAAGGAGGGATCGGCTGTGGATCCGATCAGGACGGCCTATCTCACCGCCGCCCGCTCGGCGGTGGATCTCCTCGCCGACCCGGCCGTCGCGATCCACTGGGACGAACCGAGCGCGCTGCCCGCGTTCGGGGTGGGCGGACTGGCCGGCCACCTCGCCAGCCAGGTGCTCGGCGTTCCCGCCGTGCTGGCCGCGCCCGTTCCTGCCGGTGACCCCGTGGGCCTGCTCGACCACTACGCCCGCGGCGGCTGGCTCGGCGCCCCGGTCGACGCCATCGTCAACGTCGCCATCCGCCGGGCCGGTGACGGCCTGGCCGCCGACGGCCCGGCCGCGCTGGTCGAGCGGTGCGCGGCCACCCTGCGTGAGCTGTCCGGAGTGCTGCCGGGGGAGCCGTCCGGGCGGGTGGTGCACCTCGCCCGTGGCCCGTGGTCGCTCACCCTGGACGACTTCTTGGCCACCCGGCTGTTGGAACTCGTCGTGCACGCCGACGACCTCGCGGTCAGCGTCGGCGTACCCACCCCGGAGTTGCCGGCCGAGGCGGTGAATCCGGTGTTGACGTTGCTGGCCCGTCTCGCCGTACGCCGACACGGGCAGCCGGCGGTGCTGCGCGCGCTGAGCAGGGCGGAACGGGCGCCGACGAGCGTCGCCGCGCTCTGAGGCCGCCTGCTCCGAGGCGAGGCCGCCTGCTCCGAGGTGAGGCTGCCTGTTCCGAGGCAGGGCCGCCTGCTCCAACGTGAGGCGGCCCCGCTCCGAGGCGCGGCGGGCCGTGGGATGGGCGGCGCCTGCCGCGGAACCCGCCAGAGAGAAAGCGCGGCCCCGGTCGAACCCTTCGCAGGTTCGGCCGGGGCCGCGTTCAGCCGTCAGGTCTGCCGTGCGTTCAGCCGTCGAGGCCGACGGGGGAGTTGGGGCGGTCGACGTCGACGAACTCGATGTCGTCCATCGCCCGGTCGCCCCGGCTGCCGGCGGCCCGCGCGGCGGTGCCGGCGGCCCAGCCGACCGCCGCGCCGACCAGCGCGGCGCCGATCAGCAGCGTCCAGGGCAGCGCGGGCCGGCGGCCGGCCAGCGCGTCGAAGGCCAGGGTGGCGCGGCGACGGGCCTCGTCCGCCGCGGAGCCCACCAGATCGCCGGCCTCGTCGGCGAGACCGGAACCACCCCGGCGGGCCGACCGGGCGGTGTCCCGGACGCTGTCACCGGCGGAGCTGACCGCCGAGACGAGTTGCTGCCACGCCTGGTCCGCGATCCGCTCGGGCTTGCTGCGGCGGTCCAGCAGGTTGCTTCCGAACATGGTGGTTACCTCCTCGGGTGCCGAAGCCGACGGCCACTTCGGACTCCGGCGTCGCAGCGGCGGGTGACGGTTCGCTCGTTACCGCCTGTGCCCCGTGGGGCGGCTACGCAAACCCGGTGCGCCGGCGGGCGCCGCGCTGCGGGCGACGCCGGTCGGCGTACGGGCCGGCGACCGATCTCGCAGGCCCCCCGTCAGCGGAGGGCGACCGCCGCGGTCACGCCCCGGGCGAAGTCGTCGTCGTCATCGTCGTCGTCATCGCCGCCACCTCCGCCGAATCCGCATGCCAGTACGAGGGCCAGCAGCGCGCTGACGCCGGCCAGCGCGGCAAGTCTCCTGAGCATCGAGCGTCCCTCCGGTCACAGTCGTGTCTCCCGAGCCGATGCTAGGCAGGACGGGCAAGACCCGGGGGTGAACCGGAACAGGCCACGCCCGGGACGGCTGTTGGGCGGTGCCGGCCCCAGCCGGCTACCCTGGGGGCTCGGCGCGTCGGTGGAAGCTGACCGTCGGGTGGAAAAAACGTCAATAGTCCGGATATGGGCGTCTTGCTGCGCCCTGATCCGCGAATTGCTCATCCCGAGGGGTGGCGACCGAGGCCGTCGGAGGAATACTCTCGGTCGCGGCCCGCGTACTGATGAGGCGCCCGTCGGACGGGCGAGTGGAGGTGCTCGCGTGAGCCTGTCGATCGTGAAGTCGGTTCTGCCCGGTGGTGTCATCGAGATCGCCCCGCGGGGCGAGATCGACGTCGACACCGCGTACGAGGTGCGCGAGGCGATCGCCGAGGTCCTGACCAAGGGGCGTCCCGCGCGGATCGAGCTGAACATGCGGCTCGTCTCCTTCATCGACTCGGTCGGCATCAGCGCGATGGTCGCCGGTTTCCAGACCGCCGAGGTGAGTGGCGTCAAGCTCGTCGTCACCGAGCCGAGCCGGTTCGTGCACCGGCAGCTCTGGGTGACGGGCCTGCTCGGCCTCTTCGGCGCCCCCGAGCCCTACTACGCCGGCGCGCCCACCCCCGAGGTCCTTCCCGGCGCCTGATCTCCGTCGGCGGCACACCGCCCGCGACGATCTTCCGGAGGGGCACCCCGGCCGGCTCCACCCACCGCTGTCCGTAGCGGGGCGTGCGCTACTCAGGCGTCGCCGAGGCCCGACAGGTCGACGTCCGCCACCTCGGTGACCGCGCGGATCGCCGTCACCGAGGCGTACCCCTCGGCCAGCAGGGCCAGGTCGGTGCCCGGCTGCACGGCCTGTCCCGGCTCCTCCAGGGAGGTGCGGACGAAGCCGTGCCCGGCCTCCGCCACCGTCATCTGCACCTGGCCGAAGCTGGCCAGCGTGCCTCGGCGTACCCCCCGCAGCCGGTTGTGCGGCAGGTCCGGCGCGTTCACGTTGAGCACGCTCTCCACCGGCCCCGCCGTGAGCCGGGGCAGCAGGTCCAGGGCCACCAGGGCGGCCGTCGACCAGTGCCGCTCGGCGTCGCGTACCCGCGCGGCGGCGGCCACCGCGGCGCCCCCGCTGGCGGCCGTGGCGTCCCCGGCCGAGAGCACGTCGAGCGAGACGGCCATCGCCCGGCAGCCGTTCGCGGCGGCGGTGAAGGCGGCGCCCACCGTGCCCGAGTGCAGGACGGCGCGGCCCGCGTTCGCGCCCCGGTTGATGCCGGAGAGCACCACCATCGGCGGCGGCCCGAAGGCGCCGTGCACCGCGATCAGCGCGATGAAGCCGGGGGAGCCGCCGACCGCGAACGCCGGGACCCGGGGCAGTTCCGGCAGCGGGTGCTCGTGGACCACCACGTGCCCGTCGCGCTCCACGGCGGTCATCGCGGCGCTGGTGCCGCTCGCCTCCTCCAGCGGCGCGGCGACGACCACGTCCAGGCCCCGGTCCGCCGCCGCCCGCGCCAGCGCCTGGATGCCGGGCGCGGCGATCCCGTCGTCGTTGGTGACCAGTACGCGCAGCGTCATCGCTCGGCCGCCCGGTGGGCCAGCTCGTCCGGGCTGGTCCGCTCCTGCGGCCGGCTGCCCGCCGGTACGAGGCGCACCCGGTCGACCAGGCCGGTGATCGAGTCGATGCGGCCGGTGCCCAGGCCGTGCCGGGTCACGTTCAGCGCGCCGGCCGCCGCGCCGGTACGGATCGCGGTGCGCACGTCACCGCCGCGTGCCGTCACGGCCGCCACCCCGGCGGTCATCGAGTCGCCCGCCCCGCGCGGGTCGGCCGCCTCCAGCCGGGGCATCTCCACCTCGAACACCTCGCCGTCGACGAGAGCGAGGGCGGGCTTGTCGGCCCGGCTCACCACCACGTTCTCGGCGCCGGCGGCGTGCAGGTCGTAGAGGGCCCGGGTGAGCTGCTCCTCGTCGTCGCCGTCGGCGCGGCCGTCGGCGATCAGCTCCTCGTGGCTGACCTTCAGGAAGAAGACGCCGCTGCTCAGCACGGCGTCGAGGTGCTCGCCGCAGAGGTCGACCACCACCCGGCTGCCGTTGGCCCCGAGGTCGGCGGCGAAACGGCGGTAGAGGTCGGCCGGGACCAGGGACGGCTCGTTCGGCCCGCTCAGTACGCTGACCTCGGCGCGCAGCCCCTCGCCGAGGGCCAGGTTGTAGATCTCGTCCAGCTCGTGCCGGCTGAGCGGCTGGCCGGGCACGTCCACGATCTCCCGCCGGGAGCCCTCGCGCCGGTCGTGCACGTACCCGCCGCTGCCGGAGTCGCGGACCACCACCTTCAGGTCCACCCCCTCGCTGACCAGCAGCGGCTCCAGCACCTGGCCGATCTCGCCACCGAGGGCGGTGCAGAGCACCACGTCGACCCCGAGCGACATCACCATCCGGGCCTGCCAGACGCCCTGCCCGCCGGGGTGCAGGTGCAACTCCGGCGCCTCGCTGGGCTGGTCCACGGTCACCGTCAGCCGGGGCGTGGGCGCGAAGACCATCACGTGCCCGCTCATCCGTCGTACCCGTTCATGCCCCCACCCTCCAGCCGTCGGCACGGTGCGTGGCCGCGCATGAGCTGACGGTAGCGGGAGCGTTGTCCGTGCGGCCGGACTCCGGGCGGCTTCGGCGCGGCGTCGTGGAGGGCCGGACCAGGAGCCGCCGGAGACGACGGGCGCCGGTACGCCCCGGGTGCCGCGACGCGTGGCACCCGGGGCGCGGGCGTCAGTAGACCGACAGGTGTACGTGGTTGGTGTGATCGCTGGACGGGTCGCCGTTGGCTCCGCTGTACGACTTCCACCCGCTGCTCGGCAACCAGATCTGCCGGTACCAGATCACGTAGAGCACGGCGAGGCGGTCGGCGTTGTTCACGAAGTACGCCGCGAGGTTGTTGCCGTACGTCCGGTCGCCGCCCGTGGCGTCGCCGCCGAAGCCGCCCTTCTGCGCCGCGAAGTCGCAGGCCCGGCCCTTGGGGTGCTCCCCGGAGCCGCCGGAGCGGTAGCAGGAGACGTAGCGGGTGAAGCCCGCCGCCTTGGCCTGGTTCAGCGCGTGCAGGGTGCGCGGCGTGATGCAGCCGTTGGCGGGGGTGGGGTCGTTGACGCTGCACGACTCGGACGGCCAGGAGCCGTCGGAGTTGCGCGGCGCCGCCTTCGCCGTCTTGTTCGAGGTGCCGCCCGGCGAGCCGCCTCCGCCCGCGGCCTGCTGCTTCTGGTTGGCGACCGTCAGCGCCCGCTCGGCCTGCTCCTTGCGCTTGGCCATCACGGTGACCTGCTTGCGTTGCTCCCGGATCTCGCCGTCCAGGGCGAGCTTGGTGCGGGTGGCGTCGTCCCGGGTCTGCTGGAGCTCGCGCAGGGCCCGGTCCTCCTTGGCGGCCACCGCGTCGAGGGCGGCGGCGCGGTCCATGAAGCCGTCCGGCGAGCCGCTGTTGAGAAGTGCGGACGCCACGCTGAGCCGGCCGGTGCGGTAGGCGGCCCCCGCGATCTCGCCCACGTTGGCGGTGCGCGCCGCCAGCTCCACCTCGGTGGTCTTGAGCTGCGCGGTCAGCTGCTGCTGCCGCCTGGCCGACGTGTCGAGGGCGCGCTTGGCGTCGAGGTAGCCCTTGCTGGCGGCCTCCAGTTGGGCCCGCAGGGCCGGGGTGCCGCCCTCCTCGTCCTGGCCGGGGGCCGCGGCGAGCAGGCCGGCGCGGGTGGCTGCCGCCGCCGGGGCGGCGGTGACCGGGGCCACGGCGGCGCCGAGGGCGAGCATCGTGGCGATCAGGGCCGCCGTCCGGGCGGCACGTCGTCGTACAGGTGCCATCACTGGCATACACGCGTCCTTCCGTCAGCCGCCGACCGGGTTAGCTGACGGGTTCGGGACGGAAGATCCCTACCGCTGACGCGGATGCACCCCACGAACATGGTTCCCCGGTTCGCCCCGTCGGGCGATTAGGCGGCGGCCACCGCCGGCACCGGTGGGTGCCGCCTGGCGGAGGCCGAAGCCGAGACTACCGGTGCCGGTGTGACTGGTGCAGCTCTGGTGACGCAGGGTGTGTGTCCACTAACAGTCAAATCCGGCATAGCGCCACAATAGCCACCCAGATTTAAGGTTGTCCTCATTACCACTCGACTGCCCCACAGGCCCCGGAGGACGCTCCCGGCTCGATCTGCAGCGTGGCGTGCTCGATCTTGAAGTCGTCGTGCAGCGCGTCCCGGGCGGCGCGCAGCACCGCGCCGACCTCCGCGTCGGGCGCCATGGTCAGGTGCGCCGAGGCCACCTCCATCCCGGAGGTCAGGGTCCAGACGTGCAGGTCGTGCACCTCGGCGACGCCCGGCACGGCGGCCAGCCGGTCGTGCACCGCCGTGACCTGGAGGTGTTCCGGCGCGGCCTGCACCAGGATGCGCAGCGCGGCCCGGCCGAGGCGCCAGGTACGCGGCAGGATGAACACCCCGATCGCGACCGCCGCCAACGGGTCGGCCCACCACCAGCCGGTGGCGACGATCAGCAGCGCCGCCCCGATCACGCCGAGTGACCCCAGCAGGTCGCCGAGCACCTCCAGGTACGCGCCGTGGACGTTGATGCTCTCCTTCGCCCCCGAGCGCAGGAGTGCGAACGCGCCGACGTTGGCGAGCAGGCCGAGCACGGCGACCACCAGCATCGGGCCGGCCAGCACCTGCGGCGGATCGCCGAAGCGGCGGACCGCCTCGATCACGACGTAGACCGCGACGCCGGAGAGCAGCATGGCGTTGGCGAGCGCGGCCAGCACCTCCAGCCGGTAGAGGCCGAAGGTGCGCTGCGGATCGCCGCCCGCCCGACGGGTGGCGGCGATCGCCGCGAGCGCCATGCCGATGCCGAGCACGTCGGTGAACATGTGCCCGGCGTCGCTCAGCAGAGCCAGCGAGCCCGTGCGGAAGGCCGCCACCGCCTCCACCACCATCAGGCCGGCGAGCAGCCCGAACGCGGCCCAGAGCCGGCCCCGGTGGCGGTGCGCGGCATTCGCCACGGACCCGTGGTGATGGTCATGACCTGCGCCCACGCGCCCATCCTCCCTCTCGGGGCTCGGAATCGCGTTCAAACTATGCTCACATCGCAATGTGTGCAAGTAATTGGTGCTCAGCCAGTCGGGTCGACGGTGGTCAGCCGCTGGGTGGCCCGGGACAGCGCCACGTAGAGCGTCCGTACCCCCGATCCCGGGTCGGCCCGGATCTCGCCCGGGGCGACGAGGACCACCCCGTCGTACTCCATGCCCTTGGCCTCCAGACTGGTCACCACCTGAAGGCGCGGCGCACCCAGCGTGCCCAGCCAGCCGGCCACCTCGTCGCGACGCGGCACCGGCGTGATCACCCCGACCGTGCCCTCCACCTCGGCGAGCAGCGCGCCGGTCGCCGCCACGACGGCGGCCTCCAGCTCCGCCGGCGGCACCACCAGCGCGACCGGGTCGACGCCGGTCGAGCGCACCGCCCGGGGCAGCGGAAGGTCCGGGTGCACCCGGCGGATCTCCGCCGCCGCCACCGCGAAGATCTCCGCCGAGTTGCGGTAGTTCGTGGTGAGGGTGAAGTGGTGCCGCTTTCGTCGCCCCAACGCCTGGTCCCGGGCCCGCGACAGCTCCTCCGCCTCGCCCGTCCACGCCGTCTGGGCCGGGTCGCCCACCACCGTCCACGAGGCCAGCCGGCCGCGCCGGCCGATCATGCGCCACTGCATCGGCGAGACGTCCTGCGACTCGTCGACCACCACGTGCGCGTACTCCCGGTAGTCCTCCGGGCGTTCCCGGGCCGCCTCGCGGGCGGCCCGCTGCCGGTCGGCGAAGGTGCTCAGCTCGCGGACCCCACCGGCCAGCTGGAACGCGTCCCGCCTGGCCCGGGCCGGTCTCATCGGCTTGCCGAGCAGCGCGTCCAGCTCGTCGAGCAGCGCGATGTCGGCGATCGTCAGCCCGGCGGCGTCCAGGCTGCGGTACGCGTCGTCGAGCAGTCGGATCTCGGCGCGGGAGAGGATCCCGGCGGCGTACCGGTGCAACCGCTCCGGGTGGGCCAACCAGCCGAGCACGTGCCGGGGGTGCAGCCGGGGCCACCACGCCTTGAGGAACTCCCGGAACTCCGGGCGCTCGGCGATCTCGTCCTCGAACGCGCGCTGCTCGGGCAGCCGGCCGATGCCCAACCTGCGGGCCTGCGCCCAGAGCGCCGCGAAGATCCCGTCGAAGCCGGCGCGGCGCACCTCGTTGCGCCGCGCGCCCCGGGGCATCGCCCGCTCCCGGATCCCGTCCAGCTCGCGGCGCTCCAGCCGGAGCAGCGTGCCCCGGTAGAGCAGGCGCAGCTCGGTCGGACCGCCCGGCACCGCGTCCCGGGCCGCCCGCTCCAGCACGCGCCGCATCCGTAGCGAGCCCTTGACCGCCGCGACAGCCGGCGGGTCGGTGCGGGTGGCGGTCATGCCCGGGAAGAGCGTGCCCAGCGAGTGCAGGGTGGCGGTGTCCTCGCCGAGCGAGGGCAGCACCGAGGCGATGTACTCGACGAAGACCGAGGACGGGCCCACCACCAGGATGCCGCCGCCGGCGAACCGGCTGCGGTCGGAATAGAGCAGGTACGCGGCCCGGTGCAGGGCGACGGCCGTCTTCCCCGTGCCCGGGCCGCCCGACACGATCGTCACGCCCGAACCGGGGGAGCGGATCGCCTCGTCCTGCTCGCGCTGGATGGTGGCGACGATGTCCCGCATGCCCCGGCCGGTGGCCTTCGACAGCGTGGCCAGCAGCGCGCCGTCGCCGACCACCGCCATGTCGGCGGGTGCGGCGGCGGGGTCGAGCAGGTCGTCCTCGATCCGGGTGACCCGCTCGGCGGAGGACTGGATCGTGCGCCGCCGCACCACGCCCAGCGGCTGCGCGGGGGTGGCCTGGTAGAAGGCGGCGGCGGCCGGGGCCCGCCAGTCGACCACCAGGGTGGTGGCGTCGTCGTCCCGGATGCCGAGCCGCCCGACGTGCAGCACCTGCCGGTCGAGCAGGTCCAGCCGGCCGAAGACCAGGCCCTCGTGTTCGGCGTCGAGCATGTGTCGCCGCCGCGCGGCGTGGAACACCATCGCGTCCCGCTCGACCAGCGCCCCGAAGTTGCCCACCCGGGCGAGCCGGTAGCCCTCCTTCTCGGCGTCGACCGCCGACCGGCGCAGCTCGGCCAGTCGGGCGTACACCCGGTCGAGATGCCGTTGCTCGACGGCGATCTCCTGTTCCAGGGTGGTCTGGTCGGTCACCGCTCGCTCCTCCTGACGTCGGCGGCGGGCGGCGCGAACCCCGCGAACCGCGCCAGGCCAACCGCAAGAGGGTACGGCCCGCGCGCAACCAGCGGCGCCACCGGTGCGGGAAAGGAAGCCGCGTCACGCCCGGCGGCGCTGTCGGGGGTGCGGGTCAGTCCGCCCGGGAGGCGGCGGTGGCGCCGGACCCGGCGGCGGCGAGTACGCGCCGGAGCACGCCGCCCAGCGCCGTGTTGACGTCGTCGGGGCGTTCCATCATCAGCATGTGCCCCGCACCCGGGCAGACGGTCAGCTCGGTCGCCGGCAGTGCGGCGGCGATCGACTCGGCGCAGGGCGGCGGGGTGAGCCGGTCCCGGTCGCCGACCAGGGCAGCCGCCGGCAGGTGGGCCAGCGCGGCGAGGGTGTCCAGCCGGTGCTGCGCCCCGATGGAGGCGCGGAAGCCGCCGATCGAGCGCAGCGAGGCGCGGGCCACCGCCGAGGTGACCAGCCGGATGTCGTGCGGATCGCAGCGGTCACCGAAGAGCATCCAGCGGATGCTGGGGCGCAGCGCCCGCAGCAGTGCCCGGGGTGGCCGCCAGGACCCGCACCGGGCCAGTACGCCGGCCCCGGTGGTCTCGGCGAGCCGGATCAACCGGGCGATCCGGGGCGAGAGGCCGTAGACGGTGTGCGTGTGGCCCTCGGCGGTCGTGGAGACGAAGACCAGCCCGGCCGCCCGGGCGGCGAAGTGCCCGGGGTGGCGGTGCGCGTACTCCATGATCGTCATGCCGCCCATCGAGTGGCCGACCAGCACGAGCCGGCCGGTCGGGGCCACCTCGTCCAGCACGGCGGCGAGGTCGTCGCCGAGCTGCGCCAGGGTGGCGGTGGGCAGTGGCATGCAGCTCGACCGGCCGTGGCCGCGGGCGTCGTAGGTCACCACCCGTACCGCGTCGTCGAAGCGTTCCCGCAGGTCGGCGACCTGCCGGTGCCAGGCCCGCCCGTCCAGCGTCCAGCCGTGCAGCAGCACGACGGTGACCTCGGCGTCGGCCGGTCCGGCCGCCTCGACGTGCAGGCGTACGTCGTCGGGAAGACGTACCTCGACGTGCTCCGGCATCGTCACCTCCCCAGGGCCGCGCGGAACCGCAACACCGGGGATACCCGGTGGTAACACCGGCTACCCGCCATGAGACCACGACAACCGTGCCGGTGAGAAGATTCGTAACCCGCCCCGGGCGCGCGGTGGGCCCGCGAAGCTGGGAACCATGGGGTCGCCCCGGACCGCGCTGGCCGAGCTGCTCGCCGGCAACCGCCGCTTCGTCAGCGGCCAGCCGATCCACGGCCACGACGTCACCGCCGCCGCCGCTGCGGCCTCGGGCGACCAGCAGCCGTACGCGGTGCTGCTCGGCTGCATCGACTCGCGGGTGCCGCTGGAGGCGATCTTCGATCAGACCTTCGGCTCGATCTGCGTGATCCGCACCGGCGGGCACGTGCTCGACCGGGCGGTGCTCGGCTCCATCGAGTACGTGGTCGGTGAACTGGGCGTGCCGCTGGTGATGGTGCTCGGGCACGAGCGGTGCGGCGCGGTGGCCTCGGCGGTGGAGACGTTGCGCGGCGGGCGGTCGCCGGGCGGCGCGCTGGCCCACCTCGTCGACCGGATCGCCCCTGCGGTGACCGAGGTGGGCGTCGACGACCCGGCGGTGCATCCGCTGGCGGTCCGGCGGCACGTGCTCCGTACGGTGGCCGCCCTGCGCGCCGACGACCTGTTCGCCGCCCAGGTCGCCGCCGGCCGGCTGGCGGTCGTCGGCGCCCTCTACGACCTGGCCACCGGCGAGGTGACCCTCCTGGAGCCGTAGGAGAGCTCACCTGCGTTGATCATGAAGTTGTTGTCGCGACACGCCGGGGTGGAGGGCAACGACTTCATGATCAACGGAGTGGAAAACGGGGCGGTAACGCGCGACAGCCCGCCGGGGGTCCCCGGCGGGCTGTCGTGTTCGCGTGCGAGGGGAGGTCAGCCCTCGAAGACGCCGGCCTCGACGAGGCGCTTCTCGGTGGCGTCCCAGCCGTCACCCGGGTGGGTGGCGTTGAGGGTGTTGAGCTCGGCCCGGATCTTCGCGGCGTGGCCGGCGGCGGCCAGCACCCGGATCTCCTCGACGAAGGCCTCGGAGTCGGTGCGCAGGTGCGCGGTCTTGCCGTTGGTCAGGTTCCGCACGTAGGCGTGCTTGCCGCCGTTGAGCGGGATGAGGTACTTGAACTCGCCCAGCACGCTGAGGGCGCCACCCTGGCCAGCCTGGCCGGCCCGGACTGACGCGCGCGCGGTCTTAGAGGTGTTGCTCGCCACGGAGGTACTCCTTGCAAGACGTACGGGAGGACGAAACGTCCGGGGGCTGTGCGGGCGCCACCCTGATGGATGTGCCCGCGAAGATGTGCGCGGCACAAGCCGCCGATGGAACTGTACACGACACGATCCGCTGGCTGGTCACCGCGTCGTGAGGGGTCAACCGGGGGGACCCGTCCGACTATTCCGACCCGCGAATTTTCCGATTCCCTGGCGCATCATCCGTCACAGCAGTCATCATGTGTTCCAGCAACCACTCGGGTGGTCGAGGTCGTAGGGGAAGACGCACCTCGCTCTCCGGGAGGTCACCGTGCCAACGCGTGGCGTCGTATACGTCCACTCGACCCCGCTCGCCGTGTCCTCACACGTCGAGTGGGCGATCGCGCGCGTCCTCGCCGCGCCGGTCAACCTGCAGTGGACGGCTCAGCCCGTCGATCCCGGCGCCCGCCGGGCCGAGTGCGGGTGGACCGGTCGCCCGGGGACGGGCGCCGAGCTGGCTGCTGCCCTCCGGCAGTGGCCCATGATCCGTTTCGAGGTGACCGAGGAACCCAGCCCCGGCGCCGACGGCGAGCGCTTCATGCACGTGCCCGGCCGCGGCCTGTTCCGGGCGACCGTCGGGGCGGCCGGCGACATCCAGTTGGGCGAGGACCGGCTGCGCAGCATCATGGCTGGCGCGCGGGCGCCGGAGGCCCTCGCGCACGCCCTCGACAAGGCGCTCGGCACGGCGTGGGACGCCGAACTGGAGCCCTACCGGTACGCCGGCGACGGCGCTCCGGTGACCCTGCTCACCCGGGTCGGCTGACACCCCACCCCGGACCGGGAACGACTCGCCCTGACGGGTGAAGGTCAAGTTGCCCCGATAACAGGTGAACTGGTGGGATGGGCCGCGTGTCGACTACCCCGCGACGTGCCGGCGTCGCGCTCGCCGCCCTGACCGCGTTGCTCGTCTCCGGGTGCTCCGAGCCGGCGCCGCGCCGCCCCGACCCGGCGCCGACCAGCGCCGCCGCCCAGGCGGGCACGCCGACACCCGCCGCGAGCATCCCCGGCGCCGACCCCGCCGCCCGCGCCGCCGCCCTGGTCGGCTCGCTGGCCGACGAGGACCTCGTCGGCCAGGTGCTCATGCCGTACGCCTACGGCGACGCGGCCACCAAGGTCTCGCCCGGCTCGGCCGCCGGCAACCAGGCGCTGGCCGGAGTGGACACCCCCGCCCAGATGGTCGAGAAGTACCGGCTCGGCGGGCTGATCCTGGTCGGCTTCAGCGCCGACGACCCCACCAAGGGCAACCAGGAGACGACCAACGTCGACAACCCGAAGCAGGTTCGCGCGTTGACCGACGGCCTGCGCGCGGCAGCCGGCCGGCTCCCCGCCGCGCCGGCGCCCTTCCTGATCGGCACCGACCAGGAGTACGGCGTGGTCACCCGGATCACCGAGGGCGTGACGCTGCTGCCCAGCGCCCTCGCCGCCGGCGCCGCCGGGAGGCCGGAGCTGACCGAGGCCGCCTGGCGGGCCGCCGGTGCCGAACTCGCCGCGATGGGGATCAACCTCGACTTCGCCCCCGTCGCCGACGTGCTCGCCACCCGCAGCACCGTGATCGGCTCCCGGTCGTACGGGGCGGACCCGAAGGTGACGGCGGGGCAGGTCGCGGGCGCGGTCCGAGGGTTGCAGGCCGCAGGCGTCGCGGCCACCGTCAAGCACTTCCCCGGGCACGGGCACAGCGCCGACGACTCCCACGAGGGTCTGCCGGTGCTCACCCAGTCCCGCCGGACGCTGGAGACCGGGGCGTGGCCGCCCTTCTCCGCCGCCTTCGACGCGGGTGCGATGGCCGTGATGTCCGCCCACCTCGACGCGCGGTCGGTGGACCCGGGCACCGCGGCGACCTTCTCGCGCAAGCTGCTCACCGACGTGCTCCGCGGACAGCTCGGCTTCCAGGGGGTGGTGATCACCGACGGGATGAACATGCCGCCGGCCAAACGCTGGTCGCCGGGGGAGGCCGCCGTACGGGCGCTGAAGGCGGGCAACGACCTGATCCTGATGCCGCCGAACGTCCGCCAGGCGTACGACGGGCTGCTCGCCGCGCTCCGCGACGGCTCGCTGCCCAGGCCCCGACTCGTCGAGGCCGCCACCCGGGTGCTGACGATGAAGTTCAAGCTGGCGGACCGGCCCACGCCGGAGCTGTCCACGCTGGGCGGCGCGGCGCACCGCAAGGCGGCGGAGGACCTGGCCGCGGCGGCGGTGACCGTACTGCGGGGCTCCTGCGGCGGCGGCGTCCGGGGCCCGGTGACCGTGACCGCCTCCGGCGGGCGCGAGCACACCCGGGCGGCGCTGGCCGAGGCGCTCAAGGCGGCCGGCGTCGAGGTGGTGGCCAGCGGCGGCACGGTGGTGCACCTCGTCGGGTACGGCGACGGCGCCGGCGACCTGCGCGCCGACGCCGCCGTCACGGTCGCCATGGACACCCCGTACGTGCTGGCGAAGGCCAAGTCGCCGACCCTGCTCGCGACCTACTCGTCCAGCCGGGCGTCGATGACCGCCCTCGCCGGGGTGCTGGCCGGCAAGGCCCGCCCGGGCGGCCGGTCCCCGGTGCCGGTGACCGGCCTGCCCGCCACGACCTGCGGTGCCTGAGCGCCTCAGTCCCGGTTGATCCGGGCCGACTGCTTCACCAACTGGTACGCCGGCAGCAGCTCCGTGGGTTCCGGAGTGTCCAGGCTCAGCACGACCGGCCCGTAGAGGGAGGAGACCGCGACGGCCCGGTCGCCGACCGCGCCGCCGTCCTTCCTGGGGTAGCTGGCCTCGACGGCGTCGAGGGTGCCGGCCTTGAGCCGTCGGTACTCCGCGTCCGCCGCCTTCGGCGAGTACGCGTCGAGGAAGTGCTTCAGGTGCGCCTCGGCGCCGCCGGCGACCCCGTCGACCCGCCACACCCGCAGGAACCCGATGGCGCCGGCCGGCCGGGCGTCGATCTCGCACAGCATGAGGGCCTTGCCGAGGCGGGCCTCGCCGAACTCCTTCGAACTCCGTACCGCCTTGACCTTCCACTTCGCCGGCACCGAGAAGGTGACGGGCAGTTCGCAGGGCGTGCCCTTCTTGCCGACCGTGGTGCCGGCGGCGGCAGCCGCCACCTCGTCGTGCCAGGGCGGTCCGGGCGTCACCGGGGAGGCGGTGACGCTCGGCGAGGCCGACGGGGAGCCGCCGACCGACGGCGACTCCTTGCCGTCGGCGCAGCCGCCGGCGAGTCCGATGGTGAGCGCCGCGAGCACGGCGGCGCGGGTGGTACGTCGCATGGTTGTCCGTTTCCCCCGTTGACGATGGGCCGGCTCATCAAAGCGACACGGAGGAGCACCGTCAAGCCGGTATGGTCACCGCTGCGAGCAGGAAAACCGGGTCGCGTCCAAGCGCTCCGCCTGGCATCCTCGGCGCCCATGGGAACGGCAGAGGGTTTCGCGTACGTCGAGCGGTCGGACGGCACCGTGGTGATCACCCACCGCGGTCGGGCGGCGGGCACCCTGCGCGGCGGCCGGGCGGCGGAGTTCCTCGCCGAGGTCGACGACGACCCGCAGCTCGTCATGGCCCGGTGGACCGGCAACTACCGCCGGGGCAACGAGCGCGCCGCCCGCCAGCACCCCCGCAACCGGGGCTGAGCGAGCTCACCCGCGCCCTCTCCCGCAACCGGGCCGACGCCGCCGGGCGTCGCCCCGGCCCGCCGTGGGCCTTCGACGACCGCCCAAGGTCCGCGCGGGCCGGGCGACGCGGAAGGGCCCGCGCTCGGGTGAGCGCGGGCCCTTCCGGCGGTACGTCGTGCCGTGGTCGCCCTAGAGGGGGATGTTGCCGTGGGCGCCTCGTGCGGCCGGGGCGGCGGCGAGGGCCTCGGCGATGCGGCGGCGGGTCTCGGCCGGGGTGATGACGTCGTCGACGACGCCGATCTCGAGGGCCCGGTTCACGCCGCCCGCGACGCGGATCTGCTCCTCGACGAGTTGCGCGCGCAGCGCCTCGCGCTCCTCGGCGGGGACGGCGGCCAGCTTCTTGCGGTGCAGGATGTTGACGGCCGCGCTGGCGCCCATGACGGCGACCTCGGCGTGCGGCCAGGCGAACACGGCGCTGGCGCCCAGGGAGCGGGAGTTCATCGCGATGTACGCCCCGCCGTAGGCCTTGCGGGTGACCAGGGTGACCCGGGGCACGACGGCCTCGGCGAAGGCGTGCAGGAGTTTCGCGCCGCGCCGGACGACGCCGTCCCACTCCTGCCCGAGGCCGGGCAGGTAGCCGGGCACGTCGACCAGGACGATCAGCGGCACGCCGAGGGAGTCGCACATGCGTACGAACCGGGCGGCCTTCTCGGCGCTGGAGGCGTCCAGGCAGCCACCCAGGCGCAGCGGGTTGTTCGCGATGACGCCGACGGTACGCCCGGCGAAGCGACCCAGGGTGGTCACGACGTTCGGCGCCCACTTGGCGTGTAACTCCACTCCGGGAGCGTCCAGCAGCGCCCTGACCACCGGCTTGACGTCGTAGGCCCGGTTCGTCTCCACCGGCATCTTCGCCGCCAGGTCGTGCCCGTCCTCGCCCTGGGCGGAGACGTCGTCGGGCGACAGCCGGCCCTGGCGGCCCAGCAGTGCCGCGAGCTTGCGCGACTCGGCGATCGCCGACTCGTCGTCGGGGCAGGTCACGTGGACCACCCCGGAGCGGCGGCCGTGCGGCTCCGGCCCGCCGAGGCGCGCCATGTCGACCTGCTCGCCGGTGACGCTGCGGACCACCTCCGGGCCGGTCACGAAGATCCGTCCCGCGCCGCTCATCACCACGATGTCGGTCAGCGCCGGCCCGTACGCGGCCCCGCCGGCCGCCGGCCCCAGCACCGTCGAGATCTGCGGCACCCGCCCCGAGGCCCGTACCATCGCCGCGAACACCTGGCCCACCGCGTCCAGGGCCACCACGCCCTCGGCCAACCGCGCCCCGCCCGAGTGCCACAACCCCACCACCGGCACCCGCTCGCGTACGGCGGTGTCGATCGCGTCCACGACGTGCCGGCACCCCTCGGTGCCCATCGCCCCGCCCATCCGCGTCGCGTCGGTGGCGTACGCGACGACCGGCGAACCCTCGATCTCACCCCGCGCCCACAGCACGCCCGAGGTGTCGCGCGGCACCGACAGCCGCAACGACCCTGCGTCGAACAGCGCCCGGAGCCGGACCTCCGGGTCGCGGTGGTCGACGCCGGAAGACGGGTCCACGCCAACGGCGGTGGTGGTCACGTGAGCCTCCATGGCTGTGGTCTCAGGCCCGCGTGAAGACGAGAGCCACGTTGTGGCCGCCGAAGCCGAACGAGTTGTTGAGCGCGGCGGGGATGTCCATGCGGCGTGCCTCGTTGGCGGCCACGTCCAGGCTGAGCCCCTCGTCCGGGTCGTCGAGGTTGATCGTCGGCGGCACGACGCCGTCGCGGATCGCCAGGATGGTGGCGATCGACTCCAGCGCGCCCGCCGCGCCCAGCAGGTGACCGGACATCGACTTGGTCGAGGTCAGCACCGGGTGGTCGCCCAGCGCCGCCCGCAGCGCGGTGATCTCCGCGACGTCGCCGACCGGCGTCGACGTGGCGTGCGCGTTGACGTGCACGATGTCCGCCCGGGCCACGTCGGCGTCCGCGATGGCCTTCGCGATCGCCCGGATCGCCCCCTCACCCTCCGGGTGTGGCTGGACGATGTCGTAGCCGTCGGAGGTGAGCCCGGCGCCGGCCAGGCGGGCGTAGACCCGGGCGCCCCGGGCGGCGGCGTGCTCCGCCCGTTCCAGCACCAGGATGCCCGCGCCCTCACCGAGCACGAAGCCGTCGCGGCCCTTGTCCCACGGCCGGGAGGCCCGCTCCGGCTCGTCGTTGCGGGTCGACATCGCCCGCATCGAGCTGAAGCCGGCGATCGGCAGCTGGTGGATGACCGCCTCGGTGCCGCCGGCCACCACCACGTCGGCCCGGCCGGCACGGATCATGTCCATGCCGAGCGCGAGCGCCTCCGCGCCGGTCGCGCAGGCGCTGGCCACGGAGTGCACCCCCGCCTTCGCGCCCAGCTCCAGCCCCACCCAGGCGGCGGGGCCGTTCGGCATCAGCATCGGGATGGTGTGCGGCGAGACCCGCCGTGGACCGGACGCCTCCAGGATGTCGTCCTGGGCGAGCAGCGTCAGCGCGCCGCCGATGCCGGAGCCGACGCTGACGCCCAGCCGCTCCGGGTCCAGCCCGGAGTCGGCCAGGCCGGAGTCGGCCCAGGCCTGCTGCGCCGCGATGATCGCGATGGCCTCGGAACGGTCGAGCCGGCGGAGCTTGACCCGGTCCAGCAGGCCGGTGGGCTCGACCGCGAGCTGGGCGGCGATCCGGACCGGCAGTTGCTCGGCCCACTCCTGGGTGAGCGGACCCACCCCGGAGCGGCCGGCGAGCATGGCGTCCCAGGTCGACGCGACGTCCCCGCCCAGCGGGGTGGTCGCGCCGAGCCCGGTGACGACGACGTCGGTGTGAGCCATGATCAGGACTGCGCCTCGATGTAGCTGACGGCGTCCCCGACGGTCTTCAGGTTCTGCACCTCGTTGTCCGGGATCTTGACGCCGAACTTCTCCTCGGCCGCCACCACGACCTCCACCATGGAGAGCGAGTCGACGTCCAGGTCGTCGGTGAAGGACTTCCCCTCGGCCACGTCGTCCGGGCTCACCCCGGCAACCTCTTCGAGGATCTCGGCGAGGCCGGCGGTGATCTCGTCACGGGTCATTGCGGTTGGTTCCTCTCATCGTGGTTCGTTCGACGGCCGACGACGCCGGCCGTCACTCCCCGGCGCGGCGGCCGGAGGGGCTTCTCAGGGGCAGCGGACGACCTGACCGGCGTAGGTCAGGCCGCCGCCGAAGCCGAAGAGCAGCACCGGGGCGCCGGACGGCACCTCCCGCCGCTCGACCAGCTTGGACAGGGCCAGCGGCACGCTCGCCGCCGACGTGTTGCCGGACTCGACGATGTCCTTGGCGACGATCGCGTTCGGGATGCCGAGCCGCTTGACGATGCCGTCGATGATCCGCGCGTTGGCCTGGTGCGGTACGAAGGCCGCCAGCTCCGAGGGGTCCACCCCGGCGCGCTCGCACGCCAGCCGGGCCAGCGGCGCCAGCTCCGTGGTGGCCCAGCGGAAGACCGACTGTCCCTCCTGCTGGATGTACGGGCGCCAGCCCTCGATCCGTACGGCGTCGCCCCGCTCCGGCACCGAGCCCCAGACCACCGGGCCGACCCCGGCGGGCTCGCCGTCGGCGACTGCCGACACCACGGCCGCACCCGCGCCGTCGGCGAAGATGATGCAGGTGGAGCGGTCCGTCCAGTCGACGATGTCGGACAGCTTCTCCGCGCCGATGACCAGGGCGTTGCGCGAGGCGCCGGCCTGGATGGCGTGGTCGACGGTGCCCAGCGCGTACGCGAAGCCGGAGCAGGCCGTGTTGAGGTCGAACGCCCCGGGCGCCGTGATGCCGAGCTTCGCGGCGACCCGGCAGGCCACGTTGGGGCTGCGGTCGGCGGAGCTGCACGTCGCGACCACGACCAGGTCGATGTCGGCGGCGGTGAGCCCGGAGTTGGCCAGCGCCTTGCCGGCGGCGGCGGTGGCCATGTCGGCGACCGTCTCGCTGTCGGCGATCCGCCTGGTGACGATGCCGACCCGGTCCCGGATCCACTCGTCGTTGGTCTCGACCAGTTGGGCGATGTCGTCGTTGGTGACCACCCGGGAGGGCTGGTAGTGGCCCAGCGCGACGATCCGGCTGCCGGTCATGCGTGTCCTCCGATGCGGACGAGCGGTTGGCCCGGCGCGACCGGGTCGTCGTGGTGGGCGAGCCACTCGGTGAGTACCCCGCTGCCGTTCGCGGTCACCTCGACCGGCCCCTGCCGGGTGGCCACGTGGCCGACGACCTGCCCGGCGCGCAGCGGGTCACCCTCGGCCAGCTCCCGGGACGGTTCGAAGGTGCCGGCCGAGGGGGCCACCACCACGCGGAAGTGCATGGTCGGCTCGTGGCTCGGCGCCATCCCGTGCCGGGCGATCAGGTCCCGGGCGGCGGGCAGGTCGTCCGGGGTGTTCAGGGTGACGATCTCCGGGACGCCGGTCTCCTTCAGCTCCCGCTTCAGCAGGCCCGCGAGGGTGCCGGCCGGGGGCAGCTCGATCACGCCGGTCACCCCGAGGTCGGCCAGCGTACGCATGCAGAGGTCCCAGCGCACCGGCGCGGTGACCTGGCGGACCAGGCGCTGCACCATGTCGCGCCCGTGGTCGACCGCGGCGCCGTCGAGGTTCGACAGCAGGATCCGGGTCGGGTCGCCCGGGGTGATCCCGGCGGCCACGGCGGCCAGTGCCGTCTCGGCGGGGGCCATGTACGGGGTGTGGAAGGCGCCGGCCACCTTCAGGCGGAGCACCCGGGCCTTCGCCGGTGGCTCGGCGGCGAGCTTCCCCAGCCCCTCGACGGAGCCGGCGGCGACGAACTGGCCGGCGCCGTTGCGGTTGGCCGGGTGCAGCCCGTGTGCGGTGATCGAGGCGAGCACCTCGTCCGGGTCCCCGCCCAGCACGGCGGCCATCCCGGTGGGCTCCAGCGCGCAGGCCGCGGCCATCTCCCGACCGCGTACGCCGGCCAGGGTGATCGCCGCCTCCGCCGGGAGCACCCCGCCGAGCGCCGCCGCGCTCAACTCGCCCACGCTGTGGCCGGCGGTGAGCGTGACGTCGTACATCGGCAGGTGCTCGGCGGCCAGCAGCGCGGCGGCGACCAGCAGTGGCTGGGTGCGGGCCGTGTCCCTGATCTCGTCCGCGTTGGCCGTGCTGCCGAGGTGCACCAGGTCGACCCCCGCCAGCGCCGACCACCAGCGCAGGCGCGCGTCGGCACCGGCGAGGTCCAGCCAGGGAGTCAGGAAGCCGGGTTTCTGGGAACCCTGGCCGGGCGAGAGTACGGCGAGCACGTCTATGACTCTCCCGGATACGGGCGGGTAGCGCTGTGCCGCCTCCGACCAAACCGCACTAGAACCTTTGGAGGAATCCTACAAAAATCGGCGGCGATCATCACCTGTGTGTGGCGTTTTGCCAAGGTTTGAGGTCATTGCCGGGTTCGGTGCTGGCGGGGCCACCGGATCGAGCCGGCCGACGGTGAGGGCCACCTGGAGCGCGAACGCGTCCCGCGCCGCCAGCGGCGAGAAGCCGGTGACGTCGGAGACGCGCCGCAGCCGGTAACGCACCGTGTTCGGGTGGACGAAGAGGGACCGCGCGGCGCTCTCCAGCGTGCCGGCCGCCGCGAAGAAGGCGTCGAGGGTCTCCAGCAGTTCCCCGCCGGAGCGCACCAGCGCGGCGTAGACGTCGTGCCGCAGCCGTCGGCGGGCCTCCGCGTCCCCGGCCAGCGCCCGCTCCGGCAGCAGGTCGTCCGCCGGCACCGGCCGGGGCGCGGTCGGCCAGGCCGGGGCGGCCCGGAAGCCGGCCAATGCGGCGCGGGCCGACTCGGTCGCCTCGTCCAGACTCGGCACGGCCGGGCCGACCACCACCGGGCCGTCACCGAACGCGCCGAGCAGCTTGCCGGTGGCCGCGACCGGGTCGGCCGCGCCGCCGAGCACGATGACCAGCCGGTCGCCGTGCACCCCGCCGATCACCTCCGTGCCGATGCGCCGGGCCTGCCGGTGGACGGTGTGCAGCACGGCGGAGACCTCCCCGCCGGGGGAGCGGCCGACCGCCACCGCCACCGGCGGGGCGTCCGCCCAGCCGAGCGCCGCCGCCCGGCTCGCCAGCACGTCCGGCGAGTCGCCGCGCAGCAGCGCGTCCACCAGCAACGCCTGCAACCGGGCGTCCCACGAACCGCGCGACTCGGCGGCCCGCGCGTACACCCGGGCGGCGGCGAAGGCGATCTCCCGGGAGAATCGCAGCACCGCCTCGCGCAGCTGCTGCTCCTCGCCCTCCGCGGCCAGGTGCGAGACCTGCTCCTCGACCACGTCGATCATGACCTTCACCAGCGCGACGGTCTGCTGGAGGCTGATCGAGCGGGCGAGCGCCTGCGGCGCGGTGGCGAAGACCTCGTCCGAGACCTCCTGGGTGCTGTCCGCCGTGCCGCCACCGTCGCGCAGCCACTGCACCAGCGACCGGGCGCCGGCCTGGGCCACCAGCATCACCCAGGAGCGGTGGTCGGGCGGCAGGTCGCGGAACCAGGGCAGCGCCTCGTCCATCCGGGCGACGCTGGCGCTGGCCAGTGCCCCCGCCGCCCGCTCGATCCGGCGCAGCGTGGCCGACAGCTCCGTCCCGCCCGGCTCACTCACCGTCCCAGCCTGACACGCACCGACCTGCGCTTCCGCGCCGGGCCGGCCCGGTGGCCACCATCCGGGCGGCGATCCTGCTCGCCGTCGGGGCGGCGGTCCGCCCGCCGGACCGGGCGCCGGGAGACCCGGGTGCGGCTGCACGGGCCGTCGGTGCCGGCCAGTACGGTGACAGGGCCCGTCGGAGCGACCCCGGCGGGGTGGGGGCGAGCGTGAGGAGACCGGGATGGCGCATGGGGAGGCCGAGCACGGCTGCGCCCAGGGCGAGCCCTGCCGGCCGGGCCACCAGGAGCAGCAGGCGGCAGCCAAGCACCGCCGGCTGCCCGGCGCGTTCCCGGCCCCCGCGCCGGAGCACCCGGCCCGCGCGCCCGAGCGCCCCGACGACGACGTCCCGGTTCCCCGGCAGCGCGTCCCCGAGCCGGCTCCGGCCGGCGAGGTAGAGCCGGCGGCGGCGCAGGGCTGCCGCAGCGACCTGCCCGGCTGGGCCGGTGGGCACCGGCACGGGCCGGTCCGCCCCCGGCTGCGCGCCACCCGCCGCGAGCGGCCCCCGCGCCGCTGGTGCTGACCGACTGACCGGCCGCTTGTGCTGACCGGCTGACCGGCGTCGGTCAGCGGGTGCGGCGGCGGACCAGCAGGGCGATCCCGGCGAGCCCCGACGTGATGACCAGCACCACCGCGACGTTGAGCAGCAGCAGCCGCTGCAACTCGCCGAGCGCCTCGTCGATGTCCTTGGCCGGGTTCAGGGCGTCCTCGGGGATGACCCGCTCGCCGCCGCCGACGCCGCCACTGACGGTGTCGAACTGCCGCTCCAGCGGGACCCCGGCCGTGCGGAGGGTCTCGGACATGTTGAGCCGGCCGAGGAACCAGCCCGCGGCGGTCTTGCGGGCGTCCGGCTGCTTGGCCGGGCGGAAGACGCGCGGCCCGCCGACCGCCTTCGGGTAGAGGTCGTACGTCTGCTTCGGAACGTCGCCGGCGAACACCACGACCGTGTACTTAGGACCGAGGTCGGCCGCCTTCGGGCCCTTGGCCTGCCCCGTGCGACCGAGGAAGTTGACCTGGTCGATGACGGCCACCACGTGCGCCGGGTGGGCCTCGGCGCGCAGCCGCAGCGGGTCCGTCAGCCCCTCCCCGGTGATCTCCACACCGGCCGGCGCGGGCTTCGGCGCGGCCGTCGCCGTCGCCGTCGAACCGAGCGACAGGATCGCCGTCGCGAGCCCGCCCGTCAACACCGCGACCAGCCGCCGCATCGTTCGGACCATCGCCGCCTCCTCGCCCCGTTCGATGGATGGCTTGCTGCAGGTCACGCGTCGATTGGCTGACGGGGGTGACCGGACCCGTGCCGGGGTGCCACCCTTTAAGACTGCGCAGAACGTCGATCGGTTGCAGCTCGTGGAACAGTAATTGGAACTATCTGTGATCCCGGCGCGACCAATGGACGGTGGCCGTGAATCAGCGGGCGGATCGTACCTTTACGGAGGGGTTCATGGGGGGCAGGTTCCCACGTACGGCACGTACCTGGCCAGTGGTGGTCGGCGTGGCGCTCGGTGTGTCGTTGTTGCTGCCGGCCGCTCCGGCAGCCGCCCACAACTCGCTGACCGGCAGTGATCCGCGCGACGGCGCCCGGATCGCCGAGGCGCCGGCAAAGATCGAGCTGCGCTTCCTCGCCAAGGCCGACCCGAATACGACGAAGATCACAGTGACCGGACCGGACAACGTGGCCGCGCTGGACGGTGCGCCGACCTTCTCCGGCTCGCGGGTGAGCGTGCCGTTCAAGCCGGGCCCGGCGGGGCTCTACATCGTCGGCTACCGGTTGGCGTCCAGCGACGGGCACCCGGTCTCCGGGGAGGTGCGGTTCACCCTGACCACCGGCACCCCCGCCGAGGCGCCGACCGGCACCGCCAACCCGACCGATCCGGCGTCGGCCGTACCGCCGTCGACCGGCACCGGACCGACCTCGGCCGCGCCCGGGCCGGCGGGCACGGGCTCGCCGACGGCGGCGGTCCCGGCGGCGAAGGAGAGCGACGAGGCGGGCGGGCGCGGCTGGCTGTGGGCGCTCGGCGGCGTGCTCCTGCTGGGCGCCCTGGCCGCCGGCCTGCTGCTGCGCCGCCGCTCGGCCGGCCGTTGAGCGGCACGAGCCCCCGACGGCTCAGCGCCCGGACCGATCGGTCTGGGCGCTGAGGGAGGTACGTGCTGCGCGGCGACCTGCGGGCCGCCCGCCGGCGCCCGCGCCTTCCCGACGAAGCGCTCGTGGCGGTCGGGAAGGCGACCGGGCTCAGACCAGGCGGACCCGGGCGGCGCGCAGCCGGCTCAGGGTGCGCTCGCGGCCGAGCACCTCCAGCGACTCGAACAGCGGCAGCCCGACGGTACGGCCGGTGACGGCGACGCGTACCGGCGCCTGGGCCTTGCCGAGCTTGAGCCCGCGCTCGGCGCCGACCGCCTCCAGAGTCGACTTGAGCGTCTCCGCGTCCCACGACTCCAGCGCCTCGAACGCCGCCGTGGCCGCGTCCAGCAGCTCCGCCGAGCCCTCCTTCATCGCCTTGGCCCAGGCGGCCTCGTCGATCAGTGGCGAGGCGAGGAAGAGGAAGTCGACGTTCGGCACGATCTCGCTGAGCACCGCGATCCGGGTCTGCGCCAGCGGGGCCACGGCCGCGAAGGCGTCCGCGTCGAACTCCTCCGGCTGCCAGGGCGGCGGGGCGATGGTGCCGGTGCCCGTCAGCCACGGCCGGCAGGCCTCGACGAACTCCTCCACCGGCAGGGCCCGGATGTACTCGCCGTTGAACGCGCGCAGCTTCTTCTCGTCGAAGAACGCCGGCGAGGGGTTGACCTCCTCGAGCCGGAACTCCTCCTCGATCACGGACCACGGGACGATCTCCCGGTCGCCCGAGGGCGCCCAGCCGAGCAGCATCAGGTAGTTGCGCATCGCGGCGGCGAGGTAGCCCTCGTCCCGGAACGCCTCCAGGGCCACCTTGTCGCGGCGCTTGGACAGCTTCTGCCGCTTCTCGTTGACCACCACCGGCACGTGCGCCCAGATCGGCGGCTTGACCCCGAGGGCCTCCCAGAGCAACTGCTGCTTCGGGGTGTTGGGCAGGTGCTCCTCGGCGCGGATCACGTGGGTGATGCCCATGGTCATGTCGTCGACCACGTTGGCGAGCAGGAAGACGGGCGAGCCGTCACCCCGGGCGATGACGAAGTCCTCGATGAGCTTGTTCTCGAAGGTGGGCTCGCCGCGGATCAGGTCGACCACCACGGTCTCGCCCTCGTCCGGCGTACGGAAGCGCAGGGCACGCCCCTCGCCGGCCGGCAGGCCCCGGTCCCGGCAGAAGCCGTCGTAACCCTGGTACTGCGAGCCGGTACGCGCCTGCACGGCCTCCCGGGTGCAGTCGCAGTAGTACGCGCGGCCGGACTCCTGCAACCGCGCGGCGGCGGCCCGGTGCTCGCCCGCGTACTGCGACTGGAAGTGCGGGCCCTCGTAGCTGCCGCGCTCGATGCCGATCCAGTCCAGCGCCGAGAGGATGCCCTCGGTCCACTCCGGCTTGTTGCGGGCCGCGTCGGTGTCCTCGATGCGGAGCACGAACACCCCGCCCTGCTGCTTGGCGTAGATCCAGTTCTGCAACGCCGAGCGGGCACCGCCGACGTGGAACATACCGGTCGGGGAGGGGGCGAAGCGCACACGTACCGTCACGCCCCCCAGCCTACGGCGGCGCGCGACCGGATTCGGCCAGGGGTACGCCTCAGGGCACCGAGCGGATCTTCAGCACCAGCACGCTGCCCAGTACGGTCACCGCGGCGGTGACCGCGTAGAGCACCGGGTAGCCGCCGAGGTGCACCACGAGCGGGGCGGAGATCGCCGGGCCGAGCACCTGCGGCGCGGAGTTGGCGATGTTGATCACGCCCAGGTCCTTCGCCCGGTCGGTCGCGGCGGGCAGCACCTGGGTGATGAGCGCGGCGTCCACCGACAGGTAGACGCCGTAACCGGCGCCGAGCAGCAGCGCGGCGGCCACGGCCACCGGCCAGACCGGCGCGACGGCCAGCAGCAGCGCGGCGACCGTCATGATCCCGCCGGAGGCGATGACGAAGACCTTGCGCCGGCCGGAGCGGTCCGACAGCCGCCCGGCCACCACGGTGGTGGCCGCGAGGCCGGCCGTGTAGAGCAGGATCAGCACCAGCAGGCCGCCCTCAGGGTCGGCGTGGCGCACCTCGTCGGTGAGGAAGTAGAGCAGGTACAGCGTGCCGAGCGCGTTGCCGAGCTGCACCAGGAACCGGGTGATCCAGGCCCAGCCGAAGTCGGGGTGGCGGCGCGGCGAGACCCACATCGAGGCGAACAGCGCGCGCCAGCTCAGCGCCGGGCGGTGCGCCCGGGGCAGCGGGTCGTCGGCGGTCAGCAGGGCGAACGGCAGCGCCAGCAGCAGCACCGCCGCCGCCACCGCCGCGTAGCCGGCGGCGGTGCCGCTCACCACGGCGGTCACCAGCACCACGCCGAGCACCAGCCCCAGCGCCTGGGGGATGCCGACCCAGCCGGAGACGCCGCCCCGCTGGACGACCGGCACCCGGTCCGGCACGGCGGCGGTCAGGCTGGCCAGCATCGTGTTGAGGCAGACCTGCGCGGCGACCCAGCCGAGCGCCACCCCGGCGACGGTGCGTTGCTGCGCGAGCAGCAGCAGGGCCGCCGCGCCGAGCAGCGCGCCGCCGGCGGTCCAGACGTGCCGCCGGCCGAACTCCCGCCCGGCCAGCCGCAGGCAGGTGCGGTCCGACAGCGCCCCGGCGAGGGGATTGGCGAGCACGGCGGCGAGCGCGCCGAGGCCGGTGACGACGGCCAGCGCGGTCTCCTTGCCGGCCGGCGCGATCCGCTCCAACTGCTGTGGCAGCAGCACCTGGATGGGCGTGAAGAACGCCATCCAGACGCCGAGGTTCGCCGCGGAGAGCAGCGCGATCCAGCGCCGCCGTACCGGCGCGGTCGGCTCGGCGAGCGCCGCCGGCAGCGATCCGGGTGTCGGGTCGACGGTGGTCACGGCCGGGAGATCAGGTCACGGAGCCAGGCGTACGAGGACTTGGGCGTACGGAGCTGGGTGTCGAAGTCGACGTGCACGAGTCCGAAGCGCTTGGTGAAGCCCTCCGCCCACTCCCAGTTGTCCAGCAGCGACCAGACGAAGTACCCGGTGACGTCGACGCCCTCGTTCATCGCGGCGCGTACCGCGCGCAGGTGCCCGTCCAGGTAGGCGATGCGCTCCGGGTCGTGCACCCGGCCGTCGGCGTCGGGCGTGTCGTCGTACGCGCAGCCGCTCTCGGTGATCTGGATCGGCGGCAGGTCGTCGGCGTAGGTGCGGTGCAGCCAGCCGAGCAGCTCGTGCAGCCCGTCCGGGGCGACCGGCCAGTCGAAGGCCGTGCGCGGGTAACCGTCGAGCGGCACGAACTCGAACGGCAGGGGTGAGCCCTCCTGCGGGGCGCGTACGCCGGTGGGGTTGTAGTAGTTGACCCCCAGCACGTCGATCGGCGCGGCGATCGCGTCGAGGTCGCCGGCGCGCACCACGCTCGTGTCGAAGCCCAGCTCGGCGGGGTAGCCCCGGCCGAACAGCGGGTCGGTGAAGAGGCGGTTGTGCAGCGCCTCGTACGCCCCGGCGGCAGCCTGGTCGGCGTCGGTGTTCCCGGCGACCCGCACCGGCGAGTAGTTGTTGGCGATGGCGACCGGGCTCGCGGTGCGGGCCCGCAGCGCGGCGACGGCGAGGCCGTGGGCGAGGAGCTGGTGGTGGGCCACCGGAAAGGCGTCGAAGAGCAGCGTCCGGCCGGGGGCGTGCTCGCCCGTGCCGTGGCCGAGGCTCATGTGGATGAACGGCTCGTTCAGGGTGATCCAGAGCTTCACCCGGTCGCCGAGGCGGGCGGCGGTGGCGTCGGCGTACTCGGCGAAGCGGTGGGCGGTGTCCCGGTTCAGCCAGCCGCCCGCGTCCTCCAGCGGCTGGGGCAGGTCCCAGTGGAACAGCGTGGCGACCGGGTCGACGCGGTGGGCGAGCAGGTCGTCGACGAGCCGGTCGTAGAAGTCGAGCCCAGCGGCGTTGACCGGGCCGTCGCCGGTGGGCCGCACCCGGGGCCAGGCGATCGAGAAGCGGTACGCCGAGACGCCCAGCCCGGCCAGCAGCGCGACGTCCTCGGCGTGCCGGTGGTAGTGGTCGCAGGCCACGTCGCCGGTGCTGCCGTCGGCGATCCGGCCCGGGGAGTGGGCGAAGGTGTCCCAGATGGACGCTCCCCGGCCGTCGGAGTCGGCGCCGCCCTCGATCTGGTAGGCGGAGGTGGACACTCCCCAGCGGAATCCGGTGGGGAACTCGGGCATCGCTGCGGTCGACATGCGCCCTCCCGTCACACGTGAATCGTGCTCGCGACTCTAGGGGCGGACCGGTCGATGCGCCATAGGCCGTCCGTCGCCGTAGCGCAATGGATTTCGGCGTGTCTTTTCCGAACCCGTCCCGGTACGTCCGAATTTGCGCATAGAGTGCCGATATCGTGGGATGTCCTCACTGGAGGAAAGACGGAAATGATCCTCGTGGAACGCAGTGCGCACGTGATGGCGCCAGTGGAAGCGGTCTGGGACGTCGTGCAGCGGGCCGAGCAGTTGCCGGCCTGGCTGGCGGGGGTCCGTGCGGCCGAGGTGCTCTCGGGAGAGGGCTTCGGCCGCCGACAACTCGTCCAGGCCGGGCGTGGCGCGGCGCATGAGGCCGAGGTGATCGCCTACCAGGAGCCGACCCTGATCGGCTGGCGCGAACGCGCCAAGGGAGCCGGTGCCCGAGCGGAGGCGCGCACCGAGATCTACGTCCAGCTCACCGCGGACGAGGAGGAGGGCGGGACGATCGTGCGACTCATCGTCGTACGCTGGCCGGCCGGTCCGGTCAAGGCCGCCCTGCTCCGCCTCGGCCTGCGCAGGGTCGGCGCCGACCTGGAGGAATCGCTCGCCCGGCTGACCGATCTGGCCGCCGTCGGCTGAGTCGGGCACGTCCTGGCGCCACCCGCGACGGCGGTGGCCCGGTGTCCTAGCCAGGGATTCCGGACCGCCGCCGGTTCGCCCGGCAGGCGACGACGAAGGGCCCGGCGCGGAACGCGCCGGGCCCTTCGTCAGTGCCGTCCTAGCTGTCGCCGCCGGTCTCGCCGACCGGGGCCGCGTTCACGTCCTCGATGGCGTACTTCTTGGCCGCCTCGGCCGGCACGCCCGCCGGCACCGTGCCGCGCAGGGCCAGCTGCCGCAGCGTCGCGACCACCACCGACTCGGCGTCGACGTGGAAGTGCCGGCGCAGGGCGTGGCGGGTGTCGGACATGCCGAACCCGTCCGTGCCGAGCGAGGTGTAGTCCCCGGGCACCCAGCGGGCGATCAGGTCCGGCACCGCGCGCATCCAGTCGCTGACCGCGACCTTCGGCCCCTCGGCGTCGGCCAGCTTCTGCTGGATGTACGGCACCCGCTGCTCCTCGCCCGGGTTGAGCAGGTTGTGCTCCTCGCACTCCACCGCGTCCCGGCGCAGCTCCGTCCAGGAGGTCACCGACCAGACGTCGGCGGCCACGCCCCAGTCCTGGGCCAGCAACTGCTGCGCCTTGAGCGCCCACTGCATGCCGGTGCCCGACGCGAGCACGTTGGCCTTCGGCGCGTCGTCGCCCACCGACGGGGCGGGGGAGTAGCGGTAGATGCCCTTGAGCAGGCCCTCCACGTCCACGCCCTCCGGCTCCGCCGGCTGGAGGATCGGCTCGTTGTAGATCGTCAGGTAGTAGAAGACGTTCTCCTGCGCCTCGCCGTACATGCGGTGCAGGCCGTTCTCCACGATGTGCGCGATCTCGAACGCGAACGCCGGGTCGTACGCGACCACCGCCGGGTTGGTGGCGGCGATCAGGAGCGAGTGGCCGTCCTCGTGCTGGAGCCCCTCACCGTTGAGCGTGGTCCGGCCGGCGGTGGCGCCCAGCAGGAAGCCCCGGGCCATCTGGTCGGCGGCGGCCCACAACCCGTCGGCGGTGCGCTGGAACCCGAACATCGAGTAGAAGATGTACATCGGGATCATCGGCTCGTCGTGGGTGGCGTACGACGAGCCCGCCGCCGTGAACGAGGCGACCGAGCCGGCCTCGTTGATGCCCTCGTGCAGGATCTGCCCGCCGGTGGACTCCTTGTACGACAGGAACAGCTCCCGGTCGACCGAGGTGTAGCGCTGGCCGTGCGGCGAGTAGATCTTCTGCGTCGGGAAGAGCGAGTCCATGCCGAAGGTGCGGGCCTCGTCCGGGATGATCGGCACCCAGCGCTTGCCGAACTCCTTGTCCTTCATCACGTCCTTGAGCAGGCGGACGAAGGCCATCGTGGTGGCCACCTTCTGCTTGCCCGAGCCGCGCTTGACGTCGGCGAAGCGCTCCGGGCCGGGGATGGCCAGCCGCTTCTGGCCGGCGCGCCGCGACGGCAGGTAGCCGCCGAGCTGCTGACGCCGCTCCTTGAGGTACGCGATCTCGTCGGACTTCTCGCCCGGCGTGTAGTACGGCGGCAGGTAGGGGTTGTCCTCCAGCGCCTTGTCCGGGATGTCCAGGTAGAGCCGGTCGCGGAAGGTCTTCAGGTCCTCCAGCGTCAGCTTCTTCATCTGGTGGGTGGCGTTGCGGCCCTCGAAGTGCGAGCCCAGCGTCCAGCCCTTGATCGTCTTGGCCAGGATCACGGTCGGCTGGCCGGTGTGCTCCATCGCCGCCTTGTAGGCCGCGTAGAGCTTGCGGTAGTCGTGCCCGCCCCGCTTGAGGTTCCAGATCTCGTCGTCGCTGAGGTCCTCGACCATCTTGCGGGTCCGCTGGTCGCGGCCGAAGAAGTGCTCCCGGACGTACGCCCCGGACTCCGCCTTGTAGGTCTGGTAGTCACCGTCGGGCGTGGTGTTCATCAGGTTGACCAGCGCGCCGTCGGTGTCCGCCGCCAGCAGCGGGTCCCACTCGCGGCCCCAGACCACCTTGATGACGTTCCAGCCGGCGCCCCGGAAGAACGCCTCCAGCTCCTGCATGACCTTGCCGTTGCCGCGCACCGGCCCGTCGAGCCGCTGGAGGTTGCAGTTGATCACGAAGGTGAGGTTGTCCAGCTCCTCGCGGGCGGCCACCCCGATCGCGCCCAGCGTCTCCGGCTCGTCCATCTCGCCGTCGCCCAGGTACGCCCACACGTGCTGGTCCGAGGTGTCCTTGATGCCCCGGTGGTGCAGGTAGCGGTTGAACCGCGCCTGGTAGATCGCGTTCAGCCCGCCCAGGCCCATCGAGACCGTGGGGAACTCCCAGAAGTCCGGCATCAGCCGCGGGTGCGGGTACGACGGCAGGCCGCCGCCCGGGTGCGACAGCTCCTGGCGGAACCCGTCGAGCTGGTGCTCGGTCAGCCGCCCCTCCAGGAACGCCCGCGCGTACATGCCGGGGGAGGCGTGCCCCTGGTAGAAGATGTGGTCGCCGCCGCCCGGATGGTCCTTGCCCCGGAAGAAGTGGTTGAAGCCCACCTCGTAGAGCGAGGCCGAGCTGGCGAAGGTGGAGATGTGCCCGCCGACGCCGATCTCGGGGCGCTGTGCCCGGTGCACCAGCATGGCGGCGTTCCACCGGACGTACGCCCGGATCCGCCGCTCCACGTGCTCGTCACCCGGGAACCACGGCTCGCGCTCCGGCGGGATGGTGTTGATGTAGTCGGTGGTGGTCAGTGACGGCACCCCGACCTGACGCTCACGGGCCCGCTCCAGCAGGCGCAGCATGACGTAGCGGGCGCGCTTTGTTCCGCGTTCGTCGATGACACCGTCGAGCGACTCGACCCATTCGCTGGTCTCTTCAGGGTCGATGTCCGGAAGCTGGCTCGGCAGACCAGCAGTGATCACCGGGCGCTTGCGTTCCGTAGCCACAGGCGTTCCCTCGGTTTCGTGTGGGATAGGTCTCTAGCGCCATCCTGCCCCCTGGTGGCACCTGTCGTCACGTCCACCGGCCGGAGACGCGACCTGCGACACAGGTACCCGTCGGTAACTTTGCGCAACCGGGCCGGCCGGTGGGATCCGGGCGGCCGACGGCCTCCTCGGGCAGAATGCGTCGTATGCGCAGTGAGGTGATCACAGTCCAGACCGGGAGCCGGCCGACCGTCCGGGACATCACGGCGGAGGCCGAGCGGTTCGTCTCCGGGCAGGGCGACGGTCTGCTGCACGTCTTCGTGCCGCACGCCACCGCCGGTCTGGCGATCATCGAGACCGGCTCGGGATCCGACGACGACCTGCTCGCGGCGCTCGACGACCTGCTCCCCGCCGACAACCGGTGGCGGCACCGGCACGGCTCGCCCGGCCACGGGCGCGACCACGTGCTGCCGGCGTTCGTCCCCCCGTACGCGACGCTGCCGGTCGTCGACGGGCGGCTGGCGCTGGGCACCTGGCAGTCGGTCTGCCTGGTCGACCCCAACGGCGACAACCCCACCCGGAGCGTCCGCTTCTCGTTCCTCCCCGGCTGACGCCGTCCTGATGGTGGAGTAATTCAACCTTTGACGCGCGTACGATGTGGGGCATGGCGTCGCACACCGTCCCCTCCACCCCGCCGGGTCCCGCCGACCGCGCGGCGCTGGCCGGCGACGTGGTGCGCCGCATCGCCCACATCGCCGCCGCGTTGCGCCACCAGCAGGACGGGGGGATCGCCGAACTGGGACTGACCCCCGCGACCGCGCGGGCCCTGCACGAGCTGGACCCCGACCGGCCGCTGCCGGCCCGCGACCTCGCCGCCCGGCTGGGCTGCGACCGGTCCAACGTGACCGCCCTGGTCGACAAGCTGGAGCGGGCCGGGCTGGTCGAGCGGCACGCCGACCCGGTCGACCGGCGGCAGAAGACGCTGGTGGTCACCGGGCCGGGGCGGCAGATGCGGGCCCGGGTGCACGAGGTCGTGTCGGATTCCCGGCTGCTCGCCGGGCTCACCGCGCAGGAGCTGGCGACCCTGCGTGAGCTGGTCTGGAAGGTCTCCGACGGCGGCTGTCCCGAACGCTGCGACGAGGACTGACCCACACCGCGTCGTTCGTGTCCGAGTGGGCGCGCGGGCCGCTTGTCGGTAATGCTGTCCGACGTGACCACCCCGCAAGATCTCGACGACCGGTTCCGGGAGACGCTGGCCGCGCTGGCCGCCCCGCCGCAGCGGCGTGACCCGGCACGGCCGGTCACCGACGACACGACGCTGACCGGCGCGCGGGCGCTGGAGCTCTTCGACGCCCAGGCGACCAGCCGCCAGCTCGACCTCGCCGGCCGCTGGCTGCACAGCTTCGGCGAGGGCTTCTACACGACCGGTTCCGCCGGCCACGAGGGCAACGCGGCGGTCGCCGCCGCGCTGCGCGCCACCGATCCGGCGTTGCTGCACTACCGCTCGGGCGCCTTCTACTGCGTCCGCGCGGCCCAGGCCGACGGATCGGCGTCGGCCGAGCGGCCCGAGGCCGAGTGGCCGGTCGCCGAGCGGCCCGAGAGCGAGCGGCCCGAGGCTGGGCGGCCCGAGGCTGGGCGGCCCGGAAGCGAGCCGGCCGGGGCCGAGCGGTCCGGGGCCGAGCGGGTCGGGGCCGAGCGGGCCGGGACGGGGCAGCTTGCGGGCGAGCCCGGCGGCGTCGACCGGCCGGCTGCGGTCGACGGGCCCGTTGCGGTCGACCCGGCGGGCCCCGGCGACGGTCGCGTCCCGGGCGGCCACGCCGGCAGTGCCGCCCCGGTCGCCGCCGATCCGGACGCCTCCGAACCGGACGAGCCGGTCGGCGGCGCCGGGTCCGTCGTGGACCGGCCGCTCCATCCGGGGTACGCCGAGGCGGCCCGCGACGTCCTGCGGGGCATGGTCGCCTCCAGCCACGAGCCGATCGCCGGCGGGCGCCAGAAGGTCTTCGGCCGGGCCGACCTGGCCGTCGTCCCGACCACCCCCACCATCGCCGCGCACCTGCCCCGCGCCGTCGGGATGGGACTGGCGGTGGAACGGCTGCGCCGGCTGGACACCTCCGGCCGGCGCGACGGGGCGCGGGCCGGCAGCGGGGACGGTGCCGAGCAAGTCTCCTGGCCGACGGACGCCATCGTGGTCTGCTCGTTCGGCGACGCCTCCGTCAACCACGCCAGCGCCACCGCCGCGTTCAACACCGCCGGCTGGTACGACCACACCGGCCTGCGCATCCCGGTGCTCTTCGTCTGCGAGGACAACGGCCTCGGCATCAGCGTCCGCTCCCCGAAGGGGTGGGTGGAGACCACGCTGCGGTCCAAGCCGGGGATCCGTTACTTCGCCGCCGACGGCAGCGACCTGGTGCGGGCGTACGAGGTCGCGGTCGAGGCGGCGGCCTGGGTGCGCCGGCACCGGCGGCCCGCCGTGCTGCACCTGTCGACGGTGCGGCTGATGGGGCACGCCGGCGCGGACGCCGAGACCGCGTACCGCAGCGCCGACGAGATCGCCGCCGACCTCGACCGGGACCCGCTGGCCGGCACCGCACGGCGGCTCGTCGGAGCCGGGGTCGTCACGGGCGAGGAACTGCTGGCCCGCTACGACGAGATCGGCTGGCAGGTGCGCCGGATCGCCGAGGAGGTGCTGGACGAGCCGAAGCTCACCGCGCCCGCGGAGGTGGTGGCCCCGCTGGCACCCCGCCGCCCGGTACGCCTCGCCCGGGCGATCGCCGACGCGGCGGCCCGCGCCACGGGCCCCGGGGCCGCCGCCAGGGCGGAGGCGTTCGGCGGGAAGCCGCCCGAGCTGACCGGCCCGCTGACGCTGGCGCAGAGCATCAACGCCGCGCTCGCCGACGGGATGCTCGACCACCCGCAGATGGCCGTGTTCGGCGAGGACGTCGGCGCCAGGGGCGGCGTCCACGGGGTGACGAAGGGGCTGCGGGACCGCTTCGGCGCGGCCCGGGTCTTCGACACGCTGCTCGACGAGACCTCGATCCTCGGGCTGGGGCTCGGTGCCGGGCTGGCCGGGATGCTGCCCGTGCCCGAGATCCAGTACCTGGCGTACCTGCACAACGCCGAGGACCAGCTGCGGGGCGAGGCGGCCACGACGCAGTTCTTCTCGCGGGGGGCGTTCCGCAACCCGATGGTCGTGCGGGTGGCGGGCCTGGCGTACGAGGAGGGCCTCGGGGGGCATTTCCACAACGAGAACTCGGTGGCCGTACTCCGGGACGTGCCGGGTCTGGTGATCGCGGTGCCGGCGCGGCCGGACGACGCCGCGCCCATGCTGCGCACCTGCCTGGCCAGCGCGGCGGTGGACGGCAGCGTCTGCGTCTTCCTGGAGCCGATCGCGCTCTACCACACCCGCGACCTGTACGCCGACGGTGACGGTGAGTGGTTGGCCCCGTACGCCGAGCCGGGCGCGTGGACCGGCGGGCACGTGCCGCTCGGCCGGGCCCGCGTCTACGGCGTCGGCTCGACCGAGGACGTCACGATCATCACGTTCGGTAACGGGGTGCGGATGTCCCTGCGGGCGGCGGCGACCCTCGCCGACGAGGGGATCGGCACCCGGGTGGTGGACCTGCGCTGGCTGTCCCCGCTGCCGGTGGCCGACATCATCCGCGAGGCGGCGGCGACCGGCCGGGTGCTGGTCGTGGACGAGACCCGGCGGTCCGGCGGCGTGGGCGAGGGCGTCATCGCGGCCCTGGTGGATGCCGGATATGTCGGCGCTGCGCGACGAGTGGCCGGAGTTGACTCGTTTGTACCATTAGGTCCGGCGGCGCGTCAGGTTCTCGTCTCCGAGGAAGCAATTACCCAGGGTGCCCGCACGCTCCTGGCACGGTAAATTCCGTTCCACCCGGTGCGCCACTTGCGCAGGGAGCCACAACTGTGTGGACTTTGCCTGACGGCGTCGCCGTGACGCCGCAGGTAGGGATGAGTTGAGGAGGCACGCGACAGTGAGCGCGACCGCTGGTCAGGCCGCCGACGGGGTACGCAGCCTGGCGGACCGGTTCGGGATCGAACCGGGGATGGTCGTCATGGAGATGGGGTACGACGACGACGTCGACCAGGATCTCCGGGACGCCCTGACCGACCGCTGTGGAGAGCTGGTCGACGAGGACACCGACGAGGTGGTCGACGCGGTGCTGGTCTGGTACCGCGACGGCGACGGTGATCTCTTCGAGCTCCTCGTCGACGCCCTCGGCCCGCTGGCCGACAACGGCGTCGTGTGGCTACTCACGCCCAAGGCCGGGCGCGAGGGGCACGTCGAGCCGAGCGAGATCGCCGAGTCCGCGCCCACCGCCGGCCTCCAACAGACCTCCACCGTCAACGCCGGCCGGGACTGGAGCGGCGCCCGCCTCGTCCTGCGCCGCGGGGCCAAGGGCAAGAAGTAGGCCGACGCCGGCGATCACCCGGCGGCGCCCGCTGCCGGGTGTGGCAGGCTGTTGCCCATTCCGACCCCATCCTGAGGAGCTCGCATGCCGATCGAGGTTGGCGCCGAGGCGCCGGACTTCGTGCTCAAGGACCAGAACAACCAGGAGGTCCGCCTCTCGGACTTCCGTGGCAAGCGCACCGTGCTGCTGGTCTTCTACCCGCTCGCCTTCACCGGGATCTGCCAGGGTGAGCTGTGCGAGGTGCGGGACAACCTCAACGAGTACGTCAACGACGACGTGCAGGTGCTGACCGTCAGCGTCGACTCCGTCTACGCGCACAAGATCTGGGCCGACAAGGAGGGCTACCAGTTCCCGCTGCTGGCCGACTTCTGGCCGCACGGCGCGGTGGCCCAGTCGTACGGCGTCTTCAACGACGTCGCCGGCATCGCCAACCGGGGCACCTTCGTGATCGACAAGGCGGGCGTCGTCCGCTTCGCCGAGATGAACATGCCGGGCGAGGCCCGCGACCAGCAGGGCTGGCGCAAGGCTCTGGCCGAGGCCGTCGCGGCCTGACAACCGGGCACGCCGTACGACCGGGTCGGCGGGGGCAGGGTAAGCTTGCCTCCCTCCGGCCCGCTCGTACGGGTTCCGGGCGCGTAGCTCAGTGGGAGAGCACTCGCCTTACAAGCGAGGGGTCGCAGGTTCGAAACCTGCCGCGCCCACCCTTCACCATCAGCGGTGACATGTCCGGCTGAAGGATCTTCGGCTCAGTCGGTGGTTGGCGTGGCGACCCACCCGTCGGGCCTCTCCTCGTGCCAGGTCAGTTGGCCGGTGTAGTTCCAGTGCCTGCGCAGATGCGCGAGGAGGTCCTGCTGGGCGGTGCCGATGGGTGCGTCTGGCGGCGTGTCGGGTACGTCGCCGCATGCGATGGCTTCGGGTGTTTCCCAGACCGTGATGCGCCACCGGTCGGGCGTCCGGTAGAGCAGGACCTGTTGGACGACCCGGTTCACGAGGAAGCTCCCTGCCTGCTGCTCGCCACGGAGCGATTCTGGTGTGCGGACTTCGAATCCAGCCGCGTCGCACAGTCCGGGCCTGGCCGTGGTGAGCGGCGCGACGAGGGCTCGGGTCAGCTTGGGGTGAGGAGGCAGAACTCGTTGCCTTCCGGGTCCGCGAGGACGGTCCACGGCACCTCGTCCGGGCTCAGGTCGATGGCGGTGGCGCCGAGAGCCCGCAGCCTGGCCGCCTCGGCCGCCAGGTCGTCGCCCGGGTACGGGCGGACGTCGAGATGGACGCGGTTCCACCCGGTCTTCACCCCGGGCGTACGGAGGAACTGGAGGTATGGGCCGACGTCCTTGGCGGAGCGCAGTAGCGCCCTGTCATCGGTCACCTCGTGCACCGCCCAGTCCATCGCCTCGCCCCAGAAGCGGGCCATGGCTCGCGGATCAGCGCAGTCGACCACCACCGCGGCGATCGGTCCGGTGTCCCGGTGGAGCGGTCGGGGGTCCAGCACGCAGAACTCGTTGCCCTCCGGGTCGGCCATGACGGTCCACGGGACGTCGCCCTGACCTATGTCGGCGGGTGTCGCGCCGAGATCCTTCAGGCGCGTGACCAGTTCCGCCTGATGGGCTGCCGAGGTGGTGGCGAGGTCGACGTGCACGCGGTTCTTCACCGTCTTGGGTTCCGGGGAGACGATGAGGTCGACGCAGACCGCGACGGGGTCGGGGTAGACGAAGCCCTCGGGTTCGAGGTTGGTCACGCCGGGTCCCTCGCTGGAGATTCCCCAGCCGAGCGCCTCCGCCCAGAATCCGCCCAGCGCGGAGTCGTCCCGAGCCTTGATGTTGATCTGCACGAGCCGCGTCGCCATACCCGCGATGCTAGGGCTCGCCGCGTCGGCGGTGGTGCCCGAAATGGTCGCGGTCGTGCTCACAGCAGTTCGGCGATCACCGCGCGGACCATCCGGCGGCCGTGCTCGGCCATCCGGGGAAAGCTGTGCCGGTAGTAGTCGATGCCGGTCAACGACGGTGCGAGGGCCCAGCCGCAGGCGCGGCGCCAGGTGGCGTCGTCGTACCCGACCGCCTTCCGGTACGCGTCCCGCGCCGCGCCGGTGAAGGTCCAGAGGGCCGGTGCCACGTCCGGCGCCGGGTCGCCGACACCGAGCGCCCCGAAGTCGACGACCGCAACCAGCCGGCCGGCGTCGGTGATCAGGTTGCCCGGCTGAAGATCGCCGTGGAGCCACACGGGATTCCGGTCCCAGTCGGGAGCGGCGAGGCAGGCGTCCCACGCGGCCTCGGCCTCGGCCACGTCGAAGCCGTCGTCGTGCCCGGCGAGGCGGGGCAGCACCCGGCGGACTGCCGCGTCGACGTGCCGCAGGGCGGACCCGCGGGAACCCGGCGGCTTGACCGGGCCCTCGGTGGCATCCACCCGGTGCAGGGCACGGACGAAGGCCGCGACCTCGCGGGCCAGGGGTACGTCGTCGCAGCCGAGTCGGGGCGGTGTGTCTCCCGGGATCCACGGCACCACCGTCCACCGCCAGGGGTAGTCCGCGCCCGGCTCACCGAGGTGCAGCGGGACGGGAATCCGTACGGGCAGGTGAGGCGCCAGCATGGGCAGCCACCGAGCGTCGGAATCGGCCTGGTCGACGGCCGTGGCGATCTTGGGCATCCGGGCGACGAGGTCGCTGCCGATCCGGAACAGGACGTGGTCGGTGCCCTCCAACTCCCCGGGGAGGGCTGTCACGGGAAGGTCCGCCCACTGCGGGCACTGGGCCGCCACCAGCCGGCGCACCTGAGCGACGGTGGCTCGGACCTCGTGATCGTGGATGGGCACGACCGGCACGGTAGTGCGGCGGCCGCACGGGGCCAACCGATTAGCCCGGCAACGCACGTCGCCTCGCCGCACCTGCCGAGCCAGCGTGGTTCTCGACACCCCGCCTGATCGGATGCGGATCGGCCTGGCCGTGCCCGCGCGGGATACCGGGGCGCGGAGGGTCATCTACGGCGAGGGGATCTCCCTCGCCCCGGTGGGAAGCCTGGCGCTGGGGGCGCCGGGCGTGCCGGCGTCGTGATCGCGCTCCTCGGTGCACTGGTCCCGGCCCGCGGCGCGGCCCGGCTCACGATCGCCGAGGTGCTCCACAGCGAGTGAGCCGTGGGACGTCAACCGGCGGTTGCCCGTGGTCCCGCGCCGAGGTGCGGCGCGGGACCACGGGGCACCGGGTCAGTTCGCGCAGACGGCGTACGCGCGCACCTTCCAGTTGCTGCTGAAGCCGTCCTCGTCCTCGGCGGCGGAGACCGTGACGACGGTCGAGGTCGTGGCCCGCATCTCGGTCAGGCGCACCTGCCCGTCGCCGCCGAGGATCTCGCCGCCCACCCCGTGCACCCGGGTGCCGGGGGGACAGGTGGCCGTGATCGACCGGGTGGAGGCGGAGTTGTAGAGGCTGTCGTCGATCACACGCTGCTCGCCGGGCAGCGGGTCGGCGCAGATCGCGGTGGCGTCCAGCCACCACGTGTCGGCGAAGCCGGTGCCGTCCTCGGCGCCCGCCACGACGACGCTGCTCTGGTTGATGCGCAGGTCCTCCAGGACGACCTCGCTGTTCGACGCCCCGACGACCGCGCCGCCGACCCCGATGGCGTGCTTGCCGGCCGGGCAGGACTTCTCGAACCAGTTCGACGTGCCGAAGCTGGGCGCCGAACTGCCGGACACCATCACCAGGCCCGCGGGCGGCGTGGCGCAGATCGCGTTCGCCGTGACCGCCCAGTTGCCGCCGACGCCGTTCTCGTCCTCCCGGCCGGTCACCGAGTACGCGTCCCCGCCGATGAGCGGCCGCATGATGTCCATGCCGACCTGCCCCAGGCCGGAACCGGTGATCGCGCCACCGCCGCCGATGACCTTCGTGCCGGTCGGGCAGGCCGCGTTCTGCGTCTTCGCGCTGCTGTTGCTGGGACCGGTCGTCGTCTTGATGCTCAGGCCGGGCACCGCCGCCACCGGCCCGGTGAGGGCAAGCTGGCCGAGTACGAGCGCGCTCAGTGCGGCCCCGCCCACGGTGGCGGTCCGACGCGTCCAACGGATGTGCTTCGATCCTTCTCGCATGGTGTCTTCCCTTCGGTTGTTCGTCGCGCTGACACCGGTAGGAGCGCGGGCGGGTCGGGATGCCAACAGAAACTTCGAAGAAAAAAATTTCGCCGCTTTACTGGACCCGTCGACGAGCAGCGAGGGACACGGATGGACACGGCGGCACAGGACGACTCCACGCTGGTCGAGGCGCTGCGGCGCGGCGAGCGGGCCGGGCTGGAGGGCATGTACCGGCGCTACGCCGACCGGCTGTACACGTACGCCCGGGCCATGCTGCGCGAGCCGGACGCCGCCGCGGACGCCGTCCACGACGCCTTCCTCACCGCCAGCCAGCGCATCGGCCAGCTCCGGGAGCCGGACCGGTTGCGTTCCTGGTTGTACGCCATCGTGCGCACCGAGTGCCTCCGGCAGCTCCGCGAGCGGTCCCGTTCCCTGCCGATCGAGGAGGCCGGCGAGCCGGCGGCCGACGTCGCCGACCCGGGCACGGGCGTCAACGCCGAGCAGGTACGCGACCTGGTCCACCACGCCGTCGCCGCGCTGAACCCGGGCGACCGTGAGGTGGTCCACCTGGCCATCCGCCACGACCTGTCGTCCGCCGACATCGGCGCGGCCCTCGGGGTGCCCGCGAACCACGCGCACGCCCGCCTGTCGCGCGCCCGCTCGCAGCTCGAACGCGCGCTGGGGGCGCTGCTGGTGGCCCGCACCGGAGCCCGGGACTGCCCGGCCCTCGCCGGACTGATCGACGGCTGGCAGGGCCGACTCACGCCGACGCTGCGCAAGCGGGTCTCGCGGCACATCGAGAGCTGCGCGGTGTGCGGGCTGCTCCGGCGGGAACAGCTGAGCCCGGCCGCGCTGCTGTCGGCGTACACGGCGCCGGCCTTCCTGGTCGTCGCCGACGCGGTGTGGCCGCGGCTGGCCGACGCCTGCGCGACCGGCGTCCTGGCCGATCCGGCGCCCGACGCGAGCGCCGATCCGGCGGGCGCGGCCACGGCCGACCCCGTGTCCGCCGACCCGGCACCGTCCGCCGACCCGGCACCGTCCGCCGACCCGGCACCGTCCGCCGACCCGGCACCGTCCGCCGATCCGGCGCCGTCGGCCGAGGCGCTGTCCGGGACGGGGGACGCCGGGCGGGCGCAGGGAGCGGCTGACGGACCCGTGCCCGCGACGGATGGAATGGTCGACAGGCCCGCGCCGGCACCGAACGGGCCGGTGGCCCCGGACGACGCGGCGGCGGTGGCCACGGACGGTGCGGCAACGTCGCCGGGTGGTGCGGTGACGTCCTCGGACGGTGTGGCAACGTCGCCGGGTGGTGCGGCGGCGGCTCCGGCCGGTGCGGTGGCGGCGCGCGGTACGGCGCATGCCGTGCGGGCGACCTCGCCTGCGAACCGCGACCGGCGCCGCCGGCGGGTGGCCGCGACCGTGGCTCTGCTGATCCTCCTCGCCGCGCTCGGGACCTGGGCGCTGGGACCCGGGCGTCCGACCGCCGCGCGGGACGCCTCCGGCCAGCCGGTATCGGAGACGCGCGGACCGGCGGCCGGCGATCCGGTGACGGCCGCCTCCGCGCCGCCGTCGGGCACCGCCCCGGCAACCGGCACGCGGGCCGCCGAACCGCCGGCCGGGGCCGCCGGTCCGACACCCGACCCCGTGGCCGCGCCGACGGACGGTGACGCCCGGACCGACGCGCCCGACGCCGTGCCGGGCGGTCCCGCGCCGTCGCCGACCGGGGCGCCGTCCCGGACTCCGACCGCGCCCCGGCCGACCGCCACACCCCAGTTGGCCGCGGCGTTCACGGTCTCCGCCACCGCTCACGTGCGGTGCGGCTCGGACACGTACACGCTCGTGGTGCAGGCCACCGGCAGCGCCGCGCTCAGCGGCGCCGAGGTGCGCTGGACACCCAGCGGGGGAAGGACGTCGACCCGGGCGATGACGGTGGACGGGTCGGCCGCGCGGGTGAGCGTCGGGCAGCTGCGCGTACCGACGCTGACCTGGTCCGTACGCGCGACTGCCGAAGACGGCCGCACGGCGCAGAGCGCGACCCGCACGGTCACCGACCCGTGCGTCCGGCCGGGCTAGCCGTGACGGCCGTGGAGCGGGGGCGACCGTCGACCGTCCTGTTTGTCCTTGCCGGACCGTCCGGCCCGGACGGCTGAAATACGGTGTCGGGGTGACGCTGAGACTTGAGTCGATGACCGCCGAGCAGTACCTCCGGTACCGGCAGCGGGCGGAGGCGAGCTACGCGCGGAACATCGCCGACTCCGGCGCGATGCCGGCGCCGGAGGCCGAGGCGAAGGCGCAGGAGGACTACGCGAAGCTGCTGCCGGACGGTCTGGCGACGTCGGGGCACCACTTCTGGACGGCCTACGACGGCGACGACGAGGTCGGCATGCTCTGGCTGCACGTCGAGCAGAAGTCGGACGGCCCGCACGCCTTCGGCTACGACTTCGAGGTGCGACCGGACCTGCGGCGCAGGGGCTACGGGCGGGCCATGTTGCAGGCCGTCGAGCGGCAGTGCCGGGAGTGGGGGGTCCGCTCGATCGGCCTGAGCGTCTTCGGCTTCAACCTGCCCGCGCGGACGCTCTACGAGCAGCTGGGCTTCGAGGCGACCGCCATCCAGATGCGCAAGCGCCTGTAGCGCGCGGGGGCGTCACCACGGGGTGAAGCGCCCCGACGGCCCGCGCACGGCGTACGGGCGGGGGTTGGATGGGACGGTGAGCTACGCGGAGGTCCACGGGCTGCGCCTGTGGTACGAGGAGCACGGCACCGGCCGTCCGCTGCTGTTGCTGCACGGCGGCTTCGGGTCGGTGGAGATGTTCGCGGCCGTCCTGCCGGCGCTGGCCGCGCGTCGCCGGGTGATCGCGGTCGACCTTCAGGGCCACGGGCGCACCGCCGACGTCGACCGTCCGCTGCGCCACGAGTCGATGGCCGACGACGTGGCCGCGTTGATCGACCAGCTTGGCCTGGCGGGGGCCGACGTGATGGGCTACTCCCTCGGCGGCGGCGTGGCGTTGCGTACGGCGATCCAGCACCCGGCCCGGGTGCGCCGGCTGGTCGTCGTCTCCGCGCCGTGCAGACGGCAGGGCTGGTATCCGGGGGTGCTGGCGGGCATGCCCGAGCCCGACGAGGCGGCCGGCGAGCGGATGCGCGGTACCCCGCCGTACGAGCTCTACACGCGGGTCGCACCCCGACCGGGGGACTGGTCACGGCTCTGGGCGAAGACGGGCGAGCTGCTGCGGCGCGACTACGACTGGTCGGCCGAGGTGGCTGCCCTCACCGTGCCCACCCTGCTCGTGTTCGCCGACGGCGACTCGGTCAGCACCGCGCACATGGTGGAGTTCTTCGGGCTGCTCGGCGGCGGCCACCGCGACGCCGGCTGGGACGGCACCGACCGGCCGGCCGCCCGGCTCGCCGTGCTGCCCGGGCTCACCCACTACGACATCGTCACCTCGCCGGCGCTGCCCGCCGCTGTCCTGCCGTTCCTGACCCACCCGGTGCCCCCGCCCGGCTGACGCCGACGTGTGCCGCCGTTCGACGACCGGGCCGCGACGAGCTGGACGCCAATCTGGTGCTCACCGTGGAACGGCTACCCGGCCTCGGCGGGGCGGGCGTAGTGGAGCATGACGACTCCGCTGTCGAACGGGCGGGTGTCGACCAGGTCGAACCGGCGCGGGTCGAATCCCCGGGCGGTGAGCGGGATGCCGCTGCCGACCACGTACGGGTTGAGCTTGATGATCAGCTCGTCGACCTCGGGTAGGAGCTGGCCGGCGAGCTGGGCGCCGCCGCAGAGCCAGATGTCGCGGCCGGGTTGGCGCTTCAGCTCCCGGACGAACTCGACCGGGTCCGTGGAGACGATCTCCACCTCCGGCTCGGCGGCCGGCGGCAGGGTGCGGGAGAAGACGTACTGCGTGAGGTGGGCGTACGGGCTGGTGACGCCCAGCTGTAGTGCCGGGTCGTAGGTGGCCCGGCCCATCAGCACCGCGTCGAAGCGGCCCGTCGCCTCGTCGATGCCGAACTGCGGGTGGGCGAACGTCGGGAGCGTCTGGGACCAGTTCGCCGCCACGTGGGCGGCCAGGTCGGGAGCCAACCCCAAGAAGTCGTACGACCCGTCGGGGGCGGCGATGAAGCCGTCGAGGGTGCTGGCGACGTAGTACACGAGCTTGCGCAAACCGTTCTCCAATCACTACTGGTGTCGTGGATGAAGCTACTACACACGTAGTGGTTGGTGCTACGGTGTTTCCCATGGCGAGGAACGTGGAACGACGGGCGGCGCTGGCGGACGCGGGGCTGCGGGTGCTGGCGGCCACCGGGGCGCGGGGGCTCACCCACCGGGCGGTCGACGCCGAGGCGGGGGTGCCGACCGGCACCGCCTCCAACTACTTCCGCTCCCGCGACGCGCTGCTCGGCGCCCTCGGCGAGCGGATCATGGAGCGGTTCGCCCCCGACGAGCGGGTCCTGGCCGAGCTGGCCGCCCGCGAGCCGTCGCTGGAGCTGTTCACCGACTACCTGCGCTACATCGTCGAGCGGACCACCCGGCAGCCCGACCTCACCCGGGCCCTGATCGAGCTGCGGCTGGAGGCGGCCCGCCGCCCCGACCTGGCCCGGATCCTCGGCGACACCCTGCGGCGGGGCTACCGCGACGACGTGGCGTTCCATCTCGCCTCCGGATTACCGGGTGGCGCGTTCGAGGTCGCTCTGTTGCACTACGCCGTGGACGGGCTGCTGCTCGACCTGCTCGGCACGTCCATCGAGGCGGGATTCGACCCCGACGACGTGGTCGTGGCGTTCGTGTCCCGGCTGGTCGGCACCGCCGACCGGTGAGTCCGGGGGAGGGGGAGGCGTGGTGGAGTTGGTGCCGATGACGGCCGACGAGTTCGCGCGGCTGCGGGAGCCGCTCGTGCGCTCGTACGCCGAGGCGATGACCGCCGACGGCGGCCTGCCCCCGCCCGTGGCCCTGGAGCGGGCCACCACCCAGTTGCGGGAACTCCTTCCCGACGGGGTCGACTCCGCCGGCTCCCTGCTGCGTACGGCCCGGGTGGGTGACGTCGAGGTCGGGTGGATCTGGGTCTCGCTGCCCGGCAGCCCCGCCGGGCCCCACACCGCGTGGCTCAACAACGTCGAGGTGCATCCCGGACATCGGAGACGGGGGTACGGGCGGCGGATGATCCAGCTCATCGAGGCGGAACTCGCCGCGCTCGGGGCGCCCGAGCTGGGGCTGAACGTCTTCGGCTCCAACACCGGGGCCATCCACCTCTACCGCAGCCTCGGCTACCGCGTCGCCGCCCAGCAGATGACCAAACGGATCTCCCCCGCGAGCTGAGCCGCGTCAGGAGTGTTCCCCCGCCCAGCGGGAAACCCCGCCCGGACGCACCTGGGGAGGAGCGACGGATGACGCGAGACGGCGGACTGACCATCGGGGTGCTGGGCTCGTACGGCGGTCGCAACCTCGGCGACGAGGCGATCCTCAGCGGCCTCCTGGCCGATCTGCGGGAGCAGGAGCCGAACGGGCGGATCATCGTCTTCTCCCGGAACCCGGAGCACACCCGCCTCGCCCATCCCGACGTGGAGGCGGTGCCCTGGGAGGGGATCAGCCGGACCGACTCGGCGCTGGTGCTGGCCCAGCTCGACGTGCTGATCCTCGGCGGCGGCGGCATCCTCTACGACCGGGAGGCCCGCCGCTACCTGCGGGTGGTGCGGGTCGCCCAGGAGCGGGGCCTGCCGCTGCTGACGTACGCGGTGGGGGTCGGGCCGCTCAGCGAGGGCGTGGACACCGGCATGGTCCGGGAGACCCTGGCCAGCGCCACCCAGGTGACCGTACGGGACCAGGAGTCCCGGATGATGCTGGAGGAGGCGGGGCTGCTCAACCCGATCACCGTCACCGCGGACCCGGCGTTCCTGATCGAGCCCGAGGACTTCCCGGCCGAGCTGCTGCGGGAGGAGGGCGTGCCGGCCGGCAAGCGCCTCATCGGGATGAGCGTGCGGGAGCCCGGCCGGGCGGCCGAGCGCCTCGACGTCGACGGTTACCACCGCCTGCTCGCCCAGATCGGCGACTTCCTGGTGCACCGGATCGACGCGTACGTGCTCTTCGTCCCGATGGAGCGCGACGACATCCGGCACTCGCACGGCGTGCTGTCGCACATGGTCGCCGCCGAGCGGGGCCGGATCCTGCACGGCACCTACTCGCCCCACCAGGTGCTCGGGCTGATGCGCCACTTCGACCTGGCCGTGGGCATGCGGCTGCACTTCCTGATCTTCGCCGCGATGGCCGGCACGCCGTTCCTGCCGCTGCCGTACGCCGGCAAGGTCTTCGACCTGGCCCAGCGGCTCGGGGTGCCGGCGCTGCGCGGCGTGGAGCGGGAGGTGGAGGGCCCGCTGCTGGCGGAGGTCGACCGGCTCTGGGACGAGCGCGAGCAGCGGGCCGAGGCCACCGCCCGGCGGGTGGCCGAGGTGTGCGACGAGGCCCGGGGGACCGCGCAGGTCACCCGCGCGGTGCTGGACAGCCTGCGCGCCCGCGCCCTGACCCGGGTGGGCTGAGCCGCCTCGGAGCGCGGGTGGGTCGAGCCGCCTTCAGACCGCCGGCCCGCGCCAGCGGTAGCACCACCGGTCGGTCTCGCCCTCCACGGACTCAAGCTCGTAGATCTCCGCCTCGGCCAGGCCCTTCGCGCCGAGGTGGTGATGGGTCAGCGGCGGGCGGCCGTTCGGGTCCAGCTCCACGGTGACGGTCTCGCCGTCGGCCACGCCACCCGCCAGGGGGATCTGCACCGTTGATGCCATGCGTCCCATCCTGCCGTGCCCGCGCGGAGCCCGCAGCGGATAGCGGGGCAGCGGGGCGCGGTGCCCCGGTACTAGGGTCGGTGGATGGCGGAGATGGCGATCGATCCCACCCTCGGGCCGGTGCTCGCGCGCACCGGCGACGAGCGGGCCGTGCTCGAGTCGTTCCTCGACTTCCACCGGGGGGTGCTGCTGCGCAAGCTGCGCGGGCTCTCCGACGCCGACGCGGCCCGCCGGCTGGTGCCCTCGGCCACCACCGTCGCCGGCCTCGTCAAACACCTCATCCTGGTCGAGCGGAACTGGTTTCCGTGCCTGCTGGCCCCCGGCCCGGACGACGTCTACCTGAGCACCGAGGAGGACGCGCTGGCCAGCTTCACGCTCACCGACGACGACACCGTCGAACGGCTCGCCGCCGCGTACGAGCAGGCCTGCGCCCGCTCCCGGGAGGTCGCCGCCCGGTTCGACCTCGACCACGTCGTGCCGCAGCCGCAACTCGGCGAGGTGTCGCTGCGCTGGATCCTGGTACACATGATCGAGGAGACCGCCCGGCACGCCGGGCACGCCGACATCCTGCGCGAGCTGACCGACGGCGCCACCGGCGCGGTCTGAGCGTGCGGCCCGGTCGGCAGAAACCCGTACGGCTCGCCCCGCCGCCGACGCGCTGACCGGGCGCCGGCGACGAGCCGCGCCGTCAGCGACGGGGCAGCAGGCCGGGCGGATACTCCATCCCGTCGTGGGTGCAGGCCGCCGCGGCGACCCGGGCCGCGTACGCCGCCACGTCGGTCAGCGCCGCGCCGCGCAGCCGCCCGGCGATCACGCCCGCCGCGAAGGCGTCCCCCGCGCCGTTGGTGTCGACGACCGGCGCGGGCGGCACGGCGGCGGGCACGCGCGTCGGGTCGCCCGCGCCGGAGTGCACCTCGGCGCCGTCCGCGCCCCGGGTCACCAGCACCGTGCGGGGCGCCAGCGCGGCGGCGAGCGCGCCGGCCCCCGCACCCAGCCGCACGCCACTGACGAAGACGAGGTCGGCCACCTCGGCGAAGGGCCGGTGGTAGGCGTTCGCACCGTCCCAGTCGTGCAGGTCGGTGGAGAGGGCGACGCCGTCGGGCAGCGCGGCACGCAGGGCCGGCAGCAGCGGACGCGTCCAGTCCATGATTGACAGGTGGACGTGGGTCGCTGCCCGGGCCAGCGCCGTCAGCTCGCCCGCCGGAAACGGGGGCGGCCCGTGCCAGGGGCGCGGGTCGTAGAGCGACATGCGCCGGCCGGCCGGGTCGACCAGGCTCACCGACCGCCGGGTGCCGGCGGGGGCCTCGCCCAGCACGGCGTGCACGGAGGTACGGGCCAGCGCGGCCCGGACCACGTCGCCGGCCGGGTCGGCGCCGACGACGTCCACCAGCGCCACCCGGAGCCCCAGCGCGTGCCCCGCGAGCGCCACCCCGGCGCCGGTGTTGCCGATCCGCAGGTCGATCGGGTCGACCGGTACGGAGTCGGCGGCCGGCAGCGGGATCTCCGGCACCCGCACCCGCACGTCGACACCGAGACCGCCGATCACGAGAAGGTCGTACACCCGCCCGACCCTAGCCCCGCCGTCCGCTCCCGGCCGCCCGGCTGTCGGCTGTCGCGGAAGCGGTCGGCGGCGTGCTGGTCGGGGCCGGCGGGGCCGGACCGATATCCTCGCCGGGTCGTCGCGAGGAGGGGGACACGTGCTGGTCGTCCACGGGGTCTGGCGTCCGGACGCCGGGCTCGCCGTCTGGGCCGAGGACAGCACGCTGCCGGCCCACGCGCCGCGCCGCCCCGGCCGGGCGCCCCGGGAACGGCCGCACCCGTTCGCCGCCGACCACGCCACGCTCGCCGCCGCGCTGGCCGCCACGGCCGAGCCGACCGACCTCGGCACGGCCCTGCTCACCCTCCCCACCCGGTCCGGCGCGCCGCTGGACTCGCCGGAACTCGTCCGCCCCGAGGTCGCCGGGGCGGTCCGCGGGGCGGTCACCCTCGCCGGGTGGCGGGTCCCCGTCCTGCGGTACGCCCTCGATGCCGCGCTGACCCTGCTGCGCGGCCTCGCCGAGCTGGCCGCCGTGCCGGGCGCGACCCTGCGCCACCTCGCCGAGCTGGCCGACTTCGCGGTCGACCTGACGACCCGGGGCCGGGTCCTGCCCGGCCTCGCCGAACCGTCGGAGGCCGGCGGGAACCGGGCGGAGGTCACCGCCCGCGCGGTGTGGCGACCGCTGCTGACCGGCACCGACGCCGCCTGGGCCAGGGCGCTGGCGCTGGCCCTGCCCCCGGCCGCCCGCGCCGCCAGCGGCCAGGACGGACCGGGGCGTCGCCGTGCCGCCGCCGGCACGCCGTCCCGCCCCGACACCGACCACGCGCCGGGCGCGCTGGTCGCCGACGCGCTCGACGCGCTCGCCGACGCCGCCGTCCGGGCCGCCCTGGCGGAGACCGCACTGGCCCGGGGCGTACGCCCGAACGGCGCCGTGCCGGCCTGGCTGGCCGCGCTCACCGGGCCGGTGCGGGAGTTCGCCGCCGACCCGGCCGGGCTGGACACCCTCCGCGCCGAGCTGGACGTCTGGCAGCGCGACGCGGCCGGCGGCGCGGTACGGGCGAGCTTCCGCCTGATCGAGCCGCCGGCCGAGGAGGTCACCGAGCCGGTCGTCGTGGTGCCCGCCGAGGCGGCGGCGACGGTGGGCGCGCCCGGGCGGTGGCGGGTCGAGTTCGGCCTCCAGGCGGCCGACGAGCCGAGCCTGCACGTGGACGCCGGGCAGGTCTGGCGGGCACCGGAGACCGTCGCCGGGCTGGCCGGTCGCGGCGACGACCCACAGGAGACCCTGCTCGCCGAGCTGGGCCGCGCCAGCCGGCTCTGGTCCGAGCTGGACACCGCCCTGCGCGCGGCCACCCCGGAGGCCCTGGAACTGGACGTCGAGGGGGCGCACCGGTTCCTGCGCGAGGGCGCACCGGTGCTGCACGCCGCCGGGTTCGCCGTGCTGCTGCCGTCCTGGTGGCGGCGCCCGTCGTCCCGGCTGGGCGCCCGGTTGCAGGCCCGCAGCCGGACGGCCCCGGGCACCGTCGCCGCCACCGTCGGCGGGGTGGGGCTGGACGCCCTCGTCGACTACCGCTGGGAGGTGTCCCTCGGCGACCAGCCGCTCACGGCCGAGGAGCTGGCGTCGCTGGCCGCGCTGAAGACCCCGCTGGTGCGGCTGCGCGGGCAGTGGGTGGAGCTGGACCCGAAGCGGCTCGCCGCCGGCCTGCGGCTGCTCCGCTCCTCCGGCGAGCTGACCGTCGCCGACCTGCTCCGGCTCGGCCTGGCCGACGCCGAGCAGCCGGACGCGCTGCCCGTGCTGGAGGTCAGCGCCGACGGCGCGCTCGGCGACCTGCTCGCCGGGGCGGTGGAGCGGCGGCTCACCCCGCTGGACCCGCCGCCGGCGTTCCACGGCACGCTGCGGCCGTACCAGCGTCGGGGGCTGGCCTGGCTGGCGTTCCTACAGTCCCTCGGGCTCGGCGGGGTGCTCGCCGACGACATGGGGCTGGGCAAGACGGTGCAACTGCTCGCCCTGCTCGCCGGGGACCCGCCGGGCGCCGGCCCCACCCTGCTGGTCTGCCCGATGTCGCTGGTGGGCAACTGGCAGCGGGAGGCGGCGCGGTTCACGCCGGGGCTGCGCGTACACGTGCACCACGGCGCGGAGCGGGCGCGGGGCGAGGCGTTCGCCACGGCCGTGCACGACGCGGACCTGGTCCTCACCACCTACTCGGTCGCGGCCCGCGACGCGGTCGACCTGGCCGGCATCGACTGGCGGCGGGTCGTGGTCGACGAGGCCCAGGCCATCAAGAACGCCGCCACCCGGCAGGCCGAGGCCGTCCGCGCACTGCCCGCCCGGCACCGGATCGCCGTCACCGGGACGCCGGTGGAGAACCGGCTGGCGGACCTCTGGTCGATCATGCAGTTCGCCAATCCGGGGCTGCTGGGACCGGCGGCGACCTTCCGCAAGAAGTACGCCGAGCCGATCGAGCGGCACGGCGACGCCGAGGCGGCCGAGCGGCTGCGCCGGATCACCGGCCCGTTCGTGCTGCGCCGGCTCAAGACCGACTCCTCGATCATCTCCGACCTGCCGGAGAAGCTGGAGATGGAGGTGCTCTGCAACCTCACCGCCGAGCAGGCCTCGCTCTACCGGGCGATCGTCGACGACATGCTGGCTCGGATCGAGTCCAGCGACGGCATCGAGCGACGGGGGCTGGTGCTCGCCGCCATGACCCGGCTCAAGCAGGTCTGCAACCACCCCGCGCAGCTGCTGCGCGACGGCTCGGCGCTGCCCGGCCGCTCCGGCAAGCTGGCCCGCCTGGAGGAGATCCTGGAGGAGGTCCTGGCGGCGGGGGAGCGGGCCCTGCTCTTCACCCAGTACGCCGAGTTCGGCGGCATGCTGCGCGGGCACCTGTCGGCCCGGTTCGGCCGCGAGGTGCTCTTCCTGCACGGCGGGGTCGGCAAGGCCGACCGGGACGCCATGGTCACCCGGTTCCAGTCCCCCCGGGGACCGGCGATCTTCGTCCTGTCCCTGAAGGCCGGCGGCACCGGGCTCACCCTCACCGAGGCAAACCACGTGGTGCACGTCGACCGGTGGTGGAACCCGGCGGTCGAGGACCAGGCCACCGACCGGGCGTTCCGCATCGGCCAGCGGCGCCGGGTGCAGGTCCGCAAGTTCGTCTGCGCCGGCACGGTGGAGGAGAAGGTGGCGGCGCTGATCGCCGACAAGCGCAGCCTCGCCGCCTCGGTCGTCGGCACCGGCGAGCAGTGGGTCACGGAGCTGTCCACGACGCAACTGCGCGAGCTGTTCACGCTGGAGGCCGGGGCGGTGGTGGAGTGAGCGGGCAGCCGGCGAGCGGCCGGTTCGCCGACTACGGCCCGCCGCGCCGGGTCGACGGCGGGCTGAAGGCGCGCAGTACGCGCGGCGCCATCGGCCGGTCCTGGTGGTCGCGGCGGTTCCTGGAGGTGCTGGAGTCCTTCGCCCTCGGCACCCGGCTGACCCGTGGCCGGTCGTACGCGCGGGCGGGTCAGGTGATCCGCCTGGACGTCGCCGCCGGCACCGTCGCCGCCGCCGTGCAGGGCTCCCGCCCGCGACCGTACGAGGTGAGCATCGCCCTGCCGGTGTTCCCGGAGGCGCTCTGGGCCCGCGTCGAGGCGGAGTTGGCCGCCCAGGCGTTCTTCAGCGCCCGGCTGCTCGCCGGCGACCTGCCCCCGGAACTGGAGGAGCTGTTCGTCGCGGCCGGCGCCCCGCTCTTCCCCGCCGACGTGGCGGAGCTGCGTCAACGGTGCAGCTGCCCCGACTTCGCCGTCCCCTGCAAGCACCTGGCGGCCACGTTCTACCTGCTCGCCGAGGCGTTCGACGCGGACCCGTTCCAACTGCTGCACTGGCGGGGACGCAGCCGGGCCGAGCTGCTCGACCGGCTGCGCGTCCTCCGGGCCGGCGCCGTGGGCGGCGGCGAGCCGCCGGCAGTCGCACCGGACGGCACGCGCGCTGCCGCGCCGTCCGGGCGGGACGACGCTGAGCAGGGCGCCGCAGCGCCGGCCGGATCCGTCGTCGGGCACGCGGACCTGACCGGGTCGAAGGCCGGCCGGGACACCGTGGACGTCGCCCCGGTCGGGGCCGCGCGGGCGCTCGCCGGCCTGCCGTCGGCGCCACTGGCCGACGCGGTCGACCGGTTCTGGCTGCCGCCGGTGCCGTTGCCCGACCGGCCACCGAGCCTGTCGACCGGACCGGATCTGCTGCTGCGGCAACTCGGCGCGCCGGCCCCCGCGATCGGCGGGCCCGGCCTCGTCGAGCGGCTGCGGCGGGCGTACCGGCTGCTCGGCCCGTGAGGCCGGCGGCGGACGACGTCCCCCGGCCGACCCGCCGGCCCGCCGACCGACCCGGCCGAGGGCGCCGGCACCTGCTGCGCGCAGGCCGAACGGGATCCCGGGTCACAGCCACCGGCGGCGCAACCACCACATGACCGCGGCGTTGGCCACCAGGAGCACCGCGCAGATGGCCCCGGCCACCCGCCCGGCCAGCACGGTCATCGCCGGCAGCGAGGCCCACAGCACGATGGTCAACAGCAGCAGCCATCGGCCGCGCCGGCCCCGGGCCCGGTTGTCGAGCCTGGCGAAGAACGCCGGATCGCTCTCCCGGAGCTGACGGGTGATCTGCTCGAACCTGCGCTGATCCTCTTTGCTGAGCATGTGCCTTCCCCTCACGTGTTCAGCGGTTCGGCGGCATACCCGCTGTGGTGGCGGCTCACGCTCCGGTCCTGCTCCTACTTTGCGGCCCCGTCCGGGCGGCGCACCCGGGCCGCGTGGAGTCGCCCTCGGGGAGCGCGGGAAAGTCGTCTCAGCGCAGGCTTAGCCGTACCTTAAATTTGCCTGTGACGATGAATGTGCCCGCCCGTGCCGTTCCGTCGGCTGTCGTCGCGTCCGGTCCCGGCCGTGGCGCGTACGCCCTGCTCGCGAGGTCCGTACCGGCGTGTGCGGAATTCGGCCGTCGCCGACCGGTGCTGAGCGCCGTCTTAAGTGCCGTCCCGGGGGCTTCCGGCGCTGCTTGATGGCGCTCGGACGCTTCACTACCTTGCGGAGCAACCCCCCTCAGGCACGAGCCGCCGCACCTGCACCCGTGCCCGGTGTCAGTCGTCGCGGCGCAGCAGAAACGGATTGGTACATGGCCGACCAGAATGTGCCACCACGTCTACCGCGGGACGACCGCGGCTGGGACGGACGGCAGTACCCCGGCGCCGACCGTCACCGCGACAGCCACGCCCCCACCCCGTACGGCCACGACGCGCGCGCCCCGCACCAGAGTGGACACGCCCCCGACCCGCAGGGGCGGTACGCCAACGCCGGTCAGCCGCCCGCGCGCGGGCCGCAGTGGGTCGGCCCGGAGGGCTTCGGCCGGCAGGCCGCCGCGCCGTCGCCCGGCCCCGGACTGCCCAACCTGGACGACGGCGACGAGCCCGGCGGGAAGGTCGGCCGACGCAAGGCCCTCGCCGCCCTCGGCGGCACCGCGGCCGTGGTCGCCGGTGGCGCCGCCCTGGCGATGAGCCCGCAGATCCGCAGCCTCTTCGGCGACGGGGCGGTCGCCGCTGACGCCACCGGCACCACGGTCACCGACGGCACCCCCGCCCGTCCCAGCGGGCAGCAGCCGAGCACGGTGCGCACCTACACCGAGCAGAACGAGAGCTACATGGGCTCCCGGGCCGGCGAGGCGTTGAAGAAGAACGCGCCGACCGGCGGCCGGACCTTCTCCGGGCCGGCTGCCGCCGCCGCGGAGACCAAGGTGACCGTCAAGACGGTGCTCGCCAAGGACCCGGTGCTGCACCTGGCCCGCCGCGCCACCTTCGGCGCCACCGGGCAGGTCCTCGCCGACATCAAGGAGCGGGGCATCGACGGCTGGCTGCGCTGGCAGCTCGACCCCGACAAGATCGCCCCGACGAAGGCCGAGCTGAAGCTGGCCGAGCTGCCGACGCTGAAGCTCAGCACCGCGCAGCTGCGTGAGCAGCGCGAACAGCTCAACGAGCGCGGTGCACAGCCGGAGAAGGAGATGGTGGACGCCACCATCGCCCGGCAGATCTGGTCGAACCGGCAGCTCTTCGAGGTGATGGTCGACTTCTGGAACGACTTCCTGCACGTCGCCGCGGACTTCGACGGCGGCGAGGTCCACCGCGCGTCCTTCGACCGGGACGTCGTCCGGGCGCACGCCCTCGGCAGCTACCCCGAGATGCTGCTGGCCGCGAACCGGCACCCGGCGCTGCTGCTCTACCTCAACCAGAACGACTCCCGCGCCGACGCGGTCAACGAGAACCTGGCCCGGGAGAACCTGGAGCTGTACTCGGTGGGCGTCGACGGCGGCTACACCGAGAAGGACGTCCGGCAGGCGGCCCTGCTCCAGACCGGTCGCGGCGTCAGCGACGGCAAGTACGTGTTCCGCCCGGAGCGGCACTACGTCGGCAAGGTGAAGGTCCTCGGCTTCACCCACGCGAACGACTCGAAGGACGCGAAGAAGGCCGAGGCGGCCATCGACGCGTACATCACCTACATCGCGCTGCACCCGTCCACCGCGAAGTACGTGGCGCAGAGCCTGGCCACCCGCTTCGTCTCGGACACCCCGCCGAAGTCCCTCGTGGAGCGGCTGGCGAAGTCGTACAGCCTGAACAAGGGCATGATCAAGCCGGTGCTGATGACGCTGTTCAGCTCCTCCGAGTTCTGGGCGGCGGTGGGCCAGAAGGTGCGCCGGCCGATGGAGTACCTGGTCGCCACGTACCGGGCCCTCGGGGTCTCCCCGGAGGCGTCGCCGAAGCACGACAACGGCGACAGCAAGCGCACCCCGTACGCCCGGGGGCTGCGGCAGGTCCACGACCGGATGCGCGAGCTGGGCCAGTACCCGATGGGCCAGCCCACCCCCGACGGCTACCCGGACGTCTACGTGGCCTGGACCTCTGCCGGCACGATGGTCAACGGCTGGAACGAGGCGGGCGAGCTGCTCGCCGGCCGGCGCACCGTCTTCACCTACACGCCGGCCGAGAAGCTGGTGGCCAGACCCCCGGCCACCGCCGGGGCGTACGTGGACGCGCTGGCCCTGCGGCTGGTGGGTCAGAAGCTGAGCGCCCGGGAGCGGTCCCTGATCCTCGGCGTGGCCGGCGTGTCGGCCGGCGACAAGGTCGACGCCACGTTCGACGGGGCCGTCACCGCCGTAGCGCGGGCGATCCTCGCTTCCCCCCAGCACCACCTCCGGTGAGGCACCCGATGGAGAAGACTGTGCACACGTTCCCTCTGCACCCCGAATGCCCCGACGTGCGGCGGCTGGCTGACAACCCGGCCGAGGCGCTGCTGCGGGCCGAGGCCGACATCGTCGCCGCCGAGAACGCCGCCGAGGCCGACCGCTACCGGCGGCTGGAGGACCTGGAGGAGGCCCAGCAGGACGGTCGCGGCGTGACCCGGCGGACGTTCGTGGCCGGCGCCGCCGCCACGGCCACCGCCCTCGCGACGGCCCAGTTCGTCACCACCTCCGCCTCGTTCGCCGCGACGAAGACCGGCACGCTGATCCACGTCTTCCTCTACGGCGGGCTGGACGGGCTGAGTCTGGCGGCGCCGGCGGACGACCCGGTGCTCGCCAAGGCCCGCCCCGACCTGCTGCTCGGCGACGACTCCCTGGCGCTGGGTCGCGGCTTCAAGCTGACCAGCGCGTTCAAGCCGCTGGAGCCGTGGCTGAAGAGCGGCAACCTGGGCTTCGTCCCGGCGGTCTCCGACGAGCGGCTCTCCCGCAGCCACTTCCAGGCCGCGGACGCCTGCAACCTCGGCGGCCTGCCCAGCGAGACCGGCGGCCGGGGCTGGCTGGACAGCCTGGTCGACACGCTCGGCACGGGCACCGCGTTCCGCAGCGTCGGCATCGGCAGTACGCTGCCCCGCTCGCTGGTCGGCACCAACGGCGCGATCTCGCTCAACAGCGTCGGCTCGCTGCGGCTCAACGGCGACGACCGGTACCGGGCCGCGACCGAGAAGGCGATCAAGGGGCTCTTCACCGGGATCAACCATCCGGTGCAGGAGGCCGTGCAGGACGGCCTGGGCGCGCTGGCCACCGCGCAGCGCCTCGCCGCGAAGCCGTACCAGGCGGCCGAGGGCGTCGAGTACAAGGGCGTCGGGTACGCGTTCCAGCAGCTCGCCCAGCTCATCAAGGGCGGGGCGAACGTCCGGGTCGCCACCGTCGGGATGGGCGGCTACGACACCCACGAGAACCAGGGCACCCGCGACGGCGGTCAGCTGCACCGGCGGCTGAACGAGCTGGCCAGCGCCATGGCGGCGTTCTTCACCGACCTGGGGGAGAAGTCGGCCGACGTGACCATCATGGTCTCCAGCGAGTTCGGCCGGCGGGTCGCCTCCAACGGCGGTGGCACCGACCACGGCCACGGCGGGGTGGTCACCGTGCTCTCCGGGCGCAAGCTCGCCGGCTCGCTGCTGGGCACCTGGAACGGGCTGAACGACCTGGACTCCGGCGACGTGCCCGAGTACAACAACATGTTCAACGTCTACGGGGCCGTCGCCCAGGGCCGCTTCGGGCTCACCAACGCGGAGGTGGACAAGATCTTCCCCCGGCAGAAGTACCGCCCGATGAAGCTGTACGCGTGACGTACCCGCGCACCCACGCCGCCGGCCGCCGCGCCGGGACGACCCCGTCCCGCCGCGGCGGCCGGCCGGCTGCGGACGTACGCCCGCTGGTGCCGCCGCGGCGCGGGCCCGGCGGCCGGCGGCTGCTGGCCGTGCTGCTCGTCGTCGGCCTCCTCGCCAGCGTGCTGCCCTGGTGGCTGGACACCCCGCCCGGGTCGCTGCGGACGACCGCCGCCACCGTGACCGCCGCCGGCCAGATCGCCGGCCTGGTCGCCGGCTACCTGCTGCTCGTGCAGGTGCTGATGATGAGCCGCCTGCCGGTGCTGGAGCGGTGGGCCGGCGGCGAGCGGATCGCCTGCTGGCACCGCGACGTCGGGGCCACCCTGCTGGTCGCCGTGCTCGCGCACGCGTCGCTGATCCTGGTCGGCTACGCCGGCCTGGAGGACAACCCGGTGCTCACCGAGGCCGGCGTGCTGCTGCGCGACTACGAGGACATGGTCTCCGCGTTCGCCGCCGCCGGGATCCTGGTGCTGGTCGGCCTCACCAGCGTCCGGGCGATCCGGACCGTGCTGCCCTACGAGCTGTGGCACGCCCTGCACCTGTCGAGCTACGCGGTGCTGCTGCTCGGCTTCGCCCACCAGTTCAGCAACGGCGCGCAGCTGTTCCGGCCCGGCCCGGTGCGCACCGGGTGGATCGCCATGTACGCGCTCGTGCTCGCCGCCCTGCTCTGGGGCCGGGTGCTCGCGCCGCTGGCGTTCAACCTGCGGCACCGGCTGCGGGTCGCCGACGTGGTCGCCGAGAGCCCGGACACCGTCTCCATCTACCTGACCGGCGACCGGCTGGAGCGGCTGGAACTGCTCGGTGGGCAGTACTTCCGCTGGCGCTTCCTCGCCCGGGGCTGCTGGTGGCAGGCGCACCCGTTCTCGGTCTCCGCCGCCGCGAACGGCCGCTGGCTGCGGCTCACCGTCAAGGTGGTCGGCAGGCACACCGCCGACCTGCGTGACCTGGAACCGGGCACGCGGGTCTGGGCGGAGGGGCCGTCGGGCACCTTCACCGCCGCCCACCGGACCCGGGAGCGGGCCCTGCTGATCGCGGGCGGCAGCGGGATCACCCCCATCCGGGCCCTGCTGGAGGAGCTGCCGCCCGGCGCCGCGCTGATCTACCGTGCCCGTACCCCGGCCGACGTCCTGCTGCACCGCGAGCTGGACTGGCTCGCCGAGGCCCGCGACACCGCGATCTGGTACGTCGTCGGCTCCCGGGACGATGCCGGGCCACGCCAGGTGATGAGCCCGGACGGGCTGTGCCGGCTGGTGCCCGACGTCGCCCGGCGCGACGTCTACCTCTGCGGACCCCCCGGCATGGTCGAGCAGTCGCTGCGGGCGCTCCGCGAGGCCGGCGTGCCCCGCCGGCAGATCCACCTCGCCACGTTCGAGCTGTAGGAAGGCCCCCATGCGTCGCGCTCTGCTCGCGATCACCGGCCTGGCGGCCGGCACCACCGCCATGGTGGTGCTGAAGGGCTCGCCGGGCACCAGCCCGGTCGCCCGGGACCTGCCGGCGGTGCCTCCGCCGGTGGCCTCCGCGCCCGCCGGTCCGACCCCGACCGACGGCGCGGTCTCCGCCGCGCCGTCACCGGCCGGCACCAGCGCGTCCCCCCGGCCCGGCCGCACCGCCACCCGCCCGCCCGCGAGCCGGCCCGACGCCACCACCCGGGCGCCGTCCGCGCCGCGTACCACCACCAGACCCGCCGCGCCGACCACGCGCACCGTCACCGGACCGGTCGTGGAGAACGAGTACGGCAACGTCCAGGTGCAGATCACCCTCTCCGGTACGCGGATCGTCGACGTGGTGGCCCTGGAACTGCCCGAGAAGACCGCCCAGTCCGACCAGCGCAGCGAGCAGGTGGACGGCCGCTACAGCGGCACCTCGGGGCTGGTGGTGCAGCGGCAGAGCGCCAACGTGGACACCGTCTCCGGGGCGACCGCCACGAGCACCTCGTACAAGCAGTCGTTGCAGGCCGCCATCGACCGGGCGAACTGACGTGCCGGCGACGGGCGGGTGCCCGCCGGCGGTGGTGGCGCGGGCCGACGCGGGCGGGCACGCACCGGCGACCAGGCCGGGGCTGCGCCGGGTCGAGCAGGTCATGGGCACCGCCATCAGCCTCGACCTCGCCGACGACCTGCCCGCCGCCGAACTGGACGAGCTGGCGTCGGGGGTGTTCGCCTGGCTGCGCGAGGTCGACGCCCGGTTCAGCACGTACCGGGCGGACAGCGAGGTGTGCCGCGTCGACCGGGGCGAGTTGCGGCCCGCCGAGGCCGGCGCGGACCTGCGGGCCGTGCTGGCGCGCTGCGCCGACCTGTGGCAGGCCACCGACGGCTTCTTCGACGCGTACGCCACCGGGCGGCTCGACCCGTCCGGCTACGTGAAGGGCTGGGCGGTGCAGGTCGCCTCGGACCGGCTGCTCGTGGCCGGGGCGGCGAACCACTGCCTCAACGCCGGCGGCGACGTGCGGGTACGCGGCCACTCCCCGGCCGGGCGACCGTGGCGGATCGGCGTGCGGCACCCGTGGGACGCGATGTCCACGTGTCTCGTGCTGGCCGGCACCGACCTGGCCGTGGCCACGTCCGGCGTCTACGAGCGCGGCCACCACGTGCTCGACCCGCGTCGGGGCGTACCGGCCACCGGGCTGCGCTCGGTCACCGTGGTCGGGCCGGACCTCGGGCTGGCCGACGCGTACGCCACGGCGGCCGTCGCGATGGGCCCGGCCGGCCTGGGCTGGCTCGACGGCCTGCCGGGGCACCGGCACGCGGTCGTCACCGACGACGCCCGGCTGCTGCACTCCACCGGCCTGCCCCTGGCCGACTGAGGATCAGCGGAAGGGGCGGGTGACGGCCGGACGGGAGCCGACGGGTCGGGGGCGTCCCGGGCGGGAGCCGACGGGACGGGTGACCGGCCAGCGGCGGCGCGGCCGGTGGTGCCGCGGCGGCGGCTCCGTGCCGTCCGGCTGGCGCGTGGTGTCGTCGGTGGACATGTAACCCCCGCTCCCGGCGCGGGTGCGCCGTCGTGGTACCCAACGAGCGCCGACCCCCGGGCGTCGCTGTCGGCCCGGCGTCACATGCCCCGGCGCGGCAGCGGCAGGTGCCCGGGGAGCAGGTCGGAGGTGAGCGTGACGCCGGTGGCCCGCAGGGCCTCGATCAGCGCGTTCTGCACCAGATAGGAGTCGGGGAGTTGCCAACGGGCCTGTTCGGGCGCCACCGCCCACCGCACGGTGCCCTCCGGCAGCCGGGTCGGCGGGGCGGGGATCCACGAGCCCGTCCCGTGCCGGACCACGTGGAAGCAGTGCTCCAGTTCGGGACGGAGCGGGTCGCCGGGGCGGACCAGGAACATCCAGCGGCCGGTCGGGGTCACCAGCACCGGCCCGCGTACGCCGACGCCGGCCGGGTGCGTCCGGACCGCGTCCAGCACGTGCCGGCCGAGGTGCGTCGGCACCTCCAGCACGTCGAACGCCCGCCCGGTGGGCAGCAGCACCCCGTGGGGCCGGGTACGCCACCAGGTCGCGACCCGGGCCGGGTCGGCGCTCGCCGCGTGCTCCCAGTTCTCCAGCGCGGGATGGCAGCCGACCGTCGGGCAGCCGGCCCGCCCGCAGACGAAGCGGCTGCGGGCCAGGCAGGCGCCGGGGGTGACGTCCCAGCCGTGCAGGGCGTAGCGCACCGCCACCCGGCGCAGCCGTACCCGCTCCAACGGGGACAGTTGAACGACGCGCGGCGCGACATTCCCCCACATGTGCCATCTCCCCTCGCCGGACCCCGGCCGGTGCCCAGGTCGCATGTCGAGCACCGTCACTGCCGTAATCCGCGATCGTTGAGCTGACGAACGGCTGATGCAACTTGCACGAAAACTACGAGGACTGGCTGTACGGCTGACGCACACGCTGTGCGACCAGCGAAAACCTGAGCACGTACGGATCGCCGAAACCGGGGAACCGGCCGGCACGCCCGCTCGAGCGGGCACTGGGGAGGAACGGGTAGATGGAGGAATTGCCCATCGGGCGGCGGGTGGCCTACTGGCGGGTGCGGCGCAAGATGTCGCAGCAGGTCTTCGCGGATCGGCTGGGCAAGTCGAAGAGCTGGGTGGACAAGGTCGAGCGCGGGGTGCGCCGGCTGGACAAGTTCTCCGTCGTCTACGAGATCGCCGCCATCCTCCAGGTCGACGTGCAGCTGCTGCTGGGCAAGGACCCCGAGCGGCGTACGGACGCGCTGAACTGCATCGACCAGGTGGAGGTGCAGGAGATCCGGGCGGCCCTGGAGCGCTACGACTCGATGAGCGCGTACTTCGACGCCGTGTCGTACCCGCCGCCCCTGGCCGACATGCGCAAGGCCGTCAACCACGCCTGGCTCACCTACCAGTACGGCCGGTACGGGATGCTCACCCGGGCGCTGCCGAAGCTGCTGCGCGACGCGCAGGCCGCCGACGCCGGCCACGGCGGCGACCAGGCCCGCGAGGCGGCCCACCTGCTCGGGCAGGTCTACCAGATCGCTTCCTCGGTGCTGCGCAAGCTCGGCGAGTGCGACCTGGCCTGGCTGGCCGCCGACCGCTCGATGGCGGTCGCCCAGCGTGCCGACGACCCGCTGCTGGCCGGCATCGCCACCACCCGGGTCTGCAACGCGCTGGTGGCCATGGGCCGGCCCCGGCCCGCCCTCGAACTGAACGTCACCATCGCCAACCGGCTCGCCCCGGGTGGCGACAACGAGGCGTCCCCGGCCCTGCTGTCGGTCTACGGGATGCTGCTGTTGCAGGGCGCGATGGCCGCCGCCCGGATCGGCGACTCCGCCACGGTCGACGACCTGATCAACGGCGCGCACGAGGCGGCCCTCCTGCTGGGCGGCGACCACAACCACTACTGGACCTCGTTCGGGCCGACCAACATCGAGCTGCACCGCGCGGCGGCGGCGGTCGAGCTGGGCGACGGCGGCCGGGCGGTGGAGGTGCACCAGAAGCGGATCCAGGAGGCGGCGTTCAACGCGCTGCTGCCCGAGCGCCGGGCCCACCACCTGCTCGACATCGCCCGGGGCTTCGCCCACATCGGCGACGTGGCCAACGCGGGCGAGATGCTGCTGCGCGGTGACCGCCTCGCGCCGTCGGAGATCCGCTGCCGGCCGATCGCCCACGAGGTGATGTCGGACATCCTGCGTCGCACACGTGGTGCGCCGCCTTCTCCGATTGCGGAGTTGGCTGAGCACATGGGAGTAGGGGTATGAGCGCGGAGCCGGCCTGATGACCGGCCCGCACCCGAGCAGCGAGCGCCGTGAGGTGCTCTACGTCATCGCCTGCGGTTCGCCGCTGGCCCGCCACGTCGGCCGGCTCGTCGAGCTGGCCCACCAGGACGGCTGGGACGTCTGCGTGGTCACCACGCCGGACGGCGCCAAGTTCGTCGACCGGGCCGCGCTGGCCCGGCAGACCGGCCATCCGGTCCGCACCCACTACAAGAATCCGGGCGACCTGGACGTGCTGCCGCAGGCGGACGCGTTCATCGTCTGCCCGGCGACGGTCAACACCGTCAACAAGTGGGCGGCCGGGATCACCGACACGCTGGCCCTCGGGCTGCTGGTGGAGGGGCAGGGGCTGGGCGTACCGGTGGTGGCGGTGCCGTACACGAACGCGGCGATGGCGAACCATCCGGCCTTCCGCGCCGGCATCGCCCGGCTCGCCGAGTGGGGGGTGACGGTGCTCTTCGGCGACGACGTCGTGCCGTTGCACCCGCCGGGCACCGGCGAGCGCCACGTGGACTCCTTCCCGTGGGCCCTGGGCCTGGCCGCCGTACGGGACCGGCTCTGCCCCGTCGCCTGAAGCGTGAGGAAGGGTCCCCCGCTGACGCACAGCGTTGGCGAGGGACCCTTCCCCGCTCGTGGCGCGCCAGCACGGCGGTGGGACACGCCGTCGCGTCGGTGGGCGACACCCTCGGCCGCAGCCAGCGCCGGTAAGCTGGCCCGCCGTGAGCACCAACGCAGTCCCGCCGACCGTCGCCGACGTGGTCGCCGAGCTGGAGCGGCACTATCCGCCGGCCTGGGCCGAGGACTGGGACCGGGTCGGGCTGGTGCTCGGTGAGCCGTCCGCCCCGGTACGCCGGGTCCTCTGCGTGGTCGACGTGGTGCCGGAGACGGTCGCCGAGGCGCTCGACGCCGCCGTCGACATGATCGTCGCCCACCATCCGCTGCTGCTGCGCGGCGTCTCCTCGGTGGCCCCCACGACCTACAAGGGCCGCATCGTCCACCAGCTCATCAAGTCCGACGTCGCGCTGTACGTCGCGCACACCAACGCCGACGTGGCCGCCCCGGGGGTCTCCGACGCCCTCGCCGCCCGGTTCGGCCTGACCGGGCTGCGCCCGCTGCACCGGCCCGCGCCCGGCTCGCCCGCGCACGGCGACGGCCGGGGGATCGGCCGCATCGGCGAGCTGCCGGAGCCGATGACGCTGGCGGAGCTGACCCGGCACGCCGCCGCCGTGCTGCCCGCCACCACCTGGGGAGTTCGCGCCGCCGGGGATCCCGGGCGTATCGTTCGTACCCTCGCGGTCAGCGGCGGCGCGGGGGACGGCTTCCTCGCCGACGCGACGGCGGCCGGGGTGGACGCGTACCTCACCGCCGACCTGCGCCACCACCCGGCCGGCGAGCACCTGGCCGCCAGCGGCCCGGCCCTGCTCGACGCCGCCCACTGGGCGACGGAACGACCGTGGCTGGACGACCTGGCCGCCCTCCTGCGGGAGGCGACGGGTGTCGAGACGCTGGTGTCCGACCGGGACACCGACCCGTGGACCGTACACGCCGCCCCACCCGCGGTGGACGAGAAGGAGCCCCGACCGTGAAGGCTGACCCCAAGGTCCAGCGCCGCCTGCTCGACCTCCAGGCGATCGACACCACCCTCGCCCAGCTCGCCCACCGCCGCCGGTCGCTGCCCGAGCGGGCCGAGCTGGACGCGCTGGCCCGGGAGCTGTCCGCGCTGGAGGACGAGCGGGTCCGCGCCCAGGTGGCGGTCGACGACCTGGATCGGGACATCGCCCGCATGGAGAAGGACGTCGACCAGGTGCGGGCCCGCAAGGCCAAGAACGAGGCCCGGCTGACCGCCGGCACCGGCCCGGCCCGGGAGCTGGAGGCCCTCCAGCACGAGCTGGCCTCGCTCAACCGCCGCCAGGGCGACCTGGAGGACGCCGAGCTGGAGCTGATGGAGCAGCGGGAGACGGCCCAGGGCGTGCTGGACGGCGTCGAGAAGCGGCTCGCGGACGTACGGGAGAAGCGCGACGACGCCGAGCGGCGCCGCGACGCGAGCCTGGCCGAGATCGCCAAGGAGGAGGAGTTCAAGCGTGGCGCCCGCCAGCCGCTGGCGGCCGACCTCCCGGCCGACCTGGTTAAGCTGTACGACAAGATCCGCGAGGACACCGGGCTCGGCGCGGCGCTGCTGACCGCCGGGCGGTGCGGCGGCTGCCGCCTGGAGCTCTCCGGCGCCGACGTGGCCCGCATCCGCAAGGCCGACCCGGACGAGGTCGTCCGCTGCGAGGACTGCCGGCGGATCATGGTCCGCACCAACGAGTCCGGCCTGTAGTCCCGTGGCGCCGCGCGTGGTCGTCGTCGAGGCCGACGGCGGGTCCCGGGGCAATCCCGGCCCGGCCGGCTACGGCGCGGTGGTCCGCGACCGGGACACCGGTGAGGTGCTGGCCGAGCGGAGCGAGTCGCTCGGCGTCGCCACCAACAACGTCGCCGAGTACCGGGGGCTGATCGCGGGGCTGGAGGCCGCCGCCGAGGTGGGCGCCGCCGAGGTCGAGGCGAGGATGGACTCGAAGCTCGTGGTCGAGCAGATGTGCGGCCGCTGGCAGATCAAGCACCCCGGGCTGCGTCCGCTCGCCGCGCAGGCCGCCGGGCTGGTGAAGCGCTTCGACGCCGTCCGGTTCCAGTGGATCCCCCGCGAACGCAACCGGCACGCCGACGCCCTCGCCAACGCCGCCATGGACGCCGCCGCCGGCAAGGCCCCGGCCCGGGCCGCCGCCGCGCCGCCACGCGTCGTGGAGCCGCCGCGCGAGGTCGCCGGCCCCGACTCGCCGGCCCGCGCGCGGGCCCGTGAGGTGGCCGCCCGCGCCGCGTCGGCGTCGACCACGGGCACCGATCCGGCCACCGCGCCCGCCTCCTGGGAGCCGCGCCCGAGCTTCACCGCCACCCGCCTCGTCCTGGTCCGGCACGGCGAGACCCCGTACACCGAGCAGCGCCGCTACTCCGGCCGCGGCGACGTGCCGCTGTCGGAGCACGGCCGGGCCCAGGTCCGGGCCACGGCCGCCCGGGTGGCCGCGCTGGCCCCGACCGTCGCGGCCGTGGTCAGCTCACCCCTGTCCCGGTGTACGGCGACCGCCGAGGCGATCGCCGAGGCGCTCGGCGGTGTGCCGGTACGCCGCGAGGACGACCTCGTCGAGTGCGACTTCGGGGACTGGGAGGGGCGCACCTTCGCCGAGGTCCGCGAGGAGTGGCCGGGCGAGATGGACGCGTGGCTCGCCTCGACCCGGGTGGCCCCGCCGGGCGGCGAGTCGTTCGCGGACGTCGCCGAGCGCTGCCGCCGCGCGGTCGACGGGCTGTGCCGGGCGTACCCGGGGGAGACCGTGGTGGTGGTCTCGCACGTCTCGCCGATCAAGCTGGTGCTGCGCGACGCCCTCGCGGCCGGCGACGGCTTCCTGCACCGGCTCTTCCTGGACGCGGCCGGCATCTCGGTGCTCGACAGGTGGCCCGACGGCGGGGTGGCCGTCCGCACGGTCAACGACACCGCCCATCTCACCTCCGTCGGCTAGCCCGGCCGACGACACCGCCTGCCTCACCCCGGTCGGCCAGCAACGACACCGCCCCGCCGCGCCACCGTCGGCCAGGCAGCGCCGGCCGGCAGGATTCGTCAAGGTCGTGACGATCCTGCGAATCCGTTGACAGGCCGCCCGGCAGCCCTTCAAGATCGGTCCCGTGCGAAGCGTCCATCTGACGAAGCGGGGTCACATCGACCTCCTGCGCGTCGCCAGCGCCGCCTGTCGACGCCCCATCTGACGCCGGGTTCTCTCCCCCCTCTCTCGCACGCTGCTGGCGTTTCCCGACTCCGCAGGTCTCCGGCCCTGCGGCGCGTCCGCCTGTGCGTACTCCCTCGTGACAGGAGACTGTCCTTGTCCCTCAACAGACTTCTTCCCCGGCTCACCGCGACGGCGGTGACCGTCTCCCTGCTCGGGACGGCGGCGTGGGCCGCTCCGGCGGGCGCCTCGGCGCTGCCGGCGGTGCCCCCGCGCGCCACCGACATCGCCGACGTCCGGGGCTATCCCCAGCGCAGCACCCTGCCGGTCTGGCCCGACAACCCGGCGGACGCCTCGATCCCGATCGGCGTCATCGCCTACGACGACATCGCGCCGAAGCTGAACGCCCTCCAGGCCACGAGCGACCGGGTCTCCGCCCGGGTGGCCGGGAAGTCGGCCGGCGGCTACGACCTGTACGCGGTCACGGTGACCGCGCCGGAGACCCGTGCCGAGGCCCGGCAGCAGGAGATCTGGAAGCGCCTCATCGAGGACGAGCCGGCCCGGGCCCAGCGCGACCGGCAACTGCTCGCCGGCTACAAGACGCCGCTCTTCGTCAACGCCAACATCCACGGCAACGAGTGGGAGGGCACCGACGCGGCGCTGCGGGTCATCGAGGACCTGGCCACCAGCACCAGCCCCGAGGTGGCCGGGCTGCTGCGGCGCAACCGTCTCGTCTTCAACGTCACCGCCAACCCGGACGGCCGGGTGGCCGGCACCCGCGCCAACTCCGCCGGCTACGACCTGAACCGGGACCTCACGGTGGTGGCGCAGCCCGAGACCAACCTGATCCGCGAGCTGATCATCGACACGAAGCCGATCATCACGCTCGACCTGCACGGCTACGTGAGTCCGACGCTGCTGCACCCCAGCACCCCGCCGCACAACGTCAACAACGAGTACGACCTCTACATCAAGCACGGCCTGCCGAACGCGCTGGCGATCGAGGAGGACCTGCGTGGTCTCGGGTACGCCGAGACCCAGCGGGCCCGCATCCCGTTCCGCGACGACGAGCCCGGCGTGTGGGACGACTTCCCGCCGATCTACGTGCCGTCCTTCGCCATGTTGCAGAGCAGCATCCCGTACACCATCGAGGCGCCGCTCAACCCGCGCGGCGGCGCGCTCACCCCGGCCGAGCGGGTGCGGCGCTCCGGCATCAACACCGACGTGCACGAGGTGGCGATCCGCACGTCGCTGCGGTACATCCAGGAGAACCGGGCGCAGGTGCTGCACGACCAGGCCGAGGTCTACCGGCGTGGCTGGGCGGGCGAGCCGCTGCGCGCCCTGCCCGACGGCTTCGTGCCGGGCTGGGGCCCGGAGGACAACTACCACACCACCTTCCCCCGGGCGTACGTCATCCCGACCGGTGCCGGTCAGCGTTCGGAGCCGGCCGCCGCGCGCCTCGTCGATCTGTTGATCAGCAGCGGCGGGCGGGTGTGGCGGGCGAAGAAGTCGTTCACCGCGGGCGGCCGGAGCTACCCGGCCGGCTCGTACGTGGTCGACCTGCACCAGCCCAAGCGCGGCCTGGTCAACTCGCTGCTCGAACCGGGTGCCGACATCACCGACCGGGTGGACGACCTCTACGCCGGCCCGGCCGCCTGGAGCCAGGGACTCACCTGGGGCGCCACCGTCGAGACCCTGTGGAACGAGTTCCCGGCCGTCCGACTGGAGCGGACGTACGACGGGCGGGCCGAGGGCGCGGTTCCCGCCGGCAACGGCGACCTGCGCCTCGACCTGCACGACGCCGCCGACCTGCTGGCGGTCAACTCGCTGTTGGGCCGGGGCGTCGCGGTCCACCGCCTGGCCGACGGTTCGGTCGTCGTTCCCGGCACCCCCGCCAACCGCAGACTGGCCCGGGAGGAGGCCCGTACCCACGCGGTGACCTTCGAACGCGCGCCCGCCGGCTGGCGCGGGACCCGGCTGGACAAGGTGGTCGTCGGCTACCTGGGCACCGTCGAGGAGCGCGACACGCTGGCCGACCTGGGCTTCGAGGCGCGGGCCCTGACGGCCGCCACGCTCAGCACGGGCCTGACCGGCGACGTCGACGTGCTCCTCGTCGCCAGCAACGTCAACCTGGCGAACCTGTCGGCGGAGAACCGCGCCGCACTGGACGCCTTCCTGGCCCGGGGCGGCGGCGTTGTCGGTCTGGGCACCGCCGGGGCGAGCTTCAGCAACGCCGCCGCGCTGCTGTCGGTGACGGCGACCGCCGGACCGGGCCTGGCCAGTGGGGTGGTCAACGTCGTCAACGCCGGCGGCCCGGTCAGCGCCGGCGCCATCCCGCACTCGTTCGTCAGCCAGCCGGTCTGGTTCACCGGTCTGGGCGGCAACGTCACGGTCGAGCAGTCGTACGCGGCCGATCCGCTGCTCGCCGGCTGGTGGACGACGGGCGGCGCCAACGGTCAGGACGCGGCGGCCAACCAGGCCAGCATCGTGCGGGGCGTGTCCGCCGGCGGCAACGGGGTCGTGCTCTTCGGCACCGACCCGACGTTCCGCCTGCACCCGAAGGGCCTGCAACCGCAGCTCGGCCGGGCTCTGCTCTGGACGGCGGCGCGGTGATCGCCGCGCGGTGAGCCGTCGACCGGCCGGGACGGGCACGGGTGCCGAGGTTTGGCACCCGGGCCCGTCCCGTTCCGCTTGGAGCGACGGCCGCCCTGCCCGACGACATCGACGATTCGACGGCACCGTGGCCGTGCGACGGGAGAGGCGCCCGGGTGTCCGCCGTTCGGCGCACGATGCCGGCCACTCGGCGCAGCAGCCTCCTACCAACGGGCGTGACGGTCGTCACAGGGTCGTAGCCTCCGGCCGTCATCAATGCCGATCTACACGCGGAGGTTCGTCGCAATGGCCGTACCCGAGCCGGAGGCGCCCACGGCGGCGCGGTCCCGGGCGAAGGACCACAGCCCCTGGAACTGGTTGCTCTTCATTCCCATCCTGGTGCCCCTGATCCCCGTCTTCTTCAACGCCGACTCGCCGCGGTTCCTCGGCTTCCCGCGCTTCTACTGGCTCCAGCTCGCCTACATCCTGCTCGGCGTGGCCACCACCACGCTGGTGTACCAGATGACCAAGAAGCGGACCGGCACCCCGTCGGACGGGCCGGCCGGTACGGATGCGGGTGGTCGCTGATGTGGCGCGACCACCTCACCGAGATCGTCGTCTTCTCGGTGCTCTTCCTGCTGGTCAGCGCCATGGGGTTCGTGGCGGCCCGGTGGCGGGCCCCGAAGGACATGGCCCACCTCGACGAGTGGGGGCTGGGCGGGCGCAACTTCGGCGGCTGGATCACCTGGTTCCTGGTCGGCGGTGACCTCTACACCGCGTACACCTTCGTGGCGGTGCCGGCGCTGATGTTCGGGGCCGGCGCGGCCGGCTTCTTCGCCGTCCCGTACACCATCGTGATCTATCCGATGGTGTTCCTGGTGCTGTGCCGGCTCTGGTCGGTCTCGCACCGGCACGGCTTCGTCACCCCGGCGGACTTCGTCCGCAAGCGCTTCGACTCGCCGGTGCTGGCGCTGCTCATCGCGATCACCGGCATCGTGGCGACGATGCCGTACATCGCGCTGCAACTGGTCGGCATCGAGGCGGTGCTCAAGACCATGGGGGTGACCGGCGAGAGCACGCTGGCCCGGCACCTGCCGATCATCGTGGCCTTCGCGATCCTGGCCGCGTACACCTACCAGTCGGGGCTGCGCGCGCCGGCGCTCATCGCGTTCGTCAAGGACTCGCTGATCTACATCGTGATCCTGGTGGCGGTGCTCTACCTGCCGTACAAGCTCGGCGGCTGGGGCGAGATCTTCGACGCCGCCGACGCGAAGTTCGACGCGTCGCCGAACGCAGGCGACGGGGTGCTGCTCAACGCCAACAACCAGCTCCAGTACGTCACGCTGGCGTTCGGCTCGGCGCTGGCGCTGTTCCTCTACCCGCACAGCATCACCGGCGTGCTGGCCAGCCGGAACCGCGACGTGATCAAGCGGAACATGTCGGCGCTGCCCGCGTACAGCCTGCTGCTCGGCCTGATCGCGCTGCTCGGCTTCATGGCGATCGCGGCCGGGGTGAAGCCGCTGCCCGGGTCGAAGGAGGGCACCGTGGACAGCAACACGGTGGTGCCGGTCCTGTTCGACCAGCAGTTCCCCGACTGGTTCGCGGGCGTCGCGTACGCGGCCATCGGCATCGGTGCGCTGGTGCCGGCGGCGATCATGTCGATCGCGGCGGCGAACCTGTTCACCCGCAACATCTACAAGGAGTACCTGAAGCGGGACGCCAGCCCGGCGCAGGAGGCGAACGTCTCCAAGATCACCTCGCTGGTGGTGAAGGTCGGCGCGGTGGCCTGCATCGTCTTCCTCGACCCGCAGTTCTCCATCGACCTCCAGCTCATCGGCGGCGTGATCATCCTCCAGACGCTGCCGGCGGTGGCGCTGGGCCTCTACACGCGCTGGTTCCACCGCGGCGCGCTGATCGGCGGCTGGGTCGCGGGCATGGGGCTGGGCATGTGGATGCTCTACCAGATCCCGAACGCCGCGACCGGCCGTAGGCACTTCGGCGGCTCGGCGTTCCCGCTGGCCGACTTCGGCTTCGACACCCCGAAGACGATCTACGTGGGGATCGTGGCGGTGCTGGTCAACCTGGCGGTCGCGGCGCTGCTCACGGTGGTGCTGCGGGCGGCCAAGGTACGCGACGGCGGCGACGGCACCACGTCGGACGACTACTTCGCCGACGAGGGCGACGCGCGCGTCGTGCCCGGTGAGCGCCGGGACGCCGACGCGGCCCCGGAACCGGTCGCCTGAGCCCTGGCGAAACGCCTCGCCCCCGGTCCCCGCCGGCCGGGGGCGACGCGGTTGTCCGGGTGCGGCGCGGGTGGACGCGCTTCGTACGCTGACGACCATGAAGAGACGCGTGCCGGTGCTGGTCGCCCTCCTCGGCGGCGCCACCGCGCTGCTGCTGGTCGGCGGGTGCGTGGGGGCCGCGATCCTGGTCGTCGGCGACGACCGGGACGAGGCGCGTACGTGCCAGGAGTCGGTGCGCGCCGCGGAGGCGAAGGTCCGCACCGACCGGTGGGATCCGCCCGGCGAGCTGCCGGACCTCGGCGACTACCCGGAGATCCACTGGCAGCTGCGCGCGTCGGGCGAGCCGTGCGGCCGCGCGCCCGGCCCGACGGACTGGGCCTACCAGGGCGTGGTCCGGCTGCGCGCGGAGGACGCGCGGACACTGGCGCAGCGGTACGACTTCGTGCCGTACGCGCCCGCCGGCCCGGCCGGAACTCCCCAACCCGGCCCGGCGGACGCGTGGCCCGCTCTCGCGCCGTACCTGCCACCCGCGCCCCGGTGGCTGCACAGCCGCTCGTACGACGAGGGGAAGCCGTCCACGCGGTGGCGGGCCGCCTTCCTGGACGTCGAACACGGGACGCTCTTCTTCACCCTCAACGACCACTAGGGCCTGTGTCGAAGTCGGTCACAGCCACTCGTTGATGGCCGCGAGGTGGATGGTGGCTTCGTAGCGCACGGCGAGTTTGTCGAACCGGGTGGCCACGGCCCGATTGCGCTTGAGGCGGTTGATCCCGCACTCCACGGCGTGACGTTGCTGGTAGATGTGCGGGTCGAAGGCCGGTGGCCGGCCGCCCTTGGACCCCTTGGCTCGTCGGTGGGCGTCCTGGTCGGCCTTGCTCGGGATGGTCGCGGCGATGCCCCGCCGGCGCAGGTAGGCCCGGTTCGCCTTCGACGTGTACGCCTTGTCGGCCAAGACCCGGTCCGGGCGGGTCCTCGGACGGCCCGTGACCAGGCGAGGAACACGGATGGCGGCCACGACCGGGATGAACTGCGGGCTGTCACCTCGTTGCCCGGCAGTCAACACGATTGCCAGGGGTTTCTGGCCTTGCTCGCAGCCCAGGTGCAGCTTGGTGGTCAACCCGCCGCGGGACCGGCCGAGCGCGTGGTCTGCCGGCTCGACGCTGACCCCGCCAGGCGGTTCAGCCTGCAGATCCCCCTTTTCCTCGCTCCGGCCGCATGCTGATGGGCCCGAGCGCTGGTGGAGTCCACACTGACGTCCCAGGTGATCCGCCCGGCCGCGTCGGCGAGGGCCTGCAATGCGGTGAGCACCTGCTGCCAGGTCCCGTTGCGCTGCCACCGCCGGAACAGGGCATACACCGCCGACCAGGACCCGTACTGCGGTGGCACGTCCCGCCACGGGGCACCCACCCGGATCCGCCACCGGATCCCATCAATCAACTGCCGCCTGGTCCACGACGACGGTCGACCCGGGCGCTTCGGCGCCGGCAGCAACGGCTCCAGCACCGCCCACTGCACGTCGGTCAGGTCGAACCGCCTCGTCACCGCTAGGGTGTCCACGAGGTCTCCGGTTTCAGGTTCTGCTTGGTCGCTGAACCATCTACCGGAGACCTCACCCATTTTCGATCTTCGACACGCCGAGCGGTCACGCCAGCTCAGGCACCACCGCCGACTTCGACACAGGCCCTAGCCGGCCAACCTGCCCGGCCGAGTACCTGCCGCCGGGGCTCAGTTCAGGGCGCGCGAGAGCAGGTACAGGCCGATGACCGTGCCGAAGACCACGATCAGCACCTTGAGCACCACCGGCGGCAGCCGGCGCACCAGCCGCGCGCCGACGTACCCGCCGACCAGCGTCGCCGGTGCGACCACCGCCACGGCCGCCCAGTTCACCGGCCCGAACAGCGCGAACACCACGAGCGTCGTCAGCCCGACCAGGGCGGAGAGCAGGTTCTTGAGCGCGCTCACCCGGGCCAGCGTCGCGTCCAGCACCAGGGCCAGGCCGGCGACCAGCATCACCCCGAGCGCCGCGCCGAAGTAGCCGCCGTACACCGCGCCGACAGCGACCATGGTCTGCAAGGTGACCGTACGGCGGCGCGGCGACAGGTCGCGCGGATGCCCGACCAGCCGGCGCAGCGGATCCTGGAACGCCAGCACCGCCGTCGCCCCGAGCACCAGGAAGGGCACCACCAACTCGAACGCCCGCGCCGGGGTGGCCAGCAGCAGCAGGGCGCCGGCGATCGTGCCGACGATGGTGGTGGGCACCAGCGCGGCCACCGTCCGCCGGGGCGGCAGGTCCTGCCGGCTGCCCGCCACGCTCGCCACGTACCCCGGGAAGACCGCCACCGAATTGCTCACGTTGGCCGGCACCGGCGGCAGGCCCACCGCGATTATCGCCGGGAAGGTGATGAGCGACCCCCCGCCGGCCACCGCATTGACCGTGCCCGCGGCGAGACCGGCGGCGATCAGCAGCGCGGCGTCGGAGACCTCCATGGTCACCAGAGGCTAGTACCCCGCCCCCGGCGGGACGGTCGCCGGTCGACCCGGGGTGGCAATAGACGCAGCCGTGACGTCGTTAGGATGGGTGCGCGACGGACGAGTCGACCGGGCGGTCGCGTCGGCGGGCTCCGGCCCGCCGCCGAGGAACGTCCGGACTCCACAGGGCAGGGTGGTTGCTAACGGCAACCCGGGGCGACCCGCGGGACAGTGCCACAGAAAACAGACCGCCGACCCCATCGGGGACGGTAAGGGTGAAACGGTGGGGTAAGAGCCCACCAGCACCCCGGGTGACCGGGGTGGCTCGGTAAACCCCACCCGGAGCAAGGCCAAGAAAGGGCCGTCATCAGCAACGATGACGACCCGCGCAGACGCTTGAGGGCGGCCCGCCCGATGTCTGCGGGTAGGCCGCTCGAGCCTGCCGGCGACGGCAGGCCTAGATGGATGGCCGCCGCCGACGCGAGCCCCTCGGGGCGCGCGCCGGTCACAGAATCCGGCGTACAGGTCGACTCGTCCGTCGCCCACCAGCTCAGAGCCACGATCAAGGCTCTGAGCTGGTCTTTTGTTTGGTGCCGTTGGTTGACCTTGGTCATCGTTGGGTGGCGTTTGACGGCCTAGCCACGGCCTGAGACGGCCTGGAGACGGCCTGAGCGGGGGATCAGTGGACCGCCTCGTCCTGGCGCGTGCTGTTCCGTCCTGGGGGCTTTCCGGGGCGGCTTGGCGGGGCCTGCGCGTCCCCGACGGCGGTAGACGGGGGCGGGCACGTCCTGGCGGTGGAACTGCTACCCCGACTCGGTGACACGGTGGCAAGCCAGTCCCGGGTTTGGACTGGTGCGGCAGCCGGAAGCCCCGACCACGCGACGAGGTCGAGCCGCTGGCTTCCGTCACGGCTTCTCTGAGGCTGGTTCTGGCTGCGGTGGGGCGGTGTCCCGGCGGCTGTCGGTGGCTTCCCGCCGGCCGGGCTTGCCGCCCCGCACCGGGCGGAGCGCGGTGCCTTGATCCAAGAAAGAGAATTTCGGCAATAGTCGCTAGAAGTGTCGTGTCCTGGGTAATGCCTTCTGGCGTCCCGGAGGTTCTTGTGCAACCGAGGAACGTTCTTACAAGCGTTACAAAGAGTGCCGAGAAGGGGCGTAGGCTCAGATGTTCGCTAGTCCTCTCGGTCAGGCTGCCGCCGAGGTCTCGGAACCCTTCCAGCAGGGGAAGTATTTAGGTCTCCGATGAACCGCTGCAAGTCCTTCCCCCAAGGGGACGTTTTGACGCCCTTGCATGCAATCGCTCTGATGATGCCTGCGAGATGTTCGGCATCTGTTGCGGCTTTTTGGCAGGATCCGACCTGCCGCCTTAGGGCGACCCCCGTTACCGATAAAAAGTCTCGACCGCGATAGTAGGGATAGGAACGGCGTGGACAGGATACCTCTTGAGCTAGCGGAGTCGAACCGTCGGCGACTGCCACCAGGTCGGACACCGGCGGAGGATCGATGCTCTCAGCGCTCAGCGCAGCACAGTAGCCGCGTATATTGAGTTCGAGTGTCTTTAGCGACACTTTATCGGCAAGTTCGACTTTGTCGAAGGCTAGTCCCCATCCGTTCGCTGCGTTGGCGCATCGCAATCGCGCGACTGGGATAACTGCTGCGTATATGATTTTGGCAATCGCCGCTGGTCCGCCCTTATCTTTGACCTTTTGTTCACTCCCGAGTTCGGATAGCATCAACTCAAAGGCGTCCGTCCTTGAGGCCATGGCCTCAAGGTCTGCATTCTCGTAGGCGAATACCGGGAATCCGTCTGATTCTCTCTGCTTGATCTCGTGATCGAAATCTCTGTCAACCACACAGGCTGCCTCCGGCATTCCCCATGCAACCAACTGCTCGGTCACGGCTAGGGCGCTGTTCCGGTTACCTGTAGGGAACGCCACGAATTCGTCGTCAAACCCGACCCGAAAAAAGCGAGAGTCCGTGGGGCCTTCGACAACAAGTACTGGTCGCGTATCCGCCTGCCTGTGCTGTCGGATTCTATCCGCAACGCGGTCGTAAGCTTTGATTGAAGTGATCACGCTTTACCTGCGCGTTCCAAGCTCTTGGACTAGATCCCAGCGGCCATTGATTATCCCGCTGGAGTGTGTTGCAAGTATGATCTGCAGGTCAGCGATGTTGGCGACGTCGGTGATGTCTTCGAGGAAGGCGTGCTTCCACGCGGCGTGGAGAGAGATCTCCGGCTCGTCGATAAGGACAACCGATCCAGGTTGGGCTGAGAACAACAACATGGTAAATAGAGCGAGAATGTGCTGCTCGCCTGACGATAGGAGTGTTACAGGTATCAACGACTGATCGTCGTCGGCTACGAAGACTAGTGCGCCCGTCTTGTCCAGCCTTAACTTCTTCCCTATGAATTTGTCGTTGACGATCCGCTGTAGGGCTTTCAGCTTGTCGTTGACGGGGAGAAGTGGCTCAAGCTTGCGCTGCCAGTCGTCAATAAAGATGGACAGTACCCGGGTCTCTGTGGAGTCCACGGTGCTTGAGGGAAATTGAACATCAACAAGAGTTTGCGAGAGGCCGCTTCTGTAAAGCTCTGCGCTCTGCTCGGCGATATCTTCGTATCTCCGCTTAAGGTCCTCTTCGCGAATCGGCTTAGATTTTTTCGACGGAGTGAGGACGCGCTTTGCGAAGGTCTGGTCCGTTTCCTGCGTGACGGCCAAAGACCCGCGCCTGGCGTCTGCTACCTGAACCTTAACCTGCTCGATGTATTCGTCGATTCGAGGTCTCGAGGAGGGGGGGCCGTCGGGTCCACCCTTCATTTGTGGCGTATCTAGCCGCTTCGTGTCGATGAAGATCGGATTGCGGTTTTCGATCAAGTCGGCAAGCCAGTCGCTATTGCTAATCACCTCTTCGCTAAACAGTGCGGCCTGCTCTTCACCCATTGCGCGTCGCCGTGCGTGTGAATGTCGCATACGGTAGAACGATGCGTACTCTTCTACGTCGCGACCCTGCAGGATGCGGCCCGTTCGACGGTCTATAAATCGTCCGTCACTGCGAGGAATGAAGCGTTCCAGCTCGCTCTCAATATTAATTTCGGCGGGAAATTCGACCAGGCCGAGTTTCCTGCCTCGTGCCCCGTTTCCTTCGAGAAGAAGTCGGGACTCCCGCGGGTTGCTGCCGACTAGTCGGCGTGCGGTGAGGGAGCGTCCGTCTGCAAACTTTAGTCTCGCCAACTGAAATGGCATTCGAGATAAGGTGGTGATTTGCAGGCCCAGAATGGCGTGAATCAACCTCAGTATGTGCGTTTTGCCGACACCGTTCGGTCCTGCAATAATGGTGACGCGGCCATCTTGCGAGAAATCAATCTTGTGAGTGAGTGCGCTGTCGAAAAGGCCCTCTACTGTAAATTGGCGGATTTGCCGCACATTTCCTCCGCGAGGGTTCCTTGATATGGCTTGAGCGCTGACTCTAGCTAGAGCCTTAGCATCAAGCATCCGTTGTGTCGGCTGCCTGACGCATGCATTGCGTCGATGCTGTCTTGGCAGTAAAGGGCGCTGGGCTCATCAAATGAGTCGAGGAGGCTGCGTGTCGCTTTCATTTCCCGACCAACCTTCGGCCGTGAGGGACCGGAAGGCGGCCTTGCTGGCCGTGAAGCCCTTTGCCTTTGAGCGTGGGTAGCACTCGCGCGCCTGCCTTGAACACGTACAGCTCTCTGCGAGCCACGGCGTCGCCTTTGCCGTCCAACTGGTAACCGTCCAGCCACGTCCAGCCGTCGTAGGTGTGGAGCTCTGTGCGGACCTTGATGAGACGGAAGAAGATGGGCCGCACGAACTGAGGGCTTGCTGCGCGGGTCAGATGCAGGACATCACCGGCCTTCACGTCGGCTCTTCCTGTCTCGCCAGGCGCGTAGGGTCTCGCCGGCCGCCGCCAGGCGTGGGCATCCATCGTCCGCGCACTGCGAACAGGCGGCGCGGTTGTGGAAGTCGACCACGTTGCCGGCCATCAGGACGAGGAACGGAGGCTCTGGTTGCCGCTGCGGGATCGGCACGGCCTACCTCTGGTTGAGGCGCGTCGCGGCGCTCTTGGAGCGCCATAGTCCTGCCTTGGTCATCAGGGGTGGCTCTGGTGCGGGGACGGCGGCGCGACCAGTCCATCTCTGCGGCTCCCGGCCGTACTTGGATGGGGCTGGTTCACCGGCTACGAAGTCGACAGGTTGGTCGGGGCGTTGGAACCACTTGAACCTAGTCATGCGTAAAGAGTAAGCGACTAGCGCCGTCGCTAACTAGGTGTCAATCAACTTGACTCGTGCCTAGTCGGCGTGTGCCTAGCGTCAGTGTCATGGGTAGGAAGCTGCGGTTGGTGGGTTCGGGGGAGATCCGGACCATGCTCGGTGGCGTCTCGCGTCAGCGCGTCTACCAGATCACCAACCGGCGCGACTTCCCTGAGCCCGTAGCCACGCTCCAGATGGGCAACGTCTGGCTTGCCGAAGACGTTGAGGCGTGGATCGCGGCCAAGCGTGGGGACCTGGACTAGCTCCAGGGCGGCTGCACCAGGCCCCCCCCGGTCCGGGGTGAACTGACGACACGAGAAACGCCCCGGTGATGATCTCCCGGGGCGCTCGTGTGCGGAGCGGTGCTACAGCTCGTCGACGGCGAAGGCGGTCACCAGTTCGGCCATGCTGTCGATGACGACGTCAGCGGCGGCGAACCGCTCGCGCTTGCCGGGCTTGTTCGCGTATCCGATGGCGGCGACTCCGGCGGCGTGGTCGGCCTCGATGTCGCTGACCGAGTCACCGACCAGGACGCATTCCGCCGGCTCCGCGCCTAGCTCCCGTACAGCTCCGAGCACAGGGAACGGGTCCGGCTTCATCCGCTTGGGCGCTGCCTCGGGGCGGCCGATTACTGGGTGCACGTACGAGGTGAGGTGTCGGGCGCTCAGGTAGGCGTGAACGGAAGCAGCCGAGTTGTTGGACACCACGGCGACCCGGCGGCCGGTCTGCTGGGCGGCGACGATGACTTCCCTGCCGTACGGCGTGGGTTCGGCGGTGCGGGCCGCGGTGACTTCCTCGCGGGTCATGGCCTCGTCGACCAGGCGGACGACGGCAGGGCGCCCAAGGGTGGCGGTGAAGCGGAGCACGGCGAGCGGGTCGCGTTCGGCCAGGATCTCGGGCGGCAGTGTGACGGCCTGGTCGACGAGCAGCCGGCGCAACTCGTGGGCGACGATCGACGCGGAGTGCTGGGCGAAGATGCTGCACACGGGTCCGTCGAAGTCGAGCAGGATCACCCGTGCGCGGTCGATCATCTTGGCGAGGCCGGGGGCGGTCACGAGGCGTACTCGCGCGCGATAGTGCCCCACATGCTGTCGAACCAGGCGCGGGCCTGCTCGACGTAGAGGGCGTCATTGCTGGTGTCCTCGTCGCTGGGCGTGAACGGGAACAGGATCGCGACCTTGCCCATCGCGTCGTAGATCGCCATCGGCTTGCCGTCGACGGAGACCGTTTGCTCAAGGTAGCCCGGCTATTGGAACTCGTGGGTTACCTCGATCGGGCCGACGATGTGCGCGTTGAGCTCGTCGATTTCCTCGGCCGGGACCCACAGCATCGGAGCAGCGGACCCGCCGAAGGATCGAGTCGTGTAACGGGCCAGGAAGCCCGTTTCGACGTGGAAGCGAGCCACGTAGCGCACCGACCCGACGAGGTTCCATTCTCGGGCAGCCCTGATCGCGAAGTCCTCCCTGAGGATCGGAAAGAAGTACAGGCGGTCTGGCGGGGGCGGCGGCCATCTGCGCCAACCTGTCTCGCGGACGAGGTCGCACTCCTGCTGCCCCATCGAGTGCCACAGCACTGTCGTTCCGTCGCTGCTCATGTGGTCCTCGCCGCTGCGGGTCGGTCGTGAGAGGGGACGCGAGCTTCGCACGCGTCAGGCCGCGGGCGCGCTCGCCCGGGCGCGGCCGTACTCGGCCAGAGCGTGGAAGGCGGCCTTGGGCTCCCACGGCATTCCTGGGTACGTGGTCCCGGTGCGGCCGGCTGGGAGGACTTTCACGATCCCGAAGCTGCCCAGGTCGAAGTCCCGCGCGGGGTCCGCGGAGGTGGGTAGGTGCCGGGTGGCGAAGGTGTAGACGAACGCGGTGTCCACACCGCCGGCGTCGTAGGTGTCGAGGAGATCGCGCAGGTAGGCGGCCTGTTCGGGTTCGTCGCGTTCGACGGTCTCGGTGAGTCGGACGGCCTGCGCGGTGTCCTCGTCGTACCCGATGATGTCGCTGCGGCTGCCCCGGTCCGCGGCTCCGGTGAAGGGCGCGCAGCCGAACTCGGTGACGGCGAACGGCTTGCCTTGGGAGGTCATGGCGGCGAGGTTCGCGGGTAGGGCGGCGGCGTTGCTGGCGTCGCGGTAGCCGGCGTCGGTCGCGATGAAGTCGAACGGCGTCCAGTCGACGGCCTCCATAGGGAGCGATGCGTACCCTATGAGGCCGCCGAACCGCTCGCGGGCGCCCGCGACGGCCCGGGCCAGGAGCGCGTTGGTCTCCCGCTGCACACCCGGGAGGACCTCGCGGACCCGCGCCGGGTCGGCGAGGACCGCCGCCCGCTCGGTGAGGGTGTCGCCGGGGATGAGCCCGATCGTCATCATGCTGATCTCGGAGCCGGTGAGGAACCGGATGTTCGCCCCTTCGCGGCGGATCCGCTCGGCGCGCTCGGCGGCGTCCAGCAGGAATGCCAGTAACTGGTCAGTGGTCAGGTCGTTCGTGAACGGGCAGTACCAGACCTCCAGGCCGGCGGCGACCGCGTGCCGGGCGGCGATCTCCAGGCGGTCGGCGACCCCGCCGGTGATCCGGACAGCGTCGGCGTGCAGGTCGTCGCGGATGATCCGCATGTCCTTCGCGACGATGTCGGGGTCGAAGGGTTCGTGGGTGCTGGTCCCCCTGTTGGTGAAGCCGGTGTCGTAGGTGACGCCCCAAGCGCGCATTGCTGCCTCCCTCAAGGTACGGGAAGTACCTTACGCTAGTGAGCGTACGATGCGTACCGTGGCGGTGGGGAGGCGGCGGGGTGCGGAGCTGGAGCAGGCGATCCTGCGCGCGGCCGCCGAGGAACTGACCGCCTCCGGCTACGCCGGCATGACCATGGACAAGGTCGCCCGACGTGCGGGCACGAACAAGAACGCGATCTACCGGCGCTGGCCGCAGCGCGCCGCGCTCGGCATCGCCGCCTACAAGCACCTGGCCGACGCCCGCATCCCGGCGCCGGACACCGGCAGCCTCCGGGGCGACGCGTTGGAACTGCTGCGGCGGGCCAACGCGACCTGGTCTTCACCCCGCGGGGCGATCCTGCGCGACCTCCTGGCGGCGGCCGTCGACGAGCCGGAGCTGCTGACGCTGCTGCGCGAAAAGGCCGGCGGCGGCGCGATGAACGCCGCCTGGTTCACCCTGCTGAGCCGGGCGGTGGCCCGCGGCGAGGCACCCCCGGAGGCGGTGCATCCGCGGGTGGCGGCGTTGCCGATGATGCTGCTGCGTGGCGAGTACGCCCTGCGCGGCGTTCCGGCTGTGCCCGACGAGGTCCTGGTCGAGATCGTCGACGAGATATTCCTGCCGCTGGTGCGGGGCCGGGGCGTGGTCGACTGACCGACCTGGGCGGCCGAGCGGATCCAGGTCACCCCTCGGCCCCGCGGCGCACGGCGCAGGCGGCCCGGTGTCAGGCCGTCCCCTGTCGCGCGGAGCGGTTGGTGATGCCGTCCAGGATGGTGATCAGGTTGTGGTGGAAGGTCTCCTCGGCGTTGAGGTGGGCGCCGTCGACGACGAGCCGGGCGACGGTGGGGTAGCGGCCTGTGTCGAGCATGCGTGTCAGGTAGGGCCCGAGGGCGGCCTGCCAGGCGGACATGTCGGTGCCGGTCGAGCGGGCGGTGCGTCGCTCGGTGATCTCCCTGCGGAGTGCGCCGACGATGAACGCGTTGAGGGCGCCCAGGGCCCGCTGGAGATCGTCGATGCCTCGCACGCCAGGGGCCTGGCTGAGCGCCGCCGCAGTCGATTCGCCGACGGCGAGCGCGTGAGGTCCCAGGTGTGGCCTTGCGCCGAGCAGGTCGGCGAACCACTCGTGAGCAAGGGCGGCGGCGCGGGTCCGGTGCACGATGGCCAGCACCGTGGCTCGCCACCCGGAGTGCTGACCGGCCTCGGCGATCTCGGCGTACACGGCGTCGACCATCAGGTCCAGCAGCTCTGATCTGTTGAGCACGTAGTCGTAGAGCCGCATCGGGCCGACCCCGAGTTCTTTGGCGATCTTGCGTACCGACAGCCCGTCGAGGCCGTGCGCGTCGGCGAGCCGGATGGCGGCGGCGGCGATCTTCGCGCGGCTCAGCGGCACCGGTGCCGCCCGCGGCTGCGGCTCGGGCCGTTCCCAGACGGGCAGCGGCGCGCTACCGTACGGCGTATCCATGAGGTACAGCGTACGGTAACGGAGCTGATTGATGCGAATTGCGATAGCCGGCGGCGGCCTCGGCGGCCTGACGTTGGCCCGGATCCTGCACCGGCACGGCATCGGCGCGGTGGTGTACGAACGCGAGGCGAGCCGATCCGCGCGAGCACAGGGCGGATCGCTCGACCTGCACCCGGAGTCCGGGCAACGGGCCCTGGCCGATGCGGGCCTCGCCGGCCGATTCCGCTCCGAGGCGCGGCCGGAGGGCGAGGAACACCGCATCCTCGACCCGGCCGGACGCACCCTCGTGCACCACAAGCCACAACCCGGCTCGTTCTCCGGACGCCCCGAGATCGACCGTGCCGCACTGCGTGATCTTCTGCTCGACTCGCTCCCCGGCGACGCGGTGGCCTGGCAGCACCGGCTCGTCGCGGTGACGCCACGACCCGACGGAGGGTTCGGGCTGACGTTCGATGGTGGCCACCGCGCCGACTGCGACGTCCTCATCGGCGCGGACGGCGCCCGCTCGGTCGTCCGATCGCTGCTGACCGACGCGCCACTGTCCCACGTGGCCACTCTTGTCGAGCTGAGCATCAGCGACGCCGACCGGCGCCATCCGGATCTCGCCGAGCTGGTCGGCCCCGGAAACCTCTGGTGCATCGGCGTGAACCAGGTCCTGGCGGCACAACGCCTCGGCGACGGCAGCATCCGGGTCGGGATCTCCCTACGCGCGGACGATCGCCACCTGGACACCTACCGCAGCAAGCGCGCTCTGCTGGACATGTTCGACGGCTGGGACCCTGGCCTCACCGCACTCGTCGAAGCCGGCGACAACCCGCCGACCCCACGCAGGATCGAGGCGATGCCCACCGGTACCCGCTGGACCCACCAACCGGGCATCACCCTCCTCGGTGACGCCGCGCACCTCATGCCGCCGGTCGGTGAGGGCGCCAACCAGGCCATGCTCGACGCCGCCGAACTCGCCGCCGAACTCGCCGACAACCCCACCGACCCCGACCCGGCGATCCGGGCGTACGAGGAGGCGATGTTCGCCAGGATCCACCCCGTCGCCGAGATGTCCGCACGAGTCCAGGCAATGATGTTGTCCCCCACCGCGGCCGACGACATCGTCCGCTTCTTCACGCCACGCCCCACCGAGCCGGCATCCGTAGCGTGACGACGCCACGCAGCCCGCCGCGCCCTGACGGATGAACGGATCTGGTGGCTCACGGGTACGGAGTGCGATGATCGGTTCGTGTCGCTGTGGGAGGCCGGGTGGCGTTTCGGATTTCCGCTGGTCGTCGTCGTCGGAGTCGCCGCCGCGGTGCTCGTCGCCCTCTCCAGCCCGCCCGGCGAGTTCTCCCGTCCACGCGGCTGGCAGTGGGCCTGGGTGGGCTTGTGGCTGATGGCGGCCGGCGACGCGGCGTTCGGCGACAACCGATCGTGGTTCGAGCGTGCCTGTAAAGGGCTCGCCGCGCTGCTCGTGGCGGTGGCGGTGGCCGTGGCCGCCTGGCGCCACCACCGGTGGCGACGCCGCGCCCGGCTCGCGGGCCAGTCGCCGCCGCCCGTCACCCGGTCCGACCCGTAGGCGCGCAGGTGGCGGCCTGACCGACCGGAGGGCCGGCACCTTCCCGTACGCGGACAGTCGGACGCGGGCGCCGCGCGGAGCGGGCGTGCTGCCCGCGTACGCCTCGGGGTTGTTCCGTCTGTCCGCCGGCTCATACAGTCGCGCGGTGAATCTGGCGCAGGTCCGGCAGGCGTACGGGTCCGTCGCGGAGCTCTACATCGGGCTGTTCGGTACGAGGGAGCAGGTGCACGCCGACGACCTGGCCTTCATCGGGCGGCATCTGGCGGCCCGGCCCGGCCCGGTACTCGATCTGGGCTGCGGGCCCGGCCACCTCACCGATCACCTCCGCTCGCTGGGCGTCGACGCGACGGGAATCGAGCTGGTTCCCGAGTTCATCGCCCACGCGCAGGCGGCCCACCCGGGCGGGAGATACCGGCTCGGGTCGATGACGGACCTCGGCGTCGCCGACCACTCCATCGCCGGCATCCTGGCCTGGTACTCGACGATCCACCTACCGCCGCAGGATCTCGACGGCGTGCTCGCCGGGTTCCGGCGGGCGATGGCCCCGGGCGGAACGCTGGTGCTGGGCATCTTCGACGGTGCCGAGGTCGCGGCCTTCGACCACAAGGTCGTGACCGCCTATCGCTGGCCCGTCGACGAGTTCTCCGCGCGACTGGCGCGCGCCGGCTTCGCGGAGGTCGAGCGGCTGCGGCGGCCCGGCGAAGGCACGCTTCGACCCCACGCCGCCATCGCGGCGGTCGCGACCGAGGAGTGAGCGGCTGTCCCACCTGGTGGGGTTCGGCGGTGTCGAAGTCGCCCCGGGGACGTTAGGGCCTCCCTGCGGTGGGTAGTCGGGGGCGCTCCATCAGTGGCTTGGGAGGCCGTATGACGGCGACCGGTGCGTTCTTCGAACGGTTGGCGGACGTGGGCCACGATCCACGGCTGTGCAAGGTACGCGGCAGAGTCCGGTTCGACGTCCGCGACGGCGACCACGTGGAGCGGTGGTTGCTCGACATCGATCACGGACGCCTGCGGGTGACGCGGGACGAGGGACCCGCGGGGACGGTGATCACGGTGTCCTCCGAGGTCGCGGAGGCGATGACGCGGGGCGAGATGAACGGTCTGGCCGGGATCGCCCGGGGCGAGATCCTGGTCGACGGGGATCTTGCCCTGGCGTTGCGGATCGGCCGGCTGTTCCCGGCGTCATCCGGTGTGCGGCGGGTCCCCTCCGAGCGCGGAAGTGATCGATGAAGGACATCGCGGGCACCGTGTCGTGCATCGACGGCAACACCTTCATCGTCTCGGACACCAGCGGCGACGTGGCGGCGTCGGCGGCCACTCCGGTCGGGTTGTTCGCCGCCGACACCCGTTTCCTGTCGCGGTGGGTGCTCACCATCAACGGGGAACGGCTGACCGCGCTGTCGGTCGACGACAGCCAGTACTACGAGGTGGCCTTCTTCGTGGTGCCGGGCGGGCAGGTCGACTACGTGCAGGCTGACGTGTCGGCGATCCGGCGGCGGCGGATCGGGCCGGATCTGGTCGAGTCGCTGACGATCTTCAACTACGGCGACGAGGAGATCGAACTCGACGTGCGGTGGGAGGTGGCGGCCGACTTCGCCGACATCTTCGACATCAAGTTCGACGTCCGCGAGAAGGCCGGCAGTCACTACACCCACGTCGGTCCCGGCGAACTGCGCCTGGGCTACCGGCGCGGCACGTTCCGGCGGGAGGCCTCCGTCTCGGCGAGCGAGCCGGCCGCCTTCGATCCGGGCGGTCTCCGGTTCACCCCCCGGCTGCGGTCCGGCGGCCGGTGGTCCACGGATCTGCGGGTGGTCATGCGGGCGCTGCGTCCCGACGGCGTCGACTTCCGCGCCCCGATCCGGGCGCTGCGCCCGGACGACAGCACCCTGCCGGAGAGCGTACGGACCTGGGTCGCGGCGGCGCCGAAGCTGGACACCGAGCACGGCGCCCTACGGGAGGTGTACCACCGCAGCCTGGTGGACCTGGCGGCGCTCCGCTTCGCTCCGCTCTCGCTCGGCGGGGCGAGCGTGCCCGCGGCCGGGTTGCCGTGGTTCATGACCCTGTTCGGCCGGGACAGCCTGCTGACCTGCCTGCAGACCCTGCCTGTCACCCCGTCGTTGACCCCGCCGACACTGCGGATCCTCGCCTCGCTCCAGGGCGCCCGGACCGACCACCTGCTGGAGGAGGACCCGGGCCGGATCCTGCACGAGCTGCGCTACGGCGAGTCGTCCGCGTTCGAGGAGCAGCCGCACTCCCCGTACTACGGGACCGTGGACGCGTCGCCGCTGTTCGTGGTGCTGCTCGACGAGTACGAGCGGTGGAGCGGCGACGCGGCGCTGGTGCGGGAACTGGAGCAGGAGGCCCGGGCGGCCATCGCGTGGATCGACGACTACGCGGACCTGACCTCCACCGGCTACGTCTGGTACAAGCGGCGCAACCAGGTCACCGGCCTGGAGAACCAGTGCTGGAAGGACTCCTGGGACAGCATCTCGTACGCCGACGGCAGGCTGCCGGGCTTCCCCCGGGCCACCTGTGAGGTGCAGGGGTACGCGTACGACGCCAAGATCCGCGCGGCCCGGCTGGCCCGTACGTTCTGGGGCGACCCCGCGTACGCCGACCGGTTGGAACGCGAGGCGGCGGCACTGTACGAGCGCTTCAACCGGGACTTCTGGCTCGACGACCGCGGCTACTACGCCCTCGCCCTCGACCACGACGGCACCCCCGTCGACAGCCTGTCGTCCAACATCGGGCATCTGCTGTGGAGCGGCATCGTGCCGCCGGACCGGGCCACGCAGGTCGCCGGGCACCTGATGGGCCCGGCGCTCTTCTCCGGCTGGGGCGTGCGGACCCTCGCCGAGGGGCAGGGCCGCTACAACCCGCTCGGCTACCACAACGGCACGGTCTGGCCGTTCGACAACTCGTTCATCGCCTGGGGCCTGCGCCGTTACGGCTTCGCCACCGAGGCCGGCCGCATCGTCGAGGGCATCGTCGACGCCGCCACCTACTTCCAGGGCCGGCTCCCCGAAGCCTTCGGCGGATTCGAGCGCCACGTCACCCGCTACCCGGTGCGGTATCCGACCGCCGGCAGTCCGCAGGCCTGGTCCAGCGGTGCGTGCCCGCTGCTCATCCGGACCATGCTCGGCCTGGAACCGCACGAGGACCATCTCGCCGTGAACCCCGCGTTGCCACCCGCCTTCGACCGGATCGCGCTGCTGGACATTCCCGGCCGCTGGGGCGAGGTCGACGCCTTCGCCCGCCACCGCCCGGACCGGCCGGTACCCGAGGACGGCCACCATCCCGCATCCTCGATGGAGTGATGCCGGGGGCTCCCGCCAGCCCGGCAAAAGGGTAGAAACCCGGCAAAACCACCCGGGCGGGGGATTCCAGACCGCTCGACGTGACGTACCCTTTTGTCCTTCGTTTCCCCGTTGTTCGGATCATCCATAACACGGGGGAATACATGAGCATGACCTCTGCGCCGCGCAGACGCGGCGGCATCCACGCGCGCTTGGCCGCGTTCGCGCTGCTGGCCGGTGCCCTCCTGCTCGCGGGCGGCTCCCCGGCCGCCGCCGCGTCGACGATCAACATCAACCCGGGGAACGTGCCGACGACAGCGGCCCAGTTCACCCAGAACTGCGATGACAACCTCGGCGGCGGGCCCTTCGCCAACGAGGACGTGTGGGTGTTCAACCTGCCCGGCAACCCGGACACCACCGGCGTCTTCCAGACGGTCACGGTGACGTTCAGCACGCCGACCGGCAACGTCACGAGGACGATCCCCACCGACCCGAACAGCGCCATCGTCGACGACACGGGCACCAGCAAGGCGTGGATCAGGGTTCCGGCCGGCTGGACGCTGATCGCCGCCAGCGCGGTGATCTCCGGCACCGCGGACTTCTTCGTGCTCACCCACACCTGCGCGGCGTCGAACCCCCAGGTGAACCCGAGGCTGAACCTGACCAAGACCGGCACCCCGACCACGGGTCTCAAGGCCGGCGACGTGGTCACCTACACCTACACGGTGACGAACCAGAGCACGGGCACGACCGACCCGATCACCAACATCACCGTCACCGACAACGTCGTCACCGGCATCACCTGCGAGGACACGTCGCTCGCGCCGGGGGAGAGCACCACCTGCACCGGCACGTACACGGTCAAGAACAGCGACGTGAAGAACGGCGAGATCGTCAACACCGCCCGGGCGACCGGACTGTTCCTGCAGCAGACGGTGCCGTCCAACCAGGCGACCTTCAGGGTGACCACCAAGGCGGCCCCGCCGAAGCAGGCGAGCCTGTCGATCGACAAGAAGGCCCGGGTCGAGTCGGACTGCCACAAGAAGTGTGAGAACGACGGCTACGCCGCCAAGGGCGACCGGATCTTCTACACCTACCGGGTGACGAACACCGGCAACGTCACCATCACCAACGTCGCCGTCAACGACCCGAAGGCCGGCGAGGTGGTCTGCAACAGCACGACGCTGGCGCGGGGGACGAGCACCGACTGCCACGCCGTCGAGCCGCACGTGGTGACCAAGGCCGACGTCAAGGCCGGAAAGGTCGTCAACACGGCCCGGGCGACCGGCACCTTCGACGGCAGGTCCGTGGTCTCCGACCCGGCGACCGTCACCGTCTGCATCCGGGGCGGCAAGTACGACCCCCGGCACGACGGCAAGCACGACAAGGAACTGCCCGTCACCGGTGACAGCGCCACCACGGCCGTCTCCCTGGGCGGCGGCCTGCTGGTCGCCGGCGGTCTCCTGCTGGGAGCCAGCCGGATCCGCCGCAGGGCGCACGTGCGGATCTGATCGCTACGGCAGACACTCCGGGCATCGCACGCGGTGCCCGGAGTGCTCTTTTCTCCCACCCGGTCACCGGGTTCGTCCAACCCGTACCGCAGCCGGACCCCGGAGCCCGGTGGAGCCCGTCACCGACCGACCTCGTCCAGCACGCCGCGCTGGAAGGCGCGGGCCTCGGGGCCGCTCGGCGGCGGCCCGCCGGCCCGCGCCGCGATCGACCGGCTGATCAGGTGACGGCCCCGCCGTCGCCGGTCGCGCCGCCAGCGCCCGTGGCCGACCGTACGTCGGCGACCAGTCGGCGGCCGGCGTCGACCTTCGACAGCCAGACGCCGTGGCGGAGCTTCACCAGGGCGCGGCAGGCGCCGAGCACCGCGTCCTCCGCACCCGGGGCGGGACCGTCGCCGGGCGGGGTCGGCAGGGCCAGCCACCAGCGCAGCGCGTCGGTCAGCAGACGACGCAGGTCGGCGGGGGAGAGGTCGGTGAAGACCTCGGCGGCCGGCGGCCCGAACAGGGTGTACCCGCACTGGTGCAGGATGCTGCGGTCCAGGCCGTACCAGAACAGACCGTCCCCGGCCGGTCGGTCGGCGGCGCTCCACGTCACCCGCCACGGCATCCGTGCGCCGGTGTTCAGCTCGACCTCGAACCCGGGCTCCGGCGTGCCGGAGCGGGCGACCGCCAGGCGGTACACGACCAGTTCCAGTCCGCGCGCGGGGCAGGGCAGCGCCTCGTGCCGCAGCCGCGCCACCAGCTCCCGCCTGCGCGCGGGGTCGAGGACGTCGGCGCAGACCAGCGCGACGTCGACGTCACTGCGCCCCGGCTGGTACGCGCCCAACCCCACCGAGCCGGCCGCGTACGCCCCGACGAGGTCGTCGCCGAGGACGTCGCGGGCGGCGGCGACGAGGTCGCCGAGGTAACGGCGCACCGCCGGATCGAGGTCAGCCATCGGACTCGGCCCAGGCCGTCCCGGCGGGCAGGAACCAGGCGCTCGCCTCGGTGCCGAGGGCGTGCGTGACGACCAGCCGCGCGTGCCGGTCCAGCGCAGGCAGGCGGTCCGGCGGGAACCAGCCCACGGCCACCGACTCGTCGTCGTTGACCCGGGCGGTGCCGGCGACCAACCGGCAGTGGAAGCCGAGGTTGAGGAACTCGCACCGGTCGCCGTTGGGGTAGGTGTGCGGGCGCGACACGACGCTGCTCAGGCGGAGCGGTTCGACCTCCAGGCCCGTCTCCTCCCGCACCTCGCGTACCACCGCAGTGGCCGGCTGCTCCCCCGGCTCGACGATGCCGCTGACCACCGACCAGCGCCCGTCGTCGGCGCGTTGACCGAGCAGCAGCTCGCCAGCGTCGTTGCGTACGACCGCGCTCACGCTCGACAGCGGGAGCAGGTCGTGACCGATGCGCTCGCGTAGCCGCAGGATGTAGTCCGGAACGCCCACCCGACGACCCTAGCCCGAGCAGGGTGATCCGGCTTCCGGGCAGGGCGGCCGTTGGCGGCGCTCCGGGCGGCGGGCAAGACGTACCCGGAAGCCTGTTTTCGCAGTTCCGGCCCCTGACGGCCGGGGCACGTCTACTGTGGAGAACATCGGCGACTTGTGGTGTTCCGGTGGCGTCCGGGTGGTTCGCGGTGCACAGTGATCCCATGAGCGACAGCGGAAGCGGCACGCACTTCTACTGGTGTACCCGCCACCACCGGGTCGAGACCGATGCCGACGTGTGCCCCGCCAGGCACGTTCTCGGGCCCTACGCCTCAGCCGCCGACGCGGAGAACGCCCTGCAGACGGTGCGGGAGCGCAACGAAGCGTGGGAGGCCGAGGACGCCCGCTGGGCCGGGGAGGACAGATAGGCGGCGCGGGACCGCCCGCGCCGGAGACACGTGGTGCTCCGCGAGGGCGAGAGCACTCCCCAGAAAGGGAACCGAGATGGCCGAAGCACAGCAGGCCACCACCCGCCCGGCCGCCAGACGTACGACCGCCAGGAAGACCGCCGCGGCTGAGCGGACCGCGGGTACGACGCGGACCACGCGCGCGTCCGCCACGACGGCGGCGAAGAAGGCCCCGGCGAAGAAGGCGACGGCGAAGAAGGCGACGGGCGGCGCGGGGCGGGCCCCGGCGAAGAAGACCACCGCCGCGAAGGCTCCCGCGAAGAAGGCGGCGACCAAGACGGCCAGCACGGCCAGGAAGACGACGGCCGCGGCGAAGAAGGCGGGCACCACCGCCGCGAAGAAGGCCCCCGCCGCGGCGAAGCGGACGACCGCGGCGGCCAGGAGCACGGCGGCGAAGAAGACGACCTCGGCGAAGACCCCCGCCCGGCAGGCGGCCACGAAGGCCGCGACCGTGGCGAGAAAGGCCACCGCGCCGGCGAAGAAGGCCCCCGCCAGGACGACCGCCACCGCCCGCAAGACCACCTCGGCGGCGAAGGCTCCCGCGAGGAAGGCCGCGACGGCGGCGAAGGCCCCCGTGAAGAAGACGACCACGGCGGCGAAGGCCCCCGCGAGGAAGACGGCGGCCGTGGCGAAGAAGGCCACCGCCAAGAAGACGACGCCGGCCAGGAAGACCACCGCGACCCGGCCCAGCGGCGGCGCCCGCAAGGCCACCGCGGCGAAGGCCCCCGCCAGGAAGGCCACGGCGACCTCGTCGGCCACCAAGGCGGCGGCGAAGAAGGCCCCCGCGAAGAAGACGACGGTCGCCAAGGCTCCGGCCAGGAAGGTCACCGCCCGCAAGGCCCCCGCCACCACGGCCGCCGCCCGGGCCACCGCTCCCCGGGGCGTACGGGCCAGCGCACGCCGGGCCACCGGCTGAACCGCCACGCGGGGTGACCGGCACCTCGCCGGGAAGCGGATCATCCGCCACACTGTCAGGATTGACCCCGTGGTGATCCGACGCGTACTCGCACCCCGCATCGACTTCGGCGCGCTGCGCCGTGAACTGGGACTGCCCGAGGGTTTCCCGGCCGCGGCGCAGCGCGAGGCCGAGGGCGCGGCGGCCTCGCCGCCCCGGCCCGCCGCCGACCGCACCGACGTCCCGTTCGTCACCGTCGACCCCGCCGGCTCCCGCGATCTCGACCAGGCGATGCACCTCGCCCGCCGTCCCGACGGCGGCTACCGGGTGTCGTACGCGATCGCCGACGTCGCCGCGCACGTGCGTCCCGGCGGTCCGCTGGAGGAGGAGACCTGGCGGCGCGGGCAGACCGTCTACCTGCCCGACGGCACCGTGCCGTTGCACCCCGAGATCCTCAGCGAGGGCGTGGCGAGCCTCCTGCCGGACGTCGACCGGGCCGCCGTGGTGTGGACGATCGACCTGGACGCCGACGGCGGCACCCTCGGGGTCGCCCTGGAGCGCGCACTGGTCCGCAGTCGCGCCAAGCTGGACTACGTCGGCGTGCAGGCGTCCGCCGACGCCGGCCGGCTGCCCGAGCCGATCGCCCTGCTGCCCGAGATCGGGGCCCTGCTCACCGCCCGCGGCCTGCGCCGGGGCGCGATCAACCTGCCGCTGCCCGAGCAGGACGTCGAGGCCGACGGCGACGGCTGGCGGCTGGTGCTGCGCGGGCCGGCGCCGATGGAGGAGCACAACGCCCAGATCTCGCTGCTGACCGGGATGGCCGCCGCCGACATCATGCTGGCGGGCGGGATCGGCCTGCTGCGTACGATGCCGGCACCGAAGCCCGAGGCGGTGGCGCGGCTGCGGGCCGCCGCCGCCCCGCTGGGCGTGCACTGGCCGGACGGGGCCGGCCCCGGCGAGGTGATCGCCGGGCTGGACCCCTCGCAGCCCCGCGCCGCCGCCTTCATCGACCAGGCCGCCGAGCTGATGCGGGGCGCCGCGTACACGGCCTTCGACGGCGCGCCGCCCGAGCAGCGGGAGCACGGCGGGGTCGCGACCGCGTACGCCCATGTCACCGCGCCGCTGCGGCGACTGGCCGACCGGTACGCCACGGAGGTCTGCCTGGCGCTGCACGAGGGCCGGGAGGTGCCCGACTGGGCCCGCGCGGCGCTGCCCCGGCTGCCGGAGGTGATGACCACGACCGACCGGACCGCCTCGGCGGCCACCCGGGGCGCGATCGAGCTGGCCGAGGCGGTGCTGCTGGAGCACCGGGTGGGGGAGACCTTCGACGCGGCGGTGCTGGACGTCGACGCGCCGCCGGACGGTAAGGCCCGACCGGGCCGCCGCCCCGGCGGCACCGTCGCGCTGGACGACCCGCCGGTGCGCGCCCGCTGCCTCGGCGAACTGCCGCTCGGCGAGCGGGTCCGGGTCCGGCTGGTCACCGCCGACCCGGTCACCCGCGCGGTGGCGTTCGAGCTGGCCTGATCCCGCCTGTCCCTGACCCGCCGGCCGGCACGGGGCTCTCCCGACGCCAGCGGGGATTGTCACAGCGTCCACGACTGCTGCGGGGCGCGCAGGTTTGCGAGGATGTCGGCATGGCTTACGACGCGAGCACGCTGCCCGACGTGTCCGGGCTGACCGTCGGCATCATCGGCGGCACCGGCGACCAGGGGCGGGGTCTCGCCTACCGGTTCGCCCGGGCCGGTCAGACCGTGCTGATCGGATCCCGCTCGGCCCAGCGGGCCGCGCAGTCCGCCGAGGAGATCGCGGCCCTGCCGGGCGTGCCCGCCCGGGCGCGGGTGACCGGCGGCGGCAACGAGGAGGTGGCCCGGGGCAGCGACGTGGTGATCATCGCGGTGCCGTGGGACGGGCACGCGGCCACCGTCGCCGCGCTCGCCGAGCCGCTCGCCGGCAAGATCGTCGTCGACTGCGTCAACCCGCTCGGCTTCGACAAGCAGGGCCCGTACGCCCTCCCGGTCGCCGAGGGCAGCGCCGTGCAGCAGGCCGCCGGGCTGCTGCCCGACTCCCGCGTCTGCGCCGCGTTCAACCACGTCAGCGCGCCGCTGCTGGCCGACCCGGAGATCGACCGGATCGACCTCGACGTGCTGATCTGCACCGAGGACCGCGAGCTGGTCGGCGTGGTGGCCGCGCTCGCCGCCCGGATCCCCGGCATGCGCGGCATCTACGCCGGCCGGCTGCGCAACGCCCACCAGATCGAGGCGTTCACCGCCAACCTGATCGCCATCAACAAGCGCTACAAGGCGCACGCCGGCATCCGCGTCACCGACCTCTGACAACACCCGCCCCGCCCGGCTGACCCGCCTGCCCGGCGTCGCCCGAGATCCTGGTACGGAACGGCCCCTCGAAGGCCCGTTTCCTACCAAGATCTCTGCGAGCTGGGCCTACCACCCCGGGCGGCTCGCCGATCCTGTCGGTAGCGGTTCCGTGCGGTGTGAGATCGCGACGGGCGGTGCGGCCCGCAGGGGCGCACCGCCCGTCGAACGGATCAGAAGGTGTGTTCCTCGGCGGGGAACTCGCCGCCACGGACCTCGTCGGCGAAGCGTCGCGTCGCGTCCGTCAGGGCACCCGCCAGGTCGGCGTAGCGCTTCACGAAGCGCGGCGCCCTGCCGGTACGCAGGCCGGCCATGTCCTGCCAGACCAGCACCTGGGCGTCGGTGTCCGCGCCGGCGCCGATGCCCACGGTCGGGATCGGCAGCTCCGCCGTGACCCGCTTGGCCACCTCGCCGGGCACCATCTCCAGCACCACGGCGAACGCGCCCGCCTCGGCCACCGCCCGGGCGTCGGCGATCACGTCGTCGGCCGCGTCGCCGCGCCCCTGCACCCGGTAGCCGCCGATGGCGTGCTCGCTCTGCGGGGTGAAACCGATGTGCGCCATCACCGGGATGCCGGCGCCGGTGATGGCGGCGATCTGCGCCGCGCAGCGCCGGCCGCCCTCCAGCTTCACCGCGTGGCAGCCGCCCTCCTTCATGAACCGCACGGCGGTACGCAGCGCCTGCGCGGGGCCCTCCTCGTAGGAGCCGAACGGCAGGTCGCCGACGACCAGCGCGTGCCGGGTCGCCCGGACCACCGCGCGTACCAGCGGGAGCAGTTCCTCGGTGGTCACCGGAACCGTCGTCTCGTAGCCGAAGACGTTGTTCGCGGCCGAGTCGCCGACCAGCAGCACGGGGATGCCGGCCTGGTCGAAGATCGAGGCCGTGTACTGGTCGTACGAGGTGAGCATCGGCCACCGCTCGCCGCGCTCCTTGGCGGCGATCAGGTCGCGGGTGCGGACCCGCCGGGTCGCCGGGCCGCCGTAGAGGGCGGTCACCTCGGACGGGGTGGACTCCACCATGACTCTCTCCTTCCTCGAGGCCGCGTGCGCGGTCCCCGGGTTCCGCCCGATCGTCGCACCAGACGACCGGCCGGCGGCAGAGCGCAGTGGAGGATGTCACTCCCGGGCCGCCACCGGCCCGGGAGTGACCCGGCTCAGCCGTCCTCGCGCCACCGGTTCGTGATCGGCAACCGCCGGTCCCGCCCGAAGGCCTTCATCGAGATCTTCGCGCCCGGCGCGGACTGGCGGCGCTTGTACTCGGCGGTATCCACCATCCGCAGCACCCGGTCGACGATGGCCGGGTCGTGGCCGGACGCGACCAGCCCGTCGCGGCCCAGGTCGCCGTCGACGTAGCCGATCAGGATCGGGTCCAGCACGTCGTAGTCGGGCAGCGTGTCGCTGTCCAGCTGGCCCGGGCTCAGCTCGGCGCTCGGCGGCTTGCCGATCGAGTTCTCGGGGATGGGCGGGGTCTCGCCCCGGCGGGTGGCGTCGGCGTTGCGCCACTTCGCCAACCGCCAGACGAGCGTCTTCCAGACGTCCTTGACGGGGTTGAAGCCGCCGACTGAGTCGCCGTAGAGGGTGGAGTAGCCGACCGCCAGCTCGCTCTTGTTGCCGGTGGTCAGCACCAGGTGTCCCTCCTGGTTCGACAGCGCCATGAGGATCACCCCGCGTACCCGCGCCTGGAGGTTCTCCACGGAGACCCCGGAGAGCGACATGTTCGCCAGGAAGGTGTCCACCATCGGCTGGATCGGCTCGACCCGGTAGTCCAGCCCCGTCCGCTTCGCCAGCTCGGCCGCGTCCTCCCGGCTGTGCTCGGAGGAGTGCTGGCTGGGCAGTGACACGCCGACCACGCGGTCCGGCCCGAGCGCGTCCACGGCCAGCGCGGCCACCACCGCAGAGTCGATGCCGCCCGAGAGGCCCAGCACCACCGAGGGGAAGCGGTTCTTGTTGACGTAGTCGCGCAGCCCCAGCACGAGCGCCTGCCACACCTCGGCCTCGTCGGCCACCGGTGCGATGATCCCGCCGGTGGCGACGGGGCCGTCGGGCGGCGGCGGGATGTCACCGGCTTGCGTGCGTACCACGCGCAGCCCGTCCGCCAGCACCTCCTCGGGGGCGGCCTGCTCGGCGGCCGGGGGCAGCTGCACGTCGTGCACCAGCAGGTGCTCGACGAACTGCGGCGCCCGGGCGAGCAGCTCGCCGTCGGCGGCCACGATCATCGAGTCGCCCTCGAAGACCAGCTCGTCCTGCCCGCCGACCATGTTGACGTACGCCACGGTCGCGCCGGCCTCGGCGGCCCGGCGGCGGACCAGCGGCAGCCGGACGTCGTCCTTGTTCAGCTCGTACGGCGAGCCGTTGATGGTCAGGACCAGGCCGACGCCGGCCTGGCGGGCGGCGGCGAACGGGCCGCCCGCCTGCCACAGGTCCTCGCAGATGGTCAGCGCCACGTCCACCCCGCCGACGCGGACGACGCTCAGCGCGTCGCCGGGGATGAAGTAGCGGTCCTCGTCGAAGACGCCGTAGTTGGGCAGGTGGTGCTTGAAGTAGGTGGCGACGACCGCCCCCCGGTGCAGCAGGGCAGCCGCGTTGCGGGCGCCACGACCGGGCTCGGCGTCGCCGCTGACCTGCGGCGGGCCGTCGGCGTCCAGGTAGCCGACCAGCACCGGCAGGGCGCCCAGCCCGTCGGCGTCGAGGTCGGCGGCGAGGCGGTGCAGCGCGGCCTTCGACGCGGCGACGAACGACCGGCGGAAGACCAGGTCCTCGACCGGATAGCCGGTCAGCATCATCTCCGGGAACGCGACGATCTGGGCGCCGGCGTCGGCGGCTCGACGGGTCCAGTCACGGACCAGGCCGGAGTTGCCGGCGAGGTCGCCGACGGTCGGGTTGACCTGGCACAGGGCGAGACGCAGGGTGGGCATGTCCTCATCTTGCCCCAGCCGGTCGGGTCCGACACCGCGGGCGGTGGGCGACGGAGTCGGCTGCGGGACCGGCGGGACGCCCGCCGGCCGGTCGCGTAACGTCGGCGTAACGAGGCGGGTGGAGACTGGTCGGTCAGGCCGGGCGAACCCCGGTCGCAGGTGTGCAAGGTGTCGCGAGGGGTGGAAGTGGACCGTCAGCAGGAGTTCGTCCTCCGTACGCTGGAAGAGCGGGACATCCGGTTCGTCCGGCTGTGGTTCACCGACGTGCTGGGCACGCTCAAGAGCGTGTCGGTGGCCCCCGCCGAGCTGGAGGCGGCCTTCGACGAGGGCATCGGGTTCGACGGCTCGGCGATCGAGGGCTTCGCCCGGGTCTTCGAGTCCGACATGGTGGCCATGCCCGACCCGACCACCTTCCAGGTCTTCCCGTTCGAGGGCGGGGTCAGCGGCGAGAGCGCCCGGATGTTCTGCGACGTCCTGCTGCCCGACGGCAGCCCGTCCTGGGCCGACCCGCGGCACGTGCTGCGCCGGGCGCTGTCCAAGGCGGCCGAGAAGGGCTTCACCTTCTACACCCACCCCGAGATCGAGTTCTTCCTGCTGGAGAACGGCCCGATGGACGGCTCGGTGCCCGTCCCGGTCGACACGGGCGGCTACTTCGAGCACACCACCCACGCCGTGGCCCGCGACTTCCGCCGGCAGGGCGTCCTGGCGCTGGAGCGCATCGGCATCTCCGTGGAGTACAGCCACCACGAGGTGGCCCCCGGCCAGCAGGAGATCGACCTGCGCTACGCCGACGCGCTCACCACGGCCGACAACATCATGACGTTCCGGCACGTGGTGAAGGAGGTGGCGCTCTCCACCGGCGTGCAGGCCACTTTCATGCCGAAGCCGTTCACCGACCAGCCGGGCAGCGGCATGCACACCCACCTGTCGCTGTTCGAGGGGGAGCGCAACGCGTTCCACGACGCCAGCGACCCGATGAAGCTGTCCAAGGTGGCGCGGGCGTTCATCGCCGGGCTGCTGGTGCACGCCCGGGAGTACACGGCCGTCACCAACCAGTGGGTCAACTCCTACAAGCGGCTGTTCCCGCAGGCGCTGCCGGACCGCGTCACCGAGAGCCCCGCGTACGTCTGCTGGGGTCATCTGAACCGGTCCGCGCTGGTCCGGGTCCCCGCCTACGGCAAGCCGAACTCGGCCCGGGTGGAGATCCGCTCGCCCGACTCGGCGGCCAACCCCTACCTGGCCTTCGCGGTGCTGCTCGGCGCCGGGATGAAGGGCATCGAGGAGGGCTACGAGCTGCCGCCGGGCGCCGAGGACGACGTGTGGTCGCTGACCAGCGCCGAGCGCCGGGCGATGGGCTACGAGCCGCTGCCGGAGAACCTCTCCGAGGCGATCGACGTGATGGCCGGCTCCGAGCTGGTCGCCGAGGTGCTCGGCGAGCACGTCTTCGACTTCTTCCTGCGCAACAAGCGGGCCGAGTGGGAGCAGTACCGCCGCGAGGTCACCCCCTACGAACGGCAGCGCTACCTGTCGCTGTAGGGCTGTCTTCCCGCGCTGGGACGGGGCTCCCGCCGGTGGCGCGGTGCCGCTATCGTCTCGGTCACCGCGCCGGCACCCCCGCCGGGCGCAGAGTTCGGGAGGCAGTCGGTGCTGGAAGACCTGCTCAACGGAGCATGGCAGAGCCTGGTGTTCGGAGTCGTCGGGGTGGGCCTGATGGCGGCCGGGTTCGGGCTGGTCGACCTGCTCACTCCCGGCAGGCTGCGGGAGCTGATCTGGGTGCGGCGCAACGGCAACGCCGCGCTGCTGCTCGCCGCCAACCAGCTCGGCATCGCCGGGATCGTGTTCACCGCGATCCTGACCAGCTACAGCGACTTCGACAAGGGGATCCTCTCGACCCTCATCTTCGGCGTGGTCGGGCTGGCCATCATGGCGCTGGCGTTCTTCGTGCTGGACCTGCTGACCCCGGGCAGGCTCGGCGAGATCATCTGCTCCGACGAGCCGCACCCGGCGGCCCGGGTCAGCGCCGCCACCCACTTCGGCGCGGCACTGATCGTCTGCGCCTGCATCGCCTGACCTGTCCCGTCACACCCCCGCCGTAGGTTGCGGGGGTGAACCGGACGGACCGTCTCTATGCCCTGGTCGAGGAGCTGCGCGCCGTGTCGCCACGGCCGCGCAGCGCCCGCTGGCTCGCCGACCGCTTCGAGGTGAGCACCCGCACCATCGAGCGCGACATCGGCGCCCTCCAGGAGTCGGGCGTGCCGATCTGGGCCGAGCCGGGCCGCACCGGCGGCTACGCGCTTGACCGGGCCCGCACCCTGCCGCCGGTCAACCTCACCCCCGTCGAGGCGGTCGCCATGGCGGTGGCGTTGCACCGGATGCGCGGCACGCCGTTCGCCGCCGCGGCCGGCACCGCCCTGCGCAAGCTGATCTCCGTGATGCCGGCCGCCGATGCCGCCGAGGCGCACCGGCTCGCCGCCCGGGTGCACCTGATCGGCGACGGCCCGGTGACGCCCGTCCCGGCCGCCGTCGCCGACGCGGTGCGCGCGCGACGCGTGCTGCGCCTGCGCTACGCCGACCGCTCCGGTGCCGGCTCGCTGCGCGACGTGGAGCCGCTGGGCTACCTCGGCAATCCCCGACACTGGTACCTGCTGGGCTGGTGCCGGCTGCGGGCCGGCATCCGCGCCTTCCGCGTCGACCGGATCACCTCGGTCACGACCCTCGCCGAGCGGGTGCCGGAGCGCGAACTGTCCGCCGACGACATCGACATTCCCCAGGAGCGGATCCGCCGGCTCAGCCTGGTCTGAGCCGGGACAGCGCGGCCACGGGCCGGTGTCGGCGGAGAAACACCGACAGGACGGTGTCGCGGGCGGGGTCGAGGCTCTCTCCTGACGGCGCCGGCCGACCGGCCGGCGCGCGGAGACGGGAGGCACCCATGACCATCGGCAACGCCGTGACCTGGTTCGAGATCGGCACCGAGCGGCCGGACGAGGCCGAGCGCTTCTACGGCGACCTGTTCGGCTGGAGCTTCACCGAGGAGGGCACCGCGGGAGCGTCGTACCGGACGACGGGGGGCGGCACCGGTGCGGGCATCGGCGGGGCGGTCCGGGGGACCGGCGGGGCGAGCCCGAACTACGCGGTCTTCTACGTGCAGGTGGCCGACGTGGCGGAGACGGTGCGGCGGGCGGAGGCGGCCGGCGGCAAGGTGCTGGTGCCGCGCACGGAGAACGACAACGGGCTGACCCTCGCCCATCTGCTCGACCCGGCCGGCAACCACTTCGGCGTCTACGCCCCGCCGCCCGCCGACTCCTGACCGGCCAGCGGTCCCGTCCCCCGGCGGACCACCGCCGCCGCGCTGCCCGCCGCCCGGCGTGGTGGTGCGGGCGCTTGCGGGCACCGCCGTCACTCCACCCGGCGTGATGGTACGGGCGCCCGCCGGCACCGCCGTCCCTCCACGGGGTGTGGTGGCGCCGGCGGTTGCGGGCATCGCCGTCCCTCCACCGGTGTGGCGGTGCCGAGCCTTTCGGCACTCGCCACACCGGCGGGACGGGATCGGTCAGCCGGCCGTCACTTTCCGGCCGGTGCGCCGTGGCCGCCCCGACCGCCCGGGCCGGGCAGGACGCCCGCCTCGGCGGCGGCGGTGACGGCGTCGGCCTGCTCCTGGGTGAGCTTGCCGTCCTCGACGGCCTGCGCCAGGCGCTCCTTCAGCGCGGCCTGCCGGTCCGCGGAGTCGCCCCGCTCGCCGCGTTCGGGCCGGTCGCCCTTGTCGCCGCGTTCGGGCCGGTCGCCCTTGTCGCCCTTCCCGGCCCGGTCGGCCGGCTTGTGCTCCGCGCGCAGCTTCTCCAGCGCGGCCGTCACCTTGTCGGTGTCGACGCCCAGCTCCTCGGCCAGCTTCTCGGCGAACTCCGCCTGCCGGTCGGTCCGCTGCTGCTGGCGCTCGCCGTTCTCCGTGGCACTGGCGCTCGGCGTCGGGGTGGCGCTGTCCGCGGCGGATGCGACCGCCGGGGCGGTGAGGCCCACGCCGAGTACGCCGGCTGCGGCCAGCCCGGCCAGCAGGTGCTTCTTCCTCATGGTGCGGGACACGTCGTCCTCCAGCTCGTCGTTGGATGGTGCGATGACGTCACCGACAGTGACCAGCCGGGCTGGGGGTGAGCCGTGGCGACCCTGTCAGCCAGCTGGCAATCTGGCGGTGCGACCGGACAAACGGGTTGCACCGGCGCGCGGGGGCGGTAAGGGTGTGCGGTCGGCACGGCCCCCGCCCGGGTCGAGCAGGTGACGGAAGGTGATCGTCTTGACGACGTCCGCGAAGATCCGGGAAGTTCCGCTGACCGGGGCCGGCGCCGGCCCGTACGCCATCACGGTCGGCCCCGACGGCGCGCTGTGGCTGACGCTGGTCCACGCCGGTGAGATCGCCCGGCTGGGCGCGGACGGCGAGCTGCGCACCTGGCCGGTGGCGGCCGACAGCCGACCGCTGATCATCACCCCGGGCCCCGACGGCGCCCTGTGGTTCACCCGCTCCGGCGACGACCGGATCGGCCGGATCACCACCGACGGCGACCTGAGCGCCGTCGAGCTGCCGGCCGGCACCGGCCCCTGCGGCATCGCCGCCGGTCCCGACGGCGCCCTCTGGTACGCGGCCATGAGCGCCGACGCGATCGGCCGGGTCACCGTCGACGGGGAGCAGACGCGGTTCCCGCTGCCGGTGCGCGGCGGCTTCGCCTCGATGGTCGCCGCCGGGCCGGACGAGGCCGTCTGGTTCACGCTCAACCAGGCGGACGCGGTGGGGCGGATCGGCATGGACGGCGTGGTGACCCTGCACCCGCTGCCGACCGAGGGGGCCGCGCCGGTCGGCATCACCGCCGGCGTCGACGGGGCGCTCTGGTTCGTCGAGATCGGCGCCGGTCAGCTCGGCCGGATCACCCCGGACGGGCGGATCACGGAGTTCCCGCTGCCGGACCGGTCCGCCCGGCCGCACGCGATCGTCGCCGACCCGGCCGGCGGCTGCTGGTACACCGAGTGGGGCGGCAACCGGATCGGCCACGTGACCCCCGACGGCGCGATCACCACCCACGACCTGCCGACCCCGGCCTGCGAGCCCCACGGCCTCACGGTCGCCCCGGACGCCACGGTCTGGGCCGCCCTGGAAACGGGTGCCCTGGCCCACCTGACCCCCTGAACGAGGGCCGCGCGGCCGGTCAGCGGACGGCGGGGGCGACCGTGAGGGTGCCGGCCTGCGTGTCGAGGGTGGCCTCGGTGCCGACCGGAACGGTGAGCTGGTTGCGGCCGTGACCGATCGGGAGGCCGCCGAGGACGGGGACGCCGAGGTCGCCGAGGCGCTCGGAGAGCACGTCCGCGACGCCGACCGACCAGCCGTCCGCGCAGTCGGTGAACTGGCCCACCGCCACCCCGGCCAGCCCGTCCAGGGCGCCGGCGCGGCGGAGCTGGGTGAGCATCCGATCCACCTTGTAGGGCGGCTCCTGCACGTCCTCGACGAGCAGGACCGCCCCGGTCAGGTCCGGCATGTCCGGGGTGCCCAGCGACGCCACGATCAGGCAGAGGTTGCCGCCCAGCAGCGGGCCGGTGGCCCGGCCGGGCACGCGTACCGCGAAGGTCTCCTCCTCGGCCACCGCGCTCACCGTGACCGGCTCGGTGGTCATCAGGGCGGCGTGCAGCGACTCGGCCGAACGCAGCGGCGTGCGCTCGTCCAGCCAGGCGGCTCCCGGGCCGTGCACCCCGGCCAGCCGGGCGCCCCGCCAGAGCGCGAACTGGAGCGCCGTGATGTCGGAGAAGCCGGCGACCACCTTCGGGTCCCGGCGTACGGCGGCCATGTCGATCGCGTCGACGATCCGCTGCGCGCCGTAGCCGCCCCGGGTGCAGATCACCCCGCGCACCCCGGGGTCGGCGAACGCCGCGTTGAGGTCGGCGGCGCGCAGCTCGTCCGCGCCGGCGAGGTAGCCCTGCCGGGCGTACGCGTTCGGCGCGAGCACCGGCCGCAGCCCCCAGCCGGTGAGCAGTTCGACGCCCCGGGCCACCCGTTCCGGTCGGGTCGGGCCGGACGGCGACACCAGCATGACGGTGTCGCCGGGGCGCAGCACCGGCGGTCGTACGGCGGTGGCGGGGGTCGTACGGGCGCGGTCGGGCACAGCGGCAGAGCCTAGTCGCGTACGCGCGGGCTCCGGGCACGTACCGGTCGTCGGGCGCGCCCGGCGCCGTGCCGGTGGAGGCGTTCTGGGGTCCGTCGGGGTCACCGGATAGCCTCGACGTCGTGGCTACCGCGTTGGTGATCGAGAATGACCCGACCGACGACGTCCGCCGGCTCGGTGAGTGGTTGACCGAGGCCGGCCTCGACCTGTGGGTGGTTCGCGCCCACGCCGGTGAGGAGATCCCCGCCGACCTGACGGGCTATTCGGCGCTGGTGGTGCTCGGCGGCGGGCTGCCGCCGTACCCGCTGCCGGACGGGTCGCCCGCCGCGCCCTGGCTCCCGGCGTTGGAGGGGCTGCTGCGCAAGGCCGTCCGGCACCGGGTGCCGACGCTCGGCATCTGCCTCGGCGCGCAGCTGCTGGCCACCGCGCACGCCGGCGAGGTCGTGCGGAGCCCGAGCGGCCCGGAGGCCGGCGCCACGGTGGTCGGCAAGCGGGACGCCGCCGACGCCGACCCGCTGTTCCGTTACGTCCCGCTGATGCCCGACGTGTTCCAGTGGCACGCCGACGAGATCTCCGAACTGCCCCGGGGCGCCACCCTGCTGGCCGCCTCCACCCGCTACCCGCACCAGGCGTTCCGCCTCGGTGACCGGGCCTGGGGGTTGCAGTTCCACATCGAGTGCGACACCGCCATGATCGCCGACTGGGCCACCGACTCGAGGCTGCTGGCCGAGCTGGGTTACGACCCCGACCTGGTGGTGGCGGCCTGCCACGACGTGATGGTCGACGTCGAGGAGGTCTGGCAGCCGTTCGCCGCCCGGTTCGCCGCGCTGGCCCTCGGTGAGCTGGAGGACGCGGAGCCTCGCCGCAGCCTGCCCCTGCTCGGGCAGTGATGAGCCGGCCGGCCAGGGCCGTGGGACGGCTCGCGCGCTACGGCTTCGGCACCGAGGGCGGCGTCGGCGCCACCCGCGCCGACGACCTGCTCGGCCCGGACGGGCTCGGGCTGTGGCGGCCGGACGTGCAGGAACCCGTCGACGAGCGCGCGGCGGAGCTGCTCGTCGCGCTCTCCCGGGCCGCCGACCCGGATCTGGCGCTGCGCCAGTTGCACCGCATCGTCGAGGCCGAGCGCCGGGCCACGCCGGAACAGGAGCACCCGGCGCTGCTGGCGGCGCTCGCCGACGACCCCGGCCTGCGCCGCCGGCTGATCGCCGTCCTCGGCGCGTCCTCCGCGCTCGGTGACCACCTGGTCGCCAATCCCGACCAGTGGCCGGCCCTGAGCACCGCCCCGGACGGGCTGGCGCCGATCGCCGAGGGGCGACTCGACCTGTCCGGCGACGGGCGGCCGGTGGCGGTGCTGCGCAAGGCGTACCGGCTGGCGCTGCTGCGCATCGCGGCGGCCGACCTGACCGGCGGCCGGGGCCTGGAGCAGACCATGGCCGCGCTCTCCGCGCTGGCCGACGCGACCCTGGCGGCGGCGTACGAGATCGCGGTCGGCGAGCTGCCGGAGGGCACCCCCCGGCCCCGGCTCGCCGTGGTGGCGATGGGCAAGTGCGGCGGCGGCGAGCTGAACTACGTCTCCGACGTCGACGTGATCTTCGTGGCCGCCGAGGACGACGACCTCGCCGCCGCCACCACGGTCGCCACCCGGCTGATCCACGTCTGCGGGCTGGTCGCCTGGCCGGTCGACGCCGCCCTGCGTCCCGAGGGCAACCGGGGGCCGCTGGTGCGGACGCTGGCCAGCCACCTCGCCTACTACCGGCGCTGGGCGCGCACCTGGGAGTTCCAGGCGTTGCTCAAGGCGCGGCCGGCGGCCGGCGACCTGGCGCTGGGCCGGGAGTGGATCGAGCAGCTCGCCCCGCTGGTGTGGCGGGCCGCCGAGCGACCCGAGGCGGTCGAGGACGTACGCGCCATGCGGCGCAAGATCATCGACAACATTCCGCCGAAGGAGCTGGAGCGCGAGATCAAGCGCGGTCCGGGTGGGCTGCGCGACATCGAGTTCGCCGTGCAGCTGCTGCAACTGGTGCACGGCCGGGGCGACGAGTCGCTGCGGGTACCCGGCACCATCCCCGCCCTGCGCGCCCTGGTCGCCGGCGGCTACGTCGGCCGGGCCGACGGCGAGGGGCTGCTGCGCGGCTACCGCTTCCTGCGCGGCGTCGAGCACCGCCTCCAGCTCCAGGGGTTGCGCCGCACCCACACCGTGCCGACCGAGCCGGCCGCGCTGCGCTGGCTGGCCGCCGCGCTGGGCCACACCGCCACGCCGGGCCGCAGCGCCGTCGAGGAGTTCCGCGCCGAGTGGGTCACCCACGCCACCGAGGTACGCCGCCTGCACGCCAAACTCCTCTACCGGCCGCTGCTGGAGTCGGTGGCCCGGGTGCCGGCCGACGGGCTGCGGCTGACCCCCGAGGCGGCCCGGCACCGGCTGGAGATCCTCGGCTTCGCCGACCCCGCCGGGGCGCTGCGGCATCTCCAGGCCCTCACCGGCGGGGTGAGCCGCACCGCCGCCATCCAGCGCACCCTGCTGCCGGTGCTGCTCAGCGAGTTCGCCGACGCCCCCGAGCCGGACCGTGGCCTGCTCAACTACCGGCAGGTCTCCGACAAGCTCGGCAGCACCCCCTGGTACCTGCGCCTGCTGCGCGACTCCGGGCCGGTGGCGCGCCGGCTGGCCCGGGTGCTCTCCTCGTCCCGCTACGCCGCCGACCTGCTGGCCCGCGAGCCCGAGGCGCTGCGGCTGCTGGCCGAGGAGAGCGAGCTGACGCCCCGGCCCAGGGCGGTCCTCTGCGAGGGTTTCGCCGCCGCCGCGGCCCGGCACGCCGACCCGGTCGAGGCGACCCGGGCGATCCGCGCGCTGCGTCGCCGGGAACTGGTCCGGATCGCCTGCGCCGACCTGCTGAGCCGGGCCGGCTCGTTGGCCCCGTCGCCGCCCCGGCCTGACGGCGCACGGGCGGCGCTGGGCCTGGCCGACGTGACCGCCGTCGGCACCGCACTGGCGGACGTCACCGACGCCACCCTGTCCGCCGCGCTGCGGGCCGCCCGGGCGACCCAGCCCCCCGTGCCGGGGCTGCGCTTCGCGGTGATCGGCATGGGCCGCCTCGGCGGGTACGAGTCGAACTACCTCTCGGACGCCGACGTGCTCTTCGTCTACGACGCGCCGGCCGGTGCGGGTGACGGCGCGGCCGGCTCCGCCGCCCGCGCGATCGCCGAGGAGTTGCGCCGGCTGCTCGGGATGCCCGCGCCCGATCCGCCGCTCGGCGTCGACGCCGACCTGCGCCCCGAGGGCCGGCAGGGCCCGTTGGTGCGCAGCCTCGCCGCGTACGCGCAGTACTACGCCCGCTGGTCGAAGGTGTGGGAGGCGCAGGCGCTGCTGCGTGCCCGGTTCGTCTGCGGCGACGCCGACCTAGGCGCCGAGTTCGAGGCGATGATCGACCCGGTGCGCCACCCGGCCGACGGGCTGAGCCGCGAGCAGGTGGTGGAGATCCGCCGGATCAAGGCGCGGGTGGAGCACGAGCGGCTGCCCCGGGGCGCCGACCCGGCCACCCACACCAAGCTCGGGCGGGGTGGCCTCGCCGACGTCGAGTGGGCGGTGCAGTTGCTCCAGCTCCGGCACGCCGGGGCGATCCCGGCGCTGCGCGGCACGCGTACGCTCGACACCCTCGCGGCGGCGCGGGACGCGGGCCTGGTCGACCCGACGGACGCCACCGAGATGGCGGCCGGCTGGACGCTGGCCGCCCAGGTCCGCAACGCGCTGATGCTGGTCCGGGGCCGGGAGGGCGACCAACTGCCCCGGCACGGCGTCGAGCTCGCCGGGGTGGTCCGGCTGCTGGGCCGCGACGACCCCGGCGAGTTCCTCGACGAGTACCTGCGCACGTGCCGCCGCTCCCGGGCGGCGATGGAGCGGGTGCTCGACTCCTGAGACCCGCGCCGGCGCGGGTCTCAGGGGCGGCGGTGGACCAGCACCACGTGGTCGACCAGCTCGCCGATCTCGCCGGCCGGGCCGGTGGCCTGCCGGCGCGGCGCGCCGAGCCGCTCGGTGTCCCACCGGTCGGGGGCGAGGTCGAGCGTGGCCAGGGTCTCCTGCGGCGTGGCGAAGCGCGCGTGCGGGTGGTCGTGCCGTCCCCACGGCGGGACCTCGCCGTGCTCGACGATCAGCAGCCGGCCGCCGGGGGCCACGGCCCGGGCCGCCGAGCGCAGCAGCTCCGCCCGGGGGAACTCCAGCGGCGACTGGAGGAACTGCGCGGAGACCAGGTCGTACTCGCCCGGGGGGAAGGTGCGGGTGAGGTCGTGCCGGCGGAACTCGATGCGGGACGCGACCCCGGCGGCGGTCGCCTCCTCGGCCGCGCGGGCGAGGGCGGTCTCGGAGACGTCGACGGCGGTCACCCGCCAGCCCTGCCCGGCCAGCCAGATCGCGTCGCCGCCCTCCCCGCAGCCGAGGTCCAGCACGGTGCCGGCCGGCAGCGAGCCGGCGACGTCGACCAGGATCGGGTTCGCCCGGCCGCTCCAGACCCGCTCGTGCCGCCCGTAGTGCTCCTCCCAGAACCGCGCGGTCTCCTCGTCCACGTCCGGGTGCCGCCCGTCGTGGCCGGTGGCCACCGGGGTGTGGTCGTGCCGGTGCTGCCCGGCCGTCGTGTCGTGGTGCACGTCTCGTCCTCCTCGCCTGCGTGACCTGCCGCGTCGATCGTGCGCGCCCGTCGGCGGAGGGAGCAAGAAACGTTGCCGGACCGGCAAAAGGTTGGTCAGCTACCGAGCCGGTACTGCCCGGCCCGGGGCACCGTCACCGCCGTCCAGCCGCCGTCGGCGGCGACCGTGGCCCCGTCCGAGGCGGCCAGCCAGCGACTGTGTCGTACCCGGACCAGCACCCTGCCGGCGGCCGGGGCCCGGAACGTCACCGACGCGCCGTCCTGCGCGACCAGTTCGGCCGGTGCCCCGACGATCGGGGTCGGGTCGGTCACCGCCCAGACCCGCCAGTGCGGGCCGGACCAGACGGGCGTCAGGTAGGGCAGCCCGTCCCCGATCAGTTCCGCCTCGGCCCGGCCGACCCAGGACAGCGGGGCGTCCGGCACCGCGACGAACTGCACCGCGTTGTCGCCGAGCCAGTCCCGGTAGCTCGCGGCGGTCAGCGGCACCCCGGTGCCGGCCGCCCCCGGCACGGTGGTGAAGAAGAGCGGGTTGCGGTCGATGTCGGCCTGCCGCAGCCAGCCCCGGGCCAGCGGCAACTCGCCCAGCCTCGCCGCCTCCCAGTAGTTGCGGGTCGGCGGAATCTCCACCCGGCCGGTGAGCCGTTGCCCGTCGAGGAACGCGCGCAGCGGCGCGAAGTAGGCCGCCCGGCTGGTCGGGTCGTCGACGCTGCGCAGGTCGGCCGGGGGCACCGGCGGCTGCCACCAGCACACCGCCGCCAGCAGCGCGGCCAGCCCGACGCCGCCCCGCAGTCGGGCCAGCCCGGTGCCGCGCGCCCCGGCCCGGTCGTCGTCGCCGCGCGCCCCGGCCCGGTCGTCGTCGCCCCGGGTTTCGACCGCGGCGTCGGCCTGCCGCCCCGCTGCGGTCCGGCCGGTGCGGGCGAGCCACCGCGTCAGCCGGGCCGGGGGGCGGGCGGCGGCGGCCAGCAGGGGCAGGGCGAACATGACCGCCAGCCGGGTGGCGTTCAGCCCCACCGGGGTGTGCACCAGGGCCGCCGCCAGCACCCCGACCGCCGAGAGTAACGCCCCCACCCGCACCGGCCGGTAGCCCACCAGCGCGGCGACGAGCAGGCTGGTCAGCACGGCGCGGACCGTGTCGGTGCGGCTGATGTTCATCCAGCCGCCATCGCCGAAGAGCAGGGCGGTCAGCCCGAGCGGCAGCGCAGCGGCGACGCCGAGCACCAGGCCGTCGGCGTACCGGCGGGTCAGCAGCAGCGCCGCGCCGGCCAGGCCGACGAAGAGACCCGCCACCGGACTCGTCGCCGAGGCCAGCAGCGCCCCGGCCGCCGCCAGCCCCAACCGGACGAACCGCCGGTGCCCCGCCCGCCGGTCGGGCCCGGCGCCGGCCGGCACACGGGGGAGGGTGAGGGCGAGCAGTGCCCCGAGGCCGAAGGCCACCCCGAGGCCGTACGTCACCCGTCCCGAGACCAGGTTCCCGGTGATGGTGAGCACCCCGACCAGGCTGCCGAGCAGCGGACGGGGCACCCCGGTACGCACCAGCAGCGCCGCGAACGCGGTGGCCGCCGCCACCAGGGCCAGCGCGCCGGTGACCCGCACCCCGAGCAGCGCCATCACCGGCTGCGAGACCAGGCTGTAGCCGAACTGCTGCACGCCGCCGTACCAGCGCAGATCCACCGGCGCGAAGCTGTGGGCGGCGAAGAAGTCGGCCCGCGCGACCTGCGCGGCGAGGTCGGAGCCGGTCGGCGGGAGGATGAGGTAGGCCACGCCGAGGAGCGCGGCGGACGCGGCGGACACCGCCACCACCCGACTGCGCCGCATGCCCACCTCCGTACCGCGACCACCGTACTGGCAGCATGACCGGCGTGCCTCACCACCTCGCGCGCTGGATCGGTCTCGCCGGCTCGACGCTGCTCGCCGTGGCCGCGTTCCTCGGCGGCGCGTTCCCCGACGGCGACCTGCGTCCCACCCCGGTCAGCATCTGGCAGGGCCCGTACGGCCCGCTGATCATCGCCACCTGGGCGGTCGGCACCGGCGCGATGGCGTACGCCTGGTGGTCGCTGCGCGACCGCGTGCCCTCGACCCGCTGGGCGCTGGTCACCGTCGGGCTGTGGCTGCTGCCGCTGCTGGTCACGCCGCCGCTGGGCAGCCGGGACGTCTACGCGTACGCCTGCCAGGGCGCCAGCTACGCCGCCGGGCTCAACCCGTACGAGCAGGGCGTCTCCGCGTTGCCGTGCCCGTGGCTGGACACCATCTCGTACATCTGGCGGGACACCGCCGCGCCGTACGGGCCGCTGTTCGTGCTGCTCGCCGGGGCGGTGGTCGAGGCGACCGGCTCCCTGTACGGCAGCATCGTGCTGTTCCGGCTGCTCGCCGTCGTCGGCGTCGGGCTGACGGCGGCCACCCTGCCGACGCTGGCCCGCCGCTGCGGCGTACCGGCCGGGCGGGCGGTCTGGCTGGCGCTCGGTTCGCCGCTGATCGGGGTGCACCTGGTCTCGGGCGCGCACAACGACGCGCTGATGGTGGGGCTGCTCGTCGCCGGGCTGGCCGTGGTGGTGTCCCGGCCGGGCCGCCCCGGGCCGCTGCTCGGCGGGGGAGTGCTGCTCGGGCTCGCCGCCGCCATCAAGGTGACCGCGCTGGTCGTGGTGCCGTTCGCCGCGCTGGCCGCGATCGTCGGGGCGTACTCGATCAGGGCGCTGCTGCGCGACGGCGGCTGGGTGGTCGGCGGGGCGGTCGCCGCCGTGGTCGGCGCGACCCTCGCCACCGGCCTGGGCTTCGGCTGGGTGACCGGGCTGGAGCAGGGCGGCCTGGTGATCGCCTGGACCTCGCCGCCGACGGCGGTGGGGCAGACCGTCGCCTACCTCGCCGCGCCGTTCGGCTGGCACGGCGACCCGCTGCCGGTCACCCGGGGGATCGGCATGGCGGCGCTGGCGCTGGTGCTGCTCTGGCTGTGGTGGCGGGCGCGCACCCGGGAGCCGATCTGGCACGCCGGCCTCGCGCTGGCCGCCACCGTCGCGCTCGCCCCGCTGTTCCACCCCTGGTACTGGACCTGGCCGCTGGCGGTGCTCGCGGCCACGGCGCGGCGTACCGGCTGGTTCGCGGTGGTCACGATCGTCTCGTCGTTCCTGGTGCTCGCCGACGGCACCGGCCTGGCCCGGTACACCAAGACGGTCGGGGCGCCGCTGATGACGCTGTTCGTGATCGTGGTGGTGGTCCGCTTGGTACGGTCGGCCCGAGCGGCCCGTCGACCGGCCGCCGTGGACTGAGGAGAGGGCCGCCGGTGACCACTCCCGGCACCCCGCCGGCCACGCCCGGCACCCCGCGACCGCCCGGTCCGCAGCCCATCCAGGGCCCGCCGCCGTCCCAGGGCCCGGCACCGCCCGGTCCGCCGCCGTCCCAGGACCCGCCACCCGGGCCTCCGCCGTCGCCCGGACCCCCGTCGTCCGGGCCTGCTCCGCCGTCGCCCGGTGCCGCCGGGCTCGCCCGGTGGGCCGGCCTGGTCGGGGCGGTGCTGCTGACCGTCGCCGGCTGGCTCGGCGGCGCGCTGCCCCGGGCGGCCACCCCTGCTGCCGGCCTCGGCGGCGAGCCGTGGACCGTCGCGCTGTGGCTCGTCGGCACCGGGCTGCTGGTCGGCGCCTGGTGGGCGCTGCGCCGGGGCGCGCCGTCGACGCGGTGGGCGTACCGGACCGCCGGGCTGTGGGCGCTGCCGCTGCTGGCCGCGCCGCCGCTGGGCAGCCGGGACGTCTACTCGTACGCCTGCCAGGGCTGGGCGTACGCGCACGGCGTCGACCCGTACGTGAACGGTGTCGCCGAGGCCGGCTGTCCCTGGGTGGACTCGGTGGCGCCGATCTGGCGGGACACGCCGGCGCCGTACGGGCCGGTCTTCGTGCTGCTCGCCGCGCTCGCCGTGACCCTCGGCGGCGGCCTGGTGGGTGCGATCGTGGCGTTCCGGCTGCTCGCGGTCGCCGGAGTGCTGCTGGCCGCCGTCTGCCTGCCGAAGCTGGCCCGGGCCGCCGGCGTACCCGCCCGCCGGGCGGCCTGGCTGGCGCTGGCCAGCCCGCTGGTCGGGGTGCACCTGATCGCCGGCGCGCACAACGACGCGGTGATGCTCGGCCTGCTGACGCTGGGGCTGCTGGTGCTCCTCCGCCGGCCCGGCCGGCCGGGGCCGCTGCTGCTGGCCGGGGCGCTGCTCGGGCTGGCGGTGACGGTGAAGGCGACCGCCGTGGTGGTGCTCCCGTTCGCGGCGCTGGCCGCCGTGCACGGCCGCCACACCGTACGGGCGCTGCTGCGCGACGGCGGCTGGCTGGCCGGCGGGATGCTCGGCGGGGTGGCCGTCACATCCCTGCTCTCCGGGCTCGGCCTCGGCTGGGTGGGCGGGCTGACCCGCAGCGGCGACTCGGAGCAGTGGACGTCGCCGCCCACGGCGGTCGGCTTCGTCGTCGACTACGCGGGCGGGCTCGTCGGCCGGGAGCCGGGCGCGGTGCCGGTCGTCCGCGCGGCGGCCCTGCTGCTGCTCGCCGTGCTGGTGACGGCGCTGTGGTGGCGGGCGTGGACGGGGCTGCGCCGGGCGAGCGGCGTCGGGCAGCGGGTGGCCCGCCCGGACGCCGCCCGCCCCCAGGCCGCGCTGCTCGGGGCCGGGCTGGCGCTGACCGCCACGGTCGCGCTGGCCCCGGTCTTCCACCCCTGGTACGCCACCTGGCCCCTGGCGCTGCTCGCGGTCGCCGCGACGCGTACGACCTGGTTCGTGGCGCCCTGCGCGGCGGCGGCCTTCCTCGCCCTGCCCGACGGCACCAACCTGGCCCGGTTCAGCAAGGCCCCGGGCGCGCTGGCGATGACGGCGCTGGCGGCCGGGCTGGCGGTGTGGGGCCTGCTCCGACTCCGCCGGGCCCGGCCCGCGCCCCCGGACTGAGGGGCCGTGCCGCGCGTTCCGGCCGGCGGGGTTCGCGCCGCGTCCTCGGGGCGCGTCGCGCCCGTGCCGCGCGCCCGGCCGAGGTCCGTGGCGCGCCGCGGCTGGCGGGTCCATGATCGTGGGATGAGCGCAGCCGAGGAACCGTTGCCGAGCAACGCCACCGCCGGTGTGGTGCGCGTCGGCGACACCGTGCGCCGCCCGGCCGGCCCCTGGACCGACGCGGTGGACGCCCTGCTGGAGCACCTGCACGCGGTGGGATTCTCCGGCGCGCCCCGACCCCTCGGCCGGGACGCACAGGGCCGGCAGGTGCTGGAGTACGTCCCCGGCGAGGTCGGCGCGGCGTCGGGCACGTACCCGGTGGCGGACCTGTTCGCGATCGGCCGGATGCTGGCCGAGCTGCACGAGGCGCTGGCCGGCTTCACCCCGCCGGCCGGCGCGGCGTGGCAGCGGCTCATCCCGCCCGACCGGGAGGAACTCGTCTGCCACAACGACGTGGCCCCCTGGAACCTGATCAGGGCGGACCGGGGCTGGGTGCTGATCGACTGGGACGCCGCCGCGCCGGGCTCCCGGCTGTGGGACGTCGCGTACGCCGCGCAGAGCATGGCCGGCCTGCGTCCGGACCGGCCGGTGGCCGAGTCGGCGGCCCGGCTGCGCGCCTTCGCCGACGGCTACCGTCTCGACGAGGCGTCCCGCCCGGCCCTGGCCGGGATGCTCGGCCCCCGCGCCCGGGCGATGTACGAACTGCTGCGCGAGGGCGCGGAGCAGCGGCGCGAGCCGTGGGCCCGGATCTGGACCGAGGACGGCCCGTACTGGCTGGCCACCGCCGACCACCTCGCCGCCCACACGCGGGAATGGGAGGCGGCCCTGCGCTGACCGCCCTCCCGCCACCGCGGGCGAACCTCTCGGCGAGGGCCGCCCCGCCCCTCACCGCCGGGGCCGGGCGTCGTCACCTGACGCCGAGGCGGGGCCCCGCCACTCGCGGTCGTAGCTGCGGCGAGTGGAACGCTGTGGCTGTCAGAACCTCGGGTGACAGCCGTGGTGTTCCACTCGCCGCCCGGGTGCCGCTGCCCCTGGTCTACGGGACCCGCTCGGTGGTACGGCCGCAGGACGGGCAGCGGTCGCCGGTGCCGACCGGCCCGGGTCCGCGTAGGCGCCTGCGCAGGGCGAGCGCCAGCGGCAGCAGCGCGGGGCCGGCGACGCCGACCAGGACGGCCGTCGCGGCGAGGGCGTCCCAGCCGGGGTTGGGCGCGCCGCGCATGTTGCCGTCGAGCGCGCCGGCCAGCGGCTGAAGGAAGAGCAAGCCGACCGGGGGCAGCAGCACCAGCAGCGCCCAGCCGCCCCGGTGGTCGGCCCGCAGGGCCAACCCGGTCCCGAGCAACAGCACCACGACGAGCAGTGTCACGGCGGCGCCGGGCAGCACCCCGCTCGCCGTCCAGCCGTAGTAGCTGACGTAGAAGTCGTTGCGGGGCAGCAGGTTGACACTCGTGAGGCCGGCGGCGGCCACCGCGAGCAGGGGCGCCGTCCGGATCAGCGCCGGCAGCCGTTCGGGCAGGGCCAGCGCCACCAGCCCCAGCCCGACCTGTGGCAGCAGCACGAACAGCGGTGGTCGGGGCAGGCCGGCGAGGGCCGCAACCGGTACGACCGCCACCGTGAGCAGCAGGGCGAGGGCCACGGCGCGACGGGTCCACCGACCCGGGGCCGCCGCGTGCACGGCCGCGGCGAGCAGCCAGGCCGCCCACACCCCGATCCCGAGCGAGACGAACGGTCCGGCGTGCGGCACGTCCCACGGCGCCGTCGGCGGGTGCAGCTCCAGCACCGACCAGGCCCCCGCCAGCGCGGTCGCGGTGACGAAGGCGAGGACGGCGGCGAGGCGTACGCCCGGAACCAGGTCGGCGGCTCCGGCGGCCCGCAGCCGCTGACGCAGGCCGCCGCGCAGCAGGTCCGCGGCGTCCGCGGGAGAGGGCCAGCGTCGGTCCGGGGCGGCCAGGTCGAGGTACGTGCCGACGATCTCCGCGCCGCGGGCCCGCCGGTATTCGGCCGGGTAGGCCCGCAGCAGGCGGTGGTAGCGCCGCTCCAGGTCGCTCATGCCAACCCTCCGGCGGTACGCGCGGCGAGCGGCCGGGACGCGCGGGCGCGCAGCCGGGCGGTGGCCGCCTCGACGTTGCGGCGCAGGCGCTCGGTCTCGGCGCTCAGCGTGGCGTCGCCGGCGGGGGAGAGGCGGTAGTAGCGGCGTAGCCGGCCGTCCACCACCTCCTCGCGGTCGACCTCCACCAGGCCGGCGTCGGTCAGCCGGTCGAGCGCGCCGTAGAGGGTGCCGGGGCGCAGCGACACGCGCCCGTCGGAGAGGGCGGCGACCTCGCCGATCAGGCCGTAGCCGTGCAGCGGCTCGCCGGCCAGCGCGGTGAGGATCAGGAAGGTGGGTTCGCGCAGCGGTGTGTCCACGCCCGCAATATAACGGACGCGAAGGTATGGGGCGGCCCTTTCGGCTGCGTCGCTCCACGTTGCGATTGCCTGCACCGCTGCCACCCCGCGCGGCTGCAACACGAGCCCCAACGTGGGCCGGCGGCACCGGTGGAACACCATGGCTGTCAAAACCCGCCGGAGACACCCATGGTGTTCCACCGGTCGTGCGGCTCGGGCGGTGTCGACCGGTCGGCTGCGCGCGGGTCGGCAGTTGGAGGTCGTGGCGCACTTGCCGAAGAGTGGCATCGCCTGGTCCACGAAGAACGCAGGGCTCCGGGACGGAGAAGGAAAGCCATCGGACGAGAAGAAGGAAGGCCCCGGGCGGACCCGGGGCCTTCCTGCGGATATTCGAATCAGCAGTCGAAGTACATGGCGAACTCGTGCGGGGTCGGGCGCAGGCGCACCGGGTCGACCTCGTTGGTGCGCTTCCACTCGATCCAGGTGGAGATCAGGTCGGGGGTGAAGACGCCGCCGTCGAGCAGGTAGTCGTGGTCGGCCTCGAGGGAGTCGAGCACCGCCGACAGCGAGCCCGGCACCTGCTTGACGTCGCCCCACTCCTCCGGCGGGAGGTCGTAGAGGTCCTTGTCGATCGGGGCCGGCGGCTCGATCTTGCTCTTGATGCCGTCCAGGCCGGCCATCATCATCGCCGAGAAGGCCAGGTAGACGTTGGCCGACGGGTCCGGCACGCGGAACTCGACCCGCTTGGCCTTCGGGTTGTTGCCGGTGACCGGGATGCGGGTGCAGGCGGACCGGTTGCGCTGCGAGTAGACCAGGTTCACCGGCGCCTCGAAGCCCGGCACCAACCGGCGGTACGAGTTGACCGTCGGGTTGGTGAAGGCCAGCAGCGACGGGGCGTGGTGCAGCAGGCCGCCGATGTACCAGCGGGCCATGTCCGAGAGGCCGGCGTAGCCGGTCTCGTCGTAGAACAGCGGCTCGCCGTTCAGCCAGAGGCTCTGGTGGGTGTGCATGCCGGAGCCGTTGTCACCGAAGAGCGGCTTCGGCATGAACGTCGCGGTCTTGCCGTTGGCCCAGGTCTCGTTCTTCACGATGTACTTGAAGAGCTGGAGCTGGTCGGCGGCGTGCAGCAGCGTCGAGAACCGGTAGTTGATCTCGGACTGGCCGGCGGTGCCCACCTCGTGGTGCGAGCGCTCCACGGTGAACCCGCTGTCGACGAGCCGGCGCACGATGCTGTCGCGCAGGTCGGCGTAGTGGTCGACCGGCGGCACCGGGAAGTAGCCGCCCTTGTAGGCGGTCTTGTAGCCGCGGTTGCCGCCCGGCTCCTCGCGGCCGGTGTTCCAGGCGCCCTCGACCGAGTCGATGTAGTAGAACGACTGGTGCGCCGAGGTCTCGTGGCGGATCGAGTCGAAGATGTAGAACTCCGCCTCCGCGCCGAAGTACGCGGTGTCGGCGATGCCGCTGGCGGCCAGGTAGGCCTCGGCCTTCTTCGCCACGTTGCGCGGGTCCCGGCTGTAGGCCTCGCGGGTGAACGGGTCGTGGATGAAGAAGTTGAGCGCGAGGGTCTTCTGGGCCCGGAAGGGGTCGATGAAGGCGGTGGCGACGTCCGGGAGCAGGAGCATGTCCGACTCGTGGATCGCCTGGAAACCGCGGATCGACGAGCCGTCGAAGGCCAGGCCCTCGGTGAAGAAGGCATCGTCGACCGACTCGACCGGCAGGTTGAAGTGCTGCATCACACCGGGCAGGTCACAAAAACGTACGTCGACGAACTTCACGTCCTCGTTCTTGAGGTATCGCAGGAGTTCCTCGGGATTGGCGAACACACGTCCTCCTGGCACGTCCACGGGTGGCTAGGCTCCTGACGACGCTATGGCCGTGCGGTTGCCCGGCCGTGTCTTGAGTGTTTCTGCCGTGTTACGTCCCTCGCGGAGCGTCATCCGCGCCGCTCGGGCGGGGTGCGACCGGGCAGCGGGACGTCATCGGCTGGGTAATTCTATTGATGTCTGCTCGCTTTCGCCCCTTTTTGTCGTGCGGTTGCTGGCGGAGCAGGCCGGCGTCAGCCCGTCGCACTCGTGGTGCGGGTGGTCGTCCCCGATCCGTCTCTCCGACCTGGATACCCTTGACCGCTGTGACCAACCCGCATGATCGCCCCGTACCCCCCGCGTCGGATCCCACCTTCACCCCGCCCAGCCTGGGCCGCCGGTTCGGCGCACTGGTGATCGACTGGGTGCTCTGCCTCCTGGTCGCCGGGTTCTTCTCCGACCCGGTCCGCGACGGGTGGGCGCCCGTGCTGGTGCTCATCGTCGAGTACGGCTTCTTCCTCGGCCTCTTCGCCCAGACGCCCGGCATGTTCATCACGAAGATCCGCTGCGTCGCCTGGGCCGACGGCGGCCGTATCGGGCTGCTGCGGGCCCTGCTGCGCGGTCTGCTGCTCGCCCTGGTCGTGCCGGCCCTGCTGATGGACAACCACCGTCGTGGCCTGCACGACCGCCTGGCGGGCTCCGTCGTCACCGACGCCCCGCGCCCCTGACCCGGCACGCCCCCTGAGACGCAGCAGGAGCCGGGCCCTTCGCACGGGCCCGGCTCCTGCTCGCGTACGCGTCGCGGGTCAGCGACCGCGCGTCTGGCGGAACGCGCCGCGCGGGGGCCGCATGTTCTTCGGGATCGCGCCCTTGGGCATCTGCGGGCGGGCGGTGAGCGCCTTGAGCCGCTTGTCGAGCGAGTTGACGTCCTTGCCGCTGAGGTTGCGCGGCAGCCGCATCAACGTCATCCGCAGCTTGCGGATCGGCAGCTCGCCCTCCTCCTGACCGATCACGTAGTCGAAGAGCGGGGCGGAGCCGATCACCTTCGCCAGCCGCCGCTTCTCCTGGCCGAGCAGGCCGCGCACCCGCTGCGGGTTGCCCTCCGCCAGCAGGATCACGCCCGGCCGGCCGATGACCAGGTGGACCATGTCCATCTGGGTGGTGGAGCTGACGGCCGGGGTGACCCGCCAGTCGCCGCGCATGCTCTCCATGATCTGGGCCGCCGCGCCGGGCTGCCCCTCGGCGGCGTTCATCATCGCCCGGTTGGACCGCAGGTTGAGCACGATCAGCAGGCAGAGCAGGGCGAACAGGATGCCCAGCGGCAGCCAGATCCAGCCCCAGATCAGGACCGCGACCACGGTGAGCGCGAGCGGGATCAGCACCGCGCCGGCGGCCAACGGCGCGAACCACCGGTCCTGCTTGGCGGTGAACTTGAACACCATCCCGATCTGCTTCAGCCGCTGGCCGAACGAGACCTTCTCCTGGGGCTTTGCCATGCCACAGAGTCTAGTGGTCGCCGCACGTCGCACTGTCCGCGGCCGGGCTCAGTCCAGGTGGTCCGCGGCCGGGCGTGGTCCGGCGGTCACCGGCCGGGCAGGTAGATCCGCCAGCCGGGGACCACGACCAGGTCGAGCGCGGCCGGATCGGTGCGCAGGCGCTCGTCCAGACGGGTGGCCAGCGGCGACCCGGCCGGCGCGACCCACGCCGGCGCCGCCGATCCCCACACCGCCCGGCGGTACGGCAGGTACCGGTCGTGCCCCGGGCGCAGGTCGTCGTCGACCACCGCGCAGAGCACGTCCTCCCGGGCGGCGAAGGTGAGCCGGTTGCAGGTCCAGTAGCCGCCGTACACGTGCCGGACGCCCCGCTGGCGTAGCGCGGCCACCAGTTCGGCGTGCCGGGCCTCGGCGGCGCGGGCGGTCGGCGCGGCGCCCACCGCGCCGGCGGTCGCCACGGCGGCGGTGCCGAGGGTGGCTGCGAGCGCCCCGCCCACTGCGACGCGGGGCAGGTGGGCGACCGCCCCGCCCGCCGCGACGCGGGGCAGGTGGGCCGTCCGCCGCCGGGCGGCGGCCCACAGCGGCCACAGCAGCGCGGGCACCGAGATGAGCAGGCAGGACAGGTACCGGGAGCTTTCGACCGGTGTACGCCCGGCCGCGCTGCTCAGCGTGTAGGCGGCCAGCGTCGCGACGGCTGCCCCGACCAGGGCGAGCGACAGGGCCGCCCGGACCCGCGCCACGGCGTCCCCAGATCTTGGACAGTTGCCGTCCGGTGCCGACGGCAGGTGTCCAAGATCGGCGGGGGCGGGCGGTCGGCGGAGCAGGCGGAGGGCCGTGACGGTGGCCAGGAGCAGGAGGATGGGAAGGGCTGCGGCCCACCACAACTGCCAGCCGGCGCAGTGACCGGGGGAGCAGAAGCCCATGCCCAGCGGCGGGCCGAGCACCAGCCCGCCGTGCAGCCGGTCCGCCCAGCCGGCGGCCTGCCCGGAGCCGCCGGCGGCCAGCACCGCGGCGAGCGGGTCGCGCCCCGTGGCGAGGCTCTGTACCAGCAGCGGCGCGGCCCCGAGGAGCGCGGCGGCACCGAGCAGCACCCCGGCCCGGCCCCGCAGCTCCCGCCGCCGGTACGCGAGCAGCACCGCGCCGGTCGCCGCCACGTACGGCAGCACCAGCGGGTCGACCCAGACCATCAGCCCGGCCAGGAAGCCCCACGCCGCCCAGCGCGGCAGCCGGCGTCCCGGTCGTCCGGCCGCCAGGTCGTACGCCAGCACGGCGAGCGCCACCCCGGCCGCGTTCATCTCCGGGTACCCGCCCCCGGCGATGAGCTGGTTCTTCACCACCCGGTCCGAGCCCAGCGCCAGCAGCGCCACGACGAGCAGGGCGAACCAGCGGTCCCCGGTCAGCCGCAGCGTCAGCCGCCAGGCGAGCACGACGAAGGCCGCGTACAGGGCGAGGACGGGCAGGCGCAGCCCGAGCGTCGACGGGCCGGCCAGCGCGAACACCGGTGCGGCCAGGTACGCCTCCAACGTCCCCATGTACGCCTGGCCGTAGAACCAGACGGGGAACTCCTGTCCCCGCGCGATGTGCAGCGCGGCCAGCCCCATGGTGGCCTCGTCGCTGTTGGTCGGCGGCGCGTGGTGCAGCAGCAGCCCGAGGCGGTAGGCGATCCCCGCCACGACGGCGAGTACGGCGAGGACAGTCGGGAGCCGCCGGCGGGCGGTCGGAGTCGCGGGACGCGGGTGGCGGTGGCGTACTCCGACCGTCATGAGCCGATCATGGCAGTCGGCCGCCGGCCCGTGGTCGAACGAGGCCGGCGCGTCGCCGGGACGGGTCAGCCGGCGGTGACCGGAAGGGCCTCGCGGGCCTCCAGCGCCTGCCGGTAGAGCCGCCCGGCCCGGTACGACGAGCGCACCAGCGGCCCGCTCATCACGCCCGCGAAGCCGATCTCCTCGGCCTCCTCGCGCAGCTCGACGAACTCCTCCGGCTTGACCCAGCGGGTGACCGGGTGGTGCCGGGGGGTGGGGCGCAGGTACTGCGTGATGGTGATCAGCTCGCACCCGGCGTCGTGCAGGTCGCGCAGCGCCTGGGAGACCTCGGCGCGCTCCTCGCCCATGCCCAGGATCAGGTTGGACTTGGTGACCAGTCCGTCGGCGCGGGCCTGCCGGATCACGTCCAGCGACCGCTCGTAGCGGAACGCCGGCCGGATCCGCTTGAAGATCCGCGGCACGGTCTCCACGTTGTGCGCCAGCACCTCCGGCCGGGCGCCGAAGACCTCGGCGAGCTGCTCGGGGACCGCGTTGAAGTCGGGGATCAGCAGCTCCACGCCGCAGCCGGGCTGGAGGGTGTGGATCTGCCGGACGGTCTCGGCGTAGAGCCAGGCGCCGCCGTCGGGCAGGTCGTCGCGGGCCACGCCGGTGATGGTCGCGTAGCGCAGGCCCATCGAGACCACCGACTCGGCGACCCGGCGCGGCTCGTCGGCGTCGAACTCGGCCGGCTTGCCCGTGTCGATCTGGCAGAAGTCGCAGCGCCGGGTGCACTGGTCGCCACCGATGAGGAAGGTGGCCTCCCGGTCCTCCCAGCACTCGTAGATGTTGGGACAGCCGGCCTCCTGGCAGACGGTGTGCAGCCCCTCGCGCGAGACGAGCCCGCGCAGCTGGGTGTACTCCGGGCCCATCTTGGCCTTGACCTTGATCCACGGCGGTTTGCGCTCGATCGGCGTCTCGGCGTTGCGTGCCTCGATCCGCAGGAGACGCCGCCCCTCGGGGGCGGGCGTCGCCGTGCGCGCTGCCTGGCCGGTCGTCGGCGCGGAGTGCTCGATCGTCACGAAACCGAGCCTACGCCCGACGGCCGCCGTCGATGTAGTTCGGGCGACCGGCGTCACCCCTGAAACGCGTGACGCTCAACACGAGGGTCGGCGGAAAACCCGTCACAGGAGCCCCGGCGGGGGTGCTAGCGTGCCGCCAGAGCTGTGACGGAGCCGAGTAGCGCCCCGACCCGCCAGTTGAAGAGAGCCGCCGGTTGCTGCGAGGCGGTCTGGCACCGGGCCCGCGAAGACCCTCCCGAGCTGCGGGAAGAACGGCGGATGGCCGGCGCGCCGCGCGCCTGCGCGGGCAGGCCGCACCGCCCAGTAGAGCCCGCCCGGCTGGCCCCGGTGAAAAGGCGACGAAAGAGGCCCCCGTTCCGCGGGGGCGAAGGTGTGGTGGCACCGCGAGGTTTCCCGCTCGCCCGCACCTGACGGGGTTGGGGCGACGCCCGCCACCGGAGCTGGTAGGCGTCGCGATCGACCGAGAGGCAGCCCTGCCATGCGACGTGTCCTGTCCCGCCAACTCCGCGCCCACGTCGGCGCGCCCGTCCGGATCGCCGGCTGGGTGCACCGCCGTCGCCCGCTCAAGTCGGTGGCCTTCCTGATCGTCCGGGACGCCGCCGGCCTCGCGCAGGTGGTGGTCACCGACCCGGCCGTCCGTGCCGAGGTGGAGAAACTCACCGAGGAGACGGTCGTCGAGGTCGCCGGCACGGTGGTCGCGAACCCGACGGCCCCCGCCGGGGTCGAGCTGACCGCGCCGACGGTACGACCGCTCGGCCCGCCCGCCGTACCGCCGCCGTTCGACCTGTACCGGCCGGCGCTCACCGCGAACCTGCCCACCCAGCTCGACCATGCGCCCGTCGCGCTGCGCCACCCGACCCGGTCGGCGGCGCTGCGCGTCTCGGCGGCGGCGGTGTCCGGCTTCCGGGCCACGCTCGACGCCCGCGACTTCGTGGAGATCCACACCCCGAAGGTGGTCGGCTCGTCCACCGAGAGCGGGGCGAACGTCTTCGCGCTGGACTGGTTCGGCCGGCCGGCGTACCTGGCCCAGTCGCCGCAGTTCTACAAGCAGCTCATGGTCGGCGTGTTCGAGCGCGTCTACGAGGTCGGGCCGGTGTTCCGGGCCGAGCCGCACGACACCGTCCGCCACCTGGCGCAGTACACCTCGCTCGACGCCGAGCTGGGCTTCGTCGCCGACCATCGGGACGTGATGTCCGTGCTGCGCGACACGCTGGCCGGGATGCTGGGCACTGTCACCGAGCGGGCCGGGGCCGCGCTGGCCACCCTCGGGGTGTCGGCCCCGGACGTGCCGGACGAGATCCCCGCCGTGCACTTCACCGAGGCGCTCAGGATCGCCGGCGCGCCGGCCGACGAGCCGGACCTCGCCCCGGCGCACGAGCGGGCGCTGGGCGAGTGGGCGCGGCGGGAGCACGGCTCGGAGTTCCTCTTCGTCACCGGGTACCCGATGGCGAAGCGGCCCTTCTACACCCACCCCGACCCGGCGCGGCCCGCGTACTCGAACGGGTTCGACCTGCTCTTCCGGGGCCTGGAGCTGGTGACGGGCGGGCAGCGGCTGCACCGGCACGCCGACTACCTGGCGGTGCTCGCCGCCCGGGGCGAGCCCGTCGAGCCGTACGCCGGCTATGTCGACGCGTTCCGGCACGGCATGCCGCCGCACGGCGGCTTCGCCATCGGCCTGGAACGCTTCGTGGCCCGTCTCACGGGCGCGACCAACATCCGAGAGGTCACCGCCTTCCCCCGCGACCTCCACCGCCTGACCCCCTAACCCCGCTGCCCCCTGCCCTCCCCCGCTGGCCCCCCGTTGATCATGAAGTTGTTGTCGTCGGCATCGGCGTGTCGCGTCGATAACTTCATGATCAACGCGGCCGTGCCGGGGCGGGGTGGGGTGGGTGGGTTAGGAGCGGGGGCGGGGGCGTAGGCGGGTGCGTAGGGCGCGGCGGGCCAGGGGGCCCAGGTCGTCGAGCACCTCCACCAGGACCGCGAGGCGTTCCAGCGCGTCGAGGGCGTCGCGCCCGCCGGCCGGGTCGACGCCCTCGAAGAGTTCCAGGCCGACGAACGCGGCCGAGATCGCGCGGGCCAGCCCCGCCGGGTCGGCGATCGCGGCGACCGGCGAGTCGCGCAGCAGCCGGTGCAGCACGGTCTCGATCTCGGCCGTCCACAGCCGCAGCGCGGCGGCCGTCGGCTCGGCGAGCCGCTCGTCGGTCTGGGCGCCCGCGAGCAGCTGGGCCAGGACGGCCACGTTGCCCTCGGCCCGTTCCTGCTCGTGCAGGACGCGACCCAGGTCGAGCAGTTCGCCCAGCGACCGTACCTGTGCGAAGCGGGCGCGGTAGACCGCGACGCGGGCCGCCGTCGCGTCCCGGCAGGCCTCGGCGAGCAGGGCGTCGACGCTGCCGAAGTGGTAGAAGACCAGGGCCTGGTTCACCCCGGCGGCGGCGGCGATGGTGCGGGCCGAGGTGCCGGCGATGCCGTGGCTGCGGATTGCCGCGAGCGCGCCGTCGATCAGCTTCTGGCGGGTGGCGGCCATGGGGGTCCTTTCCGTCAGTCCCCGGGATTCTCCCGCAGGGGGCGCACCGCCGCCGGCACCGGTGCCCGGCCGGGCCGGACGTACTCGACGGTGAAGCTGCCCGTGTATCCGAACAGCGGCCCGACGAGCGGGTTGGTCACCCGTACCTGGATGCGGAAGCGCCCGCTGCGCTCGTCGTACCACTCCCGCAGGTGCGCCTGGCCGGTGAGCGCCGCCGGGCAGGGCAGCCCGCCGCGGAAGCGCTGGGCGCCGCTGCGGACGGTCAGCGCGCCGGTGGGATCGACGCCCAGGTGCAGGTCGACGGCGAGATGCTGGTGGGTGCCCAGGTAGTCGACCAGGACACCGCGCCGCGGGCTGTAGACCATGGTGGCGTCGAAGCGGCGCCGGCGGTGCGTCGCCACCTGGAAGGTCCGCACGAACGTCAGCGTGGGCCGGCGGTACGAGTCGGCGTAGGCGTAGTTCTCGATGGTGAACGGGACGTCGACGCCGGTCTCCGGGAACAGGATGTGCCGCAGGGTGCCCAGGTGCAGGAACGGCGTCGTGAAGGCGGGGCCCCGCCAGACGCGCTCCATGACGCCGGTGCCGACGCAGCCCAGGTCGGTGCCGCCGTCGACGCCGAAGCGGCGCCGCAGTCGCGGATGCAGTCGGTCGAAGTCGGCGCCCAGGGCGCGCTGGAAGACGGAGGTCACAGCTTCTCCAACAGCGACGGGGCCCGGGCGGCGAGACGGTCGGGCGGCCGACGTCGGCAGCGGCGGGCGGCGGGGGTGTGCGGGTGGGGTGGCAGCGCCACCGCGACCACCGAGGCGGCGAGCGCCGCGAGCGCCCCGGCGGGGGCGCCGTCGAGCCACGCGACCAGGGCACCGACGCCCGCGACCGCGAGCGCCCGGAGGGCCACCTCGCGCGCCGCGTTCCCCAGGGCCCGCTCCGGCGGTACGTCCTGCTCCAGCCACAGCCGCAGCCGGTCGAACGACCACGCCGTGGCCCAGCCGAACACCGGGCGGAACGCGAGGTCGGCGAGCCGCCCCCAGGCTCCCCAGCGGGGGGCGTACGTGTAACCCGTCAGGAACCGCACCCCGGCGGGGCCGGGCACGTAACGCCAGTAGCCCGAGCCCGACGCGATCAGGGAGCGCGGATCGTCGGAGCCGAAGCGCAGCGCCGAGGTACGCGTGCCGTCCGGCCGGGTCCGCTCGCCGGCGTGCACGCCGTACCCGCCGATCCGGACGGCCGGCAGCACCCGGGTGACGTAGCGGAACCGGGCGGGCGTCGTGCCCGGCACGGGGTCGATGGCGCTGAACCGGACGTCCCAGCGCGGGTGTGTGCCGGGGTCCTGCGTCACCCGCCAGACCCGTTCCATCGGCGCGGCGATGAGCGTCTCGACGTAGACGGCCCGCATCGGCATCCTCCGTTTTGAGCAGTTGCTCAAGACGGAGCGTACCGCGCTTTGAGCGATCGCTCAATGGGCCGGTTTCGAAGTCGAGGACTCCCCGTCGGGCGGGTGGTCAGGCGGAACCGAGGAGGTCCCAGAGGTTGCCGGCGATGTCGCGGAAGACGGCGACCCGGCCGTGCGGCTCGGTGCGCGGGGGCTTCACGAACTCGACACCCGCCTCGACCATCCGCCGGTGGGCGGCGTCGAAGTCGTCGACCCGGAGGAAGAAGCCGACCCGGCCGGCGACCTGGTCACCCACAGCCTGCGCCTGCCGGTCACCGTCGGCGCGGGCCAGCAGCAGTCCGGTCCGCGCGCCGGGCGGGCGGACGACGACCCAGCGCTTCGGGCGGCCGTCGTTGGTCAGCGAGGGGGAGTCCTCGACCAGCTCGAAGCCGAGCACGTCGGTGAAGAAGTCGATGGCCGGGTCGTACTCGGCCACGACGACGGTGACCAGATCGATCTGCATGCCCGTGAGGATAGGGGCGGGCCGGGGCCCGACGCGGCGCCGGAACCGGCGTGGGATTCCACGGGGCTCCTCGTCCGACGGGCCGGCGGTGGAGCGGACGCGGCCCGCCGACGGTCACGCCAACAGCGTCGGCAGGTGGCGCTCGACGACCGGCAGCACGTCGGCCACGGCGACCGGGCGGCCCAGCTCGGCGGTGAGCGAGGTGACCCCGGCGTCGCGGATGCCGCAGGGCACGATCCGGTCGAAGTACCCCAGGTCGCAGTCGCAGTTGATGGAGAAGCCGTGCAGGGTCACCCCGCGGGCGACCCGGATGCCGATGGCCGCCACCTTGCGGGCCGGCCCCCGGTCGTCCTCGGGCACCCAGACCCCGCTACGTCCCTCGACCCGGCCGGCGGTCAGCCCGAACTCGGCGCAGACGTCGATCAGCAACTGCTCGGTGCGGCGTACGTAGGCGACCACGTCGACCGGGTCGGGCAGCCGCACGATGGGGTAGCCGACCAGCTGCCCAGGGCCGTGCCAGGTGATCTTGCCGCCCCGGTCCACGTCGACGACCGGGGTGCCGTCCATGGGGCGGTCCCACGGCTCCGTGCGCTTGCCGGCGGTGTAGACGCTCGGGTGCTCCAGCAGCAGCACGGTGTCGCCGCGCTCCCCGGCGACCACCGACTCGTGCAGCCGGCGCTGCTCGTCCCAGGCGGCCAGGTAGTCGAGGACACCGGCGCGGACGGCCGTGAGGCCGGGGGTCGTCGTGGTCACGCCGCCAAGCCTAGCCCCGTACCGGCGGGTCACCTGCGGTGACGCGGCTCACGAGGGGACGGATCGGCCGGGGCGGTTCAGCCCTGCGCGACCCGCCACAGCCACACGTCGTCCACCCGCTCGGGCGGGCCGAGCAGCGCGGTCACCGTACGCCGGATCGCCTCCTCGTCGACCGGCCACTTCGCCCCGTGCACCTCGTCGGCCAGCACGATCGTCTCGATCCGCCAGTGCCGCAGGTCGGCGCGGACCTCCTCGATGCTGCCCTCGGTGACGATCGGTACGGTCCCGGTCCGGCCGGCCTGGTCCACCAGTGCGCTGAACAGGCGCGGCGGCGGGCCGATCCGCCCCCGCCCGTCCGGGCCGCCGGGGCCGAGGAAGAAGCCGGAGGGGATGGCGAACTCGCCCTGCCGGTGCGCCAACGCGTACGCCTGCCAGCGCTGACCGTCGGGGTAGACGTCGAGGGTCAGCGGCACCGGGGTGAGCACCCCGCCGGGAGAGACATGTTCCCGCCACGTCCCGGCGGTGATGAAGCGTGGGATCGGCTCGCGCTCGATGGTCAGCAGCGGGGTCGGCACCAGCGGCAGCAGCGCCAGCACGAATCCCGCCCACCACGCCAGGCGCGTCCGGCGCTGCCGCGGCGGGTCGGCGCGCAGCTGGTCGACGGTGTACGCGAGCAGCACCCCGATCACCGGCGCCACGATCAGCGCCAGCCGGGCGGGCAGGGCGGCGTTCACCACCGGCAGGTTCCCGAGCAGGTCGAACGGCATCGGCAGGTCGACGCGCCGCCCGTCGATCTTGGCCACGGGACCGAACGACAGCACGGTGAAGACGGCGGCGGTCACGCCCAGCGCCCAGAGCGTCGCCCGGCGGCCCGCGTCGGCGTGGCGCCACAGCGTCACGAAGCAGGCGACGGCGAGCAGTGGCAGCCCGATGCCGAAGAACGAGTTCTCCTCGGTCGGGTTGGGCGCCAGCTGGGTGCCCAGTCCCGCCTCCCCGGCGAGCGACCGGCGCGGGTACGCCCCGTACGCGACGACGTCCTCGGAGTGGATGACGGCGTCGAAGCCGGTGCCGTGGAAGCGCTGCGGGCCGGCGAAGTGCAGCCACAGCGGGTACGCCAGCAGGACCCCCGCCACGACGGCGGTCACCCCGAGGCCGCGTAGGAAGGTCGGCAGCGCCGCGCGGGCCTCGGCGCGGTGGGCCGGGTGCAGCGCCCAGACGGCGACGAAGACGCCGAGCGCCAGCGCGGTGAAGAAGAGCCCCTCGGCGGCGATGGAGAAGGCGACCGCCACGAGCAGGCCGAGGATCGCGCCGTCGCGCAGCGCGTGCCGGGAGCGGCGCAGCGCGAAGGTCCGCCAGATCAGCAGCGGCACCAGCCAGCCCGCGGTCCAGTTCAGGTGGGCGTTGGCGTGCGAGACCATGCCGGGGGAGAAGCCAATGAACAGTCCGCCGACGGCGGCGGCGAGCGGGCTGCGGACCAGGTGCCGGGAGAGCAGCCAGTACCAGGCGAGCGCGGTGGCGGCCAGGTTGAGGGTGAGGATCACCAGGAACGTGGCGGGTGGCCCGATCAGGTACGTCAGCGGCGCGAAGACGACCGCGTACACGGTGATCGAGGTGTTGACCGCGAGGTTCACCCCGTCCGGGACGTTGACCAGGTAGGTGAAGAGCGGGTTGTCCCCGTGGGTCACCGCGTGACCGCCGAAGGCCAGCAGCCACTCGAAGAGCGCCTGGTCGCTGGAGTTGACCGTGATGGCGCGGGTGTTCGGGTCCCGCCACAGCCCGCTGGTCACCCAGACGGCGAGCGCCAGCGCGACCAGCGCCACGATCAGGTCGGCCCGCCGATGGCGGACGACGCGGGGCGGCGAGGCCGGCGAAGGCGCCAGGGACGGGGAGGACGGCACGCAGCGGACGTTACCAACCGCACCGGGGCAGGCCGGTCAGGACGCACATCCTTCCGGCCGTGAATGTGTGACCGTGCCCCATGTCACAGCATCGACGTATCGACGTAACCTCGCGGCAATTCGCGGGTGACCCAGTTCACACCCCGTCCCCAGGAGGCCCCGTGCGCCGCTCCCCGTCCCTGCTCGCCCGGCTGACCGGCGTGGTCGCCGGGGTGGTCCTCGCCGCCGCCGCGGTGACCACCGTCGCCGCCCCAGCCCAGGCTGCCACCCTGACCCAGGTCACCAACTTCGGCTCCAACCCCGGCAACCTCGCCATGTACGCGTACCGGCCGGACAACCTGCCGGCGGGCGCCCCGGCCGTCGTGCTGCTGCACGGCTGCACCCAGAACGCGGCCGGCTACTTCGCCAACTCCGGCTGGCAGAAGTTCGCCGACCAGTGGAAGTTCACCCTCATCGTGCCGCAGCAGTCCAGCGCCAACCAGGCGCTGAGCTGCTTCAACTGGTTCGTCGAGCAGGACATCACCCGAGGCTCGGGCGAGGCGCTGTCGATCAAGCAGATGGTCGACCACGCCCGGAACAACTTCGGCACCGACGCCTCCCGGGTCTTCGTCAGCGGCCTCTCCGCCGGTGGCGGGATGAGCGCGGTCATGCTCGCCACCTACCCGGACGTCTTCGCCGCCGGCTCGGTCATCGCCGGCCTGCCGTACCGCTGCTCGCCGCCCGCCTCCACCAGCACCTGCCAGTACAGCGGGGTGAACAAGACCCCGCAGGAGTGGGGCAACCTGGTCCGGGCCGCGTACCCGGGACACACCGGCCCGCGTCCCCGGGTCGCCGTCTGGCACGGCACGTCGGACACCACCGTCGTGCCGGCCAACGCCACCGAGCTGCGCGACCAGTGGACCAACGTCCGGGGCGTGTCGCAGACCCCCACCAGCACCGCGTCGCTGCCCGCCAACACGGCCCTCGAGGTGTACGGCAACGACGACGTACGCGTCTACCGGGTCTCCGGCATGGGCCACGGCACCCCGGTCGACCCGGGCTCGGGGGCGGAGCAGTGCGGCACCGCCGGCGCCTACCTGCTGGACACCATCTGCTCGGCGTACCACGACGCGGTCTTCTTCGGCCTGAACGGCGCGACGCCCCCCAGCCCCACCCCGACGGCGAGCCCGACCGTGAGCCCCACGGCGAGCCCCACCGCCAGCCCGACCGCCTCCCCGACGGCCAGCCCGACCACGGCCCCTACCTGCGTGACGGCCAGCAACTACGCCCACGTCGTCGCGGGCCGTGCGTACCACTCCGGCGGCTACGCCTACGCCAACGGCTCGAACGAGCGGATGGGCCTCTACAACACCTTCTACACCAGCACCCTCAAGCAGACCGCCCCCAACCACTGGGTGATCGGCTGCTGACCACCCCGCTCCCGCTCCGCCCGGTCCCTCTCCCGACGCGTTGATCATGAAGTTGTTGTCGTCCCGCGTGGCGTGTCATGACAACAACTTCATGATCAACCGGGGTCGGGCAGGCGGGGTGGGGGGTCAGGGGGTGGTCAGGGCGGCTTGCAGGGCCGTGGACAGGGTGGGGTGGCGGTAGGTGAATCCGGCCTTGGTGAGCACCGCGGGGAGGACGCGGGTGCTGGTCAGCGCCTCGTGGGCGAAGCCGCCGAGCGCCACCTTCAGCGCCAGCGCCGGGATCGGGATGATCGCCGGCCGGTGCAGCTGCCGGGCCAGCTCGCGGGTGAACTCGGCGTTGGTCACCGGGGCCGGTCCCACCAGGTTGACCGGCCCCGCGACGTCGTCGCGGTCCAGCAGGAACCGGACGGCGTCCAGCCAGTCCGCCATCGAGATCCACGGCAGCCACTGCCGGCCGCTGCCGAGCCGGCCGGCGATCCCCAGCTTGAACGGCAGGAGCTGCGGCTTCAGCAGGCCGCCGTCGCGGTGCAGCGGCAGCCCGGTGCGCATCCGCACGACGCGTACGCCCGCGTCCTCGGCCGGTCGGGTCGCGGCCTCCCAGACCCGGCACACGTCGGCCAGGAAGCCCTCGCCCGCCGGGGCGTCCTCCTCGACGGTCCGGTCGCCGGTGTTGCCGTACCAGCCGACCGCCGAGGAATTCAGCAGGGTCCGGGGCCGGTCGCCCTGCGTCAGGCCGGCGATGGTGATCGCCAGCGTGGTGGTGGTGTCGACCCGGCTGGAGCGGATCAGCTGCCGGTACCCGTCGTTCCACCGCTTGTCGCCCACGCCCGCGCCGGCCAGGTTGACCACCGCGTCCGCCTCGGCCACCACGGCCGGGTCGAGCTGCGCGGCGGCCGGGTTCCACTGCCGCTCGTCGGGGGTACGCGGCGGCCGGCGCACCAGCCGGGTGACCTGGTGTCCGTCCGCCGTGAGCCGGTCGATCAGCCGGGTGCCGAGGAAGCCGGACGCGCCGGCCATGAGGATCCGCATACCCACATCATCAGGTACGGGCGGCCACCCGTCCTGCGGCCGGTCACCTGCGCTCCTGCGGTCGGGGGCGGCGACGGTCGGATCCGGTCACCTGCACTCCCCGGCCGCGTGGCGGCGACGGCCGGATCGCCGTCGCCGCCACGCCCGGAACCCCGGGGCGGTCGACAGCTGGATCAGCAGCCGGCGAGCCGCACGTAGTTCTTCGTCCCGTAGTAGAGGGCCAGGTTGCCGCTGAAGCGCACCTTGATGTCGGCGCCGTTAAGGCGCTGCTCGTAGTGCAGGTGCGAGCCGGTGGAGCCGCCGCTGGTGCCCACGTACCCGATGGTCGTGCCGTAGCCGACGGTTTGGCCGACCGAGACGTTGAACCCGCTGAGGTGGGCGTAGTAGGTGGTGTACCCGTTGCCGTGGTTGATCCGCACGTACCGGCCGTAGCTGGTGTCACCGAGGTTGGTGACCCGGTCCACCGTGCCCGGGGCGCTGGCCTTGACCGGGTCGCCGTGGTCGTTGGCCCGGTTGAAGTCGATCGCGTACTGCGGGCTGTGGTCGCTGCGGGTCTGACCGGACCACGTCTGGTTGCACGGGAACGGCACCCGGAACGACGGTGCGGCGGCGGCGGGCGACGCCGGAACCAGGAACGCGGCGGTCGCCAGCACGGCGATGCTGAGGGAACTCGTCAGGCGGGAAAGCATCCTAACCTCCACGGTCATAACCTTCGATCTTTCGTCGGATGATGTCAGAAGGTTTCGATGACCGGAAGGTCGGAACTGATTCATAGGGGTCACTGGCTGGGAACCGGAGTTCCATGCTCCGCTGCCCTGCTGCTCAGCGCTGCTGTCCATGCCGAACATCGAGACGCCGCATCAGGGGCAGTTCCTGATCGTTGGCAGCTGAACGACTCGACCCGCCGGGGTGGCCGTTGCTGAGCTGTCAACGATCATGGGTAGGCAGGCAGAGCGATTGCCGTGTGCGGCGTCGAGGGGGCCTCGCGCGGGGTTCGCAGGGAGAGCCGGAACGCGCCGTACTGGTCGTCGTTCCGTGCGCTGCTCAGGCGGCGAGGCGGGCCAGTACCGGCGTGAGCGGGTCGAGCGCGTCCTTGCGTACGACGAAGTGGGTGACGCCCCAGCGGCGCCGGTGCGCGGCGACCGCCGCGACGATCTCGTCCTCGGTGCCGACGAGCACGAACGGTGTCGCGAGCAGCTCCGGCACGGTCAGCCCGACGTCGGCCGCCGTGGACGCGGCGGCGGCCTCGGCGTCGTCGGTGACGGCGACGTGCTGCACGAGCGCCTCCAGCACCGGCGGCTCGGCCCGCCCGGCCGCCCCGGCCGCGACGCAGTCGAGCTGCTGCTCGATGTCGGCCTCGCGCCAGCGCACCGTGTGCGCGTGGCCGTCGGGCAGAGTACGGCCGAGCCCGGACAGCCCGACGACGTCGGCGTGCGCGCCGGCCCAGCGCAGCATGGTGGAGTTCGCCGTGCCGAGGGTGAACGGGATCCGCCGCTGCACCGGTCGGGGGGTCTCCAGCCGTGCGGCCCGCATGACCAGGTCGGGGGAGTCGACGGTGACCTCCTCGCCGTCGAGCAGGGCGCGGACGGCCTCGGCGACGGCCAGGCAGCGACGCACCCGCCCGGCGACGTCGGGGCGCTCCCGCCCGATCGCGCGCCACTCGGCCGGGGTGTGGCCGGCGCCGAGGCCGAACCTGGCCCGCCCGCCGGAGAGCAGGTCGAGGGAGGCCACGTCCGAGGCGAGCAGCATCGGTTCGCGGACCCCGGCGTTGGAGACGTACGAGCCGAGGCCGATCCGCTCGGTCACCGCCGCGGCGGCGGCCAGCGAGACGAAGGGGGACGCCGCCGAACCCGGATGGTCGGCGGTGAACAGGGTGTCGAAGCCGGCCGCCTCGGCCCGCCGGGCCAGGTCCAGCCAGCCCGGGCCGTCGGACGGGACCGCCTGGAGGGAGAAGATCGCCATGCGCCCACCCTGCCCGGGCGCTGCCTACCGGCCAAGCCCGACGACCGCGATTCTGCTACCGGCAGACCCCGGGCCGGGTCGAACGCCGAGTCGACCCCCGTGGTGCCGCCGGCGCTCTCGCCCGGGTGCGGGTCAGCGGACCGGTCCAGGGTCACGGTCGAGCGGCGGGAGCGGAACCCCGAGGAGGCCCTCGGGGCTGCCCTCGGTCAGCCCGTTGAGCGCGCGCACGAGCTTCTTCTCCTCATAGACGAAGTGCGTCTCGAGCAGGGCGGCGAGAGTGTCCAGTTCGGCCCGCATCTCGTCGGGCGGCGCGGCCCCACCGACCAGTTCCTCGACCCGGCGCAGGGCCTCGGCCACGATGTGGTGGTCGGCCTCCAGCTCGCGCAGCACCGGGGCCAGCTCAGGCATCCGCTCGCCCAGCACCCGGAACGCCCCGGCGTCCTCGCCGGTGTGGTGCCGGGTCAGTGCCGCGCAGAAGGCCAGGCAGTGGGCTCGCAGGTCCCTCGGCCGTACGCCGGGGTCACCCACCCCCTCGCGCAGGCGGGCCAACTCCTCGCGGAGCCAGAGGTGGATCTCGACCAGGTGGTTGCCGAGGGCCCGCAGGCGCTCGTGCGGCGTGATGGGGGGCATGTGTGTCCCATGCTGTCCCGCGCCTCCATGCCCTCGGCGGTCTGCTTGCCGGGTGCACCGCGACGCTGCGCCCACCCTACGACAGCAGGCGCGGCGACACGTGCCCGGTCAGGGCCGCCGGACCGGCCGGACGGAGACCAGCTCCTCCAGCCCGACGAAGTCGGCCGGGTTGGTGGTGTAGAGCGACAGCCCGTTCGCGTACGCGATGGAGGCGATCATCAGGTCTGCCAGCCGGCGGCGGGTGGTGCGGCCCGTGGCCAGGACCGCACTGGTGACCAGGCCGAAGGCCCGCGCGGCCTCGGCGTCGAAGGGCAGCGGCTCGAACACGGCCTCGGCATGCTGGAGGACGCTGGTCCGCCGGGCCCGCTCGGCGCGGTCGTCGGTGTGGTGCGGGCCGGCGGAGAGCTCCGCGAGCGTTACGGCGCTGATCACCATCTGCTCGGGCAGGTCCTCCGGGCCGAGGGCGCCGAGGTGGATCACGACGTTCGTGTCGATCAGGCCACGGACCGGCGCCTCACCACTCACGGCTGAACGGGTCCTGCTCGACCGACGAATCGATGTCCGCGCGGAACCTCTCGTCGTCGAGTACGGGGGCCGTCGCGAAGGCGGCGAGCACCTCCGCCCGGGGGACGAACGTGCGCCGGCGCAGCGGGATGAGCTTTCCGACGGGGGTGCCGTTGCGCGTGATGACGAAGGACTCGCCGGACTCGACGTGCCGCATGATCGCGCCCGAGTCGTTGCGCAGCTCCCGCTGCGTTATCTCCCGATGAGCGTGCTCTGCCACGACACGATCCTAATCCAGGGTGCTACGGAGTGCTACGGCCCTGCGGGAGGGGGGTGTGCTCCGGGCCCGAGTGTCAGGTCGAGGGCTCGTCCGGGGTGGGCTCGCGCCAGCGGGCGCGCCAGGCGGCCTCGTGCGCCTCGTGGCTGGTCTTCTCCTCGAAGACCAGCTCGCGCAGGGCGCGCCGGGAGTCCGCCATGACCACCGCCTCGACGGCCACCAGCCCGATGCAGATCGCGGTGAGCAGGGCGAGGGCGGCCAACCCCGGCAACCGCTGGCCGACGGGGATGGCGGCGGCGAGCACGAGCACCGTGCCGACCCGCGTCCAGGAGACGGTGCGCAGGGTACGGGCCTGGAACAGCATGTTGGCGCACAGGTAGCAGATCACTCCGCCGAACAGCAGCAGGACGCCGGGACCACGCGTCGGGTCCCCGATCGGCGTCTCCGGCTCCGCGACCTGGTGCACGATCTCCTCGGCACCCAGGGCGAACAGGATGACTCCGGCGATCATCGGCAGGTGGAAGTAGGCGTACGCGTCCCGGGCCATCGCGACCCGGGGCCGGCCCTGGGCCGCGTGCAGGGCGATCCGGGCGGCCGGTGCGATCACGTCGTAGTGCGCCCACCACAGCGCGGCCGTGAAGAAGATGCCGAGCACCGCCGCGGCGACCGCCGGCCACGTCGGGGGCTGACCGAGCAGGTTGCTGCCGACGCCGACGGAGATGACCGACTCGCCCAGGGCGATGATCAGGATGAGGTCGTACCGCTCGGTCCAGTGCTCGGCGGAGGTCACCGTCCAGCCCCAGGCGCCGGCGACCAGACCTCCGCCGTACTGGAGCAGCACGACGCCGACCCAGAGCCCGTTGCGCAGCATCCCGGCCCGCTCCGTGTCCTCGATCTGCGGCGGGATCAGCGCGGCGGCCATGAGCAGCAGGGTGCTGACCGCCATCTCCGGGGAGTACTTGAGCAGCAGCCGGCGTTCGCCGGGCTTCTCCCGCGCGATGTGCCAGTACAGCGACAGGTGCACGCCCCGGATCACCAGGTAGCTGAGCGCGACCACCACCGGGCCGGCGGCCACGTCCTTCGTGTCGCTGAACGCCTGGGGGAGGGACAGCGCGAAGCTGAACAGCGCGGCCATGCCGAGGACCATCAGCACCGGGACGAAGCCCTCGCCGAGTCGTACCCGGGTGGCGACCACGCAGTGCACCACCCAGCACCACCAGAGCACGGCGAGCACGAGCATGGCGTGCGCGATCTGCCAACCGGAGATGTGGGCGGCGGTGGTCCTGGTGATGATGAAGAACGAGAAGACGAAGACCAGGTCGAAGAACACCTCGAACCGGTCGACCCGGGCGCCGGGGGCGATCGAGACGGCCGGTCCCAGCCGCTCGCTCCACCGGATGCCACCCACCCCGTCACTCTGGCAGCGCCCTGTCCTCACCGGGACCGAATCGCACCAGTCCGGCGGCCGGACGGCGGCCGGACGGCGCTCCGGGAAGCTCGGCGCGACGGCGCGACGGCGCGACGGCGGGGGCGGCGGGGGGCGGCGGGTCGGTGGGGGCGGCGGGTCGGCAACCGCCGTGGCTCGGGCGGCGGAACGGCGAAGGGCGCCCCGGTCGGTGACCGGGGCGCCCTTCGTCGTCGTGCGGGAACTACAGGCCGAGCTCGGCCTCGAAGTTGCCGGCCTCCAGGCGCTCCTTGACCGCGACCAGGAAGCGGGCGGCGTCCGCGCCGTCGATCAGCCGGTGGTCGTACGACATGGCCAGGTAGACCATCGACCGGACGGCGATGACCTCGCCCAGCTCCGGGTCGTTGACCACGACCGGACGCTTGACCACGGCACCCGTGCCGAGCATCGCCGACTGCGGCGACGGCACGATCGGGGTGTCGAAGAGGGCGCCGCGGCTGCCGGTGTTGGTCAGCGTGAAGGTCGCCCCGGCGATCTCGTCCGGGCTGATCTTGTTGGTGCGGGTGCGCTCGGCCAGGTCGGCGATCCGCTTGGCGATGCCGCCCAGGTTGAGGTCGCCCGCGCCGTGGATCACCGGCACCATCAGGCCCCGCTCGGTGTCCACGGCGATGCCGAGGTTCTCCGAGTCCGGGTAGGTGATCGTGCCGGCGTCGAGGTCCATGCTGCCGTTGACGATCGGGTACGCCTGGAGCGCCTCGACCGCCGCGAGGGCGAAGAACGGCAGGAACGACAGCTTCACGCCGTGCCGCTGCTGGAACGACTCCTTGGCCTGCGCCCGCAGCTTGGCGACCTTGGTGACGTCCACCTCGACCACGGTGGTGAGCTGCGCCATCTCGTGCAGCGACTGCTGCATCCGCTTGGCGATCGTCGCCCGGATCCGGGGGAGCTTCTCGGTCGTGCCGCGCTTGGCGCTCGGCTGCGGCTTGGCGGCCGGCTTGGCCGGGGCCGCCGCCGCGGCGGGCTGCTGCGCCGGGGCCGGCGCGGCCTTGGCGGCCTTGGCCTTCTCCGCCGCCTCCAGCACGTCCTGCTTGCGGATCCGGCCACCGACGCCGGTGCCGTTGACCGAGGAGAGGTCGACGCCGTGCTCGCTGGCCAGCTTGCGCACCAGCGGGGTCACGTAGCCGGCGGCCTCCTCGCCGCCACCCTGCGCGGGCGCCGACGGGCGCTGCGCGGCCGGGGCCGACGGGACGGCCTTCTGCTCGGCCTGCGCGGGCTGCGCCGAGGTCTCGGCCTCCGCCGACGGCTCGTTGTACGACAGGCCCGGGGTCGGCTCCTCCGCCTTGGGCTCGGGCTTGGCCTCCGCCTTCGGCTCCGGCTTGGGCTCGGGCTTGGCCTCCGCCTTGGGCTCGGGCTTCGGCTCGGCCTTGGGCTCCGGCTTCGCCTGCGCTCCGGCGGCACCGATCACGGCCAGGTCGGCGCCGACGGCGGCCGTCTCGTCCTCGGCGACCTTGATCTCCAGGACCGTGCCGGCCACCGGCGACGGGATCTCGGTGTCGACCTTGTCGGTGGAGACCTCCAGCAGCGGCTCGTCCACCTCGACGGTCTCGCCGACCTGCTTGAGCCAGCGGGTGACCGTACCCTCGGTGACGCTCTCGCCCAGGGCCGGCATCTTGACCGGGGTGCCCTCGCCCGACGGCGCCTGCTCGGCCTGCGCCGGCGGCTCCTCGACGGCCGGCTGCTCCGCCTCGGCCTGCGGCTCCTCGGCTGCCTCCTCGGCCTCCTCGGCCGGCTCCTCCTGCTGCCCGGCGGACTCGCCGCCGCCGGTGGACTCGCCCTCGCCCGCGATCACGGCCAGCTCGCTGCCGACCTCGGCGGTCTCGTCCTCGCCGACCACGATCCGGCTCAGCACACCCGCCGCCGGGGACGGGATCTCGGTGTCGACCTTGTCGGTCGACACCTCGAGCAGGGGCTCGTCGACCTCGACGGTGTCGCCCTCCTGCTTGAGCCAGCGCGTGACGGTGCCCTCGGTGACGCTCTCGCCGAGCCGGGGCATGGTGACCGATACCGGCATCTTCTAAGACTCCTTCATTCCCCTGGTGGGATCATCGCCCGTCGCCGGACGCCGCGGTTGTCGTGATCAGGCGTGTGCGTGCAGCGGCTTGCCGGCGAGCGCCAGGTGCGCCTCGCCCAGGGCCTCGTTCTGCGTCGGGTGGGCGTGCACGAGCTGCGCCACCTCGGCCGGGTACGCCTCCCAGTTGTAGATGAGCTGCGCCTCGCCGACCATCTCGCCGACCCGGGCGCCGACCATGTGCACACCGACCACGGGGCCGTCCTCCACCCGGACGAGCTTGACGAAGCCGGCCGTCTTGAGGATCTGGCTCTTGCCGTTGCCGCCCAGGTTGTAGTTGTAGGTCTTGACCTTGTCGGCGCCGTACTGCTCCTTGGCCTTCGCCTCGGTCAGGCCGACCGACGCCAGCTCCGGGTCGCAGTAGGTGACCCGCGGGATGCCGGCCTCGTCGATGACGGCCGGGTTCTGGCCGGCGATCTCCTCGGCGACGAATATGCCCTGCTGGAAGCCACGGTGGGCGAGCTGGAGGCCGGGGACGATGTCGCCGACGGCGTAGACGTTCGGCACGCTGGTGCGCAGCCGCTCGTCGGTCAGCACGTAGCCGCGGTCCATCTTGACGCCCTGCTCCTCGTAGCCGAGGTCGGCGGTGTTCGGGCCGCGCCCGACGGCGACCAGCAGCAGCTCCGCCTCGACGGTGTCACCGCCGGCGATGGTGACCTTGACGCCCTTGTCGGTCTTCTCGACCTTCTCGAACGGCTTGCCGACCTTGAAGTTGATCTTCCGCTTGCGGAACGCCCGCTCCAGCGCCTTCGAGGACTCCTCGTCCTCGGCCGCGACCAGCCGGGGGAGCGCCTCGATGATCGTGACGTCCACCCCGAAGGACTTCCACACGCTGGCGAACTCGACGCCGATCACGCCGCCGCCGAGCACGATCGCCGAGGCCGGGACCCGGTCGAGGGTGAGCGCGTGGTCGCTGGTGATGACCCGCTCGCCGTCGACCTCCAGGCCGGGCAGGCTCTTGGCGTACGACCCGGAGGCCAGCACGACGTTGCGGCCGGTGTAGCGCTTGCCGTCGACCTCGACGACGTTCTTGCCCACCAGCTTGCCGTGCCCCTCGACGATGGTGATCGCCTTGTTGCCCTTCAGCATGCCCTGGAGGCCCTTGTAGAGCCGGGAGATCACGCCGTCCTTGTACGAGTTGACCCCCGCCATGTCGATGCCGACCAGCTCGGTCTTCACGCCGAACTGCTCCGACTCGCGGGTCTGGTCGGCGATCTCGGCCGCGTGCAGCAGCGCCTTGGTCGGGATGCAGCCGTTGTGCAGACAGGTGCCGCCGAGCTTGCCCTTCTCGACCAGCGCGACCTTCAGGCCCAGCTGGACGGCGCGCAGGGCGGTCGCGTAGCCGCCGCTGCCACCTCCGAGGATGACGATGTCGAAGGTTGCGTCGTTCGGCTCGCTCACGTCCAACTCCCAGGTCGCGTCACTGCTTCGGGGGGTCATGGCGGGGTAAGACGGGCACACCCCACCTCGGTCATCTTGTCACCACCGCCCGCCGCCCGCGTACCGAGGTGCCCAACGACACGTCCGTGGCACGTACCCTTGGCACTGGCTCGCATGACGGACCGGAGGGGGAGACGCTCGGTGGGACTGTTCCGGCGACGAAAGAAGACGCGGGCGGTCAGCCTGGACCGGGCCGCCGACCGCGCCGACCTGGAGCACCTGGAGGGCTTCGTCCGCAGCCGGCGCGGGGTCGAGGCGTACATCGAGCCACGCACCACCGTCACCGAGACCACCGTCATGCTGATCGCCGACGACGGGGAGTGGACCCGCCGGCGCATCGACGGCCCCGACGGCGCGCGCCGCTTCGCGTACCGGATGGGCATCCCGGTCTACGACGTGCGGCTGATGGGCTACCCGCAGCGGATGCGCGACTTCAACGAGCGCCGCAAGCGCCGCCCCGAGCTGTTCTGACCCCCGCCTCCGGCAGATGCGGGGAGGGCCCCTCACCTGACGCGTCGCGTCGGTGAAGGGCCCTTTCCGCACCCGTCAGCCGTTGGCGGCGACGTCCTCCACGAGGTGGACCAGCGTGCGCACCGGCACGCCCGTGCCGCCCTTGGTCCAGTAGCCGGTCGGCTCGCCCGAGTGGTAGCTCGGTCCGGCGATGTCGATGTGCGCCCAGGCGACGTCGGAGCTGACGAACTCCCGCAGGAACACCCCGCCCTGGAGCATGTGCCCGGCCCGATCCATGCCGGCGTTGACCTGGGAGATGTCCGCCACGTCGGAATCCATGCCCTTGCGTACGTCGTCCGGCAGCGGCATCGGCCAGGCCGGCTCGCCGACCGCGTCGCCGGCGTCCCGGACCCGCTCGCACAGCTCGGGGGTGCCCATCACGCCGGCGATCCGCTTGCCCAGCGCGACGACCTGCCCGCCCGTCAGGGTGGAGGTCTCGAAGAGGTAGTCGCAGCCGTCCTCGCAGGCCCGCGCCATGGCGTCGGCCAGGATCATCCGGCCCTCGGCGTCGGTGTTGAGCACCTCCACCTTCTTGCCGTTGTACATGCTGATCACGTCACCCGGCCGGTACGACCGCCCGGACGGCATGTTCTCCGCCATCGGCAGGTACGCCGTCACGGCCACCGACGGCTTGAGCGCGGCGATCGCCAGCATGGTCGCGGCCACCGCGGCGGCGCCACCCATGTCGGACTTCATCTCCCACATGCCCTGCGCCGGCTTGATCGAGATGCCGCCGGTGTCGAAGGTGATGCCCTTGCCGACCAGCGCCACCCGCTTGCCGTTGCCGCCGCCGGCCGGGGTGTAGCTCAGCTTGACCAGCCGCGGCGGGGCCTCGGAGCCCTGTCCGACGGCGACGATGCCGCCGTACCCGCCCTCGGCCAGGGCCGCCTCGTCGAGCACCTCGACGGTCAGGCCGGCCTCCCGGGCGGCGTCGGCCACCGAGTCGGCGAACGACGGCGGGCGCAGCTCGTTCGGGGCGGTGTTGACCCAGTCGCGGCTGCGCCGCACCGCGCCGCCGACCACCTGGGCGCGGGCGATCTCGGCCTGGGCGCCGGCGTCGGCGGCGTCCGGCACGGCGATGAGCACCTCGGCGACCGGCTCGCGCCGGGCCGGCTGGGGCCGGGTCTTGTAGCCGGCGAAGCGGTAGCCGCCGAGCAGGGCGCCCTCCGCGACCGCGCGCAGCGCCGCCGGCGCGTCGGCGTCGTCCGGCAGCGGCAGTGCGAGCGCCACCCGCGGCGCGCCCGCGAGCGCCCGTACGGCCGCACCGGCGGCCCGGCGCAGGGTTTCCGGGGCCGGGGCGGCACCCGTCGGCTCCGGGCCGAGCCCGACGGCGGCGACCACCGGGGCGGTCACGGTGCCCAGCGTGGCCAGCTTGATCACCTCGCCGGGGCCACCGGTCGCGCCGAGCAGGGCCAGCGTCTCGGTCAGCCTGCCGTCGAAGGCGGCGGCGATGCTCTCCGCTCCGCTGGCCAGCAGCAGGGTCCCGGCCAGGCCGCTGGTGGCGGCCTGCTCTCCGGTCTGGCTGTGCACGCCGATCACGATCGCGTCGACGGCTAGCTCGGCGGGGTCGGTGTCGACCAGGCTCAGGGTGGTGCTGGGCGATGTCACTGAAGCTACTCCGGGCGGGCCGGGCCGGTCGCGTCGTCGCGTACCGGCGATGGAGGTCTCCGGCGGAACGTACCCGCCGGAGGTCGGGGCTGTCCCGCCGACGGCTCCGACGGGTCCCGCCGATGCTAACCAGCCGTCCAGCTCCCGGTAAGTTCCCACCCATGACCGACGTGACCTCCGACGCCGCCGCGACCCGGCTGCGCCGTTCCCCGCTGCACGAGCGGCACACCGCTCGCGGCGCCAAGTTCGCCCCGTTCGGTGGCTGGGAGATGCCGCTGGAGTACGCCGGGGGCGGGGTGCTGAAGGAGCACACCGCGGTGCGGACCGGGGTGGGCGTCTTCGACGTCTCGCACCTGGGCAAGGCGCGGGTCACGGGGGCGGGCGCGGCGGAGTTCGTCAACGCCTGCCTCAGCAACGACCTGGGCCGCATCGGGCCGGGCCGGGCGCAGTACACCCTCTGCTGCGACGACGCCACCGGCGGCGTGGTGGACGACATCATCGCGTACCTGCACGACGACGAGCACGTCTTCCTCATCCCGAACGCCGCGAACACCGCCGAGGTGGTGCGCCGGCTGCGCGCCGCCGCGCCGCCGTCGGTCACGGTCACCGACGAGCACGAGGCGTACGCCGTCCTCGCCGTGCAGGGGCCGCGCTCGGCCGAGCTGCTCGACGCGCTGGGCCTGCCGACCGACCACGACTACATGAGCTTCTCCACGGCGACGCTCGACGGGGTCGAGCTGACGGTGTGCCGCACCGGCTACACCGGGGAGCTCGGCTACGAGCTGGTGGTGCCGGCGGCCGACGCGGTCGCGGTGTGGGACGCGCTCTTCGCGGCGGATCCCGAGCTGCGCGCCTGCGGGCTGGCCGCCCGGGACACCCTGCGCACCGAGATGGGGTACCCGTTGCACGGCCAGGACCTGTCGCCGGAGATCACCCCGGTGCAGGCCCGCTCCGGCTGGGCGGTGGGCTGGGACAAGCCGGCCTTCTGGGGCCGCGACGCGCTGCTCGCGGAGAAGGCCGCCGGCCCGAGGCGTACGCTGCGCGGCCTGGAGGCGGTCGACCGGGCGATCCCGCGCCCCGGCATGACGGTGTACGTCGGCGACGCGCAGGTCGGCACGATCACCAGCGGCACGTTCTCGCCCACGAAGAAGCAGGGCGTCGCCCTCGCGCTGCTCGACACCGGGGCGAAGCTGGCCGACGGCGACCTGGTCGAGGTGGACATCCGCGGCCGCCGCGCCCAGATGCGCGTGACCCGCCCCCCGTTCGTGACCCCCTCGGTCCGCTGACCCACCCACCCCACCGCACCCCACCCACCCCACCCTCCGCCTCGCCCTGTTGATCATGAAGTTGTTGTCGCCCGGATCGGCGTGTCCCGGCAACAACTTCATGATCAACGCGACGGTGCGGGCGGGGAGGGCGGGAGTGGGTGGGAGTGGGAGGTGGGGAGGGAGGGTCAGAGTGGGGGGTGGGGGCGTTCGCCGGCGTCCAGGACGGCCTGGGTCCAGCCGCCCTCGATGACGCCGGTGCCGTCCAGCACGGCCCAGTCGACCACGTCGGCGGCCTCCACCACGACCGGGGAGCCGATGCGCACGGTCGGGTCGGTGTCGGCGTCACTGGCGCTGGCCGCCTCGATTCGCTCCGGGTCGTCCCACGAGGTCACCCCCGCCCAGACGAGTTCCGGGCCGTCGTCGCCGGGCAGGCCGTACTTGACCACGAGCTGCGTCTCCGGCGGGAGCTGGCCGGCGCGGAACCGGGCCCGGATGTCGCCCAGCCCGGCCCGGGCGGTGGCGACCGCCCGGCTCATCGCGTCGCCCGGCCGGGCGTAGCGCACGTCCGGCTGGATGCCGGTGAAGAGGGTGGCGCAGGCGGTGGCGAAGTAGCGGCCGTCCGGTCCCGCGTACCCGGCGGGCGGGCGCAGGCTGAGGAACGAGTCGGCGTCGGGATCGGTGGCCGGGTCCAGCTCCAGCCGCAGCAGCACCGGCGCCGTCGCACCGTGCTGCTCCGGATTGCCGTACGCCACCGCGATGTCGTGTCCGGTCACGGTGGCCAGCACCGGCAGCTGCACGAACGCGGGCACCTCCTCACCGGAGAGCCCGTCGGTCCAGTCCCGCAGCAGCCGCCGCGCGGCACCGGTCATCACCGCGCCCCAGGCCCGGGTCAGGTGGTCCGGTACGCCCTGGGTCTGCAACTCCAGCAGCCCGAAGCGGCGCAGCCCCTTCGTGGTGAACCAGAGTCCCTCGGCGTCGGACGAGTAGGGCACCAGCACCCAGTCGACCAGCCGGATCCGCCCCTGGGCGTCGGGCAGCGAGCGCAGCGCCGTCGCCGGGTCGAGGAACTGGAGGCCGAAGACGTCCACCACGTCGCCCTCGACGGTCTCGGCGACGGCGGCGGCCACGGCACGGGCCGCCCACTCGTGGGCCGGCGGCCAACCGGGTCGGTACTCGGCCTGCACCACGACCAGGTGGCTCGCGGCGGCCAGCCGGGCCAGTTGCGCCTCGGTGGCGCCGAAGGCGGTGAGCAGGTCCGGCGGCAGCTCCGGGAACTCGGCGATCGGCCGGGTGTCCACGCTCATCAGCGGGCTCTCGAGCATCTGCCGCGCCAGCCCGTGCACGGGCTCGGCCAGCCGGCCGGTCAGCTGCGCCACGGCGGACTTCGTGCTCACCTTCGGTAGCCCCGTCATGGGCACCAGGTAGGTCGCGCTCAGCGATTCCGGAACCGGTACGGGCAGGAAGTCGTCCGTGATGAGCATGTCGTCCCCCGGTCGGCGGGTGCTGTCGTGGGAGAACGCTACCCGCCGGGGTGTGCCCCGCTCAGCCGGACAGCACCACTCCCAGGTAGACCAGCGTGGTGACGACCTCCACGGTCGCGCCGAGCACGTCGCCGGTGACGCCGCCGAGCCGGCGTACCACGTGTCGCAGCAGCCCCACGGCGACGGCGAGGGCGGCGGCGACGGCCAGCGGCCCCTGCCACGGGCGGCCCGGCACGGCCGCGAGCGCCGGCAGCGCGACGGCCACCGCCCCGGCGGCCAGGGCGACCGGCCCGACGGTGCCCGCGACCAGCGCGCCGAGCCCCTCCGGGCGGGCGGCCGGCACCCCGCGCCGGCAGGCCACCGCCACGCCGAGCCGCCCGGCGGCGGTCGCCGTCACCACGGCCGCGAGCGCCGCCGGCCACGACCGCCCCGCCACCTCCGCGAGGGCCGCCGTCTGCACCAGGAGTACGACCACCAGCGCGACCACCCCGAACGGGCCCACGTCCGGCTTCTTCATGATCTCCAGTGCGGCCGTTCCCCGCCGGTACGACCCCAGCGCGTCCACGGTGTCGGCCAGCCCGTCCAGGTGCAGCCCCCGGGTGAGCAGCGCCCCGGCCCCGACGGTCACCGCCGCCGCGACCAGCGGGGGCGCGAGCGCGCCCGGGAGCAGCAGGATCCCGCCGAGGACGACGCCGAGCAGCGCGCCGACGGCAGGGGCGAGCGCCATCGCCGTACCCGCCACCGAGCGGTCGATGCGACCGGCGCGTACCGGCAGGGTGGTGAAGGTGGTCAGCGCCAGCCGCGCCCCGTCGGCGAACCGCGACTCAGCCGGCACGCCGGCCGGACGGATCCACCGCCTCCGTCTCCGGCCCGGTGCTGACCGGTCCCGGCCCGGCCGGCTCGGGCTCCCGGAAGTCGGGCTCGTCCGGGCCGGGTCCGGCCGGCTCTCGGAAGTCGGGCCCGTCGGTGCTGGTCGGTCCAGGGCCGGCCGGTTCCGGTTCGTGGAAGTCGGGCTCGTCGGTGTCCGGCCCGGCGGCCCCGCCGCCGCCCAGCGACGGGTGCGCCGGCAGCGCGGCGGCCAGCGTCAGCACCGAGCGCAGCAGCGGCAGCGCCGCCAGCGCGTTGGCGCCCTCGCCCAGGTCGAGCCGCAGGTCGAACAGCGGCGTCAGGCCGAGCACGTCGGCGGCGAGCCGCACGGCGGGGTGCCCGCCGTGGTCGGCCAGCAGGCACCAGTGCCGGGCCTGCCCGGCGAGGTCGCGGCTGACCAGGGCGGCGGCCACCCCGACCGGCCCGTCGAGCATGACCGGCAGCCGGCGGGCGGTGGCGCCGAGCAGCACACCGGTGGCCACGGCGACGTCCCCGCCGCCCAGCTCCGCCAGCACGTCCTTGGCGCTGCGCGGCGAGAGCCGGGTCCGGTGCAGGGCGTCCCGCACCGCCGCGCACCGCCTCATCCAGGCCGCGTCGTCGATCTCACCCGAGTCGGTGACCACCCGCCGGAGCACCGCCGGCGCCTCGGCGCCCGCCGTCGCCACCAGCACCGCCGCCGCGGCGGCCTCGGTGCCGGCACCACACGCCCCGAGCACCAGCAGCCGTACGCCCGCGTCGGCGGCCTCCTCGGCGAGCCGCCAGCCGTACCGCAGGGCGACCTCGACCTGCTCTCCCGCCAGCGCCTGCTCGACCTCCATGGGCGCGGACGTCGGGACCTCCACCACCTGGAGCTCGGCGCGGCTCTCGGCGGCGAGCCGGGCCAGCGCCCCCTGGCCGGCGCGGGCCTGGCGGGCCCGGCGCGCCGACTCGCCCTCGGCGTTGCCGGCGGCGGCGCCGCCGAGGTGGTCGCCGTGCAGCAGCAGCACCCGCACCGAGTCCCACGGGGCCGGCGTGGCGGTGCCCTGGGTGGCGGCGGCGAACCCGACCACCTGCTCCAGCACGCCCAGCCCCGCCCCGGGCACGTCCAGGGTGGCGAGCCGCTCGATGGCCTGCGGACCGGTGTACTCGTCGGGCATGGGCAGTTCCATGCCGGGCTGGATGACCAGGCCCGTGGCGACCATCGGCAGCGCCACGGTCGGGGCGGCCCAGCCGGTGCCGCCTGAAGCCGCGGGGGTGACCGGTGCCGGCGACGTGCCGGGGGTGAGCACCTCCGGGGAGGGCTGCGGGGCGGCCACCGGCTGGCCGGTGGCGACGGTAGCCACGGCGGCGGCGCGCGCCTGCGCCGGTTCGGCCTGCGCGGGAGCGGCCTGTGCGGGTACGGCGACCGGCTGCGGGGCGCCCGGCTTCAGCCAGGCGGCCTGGCCGGCGACCACGAGGACCACCGCGTCGCAGGCGTCGGCGACCGCCCGGTTCGCCGCGCCCAGGGCGTCGGTGAAGGCCCGCCCGAGCGGGGTGGTGGGCACCAGGGAGAGCCCGACCTCGGGGCTGACCAGCACCAGCCGGGCCGCGCAGGAGCGGACCGCCGCCGCCAGTTCGGCGATGGTGGCGGTGTCATCGGCCGGTTGGTGCGCAGGGTCGAGCAGCACGGTCGCCCAGCCGCCGAGGTCGTCGACGAGCAGCGTCTCGTTGGGCCCGGCGGCGGCGATCACGTCCGCGAGGCGGCGCGGGTCGTCCGCGGTCTCCTCGGTCGTCCAGGTCTCCGGTCGACGCGCGCGGTGCGTCGCCAGGCGGGCCGCCCACTCCGCGTCGTCGGTCGGGGCGTCGGCGGCGGTGGCCACGTAGCGGACCGTCGGCGCGTCGGCGACCAGCGCCTCGGCGAACTCGGACTTTCCGGACCGGATACCGCCGAGCACCAGGATCGTGTTCCACCCGTCAACGGACATGCCCGTACTTTAGAGCCAGCGCCCGGATGGGGCCGCCCGGAGGTGCGGGGGTCACGGTCCGGCCCGCACCCCGCGAGCGGCCGGCAGGCCGCCGCCGAGGGCAGGAGGACCCCGGGTCCACGCTCAGCCGCAGTGCTCGAATCCGCTGGCGTAGCTGGCCCCGCCGGTGGATCCGCCCCACTTCACGCACACTCCGGCGGCCTTGGCCTTCACCGGGCCGGCGTAGTACGAGAACGACCCGCTGTCGGTGCTGCGCGCCCGGCCCCGTACCTCCAGCCACGCCGAGGCGGCCGTCGCCGTGCCCACCGCGGTCTCCTTCATCGTGACCACGCAGTTGTTGCCGCTACCGGGGTGGTAGAGCAGGTAGACCCGGCCCGTCCGGCTGCCCGAGGTGCTCAGCGTGGCCGAGTCGATCACCGTGTAGCCGCTGCCGCACGCCTCGACGGGCGTGTACGGGTTCGGCTTCGCCGGTCGGCCGGCCGTCGGCTCCGAGCCGGGCCGGGTCGGAGCGGTCCCGGTCGGCCCGCCGTCGCCCGGCGTCGGGACCGGGGAGGGGCCGACCGGCGACGCCGAAGGCGTGACGGAGACCGACGGGGCCGCCGCGCGGGTGACGCCGGGGGTGGGCTCGACGCGGAGACGGCCCGTGCCGCCGTCGGACGCCGCGCCCGGCGAGCCCACCACCGCGGGCTCGCCGCCCAGCGCCGCCGGCACGTTCGCGGCGGTGGAACCGTCGTCGGGGAGGACGGCGATCGCCACCAGCCCGGCCAGCACCACGAACGCGGTGGCCGCCGCCCCGAGCAGCACGGCCCGACGCCGCCGCGCCGCCGCGGGGTCGCCCTGCGGGGCAGGTGGGGCGGCGGCCGGCGGTGGCGCGACCGGGTCCTCCCGGGTGGGCGGGACCGCTCCCCAGGCGTCGCTCGGGGTGCCCGGCCCCGCGTGCGCCAGGGCGGGAGCCACCGGCGGCAGCGGCGCCCACGGATCCGACGGTACGACCGATCCGGCGGTGCCGGCCGTGGCGACAGCGCCCGGGTCCGTTGCCGCGACGGCCTGCGCCGGGGCGGTCGGGCCGGCGAGGGCCCACGGCGGTCGGGCGGACGTCGGCACCACCGTCAGGGTCGCGTCGCGTGCCCCGGCCGCGGCGTCGGCCATCGCCGCCGCGTCGGGAAACCGGTCGTCGGGCTGCCTCGCCATCGCCTGCCGCACCAGCGCGGCCACCCCAGGCGGTACGTCGGGCGGCAGCGGCGGCGGTTCCTCCTGGAGGTGCCGCAGCGCCACCTGGAGCGGGCTGTCCCCGTCGAACGGCGGCTGACCGGTCAGGCAGAAGTACGCCACCGCGCCGAGCGCGTAGATGTCCGTCGCCGGGGAGACCGGCTGGTTGGCGGCCTGCTCGGGCGACATGTACGCGGCGGTGCCGAGCATCACGTTGGCGGCGGTGATGCCCGCCGTCGTGCCGGAGCGGGCGATGCCGAAGTCGACCAGCACCGCCCGGCCGTCGGCCCTCACCAGCAGGTTGCCCGGCTTCACGTCGCGGTGCACGATGCCGGCGAGGTGGGCCGTGTGCAGCGCCTCGGCGGCCTGCGTCACCACCGACATGGTCGAGGCCGGGTCGAGCCGCCTCGCGCGCCGCAGCCAGGAACTCAGCTGCTGGCCGTCGACGTACTCCATCACCAGGTAGTCGACCTGGCTGTCGTCGGCGAGGACGGACCGGCCGACGTCGTGCACGGCGACCACGCCCGGGTGGCGCAGCGCCGCCAGCATCCGCGCCTCCGCCCGGAACCGGGCCGCGAACTCGGGATCCGCGCTCAACGCCGGCAGCAGCACCTTCACGGCCACCGTGCGTTCGAGCATGAGGTCGGTGCACCGCCAGACCGCGCCCATGCCGCCGGTGGCCACCCGGTCGTCCAGGCGGTACCGGTCGCTGAGCACCACTCCTCGCGTAAGCACCGCGACACCCTACCGGCCCGATGGGACGCGGTGGAGCGCCCGACGGGCTACCGGGGCGCCTGGTACTGGAAGTCGTTGGGGTTGACCGCCGCCGGCTTCGGGTCCTCCTGCCAGGCGCCCTCGCCGGGCCGGGCGACGAGGGCGTCCAGCAGGTCCTCCCGTTCCATGTGCGCGGCCCCCTCGATGCCGCCGCGTACCGCCATCCTCCGCAGCGTCTCGGTGTCCTTGTCGTGCAGCGGTCCGTCCATCGTCGCCCCCTCCGGGCCGTCGGCGGTCCGTGACCGCCCCGTCGCGCGTCGAGGATGCCCATACCCGGACAGGGGCCGGAAAACCCTGCGCGGCCTGGCCGGCTGCGCTCCCGCCGTACGGATGTCGGGCCGCCCCGCGCGCGGCCGACTACGCTGGCGGGGGTTCGTCCCACGGGACATCAGCGGCGAGGGGAGACGCGGCATGGCGTGGAGCTGGCGGTACGAGGGCACGAACGGTGAGTCGGTCGAGGGGCCGGCGGAGTCGTTCAGCAGCCAGGCGGACGCCGAATCGTGGATCGGTCAGGCCTGGCGGGAGCTCGCGGCGTCCGGCGTCACCTCGGTCGCGCTCGTGGAGGACGACCGGGTGGAGTACCGCATGAGCCTGCTGCCTCCGGCGGAGTGATGGCCGGCGACCGTCCGGGGGGCGAGCCGCTGGTGCTCGGCGTACCCCGGGCGGCGTTCCGGCCCAGCCCGGTCTTCCTCGCCCTGCTCGCGCTCTTCGTGACGAGCGGGGTGCTCACCTGGCACGGGTTCGGCAACGTCCGGCTCGACGTGTTCCTCTTCGTCGTCTCCGGCTGGCTGGTCTCGCTCTGCCTGCACGAGTACGCCCACGCCGTCGTCGCGTTCCGGGCCGGCGACCGCAGCGTCGCCCACCGGGGCTACCTGACGCTCAACCCGCTGAAGTACAGCCACCCGCTGCTGTCGATCGCGCTGCCGGTGGTGGTCGTGCTGCTCGGCGGCATCGGCCTGCCCGGCGGGGCGGTCTGGGTGGACCGGCACGCCATCCCGGGGCGGCTGCGGCACACCCTGGTCAGCCTCGCCGGACCGGCCACCAACGTGCTGTTCACGCTGGTCCTGGTGCTCGCCGTACGCCTCGGGGCGCCCGGCGGCGGGCCGGTCGAGTTCTGGGCGGCCGTGGCGCTGCTCGCGTTCCTCCAGCTCACCGCGAGCGTGCTCAACCTGCTCCCGGTGCCCGGACTGGACGGCGGCAACATGATCCAGCCGTGGCTGAACCCGCAGTGGCGCAGGATGTACGACCTGTTCGCCCCGTTCGGCTTCATCCTGCTGTTCGCGCTGCTGTGGAACCCGCGCATCGGCGGCTGGTTCTTCGACGGGGTCTTCGCCGTCTGCGACCTCCTCGGCCTGCCGCCGTGGCTCTACGCGCGCGGCCTGGAGCTGATCCGCTTCTGGCAGGGCTGACCGCCGCCGTGGCGTCTCCGGTCCGGCCAACCGCGATGGCGACCGCCCTGTCCGGCCCGGTCACTCGCGATGGCGACCGCCCTGTCCGGCCCCGGCCGCCCACTGTGGCGACCGCACTGTCCGGCCCGGCCGCCCGCGTGGGCGACCGGGCCGGGACGCGTCACGGACGCTCGGCGGGAGACTCCGTGCGGGCCGGGTCGCGCTCGACGATCGGGTCGAGGATCTCGTCGATCGCCTTGAGCAGCTCGGCGTCGAGCGTCACGCCGGCCGCCTTGACGTTGTCCTGCACCTGCTCGGGGCGGGAGGCGCCGATGATCGCCGAGGAGACGTTCGGATTCTGCAGCACCCAGGCGACAGCGAGCTGCGCCATGCTCAGCCCGGCCTGCTCGGCCAGCGGCTTGAGCCGCTGCACGCGGGTCAGGACGTCGTCGGTCATGAACCGGGAGATGAAGCCCGCGCCCGACTTCTCGTCGGTGGCCCGGGAACCGGCGGGCGGCGGCTGGCCCGGCAGGTACTTGCCCGACAGGACGCCCTGCGCGATCGGCGACCAGACGATCTGGCCGACGCCCAGCTCCTCGCTGGTCGGGACGACCTCGGCCTCGATGACCCGCCAGAGCATCGAGTACTGCGGCTGGTTGGAGACCAGCGGAATGCGCAGCTCACGGGCGAGCTGGTGGGCCTCGCGGATCTCCGACGCCTTCCACTCGGAGACGCCGATGTAGTGCGCCTTGCCGGAGTGCACGACGTCGGCGAACGCCTCCATCGTCTCCTCGAGCGGCGTGCTGTAGTCGTACCGGTGGGCCTGGTAGAGGTCCACATAGTCGGTGCGCAGCCGGCGCAGCGAGCCGTCGATCGACTCCATGATGTGCTTGCGGGACAGGCCCCGGTCGTTGCGGCCCGGACCCGTGGGCCAGAACACCTTCGTGAAGATCTCCAGCCCTTCGCGCCGCTCGCCCTCCAGGGCGCGGCCCAGCACGTCCTCGGCGCGGGTGCCCGCGTACACGTCGGCCGTGTCGAAGGTGGTGATGCCGGCGTCCAGGGCGGCTCGGACGCAGGCGAACGCCGCGTCCTCCTCGACCTGCGAGCCGTGGGTGATCCAGTTGCCGTACGAGATCTCACTGACCATCAGGCCGGAACGGCCCAGGTGACGGAATTCCATGCGTCGACCCTAGCCCGTTCGGATGACGGTCACCCCTCGCGGCGGGACGCGGTGTCGGTCAGAGCACGGGGCTGGTGTCGACGAGCAGCCGCTCGATCTCGGCGACGACCTCGTCGCGGTCGCGGTGCACCGGCTCGATCAGCGGCTCGCCCCGGCGGTCGAGCGCGCCCCAGCGGCCCGTGCCGTCACCGACCAGGAACGCGACGGGGTGGATGACCAGTGCCGGATGGGTGGGCGGGACCAGCATCTTCCCGGCCCGGTTCACCACGCCGCGCCGGCCGGCCACGTCCACCACGGCCAGTCCCTCCTCGGTGAAGCCCTCCACGTACCGGCCGTCGGCCAGGACGGTGGGGAACCCGTGGTGCCGGGTGGGCACCACGATCCGGCCGTTGCGGTCGACCGCGCCCCAGCCGTCCCGGCGGACGACGGCCACGCCGCGCTGGAACGGGCGTACGTCCGCGAAGCCGTGCGGCACGACCACCTCGCCGGTGGCGTCGATCGCCACCCAGCCGGCGTCGCCGCCGTCGGAGACCCAGGCCAGCCCGTCGGAGAACGAGCGCACCACCGGGTACGCCGGTTCGAGCACCGTGGCGCCGGCGCGGTCGAGCAGCGACCACCGCTCGGCCCCGGGGCGCCGCACCCAGGCCAGCCCGTCGCGGAACGGCTGCGCCTCCGCGTACTCGGCGGCGATCACCATGTCGCCGTTTGGGTCGGAGAAACCCCACAGGTCGCCGTCGCGGGCCGGCACCGGGGGCCGGTCCCGCTCCAGCACCTCCTCGCGGCTGCGGGGGTACGGCCCGAAGCCCGTCTCCGCGACCCGCTCCGCCACCGCGTCCAGGCTCAACCGGATCCGGGCCTGCAACTCGGGATCCTCGGTGCCGCGCAGGTCCAGCGCCCGCTCGAAGTGGTGACAGGCCTCCATCAGCCGGCCCTGGTCGTAGCAGGACCGCCCGGCGTGCTCGTGCAGCACCGCGCGCAGCCGCTCCGGCAACTCCGTGGAGTTGGCCTCGGCGAAGAGCCGGTCGGCCTCGACGAACTCGCCGCGCCAGCGCAGCACGTGCGCCAGCCGCGCCTGCGCCACCGCCGTACGCCGCAGCTCCCCGGTGGCCTCGGCGTACGTGAGCGCGAGCCGACCGTCCGCGAGGGCGTCGTCCAGCTCACCGAGAATCCGAGACACCACCGCCCGCAGGCTGAGCAGCCGGGCGCGCGACCTGTTGTCCACGGCCGCGCCCAGCTTCTCGGTCAGCCGCCGCCGGATGATCCGGAACTCGTCCGGTTCCCGCACGATCTCCCGCAGGGTCGCCGGATCGAGCTGCCAGCGGTAGCTCGCCAGCACCTGCTCCGGGTCACCCTGCTCCGCGCCCTGGCGCCCGGCGTCCCGCGCCCCGGCAGGAACCCGCTCGACGACACCGGCCTCGCCTGTGCGGGGCTCGGCTGCGCTCGGCACGGCGGTGCGGGGCTCGGCTGCGCTCGTCGCGGCGGTGCTGGCTTCGGTTGCGTTCGTCGCGGCGGCGGATGGTGCGGCGGTGCGGGGCTCCGTGGCGCTCAGTGCGGCGGGTGGTGCGGACATCGGAGGGGCCGGCACGTCCACGACCGGCGTGGCAGCGACCTGTACCGGAGGCGACAGCACGTCCGGCGCGCCCACCGGCTGCACCGCCACGGTGTCCGTGGCGGGTGCGTGGGCAGACGACGGTGCCGCATCCCCGGCACTGGCGGGGAGTCCCGCATCCCGGGCGCTGGCGGGCAGCGCCGCGTCCCCGGCGCTGGCCGGCGCCGCCGCCAGAGGCGGAGTGTCCGCGACGGGTGGAACACCATGGGTGTCAAAGACCTTCGGTGACAACCATGGTGTTCCACCGGTGGGCTCAGCCGGGACGTTCGGCACCTGTTCGGCCGGGTCGCGGGGGAAGGGAGTAGTGGAGTGCCCGTCCGGGCGGGTGACCGGAGTGTCCGCGTCGGTCGTAAAGGGCTCGGAGACCTCCGTACGGGCCATGTCTGGACCGGAGGCCTCCGTGTCGACGCGCGGAGCCGGAGCGCCCGTGTGGGGCTCGGGAAGGGCCTGAGTACGGGGACCCTCGACGTACGGGCCGGGGGCGTCGTGCGTGGGCTCGGGCGGGGCTGGAGTACCCAGGGCTGGTGGCGCGAATTCGGGCCGTTCCCCAGCCATCGCAACGGTTTCAGCCGCCGCAGGGGCGGATGGTTCCGCCTCTGCTCGAACTGCTTCCGCAGGCGGGCCTGACACCGGGCGAGCGAGTGGTGCCTGCGTCGGCGGGACCAGCCCAGGCTGGCTGGCGGGCGCGGACACTGTGGAGTCGGTCCCTGCGGAAGGTACGACGATGGGCGCCGCGACCGCTTCGGAGTCCGTCTGCGCAGGCATCGCGATAGCGGTGCCGGCCTGTATGGACGATGCGGCGACAGGCATCGTGGACGGTGCAGCCGTGGGCGGCACGGGCGGTGCGGTGACGGCCTGCGTGGAGGGTCCGGTGACGTCCTGCTCGGATGGCGCGGCCATAGGCGCTGCGGCGGTGAGCGGCACGGACGGTGCGGCGGTGAGCGGCACGGACGGTGCGACGACGGCCTGCTCGACGGGCGCGGTGACGGCCTGCTCGGGCGGTGCGGCCATGGCCGCAGCGGCGGTGGGTGGCTCGGACGGTACGGGGGCGGGCGGCGCGGGCGTTGCGGCGGTGGGCGGCACGGAGCGTGGGGCGGCGTCCTGGTCGGACGGTGCGGCGGTGGGCGCGGCGGCGGTGAGCGGCGCGGACGGCGCGGATGACGCGGCGACGGGCGCTGCGGAGAGCGGCTGATCCGGCGGTGTGGTGACCGGCGCCGGGCGCGCCGGAGGCGAATCCGGAACGGCCGGAGCGATCGGGCCGGAGGACAGCCAACCCGTCGGCGCAGGCGCGGCGGCTGGCTCGGCGGGCGGGCCGGACACCGGGAGAGGCGCGGGCGGTGCCTGTCCAGCGGGCTTACCTGCCGCCAACTCGGAGAGGGAGGACGTGGGCGGTGATGCCGACACGGGCGGTGCGCCGGACACCGGCGGGCTGGATACCGGCGGGCTGGATACCGGTGGGGCGGATACCGGCGGGCTGGATACCGGCGGGCCGGATACCGGCGGGCCGGATACCGGCGGGCTGGACACCGGCGGGCTGGACACCGGTCGGCCGGGCAGTGGTGGGGCGGATGCCGGCGGGGTGGCCCCCGAGACCGGGGCGGGTGCGCCCGCGGCTGCCTGGGTCAGCGGCCCGGTGTGGTCGTGAGCCGGCGCTGGCGACGTGACACCGTCGCCGGCGGGACTCGTGGTCGACGTGCCGAATCCCGGGACCGGGACGGCGTCCAGGCCCGCCGCGCCGTCCGGAGCTGTCCTGTCGCCTGCCGGCGTCGTTCCGCTAGAAGGTGTCGTTCCGTCGGTCGTCGTTCCAGAGGCCGTCGTCCCGCCGGTAACCGTCGTGTCGCTGGTAACCGTCGTGTCGCCGGTCGTCGTCGTGCCGCTTGCAGCCGTCGTGAAGCTCGCCGCCGTCGTGGTGCTCGGAGCCGACGTGTCGCTGGCCGCCGTCGTGTCGGCTGGAACCGACATGGGGCTTGCGGCCGTCGTGTCGGCTGGAACCGACATGGGGCTTGCGGCCGTCGTGTCGCTCGGGACCGGCGTGGGGCTCGGGGGAGCAGGGCTGGTGGGCCGTGTCTCGTCGGGCACGGCCGAAGGTGTCGCGGACCGGGACGGCCGGAACCAGGCGTCCGGCCCGCTCGTCGGCTGCGGCTGCGGCTGCGACGGAGACGGCGGAGCGGCTGGTGCGGGCGGGTCGCTGGGCGGTGGCGGGACGTACCGCTTGGGCCTGTCGGGCGCGATGGGCAGCTGCGGTGCCGGAGCTTCCTGCCTGCTGCCGGACGCCGTGTCGGATGCCGCCTGGGGGTTCGGACCGGCGGGGTCTCCGGTCGCCTCGCCTGCCGGACGGGCCACCCTGCTTGCGGTCGCCTCCGGGGCCGGCAGGAACTCCAGGCGCAGCCGGTCGGCGGGCGGCCCCGAGATCGGCGTGGCGTCGTCCGCCGGAGCCGGGCGGGACGTGTGGCCGGTGCCGGCGGAGCCCGGCACTGTCGGGCGGCTGGGCGCCGGCCCGGCTGGGGACACCGGGCGCATGCCCTCCGGGCCCGGGGGTCCGGCCGGCGATACCGGGCGGGCGCCCTCCAGGTTCGTGGGTCCGGCTGGCGGCACGGGGCGGGTGCCCGCCCAGTCCGGGGGGCTGGCTGGCGACACCGGACGGGCGCTCATCGGGTTCGCGGGTCCGGCTGGCGACGCAGGGCGGGTGCCCGCCCAGTCAGGGGGGCCGGCTGGCGACACCGGACGGGTGTCCACCCGGTCCGCGGGGCCGGCCGGCGACACCGGGCGGCCGGCCAGTCGGTCCGGGGGGCCCGCGGGCGAGACAGGCGAGGCGGGGTGACCGGCGGGTGAGACCGGCCGGACATGCGTCGGTACGGCCGCGTCGGGGCGCGGCAGGTCGCGGGCCGGCGCGGGGGAGACGGGGCGGGGCGGTACCGGACCGTCCCCGGCCGGGGCCCGAAAAGCCGTCGGTCCGGCAGCCGTCGGTCCGGAGGTCGGGGCACCGGAGGTCGGGGCGGATCGGCGGTGGTCGTACCCGGGCGGAGGCGGTGGAGTCGCGGCGTGTTCGGGGCCGGGCCGGTCTACCGGTCGCCGGTGCTCGGGGTGCGGCTCGCCCCGCCGCGCCGCGTCCCGGTGGTCGAAACCGGGTCGTACGGGGCCGGGGGAGGGCCAGGGCAGGCCGCCGTCCGGCTGCGGGTGCCCCCGGGACTCCCGGTACGCCTCGGCCTCCCGGCGGGCGTCGGGTCGGCTGGTCGGCCGCGCACCGCGCTCCGGGTACGTCTCGGCACGCGCCGCCTCGTACGCCCGCCGGTGTTGGTCCGGCTCCTGCTGCGGACGCTGCCCGTCGGAACGGGGGTGCTGCCCGGGGGAGGCCCGGTCGGGGCGTGGCCGACCGTCGGCGGGTACGCCGGGCTCGCGGTCCCGCCCGCCCGCTCCATGCTCCCGTTGCGGGTCGGACGGGCGCTCCCACCGTGGGTCCGCCGGGCGCTCCCGTTGGGGGTCCGCCGGGCGCTCCCACTGCCGGTCGGACGGGCGCTGCTCCCAGCGGGCGGAGGAACGCTCCCACTGGCTGTCGGAGGGGCGGGGCTCGGGGGCCCGGTCGGAGGGGCGGGACTCCGGGCTGCCCGGGGCGCCCCACTGGTAGCGGGGCCGGGCGCCTGCCTGGCGGTCGTCGGCGGTCTCCGGCCGACGGTCGAATCCGGGCGTCGCCGGCCGGTCGGGACCGTGCCCGCCCCGGCGGTCGTGGCCCGGCTCGGGTCGGCGGTCGTGGCCGGTCTCCATGGGTCTGTACGCGGGTGGGCGGCGGGACGTCGAATCCTCGTTGGGCTCCGGGAGCCAACCCGGCTCGGCCCTGCCGGCGGGGGAGACGGGGCGGTCCCGCCCGGCCGGCTCGTGCCGTGGAGGGCGGGTGTCGTAGCGGTCGGGGCCGGCGTGCTCGCGCGGCCGGGGCGAGTCGACGGGCCGGCCCGGGGCGTCGAATCCGCCCCGGTCGTTGCGGTGCGGTTGCTCCTGCCGGGGCGGCCACTGCCGGTCCTCCGGCCCGCGCGGCCCGGCGTGCGGGGGGCGGTACGACTCGTCGCCGTGCCGGCGTGCGTCGAGGCCGTCGGGCCGGCCGTTCCACGCGTCCTGCCGGCCGGGCCGTCCCTCGGGAAGGTCGTCCCACGACCGTCCGATGTAGGTGCCGTCGGGTCGGGTCGGCGCGAGCGGGGGCACCTCGGCCCGGCCGACGGCCGACCGGCTGCGGGGGGCGGGCGGGGCGTGTTCGACGCCGATGTCGCCCGCGTAGCGCTGGCCCGGGAACTGCGGGTGCCACTCGGTGGTCGGCTCGATCATCCAGGCCGGCTCGTTGGAGTCGTGCCAGTGGTCGTAGTAGCGGCTCATCCGGCCGCCCCATCACCACGGAGGGTAGGCGTCACGCCGATGGTCAGCCGTCGGTGAGCGGGTACGCCCGGCTGCCCGGTCGGCGCCGGTCCGCTCACGGCGGCGCCCCGGTGGCCGGCTCGCGTCCGCTCGCTCACGGCGATGTCACCTCGTTGGAAATTGTCGCGCTGGGCGCTCCACGTGCCGGTAGAGTCGCCCCCTCCGGTACGGCGTGGCTGCGGAAGGAGGGTAGCGGCGTGGGCTCGCTCACCGCCACTGTGGCACCGCCCACCGCCTCAAACGTTATCCTATGGTTCCGGACATTTAAGGCTATAACCGGATCAGGCTTCCGACGTTACGCCACGTACCGGCAGGCGTCGGTGGCGGGCGTCGTGACCAACACGGTCTTCGGCTTCCTGCGGTGCTACGTCCTGCTCGCGGTCGCCGGTGCCGCCGGCACGGTGGCCGGGTACGACCGGGGGCAGCTCGCCACCTTCGTCTGGGTCGGTCAGGGCCTGCTGGCGGTCGTCCTCCTCGGGAGCTGGACGGAGCTGGCCGACCGGATCCGCACCGGCGACGTCGTCAGCGACCTGCTGCGGCCCGTGCACCCCGTGACCAGCCATCTCGCCGCCGACCTGGGTCGTGCCGGCCATGCCGCGCTGGTCCGCTTCCTCCCGCCGGTGCTGCTCGGGCCGCTCTTCTTCGACGTCCACCTGCCCCGCCGCTGGTCCACCCTGCCGCTCTTCGCGATCTCCGCCGTGGCTGCCGTGGTCCTCTGCTTCGGTTGCCGGTTCCTGGTCAACGCGACGGCGTACTGGCTCCAGGACGTCCGGGGGCCGCTGGTCCTCTGGATCCTCGCCTCGGGCGTGCTCGCCGGGCTCTACTTCCCGCTGCGCTTCCTGCCGGAGTGGCTCCAGCTCGCCCTGTGGCTGGGCACCCCCTTCCCGAGCCTGCTGCAGACCCCGCTGGACGTGCTGGTCGAGCGCGATCCGACCGGCGTGCAGGTAGGGCTGGTCGGGCTCCAGCTCGCCTGGGCGGCGCTGGCCCTGGCCGCCTGCCGGCTGGTGCAGCGCCGCGCGGAGCGCCGCCTGGTGGTGCAGGGTGGCTGACGCGTCGGGCGGGGCGCTGGCCGCGTACCGGGCGCTGCTCGGCGCGCAGGCACGCGCCCAGACGGCGTACCGGACCTCGTTCGTGATCGACCTGGTCGTCAACGTCGGTGCCACCCTGCTCGACGTGCTCACCGTCTTGGTGATCTTCGGGGTAACCCGGGAGCTGGGCGGCTTCACGCTGCGCGAGACGCTGGTGATCGTCGGCCTCTCGGCCTGCGCGTTCGCCGTCGCCGACATGCTGGTGGGCAACATCGAGCGGCTGCCCCGGTACGTGCGCAGCGGGCTCTTCGACGCCGTGCTGGTCCGCCCGCTCGGGGCCCTGCCCCAGCTGCTGCTGATGGACCTGCCGCTGCGCAAGGTGTCCCGGGCGGTCTTCGGGCTCGCCGTGCTGGTCGTCGCGGTCGGCTCGGCCGGCGTCGAGTGGACCCCGGCGCGGGCGTTGCTGGTGGTCGTCGCCCCGTTGGCCGGTGTGGTCTTCTTCGGCTCGGTCTTCGTGGCGACCGCCACCGTCTCGTTCTGGTGGGTCGACTCCGGCGAGCTGGCCAACTCGGTCACCTACGGCGGCCGGGACTTCACCTCGTACCCCGTCACCGTCTTCGAGGGCTGGTTCCGCGGCATGTTCGCGTACGGCCTGGGCTTCGCCTTCGTGAGCTACCACCCGGCGCTGGCGCTGCTCGGCCGCGCCGACCCGCTCGGCCTGCCGGCGTGGGTCGGCTGGACCGCGCCGGCCGTCGCGCTGGTCGCGGCCGGCGGGGCGGCGGCGGCCTGGCGCACCGGGATCCGCCACTACCGGAGTACGGGGTCATGAGCGACGACGTGATCGTGGCCGACGGGCTGCGCAAGGAGTTCACCGTCCGGGTGCGGGCCGGCCGGCTGCGGCGGGAGAAGCGGCGGGTCACCGCCGTCGACGGCATCGACCTGCGGGTGGCCCGGGGCGAGATGCTCGGCTACATCGGGCCCAACGGCGCCGGCAAGTCGACGACGCTCAAGATGTTCACCGGCGTGCTGACGCCCTCCGCGGGCGAGGTACGCGTCTGCGGCCTGCGCCCGGTGGCCCAGCGCACCCGGCTCGCGCTGCGGGTCGGCGTGGTGTTCGGCCAGCGCTCGCAGCTCTGGTGGGACCTGCCGCTGGGCGACTCGTTCGCGCTGCTGCGACACGTCTACCGCGTGCCGGCCGCCGCGCACGCCGCCCGGCTGCGCCGCTGCCGGAGCCTGCTCGACCTGGACCCTTTCCTGGACACCCCGGTCCGGCAGCTCTCCCTCGGGCAGCGGATGCGCGGCGAGTTGACCGCCGCGCTGCTGCACGGCCCGGAGGTGCTCTTCCTCGACGAGCCCACCATCGGGCTCGACGTGGTCAGCAAGCAGGCGGTCCGCGGCTTCCTCGGCGAGCTGGGCCGGGCCGGGGACACGACGCTGGTGCTCACCACGCACGACCTGGCCGACATCGAGCGGCTCTGCCGGCGTCTGGTGGTGGTCGACCACGGGCGGGTGGTGCACGACGGGTCGATCGCGGCGCTGCACGTGCGGTACGGGTCGCGTCGCCTGCTCGTGGCCGACCTGGACGACCCGCTGCCCGCGCCGCCGGTGTTGCCCGGCGCGCCGCTGCTGCGGCAGGAGGCCGACGGGCACCGGCTGGTCTTCGTGCTGGAGTCGGCGGGGGTGGCCGAGGTGGTGGCGGCCCTGGCCCGGCTCGGCGCGGTGCGGGACGTCTCGATCGTCGAGCCGGACATCGAGGACGTGGTGGCCCGGCTCTACGGCAGCCGCTGACGCCGCCGGAGCGGTGGTCGGCGAGGTGTCGCCGGCGCGGCCTCGTCGGGATGGGGGAGAGCGCGCCGGTGCGGCAGGCTCAGACCGGGTCGCCGATGTTGACCTGGGGCTCGGGGGCGCGCATCCGGCGGAACGTGATCGACCGCATGATGGCGTAGAGGTAGAGCGAGCCCATCCGCTGCCCGGTGTTCGGGAAACGCTCCCGGACCAGCTTGCGGATCTTGCGCGAGATCAGCACCGAGTCGATCACCACGCCCAGGGCGAGGGCGCCCCAGAGGATGTTGGAGACCAGGCGGACGACCGGCGGCATCGCGGCGTTCGAGCCGATCAGCACGATCAGGGCGCCACCGAAGAACCAGGTGCCCACCGTACGCCGGGAGTCGACCACGTTGCGGGCCAGCAGCCGTTCCGGGCCGCGGTCGCGGGGGCCGCCCTCCCGGCGGAACTCCGCCGCCGCCTCGGCGCGCAGCTGGCGCTTGCGCTCCCGCTGCTCCTCCTTGGTCAACGGCTTGGTGGCGCCGGCCGGCCGGCGGCCCGCGGTCGGCCGCTTCGGGGTGACCTTGCCCAGCTCCTTCTTGCTCGGGGTGTAGCCCCGGGGCTGGGCGGTCGTGGACTCCTCGTCGGGGGTCACCGGGGTGACGGCCTCGTCGACGAGGTCGGAGGACTTGCGGCGAAACAGCGACGGCACGCGGAAAGGGTAGCCAAACGACGGCGCCCGGTGCACATCGCGGTGCACCGGGCGCGTACGGGAGTGGTGGACGTTACGGGCGCTCGACGTGCGCGCCCAGGTCGGCGAGCTTCGCCTCGAAGTCCTCGTAGCCCCGGTTGATCAGGTCGACGCCGTACACGCGGGAGGTGCCCTCGGCGGCCAGCGCGGCGATCAGGTGGCTGAAACCGGCCCGCAGGTCGGGGATGACCAGGTCGGCGGCGTGCAGCTTGCTCGGCCCCGCTATCACCGCCGAGTGCTTGAAGTTGCGCCGGCCGAAGCGGCACGGGGTGCCGCCCAGGCAGTCCCGGTAGACCTGGATGTTGGCACCCATCGAGTTGAGCGCCTCGGTGTAGCCCAGCCGCTGCTCGTAGACCGTCTCGTGGACGATCGACAGGCCCCGGGCCTGGGTGAGCGCCACCACCAGCGGCTGCTGCCAGTCGGTCATGAAGCCCGGGTGCACGTCGGTCTCCAGGGCCACCGACCGCAGCTCGCCGCCCGGGTGCCAGAACCGGATGCCGCCCTCCTGGCCCGGGTCGCCCAGCTTCGGCGGTCGGGCGTCGGTGACCTCGTACTCGCCGCCGACGGAGCGGAAGATGTTCAGGAAGGTCATCATGTCGGCCTGCTGCGCGCCGAGCACCTCGACGTGGCCCCGGGTGGCCAGCGCCGCCGCCGCCCAGCTCGCCGCCTCGATCCGGTCGGGGATGGGCCGGTGCGTGTAGCCGTGCAGCCTCGGCACGCCCTGGATCTCGATGACCCGGTCGGTGTGCACCTTGATGATCGCGCCCATCTTCTGCAGGATGCAGATCAGGTCGATGATCTCCGGTTCCACCGCCGCGTTGCGCAGCTCGGTGACGCCCTCGGCCATCACGGCCGTCAGCAGCACCTGCTCGGTCGCGCCGACGCTCGGGTACGGCAGGGCGAACTTGGTGCCGTGCAGCCCGTTCGGCGCCGACAGGTGCAGCCCCTCCGGGGTCTTCTCGACCGTCGCGCCGAACTCCCGCAGGGCCTGCAGGTGGAAGTCGATCGGGCGCGGCCCGATGTGGCAGCCGCCCAGGTCGGGGATGAACGCGTGGCCGAGGCGGTGCAGCAGCGGCCCGCAGAACAGGATCGGGATCCGGCTGGAGCCGGCGTGCACGTTGATCTGGTCCGTGCTGGCGCTCTCCACGTTCGCCGGGTCGAAGACGAGCTCGCCGTCCTCGCCGCCGTCGGTGACCTTCACGCCGTGCAGGCCGAGCAGGCCCCGGACCACCTCGACGTCGCGGATCTTCGGCACGTCGAACAGCCGGCTCGGGCTGTCACCCAGCAGCGCCGCGACCATCGCCTTCGAGACCAGGTTCTTCGCGCCGCGCACGCGGATCCGCCCTTCGAGCGGAGTACCTCCGTGTACGACCAGGACGTCGTCGGTCAACGCAACCTCCAGCGCGTCGGTGCTGCCGTGTTGATGGTGGGGCTCGCGATGTTCATCGCTACCCGGAACGCGGCCATGTCGAAACGGCCCGCGTGAGTCGTCGCACCGGCAGCATAGCCCTCGGTGACGAACATGGACCCGGTCAGATCGCCCCTGAGGGCATTTATCGGTGATCGGACCCTTTTCCGTGCCAATGACGCTACGGACAGTGATCAGCCCGCTGTCGGGGGCGGAATGTCGGCGCCGGGCAGGGCGAGCATCTTCTCCAGCGCCACCCGGGCGTGGTGCGCGGTGTCCGCGTCGACGGTGATCTGGTTGACCAGCCGCCCGGCCACCAGCTCCTCCAGCGTCCAGACCAGGTGCGGCAGGTCGATCCGGTTCATGGTCGAGCAGTAGCAGACGGCCTTGTCCAGGAACATGATCTGCTTGTCCGGGTGGGCCAGCGCGAGCCGGCGCACCAGGTTCAGCTCGGTGCCCACCGCCCAGGCCGAGCCGGCCGGGGCCGCCTCGATGGTCTTGATGATGTATTCCGTCGAACCGACGAAGTCGGCGGCGGTGACCACCTCGTGCCGGCACTCCGGGTGGACCAGCACGTTCACCCCCGGCACCCGCCGCCGTACGTCGTCGACGCTGTCGAGGGTGAAGCGGCCGTGCACCGAGCAGTGCCCGCGCCACAGGATCATCCGCGCGTCGCGCAGCTGCTGCGGGGTGAGCCCGCCGTTCGGCTTGTGCGGGTCGTAGAGGACGCAGTCGTCCAGCGAGAAGCCCATCTCCAGCACCGCCGTGTTGCGGCCCAGGTGCTGGTCGGGGAAGAAGAAGACCTTCGAGCCCTGCTGGTACGCCCACTCCAGCGCGCGCTTCGCGTTCGAGGAGGTGCAGACCACGCCGCCGTTACGGCCGACGAAGCCCTTGATGTCCGCCGACGAGTTCATGTAGGTCACCGGGACGGTGTCGGCCGCGACGCCCAGGTCGGTGAGCACGTCCCAGGCGGTCTCGACCTGCGACAGCACCGCCATGTCCGCCATCGAGCAGCCGGCGGCCAGGTCGGGCAGGATGACCTTCTGCGCGTCCGAGGTGAGGATGTCGGCGCTCTCGGCCATGAAGTGCACACCGCAGAAGACGATGTACTCCGCGTCGGGCCGGGCCGCCGCCTCGCGGGCCAGCTTGAACGAGTCACCCGTCACGTCGGCGAACTGGATGACCTCGTCGCGCTGGTAGTGGTGCCCCAGCACGAAGACCTTGCTGCCCAGCGCCGCCTTCGCCGCCGTCGCCCGGGCCACCAGGTCCGGGTCGCTGGGCGCCGGCAGGTCGCCCGGACACTCGACGCCGCGCTCCGTGGCGGGGTCGCTGCCCCGGCCGAGCAGCAGCAGTGCCGTCGCGGTGTTGGAGGGTTCCACCCAGGTCGAAGTCACGTGCCCCATGGTCCCACAGTGCGGCCGTACCGCAGCCTCCCGAGGTGTGTGCTGCCACACTGCTCGGCATGCGCGTGCTGCTCTGTCCGGACAAGTTCGCCGGTACGCTGCCGGCCCCGCAGGTCGCCGATGCCGTGGCCACCGGCTGGCGGGAGGTCGCCCCCGGCGACGACCTGCTCGTCCGGCCCCTGTCGGACGGGGGTCCGGGCTTCCTCGACGTACTCGCCGACGCCCTGGGCGGGCGCCGGGTCCCGGTGCCGACCGTCGACCCGCTCGGCCGCCCGGCGGCCGGTGAGATCCTGCTCACCGACGGGGGCGCGACGGCCTGGCTGGAGTGCGCCCAGGCGTGCGGGCTGCACCTGCTCGACGCGGACGAGCGGGACCCGAAGAGAACCTCCTCGTACGGGCTGGGGGTGCTGGTCGCCGCCGCCGTGGAGACCGGCGCCCGCACGATCGTGATCGGGCTGGGCGGGTCGGGCACCAACGACGGCGGCGCGGGCATGCTCACCGCGCTCGGCGTGACCCCGCTGGACGCCACCGGCCAGGCCCTGCCGTACGGCGGGGCCGCACTCGGCGCCGTGGACGCCCTCGACGGCGTCCTCCGGCTGCGTGACGCCCGCCTGGTGGCCGCCACCGACGTGGACAACCCGCTGCTCGGGCTGCACGGGGCCAGCAACGTGTTCGGCCCGCAGAAGGGCGCCGACCGGGCCGACGTGCTGCTGCTCGACGCCGCGCTGGAGCGCTTCGCCACCGTGCTGGAACGGGACCTGCCCGGCTGCCCCGATGGGCTGGGCGCGCTCCCCGGCGGCGGCGCGGCCGGCGGACTGGGCGCGGCCGTCCTGGCGCTGGGCGGGCACTGCGAGTCCGGCATCGGCCTGGTCACCCGGGCGATCGGGCTGGACGCCACGCTCGACACCGTCGACCTGGTGATCACCGGGGAGGGCTCGTTCGACCACCAGTCGCTGCGCGGCAAGGTGGTGGCCGGGGTGGCCGGCGCCGCCCGGGACCGGGGCGTGCCCTGCGTGGTCGTCGCCGGGCGGGTGAGCACCGGCCGGCGGGAGGCCGGGGCGGCCGGGGTCACCGACGCGTACAGCCTGGTGGAGCACTTCGGGGGCGAGGAGCGCGGCGGGCTGGCCGCCGCGATGGAGCGCCCGGCCGAGGGGCTGCGGGCGCTCGGCGCCCGGCTGGCCCGGCAGTGGAGCCGCTGACCGCCCACGTCCACGGGCCGCCATTCCTCCCACCCGCACCCGCCCCGTACGCCCGCGCACCGGACGGCGGCGCAGGTCACGCCGGACGGGTGGGGTCGGCCGTGGCGGCGTACCATCGGATCTGGACCACACCGGGAATGGCTGGGCGACAGGAGATGTTGGCCAGTTCGTCCGGACCCAACCGCGCAGGGAGATTTCACGTGACCACGCCAGCGCAGACCGACTCGACCGAGGCCAAGGCCCCCACGTCCGTCGTCCTCACCGACGTCGCGGCGCAGAAGGTCAAGGCCCTGATCGAGCAGGAGGGCCGCGACGACCTGCGGCTCCGGGTCGCCGTGCAGCCGGGTGGCTGCTCCGGCCTGCGTTACCAGCTCTTCTTCGACGAGCGCTCGCTCGACGGTGACGTCGTCACCGACTACGACGGTGTCGAGGTCGTCGTCGACCGGATGAGCGCCCCCTACCTGGCCGGCGCCACCATCGACTTCGCCGACCGGATCGACGCCCAGGGCTTCACCATCGACAACCCCAACGCGGGCAACTCCTGCGCCTGCGGCGACTCGTTCAGCTGAGCCGCACCTTCGCTGACCACGGCGGGGCCGTCCCACGGGACGGCCCCGCCGTCGTCTTCCGCTTCGGGACGGGGCCGCCGGGAAGGTGACCCGGGGCCGACCGACAGGTCATCCTGAGGGGGCCGGGCCGGTAGGCTGACCGGCGCCCTGCTCCCGACCCCGAGGTTGACATGAAGATCGCCGTGACCGGCTCGATCGCCACCGACCATCTGATGAGCTTCCCCGGTCGCTTCGCCGACCAGTTCATCGCCGACCAGCTGCACAAGGTCTCGCTCTCCTTCCTGGTGGACGACCTGGTGCTCCGGCGCGGCGGGGTGGCGGCCAACATCTCCTTCGGCATGGGGCAGCTCGGCCTGCGCCCGGTCCTGGTCGGCGCGGTCGGCGCGGACTTCGCCGACTACCGCTCCTGGCTGGAGCGCCACGGCGTCGACTGCGACTCGGTGCACGTCAGCGAGGTGGCACACACCGCCCGGTTCGTCTGCACCACGGACACCGAGATGTGCCAGATCGCCTCGTTCTACGCCGGGGCGATGAGCGAGGCCCGCAACATCGAGCTGGCGCCGGTGGCCCGCCGTCTCGACGGGCTGGACCTGGTCCTGGTGGGCGCCAACGACCCGGAGGCGATGCTGCGGCACTCCGCGGAGTGCCGGGACCGGGGCTACCGGTTCGCCGCCGACCCGTCCCAGCAGCTCGCCCGCATGGACGGCGAGGACGTCGTCGGGCTGATCGACGGCGCCGAGTACCTGATGACCAACGACTACGAGAAGTCGCTGCTGCAGAGCAAGGCCGGGCTGACCGACGCGCAGCTGCTCGACCGGGTGAAGGTGCGGGTCACCACGCTGGGCAAGCACGGCGTGGAGATCGCAGGGCGCGACTTCGACCCGATCCACGTGCCGATCGCGCGGGAGACCCGGGCGGTCGACCCGACCGGCGTCGGCGACGGCTTCCGGGCCGGCTTCTTCACGGCGCTCTCCTGGGGCCTCGGGCTGGAGCGGGCCGCCCAGGTCGGTTCGCTGCTCGCCACCCTGGTGCTGGAGACCGTGGGCACGCAGGAGTACGAGGTCCGCCGCGACCTGTTCGTCAAGCGTCTCGCCGAGTCGTACGGCGACGCCGCCGCCGAGGACGTCCGTCCGCACCTGCTGCCCTGACGTCGGCGCGGGCCGCGTCGGCCGGGCTGCCGGGCGTGGGCGAGAACACCCCGGTTGCCCGGGCCGGCGCGGCGCCCCGCACCGCCGGTGGCGGCCCGCCGCTCCGCGCTGCGCCCGCCGGTGGCGGCCCGCCGCTCCGCGTCCGCCGACCCTGCGGGGAAAGGTCCGAGGCCAGGGTCAGTGCCGGCGGCGGACGTCGTAGGCGGGGCCGTCGGGGCCGGTGATCGTGCCGAGGAACTCCTGGCCGCGCATCCGGCACCAGGCCGGGATGTCCACCGCCGCCGCCGGATCGTCGGCGAGCACCCGTACCACCGTGCCGACGGGCAGCTCGGGCAGCCGCCGGGCCGCCGCGATCACGGGCAGGGGGCAGCGCTGGCCCCGGCAGTCGAGGATCTCCGCCGGCGCCGTCACAGCCCCACCACCCCGGCCTCGGCGCGCAGCCCCGCCACGATGCCGGGAAGTTCGGTGAGGAAGCGCTCCACGTCGGCCTCCGTCGTCTCCCGGTGCAGCGAGACCCGTACGTTGCCGTGCGAGAGCACCCCCATCGCCTCCAGCACGTGCGAGGGACGCAGCGTCGACGACGTGCACGAGGAGCCCGAGGAGACGGCGAACCCGCGCCGGTCGAGCGCGTGCAGCAGGGCCTCGCCGTCGACGTAGAGGCAGGAGAACGTCACCAGGTGCGGGAGGCGGTGGTCGGGATCACCCACCACCTCCACGTCGGGCACCTCCGCCGCCACCCGGGCCCGGATCCGGTCCACCAGGGGCGTCAGCCGGGCCGCCTCGGCCGCCGCGTCGGCCGTCGCCGCGCGCAGGCTCGCCGCCGCCGCCACCACCGCCGGCAGATTCAGCACCCCCGGCGTACGCCCGGCCTCCCGCTCGTCGGCCGGCCAGGGCGACTCCCAGCGGGTGCCCTTGCGTACGACCAGCAGCCCCACGCCGGGCGGCCCGCCCCACTTGTGCGCGCTGGCGGTCAGCACCGACCAGCCCGTCGGCACCGGGGCCCGGCCCACCACCTGGGCAGCGTCCACGTACAGCGGCACTCCCGCCTCGGCGCAGTCCCGCGCGGCCTCGGCCACCGGCTGGAGCGTGCCGACCTCGTGGCTGGCGGCGATCAGCGCGGCCAGCGCCACCCCCGGCGCCCGGACCGCCGCCGCCCAACGCTCCAGGTCGAGCCGGCCCAGCCGGTCCACCGGCACGGACGTGGCCGTGCCGCCCGCCGCGAGGTGCCGCTCGGCGGCGTGCAGCACCGCCGAGTGTTCGATCGCGGAGTGCACCAGGGCGGGGCCGACCCGCCGGCGCCCGGCCAGGCCCCCCAGCACGGCGGAGTGCGCGGCCGTCGTACCGCTGGGGGTGAAGGAGAGTTCGTCGGCGCGGACGCCGAGCGTCTGCGCGCAGGCCTCGCGGGCGGCGTCGAGGAGCTGCCGGGCGCGGCGCGCCTGCGAGTAGAGCCGGCCGGGGTCCGCCCAGCCGTCCTCGAGGGCGGCCAGCAGCGCCTGCCGGGCGACCGGGTGCGGCGGCGCGGCGGTGGCCGCGTCCAGGTAGACCGGGGATGCGCTCACGCAAGCCAACGTATCGCGCCGGTATGCCCAAGATCCCCCCGATGGGGGCCGACAGCGACCCCAACACGGTCGAGTTCCTCATGGTCGAGTAATCTGCGACCGTCGGTGACGCCTTTGCCGCTGGTGCTGTCGCTCCGCAGGCGGAGGGCAGGGACAAGACACCGCGGCGCGCTAGGGAGGCAGGACCAGGTGGTCGCAAGGAGTTCGGAGGTACGGCCGTCGGCCGTACGGCACAGCGCTGCCCCAGGAGCCGGTGGGCGCCGGGGACGTGGTGCCGGTCGGATCGCCGGGCTCGGTCTCGGTGGAGCGGCGCTGCTGGTCCTGCTCACGGGCTGTGACGTCGGCGCGGCGTTCGGCGGGTTCGGCTGGCCGCAGGGCGGCATCACGCCCGAGTCGCACCGGATGTACGACCTGTGGATCGCCTCGTGCATCGCGGCGCTCGCGGTCGGCGTCTTCGTGTGGGGCCTGATCTTCTGGTGCGTCGTGCGCTACCGCAAGCGGGGCAACGAGCTGCCGGTGCAGACCCGTTACAACATGCCGATGGAGTTCCTCTACACCATCGCGCCGATCCTGATCGTCTCCGTGCTCTTCTACTACACGGCGGTCGTGCAGACCGACGTGGTGCGGACGACCAAGAACCCCGACGTCACGGTCGAGGTGGTCGCGTTCAAGTGGAACTGGCAGTTCAACTACCGCGACGGCCAGGGGCAGGACGCCAACACCGTCGCCTCCGTGCTCGGCACCAGCGAGGTCATCCCGATCCTGGTGCTGCCGACCGACCGGTCCATCCGGTTCGAGGAGACCAGCCGCGACGTCATCCACTCCTTCTGGGTGCCGGAGCTGCTGTTCAAGCGCGACGTCATGCCGGGCAAGATCCGCAACGTCTTCGAGGTCTCGAAGCTGGAGTCCGAGGGCGCCTACGTCGGCCGCTGCGCCGAACTCTGCGGCAGCTACCACGCCTTCATGAACTTCGAGCTGCGGGTCGTCTCCCCGGAGAAGTACGAGCAGTTCCTGGCGGCCAAGCGCGACGGCAGGTCCACGCAGGAGGCGCTGACGGCCATCGGCGAGGACCCGTACGCGAAGACCACGCGGCCGTTCGAGACCCGCCGCACCGAGGCCAACTTCAACCCGGACGACGCGCCGGCCGGCGCGGGAAGCTGAGGGATCGGGCATGAAGACCGAGTGGCGCATCTTCCTGGTCATCGCCGGGTTCCTGCTCTTCGCCACCGTCCTCTACGGCGGGTGGACGGCCGCCGACTCCGGCGGTCACGTCGAGTGGATCGGCACGGTCGCCCTGCTGCTGAGCTTCCTGCTCTGCACCATGTGCGGTGGCTTCTTCTGGTTCGTGTCCCGCCGCATCGACCTGCGGCCGGAGGACCGGCCGGACGGTGAGATCGCCGACGGCGCGGGCGAGATCGGCTTCTTCAGCCCCGGCAGCTACTGGCCGCTGGGTCTGGCGATCGCCGTCGGGATCGCCGGGTTCGGCCTCGCGTTCTGGCAGTTCTGGCTGCTCGGGTTGGGCCTGCTGGCGGTCACGTTCTCCGTCTGCGGCCTGCTGTTCGAGTACTACAGCGGCACCCGGCGCACCGCCGAGCACTGATCCGCCGGTCGTACCCGACCCACGTACGTCACGAAGGCCCGCCTCCCTCACGGAGGCGGGCCTTCGGTCGTCGGATCGGTGTGCGGGTCGCGGGAACGCCGTCGTGGGGCTGGAGCGGCAGCGCGCTCAACCCGCTCCGGCCTGTGCGGGCGGGAGGAGCCCCAGGCGCCCCGGTGCCCGACGCCGCGACCGCGGTGGTGCCGGCGGTGGGCCGGTCAGGCGGCGCGGCGGTGGACCGGTGGGCGGCGCCGGGCGGTCAGGCGCGCCAACTCGAGGACGCCGGTGCCGATCAGCACGGCCGTGCCGCAGCCGGTGCAGAGCAGTTCGGGGCAGTCGGCGCCGTGGCCGTCGGCGCACGGTGGCGCCTCGAACGGCTCGACGCCCTCACAGGTGTCGCAGTAGAGCTCGCGCTCCGACACGGGCGTCTCCTCTCGCTCCGGTCCCGCGTGGGTGTCGTACGCGCCGGCGGGAACTGCCGCGCCCGACGCAGGACGGTGGTGGGAACTACTCAGCTGTAGTTTCCCACGGGGGTCCGACAACCTCCGGCGGCACCCGGCCTCAGACGGAGCGCGCGACCTCGATCCAGCGGTCGAGGACGCGGGCGGCGGCCCCGGAGTCGACGGACTCGGCGGCCCGGTCCATCCCGGCCCGCAGCGCCCCGGTGAGGTCGCCGTCGAGCGGGCCCTGCGTGGCCAGCGCCGCCGCCGCGTTGACCAGGACGGCGTCGCGCACCGGACCGGTCTCGCCGGCCAGCAACCGGCGGACCACGTCGGCGTTGAAGGCCGCGTCACCGCCCCGCAGATCGGCCAGGGTGGCCCGGGGTACCCCGAGGTCGGCCGCGTCCAGCAGCGACTCCCTGACGACCCCGCCCTGGGCCGCCCAGACGCGGGTGGGCGCGGCGGTCGTGAACTCGTCGAGCCCGTCCTCGCCGCGCATCACCAGCACGGAGTCACCACGGGCGGCGAAGACACCGGCCATCACCGGGGCCATCCGGGCGTCGAAGCAGCCGACCGCGCCGGCGCGGGGCCGCGCCGGGTTGGTCAGCGGGCCGAGGAAGTTGAACACGGTGGGCACGCCCAGCTCGCGGCGTACCGGGCCGGTGTGCCGCATCCCGGGGTGGAACCGGGCCGCGAAGCAGAAGCCCATGCCCGCCTCGGCGACGCACCGGGCCACCCCCTCGGGGCCCAGGTCGAGCGGCACGCCGAGGAACTCCAGCACGTCGGCGGTGCCGCACGAGGAGGAGGCCGCCCGGTTGCCGTGCTTCACCACGCGGACGCCCGCGCCCGCCACCACCAGGGAGGCCATCGTCGAGATGTTGACCGTGTGCGCAAGGTCACCGCCGGTGCCGACCACGTCGAGGGCGGTGGCGCGCATCTCGTCGGGCAGCTCGACCGGGACCGCCCGGCCGAGCATCGCCTCCACCAGGCCGGCCAGTTCGACCGAGGTCTCACCCTTGGCGCGCAGCGCGACGACGAAGCCCGCCATCTGCGCCGGGGCCGCCGAGCCCGCCATGATCTCGCCCATCGCCCAGGCGGTGTCGGCCGTGGCGAGTTCCTCGCCGCGCAGCAGCGCGTTGAGCAGGTGCGGCCAGGACCGTTCGCCCATGGTGGGTCTCCCGAGCGTGCGAGATGCGGGTGGGATGGAACCGGCACCGGTACGGCCGGGCGCCCTGGCAGCCGGCGCGGGGACGTCAGGCGGGTGCGTGCGCCCGCAGCAGCTCGGCCACCGTCGTGCCGGTGGTCACGGGGTCGAGCGGGTGCACCAGGGTGGCGTCGACCTCGGCGTAGGCCGCGAGCCACCGGTCGGCGGCGCGGGCGATCACCACGCAGGTCGGGGGAGCGTCGTCCCGGTCGTCCTTGATCTGCCGGGCGATGCCGATGCCGCCGCCCGGGCTCGCCTCGCCGTCGAGCACCAGCAGGTCGATCTCGTAGTCGTCGACGAGCCGGACGCACTCGGCGTAGGTCGACGCCTCGACGAACTCGATCCGCAGACCGGGCGCGGGGCGCGGCCCGACGGCGAGGCGCATCCGGTCACGGACCGCCGGGTCGTCGCTGTAGAGCAGGACGGTGCAAAGACGATCGCTCATGCCGACACTCCGCTTCGCTCCGTGCCGTCGTGCGGCACCAACACACTGAGCCTGATGATTCGTTCGCTGCGTGCGCTCGTCGGTGGAGTGGCTCCCACCTCGTGGCTGCCCGCTGATCGTACCGGTCGGGGTGAGATGGGCGACGTCCGGCCGGTACGGCGTCGGGGCGTACCCCGCCGGGGCGGCTCAGGCGCTGGCCTCCGCGGCGCGCTGACGGGCCTCCTGGCGGTCCAGGTCGCGGTCGACCCGGCGGGCCTCCCGCTCGGCGTGGCGCATCCACTGCACGACCAGCACGGCCAGCATGGTCACGCTGACGAACTCGCCGCCGGCCCAGAGGATGCCGCCGGCGACCACCTGGTCCTGCCACGGGTCCGACCAGGTCAGCCCGAGCGACGGGTACCAGTCGCCGCCGAACAGCGTGCTGCTCTGCATGATGGTGAGGCCGAGCACGGTGTGGAACGGCACGGAGAGCAGCATCAGCAGCGCCCGGGCCGGGTACGGCCAGCGGCCCGGCAGCGGGTCGAGCCCGAGCAGCGGCCAGAAGAACACGCAGCCGGTCATGATGAAGTGCGCGTGCACGACCTCGTGCGCCCACGCGTGCTCCAGCGTGTAGCGGTACAGGTCGGTGAAGTAGAGCGCGAACGGGTTCACCACGAAGATGGCGAACGCCACCAGCGGGAAGCTGTAGATCCGCGCGACGCGGCTGTGCACGACCGCCAGCAGCCGCTTGCGCGGTCGCGGCGGCAGGGTGCGCAGGGCCAGCGTCACCGGCGCGCCCAGCGCGAGGAAGATCGGCGAGATCATGGAGAGCACCATGTGCTGGACCATGTGCACCGACAGCAGCGCCGTGTCGTACGCGTGCAGGCCGCTGACGGTGACCGCCGCGATGCCGCCGAGGCCGGGGCCGAGGAAGAAGACCGTCCTGGCGACGGGCCACCGGTCGCCCCGGACCCGCAGCCGGTGCACCCCGTAGAGGTAGACGCCGGCGGCCAGTACCAGCCCGACGGCGAGCCAGCTGTCCAGCTTCGTCTCGGTGAACACCGACGTCACGGTGAACGGCGGTGGGGTGGCCGCGGTCGCCGCCGGCGCGGCGAGGGCGGCTGCGGCGGAGATCGGATCGGCGTGCAGCACGCTTTTCAGCCTAGGTCAGGCGAACCGGACTGCCCCGATCGGGCTGTGGATGCCACGGGTTTGGCCCCCCGCTGATCGCCTGCCCCGGTCAAGGGCAATAATGACCGCGTGACTGCGGCCCCAGCCATTGACAAGAGCCGGATCCACTCCCTGACACGACCCAACATGGTCAGCGTCGGGACGATCGTGTGGCTCTCCAGCGAACTCATGTTCTTCGCGGCGCTGTTCGCGATGTACTTCTCCATCCGCGCGGCGGCGCCGGAGCAGTGGGCGAAGCACACCGAGCACCTGAACATCCCGTACGCGACCACCTTCACGCTGATCCTGGTGGCGTCGTCGGTGACCTGTCAGATCGGTGTGTTCGCCGCCGAGAGGGGTGACGTGCACGCGCTCCGGCGCTGGTTCACGATCACCTTCGTGATGGGCCTGATCTTCGTGCTCGGCCAGCTCAACGAGTACCGCGAGCTGGTGCACGCGGGCATCAAGATCAACGAAGACGGTTACGGGTCGATGTTCTACCTGACCACCGGCTTCCACGGCCTGCACGTCGCCGGCGGTCTCGTCGCCTTCGTCATCTTCATGATCCGCACCACCATGGGCCGGTTCACGCCGGCCCAGGCGACGTCGGCGATCGTCGTGTCCTACTACTGGCACTTCGTCGACGTCGTGTGGATCGGGCTCTACGCGATGATCTACTGGCTTCAGTGATCTTGGCGCGTCACGAACCGCGCCGCTGCTCCGTCCCCTGACACAAGGTCCAACCGGTTAAGGACACAGGTCATGACTTCTGACAACGACCGCCGACGCGGTCTGCTCGCGCGGCTGCGCGAGCGGCCCGCGGCGCGCAGCAGGGGCCGCCGCCGGCTGGGCGCCGCGGTCCGGCTGCTCGCCGCGCTGATGCTGGCCGGCGGCGCCTACACCGTCTTCGCCCCCGGCGCGCAGGCGCAGGACACCCCGCTCACCGGTGCCGCCGCCGAGGGCAAGGCGCTGTTCGACGTGAGCTGTGTGACCTGTCACGGTCGCAACGCCCAGGGCGTCGAGGGGCGCGGGCCGAGCCTGATCGGCGTCGGCGGTGCCTCGGTGGAGTTCCAGGTCAGCTCCGGCCGCATGCCCATGGCCCGGCAGGAAGCCCAGGCCCAGCGCAAGCCGGAGCTCTTCACCGACGAGGAGGTCCGCCAGCTCGCCCAGTACATCCAGGAGCTCGGTGGCGGACCGGTCGTGCCCGACGGCGACAACCTGCACGCCGACGGCAACGTCGCGGCCGGTGGCGAGCTGTTCCGGATCAACTGCGCGCAGTGCCACGCCTTCGGCGGTGGCGGTGGCGCCCTGTCCTCCGGCAAGTACGCGCCGAGCCTGCGCCCGGCCACCGACCGGCAGATCTACGCCGCCATGCTGAGCGGCCCGCAGAACATGCCGGTCTTCGGTGACAACCAGATCACTCCGGACCAGAAGGCGGACCTCATCGCCTACATCCAGGAGACCCTGAAGCACGACCGTGACCCGGGCGGCTTCAACCTCGGTCGGTACGGGCCGTCCACCGAGGGCGTGGTCATCTTCCTGGTGGGCATCGTCGCGCTCGTCTTCGCGAGCCTGTGGATTGCGGGCAAGTCGTGACCGGGCGGCTCATCCGATTCAGTGCCGTGGTGCCGCAGGCCGGCATCGCGCGTAGCGAGGTGACGGCATGACCACGCACACCGAGCACCAGGCTCAGCAGGGCCGGGAGCCGCTCGACGTGAACACCCCCGGGCTCAGCCAGTTCGACATCGTCCGGGAGGGCGCGCGCCGGGACGACATCGAGATCGTCCACTACGAGCCGCAGGTCGCGCCGGGCAGCAAGGCCGAGCGCCGGCTGACCCGTACGGTCGCCTCGTTCTTCCTGCTGACCGGCCTGGCGGCGACCGCCTTCCTGGTCATCTACATCTGGTGGCCGTGGGAGTACACCCCGGGCAGCGGCGGCGACAAGTGGTACACCCCGCTGCTCGGCGTCACCCTGGGCGTGGCCCTGCTCGGCATCGGCTTCGGCATCCTGACCTGGGGCAAGAAGCTGCTGCCGAAGGAGGTCTCGATCCAGGACCGGCACGAGGGTGCCGTGGCCTCCGACGACCGGATCATCACCGGCCAGACCATGCTCTACATGGCCGACGAGCTGGGCGTGAAGCGCCGGCCGCTGCTCGGCATCTCGCTGCTGGCCGGTCTCGCGCCGGTCGGCGCGGTCGCCGCGGCGCCCCTGGTCGGCGGCCTGATCTCCCAGCCGCACAAGAACAACCAGATGTTCACGACCGGGTTCGCCCCGGCCGAGAACGGCCAGAAGGTCCGCCTGGTCCGCGAGGACGGCCGTCCGGTGCGTCCGGCGGACGTCAGCGCGGGCGGCCAGATCACGGTCTTCCCCGGCATCCCGCACGGCGTGAGCAACCTGCACGCGGACTCGCCGACCCTGCTGATCCACCTGCGCGACTTCGACGCGGAGAAGTCGCGTCAGGCCAACGAGCGGGAGCAGCACGGCGGCTACATGTGGGGCAACTACGCCGCGTTCTCCAAGATCTGCACGCACGCCGGTTGCCCGGCGAGCCTGTACGAGCAGCAGACCAACCGCCTGCTCTGCCCGTGCCACCAGTCGCAGTTCCTGATCACCGACAACGCCCGGCCCATCTTCGGCCCGGCCAGCCGACGGCTGCCGCAGTTGCCGATCGAGGTGGACGCCGAGGGCTACTTCGTGGCCAAGTCCGACTACACCGAGACCGTCGGGCCCGACTTCTGGGAGCGGCCGTGAAGCGGCGCAAGTTCGACATGGCAGCTGTGCCGGGCAACGCCGCCCGGGGAGTGGACGACCGCTTCCAGGTGGCCACCCCGCTGCGCCGGCTGCTGAACAAGGTCTTCCCGGACCACTGGTCCTTCCTGCTCGGCGAGATCGCGCTGTTCTCGTTCATCGTCCTGCTGCTGACCGGGGTCTTCCTGACCTTCTTCTTCGAGCCGGCGATGACCGAGGTGGTCTACAACGGCAGCTACGCCCCGCTGCGGGGCACGCCGATGTCGGCCGCGTACGCCTCCAGCCTGGACATCTCGTTCGACGTCCGCGGTGGCCTGATCATGCGGCAGATGCACCACTGGTCGGCGCTGCTGTTCATGGCGGCCATCGTGGTGCACATGCTCCGGGTCTTCTTCACCGGCGCGTTCCGCAAGCCGCGTGAGACCAACTGGATCATCGGCTCGCTGCTGTTCTGGGTCGGCTTCCTCGCCGGCTTCACCGGCTACTCGCTGCCGGACGACGGCCTCTCCGGCACCGGTCTGCGGATCGCCTCGGCGATCATGCTCTCCATCCCGGTGATCGGCTCCTGGGTCACCTCGTCGGTGTTCGGCGGGGAGTTCCCGGGCACGATCATCATCAGCCGGTTCTACATCGCCCACGTGCTGCTCGTCCCGGGCCTGCTGCTCGCGCTGATCGGCGCCCACCTGGGCCTGGTCTTCAAGCAGAAGCACACCCAGTGGCCCGGCCCCGGCCGGACCAACGGCAACGTGGTCGGCGAGCGGATGTTCCCCCGCTACGCCATCAAGCAGGGCGGCTTCTTCATGGTCGTCTTCGGCGTGATCGCGCTGCTGGGCGGCCTGTTCCAGATCAACCCGATCTGGCTGTTCGGCCCGTACGAGGCGTGGGTGGTCTCGGCCGCCAGCCAGCCCGACTGGTACGTCATGTTCCTCGACGGCTCGACCCGTCTGATGCCCGCCTGGGAGATCAACATCCCGATCGGCGACGGGTACGTGATCCCGCCGCTGTTCTGGCCGACGGTCGTGCTGCCGGGCATCCTGGTCGGCCTGTCGACGCTCTATCCGTTCCTCGAGGCCCGGCGCCTCAAGGACACCCGGAGCCACAACCTGCTCCAGCGGCCCCGGGATGTGCCGGCCCGTACCGGCCTGGGCGCCATGGCGCTGGCGTTCTTCATCGTGCTGACCCTCTCCGGTGCCAACGACGTCATCGCCGACAAGTTCCAGATCAGCCTGAACGCGATGACCTGGGCGGGCCGGATCGGTCTGCTGATCCTGCCGCCGTTGGCGTACTACGTCACCTACCGGATCTGCCTGGGCCTGCAGCAGCACGACCGTGAGGTGCTCGCCCACGGTGTCGAGACCGGCATCATCCGGCGCCTGCCGGACGGCCGCTTCGAAGAGGTGCACCAGCCGCTCGCCCCGGGCGACGGCCACGGCCACGGTCTGGAGTACGCCGGCTGGGTCGTGCCGAAGAAGATGAACCGGCTCGGTGCCCTCGGCCCGGCCATCCGGGGCTTCTTCTACCCGATCGAGAAGCCGGCCGAGGCGCCGGTCTCGCCGGGGCACCCGCCGGTCGAGCCCCGACCGGAGCGGGAGGAGATCGGCAGCGGCGAGAGCCGCCGCTGACCCGCGACACCCCCGACGTGGCGCCCACCGGAGTCCTCCGGCGGGCGCCACGTCCGTTTCCGCCCGCCGACGCGTCGACACGGGCGTGTCGGCCGGTCGCCGCCCTCGTCGGGGGATCGCAGGAATAACCCCGGTCAGCCGGGTATGCGTGCGGTCCAACGTCTCAAGGGGGAGGAAGCATGTTGGGTATCAAACGCCTCGGCCTACTGGCCGCGCTGGTGCTGGTGGGGGTCGCGCCGGCTGCCGCGGCGCAGGCCGCGGTGCAGCCGTCACAGCAGGACACCCAGTACCTGCAGGCCATCCATCAGGTCAACCTGTTCGAGATCACCGCCGGTGGCCTGGCCGAGCAGAAGGGCCAGAACCAGGGGGTCAAGGACCTGGGGGCCCGGCTCAAGACGGACCACACTGAGCTCGACCAGACGGTGCAGCAGACCGCGTCCCAGCTCGGTGTGGAGTTGCCGAGTGAGCCCACCGCGGACCAGCAGTCCGTCATCGACCAGCTCAACAACGCCAGCGGCGAGGAGTTCGACCGGCTCTGGGTGACCAGCGAGCTGGCCGGCCACGTCCAGGCCATCCAGGCCACCCAGACGGAGATCTCGCAGGGCTCCGAACAGTCGGTGGTCCAGCTGGCCCAGACTGCCCTGCCGACGCTCCAGGCGCACTACGACGCGCTGGTGCAGTTGGCCGAGCAGTTGGGCATCCCGGTGCCGCAGACCAGCGCCAGCGGCACCCCGAGCCCGGGTGGCACGACGCCGGCTCCGGGCGGCACCAGCACCGAGACCCCGGCTCCGGGCGGCACCACCGAGTCGCCGGCTCCGGGCGGCACCTTCGAGACGCCGGTTCCCCAGCAGAGCTGACGTCCGCGTACGACGACGGCCGGTCCACCCATCGGTGGGCCGGCCGTCGCACATCCGGGCCGGCGGCCTCGGGCGGGGGTCCGCGTCAGTCGGCGTTCGCGAGGCCGATCGCGAACGCCTCCTCCAGATCGTGCTGGGAGTACGCCCGGAAGGCGATGTGCGACTCGGTGTTCAGCACCCCCGGCACCTTCGAGATGCTGCCGGCGATCACCTGGGCGATCTGCTCGAACTCCCGGACCCGGACCATCGCGATCAGGTCGACGTGGCCCGCCACCGAGTAGACCTCGCTGACGCCGGGCAGGTTGGCCAGGTTCTCGGCCACCTCGGGGATCGAGTCGGTGGCGCAGTCGATCAGCACGATCGCGGTGATCACGGGGCACTTCTCCGTTCGTCGGCGTCGTCGCCCATGCTAGATGTTCCCCCGCCGCCGGGACGGCGGTGTGCCGGGGACGGTGAGGTCGGTACCGGCGCGGACCGCGTCGCGCAGGCGCTCGCCGGGGCCCACGGTGGCACCGGGCCAGACGACCACGCGCTCCACGTCGCCGTGGACGACCGCGCCCGCGCCGATCACCGCCGAGCGGCAGCGGCCCGTCACCGTGGCCGTCGGGTCCACCAGGTTGCCACCGCCGGCCGCGTGCAGGTTGGCCGCCAGGTAGTCGGCCGGGGTGCCGGTGTCGAGGAAGGTGCCGGCGTACGGCACGACGGTCAGCGCGCCGGCTGCCTCCGCCGGCCGCCAGACGGCCCGGACGAGGTCGCCGAACTCGACCGGCAACTCCCGCACCAGCCGCCACGGCAGCAGGGAGAAACCGGTGAACACGTGCCCGTCGAAGGTGCCCGGCGCCGTCGGGTCGGCGGCGGGCTGGCCGAGCAGGCGTACGGAGTCGCCGTCCCAGCCGTCCAGCAGCGCGGCGATGTCGGGGCCCGGGGGGCGCGCCGGGTCGGCGAGGTAGGCGTCGGCGTTGCCGACCAGCACCCCGCGCCCGGCGATCCACTCCCGTAGGTTCGCCACCCCGCCCGCGGTGCCGAGAGGGTCGCCCGGCTCCACGGAGAGGTGGCCGCGGCCCCCGACGTGGTCGACGACCTGCTGGCCGAGGTAGCAGGCGTTGACGGCGACCCGGGCGGGCCCGACCAGGCCGAGCCCGGCCAGCCGGTCGAGCGCCCGGTCGAGCAGCGGCGCGTTGCCCACCGGGCAGAGCGCCTTGGGCAGCCGCTCGGTCAACGGCCGCAGCCGGGTGCCCTCCCCGGCGGCGAGCACGACCGCGCAGACCGCCCGGGCCGCGACGGGCAGGTCCCGATCGGCCGGGCCGGCGGTCACGGCTTCGTGTCGGGCACCGGTGGCGGGAACTGCCCGGCCAACGGCCCGATGTCGTAGTAGGCGAGCAGCCGGGCCGTCGGCCAGGTCAGCTTGGGCAGGTCGTCCAGCGGGTGCCAGGCGGCCTCGAAGACCTCCGCGCCGTCGACCTTCAGCTCGGTGCTCGACGCCGGCACCTCGGCGGTGAACACGACGTCGACCCAGCCCTTGGCGTGCACCACGGCGTTCGGCACGGCGGGGCTCAGCTGCCGGGGCGAGAGCCGGACGCCCGACTCCTCGTACAGCTCGCGGGCGGCGCCCACCACCGGTGCCTCGCCCTTCTGCAACAGGCCGGCGGGCAGCCCCCAGCCCCTGCCGGGTGGCTGGCGCAGCAGCAGCAGCCGACCCGCCCCCTCGGCCTCGCTGTCCCGGACGAGGGTGACCGCGCCGACGATGTACTTCGGCACGGCCAGCCGGACCAGGCGGCGGCGTACCGGCAACGGCAGCCGGTAGAAGACCTGGTAGGCGACGGCCCGACCGGTGGCGCGGGAGCGGGAGATCATCCGTCCAGGCTAGTGGCCGCGAGGAACGTTCGGAGCACCTGGGCCGTAGCCGTCACTGCCGGTGGTCCACCAGGTCGATGAGCTGGCGTACGACGGCGTCCGGTTCGATCACCCGGTCGAACACCGCGACCAGCAGGGTCTCCAGGTCGGGATAGCCCAACTCCTCCGACAGCCGCAGCAGCGGCAGGTCGCTGGCGAGGCCCCGGTTGTGCTTGCGCAGGGCCAGCCCGATGGTGGCGCGGCCGAGCCGGACCTTGTCGGTGATGGAGATGCCGGGCTCGGTGTGGTCGGCGAACCACCGGCTGATCTGCATCTGCGCCTGCGGTGACTTGACGAAGCCGAGCCACTCCCGCCGGGGGCCGCGCGGGGCGACGGCGGCGTCGAAGCCGTTCGCCGCGTCGGTCTCGGTGAAGATCTCCACCACGTCGCCCTCGTCCAGTTCGGAGGAGAGCGGGGCCAGCCGGCCGTTGATCCGCACCGCGAGACAGTGGTCGCCCCGCTCGGTGCCCAGTTCGTACGCGAGGTCGACCGGGGTCGCCCCGGCGGGCAGCACGACCTGCCGCCCGTCGGCGAAGACCTGGATCTGCGCCTCGGCGAGGTCGCACCGCAGCGATTCGAGGAACTGGGCCGGATCGGCCGTCTCCTGCTCCCAGTCGAGCACCCGGCGCAGCCAGTCGAGCTGCTCGGCGCGGGCCGCTGCCGTGCCGGCGCCGGAACGCGGGAAGCGGAAGTCGGCGGCGACGCCGTACTCCGCCGAGCGGTGCATCTCCTCGGTGCGGATCAGCACCTCCACGGTGCGGTCCTTGGGCCCGCAGACGCTGGTGTGCAGCGAGCGGTAGAGGTTGTTCTTGGGGGAGGCGATGAAGTCCTTGAACCGGCCGGGGACCGGCCGCCACGTGCCGTGGATCGCGCCGAGCGCCGCGTAGCAGTCGGTGGGCGGGCCGTCCACCACGATCGCGATGCGGGGCAGGTCGAAGGGGACGCTGTGGCCACCGGCCACCGTGTCCTTCCAGATCGAGTAGAGGTGCCGGGAGCGGGGGGTCACCACCGCGTCGACCCGGCTGCGGCGCAGGGCCGACCTGGCCCGGGTGACCACCTCGTCGAGGTACGCGTCCCAGCCCGGCCGGTCGTGCACGTGCCGGGCGATCCGGGCGTGCTCGTCGGGCTCCAGGTGCAGCAGCACCACGTCGTCGAGCTCGCGCTTGAGCATCTGGATGCCGAGCCGGTCGCAGAGCGGGACCAGGACCTCCTGCGTCTTGCGGGCGATCCGCTCCCGCGACGCGGCGGACCGGACGCCCAGGGTACGCATGTTGTGCAGCCGGTCGGCCAACTTGATGATCAGGACCCGGACGTCCTTGCCGGCCGCGATGATCATCTTGCGGATCGTCTCGGCCTCGGCGGCCTTGCCGTAGAACGCCTTGTCGAACTTGGTCACCCCGTCGACCAGGTGCGCCACCTCCCGCCCGAAGTCCTCGGCGAGCGCCTGGAGGGTGTAGCGGGTGTCCTCCACGGTGTCGTGCAGCAGCGCGGCGACCAGGGTGGTGGCGTCCATGCCGATCTCGGCGCAGATCTGGGCCACCGCCAGCGGATGGGTGATGTAGGGCTCGCCGCTCTTGCGGAACTGCCCGCGGTGCATGTTCTCCGCGATGGTGTAGGCCCGGCGCAGCACGGAGGGCTCGGTGCCGGGGTGGATCGTCCGGTGGGTCCGGACGAGCTGCCCGACCGGATCGGTGTCGGCGGTGGGCCAGCTCAGCAGCGAGCGCAGCCGGCGGGCCAGCGGCAGCTCGCCCGGTTGGGTCGGGAGGGCGCCCCCCAGGGCGGCGCCGCGTCCGGCGTCGACGTCCACGTGGGACACCTCCTCACCCCGGCCCCACGCCGCCGACACCCGGCAAGCGGGGAGCAGGCCCACGAAACGGGCAGGACTGCACTTCTCTAACAGACTAAGGGAGTCGAGGTAGTCCGATCGGTCACTTGGTCATGGGCGTTCGGTCGAGCTTTGGTGGGAAGCGGCGTTCTCGGCCTTGGCCAGCAGGTCACGGAAGCGGGCCGCGCCGGCAACCGGGGACGCCCAGCCGGAGGACATCTCCACCAACCGGGTCTCCGGACGTTCCAACCAGGACAGGATGCGTTCGGTCTCCTCGGCGGAGGCGCGCGGGACCGGGCCGTGACCGGGTAGGACGGTCTCGGCGGTCGCCCGGATCGCGGCGATCGTCGGTCGGGGGTGGACACCGGGGGGCGAGACACCGGCCCCGGCCAGCCGGCCGTGCCGCACGAGCGCCAGCTCCCAGCCGCCGCGGGCCGCCGGGCGGGCCGCCGCCAGCTCGGCGATGCCGGTCAGCGCCGTCAGCCGCTGCATCCGTACGGTCGCCCGCAGCACCGCCGCCAGCCGGGACCGGGCCACCGCCGCCTCCTCGTAGCGCTGGGCCTTCGAGAGCGCGTCGATTCGGGCGAGCAGGGCGTCGACCACCACTCGGGGGTCGCTGGCGGTGGCGGTACGGAACGGCGCGACCGCGCGGGCGTCGTACTCCTCGGGGGAGATCCGGTGCTCGCAGGGCGCCGGGCAGCGACCCAGCTCGGCCAGCGCGCAGGCCGGCGTGACCGTGCGCAGCGAGAGCCGGTGGGTGCACTGGCGCAGCGGCACGGCGTCGTGGAAGCCGGCGGCGGCCAGCTCCGCCGCCCGGCGGGAGCTGAACGGCCCGAGGTAGGCGGCGTCGCCGGGGGAGATGCCCCGCACCACCGACAGCCGCGGGTACGGCCCGTCGGTCAGCTTCAGCCAGAGCATCCGCTCCGGAAACTTCGAGCGCCGGTTGTACGGCGGGGCGTGCGCCGCGATCAGCCGCAGCTCGCGCACCTCCGCCTCCAGCGAGTGGGCGCACTGGACCGCCTCCACCCGCTCCGCCGCGGCGAGCATCTCGGAGATCCGGGCCCGCTTCTCCGCCGCCGTGAAGTAGCTGCGCACCCGGGTGGCGATGTCGCCGGAGGTGCCGACGTAGAGCGGTCGGTCGTCGGCGGCCCGGAAGATGTAGACCCCCGGCGCCTTGGGCAGCCCCTCGGCCAGGTGCCGCTTGCGGCGCTGGGTCGGGGTGACCGCCCGGGCGAACTCGATGGCGTCGCCGACGGTGTCGACCCGGTGCCCGGCCAGGCGGGCGATCAGCCCGTGCAGCACGTCGACGGTGGCCTTGGCGTCGTCGAGCGCCCGGTGGGTCGGCCGGGTGGCGGTGCGGAAGTAGGCCGCGAGGGTGCCCAGCTTGCGGTTGGGCACCTCGTCGCGGGTGAGCACCCGGCGGGCCAGCGCGGCGGTGTCGAGCACCCGCGGGTTGGGCCAGCGGTAGCCGTGCTTCGCGCAGGCGGCCTTGAGGAAGCCCACGTCGTAGGGGGCGTTGTGGGCGACCAGCACGGCGTCGGCGACGAACTCCAGGAAGCTCGGCAGCACCTGCTCGATCGGTGGGGCCGGCAGCAGCATGGCCTGGGTGATGCCGGTGAGCACCGTGATGAACGGCGGGATGGGCACGCCGGGGTTGACCAGGGTGGCCAGCACGCCCAGCTCCTCGCCGCCGCGCACCTTGACGGCGCCGATCTCGGTGATCCCGCCGCCGTCCGGCGCGCCGCCGGTGGTCTCCAGGTCGACCACCACGAACGTCGTCGCGTACAGCGGCAACGCCGGGTCGATCCCGCCCGCGCCCGGGTCGAAACCGGCCAGCGGCTCCTGGACGTACTCGGTCTGTGCCATCGGCGGCACCGTAGCGGTCCGGTCCGACACTCGCGTCCCATCCGCATCAGGCGTCACCACCGGTCTAGGATGAGAGATCGGCTCACTCACCGGGCGGTGGGCCCGGTCGCGGTGGGAGACTTGCCACATGCCCCTCACCGAGCCGCACGACGACCACCTCCGGCAGGAGGATCCGGTCGACGCTGTGCGTGACCCCGGTGCGGGCGCCCCCGACGAGACTGTCCCGCCCGAGCCGGAGCCCGTCCTGCCCGAGCCGGTCCGGCAGCGCATCGTGGCGCTCACCGCGGCGGTGCTGCCCGGGCTGCCCGCCGACGAGGTGCCGGTGGCGCTGCGCCGGGTCGCCAAGTTCGCCCCCAACCGCCGGGCCCGGCTCGGCGCTCCGGCGATCGCCGCCCAGCTCACGGCGGATCCGTTGTTCCGGCAGCGGGTCACCGCCCGGGTCCTCGCCGACACCGGCGACCTCGGCGCCGCGGTGCTGGAGGGCACCGCGCCGGCCGCCGCCGACCCGGTCGAGGTGGCCGCGCTGGCCTATCTGGCCCGGCCCCGGGGTTGGCGGGAGCTGATCGAGGCCAGCGGCGCGGCGGTCCGCGCCGAGGCCGACAGCGCGGTCGTCGCCGAACTGGTCCGGGAGGCCGAGCAGCGCGCCACCCGCGCCGAGCACGACCGGGCGGTGGCCCGGGTCGAGGCGGACAAGCTCCGCGACGAGCTGGCCCGGGTCCGCGAGGAGCTCGGCCAGTTGCGCGAGGAGAGCCGGCAGTTGAACCGGTCGCTGCGCGAGACCCAGGCCCGCGAGCGCAAGGCCACCGAGCTGCTCGCCACCGAGCGGGGCCGGGCGTCCCGGGCGGCGGCGGACGCCGACGCCGAGCTGCGCCGCGTACGGGCCCGGCTGGCCGAGGCGGAGGCGGCGGCGGGGGTCGCGCGGGCCAGCGCCAAGGAGGCCCGCTCGGTCGACGACGCCCGGCTCTGGCTGCTGCTGGAGACCATCGGGCAGGCCGCCGTGGGGCTGCGCCGCGAGCTGGCGCTCGACCCGGTCGACAGGCTGCCCGCCGACTTCGTCGCCGACGCCTTCGCCGACCAGTCCGGCACCACCGCGGCCGGCACCGCCGCCCGGGCCCGGGACACCGACGACCCGGCCCGCCTCGACCAACTGCTCGCCCTGCCCCGGGCGCACCTGGTCGTCGACGGCTACAACGTGACCAAGCGCGGCTTCGGGGAGATGTCCCTGGAACAGCAGCGCAAGCGGCTCATCACCGGCCTGGGCGGGATCGCCGCGCAGACCGGCGACGAGGTCACGGTGGTCTTCGACGGCGCGGAACGGATGCACGGCCTGCCGCCCACGCCGCGCGGGGTGCGGGTGCTCTTCTCCCGCAAGGGCGAGACCGCCGACGAGCTGATCCGCCGCCTGGTCCGCGCCGAGCCGTCGGGCCGCCCGGTGGTGGTGGTCTCCTCCGACCGGGAGGTCGCCGACGGCGTACGCCGGCACGGCGCGTACCCGCTCGGCGCCGACTCGCTGCTGCGCCGGCTCGCCCGGTCCTGATCGGGGCGCTTGATCGCTTTCGAGCCGTCCGCTGCCCGTTGTCCTTTTTTGTCGTACCCCGCGCCTAGCGTCGTGGTGACCGACGGTGGTCGGGCGGCGACGCAGGTGTCCCGCCCGCTGCCGCAGCCCATCAGGAGGCGAAATGCTGATCGACTGCGACGGGTGCGGTTTCCGGGGCGACGGCTGTGCCGACTGCCTGGTGACGGCCCTGTTCGACACGGGGTCGCCGGCGGCCGGGCTCGACGGCGCCGAGGTCCGGGCGATCGAGGTGTTCGCCCGGGCGGGCTTCGAGGTGGAGGTGCTGCCCGAGCCCGGGCGGGCCCGGCGCCCCGCGCGGCGTCACCGGGCCGCCTGACGACCGCGCGGCGTCACCGGGGCCGTCCGACGACGGGGTCAGCGGGACCTGTCGCGGTTGTAGAGCCTCTTCGCCCACAGGTAGCCGACCAGCGCGACACCCGCGCACCAGGCTGTCGCGACCGCCGCGTTGGTGCCGACCGGGCCTCCGGTGAGCAGGGCGCGCAGGGTCTCGATGATCGGGGTGAAGGGCTGGTGCTCGGCGAACTGCCGCAGCCCGGCCGGCATCGAGTCCGTCGGCACGAAACCGCTGCCGACGAAGGGCAGGAAGGTCAGCGGCGTGGGCAGGTTGCTCGCCGTCTCCACGCTCCGGGTGACCAGCCCCAGCGCGACCGAGAGCCAGGTGAGAGCGAAGGCGGTCATCGCCAGCACGCCCACCGCCCCGAGCCAGCCCGTCAGGTCCGCCGTGGGCCGGAAACCGATGAGCAGCGCGATCCCCATGACCACCGCGAGGCTGAGCATGGTCTGGATCATGCTTCCGAGCACGTGGCCGGTGAGCACGGACACCCGGGCGATCGCCATGGTGCGGAACCGGTCGATCACGCCCTCGGTCATGTCCATGGTCACCGACACCGCCGTGCCGGTGGCGGCCAGACCGGCGGCCATCAGCAGGATCCCCGGGGTGACGTAGTCGAGGTACTCGCCGCGACCCCCGGTGCCGCCGTTGAGGCCGGCGCCGAGCGTGCCGCCGAAGACGTAGACGAACAGCAGCAGGAACAGCGCGGGCATGCCGGCGAGCAGCACCGTCAGGGACGGGTAGCGCACCATGCGCCGCAGCATGGTGCTCGAGTCGCGTACGGCATAGGAGAGCGTGCTCATCGCGGGAAGGTCCTCGCTTCCTTGGGCTGACCGGTGAGGGCCAGGAAGACGTCGTCGAGGTCGGGGGAGTGCACCGACAGCGACTCGACGGTGATCGACTGCTGGTCGAGCTGGTCGAGCAGGGCGCGTAGCGAGGCGACGCTGCCGTCGCTCGGCACGTGCAGGGTGAATTCGTCGGGCTCGCGGGTGGACCCGGCCAGGGTGCGCAGCGCCAGGTCGTAGGCGGCGGAGTCGGCGAAGTGCAGGCTGACGTGGCCGCCGGGAACGAGTCGCTTGAGTTGGGCCGCGGTGCCGTGCGCGACCAGCCGGCCGTGGTCGAGGACGGCGATCCGGTCGGCGAGCTGGTCCGCCTCCTCGAGGTACTGGGTGGTCAGGAAGATGGTCACGCCGTCCGCCACCAGGTCCCGCACGATCTGCCACATGGCGTGCCGGCTGCGCGGGTCCAGCCCGGTGGTGGGCTCGTCGAGGAACACCACGCGGGGCCGCCCGACGAGGCACATCGCCAGGTCCAGCCGCCGACGCATGCCGCCGGAGTAGCTGGCGGCCGGCTTGCCGGCGGCGTCCAGCAGGTCGAACGTGCCGAGCAGCTGTCGCGCCCGGTCGCGCCCCTCCCGCCTGGGCAGGTGGTGCAGGTCGGCCATGAGGAGCATGTTCTCCTCGCCGGTGAGCAGGCCGTCGACAGCGGAGAACTGGCCGGTCACGCCGATCGCGGCGCGTACGGCGTCGGGCTCCCTGGCGGGATCGTGCCCGGCGACCCGCACCTCGCCGGAGTCGGCGCCGATCAGCGTGGACAGGATCCGCACCGTGGTGGTCTTGCCGGCGCCGTTCGGGCCGAGCAGCGCGAAGACGGTGCCCTCGGCCACGGTGAGGTCGATCCCGTCGAGTACGACGTGGTTGCCGAAGGACTTGCGCAGGGCGGTGGTCGTGATGGCCGGTGGGGCCTCGGTGGGTGGCATGCCTACTCCTTGTGTGCCGTGAGGTCGACCCCCGCCGGCGTCGCTGTCGGTGCGGGGCGCGGTGGCGTCGGGTCAGCCGCGGCGGATGACGATGTCGCCGAAGGAGGTGCGGGCGCTCACGCGCACGGCGCCCTCGGGCTCGCCGGGCGGGTCGTACGCCTCGAGGTGGTTCTCCACCCGGCCGAACTGGGTGTGCAGGTCGAGCAGGGCGGCGGTGCCGGAGCGCACACCGACCTCGAGCCGCCCGCTCTGGGTCTGGACCGTCACCGTGCCCGCCGAGACCTCGCCGATGCGGACGTCGCCGTTGGCGGTGGTGGCGGTGACGGAGGCGTGCGCGTGGTCGACGGCGATGTCGCCGTTGGCCGCCTTCACGCGGGCCTCGCCGGTGACGGTGCCCAACCAGCTGTCGCCGTTGCTGTTCTTGACCACCGCGTCGCCCTGGACCTCCTGCACCTGGATCCGGCCGGTGCCGGTGCTGATCCGGGCCTTGCCGGCGACGTGCTCCACCCGGACGGCGCCGGCGGAGGTGTCGAGGTCGACGTCGGCGGCACCGTCCAGCTCGATGTCGCCGGCGGCGGTCCGCAGGCGGCAGCTGCCGAGGCGGCCGTCGCTGTGGAACGTCGCCACGGAGGCGTCGCCGTGCAGGTGCGAGCCCGTCGGCAGGTCGACCGTCACGTCGACCGAGCCGGGCTTGCCGAACAGGCCGAAGCCGCGCTGGCGCGGTGCTCTGACCGTCAGCCGGCCGTCGGCGTACTCGACGCGGGTCTGCTCCGCGGCGCGTACGTCGGCTTCGCTGGCGGCGTTGCTGGGGCGGATCTCGACGACGGTGTCGGTGCGGTCGGTCGCGGTGACGCGGACGTCACCGACGACCAGGTCGACGGTGGCCGAGATCGCGGCGGGGGTGTCGAAGGTGGGCACGACGTGGTCCTTTCTGACGAGTGGGCGTCCCCGGGCGGGAACGGGTCGGCGGCGGTGCGGCGGGGGCCGGTCAGCGGGCCCAGCCGGTGTAGCGCTCCCCGCCCCGGGGGGCGCGCCGCTGCGGTTGGTTGGCCGTGCCGGTGGTCGCGACGGCGGCGCTGGCCGCCCGGACCAGCCAGGCGTTGACCGAGAGGCCGTCGCGGGCGGCGGCGTCCTCGATGCGGCCCTTGAGGTGCTCGGAGAGGCGGAAACTGATCCGGGAGGTGGCGCCCTCCTCGGCGTCGGCCGGGGGCGGGACGGCCGGCGCGGTGCCGTCCGGCTCGCCCGGGAAGCCGGGGCCGGCCGGCGGTGGCGTCACGACGAAGCTCGGCTCGCGTCCGCGCAGGCGCAGCTCGACCGAGCCGGGTGCCAGCTCGCGGGTGATCTCCGCCGCCGCCGTGGCCAGCGCGTCCAGCAGCGCCAGCCGGAGCGCCGACTCGAGCGGCCCGGCCAGCCGCTCGGCCAGCGCCCGGGACTCCTCGCCGCCGAGTTCGGCGACGCCGGCCAACTCCTGCCGGAGGTTCTCGACATACGACGTCAGGTCCATGACGCCACTATGGCACCATCATGACGCCATCACAACTGCATTCGGCTTCGTCGTGACGCCATCCTGGCGACAGGTGGCGTCGGGATGGCGTGTGCCGGCCTGGGCGGGCCGGTGCGCGGCGGGCAATAGGATGGGCGGTCACGGCGGAGGGAGCGGCATGACGCGGGTACGACGCGACGGCGCGAGCCGCGCCGCGGTGCCGGGAGGGCCCCGGTGAGTCCGCGCGGCTGGGCGGTGCTGACCCTGCTCGGCCTGACCGCGGCCCTGGTGGTGGCCGCCGCGGTGCTGATCCCGTGGCACCGGCCGCCGGCGCCCCGGGCCGACCAGCTCGCCGCGCTGGGCGACCTCCCCGCCGAGCAGGTGGCCCGCGGCCGGGAGTTCCGTTCCGCGTTGCGCCCCGCCGGCTGGGCCGCGATCGCGATCGGCCTGCTGGTGGCCCTGCTGCTCGGCCTGACCCCGCTGGGCAGCCGGCTCGTCGAGCTGGCCGGTCGCCCGTTCGGCGGCCACTGGGTCGCCCAGGCGGTCCTCGGCGGGCTCGCCGTGGTGCTCGTCGCCGACCTGGTTACCCTCCCGTTCGCCGCCTGGCGGCAGGCCGTACTCACCCGCTACGGGCTGAGCACCAACGGCTGGGGCGGCTGGACGGCCGACCTGCTCAAGTCGTACGCGGTCAGCGCGGTCATCGGCGCGGTGGCGCTGCTCGGCTTCTACACCGTCATCCGGCTCGCGCCGCGCTGGTGGTGGGCGTTCGGCGCGGCCGGCGCGGCGACCCTGGTGGTGCTGCTCTCCTTCGTGCTGCCGGTGCTCGTGGAGCCGGTGTTCAACAGGTTCACCCCGATGGAGCAGGGCCCGCTGCGCACCCAGCTCGTGGAGATGGCGGCCCGCGACGGCGTCCCCGTACGCGACGTGCTGGTCGCCGACGCGTCGCGGCGCACCCGGGCGGTCAACGCGTACGTCTCGGGGCTCGGGCCGACGCGGCGGGTGGTGGTCTACGACACGCTGCTGCGCGAGGCGACGCCGGCCGAGGTGACCGCCGTGGTGGCGCACGAGCTGGGGCACGCCAAGGACCGGGACGTCGCGGTCGGCACGCTGACCGGGGCGCTGGGCGCCGCCGCCGCGGTGGTCGCGCTCTACCTGCTCGGCTCCGCCGGCCCGCTGCTGCGGCTGGCCGGCGTCGACTCGGTCGCCCAGCCGCGCGCGTTCCCCCTGCTGCTCGCGCTCGTGACGGTGGCGGGGCTGGTCTCCGCGCCGGCGCAGGCGCTCATGTCGCGGCGGGTGGAGGCGCGCGCCGACGCGCACGCGCTCGCGTTGACCGGCGACCCGGCCGCCTTCGAGGCGATGCAGCGGCGGCTCGCCGGCATCAACCTCGCCGACCCTGATCCGCCCCGCTGGGAGTACCTCTACTCCGCCACCCACCCGTCCACGGTCGAGCGGATGGCCGCCGCCCGCGCCCATGCCAGGGAGACCGGCCGATGAGCCGTACGCTGCTGATCACCAACGACTTCCCGCCCCGCCCCGGCGGGATCCAGTCCTTCGTGCACAACCTCGCGGTGCGCCAGCCCGCCGGGTCGGTGGTCGTCTACGCCTCGACGTGGCGGGACGCGGAGAAGTTCGACGCCGACCAGCCGTTCGAGGTGGTCCGCGACCGTACCCGGGTGCTGCTGCCCACCCCACGGGTCGCCCGCCGGGCCGCCCGGCTGGCGCGCGCGTACGACTGCGACACGGTGTGGTTCGGCGCGGCGGCCCCTCTCGGGCTGCTCGCCGCGGGCCTGCGCCGCCGCACGGGCATCCGCCGGGCGGTGGCGCAGACCCACGGGCACGAGGTCGGCTGGGCCGCGCTGCCGGCCGCCCGGGCCGCGCTGCGGCGCATCGGGCGCGGCGTCGACGTGACGACCTACCTGGGGGAGTACACCCGGGTGCGGCTGGAACGGGCGCTGCACGGGGTGACCGAGCTGCACCGGCTCGCCCCCGGGGTGGACGTGGACGCCTACCACCCGTCGGTCGACGGCGAGCCGGTCCGGCGCCGGCTGGGGCTGGCGGACCGCCCGGTGGTGGTCTGCGTGTCCCGGCTGGTGCCGCGCAAGGGGCAGGACATGCTGATAAGGGCGATGCCCGAGATCCGTCGCCGGGTGCCCGACGCCGCGCTCCTGGTGGTCGGCGGCGGACCCTACCGGGCGACGTTGGAGAAGCTGGCCCGCCAGGCGGGCGTCGAGCGGGACGTGGTCTTCACCGGCTCGGTGCCGTCGGCGGAGCTGCCCGCCCACTACGCCGCCGGTGACGTCTACGCCATGCCCTGCCGCACCCGCAACCGTGGCCTGGACGTCGAAGGGCTCGGGATCGTCTACCTGGAGGCCTCCGCGACCGGCCTGCCGGTGGTCGCCGGCGACTCCGGGGGCGCCCCGGACGCCGTCCGGGAGGGCGAGACGGGCTTCGTGGTCCGTGGCCGCGACGTCGCCCAGCTCGCCGACCGGGTGGCCACGCTGCTCGCCGACCGGGACCTGGCCCGTCAGTTCGGCGCGGCCGGCCGTGCCTGGGTGGAGCGGGAGTGGCGCTGGGAGGCGCAGGCGCAGCGGATGGCCGCCCTGCTCGCCGGCTGACGGCGCCGGGCCGCGGGCGCGTCGCCCTCGAACCCGCGCGGCCATCCTGCGCGCACGGCGGAGGTAGTAGGGGCGGCGCGCTCGGGGTGCGCCCGGGCGTGGCTGCGCCCGGTCAGCGCAGGCGGGCCAGGACGCGCTCGGCGGAGTCCGGGCGGCCGAAGTGCCACCCCTGGCCGGCGTCGCAGTCGATCGCCCGTAGCCGCTCCGCCTGCCCGGCGGTCTCCACGCCCTCGGCGGTGACGGTCAGGTCCAGGGCGTGCGCCAGGGAGACGAGCGAGGCGAGGATCCGCTCGTCGGCGTGGGCCTCCGGCGCCCGCAGCCCGGCGACGAACTCACCGGCCACCTTCAGCTCGGTTACCGGAAGGTCCCGCAGGTACGCCAGGTTGCAGTAGCCGGTGCCGAAGTCGTCGATGGCGATCCGCACGCCGAGGTCGGCGAGCATCCGCAGCGCCCGGACGGGCTCCTCGGCGGTGCTCATCATGGTGCTCTCGGTGATCTCCAGCTGGAGCCGCTCGGGCGACAGCCCGGTCTGGCGCAGCAGCGCGCACACCTCCTGGACGAGACCGGCGCGGCGCACCTGCCGTACGGCCAGGTTGACGCTGACGAACGGGGCCGGCCCGTCACCGGTGGCCCAGCCCTCGGCCTGCCGGCACGCCTCGGCCAGCACCCACCCGCCGAGCGGGACGATCAGCCCGGTCTCCTCGGCCAGCCCGATGAAGCTGTCGGGGCGCAGGACGCCCAGCTCGGGGTGCCGCCAGCGCACCAGGGCCTCCATGCCCAGCAGCCGGCCGTCGCGCAGCGAGGTCAGCGGCTGGAAGTCGAGGTAGAACTCGCCCCGCTCCAGCGCCGCCGGGATGGCCGCGGAGAGCGCGTACCGGGCCAGGTTCTGGCGGTCCCGGTCGACGTCGTAGAGCACCCAGCGCGCGCCACCGGCGGCCTTCGCCCAGTGCAGCGTGCTGTCGGCCGCCCGCATCAGGTCACCGGGGGAGGCACCGGCGACCTCCCGTTCGACGATGCCGATGCTCGCCGAGACGCACAGCTCGTGTCCGTCCACCAGCACCGGCTCGCGTACCGCGTCGAGGGCGGCCTCGGCCACGGCGACCGCGTCTCCGGTGCCGGTGGTGCCCTCGACCAGGACGACGAACTCGTCGCCGCCGAGCCGGGCGACCAGGTGCCCGTCGAGGGCCCGACGGAGGCGCTGCGCCATGGCCACCAGCAGCCCGTCGCCGACCTGGTGCCCGTGCGAGTCGTTGACCACCTTGAAGCGGTCGAGGTCGAGGAAGCAGACGCCGAGGCGTCCCCCGTCGCGGGCGGGCGAGTCGATGGCCGCGCGCAGGCGCTCCGTCAACAGCGTGCGGTTGGGCAGGTCGGTCAGCGGATCGTGGGTGGCCTGGTGGCGGAAGCGCGCCTCGCTGCTGCGCAGCGCCCGTTCCGCCTCCGCCCGCGCGGTCATCGCGGCCCGGCGGATCGTCTCCTGCTCGTCCAGCGTCCGGTCCCGCAACGCGCGCGCGTACCCGGTGGTCACGGCGGCCAGCAGTCGGGCCAGCCGGTCCTCGACCTCCTCCTCGACCAGCCCGAGGTCGCGGGCCAGCCGGAGCTGGATCACCTCGACCGTCCGACCGAGCGCCTCGGCCGAGGCGATGTGGGCGGCCACCAGCTCCGTGCCCACCCGGTGCCCCACCCGCAGGTCGATCGGCTCGGCCAGCAGGGCCGTCGCGAGCTGCTCGGTGAGGCGTTGCAGCAGCGCCTCGAGGTCGGCCTGGGGCATCGGCAGGTAACTGGTGCCGGAGACGGCCTTGGCCCACGCCCGGGCGAAGGTGCCCGGGCAGGACGGGTGCCCGAGGGTGGTGCCCGTCGGGGCGGCCGTGGCCACCCCGGGCGGCTCACCCACCGAGCCGCCCGACGCCGCCGATGAAGGCCGCCCGCTCGGCGTCCTCGGCGCTGTCGGGGGACTCCGGGCGCCACTGCGGCACCCAGACCACGCCGGGATCGACCAGCTCGAAGCCGTCGAAGAGGGCGGTCAGCTCGCCGCGGCTGCGGATCCACAGCGGGTTGTCGGTCCGCCGGTAGACCCGCTCGGCGTCGGCCCGCTCGTCGTCGCCACGGCCGTCGCCGGTGGCCTGCGAGAGCACCAGGTAGCTGCCCGGCGCCAGGGCCTCGCGCAGCGTCCGCAGCAGCTCGGCCGGCCGGTCGTCGTCCGGCACGAAGTGCAGCACCGCCACGATCATCACGGCGATCGGCTGGTCGAAGTCGAGCAGCCGGCGGACGTCCGGGTGGCTGATGATCCGCTCGGGGTGGCGCAGGTCCTCCTGCACCACCACGGCGCGGTCGTTGCCCTCCAGGATCTCCCGGCTGTGGGCCACCGCGACTGGGTCCACGTCGACGTAGACCACCCGGGCGTCGGGGGCGTCGCGCTGGGCGATCTCGTGCACGTTGCCGACGGTCGGGATGCCCGACCCGACGTCCAGGAACTGCCGGACACCGGAGTCGAGGAGGAACTGCACCGCGCGGCGGAGGAAGGCCCGGTTCGCCTGCGCCATCAACGGGGCCTCCGGCACCGCCGCCACCATCGCCTGGGCCGCCGCCCGGTCGACCGCGAAGTTGTGCGAGCCGCCGAGGTAGTAGTCGTACATGCGGGCCACGCTGGGGCGCTCGATGTCGATCTCGTCGGGTGCCCAGTCCGGCCGCTGCATGCGTCCACCCCTCTTTCGGTGCGCGGAACACCGTTGCCCGCGCCGGTATTCTGCCGGCTGGCCGCCGGGGAGGCCATAGCGGGCTGCGAACCCTTCGCCGCCGTCGAGCGGCGGCCGCGAACCCTTCGCCGCCGTCATTCGCCGCGACGACGACAGGTCCGCGCCGCCTGTCGGCGGTCGCGGACCCGTCGGTGGTACGTCGGGCTCCCGGCGGGAGCGGGTCAGAACTTCGGCGCGTCCGGAGCCTCGAGCAGGCCCAGCCGCAGCGCGGTCATCAGCGCCTGAGCCCGGTTGGCCGCCCCCAGCTTCTCGTAGAGCTTCGAGATGTGGGTCTTGGCGGTGGACTCGCTGACGAAGAGCTGCTTGGCGATGCCCGCCACGCTCATCCCGTCGGCGAGCAGCCGCAGCACCTGGCCCTCGCGGGGGGAGAGCTGCGGCCCGGACGGGGCCAGCCGGCGCTTCATCGCCTCGGCCAGGTCGGCCGCCGTGAAGGCGCTGGGGGAGGAGGCGGCGTGCCGGGCGGCGGCGACGACCTCGTCGGCCGGCGCGGTCTTCGGCACGAAGGCGCTGGCCCCGGCCTCGAGGGCACCGAAGAGCTGGTCGTCGCCGGCGTACATGGTGAGCACGACGATGCCCATCGAGGCGCTGGACTTGCGCAGCGCCCGGGTGGCCTCCAGGCCGCTGCCGTCGGGCAGCCGCAGGTCCATGATCACCACGTCCGGCTGCAGCGCACCGGCCTGGCGTACCCCCTCCGCGGCCGTGGCGGCCTCTCCGACGACCTCGAACTGCCGGTCGCGCTCGAACGCGTGCCGCAGGCCCTTGCGGATCAAGTCGTGATCGTCGACAAGGAGGACCTTGGTACGGGTGGCCGGTGTCGGACTTGTGGTCATCCTCGGGTTACTCCCCTTCTGCAACGGCTGCGCTACCGCGCACGTTATCGCGCCGGGGCGACGAGCCGAGCACCACCGCAACGGTCGTGCCGCTCGGTTGCCGCGGCCTGATCTCCAACCGGCCTCGGATACGTTCCGCCCTCTCGGCCATGATCGCAAGACCGTAGTGCCCGTCGGAGCGCTGGTCAGCGATTCCCTGACCGTCATCCGACACTTCAATTTGCGCGTACGGCGGGTCGACCTCACAGGTGACCCAGAGATTCGACGCGCCCGCGTGCTTGCGCGCGTTGGTGACCGCCTCCTGGGCGATGCGCAGCAACTCGGCCTCGGTGGCGGCGGGCAGCCGGGCGGTGGACTCGTCCAGGGAAAGGTGCACCCGCAGCCCGCCCGAGGCGCCGACCGTGCGGGCGTACTCGGCGATCGCGGCGGCCAGCCCGCCGTGCCGGTCCACCTCGCTGCGCAGCTCGAAGAGGCTCAGCCGCAGCTCGGTGATCACCCGGGTCACCTCGCCGCGCAGCGTGCGCAGCGCCTCGGCGGTCTCCTGCGGGTCCTCGTCGACGTACGCCAGGGCGTTGTCGATGCCGTAGCCGACCATCACGAGTTCCTGCGCCACCCCGTCGTGGATCTCCCGGGCCAGCCGCTGCCGTTCCTCGTTGGTGGCCAGCGAACGGACCTCGTCGAAGAGCAGCGCCGCCTCCAGCCGCAGCGCGGCCGGGCGGGTCAGCCCGGTCACCCGGGACACCACGCCCGGCGGGTACGCCTGCGCCGCGTCCGCCTCCAGCACCACCAGCCCGACGGTGCGTACCCCCGCCACCAGCGGCACGATCAGCGCGGAGACGTCGCCCCCGCGGTGCGAGCGGGCCTGTGACCGGGCGGCGGTGTGCGGCTGCTGGCTGGCCCACGCGTCGGCGATGGCCGAGTCCGCGTCCAGCGTCGTCTCCCAGTCGACCCGGTCCACGCCCACCTGGGCGAGCACCACCAGCCGGCCGCCGCCGCTGGCCGACAGCACGGCCGCCCGGTCCGCCCGGGCCACCGCGCGCAGTTCCTCCAGCAGGTGCTCGGAGATGCCGCCCGGGTCCAGCGTGGCCCCGGGCAGCTGGCGGGCCACGGTGCGCAGCTGGGTGAGCAGGCGGGTCGCCTCGGCGTACGGCTGGGGCTTGCCCTCGTTGCGGACCTGGATCACCCGGTGCAGTCCAGTGGCGGCGGCGAGGCCGAGCCCGGCGAGGATCAGCCACTGGAGGCAGACCACCAGGTAGCCGGCCTGGGCGAGCTGCCGGCCCCCGTCGACCTCGGTGAGCGCGCCGGCCACCAGCAGGGTCGCCGCCGCGACCAGCAGCAGGGCGCCGCACTCGCGGAACCGGCGGCGCAGCGTGGTGACGGTCACCGGGACCGCCAGGTAGGGCAGCACCGCCGAGGCGCCCAGCCCGAGGACGCTCTCCCCGCCGACGGTGGCCACGGCGGCGACCTGACTCGCGGCCAGCCCCAGCACCAGCACCTCGGCGACCCGGCTGAGCGGGCCGACCAGCCGGTGCTCCGGCGCCAGCAGGGCGGGCAGGCCGGCGATCGCCAGCAGCGCGATCCACCAGAGCTGACCGGGATCGTGCGTGGCGAAGAGGGTCAGGACGGCGACGAGCGCCAGCATGATCACGCGCGCGGCGGCGGCGAGAGGATGCGGCTGAGGGGGCGTCGAGGCGGACACGTGACGGATCGTAGTCAGCCGCGGTAGATGTCCGCGATCTCTGCCGCGTACGACTTGTGCACGACCTGCCGCTTGACCTTCAGGGAGGGGGTCAGCTCGCCGGTCGCCTCGGTGAAGTCGCGGGGCAGGATCCGGAACACCTTGATCGCCTCGGCCTTGGAGACCGCCTGGTTGGCGGTGTCGACCGCACCCTGGATCTCGGCGCGCAGCCCCTCGTGGTCGCGCAGCTTCTCGACGGGGGTGTCCTCGGGCAGACCGGCCGAGGCGAGCCAGCGCGGCAGCGCCTCCTCGTCGACGGTGACCAGCGCGGCGATGAACGGCGCCCGGTCGCCGACCACCACGCACTGGCTGACCAGCGGGTGGGCGCGTACCTGGTCCTCCAGCACCGCCGGGGCGACGTTCTTGCCGCCGGCCGTCACGATGATCTCCTTCTTCCGGCCGGTGATGCTCAGGAAGCCGTCGTTGTCGAGCTGGCCCAGGTCGCCGGTGCGGAACCAGCCGTCCGCGCTGAGCGCCTCGGCGGTCGCCGCCTCGTTGCGCCAGTAACCCTGGAAGATCAGGTCGCCGGCGATCAGGATCTCGCCGTCGTCGTCGATCCGGATGGTGACCCCCGGCAGCGGGCGGCCGACCGAGCCGATCCGGGTCGCGTCGGGCAGGTTCGCGGCGGCGGCCGGGGAGGTCTCCGTCAGGCCGTAGCCCTCGCACACGTTCACGCCGATACCGCGGAAGAAGTGGCCGAGCCGGGCGCCGAGCGGGGCGCCGCCGGAGATGGCGTCGCGGCACCGGCCGCCCAGCGCCGCCCGCAGCTTGCGGTAGACCAGCTTGTCGAAGAGCGCGTGCTGCGCGCGCAGCGCCAGGCCGGGCCCGCCGGAGGTCTCCAGCGCCTCGCTGTACGCGATGGCGACCTGCTCCGCCCGGGCGAAGATCTTGCCCTTCCCCTCGGCCTCGGCCTTCTGCTTGGCGCCGTTGTAGACCTTCTCGAACACGCGGGGGACCGAGAGCACGAAGGTGGGGCGGAAGTCCTGCAGCTCGGCGACCAGGTTCCTGGTGTCCGCGCAGTGCCGCATGGTGGCCCGCGCCTGCACCACGCCGATCTGGATGAGCCGGGCGAAGGCGTGTGCCAGCGGCAGGAAGAGCAGGGTCGAGGCGCCCGGCCCGAACAGGTTGGGCAGCACCGGCACCGCGTTGGCGATGTCGGCGTACATGTTGCGGTGGGTCAGCACGCAGCCCTTGGGGCGGCCGGTGGTGCCGCTGGTGTAGATGATGGTGGCGAGGTCGTCGGCGCGCACCGTGGCCCGCCGACGGTCGATCTCGGCCGGGTCGACCGTATCGCCGGTGCGGACGAGTTCGTCCACCGCGTCGAGGTCGATCTGCCAGACGTGGCGCAGCTCGGGCAGCCGGTCCCGGACACCGGCGAGAAGGGTGGCGTGCGCGTTGCTCTCCACCACGCAGGCCACGGCGCCGGAGTCGGACAGGATCCAGGCGGCCTGCTCGGCGCTGGAGGTCTCGTAGATCGGCACGGTGACCGCGCCGGCCGCCCAGATGGCGTAGTCCAGCAGGGTCCACTCGTAGCGGGTGCGGCTCATCAGGCCGACCCGGTCGCCGGGCTGCACGCCGGCGGCGACCAGGCCCCGGGCCACCGCCACGACCTCGTCGCGGAACTGCCCGCAGGTGACGTCGGCCCAGGTGCCGTCCGCGCCGCCGGGGCGGACGAACTGGACCGCGTCCGGAGCGACCTCGGCGTTGTCCCAGACCGGGTCGGTGAGGTTGGCCGCGTCGCCGACGGTGACGATTGGTGGGACGGAGAACTCGCGCACCTGCACTCCCTCGTACTCACACTGGCCTGGCCTGCCGCCACCACGGGTCGGCTCTGTCGAAACCTACCCGCCCCGGCGGCCGGGACGAAAAGGCAGGTCGCCCAGCCTGTCCGCAGGCCGCCGCCGGAGCGCCCCGCGTGGCGTCGGGAGCGCCCCGCCCGGCGTGCCCGGGGCGGCGCGGCGTGGGCGTCGCCGCCGGCGGGTAGCCTCCCTGCATGGCGGACACCTCGACCCAGTCGATCGTCGTCGGCGCGTCACCGGACCGGGTGGCGGCGGTCATCTGCGACTTCCCGAGCTACCCGGAGTGGACCGAGGCGATGCGGCGGGTGGAGGTGATCGAGGAGTACGAGGACGGCTACGCCAGCCAGGTCCGGTTCACCATCGACGCCGGCGTGCTGGCCGACGAGTACGTGCTGGCCTACGAGTACGCCGAGGACCTGTCCCGGATCGAGTGGCACCTGGTGGCGCCCTCGAAGATGCAGAAGTTCCAGCGCGGCTCGTACGACCTGGAGGCCAACCCGGACGGCAGCACGACGGTGACCTACACCCTGGAGGTCGAGCTCTCCGTCGGGATGCTCGGCATGTTCCGTCGCAAGGCCGAAAAAATGATCATGGACGCGGCGTTGAAGCAGCTCAAGCGCCGGGTAGAAGCACCCGGTGCGGCGCAGTGACGCGTCCCGCGGCAGGGTAGGGGAGCCGACCATGGGTGCAACGGATCCGGGTTCGGCCCGGGAAGAGGCCGAACGTCTGGTCGCCACGGCGCTGGCCGCCGCCCGGCTGGCGGCGGCCGGCGCGAAGGACGGCCAGTGGGGTCCGCTCGGTGGGATCGTGTCGAGTGTCCTCGGTCACAGTGGCGACCCGGGTGCGTCGACCGGGCCGTCCGGGGGCGGTTTCGCCACCGGTGCGGCCGAATGCTGTGTCTGCCCGGTCTGCCGGGGTATCGCCGCCCTGCGCGACCCGAGTCCCGAGTTCGCCGAGCGTCTCGCCACCGGCGCGGGCGACCTGGCGGCGGGTGTGGCCAGCCTGCTGCGCGCCTTCGCCCCGCCCGAGCCCTCCGCCGACGCACCCGCCGGAGCGGATACGGCCCCGGGCACGGGTGGCGAGGACGACCACGTGTGGCGCGAGGCCACCCGTAGCGGGCATGATTCTCAGCCGGCACCGGAACGGGACGTCTGGTCCGCCGCCACGCGGGCGGAGGACGGAGCCGCACCGGGTGCCGTACCGCCCGTCGACGTCGCCGGGCCGGCCGCCGCGGTGACCGTCCGGACGTCCACCGGCGGGCCCGTGGTGCCCACGTCCCGGGCACCCGGCGACGAGGGCGAGCAGTCCCCGGGCGACGGGGCCTGACCAACGCACGTCCCGACCACGCGCCGGTCGTCCGCCGGCGCGGTGCGGGCAGCACAGCAGAGGGGAGTGGCAGCGGTGACGCTGACCATCGGAGTCGACGTCGGTGGCACGAAGGTGGCCGGTGGTGTCGTGGACGCCGCCGGCACGGTCCTCGTGCAGGCCCGACGGGACACCCCCGCCGACGACGTCGCCAAGACCCGGGACGTCATCATCGAACTGGTCCGCGAGCTGGCCACCGGGCGCGAGATCGAGGCGGTCGGCATCGGCGCGGCGGGCTGGATCGACGCCAGCCGCTCCACGGTGCTGTTCGCCCCGAACCTGGCGTGGCGCGACGAGCCCCTGCGCGACTACGTCAGCGCCGCGACCGGCCTGCCGGTGATCGTGGAGAACGACGGCAACGTGGCGGCCTGGGCGGAGTTCCGTTACGGCGCCGCCCGCGACGCCGACGACTCGATGGTCATGTTCACCATCGGCACCGGCGTCGGCGGCGGCATCGTGTTCGGCGGGGGACTGCTGCGCGGCGCCAACGGCATCGCCGCCGAGCTGGGCCACATGCTGACGGTGCCCGACGGCCACCAGTGCGGCTGCGGCCGGCTCGGCTGCATCGAGCAGTACGCCAGCGGCAGCGCCCTGGTGCGCTTCGCCCGCGCCGCCGCCCGGCAGGAGCCGCACCGCGCCACCGCCCTGCTGGACCTGGCCGGCGGCGAGGCGGAGTCGGTCTCCGGGCCCATGGTCACCGCCGCCGCGCAGGCCGGCGACCCGGTCTCCATCGAGGCGTTCGCGCAGGTCGGGCGCTGGCTCGGCACCAGCCTCGCCGACATGGCGCAGATCCTCGACCCGCAGGTGCTCGTCGTCGGCGGCGGGGTGATCGAGGCCGGGGACCTGCTGCTCGGCCCGACCCGCCGGTCGTTCACCGACGCCCTCGCCCAGCGCAGCCGGCTCCCGGTCGCCGAGATCCGCCCGGCCGAGCTGGGCAACACCGCCGGTGTCATCGGCGCCGCCGACCTGGCCCGCCGGATCTGAGGCGGTGACCGTGACGCAGAGCCAGGGTGTGCCGCTGCGTGTCGTGTCGTACAACATCCACAGCCAGCGCGACGACACGGCCGCGCTGGCGGCGGTGGTCCGTGACGCCAGGCCGGACGTGGTGCTCGTGCAGGAGGGGCCGCGCCGGTTCCGGTGGCGGCAGAAGTCGGCGGCCCTGGCGGAGTCGTTCGGCCTGGTGGTGGCGGCCGGCGGGCTGCCCTCGCTGGGCAACCTGCTGCTGACCAACCTGCGGGTGCGGGTGGTCGCCGAGCGGTGCCAGCGGTTCCCGCTCACCCCCGGCCGGCACCTGCGCGGCGCCGCGTACGCCGAGTGCGTGGTCGCCGGGGCGGCCCGGTTCACCCTGGCCGGGTCGCATCTGTCCACCGATCCGGCCGAGCGGCCCGCGCAGGCCGCGTTGTTCAAGCGCGAGCTGGACGCCGTCGCCGGGCCGCTGATCGTCGCGGCCGACCTGAACGAGGGCCCGGACGGGCCGGCCTGGGCCACCGTCGCGCGTGGGCTGACCGACGCCGCCGTGGCGATGGACCGGGCCGACCGGCTCACCTACTCCTGCGCGGATCCACGCCGGCGGATCGACGCGCTCTTCGTCGACCCGCGCGTCACCGTGGTCGACTACGACGTGGTGGACACCCCGCAGACCCGCCGCGCCAGCGACCACTTCCCGGTCCTGGTCGACCTGCTGCTGCCCGCCGCCGACTGACCGTCCGCCGCGCCGGGGGCTGGACAACCCGCTCCGTTGTGGGGAGGATGCTGCGCGACCGGCACTCGTGCCGCACAAAAGGAGATTTCCGGTGTCCACCTCCACCGACCACGGCCGGCCCGACCCGGAGGCGAGCACGCTCGCCCTGACCCGCGACGGCCGGCCGGTCTCCGACCGGGGCGACACCGTCTGCGTCATCGGCGCCGGGGCCAGCGGTCTCACGGCCATCAAGAACCTGAAGGAGCACGGCTTCGGCGTCGACTGCTACGAGCGGGAGACCGGCGTCGGCGGCGCCTGGAACTGGCGACACGACCGCAGCCCGGTGTACGCGAGCACGCACCTGATCTCCTCGCGGCCGTTCACGCAGTTCCCCGACTTCCCGATGCCCGACGACTGGCCGGACTACCCGCACCACAGTCAGCTGCTGTCCTACTTCGAGCGGTACGCCGACCACTTCGACCTGCGCGGGCACGTCTGGTTCGGCACCGAGGTCGTCCGGGTGGAGCCCGTGGCCGGGGACCGCTGGGACGTCACCACCCGCAGCACCGGCGGGTACGGCCCGGAGCGCACCTCCCGCTACGCGGCCGTGGTGGTCGCCAACGGTCACAACTGGTCGCCGAAGCTGCCGCGCTACGAAGGGCTGGAGGAGTTCCGGGGCGAGGTCATGCACGCCTCGTCCTACAAGGACCCCGCGCAGCTGCGCGGCAAGCGGGTGCTGGTGGTGGGCGCCGGCAACACCGGTTGCGACATCGCCGTCGAGGCCGCCCAGCAGGCGTCGCGCTGCTGGCACTCGACCCGCCGGGGCTACTGGTACGCCCCGAAGTACGTCCTCGGCCGCCCCGCCGACCAGGTCAACGACGCGCTGCTGGCGCTGCGCGTGCCGCGGCGGGTACGGCAGTGGCTCTACCACTGGACGCTGCGGCTGACCGTCGGCGACCTGACCCGGTTCGGCCTGCCGAAGCCCGACCACCGGGTCTACGAGACGCACCCGATCGCCAACAGCCAGCTCGTCTACTACGTGGGGCACGGCGGGATCGCGCCGGTGCCGGACGTCGCGCGCTTCCACCCGTACGCCGTCGAGCTCTCCGACGGCCGGCAGATCGACCCGGAGCTGGTCGTCTTCGCCACCGGCTACCTGCCGCGCTTCGAGTTCCTGGACCCCGCCCTGCTGGGCGACGACGCGGGGCAGGGGCGCCCGAAGCTGTGGCTGAACGCCTTCGTCCCCGGCCGCCCCACGCTGGCCGTGACCGGGCTGGTGCAGCCGGACTCGGGCGTCTTCCCCCTGTCGCACTGGCAGGCGGTGCTCTTCGCCCGGCTGCTGCGGCTGCGGGTGACCCGTCCCGACCGGGCGAACGCCTTCGCCGCCCGGGTAGCCGCGAAGGCGGGGGAGCGGTACACCGGACCGGTCAAGGACAGCAGCCGGCACTGGTTCGAGGTGGGCCACGCCGACTACCTGCGCGCCGTCCAACGCGCGCTGCACGACCTGGAGGACAAGTGAAACTACGGGTCATGCGGGGGCGGGAGTGGGCCCGGCCGGTCCGTCCGGTCCGGCGTGAGGTGCTCGGCGCGGCTCCCGAGGTGGAGCAGGGGCGCCCGCCGCTGCTCTTCGTACCGGGCTTCGGCCACGGCGCCTGGACGTTCGCCGAGCACTGGCTCGGCCACGCCGCGTCCCGGGGCTTCCCGGCGTACGCGCTGAGCCTGCGCGGGCACGGCGACAGCGGACCGGCGCCGGAGGCGACGCTGCGGGCGTACGCCCACGACGTGACCCAGGTGGCGGCGGGCCTGCCGCGCCAGGCGGTGCTGGTGGGGCACGGCGCCGGGGCGCTCGTGGTCGCCCACGCGCTGGCCCGCTACCCGGCCCGGGCCGCGGTGCTGGTCGCGCCGGTGCTCGGCGGCTGGGCGACGTTCGGCGCGGCGCTGCGGCGCAACCCGGTCGGCACGTTGCCGGCGGTCTTCGGCGGGCCGCTGCGGCTGCACCGCCGTCAGCTGTTCAGCCGGGAGCTGCCCGAGCCCGAGGCCCGCCGGTACGTGGGCCGGCTGGGGCGGGCCGCCCGGCGCGCCCAGTGGCAGCTGCTGACGGGGCGGGCCGCGGAGCCGGCGGTGGGCGACCCGCCGATGCTGGTGCTGGGCAGCCCCGACGACCGGATCGTCCCGGCGGCGGCGTTGACCCGGGCGGCGCGGCGGTACGGCTCGGCGCCCCTGCTCTTTCCCGGCATGGGGCACGACATGATGCTCGACGCCCGGTGGCGGGAGCCGATCGACGCGATCCTCGACTGGCTGGAGAAGGAACCGGCACCGGCCGGTCGCCCCTGACCGGTACGGGCATGCACGCGCCGCGACGGCGTTGTCGGCGTCAGCTGGCCGCGCCCAGCCGGGTCAGCAGCGACCCGCTCTCGTCGAGGGCGGTGAGGTAGGAGCGGGCCCACGCCCGGATGTCGTGCCGGTGCAGGTGCGCCCGCATGGCCCGCATCCGCGTGCCGAGGTCGTCGGGGCTCGCCCGCAACGCCTCGAGCAGCCCCTGCTTGAGCCCTTCCAGGTCGTGCGGGTTGACCAGGTGTGCCTGCGGAAGTTCGGCGGCGGCGCCGGCGAACTCGCTGAGCAGCAGCGCGCCCGTGTCGTCGACCCGGGCGGCGACGTACTCCTTGGCGACGAGGTTCATCCCGTCGCGCAGCGGGGTCACCGCCATCACGTCGGCGACCCGGTAGAGCGCGGCCAGTTCGGCGCGGTCGAACGGCTGGGTCAGGTAGTGGATCGCGGGCTCGCCGACCCGGCCGAACTCGCCGTTGATCCGCCCGACCTCGCGTTCCACCCGCTCGCGGAGGATCTGGTACTGCCCGACCCGCTCCCGGCTGGGCACCGCCACCTGCACGAGTACCGTGTCGCGGACCTTCACCTGCCCGCCGGCGATCAGCTCGCTGTACGCCTTGAGCCGCTGCTCGATGCCCTTGGTGTAGTCCATCCGGTCGACGCTGAGGATCACCTGCCCGGGGCTGCCGAGGTCGCGGCGCAGCCGGTCGGCCCGCTCGGCGACGTCGGGCCGGGCGGCCAGCGCGGCCATCTCGGCGGTGTCGATGGAGACGGGGAAGGCGCCGATGCGCACCACCCGCTCGTCGACGGCGATCCGCCGGTCGGTGGCGGGCAGGCCGAGCACCTTCACCGCCAGTTGGGCGAAGTTGTGCGCGGCCTGGGAACGCTGGAAGCCGATCAGGTCGGCGCCGAGCATCCCGCGCAGCAGCTCGGCCCGGCGTGGGAGCTGCATGAACAGCTCGGGCGGCGGGAAGGGCACGTGCAGGAAGAAGCCGATCCGCAGGTCCGGCCGTAGCTGACGGAGCAGGCCGGGCACCAGTTGCAGGTGGTAGTCCTGCACCCAGACCACCGCGCCGGGTTCGGCCACGTCGGCCGTGGCCTGCGCGAACCGCTGGTTGACCCGCTGGTACGCCTCCCACCAGCGCCGGTGGTACTCCGGTTGCTCCACCGAGTCGTGGTAGAGCGGCCAGAGGGTGGCGTTGGCGAAGCCCTCGTAGTGGTCACGCAGGTCTTCCGTGCTCAGCGCGACGGTGTGCATGCGGACACCGTCGACGTCGGGCAGGGCGGGCGCCGGGCCGGTGCCGCCGGCCCACCCGACCCAGGTTGCGGGCGTGTGCCGCAGGAGGGGGTGCAGGGCGCTGACGAGACCGCCGGGACTGCGGCGCCACTCGCAGGCACCGTCGGGCGCCACACTGTCGTCGATGGGCAGGCGGTTGGCGACCACCACGAGGGAACTCTGTCGCATCTCGGGCATTCCGATCAGCAGGGAGTGACCGCCGCAGCGGAGGAACAACCGGGCAGTCAGCGGGGGATGTGACGGACAGCGGTATTCCTACTGACAGTAAGTTACACCAGTGTTTCGCCCCCGGCGCGGGGCGGCCGTCGTCCCGGGATGCGGGCAGCGGTGCGGTGCGGGTGCGGGGAGCCTCGGGTCGGTTGACGGCCGGCGGACGGGCGCGTCAGACCACCGCGCCGTCGTCGGGGTCGCGCTCGTCGTCGTCCCCGCCGGGCCGCAGCCGCCAGATCAACGCGACGAAGCCGGCCAGGATGCCGGTGAAGCCGAACAGGTTGACCACCGACGGGTCGGCCACGGGAAAGACCGAGGGGAACAGGAAGAGCACGAAGCCGAGCACCATGGCCAGTACGCCGACCACGGCGTACTTCGACAGGCGCGGCAGGGGCGGAGGCGGCGGCGGGTTGTAGCGCTCGTCCTCGCCCTCGTCGTCGGGCAGGTTGGCGCCGAAGGTGTCCAGCCCGTCGAGCAGCGAGGGCTCGTCCTGCGGGCCCCGCGAGAGCGAGACCCCCGAGATGTCGGCCGCGTACGGCAGTCGACGCACGTCGGTGGCGGTCGGCCCGGCCGGCTCGTCCGGCGTGCCGATGGTCACCGGGCCGCCTGTCGGCCCGGGCGTGTCGTCCACGTCCTCGGCGGCGGGCCACGGGTTGGCGTCGCCGCGGGGGGCGGTGGTGTGGAAGCCGGCGACGATGCGGGCCCACTCGGCCTCGATGTCCGGCTCGTCCTCGCGGGGCTTCGCGGGGGTCGTCTCGTCCGCGAGCTGGTCCAGGTAGTCCCGCGCGGTCCCCAGGTGCGACCGGTCGACGTAGAGCCGGTCGACCGGCCGGGACGGGACGGTGGTGGTGCGGGTGACGGGGTTCAGGTCGGCCGAGGGCTGGAGGTAGGCGGCGATTCCGCCGGCGGCGAGGACGTCGAGCAGGTGCTCACCGACGCGCGGATCCACGTCGCCGGCGACGGCGTACTCGCTCGCGTCGAGCCCGTTGTCCCGCCGTCCCCGGCGGGCTCCACCCGCTGACACCGGACATCCTCCTCATCACGCGCCCGCGGCGCGGCCGCCTGAGCCCCCTCGGCGCCGACCCGCACGCCGTGCCTTGAATCGTGACACGTCCGGGCCCCGTTCCGGGAGTGCCTTGTGGCGCGGCGTACGAAGTCAGGGCCCCTGCCGCAGGTCGCGACAGGGTTATATGTCCGTTCTTGCTGAATCCTTTTCAACTGAGCCCCTCAGCGGCGGCGGGCAGTCCCGTCGGTGGCAGCGGCAGTGCCCTCGCCGGAGGCGGACGGTTCCCGCCTCCGGCGACCCGGCCGCCCGCCGGTCAGTCCGGGTCGCGCGCCGCGCCGGGCCGTACCAGGCCGCTCTCGTACGCGGCCACGACGAGCTGCGAGCGGTCCCGGGCGTGCAGCTTGCCCAGCAGGCGGCTCACGTAGGTGCGGGCGGTCGCCGGGCTGATGTGCAGGACCGCGCCGATCTCGTCGTTCGACCGGCCGGCGGCCACCTCGGCCAGCACCTCGCGCTCCCGGGCGGTCAGCGTCGCCAGCCGGGCCGGATCCGGCTCCCGCCCCCGGGCGCGTACCGCCGTCATGACCCGCCGCGTCACCGCGGGAGAGAGCAGGGCCTCCCCGGCCCGGACGATGCGTACCGCCCCCCGCAGGTCGTCGGGGCCGGTGTCCTTGAGCAGGAAACCGGACGCGCCGGCCCGGATCGCCTCGAAGACGTACTCGTCGGTGTCGAACGTGGTGAGCACGACGACCCGTACGCCGGCGAGCCGCTCGTCGGCGACGATCCGGCGGGTGGCCTCGATGCCGTCCGTGCCGGGCATCCGCACGTCCATCAGCAGCACGTCGGGCCGCTCGCTGACCGCCAGCCGGTACGCCGCGTCGCCGTCGCCGGCCTCGCCGACGACCTCGATGTCCGGGGCCCGGTTCAGCAGGGCGCGCAGCCCCGCGCGGACCAGGTGCTGGTCGTCGACGAGTCCCACCCGGATCACGTGGTCCCTCCCAGGGGCAGTTCGGCGCGTACCTCGAAACCGCCGCCGGACCGGTTGCCGGCGGTGACGGTGCCGCCGAGCAGGGCGGTGCGCTCCCGCATGCCGCCGAGCCCGTACCCGCGCGGGGCGTCCCCGCGCTGCCCGCGTCCGTCGTCGCGGACGGCGACGTCGACGGTGCGGGGGCCGCGGACGACGTCGATCTCGACGGCGCTCGCGCCGGCGTGACGCAGGGCGTTGGTCAGTGCCTCCTGGACCACCCGGTAGGCGGTCGAGTCGACGGCGGCGGGCAGGCCGGTCAGCTCGCCCCGCCGGTGCACGGCGACGCGCAGCCCGGCCGCCCGCGCGCCGGCGGCCAGGTCCTCCAGCCGGGCCAGTCCCGCCACCGGCTGGCGGGGCTCGGCCCCGGCCGGGTCGCGCAGCAGGCCGAGGGTGGTGCGCAGCTCCCGGGCGACCTGGGTGGTGGCCGAGCGGACGTGCCCCAGGGCGGCCCGGGCGGCGACCGGGTCGTCGTCGAGGGCCTCGTCGGCCACGCCGGCGTGCAGCGAGATGACGGAGATGTGGTGGGCGATCACGTCGTGCAGGTCCCGGGCGATGCGCAGCCGCTCCTCCTCGACCCGGCGCGCCGCCTCCCGGGCGTGGTCGCGTTCCAGCTGCCGCACCCGCCACCGCTGCTCCCGGCGCCGCAGCCGCCGGGAGCGGACCCCGTCGCCGAGCGCGACCGCGGCGGCCATGATGGCCACGCTGGAGGCCAGCTCGAAGCCGACGAGGTACGCGACGCTCGCGCCCTGCACCGCGCGGAACGTGGTGGAGACGACGAGCAGGCCGACCCCTACGAGCACCGCCCAGCGCAGCTGCCCGGCCTCGGCGGCCGAGTAGAGCGCCGCGGCGAGGGGGAGGGCCAACCCGACCGGCGGGTACCCGGCCACGTAGTAGGCCACCAGGCCGGCGGCGCTGACCACCAGCACGGTCGCCGGCGCGCGGCGGCGCAGGAGCACGAGCGCGCCGAGCCCGACCGCGAACAGGTAGGCGGGCACGTCCCGCCCCCGGTCACCGCCCAGGTCCGCGGTGATCGCCGCCGCCACGACGGTCGACACGGCGCCGCCCATGAGCAGGTCCAGCGCCGTGGCCCGGGGCAGCCCGCCCGCTCTCCGCTGCGCCCCGGCCTCCCGCACCCCACGAGCGTAGGCGCCGTCGGCCGCCCGGCGGGGCCGACGCCGGTCCCGACCCGCCGTCGCCCGGCGCGGTATCCACGACCGGCGGCGGTACGTCGACAGGCGACACCCGCCGCCGTCGACCGTCCGTCTCCTGTGGCCCGCCGCCACGGTCCGAGCTGGACGCGGCCGGCTCGCCGGCCGGATCACGTTGTGGCGGCCGGCATCGGGTTCGTAGGCTTGCCCACGACACCTTCCGCGGCGATCGCGGCGGCGTCGTGACCACCTCTGGGAAAGGACGCCGGTGCTGTACTGGCTGATGAAGTACGTCCTCCTCGGCCCGCTGCTGAGGCTGGTCTTCCGCCCGCAGGTCGAGGGGCTGCACCACGTGCCCGACACCGGGCCGGTGATCCTCGCCAGCAACCACCTGTCGTTCTCCGACTCGATCTTCACACCGCTGGTCGTGAAGCGGCGGGTGACGTTCATCGCCAAGGCCGAGTACTTCACCGGCAAGGGCGTCAAGGGCTGGCTGACGAAGATGTTCTTCGTGGGCGCCGGCACCATCCCGGTGGACCGTTCGGGCGGCCAGGCGGCCAGGGCGGCCCTGGACACCCAACTGCGGGTGCTGCGCGCCGGCGGCATCGCCGGCATCTATCCCGAGGGCACCCGCTCGCCCGACGGGCGGCTCTACCGGGGCAAGACCGGCGTGGCCCGCCTGGCTCTGGAGAGCGGCGCCGTGGTGATCCCGACGGCGATGCTCAACGCCGACGAGATCCAGCCGCCCGGCAAGCTGATCCCGAAGATCGCCCGGGTGCGGATCCGGTTCGGCCCGCCGCTGGACTTCTCGCGCTACGCCGGCATGGCCGGTGACCGGTACGTCGAGCGCGCGGTGACCGACGAGATCATGTACGAGCTGATGGAGCTTTCCGGCCGCGAGTACGTCGACACGTACGCGCAGAAGGCCAAGGCGCAGCTCACCACCGCCCGCGAGCCCGTCGCCGCCTGACGCGGGGCCGGCGGGGGCGCGCACCGGGGCGGGACCGCCGCGCCCGGGCAGGCGGGTCAGCAGGCGACGGCGGGGGCCGTCGAGGGGCGGGCCAGGTCCAGCAGGACGGGGGCGTCGTTGCGCAGCGCGAAGGCCCGCAGCTCGGCCAGCTCCGGGCGGCCCGCCGTCGACTCGCCGGCCCGCTCCAGCTCCACCGTGGCGAAGGTCAGCGCGAGCATCCGGTCGGTCACGTCCGGGATGCCGGCGTAGATCCCCGCCCCGGCCAGGTGCAGCTCCGCGGCCCGCCGGTGGTCGCCGTCCGCGGCGGCCAGCGCGCCGGTCACCGTCCGCAGCGCCGCCTCCGACCAGGGCGTACGGTGACCCACCCGGTCCAGCATCGCGCGCACCCGCGCCGCCGAGGCCCGCCCGGCGAGGCTCGCCGCGTAACCGGCCGCCGCGATCCACTCGCCGCTGGCCAGCGCCGGCACGGCCGACCAGGAGTCGGCCAGCTCGTCGATCAGCGTCGCCGCCTCCTCCCGGCGCCCCTGCAACGCCCGGCAGAGCGCGCCCATCCCCAGCATCGTCCAGTGCAGCCGGTGGAATCCGCTGCGCCGCGCGGCGTCGAGCGCGGCGGCCACGTCGTCCTGGAACGCGGCGTCGCCCTCGGCGCGGGCCGGCGGCACCCGCTCGCCGCGCAGCACCAGCAGGCAGGAGCGCAGGCCGCGTACCTGCATGTCCCAGCTGCCCGTCGGGGTGTCCACGAAGGCCTCGGCGGCGGCCAGCAACCGGTCGAAGTCGCCCTCGAACCAGGCGCGCATCGCCTCCGCCGAGTAGCTCGTGGTCAGCGTCTGCCCGCTGGCCTTGCGCGTCGGCAACGACGAGAGCAGGGCGTCGGAGCGCAGCCAGTCGCCCTCCTCGCAGACGGCGTAGGCGAGGTTCTGCATGGCCCGGGGCAGGGCGATCAACTGACCGGCGCGGCTGACCTCGACGATCGCGTGCAGGTCGTCGAGGCCGGACCGGTCGCCGGCCTGGTAGCGGGCGATCGCCGAGGTGATCCGGGCGTTGGTGCGGGTCTCGGCCAGCCCCAGCCGCTCGCCGATCTCCGCCGCCCGTTCCGCGGCAATGACCGCCGGGTCCCGCTCGTAGTTGAGCATGTGCAGCCGGCCCAGCTCGGCGTAGGCGTCCGCCTTCTGGGAGCTGTCCGGCAGCGGGGCGAAGAGCTGCACGGCCCGGTCCAGGCAGGCCAGGGCGGCGGCCCGGTCGGCGCGTAGCCACGCGGCCTGACCGAGCAGGGTCCAGGCGCGGGCCGCGCACGCGTCGTCGCCGTGGGCGAGCAGCCGGTCGGCGAGCGCCTGCATCTGCTCCGGGCCGCCGCCGGAGAGGAAACCGTTGCCGTCGCGGTAGAACGAGATCTCGGTGCTGAGCAGCTCCAACTGGAGTCGGCCCACCGGGTCGGAGTCGTCGGCCAGCCCGAGCGCCCGACCGGCGTGGTTCGCCGCCACGTCGAGGCTGTGCAGCGCGTACGCCCGGCGGGCCGCCCGGTGCAGCGCGGCCCGCGCGGCGCCGGCGAACCCGCCGATCTCCATGCCGAGCGACCGCGCGATCTCGTGGGCCGCCCACCGGTGGTGGGCCAGCACCTCCGCCAGGTCGGTGTCGCGGCTCTGCGAGAGCATGTCGAGCCACTGTGCCGTCCGCTCGTGCCGCGCCACCCGCTCGGTACGGGGCAGCCGCTGATAGCAGACGTCGCGCACCAGCACGTGCCGGAACCGGTACTCGGGCTGCCCGGCCATGGTGGAGGCGGCCTGCTCGTGCACGAAGTCGCGCTGCTCCAGCCGGCGCAGCGCGCGCTCCACCGACTCGACGGGCTGCCCCAGCGCGGCGGCCACCGCGCCCGGCCAGAACTGCACGCCGACCACGGCGGCGGCCAGCAGCACCGTGCGTTCCTTGGCGTCGAGCAGGTCGATGCGGTTGGCGATGACGGCGTGCACGCTCTCCGGCATCGGCAGGTCGAGGTGCTTCTCCAGCGACCAGCCCCGCCCGGACTGGCGCAACGCGCCCTGCTCGATGAGCATCCGGACGTACTCGTGGGCGTAGAGCGGGTTGCCGCCGGCCACCTCGATCAGCGGGGTGAGCATGTCGGCGGAGAAGGCGGCCCGGCCGAACATGTGGGCGTAGAGCGCGGCGATGCCCGTGTCCCGCAGCGGGGGCAGGGTGATGGTCACCGAGCCGGTGATCGTCCCCGCCCAGGTCGGATCCCGGTCGACGAGTTCCGGGCGGGCGGTGCAGAGCAGCAACAGCGGCACGTCCCGGGCGGCGGTGCCGAGCAGCTCCACGAAGCGCAGCATCGCGTCGTCGGCCCAGTGCAGGTCCTCGAAGACCAGCACGGTCGGCCGCCGGGCGGCCAGCGCGAGCAGGAAACGCCGCCACGCCGACTCGGTCTCCTCGGCCGGCAGCGCGGTCCCCGGCAGGCCCACCAGCGGCCGCAGGGCGTCGACGACGCGCTGGCGCTCGCCCGGGCCGACCAGCTCGCCGACGGCGGAGGCGAGCCGCTGGGCGGCGCTGGACGCCGGGTCGGTGTCGAGGATGCCGGCCTCGGACTTGACGATGTCGGCCAGCGCCGCGAACGTCACGTTCTCGCCGAACGGTGGGCACCGCCCGATCCGCCAGGTCAACGGCTCGTCGACGAGTTGGTCCACGTGCCGGTACAACTCCCGTACCAGCCGGCTCTTGCCCAGCCCCGCCCGGCCGAAGACGGTCACCACCTGCGGGCGCCGGTCACGCAACGACCGGTGCAGGGCGTTGACCAGCATCCCCAGCTCGTGCTCGCGGTCGATCAGCGGCGTGACGTCCGGCTGCCGGTCGGTCGGCTGCCGGCGTACGGGGGACAGGGCCAGCCACACCTCTGTCGTCGTCGACCGCCCGCGCAGGGTCACCGGCGGCTGCTCGGAGTAGCGGATCGCGTCGCGGGTGAGCGCGTGCGTCATGCCGCAGACCAGCACCCCGCCCGGCGGCGCGACCGACTGCATCCGGGAGGCCGTGTTGACCACGTCGCCGGCCACGATCGCCTGGCCGCCGTCGCGGGCGGCGGCCACGTCGACCAGCGCCTCGCCCGTGGCCACCCCGACCCGGAAGCGCAGCGCGTCCGCCCCGGCGGGGGCGAACCGGGTCAGCACCCGTTGCAGCTCCAGGCCAGCCCGCACGCAGCGCAGGGCGTCGGTCTCGGTCGCCACCGGCGCACCGAACAGGGCCATCACCGCGTCGCCGATGTACTTCTCCACCACGCCGCCGTACTGCCCCACGACGCGGCGGGCGGCCGAGAAGAAGCCGGTCTGCATGCCGCGCACCAGCTCCGGGTCGGCCCGCTCGACGTACGGGGTGAAGTCGATCAGGTCGACGAAGAGCACGCTGACCCGGCGGCGGTCCTCCTGCGGGGCCGGCTGCCGCTCGCTGCCCGGCCGGGCAGCGCCGCAGGAGGTGCAGAACGCCACGTCCCGGGCGAGCGGGCGGAGACAGTGCGGACAGACCGCGCCCAGCTCGTTGCCGCAGCCGCCGCAGAAGCGGTCGTCCGCGGCTGCCGTGCGTCCACAGCGGTCACACTGCGTGGCGATGACACCCTCCACTGGCGGTCCCCGCCGGCGCCGGGATCGGCGCCGTTGTGGTGTCAGTATCGTCGTCCGCCCTGCTGTCGGGTACCGGGCTGTTGGTTTGTGGACAGTCCACCGGCCGGTCCTGCCGCTACAGTCAGGCGGCTGATTGTCGACCTTTGACCACAGGGGGATTCCCGATGGTGTACGTGATGTTGCAGAGTGACTGGACCGACGGCAACGGGGTGAACCACCTCGCGGGCGACTCCGTCGACGTGGACGCCGCCACGCTGGCCGCGCTCCAGGCACAGGGCATCGTCAGCGAGCAGTCCGGTGGCGGCAAGGACGGCACGGAGTGGGTCGGGCCGGGCAGCACCAACTGGGTCGGGCCGGGCAGCAACACCCCCTGACGACACCCCACGCACGAAGGGGCCGCGGCGACCGCCGCGGCCCCTTCGTGCGTACGCCTCAGCGCTCGCTCATGCCCGCGCGGCGCCGCAGCGCCGCCACGTCCGTGACCACGATGCGCCGGCCCTCCGTGCGCAGCCAGCCCCGGTTGGCGAACGAGCCGATGGCCTGGTTGACGCTCTGCCGCGAGCCGCCGGCCATCTCGGCGAGCTGGCTCTGGTTGAGCTCGATGGTGATCATCGGGGCCTGGCTCTCGCCGGCCAGCCGCACCAGGGTCTTGGCGACCCGGCCGGGCAGGTCCAGGAAGACGTGGTCGGCGTTCTGCTCGGTCAGCCGGCGGATCAGCCCGCCCAGCGAGCGCATCACCGCGTCGAGGATGCGCGGGTTGGAGTGCACCAGCTCCATGAAGGCGCCCCGCGACAGCGCGAGCGCCGCGCAGTCCTCGATCGCCTCGGCCGAGGCGGAGCGGGTGGAGGCGTCGAGCAGGGACACCTCGCCCAGCACGTCCGGCGGACGGATCACCGACAGCACCGCCCGCTCGCCGGTCGGCGCGGTGCGGAAGACCGCGACCGCGCCCCGACGCAGCACGATGAGGGACTCGCCGGGGTCGTTCTCGACGAAGAGCAACTGACCCTTGCGGTACGTGCGGGGGACCGCCGCGGCGATCACCCGCTGCCGGACCTCCGGCTCCAGCCCGGCGAACATCTCCACACCCGTGAGCGCGTCACCCGGCTCCGGTAGGCGCATCTCCACGGCCCAACCCCTCCCCCGGTCAAGGACCACAACTCGCTCACCGGGTGAACCTGAAGGCCCTCGACGAGGTGAATGACACCGGTTCGGCGTCCGGTAGCGGTACACATCAGATCATGACGCTCCGGTCGCTTGCTGTACACCCCTCAAAACACTTCCGTGACACTCCCGAGCTGCGGCGACCGTCCTGGTGGCGGTCGCCGGCGTCGGCGTCGCCCGGACCCGGCCGCCCCGGTGACCCGGGCGCGACGGGCGTGGGCGAGGATGGCGGGCGATGGTCTACCGCTACTTCTACGACTGCGAGTTCATCGAGGACGGCCGGCTCGTCGACCTGGTGTCGATCGGCGTCGTCGACGAGTACGGCCGTGAGTTCTACGCCGTCTCCACCGAGTTCGACGACTCGCGGGCCGTGCCCTGGGTGCGCCGCAACGTGCTCGACAAGCTGCCCTCCCCGGCGAACCGCGCCTGGCGTTCCCGGGAGCGCATCCGCGACGAGCTGTACGACTTCCTCGTCGAGCCGGTCCGGGACCGCCCGGGCGAGCAGTTGGAGCTCTGGGCCTGGTACGCCGCGTACGACCACGTGGCCCTGGCGCAGCTGTGGGGCGCCATGCCGGCGTTGCCCCGGGAGATTCCCCGGTTCACCAAGGACCTGCGCCAGCTCTGGGACGACCGGGGCCGGCCGCCGCTGCCGGACGCCGACGCGGCGCGGCACGACGCGCTGGTCGACGCCCGGCACAACCTGGCCCGGTGGCGGGCGATGACCGGTTCGTAGGTTTGGTCGGTTCTGTCCCGGGCACCGGTGCGACGTCGAGCCGATGTGAGGGAGGGCCCATGAGCAAGGAACCGACCAACGCCGCCGAGGCCCGGCGCCGGGTGACCGAACTGGTCCGCGAGGCGCGCATCTGCATGCTGACCACGACCGCCGTGGACGGCCGGATGGTGAGCCGTCCGATGGGACTGCAGGAGGCGGAGTTCGACGGCGACCTGTGGTTCTTCGCGTACGCCGACTCCGCCAAGGTCCGGCAGATCCGCGTGAACCCCGAGGTCAACGTCTCCTTCTCCGACTCCCGGCGCAACGCCTGGGTGTCGGTCGCGGGCACCGCGCGGGAGGAGTACGACCGGGCGAAGGCCGAACAGCTCTGGAACCCGGTGCTCAAGACCTGGTTCCCGGACGGGCTGGAGACCCCCGGCGTCACCCTGCTCAAGGTGCACGCGAGTTCCGCGGAGTACTGGGACTCTCCGTCGAGCACGGTGGTCAACCTGTTCGGCTTCGCCAAGGCGGCGGTGACCGGCCAGCCGCCGAAGGCGGGGGAGAACCACGAGGTCAGCTACTGACCGGTAGGTCCCGCTGTCGGTGGGATCGCCCCGGGGCGCGGTGTCGAGGTACGCCTGCGACGACTACAGTGCGCACTGACGGCCCGCCCCGGGCCGGCAACGGCGCCGATGGTCTGATCCGACACATATCCTGGGGCAAATCGGGCTTCACCTGATGCTCCAGGAGGATGAGCGATCATGCGTATCGGCGTGCTCACCGGCGGCGGCGACTGCCCAGGTCTCAACGCGGTCATCCGGGCGGTGGTCCGCAAGGGCGTCGCCAGCTACGGTCACGAGTTCGTGGGTTTCCGGGACGGCTGGAAGGGCCCGCTGGAGGGCCTGTCCCGCCCGCTGGGCATCGCGGAGGTCCGCGGCATCCTGCCGCGCGGCGGCACCATCCTCGGTTCGTCCCGGACCAACCCCTTCAAGATCGAGAACGGCGTCGAGCGGATCAAGGAGAACCTCGCCGCCCAGGGCGTCGACGCGCTCATCGCGATCGGCGGCGAGGACACCCTCGGCGTGGCGACCAAGCTGCACGAGCTCGGGGTCCACGTGATCGGCGTACCGAAGACGATCGACAACGACCTCGGGGCCACCGACTACACCTTCGGCTTCGACACCGCCGTCAACATCGCAATGGAGGCGATCGACCGGCTGCACACCACCGCCGAGAGCCACCACCGCACCCTGGTCGTCGAGGTGATGGGCCGGCACGCCGGCTGGATCGCCCTGCACGCCGGCCTGGCCGGTGGCGCCAACGTGATCCTGCTGCCCGAGCGGCAGTTCGACGTCGAACAGGTCGCCGGCTACGTCGAGAAGCGCTTCCAGCACCAGTACGCCCCGATCGTCGTCGTCGCCGAGGGCGCCCAGCCGCTCGACGGCCAGATGGTCCTGCACAACCAGGAGCTCGACGCGTTCGGCCACGTCCGCCTCGGCGGCATCGGCCAGTGGCTCGCCGAGCAGCTGGAGGCCAAGACCGGCAAGGAGGCCCGCACGGTCGTGCTCGGGCACATCCAGCGCGGCGGCACCCCGAGCGCCTTCGACCGGGTGCTCGCCACCCGGCTCGGCCTCCAGGCGATCGACGCGGTCCACGAGGGCGACTGGGGCAAGATGGTCGCCATGCAGAGCACGGACATCGTCCGCGTTCCGCTGGCCGAGGCCACCCGCGAGCTGAAGACCGTGCCGCTGGAGCGGTACGCCGAGGCCGAGGTCTTCTTCGGCAGCTGATCGTTTTCCACGGCGTGGGGGGGGGGGGGGGGGGGGGCCCCCCCCCCGGCCCCCCCGGCCCGGGGGGGGGGGGGGGCCGCCGGGGGGGGGGGGGGGGGGGGGGGGGGGGGGGGGGGGCGGA
>NZ_JBICTL010000005.1:368253-654680 GCF_043197575.1 Micromonospora sp. NPDC049051
GCCCGCGTCTGCGGCCCGGGGGGGGTGGGGGGGGGCGCGCGGCGCGGTTGTGCTTGTCCCTGCTGTGCTGGCTCCGCGCGGCGCCCCGGGGCGCCGCCCCCCCCCCCCCCCCCACGCCGGCTCACGGCGAGGGGGTACGACCGCGATGGCGGGTTCGGTGCACACGGTCGCGGTCATCGGGGCCGGCAAGATCGGCGAGCTGATGCTCTCCGGGCTGCTGCGGTCGGGCTGGCCGGTGGACCGGCTGCTCGCCACCGCGCGTCGGCCCGCCCGCGCTGAGGAGCTGACCGCCCGCTACGGGATCCGGGTGGTCGACAACCTCACGGCGGTGGCCGAGGCGGAGGTGCTCGCCGTCTCCGTCAAGCCGCAGGACGCGGCGACGCTGCTCGACGAGATCGGGCCGAAGGTGCCCGCCGACAAGCTCGTGATCTCCCTCTGCGCCGGCCTGCCCACCAGCTTCTTCAACCGCCGGCTGCCCGACGGCACGCCCGTGGTGCGGGTGATGACCAACACCCCGGCCCTGGTCGACCAGGCGATGACGGCGATCTCCGCCGGCGCGCACGCGACCGGCACGCACCTCGCGTTGGCCGAGGAGATGTTCAAGCCGCTGGGTTCGACCGTCCGGGTGCCCGAGTCCCAGCAGGACGCGGTGACCGCACTCTCCGGCTCCGGGCCGGCGTACTTCTACCTGCTCGTCGAGGCGATGATCGACGCCGGCATCCTGCTCGGCCTGCCCCGGCAGGTCGCGCACGAGCTGATCGTGCAGACCGCCATCGGCTCGGCCGTGATGCTGCGCGACTCCGGCGAGCACCCGGTGAAGCTGCGCGAGGCGGTCACCTCGCCGGCCGGCACCACCATCTCCGCCGTACGCGAGCTGGAGAAGCACGGCGTACGGGCGGCGCTGCTCGCCGCGCTGGAGGCGGCCCGCGACCGCGCCCGCGAACTGGCCGCCCAGGCCGACTGAATAGGTGAACACGAGGCTGCCGTCCCACGGACCGGGTCGCTGACCTCGGGCAGCATCCGCGAACTGGCGCTGCCGCGTGCCTGGCCCGGCCGGCGCGGCTACCGGCCCGAGACGTCGACGCCCTGCTGCACCGACTCGCCTACGAGCTTGGGCAGCGGTCCGCCGACTCGACGTGGAGTTCGACTGGCCGGTCACCCTGGACGACCACCGCCGCGTCGCGGCCATGACAGTCACGGGACTCCGCGACGGATTCCGGATCTCCGACCCGGCCGACCTGTCCTACCGGGGCTGGGTCGCGGCAACCGGCAACACACCCCTGTACCTGCCGTCGCTGGGGCTGAGCAGAGCCGACTGAGTGTCGGATCGCTCGATGGCGGTGGTGCGGGGCGACTTCCCACGCCGCATGAACCCCAGGCCGCGCGCGGCGGTCCGACAACAATGGACCGAGCGAGCTTGCCACAGACAAGGAGTGACGATGAGCGACTGGAACACGAAGGTCATCGAAGAGTTCCGGGCGAACTCGGGCCGCGTCGGCGGCCCGTTCGCCGGCGCCCCGATGGTGCTGGTGCACCATCGGGGCCGCAAGAGTGGCCGCGAGATGGTCAGCCCGATGATGTATCTGCCGAATGAGACCGACGGGAACGTCATCTACGTCTTCGCGTCCAAGGGCGGCGCCCCGGAGAACCCGGGCTGGTACTACAACCTGACATCAGCCGGTGAGGGAACCATCGAGCGAGGCACGGAGACCTATGCCGTGGCGGTGCGTGAACTGACCGGCGAGGAGCGTGACCGGATCTTCGACGAGCAGGCCAGCCGGTACCCCGGCTTCGCCGACTACGCGCGCAAGACCGCGGGGATTCGCACCATCCCCGTACTGGAGCTGACCCGCACGAGCTGACCGTGAGCGCCACCGCGCCCGCAGCGCTGATGGTCACCGGGACCGGGCCATGGGGCGGGTCGCCCGTCATTCGGGTCGGCGCTTGCCGTCGAGTTCGAGCACTCCCGACGCGTCGCGGTGCGGGCCGGTGGTGTGCCGTACCTCGAACTCGGGTCCGTGCAAGATGACGTGCGCGATGGCGCGGGCGTGACCGGTGCCCAGCTGGTAGTCGGTCTTGAGCCAGTCGAGGATGTCGCCGTGCCGGGTCAGTTCCTTCGCCGCGCCATGTCGATGAACTGCTGCGGGGTCTTGCCCGTCTTGGCCTCGACGTTGTCGAGGTACGCCTGGAAGGACATGGGAGTCTCCGATCGTCGGTCACGAGGGGTGCGCTTCGTCGGCCCTGCGGCCGATGCGGTCGGTCGGTGATTCCGGCGGGTCAGCCTGCGGTGCGCTGGTCCGCCCGTAGCTGCGCGGCGAGTGCGGTGAGCCAGGCCCAGGCCAGCAGCGTGGCGACGGCCAGGCGGATGCTGGCGGCGCCCGTACCCGGCCAGGCGGCGAGGACCGGCACCGCGACGCCGGTGGCGAGGCTCGCGGCGGCCCACACCGGCCGCCGCTGGGTGACGAACCGGCGCGCGAAGACGCCGCAGGCGGCGGTCAGTGACAGGAACGCCAGGGTCGCGGCCGCGCCGTGGACCATGGCGTGCCAGCTGAAGGTGGCCGGCAGCCCGGCTGGGGCGCCCGCGGGGAAGCCGTAGGCGCCGTCCGTGACGAACAATCCGGCGGCGATCAGCCCGATGCCGTAGCCGCCGAGGAGGACGGGTCCCCAGGTGCCGGCCGGGCCGCCACGCAGGCCACGCCGGACGCCGACCGCGAAGGCGGCCGACAGCGCGCCGACGATCACGAAGTTGGCGATCTGGACCCAGCCGGCGTCGCCGAGGCTGAGCGCGCTGAGCGGATGGTGCCGTAGGTCGAATCCGTCGCGGGTGAGGATCTGGGCCGCCGCGACCAGGATGAACAGTGGCCCGGGGAGTAGGCCGGCGGCGATCAGGGTGCGGGTGGGGCTGAGGTCGCTCACGGTGGGCGTGGCGACGGGCGGCAGGGCGCTGTGCGCGGTCATCGGCTGCTCTCTCACAAGGCGTGGGGGGATTCGTCGCGGTTGCCGTACGGGCGCAACGGAACTAGACGGTACGGTACTGAAAGGGAACTGGACTGTCCAGTACTCTCTTGGGGCTGAGAGGGCCGGACCTGAGGAGCGCCAACCATGACCACACCAGCAACGGGTACGCCGGAGTCGGCGGGCAACAGATCGGCCCGCAAGCGCGCCGCCATCCTGGCGGCTGCCGCCGAGGTGTTCCTGCGCAACGGCTACATGGGGGCCAGCATGGACGAGGTCGCCGCCACCGCCGCCGTGTCGAAACAGACGGTCTACAAGCACTTCGCCAGCAAGGAGCGGCTGTTCACCGAGCTGATCGAGAGTTCGGTCGGGCAGGTCGACGAGATGTTCCGCTCGGCGGTCGACGCGCTGCACGACACCGAGGACCTGGACGCCGACCTCACCGCGCTGGCCCGGCGGTTCATCACGTTCGTCATCCAGCCTGACGTGATGCGGCTGCGTCGCCTGGTGATCGCCGAGGCCGACCGGTTTCCCGAGCTGGGTCGTACCTTCTATGAGCAGGGCCCGCAGCGGGTGACCGCCGCACTCGCCGACTGCTTCGCCCACCTGCACGAACGCGGGCTGCTGCGGGTCGACGAACCGAGGCTCGCCGCGTACCAGTTCTGCTGGCTCGTGTTGTCGATCCCCTGGAACCGGGTCCTGTTCTGCGGCACGGACCAGATGCCCGCCGGCGCCGAACTCGAGCACTACGCCACCACCGGCGTACGCGTCTTCCTCGACGCGCACCGGCCAGCCGGCCAGGCGGCAGGGCCCCGTAGCCGGAAGTGACGAGTCAGGCGCGGGCGCGAGCCGAACGAACTGGATCGTCGACTCGCGCCCGCGCCTGATCGGGCGGTCAGTAGAGCAGGTGGGGCCTGCGGCGGCGGTCGAAGTCCGCCAGCTCGTCGGCCCAGGCGCCGACCACGTCGTCCACGTCGGCGCCCGCGTCGATCATCGTGCGCAGCCGTGGCGACCCGGTGAGCTTGTCGATCCAGTACGGGCGCACGGTGTCCCACGAGTCGCGCCGCCACGCGAACGCGTCGTACTTGTGCGCCTCCACCAGCATCGCGACCGCCGTACGGATCGGGTCGTACTTCGCCCGGTCGACGACCTTGACCTCGACCCCGGCGCAGAGCTTGTTGAGCAGCGCGGGCTTCTGCCCGGCGGACGTCGGCGTGAAGTACGCCTCGCGGAACTCGACGCCGGGCAGCTCGCGGGCGTTGAGCCGGTCGGACCAGTGGTAGTCGAAGTCCTCGGCCAGCCCGCCGATCAGCTCGAACGGCTTGCAGGTGCCCCGGCCCTCGGTGAGCGAGGCGACGCCCTCGAACAGGCCGGTGCCGGGGTAGACCAGCGCGGTGTCCGTGGTGGGCATGTTCGGGCTGGGCAGCACCCAGGGCAGGTCGGTGTCGGCGGCCAGCTTGTCGCGCTTCCAGTGCCGGCACTTCACGACGTGCAGGTCGACCTGGCGGCCGGCCTCGGCGGGCAGGAACTCGGCGTTGAAGAATTGGGCCAGCTCGCCGACGGTCATCCCGTGCTGCTGGACGATCTCCTTCAGGCCCACCCCCGAGGTGTAGCCGGCGGTCATCATCGGCCCGTAGGCCCGGCCGCCGACCGGGTTCGGCCGGTCCAGCACCACGTACCGCTTGCCGACGCGGGCGGCGGCCAGCATCGAGGTGTACATGGTCCAGATGTAGGTGTAGAAGCGGGCGCCGACGTCCTGGATGTCGAAGACGACGGTGTCGACGCCGGCTTCGGTGAACATGGATTCCCACTTGGCCAGCGTGGCGCCGTACGCGTCGTAGACCGTGATCCCGGTGCGGGCGTCGATGCCGGTGCCCTCGCTGCCCCCGGCCTGCGCCGAGCCGCGGAAGCCGTGCTCGGGCCCGAACGCGGCGGCCAGCCGCACCGTGCCGGAGGCGTGCATCAGGTCGACCAGGTGCCGGTAGGCCGAGTCCACGCCGGTGGGGTTCGAGATCACGCCCACCCGCTGGCCGGCGAGGTCCGCGAAGTCGGACCGGACGAGCACGTCGAGCCCGGTCTCCACGTGGCGGATACCGGGCGCGGCGTGACCGGCCGCGCCGGGGGCCGTCGCCGCGACCGCGCCCGCGGTCACCGCACCCGCTCCGGCCAGGAACTTTCTACGCTCCATGTCGCCCCTCCCGTCGGTTTGGTCGAAACTTAGCTACAGGTTGATGCCTCGTCAAGGAAGGTTAGCTACAAACCGTGGGCTCGTCCCGGCCTGAGCCGAGCGGGAAGGACGCGGCTGGGCGCGCGCACCCGCCGTCAGGACCGGCGGCGGGGGAGCCGGTCGCGTCTGGCCGCTGGTGCTCAGGCCAGGGACGCGAGCGTGGCCGGGGAGACGTTGCCGCCGCTGAGGACCAGCACGGTACGCGTGCCCGGGACGGCGTCCACCAGGCCCGCCCGCAACGCGGCGAGGGTGACGGCGGCGGAGGGCTCGACCAGCAGTTTCGTCGCGTCCAGCAGCTCCCACCAGGCGGCCCGGATGTCCTCCTCGGACACCTCGACCACCCCGTCCACCAGGGCGCGGACGTGCGCCAGTGTGTGCCGCCCGGCGAACGGGGCCGCCAGCCCGTCGGCGATCGAGACGGGCCGCACCGCGAGGGCGTCGCCCCCGGTGCGCAGCGCGTGGCCGAGGGCGTTGGCGGTGACCGGCTCGACCCCGACGACACGGGCGCTCGGAACGGCCGCCCGGACGGCCGACGCCACCCCGCTGATCAGCCCGCCACCACCCACCGGCACGAGGACCAGCTCCGGCGGTGGACCGTCGGCGAGGATCTCCCTGCCGACGGTGGCCTGACCGGCGATGACGTCCACGTCGTCGAACGGGTGCAGGAGGTGGTAGCCGCGCTCCGCCGCGAGCGCCTGGCAGGTCCCCGACAGATCGTCGGTGAGGACGACCTCACCGCCGTAGCGGCGGACCGTCTCGACCTTGGTCGGCACCGCCTGCGGCGGCATGCAGACGACTGTCGGCAGGCCGAAGGCGTGCCCGGCGAAGGCCACGGCCGCCGCGTGATTGCCGGCGGAGAAGGCGGTCAGCCCGGCGGGTGCCCCCTCCCGTTCGACGCGGGCGAGCAGCGCGTTGAGCGCGCCCCGCACCTTGAAGCTGCCGGTGTGCTGGAGGTTCTCCGCCTTGACCGCGAGGTCGAGCCGCAGCTCGTCGCCGAGGCGGGGGCAGGGCAGCAGCGGGGTGCGGACGACCCGCCCCGCGATGCGCCGCTCGGCCGCGATGATGTCGTCCACGGTGGTGAGCTGCACGGCCGAAGACTAGCCGGGCCCGGCGGGTCGCACCGTCCGTGGTGCGACCCGCCGGGCCGAGGGCTCATCGCGACGCGGGCCGGCACCGGGTTGGCCGAGGCGGTCGGTTCAGCGGGTGGCTTCGGTCAGGGCGGCGCGTACCTTCGCGGCGTCGGCGGGCGCCTCGCGCTCCCAGTCCGCCGGATCGGCGGAGTAGATGGTCCCGTACGCGGGGGTGTCGGGCTGGTAGCGCCAGCTCTCGGCGAGGGTCCCGGCGTCCACGGCGTCGTAGCCGATCCGGTCGAGGAAGGCCGTGGCCTCGGCCTTCGCGCCCGCGTCGTCGCCGGCGACGGGCAGGGCGCTGCGGTCGTCGGCGCCGCTCGGCCGGGCCAGTACGTGCAGGTGCTTGAAGAAGATGTTGTTGAACACCTTGACCACCCGCGACTGCGGCAGGTGCCGCTGGAGCAACTCGCTGCTGGTGGTGGCGCCTGAGTCGAGCTCGGGGAACCGGCCGTCCCGCTCCGGGTAGTAGTTGTTGGTGTCGAGCACGAGCTTGCCGGCGAGCGGCTCGACCGGCACGTCCTGGTACGCCTTCAGCGGGATGGTGACGACGACCAGGTCGCCGGCCTGCGCGGCCTCCCGGGCCGTGGCCGCCCGGGCGCGCGGGCCCAACTCCTCGACGAGGTCCTTGAGGGTCTCCGGGCCGCGCGAGTTGCTGAGCACCACGTCGTAGCCGGCGGCCACCGCCAGCCGTGCCACCGTGCCGCCGATGTGTCCACTGCCGATCAGTCCCACAGTTGTCATGTCCGTCCCAACTCCGCTCGCGGTGTCGGAATTCCCTATCTTTACGGTCGACAATTCCGCCTGGTGCCTGACTCGCCGTCGTCGCGCGGAGAACCGCGCGGTCACGGCCGGCGGGGCCGCGTCGGGGTGCACCCGGTCCGGTCGTCCGGGTCGCCGTCGCGCCGGATTGCCGTCACCACCCGCTCGACGCGGTCGCCGGTCGTCGGGTCGCGCCAGGCGAACACCACCGGTCCCGCCGTCGCGAAGAGTTCCCAGACGAACGGCGGCAAATCCTCCGGCGGCATCCGGATGTAGGACACCGCCCCCTCGACCCGTGCGAGCAGGTGCGCCAGCGCGAAGCGGTGCCGCCCGGGGGCGTCGAGGTGCCCGGGGGCCGGCGGGAGGTGCCGCAGCCGGCCCTGGTCGCGCAGCACGTCGTCGGGCACGGCGGCGTCCAGCACCACCCGACCGGCGTCGAGCGGAGCCTGGATGCTGACGTGGTGGCCGGGCGGGACCTGGCCCGGTGCGCGCTCTTCCTGCACCGCGAAGAACATCCCGCCCCCTTCCGCCAGGACCACCCCGGTGTCGCCGATCGTAGTCCGGCTGACACGCAGTGGCGCGGCGAGTCCACGTCGGACGTCCGCGCCGCCCGGGTGTCAGGCCGCCGGGGGCAGCACCTTCTCGATCGCGGCGCGCAGGTCGGCCGCGCCGGGCTCGACTGCCGGCGCGAACCGGGCCGCCACCGTGCCGTCCGGCGCGACGAGGAACTTCTCGAAGTTCCACCGCACGTCGCCGCTGTGGCCCTCGGCGTCGGCGGTGCCGACCAGGGCCGCGTAGAGCGGGTGGCGGCCGGGGCCGTTCACCTCCACCTTCCCGGTCAGCGGGAAGGTCACCCCGTAGTTGACCTCGCAGAAGTCGCTGATCTCGGCGGCGCTGCCCGGCTCCTGGCCGCCGAACTGGTTGCAGGGCACGCCGAGCACCACCAGGCCGCGGCCGGCGTACTCGTCGTGCAGCGCCTGGAGGCCGGCGTACTGCGGGGTGAGGCCGCAGCGCGAGGCGACGTTGACGACCAGCAGCGCGCGTCCGCGGTACCGCGCGAGGTCGGCCGGGCCACCGGTCAGGGCGTCGATCGGGGTGTCGAAGACGGTCATGGGCCGAAGCTACCCGCAGCCCCCGGGCCGGCGGCGGCCACCATCGGGGTCGTCGCCGTCGCCGTCCGGCATTCGCCCGGCGGACGGCCGGAGCTGGTCGCGCTCCCAGACAAAATCGATACATGCACATCTTGACGAAGGGATGACGACGTGAGTAGCGTCTCCCCAACCAATTTGGAAAGTTTCCTAACTGTTTGGGGAGACGCCGCATGAAGAGATCGCTCCGCCGGGCCCTCTGGGTCGGCGCCGTGATGGCGGTGACCGTCGCCACGGTCCCGATGGCCAGTGCGTTCGGCGCCGGCAGCGTGACTGCCGGATTCGCCAAGGTGCAGGACTGGGGGACCGGTCACGAGACGCGGGTGACCATCACCAACGGGTCGAGCGCCGCGGTGAGCACCTGGCGCATCGAGTTCGACCTGCCGTCGGGCACCAGCATCAGCAGCTCCTGGGACGCCGACGTCACGCGCACCGGCGACCACTACGTCGCGGTGAAGAAGAGCTGGGCTGGTTCGATCCCGGCGGGCGGCACGTTCAGCTGGGGCTACAACGGCACCGGCGCGTACAAGGCGCCGCTGAACTGCACGATCAACGGGGCCGCGTGCGGCGGCGGCGCACCGCCCACCACCGCACCGCCCACCACGACCCCACCCACCACGACCCCGCCGACCACGGCGCCGCCCACCACCCCGCCGCCGACCACGCCTCCGCCCACCACCCCGCCGGGTGGCAAGAAGGTCGTCGGCTACTTCGCGCAGTGGGGCGTCTACGCCCGCAACTACCACGTGAAGAACATCCACACCAGCGGCTCGGCCGCCAAGCTGACCCACATCATGTACGCCTTCGGCAACACCACCAACGGCCGCTGCACCATCGGTGACAGCTTCGCCGACTACGAGAAGGCGTACACCGCGGCGGACAGCGTCGACGGCGTCGCCGACACGTGGGACCAGCCGCTGCGCGGCAGCTTCAACCAGCTGCGCAAGCTCAAGAAGATGTACCCGAACCTGAAGGTGATCTGGTCCTTCGGCGGTTGGACCTGGTCCGGCGGCTTCACCCAGGCCGCGCAGAACCCGACCGCCTTCGCCGAGAGCTGCTACAACCTGGTCGAGGACCCGCGCTGGGCGGACGTCTTCGACGGCATCGACGTCGACTGGGAGTACCCGAACGCCTGCGGGCTCACCTGTGACAGCAGCGGCCCGAACGCCTTCAAGAACGTGGTCAGCGCGCTGCGCACGAAGTTCGGCTCCTCCGCGCTGGTGACCGCCGCGATCACGGCGGACGGCAGCAACGGCGGCAAGATCGACGCGACCGACTACGCCGGCGCCGCGACGTACCTCAACTGGATCATGCCGATGACGTACGACTACTTCGGCGCGTGGGCCGCCCAGGGCCCCACTGCCCCGCACTCGCCGCTCACCTCGTACACGGGCATCCCGCAGCAGGGCTTCTGGTCCGACGCGGCGATCCAGAAGCTCAAGAGCAAGGGCATCCCGTCGGACAAGCTGCTGCTCGGCATCGGCTTCTACGGCCGGGGCTGGACCGGGGTGACCCAGGCCGCCCCGGGTGGCACCGCCACCGGTCCGGCCCCGGGCACCTACGAGCAGGGCATCGAGGACTACAAGGTCCTCAAGAACAGCTGCCCGAGCACCGGCACCATCGCCGGCACGGCGTACGCCAAGTGCGGCAGCAACTGGTGGAGCTACGACACCCCCTCCACGATCAACGGCAAGATGACGTACGCGAAGAACCAGGGCCTCGGTGGCGCCTTCTTCTGGGAGCTCTCCGGTGACACCGGTAACGGCGAGCTGATCGGCGCCATCAAGGGCGGTCTCGGCTGAGCCGAGTGCCGACGCACCACCCACACGGCGGGGAGGGACCGCGCACCGGTCCCTCCCCGCCGGCTGTGTCCCGCCGACGCCCGGATCGCCCGGTTCGGGCGCGGCGGCGTCGGGGCACGTCGGTCGATGTGACAGACTCGCCGCTCAACGGGCTCGATGTCCACGGCGACGGAGGTGGCGATGCGCGCGACGCGCGGGAGGCTGGCGGCGGGCGCCGTACTGCTCGGGACCCTGCCCTTCGCCCTGCTCGGCTGCGGCATCGGCGAGGAGGAGGACCAGGCGACCAAGCCCGGGCGGGCCCCGGCCGAGGAGGCCGCCGCGAAGTCGCGGGAGCGGGTGCAGGCGTACCTCGACGCGATGACCGCCAAGGACGTCGCCGCCGGACGCAGCCAGCTCTGCGCCGCCCTCCAGGAGAGCTTCGACGCCGCCGCGACCGGCCCCAACGGCGACTTCGCCGACCACTTCACCGTGCCGCAGGCCGAGATCACCGACATCCGCTCCGGTCCCCGGGGCCAGGAGGTGAGCACGTCGATCTCGGTCGCCGCCGGCTCCCGCACGATCACCCGGCCGCTGCTGTTCACGGTCACCCGGGACGGCGCCGACTGGTGCATCGCCGCCGAGGCGCCGGGCGGCAACACCCCGGCCCCCGCCGCAACCCCCTGACCTGCGCCCGGGTGAGTCTGCTCTCACCTGCCGGAACCATCCCCCTCGCCGGCAGGCCGCGGGGCCGGTCGCCGTACGCTTTCTGTCATGCGCCATGAGTGGCATCAGCTGAGCCATCCCGCGGTGGGCAGCCCTGGGCTGCAGACCAGCCGTCCGACCGTCGACTCCGCCGAGGACGCGGCCCTCGGCCTCGACCGCTGGCGGGAGCTGCCGCGCACACAGATTCCGCCGTGGCCGGATCCGGCGGAGGTCGCCGAGGTCTGCAAGGTGCTCGACACGGTGCCCTCGGTGGTGGCGCCCTACGAGGTCGACCAGTTGCGCCAGCGGCTGGCGCTGGTCTGCGAGGGCAAGGCGTTCCTGCTCCAGGGCGGCGACTGCGCGGAGACCTTCGCCGACAACACCGAGAGCCACCTGCTGGCCAACGCCCGCACCCTGCTGCAGATGGCGATCGTGCTCACCTACGGCGCCTCGCTGCCGGTGGTCAAGGTCGCCCGGGTCGCCGGGCAGTACACCAAGCCCCGGTCGCTGCCGACCGACGCGCGCGGCCTGCCCGCCTACCGCGGCGACATGATCAACTCGCTGGAGGCGACGCCGGAGGCGCGGGCCGCGGACCCGCAGCGCATGATCCGGGCGTACGCGAACTCGGCCGCCGCGATGAACATGCTCCGCGCGTACCTCGCCGGTGGGCTGGCCGACCTGCACGCCGTGCACGACTGGAACAAGGGCTTCGTCAAGAACTCCCCGGCCGGCGAGCGCTACGAGGCGATCGCCCGGGAGATCGACCGGGCGCTGGCCTTCATCCGGGCCTGCGGGATGACCGACGACGAGGCGCTGCGTACGGTCACCCTCTACTGCTCGCACGAGGCCCTGGCCCTGGAGTACGACCGGGCGCTGACCCGGGTCTCCGACCGCCGGGCGTACGGGCTGTCCGGGCACTTCCTGTGGATCGGCGAGCGCACCCGGCAGATCGACGGGGCGCACATCGACTTCATCTCCCGCATCGCGAACCCCATCGGCGTCAAGCTGGGCCCGACGACGACCCCCGACGAGGCGATCGAACTCTGCGAGAAGCTCAACCCGGAGAACATCCCGGGCCGGCTCACCCTGATCAGCCGGATGGGCAACCACCGGGTCCGCGACGCCCTGCCGCCGATCGTGGCGAAGGTGACCGCCGCCGGCGCCAAGGTGGTCTGGCAGTGCGACCCGATGCACGGCAACACGCACGAGTCGTCCAACGGCTACAAGACCCGGCACTTCGACCGCATCGTCGACGAGGTGCTCGGCTACTTCGAGGTGCACCGGGGCCTGGAGACCCACCCCGGTGGGTTGCACGTCGAGCTGACCGGTGAGGACGTCACCGAGTGCCTCGGCGGAGCCCAGGGCATCGAGGACCTCGACCTGCCCGACCGGTACGAGACCGCCTGCGACCCGCGCCTGAACACCCAGCAGTCGCTGGAGCTGGCGTTCCTCGTGGCGGAGATGCTCCGTGGCTGACGCGAGGAGTGAGCTTGCGAGCCCCGCAGTCGGTGGCCGGAGGGATGACTGTGGCTGACGCGAGGAGTGAGCTTGCGAGCCCCGCAGTCGGTGGCCGGAGGGACGACCGTGGCTGACGGGTTCGTCGATCTGCGTTCGGACACCGTGACCCGGCCGACCTCTCCGATGCGGGAGGCGATGGCCACCGCCGAGGTCGGCGACGACGTATACGGCGAGGATCCCGCCGTCAACGCGCTGGAGGCCGAGGTCGCCGCGCTGTTCGGGCACGAGGCGGCGCTGTTTGCCCCGAGCGGCTCGATGGCCAACCAGATCGCCCTGCAACTGGTGGTGCCGCCGGGCAACGAGCTGCTCTGCGACGCCGACGCGCACGTCGTGACGTACGAGATCGGGGCCGCCGCGGCGTACGGCGGCATCTCCTCGCGGACCTGGCCGGCGGTCGGCGCGGACATCGACCCCGACGTGGTCGCCGCCATGATCCGTCCCGACGGCTACTGGGCGGTGCCCACCCGGGCGATCGCCGTCGAGCAGACCCACAACCGGGGCGGCGGCGGGGTGATCCCGCTGGCGACGCTGCGCGAGCTGCGCCGCAGCGCCGACGACGCGCAGGTCGCGCTGCACTGCGACGGCGCGCGGATCTGGCACGCGCACGTCGCCGACGGGGTGCCGCTGGCCGACTACGGCGCCCTCTTCGACACCCTGTCGGTCTGCCTCTCCAAGGGGCTCGGTGCACCGGTCGGCTCGCTGGTCGTCGGCAGCGCCGACAAGATCGAGCGCGCCCGGTTCCTCCGCAAGCGGATGGGCGGTGGGATGCGGCAGGCCGGCATCCTGGCCGCCGCCGGCCGGTACGCCCTCGCGCACCACGTCGACCGGCTCGCCGACGACCACGCGAAGGCCGCCCGGCTGGCCGAGGCGATCGCCCCGTTCGGGGTGCTCGCCACGACCGTCCGGACCAACCTGGTGCCGCTGGACCTGACCAAGGCGGCGCTGGACGCGCACGCCCTGGCGGCTGCCGCCCGTGCCGAGGGCATCCTGGTCTCGGTGCTCGGCCCCCGCGCGGCCCGCATGGTCACCCACCTGGACGTCGACGACGCCGGCATCGACCGGACCATCGAGGTCCTCACCCGCATCCTGCGGGGCTGACCGGGGCGGCCGGCGTACCCGGACGTCAGGGGTGCAGCCGCCGCAGGGTGGCGATGTCGGCGGCGTGGCCGACGTGCTTCTCCGTGGGGGTCTCCACCACGACCGGTACGCCGGCGGTGGCCGGATGCGCCATCAGCTCGGCGAACGCCGGCTCGCCGATGGTGCCCTTGCCGATGTTCTCGTGCCGGTCCCGGGTCGAGCCGCAGAGGTCCTTCGAGTCGTTCGCGTGCACCAGCCGTAGGCGGTCGGCCCCGACCGTCGCCACGAGCGTGTCCAGCGTCGCGGTCATGCCGCCCTCGACGGCCAGGTCGTGCCCCGCCGCCCAGGCGTGGCACGTGTCGAAGCAGACGCCGAGCCAGGGGTGGCGCTCGACCGCGTCGAGGTAGGGCCCGAGCTGTTCCACGCGGGAGGCGAGCGAGCGACCGCCGCCCGCGCTCGGCTCGACCAGCAGCCGCGGGCCGTCCGCTGCCGCCGCCTCGTCGAGCAGCGGCAGCAGCGTCTCGCGTACCTGGCGCATCGCCGTCTCGGCGTACCCCTCGTCGACCGCGCTGCCGGCGTGGAAGACCACGCCCCCGGCGCCGATCGCCCGGCCCCGCCGCAGCGCGTGGGCGAGCGTCTCGGCCGACCGCTCGACCGTGTTCGCGGTGGGGGAGCCGAGGTTGACCAGCAGCGACGCGTGGATGAAGACCGGCACGCCCCGCTCGCCGCAGCCGTCGCGGAACGCCACGTCCTGGGCCGGGTCGCCGGCCGGCAGCGCCCAGCCCCGCGAGTTGGACACGTAGACCTGCACGACCTGCGAGCCGGTCGCGTCGACGTACGGCAGGGCGGCCTTCGCCAGGCCCCCCGAGGTGGGCGTGTGCGAGCCGACCAGCCGGTGGTGTGCCGGCATCGCTACATGCATCCGAGGGTGACCGGGGTGCCCGGCGCCACCTGCGTGTTCTCCGGCGGGTTCTGGAACCGGGTGATGCCGTTCGGGTTGAACTGGATCGCCACCGGGAAGCCCTGGCCCTCCAGCAGTTGCTTGGCCTGCTGACAGGGCAGGTCGATGACCCGGGGCACGGCGACCAGCGGCGGGCCCTTGCTGAGTTCCAGCGTGACCTTCGCTCCCCGCTCCACCCCGGAGCCGTTCGCCGGGCTCTGCCCGAGGATCTCGTCGCGGGGCTTGTCGGATTCCTTGTAGGTGGGCGGCTCCACCAGCACCAGGCCCAGTTGGGCGAGGATCGTGCGGGCCTCACCCAGGCTCTTGCCGACCAGGTTGGGCACCGAGATCGGCGCCTTGCCCTTGCTCAGCACGACCGTGACCTTGTCGCCCGGCTTGACCTCGGTGCCGACCTTCGGGTTGGTGTCGATCACCACGCCCGCCGGCAGGTTGTCGTCGTAGCGGGCGGCGCCCTTCGCCACTATCAGCTTCGCGCCGAGCAGGTCCGCCTCGGCGAGCTCGAACTCCTTGCCCACCACGTCGGGCACCGGGAACCGCTCCGGACCCAGCGAGAGGGTCAGCGTGACGGTGCCGCCCTTGACGATCCGGGTGGCCGAGACCGGGTCCTGCGCCAGGACGGCGTCCTTCGGGACCTTCTCGTCGAAGCGCGGAGCGGCGTAGTCGAGGACGATCCCGGCGCGGGCGGCCTGCGCCTCCGCCTCGGCCTTGCTCATCGCCACCAGTTGCGGCGCCTCCGTGTAGCGACCGGCCGCGAACCACCAGCCGCCGACGGCGGCCACCAGGACCAGCACCACCGCGGCGGCGATGACCGCCATGCGGCCGCGCGGGTCGCCCATGACCCGGGTACGCAGCGCGGACAGCCGCGCCCACAGGCTCTCGCCCTCGTCCGGCTCGGCCCGGCGGCGGCCAGCCCGGGGGCTGCCGCCCTCGGGCAGCCGGGCCCAGGCGGGCCGCTCGGCCGGCCGGACCGCCGCGACCATCATGGTCGGCCCGGCCATCGGCTCGTCGGACACCCGGCGCAACACGGCGGTACGCGTGTTCGCCTCGCCCAGGTCGTCGCGGACCGCCTGCACCTCGGCCAGCAGCGCGCCGGCGTCGGTGGGCCGGGCGCCCGGATCGCGCCGGGTGGCCCGGGCGACCAGTTCGTCGAGCGACCTGGGCAGGCCGGGCACCAGCGTCGACGGCGCCGGAACGTCCTTGTCGACGTGCTGCCAGGCGACCTCGACCGGGCGGTCCCCGTCGTAGGGCACCCGACCGGTGAGCATCTCGAACAGCACGATGCCGGCGGAGTAGACGTCGGTGCGGGGGTCGGCGTGACCGTCGGTGACCAGTTCCGGGGCCACGTACGCGACGGTGGCCATCAACTGGTTGCCGTTCTCGTCGTCGGCGCTCGCCTCGACGGCCCGGGCCAGCCCGAAGTCCGCGACCTTGACCACGCTGTCGACCAGGTTGGCCGCGCCGCCGGTGGGGGCCTCGGCGACCAGCACGTTCTCCGGCTTCACGTCGCGGTGCACCAGCCCCGCCCGGTGCGCGGCGGCGATCGCGGCGAGCATCTGCTCGGCGATGGCCAGCGCCTCGTCGGGGTTGAGCCGGCGCCGCTCGGCGAGCACGTCGCGCAGGGTGCGACCCCGGACGTACTCCATGACGAGGTAGGGCAGGCCGGAGTGGGTGCCCTGGTCGTAGACGGCGACGACGTTGGGGTGGGTCAACCGGGCGATGGTCTTGGCCTCGTCGGTGAACCGCTCCACGAAGCCCGCTGCCCTGGTCCGCGCATCCGGAGCTTGGGACGGGTGAATGATCTTGAGCGCCACGGTGCGCTCGAGGCGCTCGTCGGTGGCGGTGTACACGGTCGCCATTCCGCCACGGGCCACGCGACCGCGAATGCGGTAGCGCCCGTCGATCAGCGAGCCCAGCAACGTGTCGGCGACCTGTGTGTCCATCGGCAGGGAGTCTATGTGTCCAGAGGGTGAAGGTTGAACAGGATGCTACAGATGGGGTAAGACTGTGACTGTCCCGCGGCGCTCACTTCCTCCGTACGCCCTGGTCAGTAGGCTCGTCGGGGTGCCGTTGGCTCCCATGCGAGGGGACGTGACAGGGTGGTCCGGTGACCGATTCAGTACCCGCCGACCGGGCCGTGCCCGGTCCCGAATCCGCCGGCCCCGCGGCTGCCGCCGACTGGCTGACCCTGCCGGACGTGGCCGAGCGCCTCGACGTGTCGATCAGCAAGGTCCACCAGATGATCCGGGACCGGGAGCTGATCGCCGTACGCCGCGAGGGCGTGCGCCGGATACCGGTTGACCTGGTGGCCAACAAGACCGTGCTCAAGCACCTGCCCGGCGTGCTGAACCTGCTGGCCGACGCCGGCTACGACGACGAGGCCGCGCTGCGCTGGCTCTACGAGCCGGACGACACCCTGCCCGGCGCCACCCCCGCGAAGGCGCTCGCCGGAGACCAGGCCCGCGAGGTGAAGCGCCGGGCCCAGGCCCTGGGCTTCTGACCCGACTTCCCAGCCCGACCCCGTCCGCGCCCCGCCCCCGGCCCGTCCGCGCTCCACCCGGCCCCGTCCCCCCTCCGCGCCCCGTCCCCCTCCGCGCCCCGGCCCGTCCGCGCCTCACCCGCCCCCGTCCCCGGCCCGTCCGCGCGAGCCCCGCCCGCGCACAGGATCGCGTCCCCGGGCGGGGCGCAGGGTTGTGGTGTGTGCGGGGCCGGACCGGGGGCGTGGGCCGGGTGCGGGCGGGTCAGTCGGCGCGGCGGGTGGCGGCGATGGCCAGGTCGACCAGCGCCTGGCGGGCCTCGGTGTCCAGGTCGACGGCGGCCAGCGCGGCAAGCGCGGTGTCGGTCAGTGCGCCGATGCGCTGCTCCGTGCGCGCCAGCGCCCCGCTGCCGTCGATCACCGCCCGCAGCCGGGCGACCCCGGCCTCGTCCAGCCCGGGATCGCCGAGCCCGCCGAGCAGCAGTTCCCGGCCCGCCCCGTCGGTGGTCTCCAGGGCCGCCGCCACCAGGTAGGTCCGCTTGCCCTCGCGGAGGTCGTCGCCGGCCGGCTTGCCGGTCTGGACGGGATCGCCGAAGACCCCCAGCACGTCGTCGCGCAGCTGGAACGCCTCGCCCAGCGGCAGCCCGTACGCGGAGTACGCCGCGCTGACCTCCGCCGGCGCGTCGGCCAGCGCGGCACCGAGCAGCAGCGGCCGTTCGACGGTGTACTTGGCCGACTTGTAGCGGGCGACCTTGCCGGCCCGCTCCACCGAGGTGTCCCCGGTGACCTGGGTCAGCACGTCGAGGTACTGGCCGACGGTGACCTCGGTGCGCATGGCGTCGAAGACCGGCCGGGCCCGGGCCACCGTGCGCGGGTCCAGCCCGGCGGAGTGCAGCAGCTCGTCGGACCAGACCAGGGACAGGTCGCCCAGCAGGATCGCCGCCGAGTCGCCGAAGCCGTCCGCGTCGCCGCCCCAGCCGGCCGCCCGGTGCCGGGCCGCGAACCGCCGGTGCACGGCCGGCTCACCACGCCGGGTGTCGGAGCGGTCCATGAGGTCGTCGTGGATCAGCGCGCTGGCCTGCACGAACTCCAGCGCGGCCAGGGCGGTGACCACCTGGTCGGTGTCCACCCCGCCGGCTCCCCGGAACCCCCAGTAGGCGAACGCCGGCCGTAGCCGCTTGCCGCCACGCAGGACGAACGCCTCGATCGCCTCGCCGAGCGGTGCCAGGGCGTCGTCGACCCCGGCCATCCAGGCGCGCTGGCCGGCGAGGAACTCGGTCAGGGCCTTGTCGATCCGTTGACGCAGCCCGGCGCGGTCGACGGGGGAAACAGGAGCAGCGTGGGTCACGCCCCGACGCTAGCCGGTCGAGCTGGACCCCGTCGCGTCACCGGGGGCCCGACGCGCCGCACGCCACATGCGGGCCCGCCGGCCGGCCGGCCCAGGTGGCGGCCCCGACCGGGGCAGGTACGGCGCCGCCGCCGCGGCGAGCGCCCGGTACCGCCGTACGGCCGGCTCGTCGCCGTGCCCGGCCAGCCGGCGGCGCACCTCGGCCAGCTGACCCAGCGCGCGGGGCGACCCGGCGCGGACCGCGTCGAGCAGTGCCTCGCCGGCCACCGCGCAGGCCCGCTCCACCTCGCCGAGTTGCAGGTAGCCCCGGGCCAACCAGCCGCCGTAGATCGCGGAGGTGCGGGGCCCGCGCCGTCGGACGGCGTGCAGCGGTGCCTCGGCCGGGAGCGGTCGGCCCAGTGCGACCAGCGTGCGCCCGGTCATCGCGGCCAGCTCCGGCCCGTCGAGCCAGTAGAGCCACGACGGCTCGCGCCCCGGATCCGGCGCGTCGGTCACCCGGCGGGCCGCGTCGAGCGCCTGTCGGGCCGCCCCCGCCCGGCCGCCCAGCGCCGCGGCCAGGGCCACCCGGTGCAGCAGCAGGACCCGCAGGCCGGGGCTGGCCGCCGGCCGTGCCCCGGCGTACGCGGTGCGGGCCAGCACCAGCCCGCCCTCCGGGTCGCCGACGCCGGTGAGCAGGTGACTGGCCGAGCCGAGCACGTGCCCGGCGAGCGACGGGTCGCCGGCCGTGGCGGCGGCGCGCAGCGCGAGCCGGTAGGCGTGCAGCGCCGCGGCCACGTCTCCGGCGTCCGCGGCGAGCCAGCCGGCGAGCTGGGCGGACTCGGCCAGCTCGAGCAGCAGCCGGGGGCGAGCGGAGCGGGCGCACCCGGACAGCGCCCGCACCGCTCGCCCCAGCCGGTACGCCCCGAATCCGGCCAGGTCGGCCCCGCCGGCGAGGTCGTCGAGCCGGCGCAGCTCCGCCAGCCGTACCGGCTCCGCCAGCCGCACGGGCTCCGCCAGCCGTACCGGTTCCGCCGGTCCGCCCGGGGCCGATGTCGACGCCGGCCCGCAGCCGGACGGCCCGGACCCGGCCGGAGGCCCTCCATCGCGGTCCGGGCCGGCGGGCCGGGCGGACGCGCCGGTCAGCAGCGCGGCGCGCGGGTCGGCCAGCCAGCGTTGGGCCAGGGCGAGCAGCGCCGCCCGGGGCCGGGAGCCGCCGACGGCCGGCGGGGGACCGAGGCTGCGGGTGCGGGCCGCGGCGGTGGTCAGCAGGTCGACCGGGACCGCCAGGACGACGGCGAGCCAGCCGAGCCAGAACTCGCCGGGAACGCGTGCCTGCCGCTCCCACCGGGAGATCTCGTGGCGGCTGAGGGTCGGCACCCCGGAGGCGGCGCAGAGCTCGGCGGCGACCCGCAGCTGGCTCCAGCCCCGGGCCAGCCGCAACTGGGCGAGCAGCGGCCCGAGCAGCAGCGGCCCGAGCAACTGCGGGTCGGACGGCTGCGGGCCGGGCGGCGGGGGCGGGGTCATCGGTCCTCCGGGCGGGTGTCGGCGCGGCGGCGGCGCTGCCCCGCGACGGGACCGGTGCGCCACCGGTGGATGCTGACCCCCGCGCGGTCCCCCGGCGGGTCGGCCTCCGGCCGCCCCCACCCCGCGCAGTCACATGACTACCCGGTGGGTACGACGCTTTCCGGCTTCCCGACGACCCGGCCCCGGCTCCCCGGCGACCCGCGACTCGGCCCCCGGCGCCCGGCCTCGCGACCGACGCCGCCCTCCGGCGACCCGGTCCCGTGCCACCGGACGTCCCTCCGGCCGGCCCCGGTCGCCGCCGCCGGGGAGCTGCGGCGTCCACCAGTGTGGGAAGGGCTCGGTACGCGGGGCCCGGCCCGCTAGAGTCGTGGCGTGGCGCTCGGTCTCCCATCGGTCCTCCCCAATCCGCAGCCGGCGATCGGGGAGCTGATCCGTGACCGCCAGCCGACCTTCTCCTTCGAGTTCTTCCCGCCCAAGACCGAGCAGGGCGAGCGGCTGCTGTGGCAGGCGATCCGCGAGTTGGAGTCGCTGCGCCCGTCGTTCGTCTCGATCACCTACGGCGCGGGCGGGTCGACCCGCGACACCACCGTCGCGGTCACCGAGCGCATCGCCACCGAGACCACCCTGCTGCCGATGGCCCACCTGACCGCGGTCAACCACTCCGTGGCCGAGCTGCGCCACGTCATCGGCCGGCTCGCCGGGGTGGGGGTGCGCAACGTGCTCGCCGTGCGGGGCGACCCGCCGGGCGACCCGGGCGGCGACTGGGTGCGCCACCCGGAGGGCGTGCTGTACGCCGAGGACCTGGTCCGCCTGGTGCGCGACGCCGGCGACTTCAGCGTCGGGGTGGCGGCGTTTCCCTACAAGCACCCGCGTTCATCCGACGTGACCAGCGACACGGAGCACTTCGTCCGCAAGTGCCGGGCCGGCGCCGACTTCGCGATCACCCAGATGTTCTTCGACGCCGACGACTACCTGCGGCTGCGCGACCGGGTCGCCGCCGCCGGCTGCGGCACCCCGATCCTGGCCGGCGTGATGCCGGTGACCCAGATCGGCACCATCGAGCGCTCGGTGCAGCTTTCGGGGGCGCCCTTCCCGCCGGCGCTGGCCGAGCGGTTCGAGAGGGTCGCCGACGATCCGGAGGCGGTGCGCCGGCTCGGCGTCGAGCAGGCCAGCGAGATGTGCCGGCGGCTGCTCGACGAGGGTGTGCCGGGAATCCACTTCATCACCCTCAACCGCTCCACCGCCACCCGCGAGGTCTGGCAGAACCTCCAGGTCGGCGCGCGGGTGTGACCCCGCTGCCGCGACACCTGAGCGGCGGTGCGACGGTTGTTCGGTGGTGGGCAAACAGCTGAACTGGGACGAGTACGCCACGGCCTGGGCACGGCTGCACGGGGGCTTCGACCCCCGGGCGGCGGCCCCGGTCGTCCGCGCCTGGCTGCGCTTCGCCTACCACGTCGGGTTCGTACTGGGCCGGCTGCGGGTCGGCCCGACCCCGGTCACCGTGGTCGGTGTGCTGCTCTGCGCCTGCGTGCCGCTGTTCGCCGTACGCCCGCAGAACGGCCCCTTCCTCGCGGCACTGTTCGTGCTGCTGGCCGCCGTGGCGGACAGCGTCGACGGCGCGGTGGCGGTGGCCACGAACCGGACCACCCGGCTCGGCTACGTCTACGACTCGCTGGCCGACCGGCTCGGCGAGGTGGCCTGGCTGGTCGCGTTCTGGCTGGTCGGTGCGCCGGGGGCGCTCGTCGTGACCGCTGGCGCGCTCTCCTGGCTGCACGAGTACGTCCGCTCCAGGGCGGTCTCCGCCGGGATGCGGGAGCTCGGCGCGGTGACCGTGGGGGAGCGCCCCACCCGGGTGTCGGTGGCCCTGGTGGGGCTGCTGCTGGCGGGGCTGACCGGGCTGATCGAGCCGGACCTGGCGGCCGGCACGATCACCATGGCGACGGCCGTCTGGGTGCTGCTGGCCGGGTTCGGCCTCGGCCAACTGCTCTCCGCCGTCCGCCGCGCCCTGGTCGACGCCGGCTGACCGCGTGCCCGGCCGAACGAAGTATGAGCGGGTCTCCGTGAGCTTCGCGGCCCTGCCGGACAGGGGCCCGGGAACGACACTGGTCACCTTTCACCGGTGTCAGCCGACGCCCCGCTGGGTCGGCGAGCGGCGGGCGGAGTCGTCGTCAGTCAGGGAGCGATCTTGGCAGGACCGGTGCGGATCGGGTGACGGGCTATGCCGGCTCACGCGCTGGCGACCTTCGAGCGGGCCGGGAGGGCGAGGCAGAGGGCGGCGCTGATGACGAATGCCGTGCTGATGCTTACGGCGCTGATGGTCAGGGCTGGGGCGTAGCCGCTGGTTGCGGCGATGCCGAGGAACATGGAGCTGAGGGAGGCGACGCCGATCGCGGCGCCGAACTGTTGGCTCGTGGTCCATATGCCGGAGGCCGATCCGGCGTAGCGAGGGGGCACGGTGGATAGGAACAGGGTGGTCAGGGGTGGCATGACGAGGTTGATGCCCATGCCGAGGACGAACAGTCCCGGTGCCAGCAGCCAGGGGTTGACGTCGTTGGTGGCGGTCGTGGCGGCACCGAGGACGGCAGCGGTGCCGAGGGCGCCCAGGAGCGTGCCGGCCACGACGGTGTAGCGACCGAAGCGGACGGTGAGGTGGCCGACCAGCCCCGCGGTGGCCAGGCCCCCGGCGCAGAAGGCGATGGTCACGGTGCCTGCGGCCAGAGCGGTGTAGTCCTGGGCGTCCTGAAGCCAGAGGATGAACACGAGCAGGAAGCCGCTGAATGCGGCGAAGGCGATCATCTGCACGAGGAGGGCGACGGCGCCGGTGCGCTCGCGCAGGATGGCCACGGGCAGGAGGGCTCCGTCGCGGCGTGCGGGGTTGTGGTGCTCACCGAGGGCCACGGCTGCGACCGCTGCGACCCCGGCGGCCAGGAGGAACCAGGTCCAGGGTGCCCAGTCGTAGGTGCGTCCTTCCAGGAGAGCGAACACGATGGCGACGAGTCCCAGGGTCAGCCCGATGACGGGTAGCCATCGCGGCCGTCTGGCGTCGGGTGCGCGGTTCTCCGGGATCAGCCACGTTCCCAGGCCGATCAGAATCAGGGCGATGGGAACGCTGATCCAGAACACGGTCCGCCATCCCAGGCTGGCGACGTCGGCGGCGATGAGCACTCCGCCGAGCAGGAGACCGCCGGCCTGAGCGATTCCGGCGATGACCCCGAAGAGGCCGAGCACGGTGGCCCGTTCGCGGCCCCGGAACAGTGTGTAGAGGCTGCTCATCACCTGTGGCGCCAGAAGGCCCGCGGCCAGGCCCTGGGCGGCGCGGGCGGCGATGAGTTCGCCCGGGCCGTGTGCGAGCGCGGACCATGCGCCGGACAGCGCGAAGGCGCCCAGGCCGATGAGGAACAGGCGCTTGCGTCCCCACAGGTCGCCCAGCCGTGCGGCGGTGATCAGGACGATCGCGAACGCGAGCAGATAGGCGGTCGCGATCCAGCCGATCTGTGAGGGCGTGCCGCCGAGGTCGTCCTGGATCGCGGGCAGGGCGACGTTGACGATCGTGACGTTGAGCAGGTCGAGCATGAACCCCAGCACGAGCACGACCATCGCCGTCCACCGCCGCGGATGTCGGGCGTCGACAGGATCGCTCAGAGAAGGAGCCGAGGCCGTCATCGTGGTTCTCCTGTCGCGCCGAGTAGCATCGTCAGGACGAGATGCTCGTCAGGACGTTTCTGTCGTACATCCAAGTATCTCGCCTAGACGACAGATTATGGGAGAGGGCCGCGCCATGGCAACCGTGCCTGCCGCACAATCCGAGACCATCGAGCAGATCGGCGCCGCTGCGCAGCGGTACGCGGCGGCATCAGCGCGAATCGACCAGATTGCCGCCGACGACGTGGGCCTGACGCTGAGCACCTGTGAGGCCAACTTCATCAACCTCCTGCGCCTGCGCGGCCCGCTCACCCCCGGCCATCTCGCAGAACTCACCAAGCTCACGTCTTCGGGCACCACGACCGGGGTGGTCGACCGGCTGGAGGCGGCCGGGTACGTAACCCGGGAGCGCTGCACCAAGGACCGCCGCAAGGTGATCGTCTCGCTCAACGACGAACGATTCCGTGACCAGGACGCCGCGCGCGCCCAGCGCCTGAGCGCACTCCTGTCTGGCTACGACGACGCCCAACTCGTCACGATCGCCGGCTTCCTGACCCGCCTCGCCGACACCGAGGCCACCGTGGCGACACCGTCATGACGCCACGTGAAGGATCGTGAGCGAAACGGCGCGCCTGTCCACGCCCACCTGGGAGACAGCCGGCCTGATGGGATCTCAGAACGACGGATTACCCGATCAACGTTCAAAGAGGGACCCGTACTGCGGTGGCACCTACCCAGCGGCCGGTGCTACCAGGCGGGGCCGATCTCGTCGGCGACGATCTGGGCGGAGAGCGTCACCATCGGCAGGCCGCCGCCCGGATGGCTGGAACCGCCGACCAGCCACAGCCCGTGCGCCGGGCCCCGGTTGGCCGGCCGCAGCAGGCCGCCCGCCGTGCCGTAGATCGACCCGCCGGGCGCGCCGGTCGCGTCGTCCAGGTCGGCCGGGGTGCGGACCTCCCGGAACACCAGCCGGTCCCGCACGTCGACGCCGCGCTCGGCCAGCACGTCGAGGACCCGGTCGGCGTACGCCTCGGCGAGGCCGGGCCGGCGCCAGTCGACGGCCCCGCCGGCGGTGCCGTGCCGGGGCGCGTTGACCAGCACGAACCACGCCTCGTGGCCGGACGGCCGGACCATCGGGTCGTCGGCCACGGTGACGAAGACGGTGGGGTCGGCCGCCGGCCGGGCCCGCACCCCGCGCCCCGGTGCACCGAAGACCGCGTCGAACTCGGCGTCGTAGTCGCGGGGGAAGAACACGTTGTGGTGGGCCAGCCCCGAGTCCCCGGCGACGCCGAGCAGCAGCACGAACCCGGCCAGGCTGCGGTCGGTCAGCCCGGCCAGCCGGCGCGGGCTGGGCAGCAGGTCCCGGTAGAGGGTGAGCGCGTCGACGTTGGCCACCACCACGTCGGCGGGGACCGGCGCGGCGACGCCGCGCAGGCGTACGCCGTGCACCCGGCCGCCCGCCGCGTCGATCCGGGTGACCGTGGCGCCGGTCCGCACGACCACGCCGAGGTCCAGGCAGCGGGTCAGCAGCGCGTCGGCGAGCGTGCCGAGCCCGCCGCGCAGGTACCAGCCGCCGAAGGCCAGCTCGGCGTAGGGCACGGCGACCAGCGCGGCCGGCGCCCGGCGCGGGTCGGCGCCGGTGTAGGTGGCGTAGCGGTCCAGCAGCATCCGCAGCCGGGGGTCGGACAGGTGCCGCCGGCCCAGCCCGCGCAGCGTCCGGCCCGGGCCGATGGCGGCGAGGTCGCCCAGCCGCCAGGCCAGCGCGGCCAGGTCCAGCGGGGAGTCGATCGGGCGGCGCAGGATGTCGCGGTGCGAGGCCTGCCACACCCGGGCGGCCCGGCGCCACAGCCGCTGCCAGTCCGCGGCGGCCCGGTCGCCGAAGGCCGCGCCGATGCGGGCGGCGAACTCGGCCGGGTCGGCGCACGAGTCGAGGGGCGGGCCGCCGCCGGGGAAGACGTGCCGCACGATCGGGTCCACCGGCGCCAGGTCCAGGTACTCGTCGAGCTTCGCGCCGGTCGCCTCGAACAGGTCGTGGAAGACGTCGGGCAGGGTGAGCAGGCTCGGCCCGGTGTCGAAGTGGAACGGGCCCGCCGGGGTGTCGTGGACGTACCGGCCGAGCTTGCCGCCGACGGTGTCCGCACGTTCGAGCACGGTGACCTGGTGTCCGTTGGCGGCCAGCCGGGCGGCGGTGGCCAGCCCGCCCACCCCGGCGCCGACGACCACGATCCGCGCCATGGCGCGCCTCCCTAGGTGACGGGGCGGCCGCGCCAGGACAGGCGACGCCGCTTCCGCAGATGGTACGACCGCAGGGTCAGCCAACCGAGGACCACGACCGACACGGGGTGTGCCAGCGCGTCGGGCCACCACCGGCCGCCGGTCGCCCGGGCGCTGACCGCCCGCCCGGCCACCCCGAGCAGGTAGGCGGCGAGAGCCACGGCGGCCACCGCCGGCGCGCCGACTGCCAGGGCGACGACCGCCAGCAGCGGGGGAGCGGTGTAGAGCAGGAGCAGCAGGGCCACCACGGCGGCTGCCGCCCCCGGGTTGCCGAAGGTCGCCCAGAGCGACTTCGAGTAGCCGTCGCGCAGCTGCGGCCAGTCCTCGTACATCCGGCAGGCGGCCAGCCGCGAGCCGTCGGCGAGGGCGATCCGGCCGCCGGCCCGCTTGACCGCGCGGGCCAGCTCGATGTCCTCCAGGATCCGGTCCGCGACCGCGGCGTGGCCGCCGGCCGCGTCGTAGCCGGCCCGGTCCACGACCAGGAACTGCCCGCCGGCGGCGGCCAGCGACGGCCGCGGCGAGCGTTCCATCGCCCGCAGCGGCAGGAAGGTCAGCCACAGCCACTGCAACAGCGGCTGGACCAGCCGGTCGGCCGCCGTCGCCACCAGGATCCGGGGGTACGGCGACAGCAGCGTCACCCGCGCGGCGCGCAGCTCGGTGACGGCCGCCGCGACCGCGTCCGGGGCGAGCACCACGTCGGCGTCGACGAAGACCAGGGCGCTCGCCGCCGGGTCGGCCCGGGTGGCCAGCTGCCAGCAGGCGTGCGGCTTGCCCAGCCACCCCGGCGGCGGGGCGGTCCCGTCGAGCAGAGTGACCCGGGGGTCGTCGCCGGCCACCGCGCGGACCACGTCCGCGGTGCCGTCGGTCGACCCGTCGTCGAGCACGACGACGCGCAGCCCTGGCACGCCCCGCTGGGCGAGCAGCGCGCGCAGGCACGGGGTGACCCGCGCGGCCTCGTCGCGCAGCGGCAGCAGCACCGCCACGGCTTCGGTGACCGGCGCCGGACGCTCGGCCGGGCGGCGCAGCCAGCGGCCGGCGTTGACCAGGGTGTGCGCGGTCAGCGCGGCCACGCCGAGCAGCAGCGCGAGGACGGCGGTCATACCGACGCGTCGACGCCGGGGCGCTGCGGCTGCCCGGACCGGTGCCGGTCGTCGCGGCGGGCCCGGAGCAGCGTGACCGCCAGCGGCACGGCGGCCACCGACATGCCGGCCGCGCCCCAGAGCGCCGAGGCGGGCAGGTCGAGGAAGACCGCGTGGGCCAGCACGCTGGAGAAGTACGTCCACAGCCAGAGCGCGAACATCGGGGCGTCCCGCCCGTCGGTGGTGGCCACGGCGGGCCCGGCCAGCGGGCGCAGCGCGCTCATCATCAGCACGGCGAAGAGCAGCCAGCCCAGGTAGTTGCTCACCGGGATGCCGGGCAGCCCGGGCAGCGCGGGGGTGGCGTCCCGCCAGACCCAGTAGCCCTCGGCCACCATCTGCGGGTCGAGGAAGAGGTCCCAGGCGGCCAGCCCGACGGCGGCCAGCGCGATCCGCCGGACGGGGAACCGGCTTCCCGGCCGACCACCGGTGCCACTGCCGACCCCGGGCCCACTGCCGATCCCGGCTCCGCTGCCGATGCCCCATCCGCTGCCGCTGCTGGGACCGGGCCCGCTGCCACTGCCGATCCCGGCTCCGCTGCCGATGCCCGATCCGCTGCCGGGGGTGCCGCCGGCCTGCGGCCCGCCGCCGGTCAGCCGGGTGGCGGCCAGCCAGGCCGGCCAGGCCATCCAGGTCCAGGCCAGCGGGATGATCAGCGGCACACCGGCCAGCTTCGGCCCCAGCTCGCCGGAGTAGTCGTAGCTGCCGAACGGGAAGCCGGTGGCCACGCCGAGCGCCTCGATGGCGAACCCACCGACCATGGCCACCGCCACCAGCGCCGCCGCCGTGCGCGGGCCCCGGGTGAGCAGCGCGTGGCTCACCGAGAGCAGGTAGCCGAGCACGACGGTGGCGACGGTCAGCCGCGCCCGGGTCTGCCCGGCGGCCAGCGGGTAGCAGATCTGCGCCAGCACCAGCACGGCCAGCAGCGCCCAGGACAGCCGTCGGGTCACGGGGTGCCCCGGCTGGGCGCGGCGGCTGTCGGGGGCTCCAGCGGCAGGTCCCGGCCGAGTACGCCGAAGGGGCGCTCGTCGCCGGGGAAGTGGAAGTCGCGCAGGACGTCGACGAAGCCGAACCGCCGGTACAGCCGCCAGGCCCGGGAGCGCGCCTCGTCGGCCTCCGGCGTGGAGAGCAGCGTGGTCGTCCCCTCCGCCAGGCTGAGCAGGGCCCGCAGCTGCCGCGCGCCCAGACCGTGCCCCTGCGCGGGCGGTCGCACGTGCAGCTCGACCACCTCGAAGCAGTGGGTCAACCAGCGCTGCCGGGTCGGGGCGTCCAGCGCCCGCCACACCTGGTCGTGCCACCACTGCCCCGAACCGCCCAGGTAGCCGTAGCCGAAGCCGGCCAGGTGGCCCTCGCTGGTCAGGCTGGCGACGGCGCGGAAGCCGGGTCGGCGTACGTGGGTGGCGATGTAGCCGCGCCGGGCCTCCAACAGCTCCGGTCGGTAGCCCATCGCCTCGCCGTAGACGGCCACCACGTCGTCCAGCCGTCGGACGAGATCGTCCGGCGTCCACCGCACCAACCTCATGCCCGTGCACCCTCCGCCGCTCCCGGGTCGCCGTCCGCGACCCACCCCAGCACCGACCGGTCACCCACCACGTCGCGCACCTCGAACCGCGCGAAGAGCTCCTCCGCGTACCACCCCTCGGTGGGGGTCCGCATGATCGCCGCCCGATGCTCCGGGTGACGGTACGCGAACGCCACGAGGTCTGCCGGGTCGCGCCACACGCTCACCGTGCCCTGCCAACCCAGCGGGGCCTCGCCGACGCCGAAGCGGGCCAGCAGGCCGGGCGCGGCGTGCAGCGCGGCGGCCACCGGGGGGATCGCCCGCCAGAAGGTGGCCGCCCGCCAGGGCCGCAGCCGGGCCCGGGTCAGCGCCAGCACCGGACCGGCGACCCGGCCGCCGGGCGGCTCCCCGAACGGCCGGCGGCCCGACCACTCGCCCCGGCTGCTCAACGGGCGCAGGTCGACCCGGACGGACGCGCGGGCGATCCGTGCCCAGGCGCGCCCCACCGGCGAGGCGTCGAAGCCGGCCGCGGCGGCGGGGGAGTCCCACACGGTCAGCGCCGCCCACCGGGTGAGGTCGGCGTCGCCCGGCCCGAAGCCGGTGCCGGTCCCGGTGCCGAGCAGCTTGCCGAACCGGATGCCGGGCAGCGCGCGCAGCCGCCGGGGATCGAGCGCCATCCGGGTCAGCGCCCTGGGCAGCGCGGCGCGAGGGGTGCGCCACACGTGCAGTGTGACCAGCTCCGGGACGTCGGTCCCGCCGTCGCTCGGCGCGCTCACGCCACGGAGGTGGGCGCGCCGCCGGTGACCCGCAGCAGCTCCGGGTACGTGGTGGGGAAGACCGCCCGCGGTACGCCGCCAGCCGCCCAGATCTCGTCGTACGACTTCAGGGCCGTGTCGACCAGGGTGCGCAGCGGGCGCGGGTGGCCGACCGGGGCGACCCCGCCGATCACCTGACCGGTGTGCGCGCGGACGAACTCGGGGGTGGCCCGGCGCAGCCGGCCGACCCCGACGGACGCGGCCAGACCGGCGGTGTCCACCCGGTGCGCGCCGGAGGTGAGCACCAGCAGCGGTTCGCCGTCCGCGTCGAAGACGAGCGAGTTGGCGATCTGGCCGACACCGACGCCGAGCGCCTCGGCGGCGGCTGCGGCGGTGTGGACCGCGTCGGGCAGCAGGCGGACGACGCTCGGCGCGCCGGAGGCGTCCCGGGTGCCGGCGGCGTCGAGCACGTCCTGCACCGCCTGTACGTTCGGGTGTGGCTGCATGCGGCCATTCTTCCCGGTGCCCCGGTCGGCGGCTCAGCCGGCCGTGCCGCGCCCGGACCGGGCGCGGCGCGTCGACGCCCGGTCGGCCCGTGGCGGGGGCGCGGCGCCGCCCGGTGCAGGCGGCCCGGCCGGCGCGGATGGCTCGGGCTGCTCAGGCGGCGCGGATGGCTCGGGCGACACGGGCTCGGCCGGCACGGGCTGCTCAGGCGGTGCGGGCTGCTCAGGCGGTGCGGGCACGGGCGGCGCGATGGTCCGGGGCGGGGCGATCCGGGCCGTCTCGGCCAGCGCGACGCCGGCCAGCACCAGGAGCCCGCCGGTGAGCTGGGCGGTGTTGAGTGCCTCGCCGGGGCCGATCACGGCCCAGGCGACCGCCGCCGCGAGCACCGGCTCGGCCATGCCGAGGATCCCGACGCTGGTCGCGGGCAGGTGCCGCATCGCCCCGGCCACCAGCAGGTACGGCGCGATCGAGCCGAGCACCACCGCGTACCCGCAGAGCAGCGCCACGGGCACGCCCCCGTCGGTGTCGGCGCCCAGCGGTTCCCAGCCGCCGGCGCCCACGGTGAGCGCGCGGGTGAGCAGGCCCGCCACGGCGGAGGCGCCGAACGCCCAGGTGCACAGCGACAACGTGTCCCGGCGTGCCGCGCCGTGGGCGCCGAGCACGTAGTAGACGGCGAGGAAGAGCGCGGCGCCGAACCCGGCGAGCACGCCGAGACCGTCCAGCTTCAGCTCGCCCCACACCTCGGCCACGCAGCCGAGGCCGACCAGGCTCAGCGCCAGGCCGGCCCAGAGCCGCGGACGCACCCGGTGGCGCTGGGCGAACCGGGCCCAGAGAGCGACCAGCAGCGGGGCGGTGTACTCGAACAGCAGCCCGATCCCGACCGGCAGCCGGGAGATGGCGACGAAGTAGAGCATCGGTACGGCGAAGAACCCGGCCAGCCCGTACCCGATCAACAGCGGCAGCTGCCCGGGGGTGACCCGGAGCCGGCGGATCCCCGGGCGCAGCAGCACGCTCAACAGCAGCAGCCCGGTCACGGCGCCGACGGCCCGCAGCAGGGTGAGCTGCGGGACGTCCAGGCCGGCGCGGAGCACCAGCTTGGAGACGGTGCCGTTGACGGCGAAGAGCCCGGCCGAGGCGAGCACCATGGCGACCCCGAGGGCGGGGCGGGGGGTTGTCACGGGCGGAGGCTACCGCCGCCGGCCCTCTCCGGCGTTGGCCGCCACGGTGCGCGGCGGCGTACGCCGGAACCGGCACCTGTGGCGTCGTCCGAGGTCCGCGCGCCACACGTTGCATTTTCGTCGGAGGGAGGGTGTACTGTCAGCAGCAGTTAGAACGAGTGTTCGATTGCCTCGAACGCCCGTTCCAACATCCCGGGGCGGTGTTTCGCGGCGCGGCTCCGGGCGGTGCGGCTCCGCGGGCCGCACCTGGGTCCCGGGCAGTCGCGAGTCCGGGCCCGTCAGGCAGGAGCGTCGCCCGCCGCCCACGACCCCCGGGCGGCGGGCGACGAACCCGCTGGCAACGCCGGCCGGGTGTGGTGTGGGGAAGCATCCACACCCGGCCGGCCGCCCACCGGTGCGTCTTCCTCCGCACCACTCGACCCGGCGTCCCGCCGGCGGCCCAAGGGCCGTCCCAGGGGCGGCGCCTCGGCCACGTGGAGGAGACAGTCCCATGCCGACCAACCCGGCTCAGGCACCGACGGTGCCGGCGCACGTGCTGCCGCACCGCACCCCCGCCCAGCTTCTCGCGGTGGCCCGGCGTGGGCTGGCCGAGGCCACCCAGACCCGTCCCGACGGCCTCCGTTACGCGGCCGCCCACCTGGCCGCGCTCCGGGCCGCCGCAGCCGTGCTCGCCGCCCGGGCACGTCCCGCCCCCACCCGACGCCACCGGGTCACCAGCGTCTGGGTGCTGCTCTCCGGCGTCGCCCCCGAGATGGACGAGTGGGCCAGGTTCTTCGCCCTCGGCGCCGGCAAGCGGGCCGCCGCCGAGGCCGGCATCCCACGGGTCGTGACCGCCCGGGAGGCCGACGACCTGCTGCGCTCCGCCGAGCAGTTCGTCACGGTCGTGGAGACCACGCTCGGTGTGGCCCACCAACCGGCGCTCGACGGCCTCGCCGCCTGACCTGGCCGTTCGGCCGCGACTGGTGCCGGGTCGTCCGGCGGTGACCGGGTGCCCGAGGTGTAACGCGCACGTCTGATCCGACAGCACGACGGGGGGTAGGTCCGATGGCGGGCCGGATGGTGGTCGGTTCCGCCGCACTGGCCGCTCTCGTGCGCCCGGCGAGCGCGCCGGACCCGGAGGGTGGCCACCGGGTGTTGCCGGTGGCCCCGGAACTGACCGGGCTGCTGCCCAACCGGGGACTGCGGCGGGGCAGCACGATCGCGGTCGCCACCGGCCAACCCCGACGCAGCGGCGGCACCTCGCTGGTCCTGGCGCTGCTCGCCGAGGCGTCCCGGGCCGGCTCGTGGTGTGCCGTGGTCGGGGTCCCGACGTTCGGGGCGGGTGCCGCCGCCGAGTTGGGTATCGCCCTGGACCGGCTGGCCCTGGTGCCGCACCCGGGCCCGGAGTGGGCCACGGTCATCGCCGCGCTGATCGACGGCGTGGACGTCGTGGTCACCGCCGTGCCGACGACGGTCTCCGCGTCGGTGGCCAACCGGCTGGCCGCCCGGGCCCGGCAGCGCGGCAGCGTCCTCGTCCCGTACGGGCGGTGGGACGGCGCGGACGTGACCCTCCAGGTGGTCCGGGGCGCCTGGGAGGGGCTCGGGCAGGGGCGGGGCCGGCTGCGCCGCCGCGAGGTCACCGTCTCCGCGCGGGGCCGCGGGGCCGCCGCCCGGCCCAAGGAGGTCAAGGTCTGGCTGCCCGGCGACGGGCTCACCCGGGTCGTTCCGCGCTCCGCCCCCGTCGCTGCGGTCTCCGCCACCGGCCGGTCGGCTGCCGGTCGGCTCCGCCCGGTCGGCCCGGCCGTCGCCCCCGCGCCCACCGGCCCGTCCCGTCGTGCCGCGCTCACCCTGGTCGCGCCGTCGTGATCGCCGCGCCCCTCCTGATGGCGCGCGCTCATCCTGGTCGCCTTGTCGTGAGCACCGCGTCCGCCCTGGTCGGTGTCACGTGAGCGCCGCGCCCGCGCGGGTCCTGTTGCTCTGGTGCCCGGACTGGCCGGTGCTCGCCGCGGAGATCGTCGACGGGGTGCCGGCCACCGGTCCGGTCGCCGTGCTGCACGCCAACCGGGTGGTCGCCTGCTCCGAGCGGGCACGCGCCGAGGGGGTGCGCCGGGGGCTGCGCAAACGGGAGGCACAGGGCCGCTGCCCGCAGCTCACCGTCGTCGAGTACGACCCCGGGCGGGACACCCGGGCGTTCGAACCGGTGGTCGCCGCCGTCGAGGAACTGGTCGCCGGCGTCGAGGTGGTACGCCCCGGCGCGTGCGCGGTGGTGGCCCGGGGGCCGAGCCGCCACCTCGGCGGCGAGGAGGCCGCCGCCGAACGGATCGTCGAGCACGTCGCCCAGACCTGCGCGGTGGAGAGCCAGGTCGGCATCGCCGACGGGGTGTTCGCCGCCGGGCTGGCCGCCCGCGACGGGCGGATCGTTCCGCCCGGTGGGACACCGCGGTTCCTCGCCGACCTGCCGGTCGAGGCGCTCGGCCGCCCGGCCCTGGCCGACCTGCTGCGCCGGCTCGGCGTACGCACCCTGGGTGACTTCGCCGCGCTGCCCGCCGGTGACGTGCTGGCCCGGTTCGGCTTCGACGGCGCGTTGGCCCAACGGCTGGCGGCCGGGCGTGACCACCGTCCGCTCGCGGTCCGGCAACCCCGGGCCGATCTCGCGGTCACCGCCGACCACGACGAGCCGCTCGACCGGGTCGACGCGGCGGCCTTCGCCGCCCGGGCGCTGGCCGAACGGTTGCACGACCGGCTCGCCGCACACGGGCTGGCCTGCACCCGGCTCGGCATCGAGGCGGTCACCGCGCACGGCCAGGAACTGCACCGGGTCTGGCGGCACGACGGGCTGCTCACCGCCGAGGCCATCGCCGACCGGGTGCGCTGGCAGCTCGACGGCTGGCTGTCCGGCGGCACCGGTCGGGCCGGCGCCCGCTCGACCCGCCCGACGGCGGGCATCATCCGGCTGCGACTGGTCCCGGACGGGGTGGTCGCACAGGCCGGCCTGCAATCCGGCCTGTGGGGGGAGGCCGGCGAGGAACGGGAGCGGGCGCACCGGGCGTTGAGCCGGGTGCAGGGCATCCTCGGTCCCGAGGCGGTGGTCACCGCGGTGCTCGGCGGTGGGCGTTCCCCGGCCGACCAGGTACGCCTGGTGCCGTGGGGCGACGAACGCCTCCCGGCCCGCCCCGGTGAGCAGCCGTGGCCGGGCCGGCTGCCGCCGCCCGCGCCGGCCGTGGTGCTGCCCGACCCGCTCGCCGCGGTCGTGCACGACGCCGCCGGCGAGCCGGTCGAGGTCAGCGCGCGGCTCCAGGTCAGCGCCGAGCCGGCCCGGCTGACCGTGGGCGCCGCCCGGCCGGTCGAGATCGTCGGCTGGGCCGGTCCGTGGCCGGTCGACGAGCGCTGGTGGGCGCCGGCCGAGGCCCGTCGCCGGGCCCGGTTCCAGGTCTGCCTGACCGACGGTACGGCGCTGCTGCTCGCCGTCGAGGCGGGGCGGTGGCTGGTGGAGGCGATCTATGACTGAGCGCCCGCCCGAGGTCCTCGACCGGCCCTCGCCCCGCCTCCGCCGCCCCGCCCGGCCCGACGTCCTGCCAACGGGTCGGCTTGGCCGGGGCGGAGCCTTGCCTGCGGCCCGGTCTGCGCGGGGCGGAGCCCTGCCGGCGGCTCGGTCCGGGCGGGTTGTACCCCTGCCGGCTGCCCGCCCGGAGGGGCTCTGATGAACTTCCACAACCCGAAGCTGCCCTGGTCGGAGTTGGAGCGTGTGCTCTCCGGCCGGGAACCCGGCACCGGCCGATCGGGCGCGGGTGGGCCGGGCACGGGGGCGACAAGTGAGGATCGGCCGGGGTCGGAACGAGGGGGTGCGGGCGGACCGGGGGAGGAGCGGGCGGGGAAGGGCGGCCCGGGGCGCGACGAGCGGCACCTGCACGTGGTGGACCCGCTGGCCGTGGACGCCGACGGGGGCGACTCTCCCGCCTGGAGCCGCAGACGGGAGCACTACCAGCCGTCCGAGGTGGCCCGCCCCGAGGGCGCGGTGCCGTACGCCGAACTGCACGCGCACACCAACTTCAGCTTCCTCGACGGCGCCAGCCACCCGGAGGAACTGGTCGAGGAGGCGGTCCGGCTGGGCCTCACCGCGCTAGCGGTCACCGACCACGACGGCTTCTACGGGGTGGTGCGCTTCGCCGAGGCCGCCCGCGCGCTGCACCTGCCGACCGTCTTCGGCGCCGAGCTCTCCCTGGACCTGCCCGGCCCGCAGAACGGCGAGCCCGACCCGCTCGGGCGGCACCTGCTGCTGCTCGCCCACGGCCACGAGGGGTACGCGCGGCTGGCCTCGACCATCTCCCGCGCCCAACTGCGCGGCGGAGAGAAGGGCCGCCCGGTCTACGGCGACCTGGAGGAGGTCGCCGACCAGTTGCGCGACCACGTGCTGGTGCTCACCGGCTGCCGTAAGGGCCACGTGCCGGCGGCGCTGCTCACCGAGGGGGTGGACGCGGCGGCCCGCGAGCTGGACCGGCTGACCGCCCTGTTCGGCGCGGAGACGGTGGCGGTGGAGCTGACCGACCACGGGCACCCGGTCGACGCCGACCGCAACGACGCGCTCGCCGCGCTGGCGGCGTCGGCGGGGCTGCCCACGGTGGCCACCAACAACGTGCACTACGCCACCCCGGGTCGGCGGCGGCTGGCCACCACGGTCGCCGCCGTACGGGCCCGGCGCAGCCTGGACGAGATCGACGGCTGGCTGCCCGCGGCCGGCACCGCCCACCTGAGGAGCGGCGCGGAGATGGCGGCCCGGTTCGCCGCGTACCCGGGGGCGGTGGCGCGGGCCGCCGAGTTCGGCGCCGAGCTGGCCTTCGACCTCCAGCTCGTCGCGCCGAGGTTGCCGGCGTACCCGGTGCCGCCCGGGCACACCGAGATGAGCTGGCTGCGCCACCTCACCCACGCCGGCGCCCGCGAGCGCTACGGCCCGCCCGAGGCGCACCCGAGGGCGTACGCGCAGCTCGACCACGAGCTGAACATGATCGAGGAGCTGGGCTTCCCCGGCTACTTCCTGGTGGTCTACGACATCGTCACGTTCTGCCGCGAGCAGGACATCTACTGCCAGGGGCGGGGCTCGGCGGCCAACTCGGCGGTCTGCTACGCGCTGCGGATCACCAACGTGGACGCCGTCCGGCACCGGCTGCTCTTCGAGCGCTTCCTCGCCCCGGAGCGCGACGGCCCGCCCGACATCGACGTCGACATCGAGTCCGACCGCCGGGAGGAGGTGATCCAGCACGTCTACGCCCGGTACGGCCGGGAGCACACCGCCCAGGTCGCCAACGTCATCTCCTACCGGCCCCGCTCGGCGGTGCGGGACGTGGCCAAGGCGTTCGGGTTCTCGCCCGGCCAGCAGGACGCCTGGAGCAGGCAGATCGACCGCTGGGGGTCGGTCGCCACGGTCGACGTGGCGGACATCCCGGAGCAGGTGGTCGCGTACGCCAACGAGTTGCAGACGTTCCCCCGGCACCTGGGCATCCACTCCGGTGGCATGGTGATCTGCGACCGGCCGGTGATCGAGGTGTGCCCGGTGGAGTGGGGGCGGATGCCGGGTCGCAGCGTGCTCCAGTGGGACAAGGACGACTGCGCCGCCGTCGGCCTGGTCAAGTTCGACCTGCTCGGGCTCGGCATGCTCTCCGCGCTGCACTACGGCTACGAGATGATCGGCATGAGCCTGGACCTCGGCGACATGACGCTGGACGACCCCGAGGTCTACGACATGCTCTGCCGGGCCGACTCGGTCGGGGTGTTCCAGGTGGAGAGCCGCGCCCAGATGGCCACCCTGCCCCGGTTGAAGCCCCGCGAGTTCTACGACCTGGTGGTCGAGGTGGCGCTGATCCGGCCCGGCCCGATCCAGGGCGGCTCGGTGCACCCGTACATCCGACGCCGCAACGGCCAGGAGCCGGTGACCTACCCGCACCCGCTGATGCGCAACGCGCTGGAGAAGACCCTCGGCGTGCCGCTGTTCCAGGAGCAGCTCATGCAGCTCGCCATCGACCTGGCCGGCTTCGACGCGGCGGGTGCCGACCAGCTGCGCCGGGCGATGGGCGCCAAGCGTTCCGCCGAGCGGATGGCCCGTATCGCCGACCGGCTCTACGCGGGCATGGCCGAGCGGGGCATCACCGGCGAGCTGGCCGACGACGTCTACCGCAAGCTCTCCGCGTTCGCCAGCTACGGCTTCCCGGAGAGCCACGCGATGAGCTTCGCCTACCTGGTCTACGCCAGCTCCTGGCTCAAGCGCTACCACCCGGGCCCGTTCCTGGCCGCCCTGCTCAACGCCCAGCCGATGGGTTTCTACTCGCCGCAGACGCTGGTCGACGACGCCCGCCGCCACGGCGTCGAGGTACGCCGGCCGGACATCAACGCCAGCGGCGCGAAAGCGGTGCTGGAGTCCACCCCGCAGACCCGGTGGGGCAGCGTGCCGGGGGAGCCGCCGCACGCCTGGGGGCTGGGCGGGCCGGTCGTCCGGCTCGGGCTCTCCGGCGTGCGTACGCTCGGCGACGGGGTGGCCGAGCGGATCGAGGCGGAACGGGCGGCGGGTGGGCCGTACCGCGACATGCCGGACCTGGCCCGGCGCGTGGGTCTCACGGCCGCGCAGCTGGAGGCGCTGGCCACCGCGGACGCCTTCGCCTGTTTCGGGCTGTCCCGGCGGGAGGCCCTCTGGGCCGCCGGCGCGGCGGCCCAGGACCGGCCGGGCCGGCTGCCGGGCACGGTGACCGGCGCGACCGCACCGACCCTGCCCGGGATGGAGGCGGTGGAGCGGCTGGTCGCCGACGTCTGGGCGACGGGGCTGTCGCCGGAGAGCCACCCGGCGAGCTTCATCCGTCCCCGGCTCGACGCCCTCGGCGCGGTGCCGATCGCCCGGCTCGGCCGGGTGGAGCCGGGGCGGCGCATCCGGGTCGGCGGGATCGTCACCCACCGGCAGCGGCCGGCGACCGCCGGCGGGGTGACCTTCCTCAACCTGGAGGACGAGACGGGGATGCTCAACGTCACCTGCTCCCCGGGCCTGTGGCAGCGCTACCGGCGGGTGGCCCGCACGAGCGCCGCGCTGGTGGTGCGGGGGCGGTTGCAGCGGCACGAGGGAGTGATCAACCTCACCGCGGACCGGCTGGACGCGATCGAGCCCCCGGTCAGTCCGGCCTCGCGTGACTTCCGGTGACGGCAGTGATCCACATTACGGTTTTCCGCGCCGGATGGAGGGACACTCCAGCTCGCGCGGGCAAAGTGGCCCGCGTGAGCACTAGGGGGAAGAACGATCATGGGAAACATCGAGCGTAGCGGTGGTGTGGCGAACTCCCGGCGGACCCGGCTCGGCGCCGGCTGGACCCCGAGCCACCACACCGAGCCGCGCGAGTACGACATCGTCGAGGGTCCGGTGGCCAACGCCCTGCGCTCGCGGGCCGAGGACGACGCCGCCACCGGCGAGTCCTGACCCTCCGTCGTCGGCAGGCCGGCCGGGTCGCCGACGGTGCGACTCGGTGCGGCTGGACCGGGTGACTAGGCTCGACCGGGTGGAGCAGACTCCAGGCCGGCTCGCCGGGCCGCCCCTGACCCCCCGTACCGCCGTGATCTGGTCGGTGCTGCGCGCCGAGTTGGAGCGTCGCGCCGGCGCCTCGCTGACCGTGCTCGACGTCGGTGGTGGCACGGGCGGCTTCGCCGTGCCGCTTGCCCAGGCCGGGCACCAGGTCACCGTCGTCGACGCCAGCCCCGACGCGCTCGCCGCGTTGACCCGCCGGGCCGCCGAGGCCGGCGTGGCCGAGCGGGTCCGTGCCGTGCAGGGCGACGGCGACGCGCTCGCCGGCCTGGTCGAGCCGGGCAGCGCCGACCTGGTGCTCTGTCACGCCGTGCTGGAGGTCGTCGACGATCCGGCGGCGGTGGTGGCGGCGTTGGCCGCCGTGCTGCGCCCGGGCGGCGCCGCGAGCGTGCTGGTCGCCGGCCGGGCCGCCGCTGTGCTCGGCCGGGCGATGAACGGGCACATCGACGTCGCCGCCGCGCTGGCCGCCGATCCGGCCGGCACCGCCGGCAGCCGGGACACCCTGCGCCGGCGCTACGACGCCGACGGCGCCGCCGCGCTGCTCGGCGCCGCCGGGCTCGTGGTCGAGGAGATCCACGGCGTACGGGTGCTCGCCGACCTTTTGCCCGCCGCCGTCGCCGACGGCCAGCCGGCCGCGCTGGTCGAGTTGGAGCGGGCGCTCGCCGCGCGGGCGCCCTGGCGGGACCTCGCCGCCCAGCTGCACCTGTTCGCCCGCCGCCCGTGACCGACCCGCTGGGGATCGTCGGGCCGCGCTACGGCGACGCCAGTCTCGCCGACGTCCTGCCGGGCGCGCTCGCCGTGCTCGGCGTGCCCGGCGCCGCCGACCCGCTCGGGCTGCGCGCCGCGCTGCCCGGGGTACGCCGCGTCGCGGTGCTGCTCGTCGACGGGCTCGGCTGGCACCAGATCCCGACCGCCGCCCCGTACGCGCCGACCCTGGCGGGACTCGCCGCGACCGTGGGGCGGACGCTGACCTGCGGCTTCCCGTCGACCACGCCGACCAGCCTGGTGACGCTGGGCACCGGCGCCGCCCCCGGCGCGCACGGCGTACTCGGCTTCACCGTGCGGGTGCCGGGGACCGACCGGGTGCTCAACCACGTCGACTGGGCGGCCGACCCGCCACCGCTGCGCTGGCAGCCGGTGCGTACCCAGCTGGAACGGGCCCGCGCCGCCGGGGTCGCGGTGACGGCGGTGAGCCGGCCGGAGTTCGGCGGCAGCGGGCTCACGCTGGCCGCCAACCGGGGCGGCGACTACCGGGGCGCGGCCGGCGTCGACGTGCTCGCCGCCCGGATGCTCGCCGCCCTGCGCGCCGGGTCGGGGCCCACGCTGGTCTCCGGCTACCACCCCGACCTGGACCGGCACGGCCACCTCACGGGCGTCGACTCGGCACCCTGGCGGATCGCCGCGGCCGAGGTGGACCGGCTGCTGACCCGGCTCGTCGACGGGCTGCCCCCCGACGCCGCGCTGCTGCTCACCGCCGACCACGGCCAGCTCGACGTGCCGGCCGGACACCGCGTCGACCTGGACACCGACCCCCGGTTGCGCGCCGGGCTGGCGGTGGTCGCCGGGGAACCCCGGGTCCGCTACCTGCACGTCGTCCCCGGCGCCGTGGACGACGTCGTGGCCGCCTGGTCGGCGGTGCTCGGCGACGCGGCCCGGGTGCGTACCCGCGACGAGGTGGTGGCCGCCGGCTGGTTCGGCCCGGTGGCGGAGGAACACCTGCAGCGCATCGGCGACGTGGTGGTCATCTGCAACGGCACGTACGCGGTGACGGCCTCCCGCTCCGAGCCACCGGCGGTCTCCCGGCTGGTGGCGTACCACGGGGCGGACACGGCGGCCGAGATGACCATCCCGCTGCTGGTCGTACGCGGCTGACCGCGCCGGCCCGTCGGGCGGGGATGTCACAGGCCCGGGCTAGCCTGCGGGGATGGGTCGCAGCCAGTCGTTGCCCCGGGGCGGCGATCCCCGGTTCGGGTCGGACGCCGACGACTCCGGCTGCCCGATCCTGCACGTCGACATGGACGCCTTCTTCGCCTCGGTCGAGGTTCGACGCCGGCCGGAGCTGCGCGGTCGTCCCGTCGTGGTCGGCGGGGTCGGCCCGCGCGGGGTGGTCAGCTCCGCCAGCTACGAGGCCCGGCGCTACGGCGTACGCAGCGCCATGCCCACCGCCCGGGCCCGGGCCCTCTGCCCGCACGCGGTCTACCTGCCGCCGGACTTCACGCAGTACTCGGCGGCCTCCGCCGCGGTCATGCAGATCTTCCGCGACGTCACCCCGCTGGTCGAGCCGCTCTCCCTGGACGAGGCGTTCCTCGACGTGGCCGGAGCGCGGCGGCTCTTCGGCCCGCCGGCCGCCATCGCCCGCCGCATCCGCGAGCGGGTCGCCGACGAGCAGGGGCTGACCTGTTCGGTCGGCGTCGCCCCGAGCAAGTTCGTGGCCAAGCTCGGCTCGACCCGGGCCAAGCCCGACGGCCTGCTCGTCGTACCGGCCGCCCGGGTGCTCGACTTCCTGCACCCACTGCCGGTGTCGGCGCTGTGGGGGGTGGGGGAGCGCTCCACCGAGACGCTGCGGCGGCTGGGCCTGGCCACCATCGGGGATCTCGCCGAGGCGCCGATCGGCATGCTGCGCAAGGCGCTCGGCGAGGCGTCCGCCGCGCACCTGCACGAGCTCGCCTGGGGCCGCGACCCGCGCCGGGTCAGCCCCGAGCACGCGGAGAAGTCGATCGGCGCCGAGGTGACCTTCGACGTCGACGTCAGCGACCCGCTGGAGATCCGCCGGGCGCTGCTCGCGCTCGCCGAGAAGGTCGGCGTCCGGCTGCGCCGGGCAGGTCAGGTCGGGCGGACAGTGTCGCTCAAGGTGCGGCTGGCCGACTTCCGCACCGTCAGCCGCTCCCGCACGGCGGGCGTGCCGACCGACGTCGCCAGGGAGATATTCGACACCGTCTGGGCGCTCTACACCGCTCTCGACCCGGGTGAGCCCGTCCGGCTGGTCGGCGTACGGGTCGAGGGGCTCGCGACCGCGCGGGAGACCCCGCGCCAGCTCACCCTCGGTGCGCCCGAGCGGGGCTGGCGGGAGGCGGAGGCCGCCGCCGACGCCGCGGCTGCCCGTTTCGGGCGCTCCGTCATAGGTCCGGCCAGTCTGCTGGCGGCCCGCGAGGACCGACGAAATGAAAATCCTCCCCGGCCGTAGGTCGTCCCGCTTTCCGACGCGCGGGGGCCCTCGTAGACTTGCGGGTAAGCAGCCGGTTGGCTGCCACGGTCTGTCGGCCCGACCGGGCCGACCAACGTGACCGGGGAGGAGTGCCGTGCCGCTCTCGGAGCACGAGCAGCGGCTGTTCGAGCAGATCGAGCGGTCGCTTGCCGAGGACCCCAAATTCGCCTCGGCCGTGCGCGCCAGCGATCCGCGCTTCCACGCGCGGCGTCGCCTGCTCGTCGCTGCCGGCGTGATGATCGCTGGGCTGGCCCTGCTGGTCTACGGCGCGGTGATCAAGACTCCGCCGCTGGCAGTGGCGGGTTTCGTCGTCATGCTGGCCTCGGCCGCGTTCGCGGTGCAGTCGCACCGTCGGGCGCAGTCACCGGACCTGCACGTCGTGGGCGGGACGACGAGCCGTCGTCGCCCCCGCGGCCGGTCGGGTCGCCGGCCCTCGCTGCTGGACCGGATGGAGGACCGGTGGCGGCAGCGTCCGGAGGGGCACCGCTGAGCCCCATCCACCGTTGACGCGCGCCGCGACGACGAGACGGCCGCCGGGGTAGCCCCGGCGGCCCGTGACGATTCCGCACGCCCCCGGGCGTGCGTGCCCGCATGCCCCGGCCTGGGCTGAGCCGCGCTGAGCATCCTGCCCTGAGCCGCTCGCTGCGCTGAGCCTCCCGCGCTGAGCCTTCCGCGCTGAGCCTCCTGGGCTGAGCCTCCTGGGCTGAGCCGCTCGCGGCGCTGGGCCCCGCCGGCTCAACGACCCCGCCGGCCCCACGAACGCGACGGGCCGGTGGGGCAGCCGCCCCACCGGCCCGGTCGTCCGTCGGTCAGCGGGCCAGGCGGCCCGCCAGCAGGCGACGCGGGTTCCAGCGCAGCAACCGGTGCCGGGCCCGGCCGCCGGCCGCCACCAGCCGCGACGACGCCTCGGCCGTGCCCGTGCGCCAGCGCAGCAGGACCGACGGCGGCAGCACCGCCGCCAGCAGGCGGGTACGCCGGTCGGACTGCGCGGCCAGCGCGGCGCGTACGGTGCGTAGGGCCGGCAGGAGTTGCTCGCCGGTCAGCGGATCGCGGGCGTAACGGGCGCGCTCCTCGGCGCGGCCGAGCAGGCGTACCGCCGTCGTCGCCTCCCCGTCGGTGGTGAGCGACTCCCGGGACAACCGGTCGGCGGTCGCCCTGGGCGTCTCCGTGCGGTCCACCCGGACCCGGTAGTCCACCAGCGTGTCGAGCAGTTCGTCCCAGGCGGCGTGCGCGTCCGCCCGCGCCCGCTCCGCGTCCGCCAGCACCACCATGCGCCGCCCGCCGGCAGGCGCGTCACCGGGTTCGGCACCCACCGCCGTCGCGGCGGGCGTCGCCGCACCACGGCGCCGCCGGCGCAGGGCCGCGCGCCGCAGCGCCGGCAGGGCGAGCAGGGCGAGCAGGGCCAGCACCGCGCCGGCGGCGTACCAGGGCCAGACCGGGCGCTGCTCGGTCGGAGTCGCGCCGTCGAGAGCCAGGCCGGAGTCGACGTCCTCCTCGGGACCGTCGGGCCCTGCCGGGCCGCCCGACGGGCCGGCGTCGCCGGGAGCACTCGACGGGCCGGGGGCCGGCGAATCGTCCTCCGGGGCGTCGATGTCCGGCGCCCACGCCGACCGGGTGTAGCCCTGCACGCCGTACGCCGGGGTGGGATCGAAGGGCACCCAGCCGACCTGGTTGAAGTAGACCTCCGTCCACGCGTGCAGGTTCCGGTTGGTCAGCGTGTACGTGCCGTTGGCGGAGTTGCTGCCGTTGGCGAAGCCGAACGCCACCCGCGCCGGGATGCCGGCGGCCCGGACCAGCCACGTCATCGCGGCGGCGTACTGCTGGCAGAAGCCGACCTTGTTGTCGAGGAAGTCGACGATCTCCTGCCCGCTGGTGCCGCCCTTGGTGCTCAGGGAGTAGGTGAAGCCGTTGTCGGCGGAGAAGTGGTCGTAGATGGCGCGGACCTTGTCGTAGTCGGTGTCCTTGCCGCGCACCAGTGTGGACACGAGCTCCTCCACCTCGGGCACCGGCGGCGGCGTGGGGTGCAGGCGCCGTACGGCGTGGTCGGCCGGCAGCGGCTCGGAGCGCCGCAGGGCCGCCGGCGTGTACGACGAGCGCACGTAGTCGAACGAGTAGCGCTTGTCGCGGGAGTTCTCCCGGTTGGAGAAGACCACCTGCATGCTCGGGTCGTACGCCCAGTTGTCGCCCAGGCCCTCGGTGCGCACCGGCTCGGTGTAGACGGGCAGCAGCGGCATGGTGAGGTTCTTCGTCACCTCGACCGTAGCCTGGTAGGTCCGCTGCTCGACGCCCCGCGCCGACGGCGCCGGCAGGTCGTCGACGGACCGGCCGGTGGGGGTGCCCTCCCGGAAGCCGTTCGGGGTGAGCTTGTCGGCCACCCCGAAGCGCAGGTAGAAGGGGCTGGGCTCGTTCGTGGTGACCTTGACCAGGTCGGCGACCTCGGACTGGTTGAGCTGCCCGCTCAACGCCGCGAACAGGTCGATCCTGCCGGTCCCGCCCTGCCCGGGGCGGCCGTTGCCGTTGCCGCTGCCCGAACCGGCGCCCAGCGTGTCCAGCAGCCCGCCCGTCATCCCCGGCACGGCCAGCGGCAGCGCCACGGCCACCGCCACGCCCACCGCTGCCAACCGCCGGCCGGCGGCGGCCAACGGCGACGCCTCCCAGACGTCGACGTCCCGTCCGTCGCCGGTGAACCGCCGGCCGAACCGGCGGACCCGGTCGACGTTGTCGGTCACCAGCAGCCAGAGGAAACCGGCCGCGCCGACGACGAACGGCACCGCCGGGACGCTGTCGACGTAGACCGCGACGGGCACCGAGTAGATCGCCAGCATCGGCAGGCCGGCGAGCGCCGGTCGGCGCAGCCCGACGGAGAGCACGTCGACCACCACGGCCACCCCGCCGACACCGAGCACCGTGACGAACAGCAGCGGGTCGGTGTCGGGCACCTTGACGCCGTAGGAGCGCATGTCCTCCAGCGAGCCGCCGAGCAGCTCGCCGAAGTGCGTGAAGGTCGACGGGGTGGGCACGACACCCAGCAGCTCGGTGCCACCGGGGAAGAGCCAGGCCAGGGCCAGCGTCAGGCCGGCCAGCATGCCCAGCACCTGGCCCCACAGCGGCACCCGCGCCAGCCGGGCCAGCGCGGCGACGGCGGCGACCACGGCCACCGCGATCGCCGACTGGATCAGCCACGTCCAGCGTTCGAAGATGGCCGACAGCGGCGCGGCGGCGAGCAGCGTGGCCGCGGCGGCCACGAAGCCCAGGTTCCGGTGGGCGGTCATGAGGAGCCCCTTCCGTTCATCGCATGCCGCCGGCCACCGTCTCGGCCATCGCCGCCCGCAGCGCGAAGCCCTGCGACCCGCGGGCCGCCTGCGGCCACAGGGCGGGCAGCAGCGTGCCGTGGTCGACCCCGATGACCCGCCAGCCGCTCTGCAACATGGCCAGCGCGGCGGCGCCGTGCGCGTGGTCGGCCTCGGCCCGGGCCCTGGTCGGCAGGTTGAGCCAGGTGGAGCTGTCGAGCAGGAAGCCGACGCAGGTGGCGCCGTTGCCGCGCAGCCCGGCCAGCAGTTCGGCCTCGGCCGTGCTCACCGAGCCGAACAGGCCGATGATCAGGCCGCCGTCCGACCGTTGCCGGACCCGCTGCACGAGCGTGCTCAGCTCGCCGACCTTGTCGAGCCGGACCTCCGCGAGGTGGTCGAGGAGCACCCCGTCGCCGGTCGCCTCGGAGGCGTCCACGTCGGCGCCGGAACCGGTCACCAGCCGCAGCTTGTAGCCGGCCTGCCGCAGGTGCACGGCGATGCTCGCCGCGGCGGAGACCGCCCACTCGAACGAGGCCGTCGGCCCGTCGCCGCGGTGGCCGTACGCGCGGGTGTCCAGCACGACGGTGGCGCGGCTCTCCCAGGGCTGTTCCTCCCGGCGCACCATCAGCTCGCCGGTGCGCGCGGTGGACTTCCAGTGCACCCGGCGCAGGTCGTCGCCCATCCGGTACTCCCGGGTGGCGGCGTCGTCCTCGCCGTGCACCGCGACCGAGCGGGCCCGGCTGTCGCCGCTGCCGGCGTACTCGCCGGGCAGGCGCACCGAGGGCAGGGGCGTGACCTGCGGGATGACGGTCAGATGATCGGTGCTCGGGAAGGCGCGGCTCAGCTCGCACAACCCGAACGGGTCGGTCATCCGGACCACCATCGGGCCCACCTCGTAGCGGCCCCGCACGTCGGCCCGCACCGTGTAGGCCACCGAGCTGGCCTGGTGGGCGCCCAACCGCTCCAGCACCACCCGGGGCCGGCTGCCCAGCGCGTACGGCAGCCGGTCCTCCAGCAGCAGGGTGCCGGTGGGCAACCGGGACATGTTCTGCAACCGCAGCACCACCCGGGAGCTCGCCCCGACGGGCACCCGGTGCGGGTCCAGCGAGCGGCTGCAGGCCAGCTTGTAGCGGCTGCGCCCGACGTAGACCGCGGCGAGCAGCGGCAGGATGGCCAGCAGCACGGCCACCCGGAGCAGGTCCTTCTCGCCGAGGATGCCGGCCGAGATCGCCGCCGCGACCGCGGCCGCGAGGAACGAACGGCCGCGGGTCGTCAGCCCTCGCAGCCCGTCGCGCACGTCACCGCCTCCGCGGCTCGTACGGCGTCCGGCCGTTGCCCTCGCCCGTGGGGCGGGTGTCGTACGGGGAGCGACCGCGGTCGTGCGGCAGCGGCAGCCGGTGCACCAGCTCGGAGACGATCGCGTCGGTCGTGCGCCGGGCGAGCTGGGCGTCGGCGGTGGGGATGATCCGGTGCGCGAGCACCGGCACGGCCAGCACCTGCAGGTCGTCGGGGAGGACGTAGTCGCGCCCCTCCAGCGCGGCCACCGCGCGGGCGGTGCGCAGCAGCTGGAGGGTGGCCCGGGGAGAGGCGCCGAGGCGCAGGTCGGGGGCCTCGCGGGTGGCGGTGACCAGGTCGATCGCGTACTGCTTGACGGCGTCGGCGACGTGCACCTGTCGGACGTGGCCGATCAGCTGCCGCACCGTGTTGGCGTCGGAGACCGGGCGCAGCTCGTCCAGCGGGTCCGTGGCGCCGTGCCCGTCGAGCATCGCAAGCTCGGCGTTCGGGTCCGGGTAGCCCATGGCGATGCGGGCGGTGAACCGGTCGCGCTGCGCCTCGGGGAGGGGATAGGTGCCCTCCATCTCGATCGGGTTCTGCGTCGCGATGACCATGAACGGCGTCTGCAGGTGGTAGGTGACGCCGTCGACGGTGACCTGGCGCTCCTCCATGCACTCCAGCAGCGCGGACTGCGTCTTCGGGGAGGCGCGGTTGATCTCGTCGCCGACGACCAGGTTGGCGAAGACCGCGCCGGGGCGGAACTCGAAGTCGTGCGTCTCCTGGTTGTAGACGCTGACTCCCGTGACGTCGCTGGGCAGCAGGTCGGGGGTGAACTGGATGCGGCGTACGGAGCAGTCGATCGACCGGGCCATGGCCTTGGCCAGCTTGGTTTTGCCGACCCCCGGCACGTCCTCGATGAGCAGGTGACCCTCGGCGAGCAGGACGGCCAGGGCGAGCCGCACGGTGGCGGACTTACCCTCGATGACCTGCTCGATGTTCGACACGATGGCTTCGCTGGCGGCGCGGAACTCGTCGTGCGGCAACAGGCCGCCCACCTCGTCCCAGGTCTGTTGTGTCACGGGCCTCCTCCTCGTCGCCGCACGGTAGCTCTCTATGGAGCAGCTGGACCCGCCGTAAGGTTCGCGACGCCGAGCCTCTTCTGCCGCAGAAATCTCACTGGTCTCTCAGGCTAACCATGTTTGTCGCTGTCGCCGAACCCCGCAGGTAGACGGTCGGTTACGCACCGAATATTCGCCGGGTCGGGGGATTCGGCGGTCGCTCTGGGTGCCGGTCATGATCACAAAGGGCTGCCGCACGCGTACGGTGCGGGGTCCGTCCGTCCCGACCAGTGGTGGCGGGCAGCGGGTGCGACCGGACGGCGGGTACACTCCCGGTCATGGCCGGATTCTTCCTGCTTCTTACCGGGCCGTGCTGATGCGCTGACGCGCGACAGCACGGCGGCCCCTCCTGCGCGAGGGGCTTTTTTGTGCCCTTCGCCGGACGCCCCGGCGGTCGGCCCCGGCACCGGCGCCGGCCCTCGGGCGGCGCGGCGCCGGCGGCGGAGAGACCCGAGCCGTACCGACATGACCGCGCCGAGCGAGGTCAGCACCCAGCCCGGCCGTGGCGTGGCCGGCGGCGACGAGCGAAGCGAGGAGACGCCATGAGTGAGGCAGCACCGGCCGACATTCCCCCGTTCCGGTACACCGCGGCCCTGGCCGAGGAGATCGAGCTGCGCTGGCAGGACGTCTGGGCGCGGGAGGGGACGTTCCACGCCCCGAACCCGACCGGTCCCCTGGCCGACCCCGCCCACCCGCGCGCGGGGGCGGAGAAGCTGTACGTCCTGGACATGTTCCCGTACCCGTCGGGCGCGGGCCTGCACGTCGGGCATCCCCTGGGCTACATCGGCACCGACTGCTTCGCCCGCTACCAGCGGATGGCGGGGCGCAACGTGCTGCACGCGATGGGCTTCGACGCGTTCGGCCTGCCCGCCGAGCAGTACGCGGTGCAGACCGGCACCCACCCGCGCACCACGACCGTGGCCAACATCGAGCGCTACAAGGCGCAGCTGCGCCGGCTGGGCCTGGCCCACGACGAGCGCCGCTCGGTGGCCACCATCGACACCGACTTCTACCGCTGGACGCAGTGGATTTTCCTGCAGGTCTTCAACTCCTGGTACGACACCGAGGCGGAGCGGGCCCGCCCGATCGCCGAGCTGATCGCCGAGTTCGAGGGCGGCAACCGGCCGACGCCCGACGGCCGCCCGTGGGCGGAGCTGTCCGTCGCCGAACGCCGGGCCGTCGTCGACGACCACCGGCTGGCGTACGTCTCGCAGGCGCCGGTCAACTGGTGCCCGGGGCTGGGCACCGTGCTGGCCAACGAGGAGGTCACCGCCGACGGCCGCTCCGAGCGGGGCAACTTCCCGGTCTTCAAGCGCAACCTGAAGCAGTGGATGATGCGGATCACCGCGTACGGCGACCGGCTGCTGGACGACCTGGACAAGCTGGACTGGCCCGAGCCGATCAAGCTGATGCAGCGCAACTGGATCGGTCGCTCCACCGGCGCGCACATCGACTTCCCGACCAGCGTCGCGCCGATCCGGGTGTTCACGACGCGGCCCGACACGATCTTCGGCGCCACCTACATGGTGCTGGCCCCCGAGCACGAGCTGGTCGACGCGCTGACGCCGGCCGCCTGGCCGGACGGGACGAGGGACGCGTGGACCGGCGGGCACGCCAACCCGCGCGCGGCCGTCGAGGCGTACCGCAAGGCGGCGGCGGCCAAGACCGACGTCGAGCGGCAGGCCGACACGAAGGAGAAGACGGGCGTCTTCGTCGGGGCGTACGCCACCAACCCGGTCACCGGCGGGCAGGTCCCGGTCTTCATCGCCGACTACGTGCTGGCCGGCTACGGCACCGGCGCGATCATGGCGGTGCCCGGCCAGGACGAGCGGGACTGGGCCTTCGCCGAGGTCTTCGAGCTGCCGATCGTGCGTACCGTGCAGCCGGCGGAGGGCTTCGACGGCAAGGCGTACACCGGGGACGGTCCGGCGGTCAACAGCGCCGCGCCCGAGCGCGGCCTGGACCTGAACGGCCTGGGGGTGGCCGACGCCAAGGCCCGGATCATCGAGTGGCTGGAGGCCGGCGGGCACGGCACCGGCGCGGTCACCTACCGGCTGCGCGACTGGCTGTTCTCCCGGCAGCGCTACTGGGGCGAGCCGTTCCCCATCGTGTACGACGAGACCGGCGCGGCGATCGCGCTGCCGGAGGAGATGCTGCCGGTCGAGCTGCCCGAGGTCGACGACTTCTCGCCGCGCACGTTCGACCCCGAGGACGCCGACAGCGACCCGGAGACGCCGCTGTCGCGCCGGCGCGACTGGGTCGAGGTGGAGCTGGACCTGGGCGACGGACCGAAGCGCTACACCCGCGAGACGAACGTGATGCCGCAGTGGGCCGGCTCCTGCTGGTACGAGCTGCGCTACCTGGACCCGACGAACTCGCAGCGCTTCGTCGACGCCGAGAACGAGGCGTACTGGATGGGGCCGCGCGGCGAGGGCGACTGCGGGGGCACCGACATGTACGTCGGCGGCGCCGAGCACGCCGTGCTGCACCTGCTGTACGCGCGGTTCTGGCACAAGGTGCTGTACGACCTGGGCCACGTCTCGTCGTTCGAGCCGTTCCGCAAGCTGTTCAACCAGGGCTACATCCAGGCGTACGCCTACACCGACGCCCGGGGCGCCTACGTGCCGGCCGAGGAGGTGACCGAGCGCGACGGCGGCTACTACCTGGGCGACACGGCGGTCAAGCGCGAGTACGGCAAGATGGGCAAGTCCCTGAAGAACGTGGTCACGCCCGACGAGATGTGCGCCGCGTACGGGGCGGACACGTTCCGCGTCTACGAGATGTCGATGGGCCCGCTGGAGGTGTCCCGCCCGTGGGAGACCCGGGCGGTCGTCGGGTCGTACCGGTTCCTGCAGCGGGTCTGGCGGGCGGTCGTCGACGAGCAGACCGGCGCGCTGCGGGTCACCGACGCCCCCGCCGACGAGGCGACGCGGCGGCTGCTGCACAAGGTGATCGACGGGGTCCGCGGCGACATGGAGACGATCCGGTTCAACACCGCGATCGCCAAGCTGATCGAGCTGACCAACGGGCTGACCCGGCTGGCGGAGACCCCCCGCGAGGTGGCCGAGCCGCTGGTGCTGATGCTGGCGCCGTTCGCCCCGCACGTCGCCGAGGAGCTGTGGCGCCGGCTGGGACACGACACCTCCCTGACGTACGCGGACTTCCCGACCGCCGACCCGGCGCTGCTGGTGGCGGAGACGGTCACGTACCCGGTGCAGATCAACGGCAAGGTACGCGGCCGGGTCGAGGTGGCCGCCGACGCGTCCGAGGAGACCGTCCGCGCGGCGGCCCTGGAGGCGGTCGCGGGTTCCCTGGCCGGCAAGGAGCCCCGCAAGGTCATCGTCATCAAGGGCCGCATGGTCTCGGTGGTGGCCTGACCCCTGCCGTGCCTTGCGCGCCTCCCGCGCCCTGCGCGTCGATCATGCAGTCGTGGTGGGGGACGAAGCCCCCGTACCCGGATCAGCCGGGCACCACGACTGCATGATCGACGGGGCTCAGCCCGGGGGTCAGGGGTCGCGGCGGTGGGTCAGGGTGACCGCCGTGAGCGCCGCGACCAGGGACCAGGCGGCGAAGGTCAGCCAGGCGCCGGTGACCGTGGGCGGGTACGGGACCGGGTTGAGGATGTCGGAGTACACCTCGATCAGTCGCAGCCAGGCGACGAGAGGCAGGGTGTCGTACAGCTCCGCGATCCACCGGTGCTCGTCGCGATCGACGACCATCGGCAGGAGCAGGAGCACCGTCGTGGCCGCGAAGACGGCCGCGGCGGCGTGCCTGGTGAGCGCGCCCATGCCCATCCCAACCAGCGCACACACGGGTACCAGCACGGCGCTCGCCACGACCGCGCGCAGCACGCCGGGCTCACCGATCGACCAACCGGCACCCCGGTCGGCGAGGATCGCCTGGGACACCCAGAACGAGGTGGCCGCGGTCATCGTGCCGAAGGCGAGCATGACGCCGGCCAGCACGGCTGCCTTCGCCGCGACCACCGCCCGGCGGGCGGGCACGGCGGCGAAGGTGGCCCGGATCAGCCCGCTCTGGTGCTCGCCGACGATCGTCAGGGCACCGACCGTGGCCGAGGCGAGGATCAGCAGCAGGTAGCCGGCCTCGGGGAAGGCGTCGCGCACCGGCCCGTACAGGTGGAACATCTCCCGGCGCCCCTCGGGGTACGTGGGCCAGTTCCGGTGGTCGGCGAGGCTGGCGTTCACGCTGACCGCGATGACGAAGAGGTAGACCAGCGGGAGCGTCCAGCGGGTCGAGCGCAGCGACCACAGCTTGATCCACTCGGCGGCCAGCAGGTCGCGGAAGCGGGCCGGGGCGTCGGCTTCGGTGTCGGCCGGTCGGCGGATCGGCCTGGTCAAGGTGCTCATCGGGTCTCCTCGCCAGCGAGGCCGGCCACGGCGCGCGGGCCCGGCTCGCCGCAGTACTCGGCGCTGTCGGCGGTGAGTTCCATGAAGGCCTCCTCCAGCGAGGCGGTGCGGTGGGTGAGCCCGTGCAGGGCGATCCGGTGGGCGAGCGCGAGGTCGCCGACCCGGGCCGCTGTCAGGCCGGTGACCAGGAGCGTGCCGTCGTCCTCCCGCCCCACCGTCGCGCCGTCGGCCTCCAGCGCGGCCGCCAGGCCCGCCGGGTCGGGCGTACGGACGCTGACGGTGGCCCGGGTGCCACGGGCGGCGAACTCGGCCAGGCTCTGCTCGGCGATCAGCCGACCCCGGCCGATCACCACGAGCCGGTCGACGCAGTTCTCCACCTCGCTCATCAGGTGGCTGGAGACGAAGACCGTGCGCCCCTCGGCGGCCAGCCGCCGGAACAGGTCCCGTACCCAGCGCACCCCCTCCGGGTCGAGTCCGTTGAACGGCTCGTCGAAGAGCAGCACGGGTGGGTCGCCGAGCAGCGCGGCGGCGATGCCGAGCCGCTGGCGCATGCCGAGCGAGAAGCCGCCGATCCGCCGCTTCGCGGCACTGGCCAGCCCGACCTCGCGCAGCACCTCGTCGACCCTGCCACGCGCGATGCCGTTGCTGCGGGCCAGCGCCGACAGGTGCGCGAGGGCGGTACGTCCACCGTGCACGTCACCGGCGTCGAGCAGCGCGCCGGCGTGGCGCAACCCGCGCGGCCGGTCGGCGAACCGGACCCCGCACACGGTGGCCGTCCCGCTGGTGGGTGTGGTGAGGCCGAGGATCATCCGCAGCGTGGTGGACTTGCCGGCCCCGTTGGGGCCCAGGAACCCGGTGACGTGGCCGGGGCGCACGGTCAGGGTGAGGTCGTCGACGGCCGTCCTGGGGCCGTACCGTCTCGTCAGGGCGTTCAGTTCGATCACGTGGTCCACGGTGCCGGGCGGCGCCCGGCACGGCGTCGCCCCGGCGGCCACATCCGCCGGCAGGTGACCCGCCCCGGGGCGTACGCCCGCGGGCCGATGCCCGGGCGGCGGTGAGCTGGCTACCGTGTGCGGCATGGATGCGACCGCGCCACCGCCGCGCCGCGTCGGGTCGCTGGCGCGGGCGGCGCTGCCCTGGGTCGGCGTCGCGCTGCTGCCCGGCGCCGTGCTCATGGCCCCGACGGTGGCGTCGAGCGGGTCCGGCGTGGGGTTCGGCGACTGGTGGCTCGCCGAGCGCTACCTGGTGCCGCTGCTGGCCGTCGCGCCGCCCGCCGGCCTGCTGCGGCGCCGGCCGGTGCTGGCCCTGGCGCTGATGCTGGTCGCGGCCTGCGTGGTCACCGTGGCCGTCAACATCCCGGAGGACGGCTACCGGACCGACATCTGGTACGTGCAGTTCCTGGCGATCGACCTGGTGGTGGGGTTGATCGCGGCGAGGAGGCACCGCCGCGTCTCGGTGCCGGTGGCCGTCGCGGTGCTCGTCGTGCAGGTCGCCGCAGGCTTCGCGAACCCCAGCAGCGACCCCCTGAGCCGGGCCATCAGCTCCGTGCTGGTGGTCGTCACCGCGTGGACGGTCGGCAACTCCGTGCGGGCCCGGCGCGGCTACGCCGAGGCGCTGCGGGCGCACGCCGCCACCGAGGCGGTCACCGCCGAGCGGCTGCGCATCGCCCGCGAGCTGCACGACATGGTCGCCCACAGCATCGGGGTGATCGCCATCCAGGCCGGCGTGGGGGCGCGGGTCATCGACACCCAACCGGCGCAGGCCCGCGCCGCGCTGGCCACCATCGAGACGACCAGCCGCGACACCCTGGCCGGCCTGCGGCGTACGCTCGGCGCGCTGCGCCGCCCACAGTCGGAGTCGGCGTCGCTGGATCCGACGCCCGGGCTGGACGACCTCGACCGCCTGGTCACCGCCGCCGCCGACGCCGGGGTGCGGATCGAGTTGCGGCAGCGCGGCGAACGTCGGCCGGTCCCGGCCGACGTGGACCTCGCCGCGTTCCGGATAGTCCAGGAGGCACTGACCAACGTGGTACGACACGCGGGCACCGACCGGTGCCGGGTCACCGTCACGCACGAACCCGACGAGGTCGCCGTGGAGATCGTCGACGACGGCCGGGGCGGCGCGGTCGGCGGCGACGGCCACGGGCTCGTCGGGATGCGCGAGCGGGTCGCCCTGGCCGACGGGCGGTTCCACGCCGGGCCGCGCCCCGAGGGCGGCTTCCGGGTGGCGGCGTGGCTGCCGGCGCCACCGGCGGCCGAGGCACCGCCGGGACCACAGGACCAGCCGGGTCACCACCTCCAGCTCGAACGCACGCCGCCGCAGGCCGGGACGGGGGAGCGGTGACCGTCCGGGTGCTGCTCGTCGACGACCAGCCACTGGTCCGCGCCGGCCTGCGGGTGCTCATCGCCGACGCCGACGACATCGACGTCGTCGGCGAGGCGGCCACGGGGGCCGAGGCGGTACGGCTGGCCCGCGAGGTCGCCCCGGACGTGGTGCTGATGGACCTGCGGATGCCCGGCATGGACGGCATCCAGGCCACCCGCGCGATCGCCGCCCACGGCGGAGCCACCCGCGTACTCGTGCTCACCACCTTCGACGACGACGAACACGTGCACGCCGCACTGCGCGCCGGCGCGAGCGGTTTCCTGGTCAAGGACATGGCGCTGGACGACATCCTCGGCGCGGTCCGGGTGGTCGCCGCCGGGGACGCGCTGATCGCCCCCGGGGTCACCCGCCGGCTCATCGCCGAGTTCGCCCGCCGGCCCGCCCCCGCCGCCCCGACGCGGGCCCTCGACGGCGTCACCGAGCGGGAGCGCGAGGTGCTCACCCTCGTCGGGCGGGGCCTGTCCAACGGCGAGATCGCCGCCGAGCTGGTGATCAGCGTGGCCACCGCCAAGGCTCACGTGGCCCGGCTGTTCACGAAGCTCGGCGCCCGCGATCGTGTGCACCTCGTCATCGCCGCGTACGACGCGGGGCTGGTCTCCCCGGCCGCCTGAGGCAACTCACCCGGCACTCCGTCGCGGGGCGGGTGCACGTCGGGACTCAGCCCGGGTCGAGGCGGCGTTTCCGTTCGGCGCGCCACCAGCGGCGGATCAGCACGACGCTGGCGATGAGGCCGAGGGCGGCGGGGGCGGCGGCGAACCAGTTGACGTCCCCCGGCGAGGTGACCGCCGCACCCACCGCCGCGTAGCCGAACGCGGTGGGCGCGGAGGCGATCACGCTGCCGGCGAGGAACGGCAGCACCCGGGCGCCGGTGGTGCCGTAGCCGTAGCTGACCAGGCCGAAGCCGGCGATCGGCAGCAGCCGTACGGTGACCACGCCGAGCACGCTCTGCCGGGCGAACCAGCCGTCGAGGCGGGCCAGCCGGCCGCGCACCCGGGCGGCGACGAACTCCCGCCCGAGCAGGCGGCCGACCGTGAAGCCCAGCGCCGCCGCGAGCAGCGCGGCACCCAGCGCGTACGCGGCGCCCTCCAGCGCACCGAAGATCGCCCCCGAGGCGAGGGTGATGAAGGTCCGGGGGACCAGCGCGACGAGCAGCAGCGCCCCGCCGAGGACCGCCGCCACGGGGGCGAGACCACCCAGCCGGTCGGCCAGCCGGGGCAGTTCCCGCACCTCGGGCAGCGGTACGACGAGCAGCGCCACCCCGAGGGAGGCGAGCAGGAGCAGCAGCAGCGCGAACCGGACGGCCGACGGCTGCCGCAGCAACCGGCGGACGGCCGGGATCATGCCCGGGCAGCAGCCACGGCGGCGCGACGCTCCGCGCGCAGCCGGTCCGACCAGGTGTCGTCCAGCGGCGGGAGCTGGTGCACGCCCGTGGCCCAGCGCAGCAGCAGGTCGGCCAGGGCGGGGTTGCGGGCCAGGGCCGGGCCGTGTGAATACGTGCCGAGCAGCTTGCCCCGCCACGCGCCCTCGGTGGCGCCGTCGTTGCCGACCCCGGCGGTGACCCGGGCCAGCGGGGACACCCCGGGGCCGAGGTGGGTGCGCCCGCCGTGGTTCTCGAACCCGGTCAGCGGCGGTACGCCCAGCCGCGGGTCGACGTCGCCGGCCAACTCGCCGACGGCGCGGGTCGGCCCCCGGTCGGAGGAGATGTCGAGCAGCTCAAGCCCGGTGCAGAGGGTGCCCTTGGCGAAGAAGGAGGTGCCGAGGAGCTGGTAGCCGGCGCAGACACCGAACACGACCGAACCCTGGGCGACCGCCCGGTGCAGGCCGCCGTCGGCGAGCAGCCGCTGCGCGCCGAGCGCCTGCGGACCGTCCTCGCCGCCACCGATGAGGTAGATGTCGGCGGTGGCGGGCAGGCGCTGGTCGGAGCGGACCTCCAGCACCTCGACCGGGAAACCGCGCTGGCGCGCCCGGCGGGCGAGGATCAGCGCGTTGCCGCGGTCGCCGTAGGTGGAGAGCAGGTCGGGGTAGATCCAGACGATGCGCAGGCTCTCAGTTGACACGGTCCAACTCCGCTCGGATGTCCTGGAAGGCGGTGTAGTTCGCGATGACCTCCAGGCGCCCCGGGGGCACCGACCGGACGGCGTCGCCGAACGTGCGCACATGCTGGAAGGGCACGTCGTTGATCTCCAGCCGGACCGCGAGGTCGTACGCGCGGTCGCCGGTGATCAGCACCTGCCGGCCCCGTAGCGGGGCGAAGTCGACGTCGAAGAGCCACGAGGTGTCCAGCCCGTCGGGGTCCCGGGCGTTGATGGAGAGCAGTGTCGGGGCGAGGTCGGCCATGTCGAACGCCTCCAGCCAACTGGCCGGGTTCTTGGCCAGCAGCAGCCGGATGTTGCGCCCGTCCCGGTCGACCTGCGCGTAGCGGCCCGCCACGGAGGCGACGGTGCCGAGCTGGAGCACCGCGTCCACGGGGCGTACGCCGAACTCGGCGGCGACGGCCAGCGCGGTCGCGGCGTTACCGATGTTTACCTTGCCAGGGAGCTGGAGCTTGACCTTGTGCCAGGCGCCGGTCGGGTCGACCACGCCGTCGTCCTCCACCGTCCACTGCGGCTGGGGCCGGCGCAGGGGGCAGCCGCTGCACCACCACTGGTCGCCGGAGCGCTGGATGGTGGAGCCGCACTCGGGGCAGACCCAGGAGTCGTCGTGCCAGCGCTGCCCGGCGCTGAACCAGGTGACCTGCGGCGGGGCGATGCGGTGGTCGTGGTTGGGCGGCGGCGTCGCGGCCCACACCACCATCGGGTCGTCGGCGTTGGCGACGATGTGGACGTCGGTGTGCCGGACCAGGGCGGCGCGCCAGAGCTGCGCCATCATGGCGACCTCCTTGGCCCGGTCGAGCTGGTCGCGGGAGAGGTTGAGCAGCGCCACCACGTGCGGCTCGGTGGCCTCCAGCACCTGGGCGAGGTAGTGCTCGTCCACCTCCAGCACGGCGTAGGGCGTGCTGCCGGCCTTGGCGAGCGCCGAGGTGTGACCGGTCGGCATGTTGGCGCCGAAGGAGTTGGTGGCGACGCGCCCGAGCACCCCGACCGCCGCCGCGGCGAGCCGGGTGGTGGTGGTCTTGCCGTTGGTGCCGGAGATCAGGGCGATGGCGCGCCCGGCCGACAGGTGGGCCAGCAGGTCCGGGTCGATCTTCAGGCCGATCCAGCCACCGATGACCGAACCGTCACCGCGCCCCGCGGCCCGCGACAGCGCCGCGGCGGTCCGCGACACCGAGCTGGCCACCTTTGCCCGCAGGGGCATCTTCGCGTCCGTCACCCGAGCGAGGTTACCGGACCGGGGACCCCGCCAGATCGCCGCCGACGGCGAACCGTTCGGCCGGGATGACCCGGCGGGTGGCCGGGACGTGCTCGGCCGTACGGAGTCGATCTATGTCGGAAAGCGGACGGGCCCCGGGGCCCGTCCGGCCCTCCACTCCGCTCCACCCCGATTGACGTGCTGTTTTGCGCGCCGAAACGCCGCGCCGAGGGCGCGATTCTGGTTGCGGGTGGAGGGAAGTGGAGTAGAGTGGAGCCCGATGGTGAGGCCGGGAGGGCCCACCGGCCCGGGGGGTCAGCGGCGCCGCGAACGCCGCTCAAGGGCGAGGGGGTTGGGCCGATGTTTCTCGGCACCCACACCCCACGCCTGGACGACAAAGGCCGGTTGATCCTTCCGGCGAAGTTCCGGGATGAGCTGGCGGGGGGTGTCGTGATCACCAAAGGGCAGGACCGCTGCCTCTACGCGTTCCCGATGCCCGAGTTCCAGCGGATCGCGGAGCAGTTGCGCGCGCAGCCGATGACGAACAAGGCAGCCCGGGCCTACAGCCGGGTCTTCTTCGCCAGCGCGCACGACGAGGTGCCCGACAAACAGGGCCGGGTGACGATCCCGGCCCACCTGCGGGCCTACGCCGCTCTCGACCGGGACCTGGTCGTGATCGGCGCGAGCACCCGGGTGGAGATCTGGGACAAGGCTGCGTGGGAGAGCTACCTCGCGGAGAGCGAAGACGACTTCGCCGACATCGAGGAGGGGGTGCTGCCCAGCGGTCTGTAGGGCGTGACGACGCCCGACGTACTGCGAGATCTCCACCCGCTTTCGAGTTCCTGGCACCCCTTCCCCGGTGCCAGGCGCACGATCCGATCGGAGGGCCGCGGCCTCCGACGGGCGGGAGCGGATGGGGATCTGGCGGTACGACGGCACGGCGTCGTCCGACGACGGACGCATGAAGGACGAAGGTTTCACACCAGTGGGGGTCGACATGGGGGAGCTACGCGGCACGCACGTGCCGGTGCTACTCGAGCGGTGTCTCGAGTTGCTGGCCCCCGCGCTGGGCCGAGGCGGCCGGACGGTCCACGTCGACGCGACACTGGGGCTGGCCGGGCATGCCGAGGCGGTGCTCGAGGCGCATCCGGAGACGGTGCTGATCGGGCTCGACCGGGACACCGAGGCGCTCGCCCACGCACGCGTCCGGTTGGCCCGCTTCACCGACCGGGTCCACCTGGAGCACGCCGTCTACGACGAGCTGCCCGAGGTGCTCGACCGGCTGGGCTATCCGGGGATCGACGGGATCCTGTTCGACCTGGGGGTCTCCTCCCTGCAACTCGACGCGCCCGACCGCGGGTTCGCCTACGCGCAGGACGCCCCGCTGGACATGCGGATGGACCAGACCCGGGGGGTGACCGCCGAGGAGGTGGTCAACACCTACGCCCACCCGGACCTGGCCCGCGTGCTGCGGGTCTACGGCGAGGAGAAGTTCGCGGGCCGGATCGCCTCGGCGATCATCCGGGAGCGCGAGCGGGCCCGGATCACCTCGTCGGCGCGACTGGCCGAACTGGTCAGGGAGTCCATTCCGGCACCTGCCCGACGAACCGGTGGACACCCGGCCAAGAGAACGTTTCAGGCTTTACGGATCGAGGTAAACAAGGAGCTGGCAGCGCTGGAGACGGCGCTGCCGGCCGCGCTCGACAAGCTCAACGTGGGCGGCCGCATGGTGGTCCTGTCCTACCACTCGCTGGAGGACCGGCTCACCAAGGCGGCGCTCAGTGACCGGGTCCGCAGCAAGGGCCCGGTCGACCTCCCGGTCGAACTGCCCGGGTCCGGTCCGACGTTCCGGCTGCTCAGCCGGGGCGCCGAACTGCCCGGGGAGGCGGAGGTCGCCGCGAACCCGCGAGCCGCCTCGGTGCGGTTGCGGGCCGCGGAGCGACTCGACCCGGACGCGGCACAGCAGGGGCGTACCGACCGCGAACGGTACCGCCGGCGGGTGAAGGCGATGCACCAGCCAGGGGCGGGATCCGGCGGATCCGACACGGATCCGGCGGACCCCGGGGGACGGGACAGGGACGGACGAAGAGGGGGAGGGACATGACGATTGACAAGCGCGACCGCCGGGACGTGACCGGCGGCGGGCAGCGCGCACCGCGGTCGGGGGGCCGGACCACGGCGGAGCGGGCCACGCGCATCGGGACCGGCGCGCCGCGGGCGGACCGCGCGACCCGGCAGGGGGAGACTCGCGCCCGGGGGGCGCGCGAGTTCCCGACGCAGGGCAGCGCCGCGCTGCGGCCGGCCGAGCGGGAAGGCGCCCGTGCGGCGCGTCCGCCCCGGCTGCGGGTGGCGCCGCCGCCGCCCGTGAAGGTGCCGCGGGCGCCCTTCGCCGCGCTGGTGGTGGTGCTCGTGGTCGGCGGGGTGCTCGGCATCCTGCTGGTCAACACGAAGATCAACGAGAACGCCTTCCGGCTGGAGAAGCTCCAGGAGCAGCAGGCCAAGCTCGACGTGGAGCAGCAGCAGCTGAACAAGCAGATCGCCGACGCGTCGGCCCCGGGCAACCTGGAGGCACAGGCGCGCAGGCTCGGTCTGGTGGAGGCCGGCGAGCCGGCCTACATCCGGCTGCCCGACGGCAAGGTGATCGGCGTACCGCAGCCGGCCGAGGGCCGGCCCTCGATCACCAGCCAGCAGGGCACGGGAGGCTGACGACAGTGCCGCCCAGATCGGAGGAACCGCGCCGGGACGCCACAGGCTCCCGGCGCGGTTCGTCACGTAACGCGGGCGGCCGGGGCACCGAGCCGCGCTCCGGCGAGCCGGGGGTCGGTGGCATCTCCGACGCCCGGGCGTACACCCCGCGCGGGCGCACGGTGCGCGAGCAGCGCGCCGGGGGTCGCGCCGAGCGCGACGTCGACGCCGGCCCCGCCGAGCAGCGCCGCACGCCGCGCAGCACCCGCTCCGGCGACCCGTTCCGTCCCGCGCTGCAGGTGCTCGACGGCGGGCGCACGGGCGCCGGCCGGGCGGGCAGGCGGGAGGCGGCCGGCCGCTCCGGCGTCGTGCGCACCGTCACGCCGCGTACGCCCCGCCGCGAGGAGGAACCACCGCCGCCGCGCCGCCGCACCACTCCGCGTCCCGCGCGCCGGCCGGACCGCCCGGCCGCCCGGCGGCCGTCGCGCAAGCCGCCGAAGCCGCCCCGGCTGGCCGATCCCCGGCGCCGGCTGCGGCTGGGCACCGTGCTCACCCTGACCCTCTTCGCCGTCATCGGCATCCGGCTGGTCGTCCTCCAGACCGTGGAGACCCCGGCGTACGCGGGCGGCGGCGTCGCCGACCGGCTGCGTACCGTCACCCTGCCGGCGGCGCGCGGCGCCATCTACGACCGGTTCGGGGCTCCGCTGGCGCACAGCGTCGAGGCCCGCTACGTCTACGCCGACCCCACCCAGATCGAGGATCTGCTGGGCACCGCCCGGGCGCTCTCCCCGCTGCTCGGCATCCCCGCCTCCGAGCTGGCCGAGAAGATGAAGCCCCGCAAACGGGACAACGGCAAGGACTCGCAGTTCGAGTACCTGGCCCGGGGGGTGGACATCGACCGCGCCCGGCAGATCACGGCGCTGGAGCGGCCCGGCATCTACACCCACCGCGACGAGCGGCGCGAGGTGCCCGGCGGCGACCTCGCGGCCAATCTGCTCGGCTTCACCAGCCAGGACATGCTCGGGTTGGAGGGGCTGGAGGCCCGCTACGACGACGTGCTGCGCGGTACGGACGGCAAGCGGGTCTACGAGGTCGGCCTCGGCGACCTGGCCGCCCCGATTCCCGGCGGCTACAGCGAGACGACGAAGGCCAAGCCGGGCAGCTCGCTCCAGCTCACCATCGACCGCGACCTGCAGTTCATGACGCAGCGGATGCTCAGCCGGCACATGGCGCGGAGCAAGGGCAGCACCGGCGCGGCCGTGGTGATCGAGATCCCCTCCGGCGAGGTGCTGGCGCAGGCCAGCCACCCCACCTACAACGCGGCCAAGCCGGTACCGAGCGAGCCGACCGACCGGGAGGACGCGGCCACCAGTTTCGTGGTCGATCCCGGCTCGGTGCACAAGGCGATCACGTTCGGCGCCGCGCTCCAGGAGCGGGTGATCACCCCCGACACGACGCTGCCGATCGCCAACGCGATCAAGAAGGGCGACACCTGGTTCGCCGACACCCACCGGGCCGACGGGCGGCGGATGAGCCTGCCCGGCATGATGGCGTACTCGTCGAACGTCGGCACCATCCAGATCGCCGACAAGCTCGGCCCGGAACGCCTGATCGACTACCAGAAGCGCTTCGGACTCGGGGAGCCGACGCGGGTGGGCATGCCCGGCGAGGCCGCCGGGCGCCTGCTGCCGGCCGACGAGTGGAGCGGGTCGTCGGCCGGGTCGGTGCCGATCGGGCACAGCGTCGACGCCACGCCGCTGCAGATGGCGGCCGTCTACGCCACGATCGCCAACAACGGCACGTACGTGCAGCCGCGCCTGGTCAGGGAGGTGATCGGGCCGGACGGGAAGCGTACGCCGACCGAGGCCCCGGTGACCCGGTCGGTGCTCAGCCCGGAGAACGCCGCCGCGCTGCGGCACATCCTGGAGGCGGTCACCACCGTCGAGGGCGCCACCGGCAGGGCCGCGGCGATCCCCGAGTGGCGGGTCGCCGGAAAGACCGGCACCGGGTGGCGGCTGGTCGACGGGCGCAAGCAGCCCGGCGAGGTGGCCTCGTTCATCGGCATGGCCCCGGCCGAGAACCCGCGCTACGTGATCGCGGTCTTCGCGCACACCCCCTCCGGCGGGGGTGGGGACATCGCGGCCCCCGCGTTCCGGGACATGATGCAGTTCACCCTGCGTCACTACGGGGTGCCGCCGAGTGGGGAGAAGGCCCCGAAGTTCACGGTCTATCCGCGCTGAGCGGCCGCGCCGCGACATCATCGGTGAGTGCCGACGAACCACCGGGGCGGCTGTGCGGCCGGAACCGGACGACCGGGTAGGGTCTGACGCCGTGCCCGGCAATCCTCGTCCCCGTACCGTGATCGGTGTCCGGCTCGGCGACCTCGCCGCCCGGCTCGCCGTCGAGCCCCCGGAGGGCGCCGCCGAGCGGGTGGCGACCGGGGTGACCCACGCCAGCCAGGAGGTCCGGCCCGGCGACCTGTACGCCGCCCTGCCGGGCGCGAACCGGCACGGGGCGGAGTTCGTCGCCGGTGCGGCGGCCGCGGGCGCGGTGGCGGCGCTGACCGACCCGGCGGGCGCCGCGGCGGTGGCCGAGGCGGGCCTGCCGGCGCTGGTGGTGCCCGACCCGCGCGCGGTGCTGGGCGACCTCGCCGCGGCCGTCTACGGCGACCCGACCGAGCACCTGACGGTGATCGGGGTGACCGGCACGGCCGGCAAGACCTCGACGGCCTACCTGGTCGAGTCGGGGCTGCGCGCCGCCGGGCACACCACCGGCCTGATCGGCACCGTCGAGACCCGCCTCGGCGACCTGGCGATCGACAGCGTGCGCACCACGCCCGAGGCCACCGACCTGCACGCCATGCTGGCCGCCGCCCGGGAGCGCGGCGTCACGGCCGTGGTCATGGAGGTCTCCAGCCACGCCCTGGCGATGGGCCGGGTCGGCGGGGTCCGCTTCACGGTCGGCGGCTACACGAACTTCGGCTCCGACCACCTGGACTTCCACGCCGACTCGGCGGACTACTTCGCCGCGAAGGCGCAGCTGTTCGACGGGCGCTGCGCGGTGGAGGTGCTCAACCACGACGACCCGGCGCTGAAGCCGCTGTACGGGCCGGCGACGCTCACCTACTCGGCGGCCGGCGACCCGACCGCCACCTGGTGGGCCGACGAGGTCGGCGGCGAGGGCTACGCGCAGCGGTTCACGGCGCACGGCCCCGACGGGCTGGTCGTGGCGGCCGGGGTGGCGCTGCCGGGGCGGCACAACGTGGCCAACGCCCTGCTGGCGATCGCCGCGCTGGTCGCCGCCGGCGTGGACCCGCGCACCGCCGCCGCCGGGGTCGCCGCCTGCGGCGGGGTACCCGGCCGGCTGGAGCTGGTGAGCGCCCCCGGCCCGGTCCGGGGCGTGGTGGACTACGCGCACAAGGCGGACGCGATCGTTGCCGCGCTGGCGGCGCTGCGCGAGTACGGCGCCGGCCGGTTGATCTGCGTGATCGGTGCCGGCGGGGACCGGGACCGGGGCAAGCGGCCGGTGATGGGCGCCGCCGCGGCGGAGGGAGCCGACGTGGTGCTGGTGACCGACGACAACCCGCGTACGGAGGACCCGGCGGCGATCCGCGCCGAGGTGCTCGCCGGTGCCCGGAGCGCCGGCACGACGGCCCGGATCGAGGAGGTGGCCGACCGCCGGGCGGCGATCGACGCGGCGGTCCGGCTGGCCGGGCCGGGCGACGTGGTCGCGGTGCTCGGCAAGGGCCACGAACGCGGGCAGGAGATCGGCGGCGAGGTGCTCCCGTTCGACGACCGCACCGAGCTGGCCGACGCGCTGCGCGTACGCTTCGCCGACCCGGCGGGTCAGCGGTGATCCCGCTCAGCCTGGCCGAGGTCGCGTCGGCGGTCGAGGGGCGGCTCGCCGGCGCCGACCCGCAGGCACAGGTCACCGGTCCGGTGGAGTTCGACTCGCGCAAGGTGTGCCCGGGCGCGCTCTTCGTCGCCTTCCCCGGCGAGAAGGTGGACGGGCACGACTACGCCGCCGGCGCGGTGGCCGCCGGGGCCGTGGCCGTGCTCGGCACCCGGGAGGTGCCCGGCGTGCCGATGGTGCTGGTCGACGACGCGCTGGCCGCGATGGGACGGCTGGCCCGCGCGGTGGTCGACCGGCTGCCCGGGCTCACCGTCGTCGGGCTGACCGGCTCGTCGGGCAAGACCACCACCAAGGACCTCATCGCCCAGCTGACCGCGCGGCTCGGCCCGACCGTCGCGCCGCCCGGCTCGTTCAACAACGAGCTGGGGCACCCGTACACGGCGTTGCAGGCCGGGCCGGAGACCCGCTACCTGGTGATGGAGAAGGGCGCCCGCGGGGTGGGGCACGTGCGCTACCTCTGCGACGTGGTGCCGCCCCGGATCTCCGTGGTGCTCAACGTCGGGGTGGCGCACATCGGCGAGTTCGGCTCGGTGGAGACGATCGCGCTGGCCAAGGGCGAGCTGGTCGAGGCGCTGCCCGCCGACGGGCTGGCCGTGCTCAACGCCGACGACCCGCTGGTGGACGCGATGGCCGCGCGTACGGTCGCCCGGGTCGTCCGCTACGGCGAGGCGGCGCACGCCGACGTGCGGGCCGAGGACGTGACGCTGGACGAGCGCGGGCGGCCCGCGTACACCCTCGTCACGCCGGAGGGGACCGCGCCGGTGCGGCTCGGGCTGACCGGCCGGCACCAGGTGTCCAACTCCCTCGCCGCCGCCGCGGTGGCCCGTGAGCTGGGCATGCCGCTGGCCGAGCTGGCCACCGCCCTGGGCGCGCTGGGGCTGGTCTCCACCCGCCGGATGGACGTCTTCGAGCGCGTCGACGGGGTGACCGTGATCGACGACTCGTACAACGCCAATCCCGCCTCGATGGCGGTCGCGCTGCGCGCGCTGACCGGCATCGGGCGGGAGCGGCGCACCGTCGCGGTGCTCGGCTACATGGCCGAGCTCGGTCCGTTCGAACGCGACGGGCACGCCGAGGTCGGCCGGCTCGCGGCCGAACTGGGCGTCGACCGGCTGCTCGTGGTGGGCGAGCCGGCCGCGCCGATCCACGAAGGCGCGACATCGGTAGGGGACTGGGGAGGAGAGTCGGTGCTGCTCACCGATCAGGCGGCGGCCGTCGAGGTGCTGCGGAGCGAGTTACGACCGGGCGACGTCGTCCTGGTGAAGGGCTCCCGGTACCGCACCTGGGAGGTGGCCGACGCGCTGCGCGCGGACGCCGCCGGCAGCGGGACCAACCCGCCGGGGACGGGGGGCGGCGCCGCATGAGGGCGGTCATCGTCGCCATCGGGGTGGCCTTCCTGGTGTCGCTGCTCTGCACCCCGATCGCGATCAAGGTGTTCGCCCGGCTGAAGGCCGGCCAGCCGATCCGATCGAACCTCGGGCTCGCCAGCAACGAGGGCAAGAAGGGCACGCCGACGATGGGCGGCGTGGTGTTCATCCTCGCCACGGTCATCGCGTACGTGGCCGGCCACCTGGCGCTGACGACCCTGCCGGACGCGCAGATCGCCCAGGTCGAGCCGACCATCACCGCGCTGGTGCTGCTGGGGCTGATGGTCTTTTCCGGCGCCGTCGGCTTCATCGACGACTTCCTCAAGGTGCGCAAGCGGCACAGCGGCGGGCTCAACAAGCGCGGCAAGCTGCTCGGTCAGATCCTGGTCGGCGCGGTCTTCGGCGTCGTGGCGCTCTACTTCCCGAGCACCATGACCGACGCCTCGGGGGCCGAGACCAACACCGAGACCGTGGGCAGCACGACGCTCAGCTTCATCCGGGACATCCCGGCGCTGGACGTCACCAAGATCGGCGCGGTGATCATCTTCATCTTCGTGGTGATGGCCGCGACCAACGGCGTCAACCTCACCGACGGCCTCGACGGCCTGGCCACCGGCGCCTCGGTGATGGTCCTCGCCGCGTACGCGCTGATCGCCTTCTGGCAGTACCGGCACTGGTGCGCCGACCCGAACTACACCCAGGACTACTGCTACGCGGTGCGGGACCCGCTGGAGATCGCGCTGATCGCCGGCGCGGCTGCCGGGGCCTGCGTCGGCTTCCTGTGGTGGAACACCTCGCCGGCGCGGATCTTCATGGGTGACACGGGCGCGCTGGGCCTCGGCGGCCTGATCGCCGGCATGGCGATGTCCACCCGGACGATCCTGCTGCTGCCGATCATCGGTGGCCTCTTCGTGATCATCACCATGTCCGTGGTGATCCAGATCATCTCGTTCCGTACCACCGGCAAGCGGGTGTTCCGGATGTCGCCGTTGCAGCACCACTTCGAACTCGCCGGGTGGAGCGAGGTCAACATCGTGGTCCGCTTCTGGATCATCGCCGGCATCGGCGTGGCCATCGCGCTGGGCCTGTTCTACAGCGAGTTCCTCGCCAACATGGCCTGATCCGTCGGCAACCGCCGCCGTGGGGCCCGGGCACGGTCCGCCCGGGCCCCACGGCGCGTCCGATCCCGGGACCGTCCCCGGGGCGCGACGCAAGCCCGACACGCCGACCGGCCGGTTGCGCCGGTGGCGACCCCGGGAAACCGCCATGATGGTCGGGTGGGGGAGGGAAGAGGCATCGAGGTGACGGCAGAGGGGACACCCGGGCGGTCGCCGGGAGGCAGGCGTACGCGCGACGCGCCGGCCGCGACCCGGGGGTCGGACGCCCCGGGGCCCCAGGTGCCGCACGGGCTGGACGCCGCCGGCGGGCTGGCCGCGCTGCGCGGGTTGCTGGACCGGCCACTGGCCTCCTACTACCTGCTGCTGTCCAGCGCCGGGCTGCTGCTGCTGATCGGCCTCACCATGGTCTTCTCGGCCACCAGCGTCCGGGACTACGCGGCGAACGGCAATGCCTCCACGTCCCTGGTCAAGCAGGCGATCTTCGCCGTGATCGGCATCGTCGCGTTCTGGGCCTGCCAGCGGCTGCCCGCGACGACCTACCGGTCCCTGGGCCGCCCGATGCTGTTCACCGCCATCGGCCTGCTGCTGGTGCTCAACCTGCTGCTCGCGTACGCCCGGCTGACCGACAGCCCCGCCCGCATCGGGCCCGTCGAGGCCCGGCTGCTCTGGCTCTTCGTCGGCGGCATCCAGCTGCAACCCTCCGAGCTGGCCAAGTTCGCCCTGGTGCTCTGGGGCGCCCACGTGATCGCCCGCAAGGGCGCCGCGCTGGGCTGGTGGCGCGAGCTGGCCACCCCCCTCTTCCCGGTGGTGGGCCTGCTCTTCGTCCTCGTCGGCTACAACGACCTGGGCACCATGCTCTGCCTGCTCGCCCTGGTGGTGGGCCTGCTCTGGGCGGCCGGCGTACGCAAGCGGGTCTTCGCCGCGCTCTCGGCGGCGGGCCTGCTCGGCATCGGCCTGCTGGTCGCGGTGGCCTCGCTCGGCGCCGGCTCCGGCGAGACGGGCGAGAAGAACTACCGGCTGGCCCGGCTGACCGCCTTCATCAACCCGCCGCCGCCGGACGAGTGCAAGCTGGCCGACTGCTACCAGATCGCCCAGGCGCGCTACGCCATCGAGAACGGCGGGTGGTTCGGCGTCGGCCTGGGCAAGAGCATCGCCAAGTGGCAGTGGCTGCCGGCGGCGGAGAACGACTTCATCTTCGCCGTGGTCGCCGAGGAGCTGGGCGTCGTCGGGTGCGTGGTGGTGGTGGTGCTCTTCGCCGTGCTGGCGTACACCGGGCTGCGGATCGCCCGAAGGGTCGAGGACCCGTTCCGCCGGCTCGCGGCCGCGGCGGCGACCGCCTGGCTGGTCGGCCAGGCCGTGATCAACATCGGCGGGGTGGTCGGCCTGCTGCCGCTCACCGGTGTGCCGCTGCCGTTCATCTCCGACGGCGGCAGCGCCCTGGTCGTGACCCTCGCCGCGATCGGGATGCTCGCCTCCTTCGCCCGCGCCGAACCCGACGCCGCCAGAGCGCTGCATGCCCGTCCGCCGGCCCGATGGGTCCGACTACTCTGGGCCCCGTTGCCGCCGCTTCCCGGGCGACGCCGCCGCCCGGCGGCGCCCCCGGCTGCCCGAGGGTCCGTACCCCGGTCGCGGGAGCGGCGAGAAGACGAACAGGCCGCACCGCGCGGTGTCCGGCTGGCCCGGACCCGCCGCGGGTCGGCGGACGAGAGGAGACGTTGATGGGTCCGCTGCGTTCGGTGGTGCTCGCGGGAGGTGGCACCGGGGGGCACATCTACCCGCTGCTCGCCTTCGCCGACTGCCTGCGCCGACACGACCCCGGCGTCCGGATCACCTGCCTGGGCACACCCAAGGGGCTGGAGAACGAGCTGATCCCGCCGCAGGGCTACGACCTGCGGCAGATCCCGGCCTACCAGCTGCCCCGGTCGGTGAACATGAACCTGGTCAAGACCCCCGGGCGGATGTGGACCGCGGCGCGCGCCGCGGGCAAGGTAATCGACGAGGTGCGCGCCGACGTGGTGGTCGGCTTCGGCGGGTACGTCTCCGTGCCGGCCTACCTCGCCGCCTGGCGGCGCGAGCTGCCGATCGTCATCCACGAGGTCAACGTGCCGCCGGGGGTGGCCAACCGGCTGGGGATGCGGTTCACCGACCACGTCGCGGTCGGCTTCCCGCACCAGCCCGCCCAGGCCGAGTCCCTGCGCGGCGCCCGGGTGGTGGGCGTGCCGCTGCGCCGGGGCATCGCCGGGCTGGACCGGTTCGCCATGCGCAACGCGGCCCGGGCGCACTTCGGGCTCCGTCCGGACCTGCCGGTGCTCTTCGTCGCCGGCGGCTCGCAGGGCGCCCGCTCGATCAACCTCGCCGTCGCCGGGGCGGCCAAGGAACTCGCCCGCAACGGCGTGCAGGTGCTGCACGTGATCGGCGCCCGCAACGAGCCGGTGCCGATCCCCACCGACCTGCCGGTGCCGTACGTGACGCTGCCCTACCTGTCCGAGATGGAGGCCGGCTACGCCGCGGCGGACCTGATGCTCGGCCGGGGCGGGGCGATGACCTGCGCGGAGGTGGCCGCGATCGGGCTGCCCACCATCTACGTGCCGTACCCGCACAGCAACCAGGAGCAGAAGCGCAACGCGCTGCCCGTCGTGGAGGCCGGCGGCGGGCTGCTCGTCGACGACGCCGAGCTGACCCCGGACTGGGTCGAGCGGACCGTCATCCCGCTGATCCGCGACCCGCACCGGCTGCACGCGATGGGCGCCGCCGCTGCCGGCTACGGCCGCCGGGACGGCGACGAGGCGCTGCTCAACTTCGTCTACGAGGCGGTGGCCCGGTGAGCGCGAGGAGTGCAGCGCAGCGGAGCCCCGCAGTCGCGAACGAAAGGCTGGTATCCGTGAGTGTGGCCGCCGCGACGGGAAGGTACCCGGCATGAATACCGCACAGTTCACCCCGGCCGGCACGCTGACCGCCGAGGACCTGGGCACGATCCACCTGATCGGGGTCGGCGGGGTCGGCATGAGCGGGTTGGCCCGGCTCTTCCTGACCCGGGGCATCCGGGTCTCCGGCAGCGAACTGCGGGAGTGGCCCTCGCTGGCCGGCATGCGCGCTCTCGGCGGCACGATCCACATGAGTCACGAGGCGTCCAACCTCGACGGCGTCGACACGGTCGTCTACTCCTCGGCGATCCCGCAGGACCACCTGGAGATGGTGGAGGCGCGCCGGCGCGGGCTGCGCGTAATGCACCGCTCCGAGGCGCTGGCCGCCGCGATGACGGGCCGCCGGACGGTGGCGGTCGCGGGCACCCACGGCAAGACCACCACCACCTCGATGGTCACCATGGTGCTCCAGCAGGCCGGGCAGGACCCGTCCTTCGTGATCGGTGGGGAGATCTCCGAGGTCGGCTCGGGCGCGCACCACGGCACGGGCGAGCACTTCGTGGTCGAGGCGGACGAGAGCGACCGTTCCTTCCTGATCTACCGCCCGTACGTCTCGATCATCACCAACATCGAGGCCGACCACCTGAACACCTACGGCGACCTCGCCACGCTGGAGGCGACCTTCGCCGAGTTCGCCCGGCTCACCGACCCGGACGGCTTCATCATCACCTGCGCCGACGACCCGGGCGGCCGGCGGCTGGCGGAGACGCTGCGCGCGGAGGGCCGCCGGGTGCACACCTACGGCGAGGCGGTCGACGCCGACCTGCGGCTGACCGACATGGCCTCGTCGGCCCGGGGGGTGCGCTACATCGCCAGCATCGAGGGGCGGTCGCTCGGCGAGTTCCGGCTGCCGGTGCCCGGGCGGCACATGGGGCTCAACAGCGCCTCGGCCGTGCTGACGGCGTACCTGCTGGGGCTGTCGCTGGAGGCGGCGGAGGGCGCGCTCGCGGCGTTCCCCGGCGTACGGCGGCGCTTCGAGCGCAAGGGCGTGGCGGACGACGTGCTGGTCTACGACGAGTACGCCTACCACCCGACCTCGATGACGCTGGCGTTGCAGACGCTGCGCGAGGTGGCCGGGGACGGCCGGCTGATCGTCGTCTTCCAGCCCTACCGGCTCTACCGGACCCGGGAGCTCCAGGCGGAGATCGCCGAAGCACTGGCCATCGCCGACGAGCTGGTGCTGCTGGAGGTCTTCGGCCCGGGCGAGCTGCGTGAGCCGGGGGAGGGGTCGGCGGCCCTGATCGAGGCGGTGGCGTTGCCGGCGGAGCGGAAGGTCTTCGTGGACTCGTGGGAGGACGCGCCGGTGGAGGTGGCCCGGCGGGCCCGCCCCGGCGACGTCGTGGTGACCATGGGCGCCCCGCCGATCTCCCTGATGGGCGACCAACTGTTGGCGGCGCTGTCCGCGCGTACCGCCGATCCGGCGGCGCCGGCGGGCACGACGCCCGGTGGCGACGCGGGCGGGAGCACGACCATCGGCGGCACCGTCCCCGGCGTCGGCGGGGCCGGCGGCGCGGTCCCGGACGGCGCGGCGCCCGCGGCCGGATGAGTTCCGGCCCGGCGCGGGGGCGCACCACTGGCGCGGACGGCGGGGGCCGGCGCGCCTCGGTGCGTCGGTGGCAGCTGGTCCGGGCAGGCAGCGACGCGGTGCCCGCCTCGACCCGCCGGTTCATGGCCCGGGCCCGGCAGCGTCGGATGCGCGCGGCGCTGCCGTGGGCGGTCACCGCGGGCGTGCTCGCGCTCGCCGGGATGCTCGCCTGGACCGTGCTCGGCACCGGCCTGTTCGGGGTGCGCGAGGTTCGTGTCGAGGGCGCCGAGCTGGTCACGACGGTGCAGGTCCGCGACGCGGCCGCGGTGCCCGACGGGGCCCCGCTGGCCCGGGTGGACCTGGCCGCCACCGCGCGGCGGGTCGGCGGGCTGCCGGCGGTGGAGCGGGCGGTGGTGACCCGGGACTGGCCGGACGCGCTGGTGGTGCGGGTGACGGAGCGCACACCGGTGGCGGTGGTGCCGCGCGGGCAGCAGTTCGTGGTGATCGACCGCGCGGGCGTGGTCTTCCGCAGCGCGCCACGACCGCCGGACGGCCTGCCGGTGGTCCGGCTCGCCGAGCCGGGGCCGGACGACGGGCCGACCCGGGCGGCGCTGGAGGTGCTCGGCGCGCTCACCCCGCAGCTGCGCGCCGAGCTGGTGGACGTGACCGTCGAGGGGCTGGCCCGGATCACGCTGCGGCTGCGCGGTGGCCGGGTGGTGGTCTGGGGGGACGCGACCCGGGGCGCCGACAAGGCCCGGGTGGCCAGCGCGCTGCTCGACCGCAAGGCCGACACCATCGACGTCAGCGCGCCGGACGTGGTTACGCTGCGGTGACCGGCCGCTCAGCCGCGACGTGACCCGCCCCGCTCCGGGGGCGACACGCCGAGCGGGTCCTTGGCTCATCGCGTGAGGGCGCTTACGTTGCCCCGAAGGGGATCAGTGGTTGACATAACTGTAAGCCTCTAGTAGAGGGTGAGGGTTTGACCCTGATCCGCGCTGGAGACAGCTCTCGTCGACCGCTGGTCTGGCCAGGCCCCACCCGGTCGGCCCATGCCAATCTCGAAGGGAAAGGACCGGAGATGACACCTCCGCACAACTACCTGGCGGTCATCAAGGTCGTCGGCATCGGTGGCGGCGGCGTCAACGCCGTCAACCGGATGATCGAGGTTGGGCTCAAGGGCGTCGAGTTCATCGCGATCAACACCGACGCGCAGGCGTTGCTCATGAGCGACGCCGACGTGAAGCTCGACGTCGGCCGTGAGCTGACCCGTGGCCTCGGTGCCGGCGCCAACCCCGACGTCGGCAAGAACGCCGCCGAGGACCACCGCGACGAGATCGAGGAGGTGCTCAAGGGCGCCGACATGGTCTTCGTGACCTGCGGCGAGGGCGGCGGCACCGGCACCGGCGGGGCGCCCGTCGTGGCGAACATCGCCCGCAAGCTCGGCGCGCTGACCATCGGCGTGGTCACCCGGCCGTTCTCGTTCGAGGGCAAGCGCCGCCAGGTGCAGGCGGAGTCCGGAATAGACGAGCTGCGCAACCAGTGCGACACGCTGATCGTCATCCCCAACGACCGGCTGTTGGCGCTCGGCGACCGCAACATCAGCATGATGGACGCGTTCCGCACCGCCGACCAGGTGCTGCTCTCCGGCGTCCAGGGCATCACCGACCTGATCACCACGCCGGGTCTGATCAACCTGGACTTCGCCGACGTCAAGAGCGTGATGAGCGGCGCCGGCAGCGCGCTCATGGGCATCGGCAGCGCGCGCGGCGAGAACCGTGCCGTCGAGGCGGCCGAGGCGGCGATCTCCAGCCCGCTGCTGGAGCAGAGCATGGACGGCGCGCGCGGCGTGCTGCTCTCCATCGCCGGCGGGTCGGACCTGGGCCTGTTCGAGATCAACGACGCCGCCCAGCTCGTCACCGACGCGGCCCACCCCGACGCCAACATCATCTTCGGCGCCGTCATCGACGACGCCCTCGGCGACGAGGTGCGGGTCACCGTCATCGCGGCGGGCTTCGACGGGGGTGCGCCCGCGTACAAGGCGGCCGAGTCGTCCCGCAAGAGCAACCAGAACCAGCCGACGCAGCCGAGCACCCCGGTCGCGCCACCGGCCACCATGCCGGCCCCGCAGCAGTCGCCCCGCCGGGTGCTCTTCGACGACGTCGACGTGCCCGACTTCCTCAAGAACGGTTCCTGAGTACACCGATGACCGACAGCCCAGACACCGTGCGCCCAGACCGGCGCGCCGAGATCGCAGCCGGTGTGGACCACGTACGGTCCCGGATCGCGGGCGCCTGTGCGGCCGCGGGGCGCGACGACTCCGAGGTCACCATGATCGCGGTGACCAAGACCTACCCGGCCGGCGACGTGGTGGCGCTGGCCGGGCTCGGCGTCCTCGACGTGGGGGAGAACCGCGACCAGGAGGCGTCCGCCAAGGCGGCCGAGGTGGCGGCGGCCGGGGTCACGCCCCGGTGGCACTTCATCGGGCAACTGCAGCGCAACAAGGCCCGGTCGGTGGTCCGCTACGCGGACGTCGTGCACTCGGTCGACAGTGTCCGGTTGGCGCGGGCGCTGGACACGGCGTCGGTCGCGGTCCGGGACCGGCCGCTGGAGGTGCTGCTCCAGGTGAGCATCGACGGTGACGTGGCCCGGGGTGGAGCGCTGCCGGATTCGGCCGACCAGGACGCCGGGCTCGACGCGGTGGCCGAGGCCGTGGCCGGCGCGGAGGCGCTGCGGTTGGCCGGCCTGATGGCGGTGGCGCCGCTGGGTTGGGAGCCGGAGCGGGCGTTCGCGCGGTTGGCCGAGGTGGCCGCCAAGTTCAGGGCGGTCCATCCGGGAGCCGTCGCACTTTCCGCCGGGATGAGCGGCGACCTGGAAATCGCGATCCGGTACGGCGCGACACATGTCCGCGTCGGTAGCGCGTTGCTCGGAATGCGTCCCACGCTGCGGTAGCCTGACCGCGGGAAGCAAATTACATCTGTGTTGTTTGAGGGAGCGGCGTCCCGCGGTCGGGGGTCGTGGCGTGCGACGCGAATCGCGCGCCAGGGGATTGCCGGTCCGCTCCGGTGGGCAGAGTAGTGGTCCACTCGCGAGAAGCGACACGGCTACGGGGGCGCGTGCCGCACGGCGGACGGGAAGGGCGCGGGATGGGTGCACTGCGCAAGGCGGGGGTCTGGCTCGGTCTGGTCGAAGAGGACGACGAGCGGGCCTACGACGACGGTGGCTACGACAAGGGTGGCTACCGCGATTCGCGTTACCGGCAGAGCCGGTACTCGGAGGAGTTCGGCGACGACGAGGAGGACGACTCCGAGGAGCCGCCGGCGCCCCGGTCCCGCCTCGGCGACCGTGGCCGGCTCTCCGAGCGTGCCGCCGCCCGGGCGGCCGACGTCGAGCGGGGCGACACCGACCGGCCGGAGCGGGCCGAGCGTTCCAGCGTCCGCTCCATCACCCGTCCGTCGGCCGCGGAGACCTCGGGCGCGCTGACCTACCACACCCGCGACAACCTGGCCCTGGCGCCGCAGGCGCAGCCCCGGGAGCGCACGGTGCTCGCCGAGGAGGAGCAGCGCTACCAGATCACCACGCTGCACCCCACCACGTACCGGGAGGCGCGCACCATCGGCGAGCACTTCCGCGACGGCGTTCCGGTGATCATCAACCTCACCGAGATGGACGAGGCCGATGCGCGTCGACTTGTCGACTTCGCCGCCGGCCTCGCGTTCGGGCTGCGGGGTACGATCGAGCGCGTGACCAATCGGGTGTTCCTGCTCTCACCGGCCAATGTCCAGGTCACCGCGGAGGACAAGGCCAAGATCGCCGAGGGCGGCTTCTTCAGCCTGAGCTAGCCCCGCCCGACCCGAGGGACGTCGCCTGCCGTGTTGTCGATCGTGCTGCAAGTGCTGTATCTGGTGCTCTACTTCTTCCTGCTCGTCCTGCTGGCCCGGTTCGTCCTGAGCGCCGTCCTGCAGTACGGCCGCCGCTGGCAGCCGGGACGTGGGGCATCGGTGGGCTTGGAAATCGTGTGGAGCGTCACTGATCCCCCTCTCAACGCGTTGAGGCGTGTGATCCCTCCGTTGCGAATTGGTACCGTGAGCATCGACCTGGCCTCACTTGTGCTCCTGGTTATCCTGTTCGTGCTGATGGAGTTCGTGTTGAGGCGGTCGATCATCGGCACCGTCTGATGAGCGACGCGCTTTCGCGGCCGCAACTGACCCGAGGAGTTTCGATGCCGCTGACCCCGGCCGACGTCCACAACGTCGCCTTCAAAAAGCCGCCGATCGGCAAGCGGGGCTACGACGAGGAGGAGGTCGACGCTTTCCTCGACGAGGTCGAGCGTGAGCTTGCCCGGCTCATCGAGGAGAACAACGAGCTGCGCGCCCAGGTGGAGCGTGGCGGCCGTGGTGGCGCCCCCGCCGGCCCCGGCGGCGACGCCCGTCTCGCGGCGGAGCTCAACGACGTCAAGGCCCAGCTCGACCGGGTGCAGCGCGACAAGGCGGCGGCCGAGCAGGCCGCCCGCGCGATGCAGGCCGAGCTGGAGCAGACCCGCTCCGCCGGCGGCCCGGCCGTCGGTGGCGCCGACGGCGAGCAGCAGGCGCTGCGGGTGCTGATGATGGCCCAGCGGACCGCCGACGACCACGTCTCCGACGCCCGTCGCGAGGCCGACCAGCTGCTCTCCGAGGCCCGTTCCAAGGCCGAGGAGGTCACCCGCGAGGCCCGCGCCAAGGCCGACGCCCTGGAGCGCGACGCCCGCCAGCGGCACCAGGAGGCCATGGGCGGCCTGGACGCCAAGCGCACCGCCCTGCAGAAGCACATCGAGGAGCTCAAGCAGTTCGAGCGCGAGTACCGCACCCGCCTCAAGGCCTACCTGGAGAGCCAGCTGCGCGACCTCGACGGTCGCGGCCAGGGCCTGGAGGTCGAGATGACCCGCGAGGGCACCCGGGCCGCCGGCAGCGGCAACGGGCTGGCCGCAGCAGGTCTCGCCGGTTCCTACGGCGGCGGTCGCTCCGGCGCTCTCGAAGCCGGCCGCTGAACCATCGGTCGGCGACCGTCGCCACCATGACGGTCGCCGACCTCGCCTCATCAGCACGACGCGGCGGGGGTGAGCCGTGATAGTCGCCAGTCTCCTGCTCATCCTCGTCGCGGTGGTGCTGCTGGTGCTCGGCCTGGCCGGTGGCTCCAGCGTTTTCCTGACCCTCTCCATCGCGGCCAGCCTGCTGGCCGCCGTCGCGTTGGTCGCGGGCGCCCGCCAGGCGGCCGTGCACCGGGCGACGGCGGATCCGGGCCGGCCGGGGTGGCGGCCCCGTCGGGCGACGCGCCCGACTGGGCCCGCCTTCGCCGCCGCGCCGCCGGCGGAGCCGGAGATCCCCGTCCAGCACGTTCCTTCCACGGTCGACGCCGACGGCACCGGGTGGCGGCAACCGCCCGAGCCGCCGGCGACCGAGGACCACGTCCGAGCCGCCCCGTCGTGGGCCCGACCGGTCGCGCCGGACGACGACGTCCGCGCCGACCCCGCCATGCGCCACGACGAGGTCCGCGCCTATCCGGCCGCACCGGATGACGACGTCCGCGCCCATCCGGCCGCACCGGACGACGACGTCCACGCCCATCCGGCCGCGCCGGACGACGAGCCGCCCGCGCAGGACGTCACGCCGATCGAGGCCGCCCGGGTGGCCCGCCTCGACGCCGAGGTCCGGGTGGTCGACGGGCGACCCCGCTACCACCTCGCCGACTGCGCGTACCTCGCGGGACGGCGGCACGAGCCGCTTCCGGTCGCCGAGGCCGTCGACCTCGGCTTCACCCCGTGCGCCCGCTGCGCGCCCGACACCGCCCTGCTCGCCGACGCCGGTCGGCTCTGAGCGGCTGGCTGCCTCCCGTGGATGCCACGCTGACCGTCGCGGTCCGGGTGAAGCCCGGCTCCGCCCGGGCCCGGGTCGGGGGTCGCTTCGACGGGCCGCACGGGCCCGCGCTCGTGATCGCGGTGAACGCGCCGGCCGTGGACGGGCGGGCGACCGAGGCCGCCCGGCGGGCGCTGGCCGGCGCGCTCGGCGTACGGCCGGCCGTGGTGTCGTTGCGGGTCGGCGCGGCCAGCCGCGACAAGCTCTTCCTGGTCGAGGGCCCCGCCACCGAACTGGCGGAGACACTGCGCCGGCTGCGCGACGGAGCCGCCGGGTGACCGAGGCCGGGACCGGGCGGCGGTGACGTCCGGGCTGGATGTCGCGCTTCTGCTCGGTGCGGCTGTCCTGCTCGTGGCGGTGGGCGCGGTCCGGCTCTCCACCCGGCTCGGGGTGCCGAGCCTGCTGTTCTACCTGGCCCTCGGGGTGGCGATCGGGAAGGCGGGGCTGGGCATCCGCTTCGACGACGCGGAACTGACCCGGACCCTGGGCTTCTGCGCGCTCATCGTGATCATCGCCGAGGGCGGGCTGACCGCCCGGTGGAGCGCCCTGCGCCCGGTGCTCGGGCTGGCCGCCCTGCTCTCCACGGTCGGCGTGGTGGTCAGCATCCTGGTCGTCGGCCTCGTCGTACACCTGCTGCTGGGACTGGACTGGCGGTTGGCGCTGCTCTACGGCGCGGTGCTCTCCTCCACCGACGCGGCGGCGATCTTCGCCACGCTGCGCCGGCTGCGGCTGCCGCCCCGCCTGGTGGCCACCCTCGAGGCGGAGTCGGGGATGAACGACGCGCCGGTCGTGCTGCTGGTGGTGCTGCTGTCCCGGGAGGGGATCACCCACCCGTGGTGGTACGAGATCTCCCTGGTGAGCTACGAGCTGGGCGTCGGTGCGGGGGTCGGCTTCGCGGCCGGTCTCGGCGGTCGGTGGGCGCTGCGCCGGGCGGCGCTGCCGTCGGCGGGGCTCTACCCGATCGCTGCGGTCGGGCTGACGGTGTTCGCCTACGCCGCCGCCGCGGTGCTGCACGCCTCGGGCTTCCTCGCCGTCTACGTGGCGGGCGTCGTCCTCGGCAACGCGCGACTGCCGCACCGACAGGCGATCCTCGGCTTCGCCGACGGCCTGGCGTGGCTGGCCCAGATCGGGCTCTTCGTGCTGCTCGGGCTGCTCGTCTCGCCGGGCCGGCTGGGCTCGGCCGTGCTGCCGGCCGTGGTCGCCGGGCTGGCGCTGGTGCTGCTGGCCCGGCCGCTGTCGGTGGCGGCGTCCGCGCTGCCGTTCCGGTTCGACCTGCGCGAGCAGGCGTTCCTGTCCTGGGCGGGGCTGCGCGGGGCGGTGCCGATCGTGCTCGCCACCATTCCGCTGTCGGAACGGGTGCCCGGCGCCGACCGGCTCTTCGACGCGGTCTTCGTACTGGTGGTGATCTTCACGCTGGTGCAGACCGGGACGTTGGGCCCGGTGGCCCGCCGGCTGCGGGTGACCGCGCCCGCGGAGCCGGCGGAGATCCGGGTGGAGACGGCGCCGCTGGAGCGGGTGGGCGCGGACCTGCTCCAGCTGGAGGTGCCGCCCGGTTCCCGGCTGGCCGGGGTGCACGTCGACGAGTTGCGGCTGCCGCTGGGCGCCTCGGTGACCCTGGTGCTGCGCGACGGGGCGGGCGTCGTGCCCGGTCCGGACTTCCGGCTCAAGACCGGCGACAGCATGTTGATCGTGGCCACCGCCGGGGTGCGCGACGAGACGGAGCGACGGCTGCGGGCGGTCAGCCGGCGGGGCCGGCTGGCCCGCTGGTTTGGCGAGTACGGCCAGGACCCCGACAGGTGATCTGCTAGCGTTCCTTTTGCCCCGATTGAATGTGATTAGGGGCCGAACGTCGGTGCGTCGGAGCGGCACGTTGTCGTGCGCCTGTACGTTCCGTATTCTTGCGAATCTCCGGAGTGCGCGGCCTGGTCGCCGCGCGCCCCTTTTGTACCTGGGGGCGCCGATGCCGGCGGCCCCGTCCAGGTGCCGCGGACCGCCGCGGTTCCGCGGCCGAGGGAGCGACGATGGCGAAGCCAGCCGACACCAGGACCGCCGGCCGGAAGCCGGTGGCGAAGGCCACCCGCAGCGCTGCGGAGACCGAGAAGATCCGGGCGGCCCTGGCGGCGCGGCGTGACGAGTTGCGCGCCGAGTACGATCGGACGCTGAGCGAGATCACCGAGCTGCAGCGCGACCGGCTGACCGACTCGGCCGGGGACGACCAGGCCGACACCGGGACCAAGACGTTCGAGCGGGAGCAGGAGATCTCCCTCGCCAACAGCATCCTGGAACGGATCACGCAGGTCGAGCGCGCGCTGGAGCGGCTCGACGAGGGTGGCTACGGGTGGTGCGAGCGGTGCGGCAACCCGATCCCGGTGGAGCGGCTCGCCGCCTTCCCGTCAGCCACCCTCTGCGTGACGTGCAAGCAGCTGGAGGAGCGGCGCTGAGGCCCGCTCCCCGGCCGCCATGGGAGGCGGCGCGGACGCGTCGCCGCGAGCGTCGATGGGGAGCAGATGTCCGAAGCACCGCCCGCCGGGCCCGGCAGCGCTGAGCCGGTCGCCGGCAGCGCCGAGCCGAGGGCCGGCACGCCCCACCGACGGGCCGCCGCCATCCTGTTCGGCCTCGCGCTGACCGTGCTCGCCGCCGACGCCGCCACCAAGCACCTCGCCCTGGCGGCCCTGGAGGACCGGGAACCGGTCAGGCTGCTCGGCGGCGCGGTCTACCTCAGCCTCACCCGCAACAGCGGCGCGGCGTGGAGCATCGGCGCCGATCACACCTGGGTCTTCCCGCTGATCACCCTCGGGGTGGTCGGGTGGATCGTCTGGATGGCGCTGAAGCTGCGCTCGCTGCCCTGGGCGATCTCGCTGGGCCTGGTGCTGGGCGGGGCGCTGGGCAACTTCGCCGACCGGGTCTTCCGCGCCCCGGGCTGGTTCGTGGGCCACGTGGTGGACATGGTCAGCGTCTTCGCCCCGTACGGCCGGGTGTTCCCGGTGTTCAACCTGGCCGACAGCGCCCTCGTCTGCGGCGTGCTGCTCGCGCTGGTGCTGGAGTTGACCGGTCGGCAGCGCGACGGCAGCCGGATCGGCCGCGAGGAGTCCACCGACGAGGCGGCGCAGGCCGACGCCGGGCAGCGGGAGCGGGCATGACGGCCACCTTCGCCGCCGGCGGCGACCACCGTTCCCTGCCGGTTCCCGACGGCCTCGACGGCACGCGGCTCGACCAGGCCGTCTCGCGGCTGTTCGGGCTGTCCCGCACCGCTGCCGCGGCCCTGGTCGACGCCGGCGATGCGCGGGTCGACGGGATCGCCCGGCCCAACTCCCACCGAGTCAAGGCCGGCGCCTGGCTGGAGGTGACCCTGCCCGCGCCGGTCGCCCCGCCCACGGTGGTGCCGCAGGCGGTGCCGGGCCTGCGGGTGGTGTACGCGGACGACGACATCGTGGTGGTGGACAAGCCGGTCGGCGTGGCGGCGCACCCGAGCCCCGGGTGGACCGGCCCGACGGTGATCGGCGCGCTGGCCGCCATCGGGCACCGCATCTCGACCAGCGGCGCAGCCGAGCGGCAGGGCGTGGTGCACCGGCTCGACGTGGGCACCACGGGCGTCATGGTGGTGGCCAAGAGCGAGCAGGCGTACACCGCGTTGAAGCGGGCGTTCAAGTACCGCGAGGTGGAGAAGCGCTACCACGCGGTCGTGCAGGGGCACCTCGACCCGCTGCGCGGCACCGTCGACGCCCCGATCGACCGGCACCCCACCCACGACTACCGCTGGGCGGTGGTCTCCGGCGGCAAGCCGAGCATCACCCACTACGACACCGTCGAGGCGTTCCCGGCGGCGAGCCTGGTCGACGTCCGGCTGGAGACCGGGCGCACCCACCAGATCCGGGTGCACTTCTCCACGCTGCGGCACCCGTGCGTGGGCGACCTGACGTACGGCGCGGACCCGACCCTCTCCGCCCGGCTCGGCCTGAGCAGGCAGTGGCTGCACGCCCGGTCGCTGAGCTTCCTGCACCCCCGCACGGGCGACGAGGTGCGCTTCGTCAGCGACTACCCTGACGACCTGGGCCGCGCGCTCGAGATCCTGCGCGACTGAGTGCCGTCCCACCCGTGACACCCCGACGAGCAGGTCCGCCGGCTGTCCGGCAGCCCGTTGTCTCCGCCCGTGGGCGAAACGTCGGAACCCGCACGGGACGTGACCGGTCCGTCACCGGGGTCGGCCGGACCGACGCGCTGCGGCCCGCCGGCGGTGGCCCTGTCGACCTCGGCGGACGCCGGTGCCGGTGGCACCCCGGCGCCCGCCCGGGGACGGGAGGAAGAACCGGAGGTGCGTAGACGGGTGTGGTCCGAATAGGGTTTCGTTCGTAGCCTGTCAGACGGACATCGATGGTGCTGGGAGGGCGAGCCGTGGAGGGCAGCGAGACCGGCTGGGGGCGGCCGGCCGAACCAGCACCGCGGTGGCGGGCGCTGCTCGACCGGGCCCGCCACGGCGGCCGCACGGCCGAGCAGGCCGAGGCCGACCGGCACGCCGATCCGCCGCCGCTCCCGCCCGAGCCGCTGCCCCGCCGCTCGTCGGGCAACGGCTTCGCCGCGCGGGTGCCGGCCATCGGGCGGTCGCCCGAGCCGCCGTACGTGCCGGAGCCCGGCCCGCCACCGTACGGCGCGGAGTACGGCCGGCCGGTCGACGCGGGCTACCGGGCCGAGGCCACCTACCGGGTGGAGCCCGCCTACCGGCTGGAACCGCCCGAGCCCGGCTACCGGCGGGAACCCGAGTACCCGCCCGAGCCCGCCTACCGCTCCGATCCCATCGAGCCGACCTACCGTTCCGATCCGATAGAGCCGACCTACCGCTCCGATCCCATCGAGCCGACCTACCGTTCCGATCCGATAGAGCCGACCTATCGTTCCGATCCGATCGAGCCGACCTACCGCTCCGGCCCCATCGAGCCGACGTACCGCTCCGATCCCGCCGAGCCGACCTACCGGGCAGATCCCGAGTATCCGGTCGAGCCGGCGTACCGGGTTCCGGCCCAGCCCCCGCCACCCCGCGTCGAGTCCGAACCACGCCGTGGCCCGGGGCCGATCGAGTCACGCTACGCCCTGCTGGACAACGGCTACCGTCAGGAGCCGCCCCCGGTCGAGTCCCGCTACGCGGTGCTCGACAACGGCTACCGCAACCGGCCCGCCCACCAGGCACAGCCGCCGCCGGCTCCGTCGCCCCCGCCAGCCCCGCCAGCCGCGCCGGTGGCCGCCGAGCGGAGCTACCCGCCCCGGGTGGAGTGGCGGCCCCGCGACGCGGAGAGCGAGGTGGAGCGCGCCGCCGGGGTGCTCCGCCGCGAGCTGGGCACCCCCCGGGTGCTCGCGTTCGCCAACCCGAAGGGCGGCGTGCACAAGACCACCGCCACCGTGCTGGCCGCGGCGACCGTCGGCAGCGTACGCGGGCGGGGCGTACTGGCCTGGGACGACAACGAACTGCGCGGCACCCTCGGGCTACGCGCCGGCAGCGCCCGGCACGCCCGCACCATCCGGCACCTGGTCAGCGATCTCGCGCACGTCGAGATCAAGGAGGGCGCCGAGTTGCTGGAGCACCTGGACGACTACCTGCGGCACGCCTCCGACGGCTCGTACGACGTGCTGGCCGGCGAGGAGAGTCCGCGGTTCGCCCAGCGGCTGGACCAGTTCACCGTCCGGCGGGTGTTGGAGCTGCTGCGGCGCACCCACGACGTGGTCTGCGTGGACACCGGCAACAACGTGGAGAGCGCCAACTGGCGCACCGTCATGCAGGCCGCCGACCAACTCGTGGTGACCACCGTGCCACGGGAGGACGCCGCGTTCAGCGCCGACTGGATGCTGGACCTGCTGCACGAGGTGGGGATGGGGGAGCTGGCCGACAACGCTGTCACCCTGATCTCCTGCCCGACGCCGGGCCGCTCGCCGTTGCAGGACGACCTGGAGCGGCACTTCGCGACCCGGACCCGGGGCGTCGCCGTGGTGCCGTACGACCCGGCGCTGGAGACCGGTTCCTCGATCGAATATCACCAGCTCCAGCAGGAGACCCGGCAGGCGTGGTTGAAGGCCGCCGCGATGATGCTGGAGCCGTTCGCCCGGTGAGCGGGTGTGCCGCCACCGGCCACCCACGCCGCCCACGGGCCTGAGAGGATCATCGGGTGAGCGCGGACACCCCCGAACCCGACCGGCCCCACCGCCGGCCCGACGAGCCGGGGGCGCCGGCCGCCCGGGCGGAACCCGGCCCGCCGGCCCGCGTCGGCCCCGCCGACCCGTACCCCGCCCGGGAACCCGTCCCGCCGTACCCCACCCCCGGCGTGCCGCCGCACGGCACGACCGACGCCCCGTGGCACCCGCCGACCGGCGTGCCGCCGCACGGCGGGACGGTGGAGTACCTCCCCGGCGGCGCCGACCTCGGGTACGCCGCCGGCTACCCGCTCGCGTCGCCGGTCGAGCCGGACCTGCCGCGCGGCCGGGCGGTGCGGCTCGCCCTGCTGGCGGTGCTCGTGGCGAGCGTGCTGGGGGTGCCGCTCGGGCTGCTCTGGGCCGCGCTCGCGCCGGACACGCCCGTGCTCAAGGTCGCCGACGGGGCGATCTACGCCGAGCCGCAGCCGGAGCAGCCGGTCGCGGCCGACGGCTGGTTCAGCCTGCTGGGGCTGGGCTTCGGGGTGCTCGTCGCGCTGGCGCTGTGGTTCGTGCTGCGCCGGGTACGGGGGCCGGTCGGCCTGCTCGCCGCCGTGTTCGGCGCCTTCGGCGCGGCCGTGGTCGCCTGGCAGGTCGGCCGTCGGGTGGGGCTGGCCGACTACGAGCGGCTGCTGGAGAGCGCGCCCGTCGGGCGGGCCTTCGACAAGCCGGCCGACCTGCGGGCCGGCGGCATCGACTGGGTGCTCGGCGTGCTGCCGGTGCCGCACGGCAACCTGCTGCTGCCCGCGTTCGGCGCCGCCGTGGCGTACACCCTGCTGGCCGGCTGGTCCCGCTGGCCGTCGCTGCGCCCGGAGCGGGAGCCCGACGGCGGGGGCTTCGGCGCCCCTGAATACGGTGCCGAAGGTGCCGATCGAGCGCCCGGGCTCAGTTGGGGGTCGGCGGGGACGCCAGCTCCGCCAGCGGCACCGGAACCGCCCGCACCTGGCGCAGCAGCGCCGCCTCGCGGTTGAGCAGGCGCAGCTCGGCGCGGAGCCGCGCGGCGGTGTCGTCGATGGCGAGCAGCCGCTGCCGGTCGGCCACGGTCAGCACGGCCGTCGCGGCCACCAGGTGCGACAGCACCGTCGGGTCCTCCGGCAGCTGCTCGGAGAGCTCCTCGGGGTCGGCGCGGATCAGGCCCAGGTACTGCCGGAAGACCGAGATCACCCGGGCGGCGAGCAGGTCGGCGACCTCGTCGGGCCCGCCCGGCTCGGGCAGCCACTCCACGTCGGCCGTGAGGTAGGGCTCGGCGTCGCGGTCGACGTCGGCGATGCGGAACCGGCGCTTGCCCACCGTGACGATGTCGAAGCCGCCGTCGGGGCGCTCGGTGACCTGCCGCAGCTCGGCGGTGCAGCCCACCTCGTGCAGGGTGACGTCGCCGCCGGGCAGCGGCTGCCCGTCCGGCCCGGTCGGGGCGACCTCCCAGCCGGCCCGGATGGCCACCACCCCGAACTCGCGCGGGGCGTCCTCCGGCAGCGCGACCAGGTGCCGGACGAGGGCGCGGTAGCGCTCCTCGAATATGTGCAGCGGCAGCACCAGACCGGGAAAGAGGACCATTCCGAGCGGAAACACCGGCAGCCGCGCAGTCACGCGTCCGAGCGTAGCCCGATCCCGCCGCGGCGGCGTGTCCCGGCTCACCGTCCCGGCGTACGGGCGGCGCCGGTCGCCGTCCGGCCGGGCCGCCTAGACTCGCAAGGGTGTTGAACCGGATCGACCTGCGCGGCGGCGTGCGCGACCCGCGCCGTCTGCTGCCCCGTGCCCAACTCGACGTCTCCGTGGCCGTCGAGCGGATCCGCCCCCTCGTGGAGGCGGTCCGGGAGCATGGTTACCCGGCGATCCGGGAGGCCAGCGAGCGCTTCGACGGGATCTCGCCCGAGGTGCTGCGGGTGCCCGCCGAGGCGATCGCCGAGGCGGAGGGCACCCTCGCTCCCGAGGTGCGCGCGGCGCTGCTGGAGTCGATCGCGCGGGCCCGGAAGGTGCACGCCGACCAGCGCCGCACCGACCACACCACCCAGGTGGTGCCGGGCGGCACGGTGACCGAGCGCTGGGTGCCGGTCGACCGGGTCGGCCTCTACGTCCCCGGCGGCCTGGCGATGTACCCGTCGACCGTGGTGATGAACGTGGTGCCGGCCCAGGCGGCCGGGGTGCGCTCGCTGGTCGTGGCGAGCCCGCCGCAGAAGGACAACGGCGGGCTGCCCGACGCCCGGGTGCTGGCCGCCTGCGCCCTGCTCGGCGTCGACGAGGTCTACGCCGTCGGTGGCGCCCAGGCCGTGGCGATGCTGGCGTACGGCGCGGCCGTCGACGCCGAGGGCAGCGCGTACTGCGACCCGGTCGACATGATCACCGGCCCGGGCAACATCTGGGTCACCGCCGCCAAGCGGCTGCTGCGGGGCGTCGTCGGCATCGACGCCGAGGCCGGCCCGACCGAGATCGCCATCCTGGCCGACGACACCGCCGACCCGGCGCACGTCGCCGCCGACCTGGTCAGCCAGGCCGAGCACGACCCCCTCGCGGCCAGCGTGCTGGTGACCCCCTCGGTCGAGCTGGTCGAGGCGGTCGAGCGGGAACTGGCCCGGCAGGTGCCGGCCACCAAGCACGCCGAGCGGGTCACCACCGCGCTGACCGGCGAGCAGAGCGGCGTCGTCCTGGTCGACGACCTCGACGCCGGGCTGCGGGTGGTCGACGCGTACGCGGCCGAGCACCTGGAGATCCAGACCCGGGACGCCCGCGAGTGGGCGCTACGGGTGCGCAACGCCGGGGCGATCTTCGTCGGCGCCTGGTCGCCGGTGTCGCTCGGCGACTACTGCGCCGGCTCCAACCACGTGCTGCCCACCGGCGGCTGCGCCCGGCACTCCTCGGGGCTGTCGGTGCAGTCCTTCCTGCGCGGCATCCACCTGGTCGAATACACGCAGGAGGCGCTGCGTGAGGTGGCCCCGCACGTGGTCACCCTGGCCGGCGTCGAGGACCTGCCGGCGCACGGGCAGGCGGTCAGCGTGCGTTTCCCGGGGGCCGCGTCGTGAGCGGGCCCGGACCCCGTCGGCCCCGGGCCGTCGCGCGCCGGAGCGGGGTGGCCGCGTGACCACCCTCGACGACCTGCCGATCCGCGACGACCTGCGCGGGCTGTCGCCGTACGGGGCGCCGCAGCTCGACGTGCCCGTGCGGCTGAACACCAACGAGAACTCCTACCCGGTGCCCGAGGCGGTGGTGGACGCGCTCGGCAAGGCCCTGGCGGCGGAGCTGCGCGACCTCAACCGCTACCCGGACCGCGACGCGCTGGCGCTGCGCGCCGACCTGGCCGGCTACCTCGGCCACGGGCTCACCGTCGACCACGTGTGGGCGGCCAACGGCTCCAACGAGATCCAGCAGCAGCTGCTCCAGGCGTTCGGTGGCCCGGGGCGCAGCGCGCTCGGCTTCGTCCCGGCGTACTCGATGCACCCGCTGCTGGCGCTCGGCACCGGCACCCGGTGGGTACCGGCCCGCCGGGGCGTCGACTACGGGCTGACGGCGGACGAGGCGGTCACCCAGGTCCGCGAGCACGCCCCGGACGTGGTCTTCCTCTGCTCGCCGAACAACCCGACGGGCACCGCCCTCGACCCGGCGGTGGTCGCCGCGGTGCTGGACGCCGCGCCCGGCATGGTGGTCGTCGACGAGGCGTACGCCGAGTTCGCCCGCCCCGGCACGGTCAGCGCCCTGGCGGTGCTGCCCGGGCACCCGCGGCTGGTGGTGACCCGGACGATGAGCAAGGCGTTCGGCTTCGCCGGCGGCCGGCTGGGCTACCTGGCGGCCGACCCGGCGGTGGTGGCGGCGGTGCAGCTGGTCCGGCTGCCGTACCACCTCTCGGCCCTCACCCAGGCCGCGGCCCGGGCGGCGCTGGCGCACCGCGACGCCCTGCTCGGCACGGTGGCCGCGATCTGCGGGCAGCGCGACCGGATCGTGGCGCGGCTGCGCGAGCGGGGCGTGCGGGTGGCCGACAGCGACGCCAACTTCGTGCTGTTCGAGGTGGGGGGCGACCAGTCCGCCGCCTGGCGCGCCCTGCTGGAGCACGGCGTGCTGGTCCGCGACGTGGGCCTGCCGGGCTGGCTGCGCGTCACCGCCGGCACCCCGGCCGAGACCGACGCCTTCCTCACCGCCATGGAGAAGATCTAGTGGGAGCGCGAGGAGTGAGCTTGCGAGCCCCGCAGCCGCGACCGAAAGGCAAGCAGTTGGGAGCGCGAGGAGTGAGCTTGCGAGCCCCGCAGCCGCGACCGAAAGGCAAGCAATGAGCAGGGCCGCCCGCGTGGAGCGGATCACCAAGGAGACGAGGGTCCTCGTCGAGATCGACCTCGACGGCACCGGCCGGGCCGAGATCGGCACCGGCGTCGGCTTCTACGACCACATGCTGCACCAGATCGCCCGGCACGGCGGCTTCGACCTGACCGTGCAGACCGTGGGTGACCTGGAGATCGACGCCCACCACACGATGGAGGACACGGCCCTCGCGCTGGGCGCCGCGTTCGACCAGGCGCTGGGGGACAAGGCCGGCATCCGGCGGTACGGCTCGGCCACCGTCCCGATGGACGAGGTGCTGGTCCGGGCCGCCGTCGATCTCTCCGGCCGTCCCTACGTGGTGCACGACGAGCCGGTGCTGGCGCCGTACATCGGGCCGGTCTACCCGACCAGCATGACCCGGCACATCTGGGAGTCCTTCGGCCAGGCGGCCCGGATCACCCTGCACGTGGACGTGCTGCGGGCGGCCCGCCCCGGCGGGCACCCGGACGCCCACCACGTGGTGGAGGCCCAGTTCAAGGCGGTCTCCCGCGCGCTGCGCGAGGCCACGGCGATCGACCCGCGCGCGGCGGGCGCGATCCCCAGCACGAAGGGGGCGCTCTGAATGGGCGGGGCGCTGCCGTCGTTGGTGTTGATCCTGGCCGGCGTGCTGGTCGGCGGGGCGTGGTCGTTGCACCGGCAGGGTGCGCCGCGCGGCGCGGTGATCGTCACCGCGCTGCTCGCCGTCCTGGCCACGGTCGCCGGTGCGCTCTGGTTGCTGCCGGGGGAGGGCGCGTGAGCGGGCGGACCAGGCCGCCGCGTCGCGGCGCCGCCGACCGGAGGGTGGTGACGGCATGAGCCGCGTGGTGGTGCTCGACTACGGGTCGGGCAACCTGCGTTCGGCTGAGCGGGCCCTGGCCCGGGCCGGCGCGGACGTGACGGTGACCGACGACCTGACCGCCGCCGCCGAGGCGGACGGGCTGGTGGTGCCGGGCGTGGGCGCGTTCGCCGCCTGCATGGCGGGGATCGAGGCCCTCGGGGCCGGCCCGGTGATCGCCGAGCGCGTCGCCGCCGGCCGTCCCGTGCTGGGCATCTGCGTGGGCATGCAGGTGCTCTTCGAGCACGGCGACGAGCACGGCGTGGTGACCAAGGGCCTCGGGCTGCTCCCGGGCGGGGTGACCAGCCTGGCCGCCCCCCGGCTGCCGCACATGGGCTGGAACACGGTCACCGCGCCGGCGGGTTCGGTGCTCTTCGCCGGCCTGCCGGCCGGCAGCCGGTTCTACTTCGTGCACTCGTACGGGGTCCGGGAGCCGGGCGCCCTGGCGGAGGCCGGCGCCCTGGTCACCACCGCCCACCACGGAACGGACTTCGTGGCGGCCGTCGAGCGGGGTCCGCTGTGCGCCGCGCAGTTCCACCCGGAGAAGTCCGCCGACACCGGTGCCGCGCTGCTGCGCAACTGGCTCGCCACGCTCTCCACCGGTGACTGAGCGCCGGCCCGGTGCGGCGGGGCCGATCCCGTCGGCAGCCAGCCCGCGAAGGGGTACGTCGTGAGCAAGGAGCGGGCCCGGCGTCGGGCCGCCCGGGAGGCCGAGGCTGCCCGGGCCCGGGTCGTCCGCGAGCGGCGGGCGGCCCGACGGTCGCGCCGCCGGGCGCTGGTCCGCCGGTTGACGCCGTCGCTGCGCCGGGGGCGGACGGGCCGGCTGCCCCGGCACAGCCGCGGCGAACGCGCCGCCATCGTGCTGCTGACCCTGGCGGCGATGACGCTGATCTGGACGTTCGTCGACGATCTGGCGCTGCGGATCGCGCTGGTCGTGCTGTTGCTGCTCGTACTGCCGGCGATCGTGGTGATCGCCCTGGACCGTCGCACCTGACTTCGAGGAGAAATACCGTGAGCCTCACCCTGTTGCCCGCCGTGGACGTCGCCGACGGCCAGGCCGTCCGACTCGTGCAGGGCGCCGCCGGCAGCGAGACGACGTACGGCGACCCGTTGGAGGCGGCGCTGGCGTGGCAGCGCGACGGTGCCGAGTGGATCCACCTGGTCGACCTCGACGCCGCGTTCGGCCGTGGCTCCAACGCGCACCTGCTGGCCGAGGTGGTGCGGCAGCTCGACGTGAAGGTGGAGCTGTCCGGCGGCATCCGCGACGACGAGTCGCTGCGGGCCGCGCTGGGCACCGGGGCGGCCCGGGTGAACATCGGCACCGCCGCACTGGAGGATCCCGTCTGGTGCGACCGGGTGTGCGGCGAGTTCGGCGACCGGGTGGCGATCGGGCTGGACGTGCGGGGCCGTACCCTCTCCGCCCGGGGCTGGACGCGCGACGGCGGCGACCTGTTCGAGGTGCTGGAGCGGCTGGACAAGGCGGGTGCGGCGCGCTACGTCGTCACGGACATCACCAAGGACGGCACCATGCGCGGGCCGAACCTGGACCTGCTGCGCGAGGTCTGCGCCCGTACCGATGCCCCGGTCATCGCCTCGGGCGGCGTCTCCACCCTGGACGACCTGCGGGCGCTGGCCACCCTGGAGCCGTTGGGTGTGGAGGGCGTGATCGCCGGCAAGGCGCTGTACGCGGGCGCCTTCACGGTGGCGCAGGCGCTGGAAACCCTGGCCGCGGCGTGACCGTCACCCGGCTCGGGTCGGGCGGCCCGTGGGAGTCGGTGTACGGCTACTGCCGGGTGGTCCGGGCCGGCGACCTGGCCTGGACGGCCGGCTGCACCTCCACGGTGGACGGCGTGGTCACCCACGTGGGCGACGCGGCGGCGCAGACCGCGCAGGCCCTGCGGATCGGGCTGGCCGCGCTGGCCGAGGTGGGCGCGGAGCCCGGGGACGTGGTGCGGACCCGGATGTACGTCACCGACCGCACGTACGCCGACGAGGTGGGGCGGGCGCACAACGCGGTCTTCGGCGCGGTCCGCCCGGTGGCCACGCTGGTGGTGGTGGCCGGTCTGCTCGACCCGGACCACCTGGTCGAGGTGGAGTTGGAGGCGTACCTCGGCGATCGCTGAGCCCTGGCGGGACGGCCCGGATCGGCGGTCTCGCGCGACCCGCCGTCCGGTTCTCGACCGCCGTCGCGGGCCGGTGCCAGACTGAGCCGGTGAGCGGGGCGGCCGTCGGTCGGGACTTGGTGGTCGACCATGCCTGGCGGAGCCTGGCCGAGGGACGGCCGGTCCTCGTGGAGGGTCCCGCCGGGATCGGCAAGACGGCCGTGCACCGGTCGTTGCTGGCCACGGCCGGCCGGGCCGGCTGGCTGGTGCTGGCCTGCGCGCCGACCGAGTCGGAGTCGGCACTGCCGTTCGCGGCGCTGGCGGACCTGCTGGCCCCGCTCGCCGGCCGGGTGCCCGAGTTGCCCGCCCCGCAGCGCGCGGCGTTGGCCGGGGTGCTGCTCGCCGGCGAGGTGACGCAGCCGGTCGACGAGCGCACGGTCGGCGTCGCCACCGCGTCGCTGCTGGCCACCGCCGCCACCAGCACGACCGCCACGGCCGCCACCGGTACGGCCGCCACCACCGCCACCGGTACGGCCGCCACGACCGGCGTCGCAGGCGCTGCCACCGCCGCAGGCCTCGCTGCTGCCACCGGTGTCGCGGGCGACGGTGCGGGCCCGTCCGTGCCCCGGTTGCTGGTGGCCGTGGACGACGCCCCGTGGCTCGACCCGCCGAGTGAGCGCGCGTTGCGCTTCGCGGTGCGCCGGCTGACGCCGGGCGTCGCCGTCCTGGTCACCGCCCGCGCGGAACGGGCGGGCGTGGACCCCGCCCCGCTGGGCATCGACCACGGCGCCACCGGCGGGCGGCTCGACCGGATCGCCCTCGGCCCGCTCGGCGTCGGCGCGCTGCACCACGTGCTGCGTACCGAGACCGGCACGGCGCTGCCCCGCCCCCTGCTGGTGCGCATCGCCGAGGAGGCCGGGGGCAACCCGCTGCTCGCCATCGAACTCGCCCGCGCGGTGCTGCGGATGCCGCAGCTGCCGGCCCCGGGCGCCGACCTGCCGGCCGCGCCGTCGCTGCGGCGGCTGGTCGCCGACCGGGTGGCCGCCCTGCCGCCCGACACCCGGCACGCGATCCGGCTCGCCGCCCTCTCCGGCGTACCCGCGCTGGCCGCGCTGGTCCGGGCCGGGGTGTCGCCGACGGCCTTCGACGCGGCGGAGGAGGCCGGCCTGGTGGCCGTCGCCGGGGAGGCCGTCGCGTTCACCCACCCGGTCTACGCCGCGGCGGTGCGCGACGACGTGCCACCGGGTGTGCGTCGCCGCTTGCACCGGTTGCTCGCCGACACCGCGTACGACCCGGACGAGCGGGCGCGGCAGCTCGCCCGCTGCGTCAGCGCACCCGATCCGCGGGCGGCGGCGGAGATCGCGGCGGCCGCCGTCCGGCAACGGGCCCGGGGGGCGCCGGAGACGGCGGCCGGGCTGTACGACACCGCGGCGCGGCTCCTCCCGCCGGGCACGCCCGAGGAGTTCGCGCGGTGGCGGTTGGCCGCCGCGGAGTGCCGGTTCGACAGCGGCGACTACCCCGCCGCGAAGGTGGCCGCCGACCTCGCCGCCGAGGAGTTGACCGGGCCGGCACGGGCGGAGGCGCTGCTGCTGCGGGCCGTCGTCGCCTGGAGTTCCGACGAACCGCCGGAGGCCGCCCGGTTGGCGGCCGAACGGGCGCTGGAAGCGGCCCCGGCCTCCTCGACGCTGGCGGGACGCATCCACGCCCATCTCAGCCTGTTCCGCGATGCCCCGGAGCCGGCGTGCCGGGACGCCCAGGCGGCGGTGGCGCTGCTGGCCGCCAGCCCGCAGGACCGTCCGGTGCACGCGGCGGCGTTGCTGCTGCTGTTCTTCAACGAGGTCCGGGCCGGGTTGCCGGCCCGGACGGACCTCCTGGAACGGGCGCTCGTGCTGGAGGGGGAGGACCCGTCGTGGCTGGCGGGCATCGTGCCGGCGGCCTGGTGGAAGGCGGTCGACGAGCACGGGCGGGCCCGCGACCGGCTCAGTCGGATGCTGGCGCGGGCCGTCGCCCGCGGTGACGAGCCGTCCCAGCACGAACTCCTCTGCCACCTGGGCGAGAGCGAGCTGCTCGCCGGGCGGTACTCGGCCGCCGCGGCGCACATCGCCGCCGCCCGCGAGCTGGGGGAGCAGTACGGCAGCGACTCGGCCGGCGAACACTGGCTGGACGGGCTGCTGCGGGCGTACCGGGGGCAGGTGGCGCACGCCAGCCGGATCGCCGAGGACGGGCTGCGCCGGGCCGCCGAGCTGGACGACCGCTGGCGCCGCCGGATCTTCGCCCAGCTGGCCGGGTTCGCCGCGCTGACCGGTGGCCGGCTGCCCGAGGCCGCGCGGTACTACGGCGAGCTGGCCGCCACCGTCGACGCGCTGGGGCTGGTGGAGCCCATCGCCCAGCGGTTCGAGCCGGACTGGCTGGAGGCCTGCGTCGGCACGGGCGACCTGGCCACGGCGGCGGAGGCGCTGGACCGGCTGACCGTGCGGCACCGGCGGTTGCCACGGCCGTGGACCACCCTGGGGCTGGCCCGCAGCCGGGTGCTGCTCGCGGGCGCACTGGGCCGGGACCCGTCGGACGCCCTGGCGGAGCTGGCTGCCGCCAGGGCCGAGGTGCCCGCCGACGTGCTGCCCCTGGACCGGGCGCGCTGTCTGCTGGTGGCCGGTGTCGCGTACCGGCGGGTCCGGCGCCGGCGCGAGGCGCGCGAGGCGCTGACCACGGCCGCCCTCGAGTTCGAGGCGCTCGGCGCGGCGGCTCTCGCCGGCCGGGCCCGCGCGGAGGCGGACCGCATGGGAGGCCGCCCGGCGGCGCCTCGCCAGCTGACCGGCACCGAGCGGGAGGTGGCCCGGCTCGCCGCCACCGGCCTGACCAACCGCGTCATCGCCGACACGCTGTTCATCAGCCCCAAGACGGTCGAGGCGAACCTCGCGCGGATCTACCGCAAGCTCGGGATCGCCAGCCGCGCCGAGCTGGGCGCCGTGATGGCCCGGGCCGACGGCGAAGGATAGGGAAACACCCGATTACCCCGGCGCCGTGCCGACCTAGCGTTGGCGTATGGCCACTCGACTCTTCGTCCTCGAACGCTACGACGGCGTCGCTCAGGAGTGCGCCGACGAGCCGGTCGGTGCGCTGACCACCGACGCCACCCGGCTGCGGGCAGCCGTGCGGATCGTGGCCGACGAGGTGGTGCTCGCCCTGGTCGAGGGACCGGACGCGGAGACGGTGGCCGCGGTGGCCAGCGCCGTGGGCTGGCGGGTCGACCGGCTGGGCCCGGCCGAGTGGATCTCGGCGCCGGACGAGCCGGCGCCGCTGACCGGGGGTGACCGGCCGTGACCGTGCCGCCGTTCCGGCCCGCGCCCGGCCCCGGCCGCCAGCCACGAAGGAGGGACATCGTGCAGCAGATTCGTCGTCCGGGCCGGTACGCGTTGCTGGCCGGGCTGCTCGGCCTGGCGGCCGTGCCGCTGGCCGGATGTGGCGGGGCCGAAGGGGGCCAGCCGCCCGCGCCCGACGTCGTGGCGCCGTCGGAGGTGGTCGTCGAAAGCACCGAGGCCGAGCCGGAGCCGACACCGTCGGCAGCGGCGGCGCCGGACCCCTGCGCGCTGGTGTCCAGGAAGGAGGCCGAGCAGCTCGCCGGCACCGGACTGGACGACGCCAAGCCCGTGCGGGAGACCTGTACCTACACCGGGCCGGTGACCGGGCCGACCGCCCAGGTGGAGGTCTTCGTCGGCGACGGGGCCAAGAAGTTCCTGGACATCGAGCGGGACCTCGGCCACGAGCTGCGACCGCTGCCGGGGGTCGGCGACGAGGCGTACGCGAGCCACGAGGCCGTCTTCGTCCACCGGGCCGGCCAGTGGGTGTCGGTGCGGTTGGTCCGGCTCAACGACCCGGCCGAGAACCGGGCGCCCCTGGAACGCGTGGCCCGTACCGTGGCCGGACGGCTCTGAGCGGGTCGCGATGAGGACGAACCCCGTCGTCCGGGCGCTCGCGGCGGCGACCGTGCTGGTCCTGTTGGTGGTCGTGACGGCGGCCTGCCAGCGCGACGATCCGCCGGGCGGGGACCCGTCCGACCCGTACCACGCCGACGCGATCCGTCACGGCCTGGCGCCGCAGCCGCATCCCGACGTGACGTACCAGCCGGACGTGGTGCTGGTCGGCGGCGGCGGGCGGGCGGTGCGGTCGGTGACCGACGACGGCCTGACCTGGCGGATCGACCCGGACGCGGAGCGGGCGGACGAACTGGCCCCGGGCCGGGTGATGTTCCTGACGGGACGGGCGGTCGGCCGGGTGGTGGACGTGCGTCCGGAGGGGGACGACCTCGCGGTGACCATCGGCCCGGTGACCCTGACCGAGGTCGTGCGGGACGGCACCTTCCGCACCGACCGGCCCGTGCCGCTGGACCGGCCCGTCGCGTACGCCGCCGGTGAGCCGGCCTGGGCGGCGGCCGACCTGCCCGAGGAGGGCGGAACGGGCGGAGGGCTGGTCCCGGGGCCCGCCGGGGCCGACCGTGCGGACGGGGCCGGGGCGTCGGGCGGCTCGCGCCTGCCCGGCCGGGCCGTGCCGGTCCGCGCGGGTCAGGCGCCCCGGCCGCCGCAGCCGCCGGCCCGGCCGGGCGGGTCGTCCGCCGCGAAGGCGGGCGGGATCCAGCTGACCCCGCAGTGCTGTGCCGACGGCGTCGGCCTGAGTTTCGCCTACGACGACGGCGACATCCGGATGAGGGGCTCGGTCACCTTCGTGATGCGGCGCCCGACGGCGAGCTTCGACGTGGCCATCAGCGGTGGCGCCGTGACCCGGGCCGAGTTCAGCGTCACCGGGGGCGCCGGCCTCCGGGTCTCGATCGACGCCGCCACCCAGGTCGGCAACCAGCGCAACCTGGCGAAGTCCGTCGTGGTGCCGGTGCAGTTCAGCGTGCCGATCGGCACCATCCTCGGGGTGCCGTTCTCCGCCACCGTGGACCAGTTGCTGGAGGTCCGGACCGTCTTCACCGCCAAGGACGGGTCGTTCCGGGCGGCCGGCGAGTACGCCCTGACCGGCGCGGTCGGCTACGGGTACCACCGCCCGTTCTTCGGGCCCGTGGTGCCCGCCGGATTCACGGTCCGCGACAGCCTGACCAACTCCATCACCGGGGTGTCGATCGGCGTGAACGGCATGCTGCTCAGCTACGACGTGAAGTTCACCGTCGGGATCGGGGCGCTCGGGTTCAGCGCCGGTCTCTACGTGGGGCTGCGTACGACTGTCGGGGCGACCCTGGGCTCGGGCGCCGGTCTCATCGTCTGCCGGGGCGCGGGGATCAACGTCACCATGCGGTACGGCATCGGCTACTCGATCCCGAAGGTGGTGGCCGACGTGGTCAACTTCTTCCTGAAGGTCTTCCGGACCGAACCGATCGAGAACTCCGGCACGCTCGGCTCGCAGACCACTGTGGTGAAGCGCGGCGAGACGGTGCCGCCCAACGTGCCGCTGTGCGTCAACTGATCGGTTGTGCACAACCAAATTGCGCGCTACGGTTTCCCGGTGACCGACCATCTGGTACTGCGCCGGCAGGTGTGCTTCGCGCTCTATGCCGCGTCGCGCGCCCTCACCGACGTCTACCGGCCCGTCCTCGACGAGTTCGGCCTGACCTACCCGCAGTACCTGGTGCTGCTGGTGCTCTGGGAGCGCGACGACGCCCCCACGGTCTCCGAGCTCGGCGCCGCCCTGCGGCTGGACTCCGGCACGCTCTCCCCGCTGCTCAAGCGGCTGGAGGGGGCGGGGCTGGTCGTCCGGACCCGGTCGGCGCGCGACGAGCGGCGGGTGGAGGTGGGCCTGACCGACGACGGGCGGGCCCTGCGGCACCGGATGTGCGAGGTGCCGCTGCGGGTCGCCAGCGCCACGGGCCTCACCGAGGCGGAGCTGGTCGCCCTGCGCGACACCCTCACCCGGGTCACCGAGACGATCCACCGACAGAAGGAGCAGTGACCACCATGCAGGTGCTCTACACCGCGTCCGCCCGGGCCACCGGGGACGGTCGGGACGGCCACGTCCGTACCTCCGACGGCACCCTCGACCTGGGGCTGGCCGTGCCGAAGGAGATGGGTGGCGCCGGCGGCGCCGCCAACCCCGAGCAGCTCTTCGCGGCCGGCTACGCCGCCTGCTTCCACTCGGCGCTGCGCCTGGTCGCCCGCAAGGCGAAGGCCGACGTCTCCGGCTCGGTCGTGGAGGCCGAGGTGGGCATCGGCGCCAACGGCAGCGGCGGCTTCGGGCTGACCGTCGCCCTCGCGGTCGACCTCCCGGCCGTCGACCGGGCCACCGCCGAGGAGCTGCTCGCACAGGCGCACCAGGTCTGCCCCTACTCGAACGCCACCCGCGGCAACGTCGAGGTCGCCCTCACCGTGCGCGAGGCGCGGTGAGCACCCGCAACCGGGAGATCCACCTGGCCTCCCGCCCGCAGGGCTGGCCGACCGCCGACAACTTCCGGCTCGTCGAGACCGAGGTGCCCACCCCCGGGCCGGGGCAGGTCGTGGTCCGCAACCGGTACGTCTCGGTCGACCCGTACATGCGGGGCCGGATGAACGACGTCAGGTCGTACGTGCCGCCGTTCGCGCTCGACGCGCCGCTCGACGGCGGGGCCGTCGGCGAGGTCGTGGCCAGCGAGGCCGAGGGCGTCCGGCCCGGCGACACCGTGCTGCACGGCCTCGGCTGGCGCGAGTACGCGCTGCTCGACGCGAGGGGCGCCCGGAAGGTCGATCCCGATCTCGCCCCGGTCAGCGCCTACCTGAGCGTGCTCGGCATGACCGGCCTGACCGCGTACGCCGGGCTGCTGGAGGTCGCCGGGATGAAGCCGGGGGAGACCGTCTTCGTCTCGGCCGCCGCCGGCGCGGTGGGCAGCCTGGTCGGGCAGATCGCCAAGATCAGGGGCGCGGGGCGCGTGGTCGGCAGCGCCGGCTCGGCGGCGAAGGTCGAGCGGCTGCGGAAACTCGGCTTCGACGCGGCGTTCGACTACCACGACGGCCCGGTACGCGACTCGTTGAAGGCCGCCGCCCCCGACGGCGTCGACGTCTACTTCGACAACGTCGGCGGGGACCACCTGGAGGCGGCGATCTCCGCGATGAAGATGCACGGCCGTGCCGCGATCTGCGGAATGATCGCGCAGTACAACGACACCGAGCCCCCGGCCGCGCCGCGCAACCTGGCGCTGCTCATCGGCAAGCGGCTCACCCTGCGCGGCTTCCTGGTCGGCGACCACGGGCACCTGCGCGACGAGTTCGTCCGCGAGATGGCCGGCTGGCTGCGGGACGGCAAGGTCTCGTACGACGAGACGGTCGTCGACGGCATCGAGAACGCCCCCGAGGCGTTCCTCGGCCTGCTCCGCGGCGAGAACCTCGGCAAGATGCTCGTCCGGGTGTGAGGAAGGCACCTCCCTGACATCTCCGGTGGAGCAGGGATCCGCTGCTGACGGCGGTGGTCGGGCTCACAGGCCGATCGCCGCCGCCAGCGGGGAAGGATAGGCTCGCGGCATGACGGTGGCGGTACGGGTCATCCCGTGTCTCGACGTGGACGCCGGTCGCGTGGTCAAGGGGGTCAACTTCCTCGACCTGCGCGACGCGGGTGACCCGGTGGAGCTGGCGGCGGCGTACGACCGGGCCGGCGCGGACGAGTTGACCTTCCTCGACGTCACCGCCTCCTCCAGCGACCGGGGCACCATGCTCGACGTGGTCCGCCGCACGGCGGAGTCGGTCTTCATCCCGCTGACCGTCGGCGGTGGCATCCGGCGGGTCGCCGACGTCGACACCCTGCTGCGCGCCGGCGCGGACAAGGTCGGGGTGAACACCGCCGCGATCGCCCGCCCCGAGCTGATCGCCGAGATCGCCGACCGCTTCGGCAGGCAGGTGCTGGTGCTCTCGCTCGACGTGCGGAGGGCTCCCGCGGGCGGCACGCCCAGCGGTTTCGAGGTGACCACCCACGGCGGCCGGCGCGGCACCGGGCTGGACGCGGTCGAGTGGGCCCGCCGCGGCGCCGAGCTGGGCGCGGGGGAGATCCTGCTGAACTCGATGGACGCCGACGGCACCAAGGCCGGCTTCGACCTCGAACTCATCGGCGCGGTGCGCCGGGTGGTCGACGTGCCGGTGGTGGCCAGCGGCGGTGCGGGCCAGGTGGCGCACTTCGCGCCGGCGATCGGCGCCGGCGCCGACGCGGTGCTCGCCGCCAGCGTCTTCCACTTCGGGGAGCTGACCGTCGGCGAGGTCAAGGACGCGCTGCGCGTGGCCGGGCACCCGGTCCGCTGACGGCCCGCGCGGCTCAGTCCCGGCGGCCCCGGTTCTCGGGCGAGCGCCGGGGTGCGGGGATCGACCGCACCACGTACTCCTGGACGGCGGCGGCGTGGTCGGCCTCGTCCAGGTGCCACTCGGCGCTGACCGGGGCGTGCCGCCGGGTCAGCACGCCCTGGACGGTGTCCACGGTGGTGGCCAGCCCGGCGCTCGGCCGGGTGCGCCAGAGGCGCTCACCGTCAGCGGTGATCCGGAACCAGCCGTCGGTGACGCTGACCAGCCCGGCCCCGACGAGGCGACGGACCGCCGCCTCCACCTCGTGCCGCTCGGGGATCGCCTGGTTGAGATGGTCGGCGGTGGAGAGCACGTCGGCGAGGCGTACGCCCTCGGGACGGCGGCTGGACGCCGCCCGGCGGTGCCTTCCCGCTCCGCTGGCGATCACCACCGAGACGAAGATCCAGGCATCGCTCCAGCGCCATCCGTTCTCCCCCATGCGAGGATTCTGCCGGGCGTGGCGTCCGAAGGGAACACCGGCGTCGGGCCCGTCTGCCGGGGACGGGGATCGTCGCGGACGCGGCGCGGGACGGGCGCGGTAGGCCGGTGCCCGAGGCCCGGCGGCACGTCGAGCAGCGTCACTTCGCAGGCGTCCGGCGCCACCGGGGCGGATCAGGCCGTGGGGAGCGGCGTGACCGGGTCCGGGGCGGGGTTCTGCGGGCCGGGGACGGTGAACAGCGGCAGGAAGACCTGGGTCAGCGGCCCGATGGCCAGCGCGTAGACGACCGTTCCGACGCCCGCCACCCCGCCGAGCAGCCAGCCCAGTGCCAGCACCGTGACCTCGATGACGGTGCGGACGAGCCGGACGGAGCGGCCGGGCCGGCGGGCGACGTAGCCGGTCATCAGGCCGTCGCGGGGACCCGGCCCGAGGCGGGCGCCGAGGTAGAGCCCCGTCGCCACCCCGTTGGCCACGACGCCGGCGACGAGCATCCCGGCCCGTACGCCCAGCGACCCGCCCGCCGGCAGCAGCGGGAGCGTCGCGTCCACCACCAACCCGACCACCAGGGCGTTGCTGACGGTGCCGAGGCCGGGACGCTGGCGCAGCGGGATCCAGAGCAGCAGCACCAGCACGCCCACCGCGATGGTGACGGTGCCGATGGAGAGGCCGGTCAGCTCGGACAGGCCCTGGTGGAACACGTTCCACGGGTCCAGGCCCAGCTCCGAGTTGATCATCAGGGCCATGCTCACGCCGTAGAGGACGAGTCCCGCGTAGAGCTGGCTGAGTCGCCGCGCGGGACGATGTCGGAGATTGCCAATCGGTGTCACCCATGCCACGCTAGAGGCCAATTTGCGCAGCGTAAGAGCCAATCCAGGAGGAGTGGCCATGACGAGTCAGGTTCGGGGTGCTCAATTGGCCCGGCTCCTCGGTCAGTGGCACGCACTTCCCGGCCGCCGTCGCAGCCCCGACTACGCCGCCCTGGCGGGTGCCGTACGCGGCCTGCTCGCCGACGGTCGGCTGCCGCTGGGCGTACGGCTGCCCGCCGAACGGGAGCTGGCCGAGGCGCTGAAGATCAGCCGGACCACCGTCACGGCCGCGTACCGGGAGCTGCGCGAAACCGGGCACCTGGCCAGCCGACGGGGTGCCGGCAGCTGGACCATGCTCCCGGGCACCCACCGGGTGGCGAGCACCGGGCTCTGGACCCCGCTGGACGACCGGGACATGATCGATCTCGGGGTCGCCGCGCTCGCCGCGCCGCCCGAGCTGCTGCCGGCCGCCCGCGCGGCGGCCGAGGACCTGCCCCGCTACCTGGGCGGCGCCGGCTACCACCCGACCGGGATCATCGAGCTGCGCGAGGCGGTGGCCGACGCCTACACCGACCGGGGCCTGCCCACCTCGCCCGACCAGATCATGGTCACCAACGGCACCCAGCACGCCCTCGACCTGGTGCTCCGGTTGGCGCTCGCCCCCGGCGGCAACGTGCTCGTCGAGGCGCCCAGCTACCCGAACGCCCTGGCCGCGCTGGCCGCGCGCCGGGCCCGGATCACCACCCACGGCCTGGCCCTGGAGGAGCCCGGGTGGGACGCCGACCTGCTGCTCGGTGGCCTCCGGCAGACCCGGCCCAAGCTGGCGTACCTGATCCCGGACTTCCAGAACCCGACCGGGCACCTGATGCCGGCGGCGCTGCGGGAACGGGTGGTGGCCACGGCCCACGCCGTCGGCACCGACCTGGTCGTCGACGAGTCCTTCGTGGACCTGCCGCTGGACGGGACGGTGCTGCCCCCACCGACCGCCAGCTTCGACCGGCACTCACGGGTGGTCACCATCGGCGGGATGAGCAAGCCGTTCTGGGGTGGCCTGCGCATCGGCTGGGTGCGCGCCTCCGCCCCGCAGGTGCAGCGGCTCGCCGCCGCCCGGGTCGGCGTCGACATGGCCAGCCCGGTCCTGGACCAGCTGGTCGCGGTCCACCTGCTCGCCGACGCGCCGGCCATCGTCGCGGCGCGCCGGGCCCAGCTCACCGCCCAACGCGACGCGCTGCTGACGGCGCTCGCGCAGCGCCTGCCCGAGTGGCGGGTCACCGTCCCGCACGGCGGGGTGACCCTCTGGGCGGAACTGGACGGGCCGATCTCCAGCGCGTTGGCCCGGGCCGCCGAGGAGGTCGGCGTACGCCTGGCGCCCGGTCCCCGCTTCGGCCTGGACGGCACGCTGGAGCGCTTCCTGCGGCTGCCGTTCACCCTGCCGGCCGCCGACCTGGTCGAGGCGGTGGGCCGCATCGCCGCCGTCCGGTACGACCTGGACCGGGGCGGTCGGTCCCAGTGGCGGGAACCGGCGGTCATCGCCTGAGCCGGCACCGGACCGGGGCCGCGCGGCCCTGACCGGGTCGGCCAATCGTGCCTGCGCCCGACTGGCCGCCTGGGAGACTGCCCAGGTGGGGGACGCGGGGGAGATCCGGTGGCCGCGCGGCATCCTGCCGAGCGCCCCGGGGTCCCGCACCACCCGCCTCGAACTCTTCTACGACCTTGTCTTCGTCTTCGCCTTTCTCAACGTGACCACGGTGACGGCCGGCAGCCTGGACCTCCGCGGGCTGGTCCGGTTCCTGGTGGTGCTCGCCCTGCTGTGGTGGTGCTGGAGTGGCTTCGCGGCGCTGGGCAACGTGATCCGGACCGACCAGGGCCTGACGCCACTGATCGGGTTCGCCCTCGCCGCCGCCGTGTTCGTGCTCGCGCTGAGCCTGCCGAAGGCGTTCGTCGACCACCCCGGCGGGCTGCCCGGCCCGGTGGTCTTCGCCTGCTGCTACTTCGTGGTCCGCGCGACCCAGGTGGCGGTCTTCCTCTGGGCCGTGCGCACCGACCGGGAGGTGCGCCGGCGGATGCCCGTACTGATCCTGCCGTTGTTGATCGCCACGGGGCTCATCCTGACCGCCGCGCTGGTGCCGCAGCGGTTCTTCGAAGACGGCGCCGAGAGCGGTGTGCGGGCGACGTTGTGGATCGCCGCGCTCGGCATCGAGTACGGCGCCGGCGTGGCCCAGCACCGCGCCGGCTGGACGGTGCTCTCGGCCGGGCACTGGGCGGAACGGCACGCGCTGATCATCATGGTGGCGCTCGGCGAGTCGATCATCGCGTTGGGGCTCGGGCCCGGCCCCGCCGCCGTGCCGCTGACCTGGCCGGTGATCGTCGCGGCGATCCTCGGCATCGGCGTGGTCGCGGCGCTGTGGTGGGCGTACTTCGACACCCTCGCACTGGCCATGGAACAGGTGATGCACCGCACCCGGGATCCGCGTACCCGCGCGGGGCTGGCCCGGGACGTGTACACCTTCCTGCACCTGCCGCTGATCACGGGCGTGATCCTGTTCGCGCTGGGGCTCAAGGGGCTGATCCACGAGGGCGCCGCCCCGGGGACCCCGCAGTGGGGGGTGCCGCTGCCCGGCTTCGACCTGCTGGTCCTCCACGGCGGCGTCGCGCTCTACCTGCTCACGTTGGTCCTGCTGGCGAAGCGGATGCTGGGGGCGACGCGCTGGCCGTCGATCGGCGGGGTGGTGCTGCTCGTCGCGTTGGTCCCGGCGGCGGCGCGGGTGCCGGAACTGGCCGCCCTGGGCGTGTTGGCGGTGGCCACCGTCCTGGTGGTCACGCTGCAGACGACCGTCGACGCCCCGTGGCGGCGGCACGTGCGGCAGGTGGCACTGGAGGAACAGCGCGCCGCCGAGGCCGAGCAGACGCGCTGGCGGGGCGACTACCTCTGAGCCCGGCGCACCCGCCCCGGGCCCGGCCCGGAGCCCGACCGCCCCGCCCCGACGCCGACGGCCCGGCCCTGACGGCCCGGCCCCGACAACGGACCCGGGCCCGACGCCGACGGCCGGCCCCGACGTCGGCGGGCCCGCGCCGGAACACGGGGCCGCCGACGTCGCGTGCTCAGAGTTCGGCCAGCGTGCCCGCGTACATCTTCTCGATCTCGCCGGCGAAGTTGCTCTCCACGCCGCGGCGCTTGATCTTGAGCGACGGGGTGATCTCGCCGTCCTCGATGGTCAGGTCGCGTGGCAGGATGGCGACCTTCTTGATCGTCTCCCAGCGGTTGAGCTTGGCGTTGAGCTCGGCCACGTACCCCTCGACCATCGCCTTCGCCTCGGGCGAGGAGACGATCTCGGCGTAGTCGCGGCCCTCCAGCGGCGTGCCGGCGGCCCAGCCCTTGATCGCGTCCGGGTCCAGCGTGACCAGCATCGTGCAGTAGTTGCGGGCCTGGCCGATCACCACCGCCTGGGAGGTGTACGGGCAGGTGGCCTTGAACATCCCCTCGATGTGCGACGGCGCGATGTACTTGCCGCCCGAGGTCTTGACCAGGTCCTTCTTCCGGTCGGTGATCTTCAGGTAGCCGTCGGCGTCGAGGGTGCCGATGTCGCCGGTGCGGAAGAAGCCGTCCTCGGTGAACGCGGCGGCCGTCTCCTCGGGCAGGTTGTGGTAGCCGCGCATCACCGGCCGGCCGCGCACCAGGATCTCGCCGTCGGTGTCGATGCGGCACTCCAGGTCGCCCATCGCCTTGCCGACGGTGCCGATGCGCAGCCCGTCCGGCGGGTTGACGAAGTTGCCGGCGCTGGTCTCGGTGAGGCCGTAGCCCTCGGAGATCGGCAGGTTCGCCGCGGCGAAGAAGGTGGCGATCTCCGGGCTGAGCGGGGCGGCGCCGGAGACGAGCACCCGGATCCGGCCGCCGAGGCGGGCCTGGAGCTTGCTGAACACCAGCTTCTCGGCCAGCGCGTACTTGAACTTGAGCCCGCCCGGCAGGGGGCGGCCGGCCTGCTCCAGGGCGACCTTCTCCTTGCCGACCCGGACGCCCCAGGCGAAGATCTTCGCCTTCGCGCCGCCACCGGCCTGCGCGGTGGTGACCGCCTTGTTGTAGACCTTCTCGAACACCCGGGGCGCGCCGCACATCAGCGTCGGCCGGATCACCGAGAGCAGGTCGACCAGCTTGTCCACCCGGCCGTCGACGTACGTCGGCAGGCCCACGTGGATCGCCCCGCAGAGCAGGGTCTTGCCGAACGAGTGCGACAGGGGAAGCCAGAGGTACTGGAGGTCGTTCTCGCGCAGCAGCCCCAGGTCGGCCTGGGCCACGCCCTCCCAGCACCAGCCGCCGTGCAGCAGCTCGACGCCCTTCGGGCGCCCGGTGGTGCCGGAGGTGTAGATCAGGGTGGCCAGGTGGTCGGGGCCGATCCCGGCGACCAGCCTGTCGACCAGGTCCGGCTCGGCGGCCAGCGCGCTCGCGCCCTGCTCCTCCAGCTCGGCGAGGGTGAGCTGGGGGACGGCGGCGGCCGGGTCGGCGGCACCGTCGAAGAGCACGACGTGGGTCAGCGCCGGCAGGTCCGCGCCGGCGATCTTGGCGGCCTGCGCCGGGTTCTCGGCGAAGAGCACGCGGGAGCCGGAGTCGGCGATGATGTAGGTCGCGTCCTCCGGCTCGGTGGTCGGGTAGACGGTGGTGGTGGCGCCGCCGGCGCACATGATGCCGAGGTCGGCGATCACCCAGTCGAGCCGGGTGTTCGCCAGGATCGCGACCGGATCCTCCAGGCCGACACCGAGGCCGTGCAGCCCGGCGGCGACCGCCTTGGCGCGACGGGCCACCTGCTCCCAGTTCAGCCAGACCGGCCCGGAGTCGTCGGAAGCCGGGTGGGCGAAGGCGTCGCGGTCGGGGGACGCCGCCACGCGCTTGAGGAACATGTCGGGGATGGAACGGTACGGTACATCGAGAGCCATCGCTGTAGCCGCCTTCGGGGGTGGGATGACGTGACCATGGTCACGTCGGCGTTCGTTACCGAAGAGTATTGCCTGCCCCCGGACATCGGCTAGCCCTGTGGATCACGGCTGGGCCACGTCTCGGAAGATGGCGGCCCGGCTCAGGCGTACCGGGCCGCCCGCAGCGACCAGTCGTAGGTGGCCCGGATCCAGTTGCGCCGCGCCGTGAGGGCCGGCCGCAGGTCGTCGTCCCCGGCGGCCAGCAGCGCGGCCTCCGTCCCCAGGTACGCCGACAGGGTCGCGTTGAACCGGTCGGCCGCCGCCCGCAGGGCCGCCGGCTCGTCGCCGTCCGCGCGCCCCGCGGCGATCACCACGACCAGGTTGTGCACGTCCGGCTGGGCGAGGTGCTCCTTGCCGTACGAGAAGACGTCGTTGCACCAGCAGACCAGGTCGGCGGCGAGCAGGTCGAGGGTGACCAGGGACGGCTCGGTGCGCTGCGCCGCACCCGGCAGCGCCCCGGCGGCCAGTTCGGTGAGGGTGAAGCTGGGGTGGACCGCGCCGGTGTGCCGGCGCATCTGGGCGTACTCGGCCAGCCCCGGCACGCGCCCGTGCTCCCGGTTCGCCGCCTCCCAGAGCAGCGCCAGCAGGTACTCGCGTACCTCGCCGCGGAAGCGCAGCAGTGCCGCGGGTCCGCCGGTGGCGTGGGCCCGCCGGCACAGGTCGCCCAGCGCCTCGCCGAGCGGCCCGGCCGTGGTGGCCGGTGCGTCGGGCCGCCCCTCCGGGCCGTCCAGCACGTCCAGCAGCGCGGCGACGGTGGGCGCCAGCCGGGTGGGGGAGTCGCCGAGGCCGTCCTCGTCGCAGGCGTCGTCCATGACGAACAGCCAGGAGATCAGGTCGGCGAGCAGCCGCAGCCCGTCGAACCCGCCGTCCGGGCAGGCCCGCCCGGCCAGCCCGGCGGCGTCGGCCCGGCGCAGTCGGTGCAGCCGGTGCCCGTTACTGATCAGCCCGTGGTCGAGCGCCCATTCGGTGCTCTCCCGCGCCACCCGGTCGGTGGCGTCGTGCTGGCGCGCGGGAAAGGGGGGTTCCCGTAGCGCCGAGACCGCAAAGGTCCGCATGGTGCCCCCTGTCGCGCTGTCCCCCCACGGGACTGCGCGGGGACAGCGTACGTGAGCAGGGATCGGCTGCGGTCACTGGGGAGGCCCCGCCTCCTGCTCCTCTGTGACCGCTTCCGCACACTGGGTCACATGCCCAGGTCGCTGCCCCGGAGCCGCTCCGCCTGTGCCGGCGGCCCGTCGATCTGCACCCGGGACACCCGCTGCCGGCCACTGAGGAACAGGGCCAGCTCGCCGGGCGCCCCGACCACCCGCACGGGTTCGCCGCCCCGGCCGACGGAGAGCTCCCCGTAGCCGGGCGCCTGGACGAAGACGTCCGCCGGGAACCGGCGCAGCGCCAGCCGGGCGAGCCCGCCGCAACGCTTCCAGAGGGCTTTGTTCAGCCCCGCCGCCAGGTCGCGGGGGAGCCAACCGGGGCGGGCCCGGCGTACGTCCTCGTGGTGGATGAAGAACTCCAGCGTGTTGGCCAGCTCGTCGGTGAGCGGGTTGCTGACCGGGCTCCACGCCGGTGGCCGGCGCACCTGGTCGAGCAGGAGCGGCCAGGGGCGGGCCGCGATGCGCAGGCGCACCCGCTCCCCGTAGCCGCGCAGCGGCGGGAGCAGGATGCCACCCGCGGCGTCGGGCCGCCGTTCGCGCAGCACCAGGTGGGCGGCGAGGTCGCGGGTGGACCAGCCCTCGTTGACCGTCGGCGCGTCCGGTCCCAGCGTCTGCATCAGGTCGACGAGCGCCTCGCGCTCCGATCGGGCGTACCGCGGCATGGCTCCGATCGTAGGCGCGTACGGCTTGTTCGGCGCGTCGAGTGGGGCCGGCCGCCGGTGGAACTCGCCGTCGACGCGGACGCCGCCGCCGTGACGGCGGACATAGCGCGCCGGGGCGGCGGAGCTGGCCCCGACCGGTAAGGATGAGGAAGATAATTGTGGCTTACGGCGGGGGAGAGCGTGGCGAGCAGGACAAGTCGGGACGTGCTGGTTCGGGGGCTGGCCGTCCTGGGGCGGGCGATCCGGGAAGAGCCGCGCATCTTCGCGGTCGCGGTCAGCGGCAGCGTTCTCTTCGGCGCCATGACGGTGGCCAGCGCCTTCGTGGTGGGTGCCGTGGTCGGCGACGTGGTGGTGCCCGCGATCGAGCGCGGCGCGGTCGGGGTCGGCGGGCTGGCCCTGGCGGCCGTCGCGCTGTTCGGCATCAGCGTGCTCCGGGTGGCCGGCATCTTCGGCCGCCGCCTCGGCGCGGGCTACATGCAGTACCGCCTCCAGGCCGCCTACCGGCGCCGGGTCACCCGCCGCTACCTGGAGCTGCCGCTGTCCTGGCACCACCGCAACGCCACCGGCACGTTGCTGTCCAACGCCAACTCCGACGTCGAGGCGGCCTGGTACCCGATCGCCCCGCTGCCGTTCGCGGTCGGCACCCTGGTGATGCTGGTCGGCGCGGTGGCGTCGCTCTTCGCCACCGACTGGGCGCTGGCCCTGGTCGGCCTCGCGGTCTTCCCGGCGCTCTTCGCGCTGAACGTCGCCTACTCCCGCCGGATGGCACCCCGTCAGGCCCGCGCGCAGCGGCTGCGCGCCGAGGTCAGCGGCATCGCGCACGAGAGCTTCGACGGCGCCCTGGTCGTCAAGACGATGGGCCGCGAGGCGCAGGAGACCGACCGGTTCGCCGCCCGCGCGGGCGAGCTGCGCGACTCGCTGGTGGCGGTCGGGCGGCTGCGCGGCGTCTTCGACCCGCTGCTGGAGGCCCTGCCCAGTCTGGGCACCCTCGCGGTGCTGGTGGTCGGGTCGATCCGGCTGCGGCAGGGCGCGATCAGCGTCGCCGAGCTGGTCAGCATCGCCTTCCTCTTCACGGTGCTGGCGTTCCCCGTCCGGGCCATCGGCTGGGTGCTGGCCGAGCTGCCGCGCAGCGTCGCCGGCTGGGACCGGGTCCGGCGGGTCCTCGACGCCACCGGCGAGATGACGTACGGCGACACGACGCTCGACGTGACGGAGCCCCGCCCGGCCACCCTCACGTTCGCCGACGTGCGGTTCGGCTACGAGCCGGCCGAGGCGCACCTGCCCGGCACGGAGGTGCTCGGCGACGTCACCTTCACCGTGCCCGCCGGCAGGACCGTCGCCCTGGTCGGGCCGACCGGCTCCGGCAAGTCGACGATCGCCTCGCTGGCCGTACGACTGGTCGACCCCCTGGCCGGCACGGTGTGCCTGGACGGGGTGGACCTGCGCCGGCTCAGCGCCGCGTCGCTGGCGGGCACCGCCGCGCTGGTCGCCCAGGTGCCGTTCGTCTTCGACGACACGGTGCGGGCGAACGTGACCCTGGACCGGCCGGGCATCGGCGACGACGACGTCTGGGCCGCGCTGCGGTTGGCGGAGGCGGACGGCTTCGTCGCGGCCCTGCCCGAGGGGCTCGACACGAAGGTCGGCGAGCGGGGCACCTCGCTCTCCGGCGGCCAGCGGCAGCGGCTCACCCTGGCCCGCGCGCTCGCCGGCCGGCCGCGCCTGCTGGTCCTCGACGACGCGACCAGCGCCGTCGACCCCCGCGTGGAGGCGGCCATCCTGGCGGGGCTGCGCGCCTCGGCGGGGGAGGCCGGTGCGCCGGCCGCGTCGATCCTGGTGGTCGCCTACCGGCGGGCCACGATCGCGCTGGCCGACGAGGTGGTCTACCTGGAACAGGGCCGGGTGCTCGCCCGTGGCCCGCACACCGAGCTGCTGGCCACCGTGCCGGGCTACGCCGACCTGGTCACCGCCTACGAGCAGGCCGAGGTCGACCACAGCAAGGCCGAGACGTACGACGAGGTCGCCCCGCTGACGTCGGGCCTGGAAATCGAGGTGGACCGGTGAGCGCGAGGAGTGCAGCGCAGCGGAGCCCCGCAGTCGCGAACGAAAGGCCAGCCCGGTGAGCGCGAGGAGTGCAGCGCAGCGGAGCCCCGCAGTCGCGAACGAAAGGCCAGCCCGGTGAGCGTTACTACCACCACGGACGCGGCACGTGAGGCCGAGACCGCCGACGTCCCGGAGACGTCCGAGACGACCTGGCAGACGCTGCGTCGCGGCCTGGCGCTCTCCCCTGAGCTGCGGGTGGGCCTCGCCGGCACGCTCGGGCTGGCCCTGGTCTACATGGTCGGCCGGGCGGCGGTCCCGGTGGCGGTGCAGCAGGGCATCGACAACGGCATCGTCGGCGGGCTGGACCTGGGCGTGGTCTGGACGGTGGTCGCCGCGACCGCCGCGGTGCTGGTGGTGACCACGCTCTGCGGCTACCTGATGATGCGGCGGCTCTTCACGGTCAGCGAGACCGCCCTGGCCAACGTGCGGATCCGGGCCTTCCGGCACGTGCACGACCTGTCGATGCTGCACCAGCAGTCGGAGCGGCGCGGTTCACTGGTCTCCCGGGTGACGAGCGACGTCGACCAGATCACGCAGTTCCTCCAGTGGGGCGGCGTGATCCTGGTGATCAACCTCGGTCAGCTGGTGATCACCACACTGGTCATGTTCGTGTACTCCTGGCAGCTGACGCTGGTGGTCTTCGCCGCCTTCCTGCCCGCCGTGTTCGTGATCCGGTTGCTCCAGCGCCGCCTCGCCGGGGCGTACGGGGTGGTCCGGCAGCGCACCGGCACGCTGCTGGGCGCGATCGGGGAGAGCGTGGTCGGGGCGCCGGTCATCCGGGCGTACGGGATCGCCGGCCGGACGGCCCGCCGGCTGGACGCGGCGATCGACGGCCAGCGGCGGGCCCAGCAGCGGGCGATCAGGATCAGCATCATGGGCAGCTCGGTCGGCGAGCTGGCGGCCGGGCTGGCGCTGGCCGGCGTGGTGGTGCTCGGAGTGACTCTCGGCGCCGACCGCACCCTGAGCATCGGTGAGGTGACCGCCTTCCTCTTCCTGGTCACGCTCTTCATCCAGCCGGTGCAGATCGCCACCGAGGTGCTCAACGAGGCGCAGAACGCCATCGCGGGCTGGCGCCGGGTGCTGGACGTGCTGGACGTCGAGCCCGATGTCGCCGACCCGGGGGAGCAGGGGCGTGAGCTGCCGTCCGGTCCGCTGGACATCCGCTTCGCGGGGGTGCGGTTCGCGTATCCGGGGGGCCCGCCCGTGCTGCACGATGTCAGCCTGGAGATCCCGGCGAAGAGCCGGGTGGCGGTCGTCGGGGAGACCGGCAGCGGAAAGACCACCTTCGCCAAGCTGCTCACCCGCCTGATGGATCCGACCGCCGGCCAGGTGCTGCTCTCGGGTGTGCCGTTGGAGCAGGTCCGGTTCGCCTCGCTGCGCTCGCGGGTGGTGATGGTGCCGCAGGACGGCTTCCTCTTCGACGCCACCGTGGCGGAGAACGTCCGCTTCGCGCGTCCGGAGCTGACCGACGAGCAGCTCGCGGTGGCCTTCACCGAGCTGGGGCTGGCGGACTGGCTGGACGGGCTCCCGTCGGGCCTGCACACCCCGGTGGGGGAGCGCGGCGAGGCGTTGAGCGTGGGCGAGCGGCAGCTTGTCGCGTTGGCGCGCGCGTACGTGGCCGATCCGGACCTGCTGGTGCTGGACGAGGCGACCAGCGCCGTCGACCCGGCCACGGAGGTGCGGCTGCAACGCACCTTGGACGCGGTGACCCGGGGGCGTACCACCCTCGCGATCGCGCACCGGCTCTCCACCGCGCAGGCCGCCGACGAGGTGATCGTGGTGGACCGGGGCCGGATCGTGCAGCGCGGTCCGCACGACGAGCTGGTCCGCGACCCGGAGTCCGTCTACGGCCTGCTCTACGCCTCCTGGCTGGAGCAGACCCGCTGAGCGGGACCCGGCTGAGCGGCCCCGCTGAGCCGGCCCGCTGAGTCGGCCCGTTGGCCGGGCCCGCGCTGAGCGGACCCGGCCCGGCGCGGCCCGGCCGTGCGCCGGGCCGCGTGCGGCGCTCAGCGGGACGTGCGGCGCTCAGCGGGAGTAGAACTCCACCACCAACTGCTCGTCGCAGATCACCGGCACCTCGTGCCGGGCGGGCTCGCGCAGCAACGTGGTGCGCAGCTCGGCCAGCTCCACCGACAGGTAGGGCTGGCCGGGGCCCTCGGTGGCGTTGGCGCCCGCGGCGGCGAGCTGGAACGGCACGGACGCGCGGCTGCGTTCGCGGACGGCCACCACCTGTCCCGGCCGCAGCCGGTACGACGGCCGGTCGACCTTGCGCCCGTCGACGGTGAAGTGGCCGTGCGCGACCAGCTGCCGGGCCTGGTAGATGCTGCGGGCCAGGCCGGCCCGGTGCACCACCGCGTCGAGCCGTCGTTCGAGGAGGGTGACCAGGCTGTCGCCGGTCTTGCCCGCGCCCCGGGCGGCCTCGTCGAAGACGCGCCGCAGCTGGGTCTCGCTGACGTTGTACTGGTGGCGCAGGCGCTGCTTCTCCAGCAGCCGCACCTGGTAGTCCGAGGTCTTGCGGCGCTGCCGGCCGTGCACTCCGGGCGGGTAGGGGCGCCGCTCGACGTACCGCACGCACTTGCGGGTCAGTGGGATGCCGAGGGCGCGGGAGAGGCGGGCCTTGGGCCTGGGGTGGTTCACGCTGGACGTCTCCGATCCGTTGCTCTAGTCTCCAAGTTAGGTAAGGCTAACCTACTAAGGAGGCGTCAATGCGGCCCAGCCCGGCGGAGATCGTCCGCACCCTCGTCGCGGGCCGGCTGCCCGGCCTCGCCCACGTCGCGCACCGGCCCGGCCCGCACCAGGTCCGGCACGTGACCGACCCGGACGGCCGGGTGCTGCTGCTGGTGCCGGTGGTCAGTGACCTCGCCGCCGCGCTGCGCCCCGTCGACGGCGAGACCGAGATCGCGCTGGTGCTGGACGTGCTCGACCTGCCGCCCGCCGCCGGTGCGCCCAGCCTCGGCCGGGCCTGGGTCTCCGGCTGGGCGGCACGGCTGGACGGCGACGAGGAACGCCGCGCCGCGCTCGACTTCGCGGCCGTCGAGCCGGCCGGTGACCTGCTCGACGTCGGCACCCGGTTCCGGCTGCACCGCTTCGAGGTGGTCGAGGCCCGCTGGGAGCACGGCGACAGCGTCCACCGCGTCGACCCCGAGGCGTACGCCGAGGCGGAGCCCGACCCGCTGCACGCCGTCGAGGCGGACCTGCTGGCCGACCTCGCCGACCACCACTCCGCCGAGGTGTCCGGCTATCTGCGCCGCCAGCTGGGCCTCACCGACGACGTCGCGCCCCGGGTGGTCCGGATCGACCGGTACGGCCTGCTGGTCAGCCACGGCCGACCGGGTGCCCGCCGCCGCGTCCGCCTGGCGTTCCCGCGTCCGCTCGACTGCCAGGCGGAGCTGACCCGGATCCTGCACCCGATGGTCTGCCGCCACGCCGCACCCCGGCACGCCGACCAGTCCTGAGCCGTACGGTCAGCCGGCGAGGCCCTCGGTGAGGTCCCCCGTCAGGTAGCGCTGCACGGTGGGGCCGATCGCCGCCACGAGCGTCTCCGGGGCGGCCGAGGCGAACGGCTCCAACCGGACCACGTGCCGCATCATGGCCGCCCCGATCAGCTGGCTGGCCACCAGCGAGCCGCGCAGCGGCAGCTCGACCGGATCGACGTCGAGCTGGTCGAGGATCCTGCGCAGCACCTGGGTGACCAGGAACTCCCGCAGCAGCCGGGCGGTCCACTCGTTGCTCACCGCCGAGCGCAGCAGGGCCACGCCGGCGGTGCCGGCCGGGGAGTCCCAGACGCCGAGAAAGGCGCGCACCAGCCGCTCCCCGAGACCCGCGCGGTCTCCCGCGAGCACCCCCGGCAGCAGCTCGGCCGGGTCGACCGGCACGTGCATCGCGGCCAGGAAGAGCTGGTCCTTGCCGCCGAAGTAGTGGTGCACCAGCGCCGGGTCCACCCCTGCGGCGGCGGCGACGGCCCGCATCGAGGCCCCGTCGAAGCCCCGCTCGGCGAAGGCGGCGCGGGCCGCGTCGAGGATGGCCCGCCGGGTGTCCGGGTTGCCGGGTCGCCGTCCGGTCCGCCGTGCCATCGCCGCTCCTCGCCGCGTCCAGGGAGCCGCTCAGCCGCTGCGCCGCCGCAGGGTGGCCGCCGCGAGCACCAGCGCCAGCGCCGCCGCGCCGGCGACCACCGCCACGTCCCGCCACATCGTGCCGGTCGGTTCGGCGTGCGCGCCGACCTCCTGGAGGGCCTCGACGGCGTACGACAGGGGCAGCGCGTCGCTGACCGCCTGCAACCAGCCGGCCATCTCGCCCCGGGGCACGAAGAGCCCGCAGAGCAGCAACTGCGGCACCACCACGACCGGCATGAACTGCACGGCCTGGAACTCGGTGCGGGCGAAGGCGCTGCAGAACAGCCCGAGCGCGACGGCGAGTACGGCGTTCAGCGCGGCGATCATGACCACCAGTTCGCTGTGACCGGCGGTGTCCAGCCCGAAGACCCCGTACGCGACCACGGACGCGACGGCCGCCTGGAGCACTCCGGCGAGCCCGAACGCGATGCCGTAGCCGAAGAGCAGGTCGAGCTTGCCCAGCGGGGTGGTGAGCAGCCGCTCCAGCGTGCCCGTGGTGCGCTCGCGCAGCATGGCGATGCTGGTGACCAGGAACATGACCACGAAGGGGAAGAAGCCGAGCATCACCAGGGCGACCCGGTCGAACGTGGACGGCTGCCCCGGCGGGGCGGGCTGGTCGACGTACATGGAGTGGACCAGGGCGAGCAGCGCCGACGGGACCACCAGCAGCAGCGCCACGGTGCGCCGGTCGTGGCGGAGCTGGCGCAGGATGCGGCCGGTGGTGGCGGCCAGGATCCGGGGGTTCACGACGCCTCCCGCCCGGTCCCGCCCGCCGTGGCCCTGATCAGCCGCAGGAACGCCTCGTCCAGGTCGTCGGTGCCGGCGGCGGCGCGGACCGCGTCGGGGGTGTCGTCGGCGATCAGCCGCCCCTCACGGATCAGCAGCAGCCGGTCGCAGCGGGCCGCCTCGTCCATGACGTGGCTGGAGACCAGCAGGGTGGTGCCGGCGGCGGCCATGGCGTGGAACCGGGCCCACAGGTCGGCGCGCAGCACCGGGTCCTGACCGACGGTCGGCTCGTCGAGGACGAGTAGTTCGGGCTCCCCGACCAGGGCGCAGGCCAGCGACGCCCGGCTGCGCTGCCCGCCGGAGAGGACGCCGACGAGTTGCCCCGCCGCCGACCCGAGCCCGACGTCGGTGACCGCCCGGTCGGCGTCGGCGCGGCCCCGGCCGTGCAGCGCGGCGAAGTAGCGCGCGTTCTCCCGTACGGTCAGGTCGGCGTAGACGCTGGGCGCCTGGGTGAGGTAGCCGACGCGACGGCGCAGCTCCGGGGACCCGGCGGGGCGCCCGAGCACGGTCACCGTGCCGGCGTCGACCACCTGCACGCCGACCACCGCCCGCAGCAGTGTGGTCTTGCCGCTGCCGCTCGGGCCGAGCAGCCCGGTGACCAGCCCGCGTGACACGGACGCGCTGACGCCGTGCAGCACGCGCCGCCCGCCCCGCTCGACGACCAGGTCGCGTACGGCGATCGCCTCGTCCACCGCGCCTCCCCGGGGAGAAACTCATCACGCGTTGAACTCGACGCTAGTGGAGACGTCCACGGCGTCGCAACGATCGCCGGTGCGTACCCCGAAGCGGCGACGGGGATGGTCGGGCATTAGCCTTCGGACCCGGACAGCGGGTCCGGCAACGGGCATCAGGCATGCCACCGGGCATTGCGCCCTGATCGGGCGTACGGCACGATGGCGCCGTGGGTCACGCTGCGTCACCGGACGAGAGGTTCCTCGGCGAATGGGCGGCTCGGTTGCGGGCCGGTGCCGACCAGCCCGTGGTCGGCATCATGCTGCGCGGCAGTCACGCCCGCCGGGCCGCCACCGCGCACAGCGACGTCGACGTCGACGTGCTCGTCAGCGGGGCGCCGTACGCCGCCCGCCGGGCCTTCCTGGCCGAGCACGACGGGCGACTGACCCACGTCTCGGTGGCCGCCCGCGACGTCCGCTCCTGGCTGACCCGCCTCGGCGAGCCCGCCGACTGGGCGTTCGGGCTGCCGGTGGTGGCACCGGCCCGGCTGCTGTGGGCGGACCCGCACTGGCGGCCCCGCATCGACCTGCCGGTGCTCTGCCAGCCCGCCGGCGAACCGCAGCTGGAGGAGCTGATCGCGACGCTCGGCAAGGTGGCCGGCGCGCGGGACGCCGACGACCACCTCGGCGTCCGGCTGGCCGCCGCCGACCTGGCGCGGCTCTGCCCGTCCGTGCTCCGGCTGGCCAACCCCACGGTGCGGGTGGTGTCGCGCCGGGCGGCCTTCGCCGCCGCCCTCGACCTGCCGGTGGCGCCCCCGAACTACCGGGCGGACCTGCTGCTCTGCCTCGGCCTGCGGCCCGGCTCGGTCGGCCAGCTCTGTGCCGCCGCGGCCCGCCTGGTCGGCGGCGTCCTGCCGCTGATCCGCCCGTACGCCGCCGAGGTCGCGCGGGTCGCCGGCGCGGACCTGGCCGCCGCCCTGACCGACGGCCGGCTGGACCGCTACGTCGACCAGCTGACCCGGCCCGCCCACCGGCCGCCACGGCCCCGGCGGGAGCCGTCGCCCGTGCCCGCCCCGCGTGCGGGACAATGGGTCACTGTGCCCGTACCTGACGCGCCCGCGACCGGCGCCCACCCCAGTCCGCAGGAGCCCGCGGCCGACGGCGCGCTCCGCCCGTCGCGGCTCGACCCGGCCATCGCCGCCCGGCTGCGCCGCACCCCCGACGGCCTGGTGGCCGCCGTGGTCCGCCAGCACGACTCCGGCGAGGTGCTGATGGTCGCCTGGATGGACGACGAGGCGCTGCACCGCACCCTGACCACCGGCCGGGCCACCTACTGGTCGCGCAGCCGCCGCGAGTACTGGGTGAAGGGCGCCACCTCGGGGCACCACCAGTACGTCCGGGCGGTGGCGCTGGACTGCGACGGCGACGCGCTGCTGGTCGACGTCGACCAGGTCGGCGCGGCCTGCCACACGGGGCACCGCACCTGCTTCTTCACGGAGCTGCCGGTCGGCGGGGAAGGGGCGGGGGCCCGGTGAGCACGCAGCGCGCGACGCCCGGCGGGGGCGCCCGCACCGACGGCGCGGCCAGCCCGGACCTCGCCACCTTCGCCGGGCTGGCCGCCCGCTGGCGGGTCGTCCCGGTCACCCGCCGGCTGCTCGCCGACGCGGAGACCCCGGTCGGCGTCTACCGCAAGCTCGCCGGCGGCCCGGGGACGTTCCTGCTGGAGTCCGCCGAGCAGGGCGTCGGCTCGGCCGGCATGGCCTGGTCGCGCTACTCGTTCATCGGCGTACGCAGCAGCGCCACGCTCACCGAGCGCGACGGCGCCGCGGTGTGGACGGGCCACCCACCGGCCGGGCTGCCCACCTCCGGCGACCCGGTCCGCGTGCTGCGCGAGACCGTCGAGGCGCTCGCCGGCCCGGCGTGGGACGCGGCCAGCGGCATGCCGCCCCTGACCGGGGGCATGGTCGGCTACCTGGGCTACGAGCTGATCCGGCGCTTCGAGCGGCTGCCCGAGCTGACCGAGGACGACCTGGGCGTGCCCGAGCTGGGCATGATGCTCGCCGCCGATCTGGTGGTGCTGGACCACTACGACGGCTCGGCGATCCTGGTCGCCAACGCGATCCTGCCGCCGCTGGACGAGCCGGACCGCGACGCGCGGGTCACGGCGGCGTACCACCACGCGGTCGGGCGGCTCGACGCGATGACCACCGCGCTGTCCCGGCCGATCCCGCCGATGGTGTCGACCGTCGAGCGACCCCCGGCGGGCGAGGTACGCAGCCGTACGCCCGAGGGCGGCTACCCGAAGGCCGTCGAGGCGGCCAAGGAGGCGATCCGGGCCGGCGAGTGCTTCCAGATCGTGCTGGCCCAGCGGTTCGAGCGGGAGACGCACGCCGACCCGCTGGACGTCTACCGGGTGCTGCGCACGACGAACCCCAGCCCGTACATGTACCTGCTGCGCTTCGACGGCTTCGACATCGTCGGGTCCTCGCCGGAGGCGCACCTGAAGGTGACCAGCGACGCCGAGGGGCGGCGGCGGGCGCTGCTGCACCCGATCGCCGGCACCCGGCCGCGCGGCGGCACCCCCGAGGCCGACGCCCGTCTCGCCGCGGAGCTGCTCGCCGACCCGAAGGAGCGCGCCGAGCACGTGATGCTGGTCGACCTGGGCCGCAACGACCTGGGCCGGGTCTGCCGCCCGGGCACGGTGGAGGTGCCGGAGTTCGCCACCATCGAGCGCTACAGCCACGTCATGCACATCGTCTCGACCGTGGTCGGCACGCTGCGTGAGGACCGCACGGCCTTCGACGCGCTGGCCGCGACCTTCCCCGCCGGCACCCTCTCCGGTGCGCCGAAGGTACGGGCCATGGAGATCATCGAGGAACTGGAGCCGGTGCGGCGGGGCCTCTACGGCGGTACCGTCGGCTACTTCGGCTTCGGGGGCGACCTCGACATGGCGATCGCCATCCGCACCGCGCTGATGCGCGACGGCAGGGCGTATGTGCAGGCCGGGGCGGGGGTGGTGGCCGACTCCGATCCGGCCGCCGAGGACCAGGAGACCCGGAACAAGGCCGCCGCCGTACTCGCCGCCATCGCCGCCGCCGAGACCCTCCGGCCCGCCCGGTGACCGCCGCGGAGCCGCGCGGCGGCGAACCGGCGACCGCCGCGACGGCCGAGGCCGAGGAGCGCGACCGGGCGGTCACGGGCCGGCGCGAGCTGACGTACGCCGTGCTGCTCTGCGTGGCCGGCGCGGGCCTGGCGCTGTGGGCGTCGACCCGCACCTGGGCGGTCGAGTTGACGGCCCGGCCCACCCCGCTGCCGCCGGTACGCGACGTCCGCACGGGCGCCGGCCTGCTGCCCTGGCTGCCGGCGCTGGCGCTGGTCGGCCTGGCCGGCGGGGGCGCCGTGCTCGCCACCCGGGGCCGGGCGCGGCGGCTGCTGGGCGGGCTGCTGTGCGCGCTCGGCGTGGCGGTGGCCGCCGGCGGCGGCTACGGCCTGGTCGCGGCGTTCGACGGCGAGGTCGCCCGGCAGTGGCCGGCGCTCTGCCTGCTCGGCGGGGTGCTCGCCACGGCGGGCGGGCTGCTGACGGCGGCGCGGGGCCGGCGGTGGCCGGCGATGGGTGCCCGCTACGAGCGGCGCTCCGCGGGCGACGCCCTCCCGGCCGCCCGGGGCGAGGGCGGGCGGGTCACGGGCCGGCAGACCACCGAGGCGTGGGACGCGCTGGACCGGGGCGAGGACCCGACGGTCAGCTGACCGGCTGGCGTTCGCGGGCGGCGGCGCGGGCCGCCGCCAGCTCCGCCACCAGGCGGTCGAGCTCGGCCCGCTGCTCGGCCCGGGCGCGGTCGGCGCAGACCGCCTCCCAGGCGTTGCCCCGCGCCGTGCGCATCCGGGCCTCGCCCACCACGGCGCGCTCCAGCGTGTGCACGACACCGACGGCGAGCGACGCGACGGTACGCGAGACGGTCGTCAGTCCGATGGTCTGGTGCGGCTCGACATTGCTCATGATCATCACCCTGCGGAGGATCGTTCGACGGCGGTGGGCAGGCGCGTCATCGAGTCTGCCCGAGGACGATGCTGGCTGGCTCACGTTTCGCCGTGGTGACCGACACGTCAACTCTGCTTCCGGGGCCGCCACCTGGGAAAGGGCCGTTCGACCTTGAGGTAGGTCACACGCGCGGCCCGGTGCCGGCGGTCGGCGCCGTGCCCGGCGGCCGGCCGCCACAGCAGATAGGATCACGTCGATGACCGGGGGGAGGCGGGGTGGCCGGAGAGCGCTGTCCGTCAATGGGCGTGATCGCCCAGCGTGACATTCCGTTCACCGGAGGTCGGCCATTATGCCCGAGCCCATTCCGTGAGGCACGCCATACCCCCGGCGCTTGTCGCCAGGTGGCGCCCCCTAGCATCGGCCCATGACACCCGGAGAGGGGAGTCCGTTGGTGACTGCTGAGCATGCGCACGCGGAGGGCGACGAGGCCGGTCCGGCAGCGTCCGTAGGCGTGCTCGACGAGATCCTGGCCGGCGTGCGTGAGGACGTCGCCCGGCGGCAGGAGCAGGTTCCGCTGGAGCGGATCCGCGAGCTGGCCGCCGCCGCGCCGCCGCCGCTGGACGCGTACGCGGCCCTGCGCAAGTCGGGCGTCGCGGTGATCGCCGAGGTGAAGCGCTCGTCGCCGTCGAAGGGGCGGCTGGCCGAGATCGCCGACCCGGCCGAGCTGGCCGGCGAGTACGCCGCCGGCGGTGCGCGGGCGATCAGCGTGCTCACCGAGGGCCGCTGGTTCGGGGGCTCGCTCGACGACCTGGCCGCCGTACGTGCCGCCGTCGGCATCCCGGTGCTGCGCAAGGACTTCGTGGTCTCCAGCTACCAGGTGCACGAGGCCCGCGCGCACGGCGCCGACCTGGTGCTGCTGATCGTCGCCGCCCTGGAGCAGAACGCCCTCGTCGGCCTGCTGGAGCGCATCGAGTCGCTGGGCATGACCGCGCTGGTCGAGGTCCACGACGAGGAGGAGGCCGACCGCGCCCTGGAGGCCGGTGCCCAGGTGATCGGGGTCAACGCCCGCAACCTGCGTACCCTGGAGGTCGACCGCTCGGTGTTCGAGCGGATCGCGCCCGGCCTGCCCAGCAGCGTCGTCAAGATCGCCGAGTCGGGGGTGCGTGGCCCGCACGACCTCATCCGCTACGCCTCGGCGGGCGCCGACGCGGTCCTGGTCGGCGAGGGCCTGGTCACCCAGAAGAGTCCCCGCGAGGCGGTGGCCGAGCTGGTCAACGCCGGCAACCACCCGGCCACGCCCCGCCCGGTGCGCTGACCCCGCGCCGGTTCCTCAGCACCGAGAGGACGATCCCCATGAGCGAGCGCAGCGAGCGAATCGTCAGGTTCAGCGCGGTGGTGCCTCGTGGCGGCACGGAGCGCAGCGGAGTGCCGGCATGAGCGAGCGCAGCGAGTTGGGCGCCCAGGCCGGTTCGCTGCCCGACTCCGCCGGTCACTTCGGCCGCTTCGGCGGCCGGTTCGTGCCGGAGGCGCTGGTCGCGGCGCTGGACGAGCTGGAGGCCGCGCACCGCACGGCGATGGCCGACGAGTCGTTCCGGGCCGAGTTCGCCGCTCTGCTGCGTGACTACGCCGGCACCCCCTCGCTGCTCTACGAGGCCCGCCGGTTCTCCGCCAGGGCGGGGGCGCGGGTGCTGCTCAAGCGGGAGGACCTCAACCACACCGGGGCGCACAAGGTGCGCAACGTGCTCGGCCAGGCCCTGCTGACCCGGCGGATGGGCAAGCGCCGGGTGATCGCGGAGACCGGCGCCGGCCAGCACGGCGTCGCCACCGCCACCGCCGCCGCCCTGTTCGATCTGGAGTGCGTGGTCTACATGGGCCAGGTCGACACCGAGCGGCAGGCGCTCAACGTGGCCCGGATGCGGATGCTCGGCGCCACCGTCGTCCCCGTCGCCACCGGCTCGCGCACCCTCAAGGACGCGATGAACGAGGCGATGCGCGACTGGGTCGCCAACGTCGACGAGACCCACTACCTGATCGGCACCGCCGCCGGGCCGCACCCCTTCCCGGCGCTGGTGCGCGACTTCGTCCGGGGCATCGGCGACGAGGCCCGCCAGCAGTGCCTCGACCTGACCGGCGCGCTGCCGGACGCCGTCACCGCCTGCGTCGGCGGCGGCTCCAACGCGCTGGGCATCTTCCACGCCTTCGTCGGCGACCCCGACGTGCGGCTCTACGGCTTCGAGGCCGGCGGCGACGGCGTCGCGACGGGCCGGCACGCCGCCAGCATCACCGGCGGCTCCGCCGGGGTGTTGCACGGCACCCGGACGTACGTGCTCCAGGACGACGACGGGCAGACCTGCGAGTCGCACTCGATCTCCGCCGGGCTCGACTACCCGGGTGTCGGGCCGGAGCACGCCTGGCTGCACGACAGCGGCCGCGCGACCTACCTGCCGGTCACCGACGACGAGGCGATGGCCGCGTTCGAGCTGCTCTGCCGCACCGAGGGCGTCATCCCCGCGATCGAGAGCGCGCACGCGCTCGCCGGCACCCTCGCGGTCGCCCCGAAGCTCGCCGCCGAGCTGGGCCGGGAGCCGACGATCGTGGTCAACCTCTCCGGCCGGGGCGACAAGGACGTGCACACCGCCGGCGACTACTTCGGCATCCTCGACAAGGAGCAGTGAGAACGTGAGCCGGATCGGGGTGGCCTTCGACAAGGCCCGCGCCGACGGGCGGGCCGTGCTGGTCGGCTGCATGCCGGCCGGCTTCCCGACCGTCGAGGGCAGCATCGCCGCCATGAAGGCGATGGTCTCCGCCGGCGTCGACGTCATCGAGGTGGAGATCCCGTACTCCGATCCGGTGATGGACGGCCCGGTGATCCAGAAGGCCAGCGACATCGCCCTCGCCGGCGGCGTACGCACGCGCGACGCGCTGCGCGTCATCGAGGCGGTCGCGGCCACCGGGGCGGCCGTGGTCACCATGACCTACTGGAACCCGGTGGAGCGCTACGGCGTCGACGCCTTCGCCCGCGACCTGGCCTCGGCCGGGGGCACCGGCCTGATCACGCCGGACCTGATCCCCGAGGAGGCGGGCGAGTGGCTCGCCGCCTCGGACGCGTACGGGCTGGACCGTACCTTCCTGGTGTCGCCGTCCTCGACCGACGCGCGGCTGGCGATGACCGCCGGACACTGCCGGGGCTTCGTCTACGCCACCGCGATCATGGGCGTCACCGGCGCCCGCGCGCAGACGTCCGAGGCGGCGCCCGTCCTGGTGTCCCGGGTACGGGAGGTCACCGACCTGCCGGTCGGCGTCGGGCTGGGCGTCGGCACGGGCGCGCAGGCCGCCACCGTGGCCGGGTACGCCGACGGCGTCATCGTCGGCAGCGCCCTGGTCCGCTGTGTGCTCGACGCGCCGGACGAGGCGTCCGGGCTGGCCGCCCTGCGCGCGCTGAGCACGGAACTCGCCGAGGGCGTCCGCACCCCGACCGGCTGACCGGAGGCCGCCGAAAGCGGTGGACGGCGGACCGGGTGCCACCGAAGGGGTCTTCGGCGGTAGCGTGTGCACCCGTGACCTACGCCTCGCTGACCCCCCAGGCGGCCCTGCCCAGCCCCAGCACCGCCGTCTGGCAGCTCGGACCGGTGCCGATCCGGGCGTACGCGCTGTGCATCATCCTCGGCATCGTGGTGGCCTGCTGGGTCACCGAGCGGCGGCTGCGCCAGCGCGGCGTCGCCCCCGGAGCGGTCCTCGACATCGCGGTCTGGGCGGTTCCGGCCGGCATCGTCGGCGCCCGCATCTACCACGTGATCACCTCGCCGGAGAAATACTTCGGCACCGGCGGCGACCCGATGAAGGCGTTCGCCATCTGGGAGGGCGGTCTCGGCATCTGGGGCGCGGTGGCCGGCGGGGCCGTCGGCGCGTGGCTCGCGGCCCGGCAGCTCGGCATCCCGTTCGCGGTGGTCGCCGACGCGCTGGCCCCCGGCCTGCCGCTGGCGCAGGCGATCGGCCGGCTCGGCAACTGGTTCAACAACGAGCTCTACGGCGGCCGGACCAGCCTGCCCTGGGGGCTGGAGATCCACCGGATGGACCCGGACAATCCGGGCCACGCCCTGCGCGACGACGCCGGTCAGCCGATCCTCGAACCGGGCCTCTACCACCCGACGTTCGCCTACGAGCTGCTGTGGAACCTCGGCGTGGCCGCGCTCGTCCTCGTCCTCGACCGCAAGCTGCGCCTCGGCCGGGGGCGGGCGTTCGCGCTCTACGTGATGGGCTACACGGCCGGCCGGTTCTGGATCGAGCTGATGCGCACCGACGAGGCGAACACCATCCTCGGCGTACGCCTGAACGTCTGGACCGCCGGCCTGGTCTTCCTCGGCGCCCTGATCTACTTCGTGCGGGTGCGCGGCCCCCGGGAGTACGTCATCCCGATCGGCGCCGCCGCGACGCCGGAGCCGGCGGTCGAATCCGACGTCTCCCAGGTCGACCTGTCCGCGCGGGAGGCCGGCGCCCAGCCGGCGGCCCCGGAGGGCTACCGGGTGGTGAGCGAGGAGCAGTACCGGCACTGGCGGGAGACCGGCGAGACGCCGGCCGAACCGGGCGGCGACGAGACCGCCTCCGGCGCGAGCGGGGAAGAGGCCACCCCCGGAGCGGACGGCGACGAGGCCGGATCCGGGGCGGCCCGGGACGGCGCCGCGTCCGCCGGGCAGACCTCGGAGGACCGGGCCGGGGCCACGGGCGCCCGGCCCGCCGACCGCGACAGCTGAGGAGGAGCACCCCATGCGTAGCGCGGTCGTGGTCGGCGCCGGGATCGGCGGCCTCGCGGTCGCCGGCGCGCTGGCCCGCTCCGGCTGGCGGGTGACCCTGCTGGAGCGGGCCGACCGGGTGCGTCCCGAGCCGACCGCCGTGGTGCTCTGGCCCAACGGCGTACGCGCGCTGCGCGCCCTCGGCCTCGGCGCCGGCCTGGAGGCGATCGCCACACCGCTGCCCGACGGCGGGGTGCGCCGCCCCGACGGGCACTGGCTGGTGCAGCCCCGCCCCACCCCGGCCGACCGGATGCCGGTGGTGGTGCACCGGGAGGACCTGCACGACACGCTGATCGCCGGCCTGGGCGACGAGGTCGAGCTGCGTACGGGGGTGAGGGTGCGCACGGTCCGCGCCGCCTCCGGTGAGCGGCCCTCGGTCGGCGACGGCCGGCACACCTTCGAGGCTGACCTGGTCGTCGCCGCCGACGGCACCGACAGCGAGCTGCGCCGGCAACTCGCCCCGGGGTCCGGGGTGGTCAGCTCGGGCTGTGCCGCCTGGCGGGCGGTGATCCCCTGGTACCGGGCCCCGAAGCTGCCCGCCGACCAGCCCGTCGGCGGCGAGGTGCTCGGCGCCGGCTACCGCTTCGTGTCCGCCTCGCTCGGCGAGCGTGGCTCCTCCGGCGCCTCCAGCCGGGGCGGCATCTACTGGGTGGCGACCGCCGTCGGCGCGCCCCGCCCCGAGCCGCCGGAGACCCAGCTCGCCCTGCTGCGCCGCTGGTACGCGGGCTGGCCCGCGCCGATCGCCGACCTGCTCGACGCCACGGACCCGACGGACCTGGTGCAGCAGGAGATCCGCGAGCTGCGTCCGCTGCCCAGGTCGTACGGCTTCCCGGCCGGCCCGGGTGGGGTGGTGCTGCTCGGCGACGCCGCGCACGCCATGCCGCCGCACCTCGGCCAGGGTGCCTGCCTCGCCTTCGAGGACGCCGCCACCCTCGCCTCGCTGCTGCGCGAGTCCCGGCTGCCCGACGCGGTGGTGGCGTACGACCGGGCGCGCCGGCCCCGGGCGGCGACGGTGGTCCGGCAGGCCCGCCGGATGTCGGCGGTGCTGAAGGCCCGGGGTCCGCTGGCCCTGCGCGCCCGCGACGCCGCCCTCGGCACCCTGAACCCGCGCCTGCTCTCCACGGCCGCCAACACGGCCGCCCAGTGGCGCCCCCCAACCTGACCCGTCCCCGCGTGCCCCGCCCGTTCCCGCCGTCGTCGATCATGCAGTTGTGGTGGTGGACAAAGGGTGCGCAGAGGATAAAGCGGGCACCAGAACTGCATGATCGACCGGGCTGGGGGCTGGGTCAGGGGGTTACCGGGGTGGGTTCGGCGATGCAGGCGGTGCCGACGCGGCGGAAGCCGACGCGGACGTAGACCCGGGCGATGTCCTCGCTGCCCGCCGAGAGGAAGACCAGGCTGGTGCCGGCGGCCAGCAGCTCGCGGGCCAGCGTGGCGGTGACCGCCGCGCCCAGGCCACGGCGGCGGGCGGACGGCAGGGTGGCCACGCCGGCGATCTCGGCGACGTCGCCGACCCGCATCGCGATCCCGCTGGCCAGCGCGCCCTCGGTGGGCGTCCCCGCCAGCGCCGACAGCCGCCGGCCGTCGGCGACGCAGGCGCGCTCCTCGTCCAGCGCCGCCTCGTCCAGCTCGGCCATCGCGGCGTCCCGCTGGGCGGGCCCGGCCTCGCCGCGGTCGGTGCCAGCCGCGGCGAACCCGACGGCGGCGACCGCGCGCCGCGCCGCCACGTCGGCCGCGAAGCCGGGCTCCGTCGCGTCGAGCATCCGCACCGGTACGTCCGTGAGGGTGCCCGGGTCGGGCAGGGCGGCCGGGTCGAGCACCATCAGCGGCGCCTCCAGCACCGACAGCCCCGCCGAGCGGGCCACGGGCAGCAGGTCGGGGCTCATCTCGTGCACCCACTCGAAGGCCTCGGGCAGGCCGAGCTCGCGCTGGCGCTGCCGTACCGCCGCGACGTCGGCCAGCGACGGCGTCTCGGTGGCGTCGAGCCGGGGTCGGGCGTAGAACGGCCATCCGGCGCCCTCCCGGACGAACAGTACGAGGGCGCCGTGCTGCTCCGTCCGGGCCGCATCCCGGGGCGCCGCGTCGTAGAACCGTTCCAACCGGCCGAACAGGTCCGTGCGCAGAAGATCCACCGAGCGAGACTACACGTCCCAGAGTTTGGAAGGTGTGATCAATCTGCACTGGCCTTGCGCTCGGGACCCTAACGTAGACTCAATAGACCCTTGAGGGCCGACGTCGTCCCGATCGAGATCCACCCTGAGTGACGACAGGAGGCCCGGTGGCCTTTCCGTACCCTCACAGCAGCCCGGAGCAGCCCCCGCACCTCGGCCCGGGTGCGCCCGCGGCCGGGCTCTACGATCCCGCGCAGGAGCACGACGCCTGCGGCGTGGCCTTCGTGGCGGACCTGTACGGGCGGCGCTCGCACGCGGTCGTGGCCAACGGCCTCGACGCGCTCTGCCGGCTGGACCACCGGGGAGCCCGGGGCGCGGAACCGAACACCGGCGACGGCGCCGGCATCATGATCCAGATCCCGGACGCGTTCCTGCGCGCGGTGGTGGACTTCCCGCTGCCGCCCGCCGGCGAGTACGCCACCGGCCTGGTCTTCCTGCCCGACGACGACGATGCTGAGGCCCGCGCCCGCCGCGTCGTGGAGAAGTACGCGCTGGTCGAGGGGGCCGACGTGCTCGGCTGGCGGGACGTGCCGGTCGACGCGGACGGCCTCGGCGAGACCGCCCTGGCGGCGATGCCCCGGGTCCGGCAGCTCTTCCTCACCGCGCACCGGCTCACCGGTACGCCGGCCGGGCCGGCCGGGTCGCGGCTGGGCGGCGTCGAGCTGGAACGGGTCGCGTTCTGCGTACGCAAGCAGGCCGAGCGGGAGAGCGCCGAGCGGGGCGTGCCGGCGTACTTCCCGTCGCTGTCGGCGCGGACCATGGTGTTCAAGGGCATGCTCACCCCCGACCAGCTCCCGGCGTTCTATCCGGATTTGACCGACGAGCGGGTGCGGAGCGCGATCGCGCTGGTGCACTCCCGGTTCTCCACCAACACGTTCCCGTCCTGGCCGCTGGCGCACCCGTACCGGCTCATCGCGCACAACGGCGAGATCAACACGATCCGGGGCAACCGGAACTGGATGCAGGCCCGCGAGGCGCTGCTGCGTACCCCGAACCTGCCGGGCAACATCCGCCGGGTCTTCCCGGTCTGCACCCCCGCCGCCTCCGACTCGGCGAACTTCGACGAGGTCCTCGAACTGCTGCACCTGGCCGGGCGGAGCCTGCCCCACGCCGTGCTGATGATGATTCCCGAGGCGTGGGAGAACGACCCGGACATGGCCGCCGACAAGCGCGCCTTCTACCGCTTCCACGCGAGCCTGATGGAGCCGTGGGACGGGCCGGCGTCGGTCGCCTTCACCGACGGCGAGGTCGTCGGCGCCGTGCTGGACCGCAACGGGCTGCGCCCGGGGCGGTGGTGGCGTACGGACGACGGGCTCGTGGTGCTGGGCAGCGAGGCGGGCGTGCTCGACCTCGACCCGGCCCGGGTCGTCGCCAAGGGCCGCCTCCAGCCGGGGAAGATGTTCCTGGTCGACACCGTCGCCGGCCGGATCGTGCACGACGACGAGATCAAGGCGGAGCTGGCGGCCGAGCAGCCGTACGCCGACTGGCTGCACGCCGGCCTGATCGAGCTGACCGACCTGCCCCCGCGCGAGCACACCGTCTACACCCACGACTCGGTACGCCGCCGCCAGCAGACCTTCGGCTACACGGAGGAGGAGCTGAAGATCCTGCTCGCGCCGATGGCGCGCACGGGCGTCGAGCCGCTCGGCTCGATGGGCACCGACACCCCGATCGCCCCGCTCTCCACCCGGCCACGGCTGCTCTACGACTACTTCCACCAGCTCTTCGCGCAGGTCACGAACCCGCCGCTGGACGCCATCCGCGAGGAGCTGGTGACCAGCCTGGCGTCGACCATCGGGCCGGAGGGCAACCTGCTCGACCCGGGCCCGGCGAGCTGTCGGCAGATCGTGCTGCCGTACCCGCTGATCGACAACGACGAGCTGGCGAAGATCCTCTCCATCGACGAGGACGGCGACCTGCCCGGCTTCAAGGCCGTCCGGGTCTCCGGGCTCTACCGCGTGCGGGAGGGCGGCGCCGGGATCAAGGCCCGGCTGACCGAGATCTGCCGGCACGTCTCCGAGGCCATCGAGGACGGCGTACGCATCCTGGTGCTGTCGGACCGCGACTCCAACGCCGACCTCGCCCCCATCCCGTCGCTGCTGCTCACCGCCGCCGTGCACCAGCACCTGGTGCGCGAGCAGACCCGCACGCAGGTGGCGCTGGTCGTCGAGTCCGGCGACTGCCGCGAGGTGCACCACGCGGCGGTGCTGATCGGCTACGGCGCGGCGGCCGTGAACCCCTACCTGGCCTTCGAGTCGGTGGAGGACATGATCTCCACGGGGGCGCTGAGCGGAGTCGAACCGGCCAAGGCGGTCCGCAACTACGTCAAGGGCCTCGGCAAGGGCGTCCTGAAGATCATGTCCAAGATGGGCATCTCGACGGTGTCGTCGTACTGCGGGGCGCAGGTCTTCGAGGCCGTCGGGCTGGACTCCCGGCTGGTCGAGCGCTACTTCCGGGGCACCCCGAGCAAGATCGGCGGGGTCGGGCTGGACGGCATCCACGCCGAGGTCGCCGCCCGGCATGCGCTGGCCTGGCCGGCGCCGGGCGCCGCCGCGTCCGACCGGCTGGAGGTGGGCGGCGAGTACCAGTGGCGCCGCGAGGGCGAGCTGCACCTGTTCAACCCGGAGACGGTCTTCCTGCTCCAGCACGCCACCCGCAGCCGCCAGTACGACGTCTTCCGCCGGTACACCGCCAAGGTCGACGAGCTGGCCGCGCAGGCCGGCTCGCTGCGCGGGCTGTTCACCCTGCGTACGGGCGTGCGACCGCCGGTGCCCCTCGACGAGGTCGAGCCGGCCACGGAGATCGTCAAGCGGTTCGCCACCGGCGCCATGTCGTACGGGTCGATCTCGGCGGAGGCGCACGAGACCCTGGCGATCGCCATGAACCGGCTCGGCGGCAAGTCCAACACCGGCGAGGGCGGCGAGGACGTCGAGCGGCTGCACGACCCGGCCCGCCGCTCCGCCGTGAAGCAGATCGCCAGCGGCCGGTTCGGCGTGACCAGCGAATACCTCGTCAACGCCGACGACCTCCAGATCAAGATGGCGCAGGGCGCCAAGCCCGGCGAGGGCGGGCAGCTGCCCGGCAACAAGGTCTGGCCGTGGATCGCCCGTACCCGGCACGCCACGCCGGGCGTCGGCCTGATCTCCCCGCCGCCGCACCACGACATCTACTCCATCGAGGACCTCGCGCAGCTCGTGCACGACCTGAAGTGCGTCAACCCGGCCGCGCGGGTGCACGTCAAGCTGGTCAGCGAGGTCGGCGTCGGCACGGTGGCGGCGGGCGTGGCCAAGCTCAAGGCCGACGTCATCCTCATCTCCGGCCACGACGGTGGCACCGGCGCCTCCCCGCTGAACTCGCTCAAGCACGCCGGCACCCCGTGGGAGCTGGGGCTGGCCGAGGCGCAGCAGACGCTGCTGCTCAACAAGCTGCGCGACCGGGTCACCGTGCAGGTCGACGGGCAGCTCAAGACCGGCCGGGACGTACTGGTCGCGGCGCTGCTCGGCGCCGAGGAGTTCGGCTTCGCCACCGCGCCGCTGATCGTCGAGGGCTGCGTGATGATGCGCGTCTGCCACCTCGACACCTGCCCGGTCGGCATCGCCACCCAGAACCCGGTGCTGCGGGAACGCTTCACCGGCCGGCCCGAGTTCGTGGAGAACTTCTTCCTGTTCCTCGCCGAGGAGGTCCGCGGCTACCTGGCCGAGCTGGGCCTGCGGTCGATCGAGGAGGCCATCGGGCAGACCGAGCTGCTCGACGTCGCTCCGGCGATCGCGCACTGGAAGGCCGGCGGGCTCGATCTGACCCCCGTGCTGCACCTGCCGGAGCTGCCGGCCGGGGCCGCGCGCCGGGGCGTACGCGCCCAGGACCACGGGCTGGAGCTGGCGCTGGACAACGAGCTGATCGCCCTGGCCGGGCCGGCGCTGCGCGACCGTACGCCGGTGCGGGTGGAGGTGGCGGTGCGCAACGGCGACCGCAGCGTCGGCGCGATGCTCGGCGGCGAGGTGACCCGGCGCTTCGGTGGGGCCGGCCTGCCCGCCGACACGATCGAGTTCACGCTGCGCGGCACCGCCGGGCAGTCCTTCGGCGCGTTCCTTCCGCGCGGGGTCACCCTGCGGCTGCACGGCGACGCCAACGACTACGTGGGCAAGGGCCTCTCCGGCGGCCGGCTCGTCGTACGGCCCGACGCCGCGGCCCCGTTCGTCGACGGCGACGCCGCGCCGGGGCAGCGGGCCGAGGACCAGACCATCGCCGGCAACACCATCCTGTACGGGGCCACGGCGGGCGAGCTGTTCCTGCGCGGCCGGGTGGGGGAGCGGTTCGCGGTGCGCAACTCCGGCGCGGTGGCCGTCGTCGAGGGTGTCGGCGACCACGGCTGCGAGTACATGACCGGCGGGACCGTGGTGGTGCTGGGCCCGACGGGACGCAACTTCGCCGCCGGCATGTCCGGCGGCACGGCGTTCGTGCACCAGCTGGACCGCCGCCGGGTGAACACGGAGCTGGTCGACCTGGCGCCGCTGTCCGAGGAGGAACAGGCGGTGCTGCACGAGCTGGTGCAGCGACATTTCGCCGAGACCGACTCGGCGGTCGCCGAGGGGCTGCTCAAGCGCTGGCCGGAGGCGGTGGCGGAGTTCACCGCCGTGGTGCCCCGCGACTACCGCCGGGTGCTGGAGATCATGCGGGCCGCCGAAGCCGCCGGCCGCGACGTCGACGACGCGGTGATGAGCGCACTCGCGCCCGCCGCGAAGTCCGTGTCGACCGTGCCCGCCCAGCGGGTGACGGTCCAGGAGGTGGCTCGTGCCTGACCCGAACGGTTTCCTGCGCTACGACCGGCGGCTGCCCGCGCGCCGCCCGGTGCCGGTGCGGATCAGCGACTGGCGCGAGGTGTACCCGCCGGCCGGCGAGGAGCTCATCCGCGAGCAGGCGACCCGCTGCATGGACTGCGGCATCCCGTTCTGCCACGACGGCTGCCCGCTGGGCAACCGCATCCCGGACTGGAACGACCTGGTCCGTACCGGCAACTGGGACGCCGCGGTGGACTCGCTGCACGCCACCAACAACTTCCCCGAGTTCACCGGCCGGCTCTGCCCGGCGCCCTGCGAGGCGGCCTGCGTGCTCGGCATCGGCGGGGGCGCGCCGGTCACCATCAAGCAGGTCGAGGTGGAGATCGCCGACGCGGCTGTCGCGCGGGGCGGCCTGTCGCCACGTCCGGCGGCGACGCCGACCGGCCGGTCGGTGGCCGTGGTCGGCTCCGGGCCCGCCGGTCTCGCCGCCGCCCAGCAGCTCGCCCGCGCCGGTCACGCCGTGACGGTGTACGAGCGCGACGACGCGATCGGCGGCCTGCTGCGGTACGGCATCCCGGACTTCAAGCTGGAGAAGGTCCACGTCGACCGGCGACTGGCCCAGCTCACCGCCGAGGGCGTGCGCTTCCGCACCGGGGTGAACGTCGGTGTCGACGTCACCGCCGAGCAGTTGCGCGCCGAGCACGACGCCGTGCTGCTCGCCTGCGGCGCGTTGCAGGGCCGGGACACCCCGGAGACCCCGGGTCGCGGGCTGCGTGGCGTACACCAGGCGATGGACCATCTCGTCGCGGCCAACCGGGTGGTTGCCGCGGCGGCGGGCGGCCGACCCGACACGGCGGTGCTGCCCGACGGCAAGCCGATCGACGCGGCCGGGAAGCACGTCGTGATCATCGGTGGCGGCGACACGGCGGCGGACTGCCTGGGCGTGGCGCACCGCCAGGGCGCGGCCGGCGTACACCAGCTGGACCTCTACCCGCAGCCGCCGCAGGCGCGGGACGAGGCCCGGGACCCGTGGCCCACGTGGCCCTGGCTGCTGCGCAGCTACCCGGCGCACGAGGAGGGCGGCGAGCGGGTCTTCGCCGTCGCGGTGCAGGAGTTCGTCGACGACGGCACCGGCCAGGTGCGGGCGGTGCGGATCGCCGAGGTGACCGTGGAGAAGCGCGACGGGCGACGCATCGTGACCCCGCTGCCCGGCTCGGAGCGGGAGCTACCGGCCGACCTGGTGCTGCTGGCGATCGGCTTCGAGGGCACCGAGGAGCAGCCGCTGCTCGACCAGTTCGGGGTGCGCCGCAACGCGCGCGGCGCGATCGACGCCCGGCCGGACTGGCAGACCGACGCCGACGGCGTCTTCGTGGCCGGCGACATGCACCGGGGCGCCTCGCTGATCGTCTGGGCGATCGCCGAGGGGCGGGCCGCGGCCGCCGCCATCCACGCCCACCTGGGCGGGACGGGTGCCCTGCCGGCCCCGGTCGACCCGGCCCGGCAACCGCTGGCCGCGCGCTGACCGACGACTCCGGCCTACCTCCCTCGGGCCTTTCCCCGACGGGCCCGCCGGGGGCCGGCACCTGACGTGGGGGGGGGGGGCGCGGGGGGCCCCCCCCCCCCCCCCGCCCCCCCCCCCCCCGGGGGGGGGGGGGCGGGGGGCCCCCCCCCCCCCCGGCCCGGGGGGGGGCCCCCCCCCCGGGGGGGGGGGGGGGCCCGCGCCCCCCCCCCCCCCCACGCCGGCGCGACTCTCCCTGCTTCTGCTGGGCCTCATGTGGACGACACTCCGGCATGCCGGGGCGGTACCCCCGTGCCGCCGCGAGGCCGTGGCCGTACCGGCGCTGTGCTTCCATGAATCGAGATATTTCGATACCATTTACCGCCTGGTAACAAGCACTCCGCCCTGGCCACGCGCGCGGTCACCGGCTCCACCGCCCCTGTCCCGTGGAGGTCCCGCATGCCCCACCGCCCGCTGGCCCGCGCCCTCGCCGCGTTGGTCGCCCTGTGCACCGCCGCCCTCGGCGCGGTGCTCACCCCCGGCACCGCCCAGGCCGCCGCCGTCAACTACGTGGCCCTCGGCGACTCCTACTCCTCCGGCGTCGGCGCCGGCCCGTACGACCTCTCCAGCTGCCTGCGCAGCCAGAAGTCGTACGCACCGCTGTGGGCCGCCGCCAACGCGGTCAGCAGCTTCCAGTTCGCCGCCTGCGGTGGGGCCGTCACCTCCGACGTGATCAACAACCAGGTCAGCTCGCTGAGCACCAGCACCACCCTGGTCACCATCACCATCGGCGGCAACGACGCCGGCTTCGTCGACGTGATCACCAGCTGCCGCTTCGGCAGCACCTCCAACTGCACCAACGCCGTCAACGAGGCCAAGGCGTTCGCCACCGCGACGCTGCCGGGCCGGCTCGACGCCACGTACTCGGCCATCCGGAACCGGGCCCCGAACGCGCGGCTGATCGTGCTCGGCTACCCGCGCCTGTTCGAGACCGGCTCCTGCGGGCTGCTGGCGATGAGCACCTACAAGCGGACCATCCTCAACGAGGCCGCCGACGTGCTCGCCACCGTCATCTCCGGCCGGGCCGGCGCGGCCGGGGCCACGTTCGTCGACACCCGGCCGTACTTCGCCGGGCACGGGGTCTGCGCTGCCGACCCGTGGATCAACGACATCAGCGGCGTCATCGAGGCGTACCACCCCGACGTCGACGGCTACCGCCACGGCTACCTGCCGGCGCTGACCGCCGTCACCGGCTGACGCACCGCCCACAAGGACGGGCACCTTCCTTGTCGTTTCTGGACAGGAAGGTGCCCGTCCTCGCACCCGCGCCGGTGAGGCAGAGCGGTTCGCCCGACGCGCCCGGCTCGCCACTGTCCGGGTGTCGACGGTGTCCGTTAGGGTCCTTGGGGACCAGGCGGGGAGACGGCGACGGGAGCGGAAAGTGGGCAGGCTCGCGTCGGCGTACGGGCAGGCGGTCGCGGCGCACCGGGCGGCCCGGGCACACCTCGACACCGCCCGCCGGGCGCTCGCCGGGCAGGTGCCCCAGGCCACCCCGGCCGGCGCAGCCGAGCTGGTCACGCGGCTCGCGGCACTCGGCGGCGCGCTCGGCACCCCGACCCCCGGGGCCACCCCCGTGACCGCCGCGCCCGTACCCGTGCGCGTCGGCGAGGCGTCCACTCCCGACGGTTCCTTCCCCGTCCTCGTACCGCTGGGTGGTGGTCACCACCTCGCCGTCGACGCGGACGCCCGCGACCCCCGGGTGGCCGGCCTGCTGCGGGCGCTCGTGCTGCGGCTGCTCGCCACCGCCCCGACCGGCGGCGTCCGGGTCGCCGGGATCGACACCGCCGCGCTCGGCGCCACCTTCGGGCCGCTGCGCCCGCTCGTCGACGCCGGCGTGCTCGACCCGCCGGCCACCGGCGAGGCCGAGGTGACCGCCCTGCTCGACGCCGCCGAGCAGCACGCCCGCGCCGCCCGGCACGCCGACCGCCCCGAGCAGGAACTGCTGCTGGTCGTCGCCGCGTCGGCGCCGCCGCCGCGCGAGGCGGCCCGGCTCGCCGCGCTCACCCACGCCGGGCCGGCCGCCGCCGTCTGCGTGCTGGTCGCGGGCCGGCCCACCGCCGCGTCGACGGAGCCGGCACCGCAGCTCGGCGCCACCACCACCATCCGGTTGACCGAGCGGTACGCCCACGTCGGCGACCCGCCCGGGGCCCCGTTCAGCCACGACGGCAGCGGACTGGCGGCCCCCGTCGTGCTCGACGGCGATCCGCCGGCGGCGTCGGTGGCGGCCCTCGCCGCGCACCTCGGCGCCGCCGCCCGGCGCAGCGACGCGGTCGGCTTCGTCGAGCTGCTGCCCGAGCGGCGCTGGGCCGAGTCGGCCGGCAACGGGCTGCGCACCGTGGTCGGCCGGGCCGGCCGCGACCGCATCACCGTCGCCTTCGACGACGCCACCCCGCACTGGCTCGTCGGCGGGCGCACCGGCGCCGGCAAGACCGTCTTCCTGCTCGACGTCCTCTACGGGCTGGCCGCCCGCTACTCGCCGGCCGAACTCCAGCTCTACCTGCTCGACTTCAAGGAGGGGGTGAGCTTCACCGAGTTCGTCCCCACGCCCCGCGACCCGTCCTGGCTGCCGCACGCGCGGGCGGTCGGCATCGAGTCCGACCGGGAGTACGGCGTGGCCGTACTGCGCGAGCTGCGCCGGGAGCTGTCGCGGCGGGCCACCACCCTCAAACGGCACGGCGTCACCAAGCTCGCCGACCTGCCCCGCGACACCCCGGTGCCCCGCATCGTGGCGGTGATCGACGAGTTCCACGTGCTCCTCGCCGGCAACGACGCGCTCGCCCGCGAGTCCGTCGACCTGCTCGAGGAACTGGCCCGCAAGGGCCGCTCGTACGGCGTGCACCTGGTCCTCGCCAGCCAGAGCATGACGGGCGTCGAGGCGCTCTACGGCCGGGCCGAGGCGATCTTCGGCCAGTTCGCGCTGCGGGTGGCGCTGCCCGGTGGCGGCGGGGTGCTCGACCCGCTGAACGAGGCCGCCCAGACCCTGCCGGTCGGCTCGGCCGTGCTCAACACGGCGGCCGGCGCGGTCGGCGCCGACACGATCGTCCGCTTCCCCGACGCGCACGCCGCCGCGAAGGAACTGGCGGGGCTGCGCCACGAGCTGTGGCAGGCCCGACCGGCGGGCGCGCGCCCCCCGTCGGTCTTCCGGGGCTACGAGGCCGCCCACGTCGAGGACGACCCGACCTTCGCCGGGCTGCGTCCCGGTGGGCGTCGGCCGCTGGCCCTCGTGGGGCGTACGGTCGACGTCGAGGGCACCTCCGCGCTGTTCATGATGGACGCGTCCCCCGGCCGGCACCTGGCCGTCGTCGGCACCTCGGTCACCGGCGCGGAGGTGCTGCGCGCGGCCACCCTGAGCCTCGCCCGGCAGCACGCCCCGGGCGGCGCCCGCTTCCTGCTCGCCCCGCTGGTCACCGCAGCCGAGCCCGCCGCCGACGACACCGCCGCGATCCTGGCCGCCGCCGGCCACCCGGTGGACCGCCTCGACGCGGTCGGGCTGCGCCGGCACCTCGGCGCCCTCGCCGCCGCGTCGTCGACACCCGCCGAGCCGCCTGCCGGCCGTACCTATCTCGTGGTCTTCGGCGTCGACGCCGCCAGCGGGGTGCTCGCCGCCACCGACGCGGAGACCTTCCGCTCCGGTCACGACGACCTGCGCACCGTGCTGCGCCAGGGGCCCGGCCAGGGGGTGCACCTGCTCGGCTGGTGGCGCGGGTTGCGCCGCCTCGCCGACGACCTCGGCGGCGCCCACAACCGCGACGACGTCGCCTGCCTGGTCGCGCTGAACGTGCCCGGCGCGGAGCTGGGGCTGCACCTCGGCGTGCACGACCTCGCGTACGCGCCCCGGCCCGACCGGGCGCTCCTGGTCGACCGGCACGACCAGCGCACCCGGCTCATCGTGCCGTTCGCCCGCGACGGGCACGGCCCGGAGGGGGAGGACTGAGGCGGTGTCCACCTTCGAGGAGTACGCGGCGCTGGCCCGGCAACTCGCCGAGCGGCGGCGGGCCGGCGAGCGCGGTGCCGCCGCCGACGCCGACCGCCGGCGCAACCTGCACGCCGCCGCCGACTACCTCCAGCACCGGCTCGACGCCCAGGGGCAGCGCCTCGACCAGCTCGGCCAGGCCATCGGCATCCCGGCGTCCAGCGTGCCCGCCGGCCCGCCGCCCGCGTCGCCCGCGTCGCCCGCACCGTCCACGCCGTCCGTGCCGTCCACGCCGTCAGTTGGGCCGCCATCCGCGCCACCGCCGCCCGCGAGCGCGCCCCACGGGGCCGGGCCGCACGGGGCCGGGTCGCACGTAAGCGGGCGACAGGTGGCTGCGCCGCACGGCGTCGGGTCGCACGCCGGTGCCCCCTCCGCCGGCGACGGTGGTCCCGGGAGCGCCACGTTCGCCGGTGCCGGATCGGGGGACCGGGAGTACGCCGGCGCAGCCGGCGCGCCGGGGCGGCCGGATGTCGGGGCGTACCCCCAGGGTGGGGTGGGGGAGTCGAGGCTGGCGCTGCCGACGGCGGCGAGCCCGGCGGCGGGTGGGGTGCCGGCCCCGCGCCCGGCGGAGGCCGATCCGGCCGTCGAGCTGGAGTTGGCCCGCCGCTACGCCGACGAGTCCGACCGGCACGGGCAGCAGACCGAGCTGCTCGCGCAGCGGCCGGCGCTGCTGCCGGCCTGGTCGCCGGTGGCCCGGGCGCTCGCGGTCTACGCGGGCTGCGCGGCCGTGGGCGCGATCCTCATGATGATCATGGTGCTCGCCTCCGGCGTCGGGCTGGTCGACGGCTTCACCCTCGGCGCGTGGATCTGCGCGGGGCTGCCGGCGCTCTCCTTCTTCGCCGGCTACCTGGTGCTCGGTCGCTGGGGGAGGCCGGCCATGGTCGCCGGCACCCCACCCCGCTACGTGCACCTCGGCTTCCTGATCTGCTTCGCCGCCGTGCCGGTCGCCTACGTGGCATTCCTGCTGCTCTTCCGCGTCCTGCGCTGACTGCAAGGCTGGCCGGGTCGCGCCGCGCAGCTCACCGGCGTGCACGGATCGGTTCGGACGCTGGCGTTCCTGACCAGTTGGCGCACCTCCGCGCAGGGTACGGCTCGTCGACCAACAGGTCGCCATTTGCGGCGGATGCGCGAAGAGGCGGTCGTCGGCGTCCTTGAGGTCCTGGCTGGACACCAGCCTCCTCTCGCCTCGCTAGCTTGCCGCGCTTTTCTCCTGGCTTTCCCGTTTTTCTGCTGGATCTTCGCTGGTCGTCCCCTTGCCCCGGGCCCTCCCGCTGGCCCCCGCTCGCTGTCTGCCGGTTGCCCGGCCGGCCCTGTCGAGCTGCCCCATGCATGAGACCACCCTCCAGTCCGGACGCGCGACGACCGCCATGCTCACCATCCGCGCCCCCCGACGACGCCGGCGGCGAGACGTGGCCGGTGGAACACCAGGGGTGTCACCAGGGCCGGGAGACAGCCATGGTGTTCCACTCGTGGCCGTCGTCGTGCGGGAGGCTTCCATGGGTCTTCCTGTCGGGTCTTCTCGGCGGGTGTCGACGGGTGGGGGCGCGTCGGGCGGCCGGGGGACGCGCCGCCCGGGCACTGTCGCGTGGGGTAGGTGTGGTGTCAGTGGGAGCAGGCTGGCACCCAGTCCGTGAAGCGCCTGTGCAGATCCGTCGACTGCGTGCCGGCGTCCTGCTGGGCGAGCTGCGCGGCGGCTTCCTCCCGCAGCTCCACGAGGTGGACCATGAGTCCCGGCATGTCGCCCCGGTACTTCGCGAGGAGACGCAGCTTCGCCGGCGAACACGGCCAGGCGATCCCGCAGGCCCGGCAGCGCCACGTCGGGCGGGACGGTACGTGGTCACGGAGCGGCGCGCTCACCGGCTGGTCCTCGCGTTCCGCCGGGCCGGAGTGCGCGGCTCGGCCGACGGTGCCTGCGCGGGGCGCATCCCGGCGGGCCGCACGTACAACTCGCGTTGCTCGACCGCCTCGCCCCGCGCGTCGAGCTGATACACCTCGATCCACGTCCAGCCGTGGTAGGTGATCAGGTCGGTCCGTTCGCGGATCACCCGTACGGTGATCGGCTTCGTGAACTGCGGGGACGCCTCGCGCGTCAGCAGGTACACGCCTGGGCGGACCCGGGGCGTCCCGTCCTCGCGGGTGCTGGGCGTCGCGGCGGCTGGACGCGTCGCCCAGCGCGACGCCGGGACGCCATTCGCGGGCCTCGGCACGGGCACAGACGCCTCCTTAATCAAGGGTGGGCGGCGAGTGAGTGGCTCCCTGCTGATCCCTTGCCGCCTGCGCAAACCATCGCTCGCCGAATGTGGACGGCTACACCCTGTAGATATAGATTCCATAGACGTTGAGGACGTCCTGTTGGAGGCGGGCATGAACCAGGCGTTGAGGGTGGCCATAGCCGACTCCGGCCAGACCGTCGAGAGCCTTGCTGAGCAGGTCGGTGTGGATCCGAAGACGGTTGCGCGCTGGGTCACGCCGGGACGGGTACCTCATCCGCGTCACCGCGTGGCGGCTGCTGTCGCCCTCGGACGCGAGGTCGAGGACCTTTGGCCGGACGTTTTGAAACGTCGTGAGCCGGCGTGGCTGCGGCCATGGGTGGAGACGGAGCTTCAGGCGACAGCACTGCGGTCGTTTCAGATAGCGGTCATCCCGGGACTGTTGCAGACGCCCGAATACGCGTCAGCGGTTCTCGCCAGTGGACTACTCGGGCCGGACGAGGTGACCGAGTACGTCGAGACCCGACTGCGTCGGCAGAAGGCGGTCCTCGAACGGCGCAAGCCGCCTCTCTTCATCGCCGTTCTCGACGAGTTCGCCCTTCGCCGAGGAGCGTCGGAGATCATGCATCCGCAGCTGGATCACCTGGTCAAGATGGCTCAGCGGCCCAACATCCTCCTGCACGTGCTGCCGCTGGACGCCGGCCTGCATGCGGGACAGGCGGGACCGTTCGTCATCGCGACCACAGAGGACGGCGACGTCGCATACCTCGATGACCAGGCGGCTGGCAGGTTGACGAACGATACCGGCGACCTTTGGTCCATCTGGGATACGCTGCGTTCGGTAGCACTTCCGCGTCGCCAGACCATCGACTTTCTTGAGGCTAGATCATGGCTGACCTGACCGGCGCCGTCTGGCGCAAGAGCACCCGTAGCAGCTCCAACGGTGGTGACTGCGTGGAGGTGGCCGACAATCTGCTCGGCGTCGTCGGCGTACGGGATTCGAAGGACCCGGCCGGTCCCGCGCTGGTCTTCACGCCGACCGCCTGGCGGGCCTTCGTCGCCCGGCTCACCGACCGCGCCTGACGGCCAGCTCGCTCGCCTGGGGCGTGTCCTGCCGATCGTGTAGTGGTTGCTCTTGGGCGATGTGCTGGTAGTGCGTCGTGGCGAACGACGGCCCGCACCGTCCTCGTCGCCGCCGTCAGCTGGCTTTCATGATCGACAGGACGGATCCTGGGCGGATTCGAGGACGAAGAAGAGGAAACAGATGAAGGACCCGGAGTTCATGTCGGGTGGAAGCAGCTCGGCGGGAGTGTCCGGTGAAGGGGGCGGCTCGCTGATCGTCGTGATGCGGAACCCGGCGGCGGCGAAAGCATCTGCGATGGCGTGCAGCGGCCGGTGCCAGTAGGTCAGCCACACGGTCCGGCCGTCCATGACGTAGTCCTCGGAGTACTTCGTCAGCGCGAAGTAGTCGGCCTTGGGGTACGCGATCGCATAGACGGTGGGATGGATGACCGAGATGATCAGGCGACCGCCTGGCTTCAGCACGCGACGCAGCTCGGCGAGGGGACCGGACCAGTCCTCCAGGTAGTGCAGGACCAGGGACGCGACGACGTCATCGAACTCGGCGTCTGCGAACGGCAGTGGCGCGCCCAGGTCCGCCACGCGCAGGTCGGCGTCCTCACCCAGCCTCTGGCGGGCCAGGCCGACCATGGCCGCACTCACGTCGAAGCCGGTGACCACGGCTCCCCTGGCGCGTAGCTCAGCTGACAACGGGCCGGAACCGCACCCCGCGTCGAGGATCCGGCGACCCCGTACGTCGCCGGCGAGCCGGAGCATCTCAGGTCGCTCGTAGTACGCGTTGAAGAGGTTGGACTCGTTCTCCGCCGAATAGGCGTTCGCGAAGCTGTCGTAGTCACCTGTTGGCACCATGACCCCATTCCCCTGAGAGGCGAGGATGCGTTCCTGCGCGACCGCGTGGGCGCGGCAAGCGGGCACCCGGCTCGTGCGCGTGGGCAAGGGGCCTTCGCCGTAGCTGCCGGCCGGGCGGTCAGGCGCGCTCGACGATGACGACGGGGATCTCCCGGTCGGTCTCCCCCTGGTAGCGGGCGTAGGTCGGGAAGACCTCGGTCATCGCCTGCCACAGCCGGGGCCGCTCCTCGGCGCTCGCGGTACGCGCCGTGCCCCGGAACTTCTCGGCCCCGACCTGCACCTCCACCTGCGGGTCGGCGCACAGGTTCAGGTACCAGTTCGGGTGCCGCGCCGCGCCGCCGTTCGACGCCACCAGCAGGTACCGGTCCCCGTCGCGGCCGTACAGGAGCGCGGTGCGCCGCAGCGTGCCCGAGCGGCGCCCCCGCGTGGTGATCAGCAGGGCGTCGTAGCCGTGGTACTTCCCGCCGTCGGCGCCGTCGGTCTCCAGGTAGCGGCGCACGTGGCTGGCCACCCACTCGACCGGGCTGTCCTCAATGGTCTCCGCCATCACAGCAGCGTATCCGGTCCGGCGGGGTCCGGTGGGGCGTCGACGGGTCAGTCGGACTCGGAGCCGAGCCGGATCGTCTGCTCGCGCAGGATGTCGATCGTGCGGCGCAGGTAGCTCACGATCGCCGCCTGTTCGGCCGGGTCGTATTCGGCGATGACGCCGCCGAGTGCCTGGCCGAGCCCGGCGAACGCGTCGGCCAGCTCGGGACGCTCGGCGTCGGCGGCGCGGATGATCGCCCGCCGCCGGTCGCCGGGGTCGGTCTCCCGTACGACATAGCCGCCGGCCGCGAGCCGCGCGACGACGCTGGTGATCCCCGCGGCGGTCAGCCCGGTGCGCCGGGCCAGCTCGCTCGCGCTGAACGGCCCGTCGGTCGTGATCAGCTCAAGCGTCTTCAGGTCGCCCGCCGACAGCCCCAGGCGCGCCGCGACGGCCTGGTGGAACAGCACGACCGCGCCGCTGAGGTCGCGGCCCAGGTTTCGTCCGACGTGCTCACTCTTGGTTGACACTCCGCCCGCCAATACTTAGATTCAGCGTAGTAATTACTACGATCCAGCTAAGTAAATCAGGAGGGCCGCGATGACCACCACCGCACACGCCGGTGTCCTGGACACCTTGACCAGGCTTGAGGCCTGCTGGCAGGCCGGCGACGCCGACGCGTACGCCAGCCTGCACGCGCCGGAGGCGACCTACGTGGCGTTCGACGGCACCGTGATGACCGGCCGGGAGGAGATCGCCGCAGGTCACCAGCCTCTGTTCGGCGGCATCATGCGCGGCTCCCGGCTCGCCGTCGTGGAGCGCGCGATCCGCTTCCCCGACCCCGCGACGGCGATCGTGGTGCAGCGCGGCGGCATCATCATGCGCTGGCAGCGGGGCCGGAGCACCCCGTCGAGAAAGCGCCTCTCGACGAACACGGCGGTCCTGCGTCGCGACGGAGACGACTGGATCGTGGCGGCGTTCCAGAACACGCGATACCACCCGTGGGCAAAGACCCTCATGGGACGCCTGATGACCAGGTCCGCCACCTGACCCGTGCGACGACCGCGCGTCAGCCGTCGGCGAGCAGCAGCCAGTCGTCGTCGAGCCGGCCGACGGCGGTGCCCCTGGGCCAGACGTGCGTGGCGGCGGCGGTCGCCCGCGCCTGGTCGACCAGGGGCGGCCGGGCGAATGTCGCCCCGTCGAAGGTGACCGGGCCGAGGAAACGGGCCCGGCCGAAGTTCGCCACGCCCTCGAAGTGGGTCCACTCGAACCAGGTCTGGTCGCCGAACTCGGTCCACCGGAACAGGGCCATGTCCGCGAAGCGGGCCTGCCGGAACCCGGCGTAGCCCGTGAACGTGGCATGGTCCATCGAGACCCCGCTCAGGAAGACCGCGTCGCGGAAGGTCGCGCTGTCGGAGAAGCGGGTCGCGTCGAAGCTCGCCGTCCGGTGGAACGTGGCACCCCGGAACGAGGCCCGGGCGAGGGTGGCCCGCCGGCACGACATGCCGCCCGCCAGCTCGGCCCCCTCGAAGCTGACCCGGCCGGTGACGTCGGCGTGGTCGAGGACGATCTCGGCGTCGCCGCGCAGCTCGTCGCAGACGAGGTCGGCGAAGCTCGCGCCCAGCCGCAGCCGCCCGTGCACGGTCGCGCCGGTCAGGCTGGTGGTGCCGGTACAGACCGCGCCGGTGAGGTCCGCGTCGTCCAGCGTGCAGCCGGCCGCGTCGAACCCGTCGAGCCGGGCGCCGGTCAGGTCGAGCCTGACCCCGGGCCAGAAGGCGTCGTCGTCCGCGCGCAGGTGCCGCGTCAGGACCCGCTGCGCCGTACGGCGCACCTCCGCCTCGCGCGCGTCGTCCTCGGGCGGCGGCATCCGCAGGTACGCGCAGAGCACCGCCACGATCGTCTCGCGCTGCGCCGGATTGTCCTGCCCGAGCCGCTCCAGGGCGTGCAGACCACCGAGGCGTACGGCGGCGTTGTCGTTGCCGAGCAGTTCGACCGCGCCGGTGTACAGCTCGGTCAGCCGGCGCTCGGCGGCGTCGTGCTCGGCCGCCTCGGCCTGCCGCTCCTGGTGGCGCTGACCGGCCTCGGCGACCGCCTCCGCGTGCGCCTGCACCCGTTCCCGGTGCGCCTGGTCCTGCGCGGCGACGGCCTCCTGGTGCCGTTGGGCGCGCTCGCCGATCCACTGTCGCCGGGCGGCGAGCAGCAGCGCGAGCCCGCCGCCGGTGCCGGCGACCACGGTCAGGCCGGTGCGGATGGCGTCGATGCGCAGTGTCGCGCGGGTGTCGGGCTGGGCGGCGCGGTCGGCCTCGCCGAGCAGCCAGTCGAGGACCAGCCAGCCGAGCAGCGCGGCGACCAGTAGGCCGACGAGCACCAGCCACCACGGCATCACCCGCAGCGGCTCTTCGCGGGGCGGTGTCGGGCGCACGGGTCACAGCATGCCACCGCGCCGGGGCCGACGTGGGGCACCGTCCCTGGTGGACGGTGGCCGCCGGATTGCCGGTTTGTGCCCTCGGCGCGACAAGTGGTTACCGTCTCGTAACTTGCTATTGACGAATATAAATATCTCTCGGCATCATCGTCGCACGATCGATCGGCCCCCACCCGCCGTCCCCGGGCCCCCCGGGGTACCTCCCGCCGGAGGTGCAGCCATGCTGCTCCGAAAGATCGTCGTCACCGCTGCTGCCGCCGCCCTCGCCGCGCTGCTCGTGCCGGCCAGCGCCGCCACGGCCGCCCCCGACCGCGCCGCCACGGCCGCCGCCACCACGAACACCGCCAACGCCGGCAATCCCGTCATCGTCGTCGGAGGCCTGACCGGCATCTCCATCGCGTACGAGCCGATCGCCGCGCGGCTACGCGCCGACGGTCACCAGGTCTTCATCTACCAACTGCCGGGGCTCGGCTTCGGCGACATCCGCGACTCCGCCCGCGACTTCTCCGGCTTCGTGGACCGGATCCGGGCGGCCACCGGGGCGTCCCGGGTGGACGTCGTCGGCCACTCCGAGGGTGGGCTGGTCTCCCGCTGGTACATCAAGTTCCTCGGCGGCACGGACACCGTCGGGCGCTACGTCAGCCTCGGCAGCCCCCAGCAGGGCACCTACCTGGCCAACATCCTGAACGTCGTCGGGCTCAACAACTGCATCGGAGTCGTCGCCTGCCAGCAGATGTCCATCGGCTCGGACTTCCTCACCGAGCTCAACGCCGGCGACGACACCCCCGGGGCGGTGCGCTGGACCACCGTCCGGTCGTGGCAGGACGAACTGGTCCGCCCCGTCGACAACGCCACGCTGGCCGACGGCGCCGCCAACGTGCTGATCCAGTCCGCGTGCCCGCTGCGCGTGGTCGGTCACCTCGGTCTCGTGCTGGACGGCACCACGTACACGGTCGTGCGGCAGGCGCTGCGCGGGGAGGCGATCAACCCCGACTGCCTCGCCGTGTAGCGCACGGGACGGGCGGCCCGACGCCGCCCGTCCCCGCACCGCGTCAGGCGGCCCTGGCCAGGGCCGCGTACTCGTCGTCGGTGAGCCGCACCTCGGCGGCGGCCACGTTCTCCTCCAGGTGCGCCACCGACGACGTGCCCGGGATCGGCAGCATCACCGGCGACCGGCGCAGCAGCCAGGCGAGGGCGAGCTGGGCCGGCGTCGCGCCGTGCTCGGTGCTGATCGCGTCCAGCGGGCCACCCGGCCGGGCCAGGTTGCCGGTGGCGATCGGGAACCAGGGGATGAACGCGAGGTCGTTGCGCTCGCAGTGCTCCAGGACGGCCTCCGCACCGCGGTCCGCCAGGTTGTAGAGGTTCTGCACCGAGACGATCGGGACGATGCTCCGGGCCTCCTCGATCTGCTCGACGGTCACCTCGGACAGGCCGACGTGCCGGATCTTGCCCTCCTGCCTGAGCCGCGCCAGCTCCCCGAGCTGGTCGGCGAGCGGCACCCGCCGGTCGATCCGGTGCAGCTGGTAGAGCGGGATGCAGTCCAGGCCGAGGTGCCGCAGGCTCAGCTCGCACTGCTGGCGCAGATACTCCGGGCGCCCCACCGGCCGCCAGTCGTCCGGGCCGGAGCGGGTCAGGCCGGCCTTGGTCGCGATGACCAGGTCGTCGGCGTACGGGTGCAGCGCCTCCCGGATCAGCAGCTCGCTGACGAAGGGCCCGTAGGAGTCGGCCGTGTCGATGAACGTCACGCCCAGCTCGTAGGCCCGGCGCAGCACCCGTACGGCCTCGGCCGGGTCCTTCGGGTCGCCCCAAACACCGGGGCCGGTGAGCTGCATCGCCCCGTAGCCGAGCCGGTCGACCTGGAGGTCACCCCCGATCCGGTACGTCCCCGAGGCCTTCGCGGGCTGCCTGCCGGCGTCGCTCGTCATGCGTGGATTCCCCATCCTGTCCGTCGGTGTTCGCGGCTGGTCCAGCCACCACTGGGCTTTCCCGCCGATCGTCGCCCGCACCATCATCCCGCCCGATCGAGACCAGGGTCACCCCTGCCGGCGGTCGCCCCGGTCGAGACTCCCGGGCCGCGTCACCCCTGCCGGTGGTCACCCCCGGGCCGCACGTGCACCGGGGCCGGCACGTGGTCGAGGTGGGTGTGCCGGAAGGGCCGGGTCAGCGGGCACGGGTCCAGCCCCAGCGCGTCGAGGATCGCCCGGTGCTGGCACTCGGCGAACAGCCGGGGCGCGTCGTCGAGCGGCACCTCCCCGCGCAGGGCCGCGCCGAGCGCGGCGACATCGACCCTGCCGACCCCCAGCGGCGCGAACACGGCCGGGTCGTCCCCGCTCGGGCCGGGCGGCGGCGGGGCGTCCAGCGGGTAGAGCGTGCCGTCGAAGCCGGCGAGGACCTCGTTGTCGTCGTCGTCCCAGAACTCCGTCACCCAGCCCCGGTCGGAGAGGTAGCGGTGCGCCTCGTGGCCGTCGACGTGCAGGGTGGCCGCCATGACGTCGGAGTCGAAGACGTTGAAGGTGACCGCCGGCTCGCGCGTGAGCAGGGTGATCAGCTGCGCCAGATCGTCGACCTCGGCGTAGCCGCTGTCCTCCTCCTCGCGCGGGACGACGGCCCACCGGCGCTCGCCGACCTGCGTCACGTACGCCTCGGTGCCGACGTCGGTCAGCACCCTGCGGATTTCCGTCAGCCCGCCCGAGGCCAGGATCGTCTGATAGCTCGTACCCACGGCGGCAGCGTAGGACGGGGGTGGGACAGCGACCCACCTGAGTGGCGAGTGCGCGACGGGGGCGGGCGGCATGAGATCGCTCCCGCTGACGTGCATCTCAGCGGTGGGTAGGTGGAGTCCGTCTCGTTGTTCTCGCGACGTCGCAGTTGGTGGAACTCGCGCCGCTGTCGTGCGGCGGCGGTTCCCGGGGTGAACCTGCGCAAACGGCGCGACCGGGCCGCAGCCGGGCCGGGGGGGCGGACGAAGTTGCCCGGAGCAGCCGTGCCGGCCGGCTGCCCGTGCGACGCTGGCCGTGCCGGCTGGACGTCGACCACGGGAGCCCACCCGTTGGTCGAACGAGCGCATGTCGCCGTGTGCGGCGCGGGAGGGAACGCCATGACGGGAGTGCCGCAGGTCGACTTCGCGCTCGACACGTACGAGTGCATCGTGCTGTATCCCGGCGCGGCCGGGCGGGCGCTGCCGGCGGAGACGGTGCAACGGTTGCAGGCCGAGCACCTCGCGCACATGCAGGCCCTGCAACGGCGCGGCATCATCCTGGTCGCCGGCTCGGTGGACGGCCCGGCCCGCGAGCCGGACCCGCCGATCGGTTTCGGTCTCGCCCGCACCGGCTCGGTCGACGACGTACGCAGCGTGATGGAGGCCGACCCGGCCGTGCAGGCGGGGCTCTACCGGGTGGACGTGATGACCTTCCTCTGCCCCGAGGGCTCGCTGGACTTTCCGCTGATCAAGACGCAGAGCTGAACCGCCCACCGACCGGTACGACAGGCCGGCCGCCCCCGGCGCGCGCGGTCGCGCCCCCGAACCGGACAGCTCCGCCGCAGGCCGCCTGCGCGGCGGTGCGCCGCCGCTGGCCACGAGGCACCGTGCCCACTCGGGAACACCCGACTCGACAGTGATCAGGACGCCATGGACCCTGAAACCGCCGGGTAAGGTCCATGGCGTCCTGATCATCCCGCTCGCGTCGCCGGCGCAGGAAGTGGGGCTCTCGTGGGTCGCGCCACGAGCCCCCGCAATGCGCGCGGCGCAGGCGGTGCGGGTGCCTCGCGGGGGCGGTGCGGGTGTCCGGCGGGGGGCGGTGCCGGGGTCGGGCGGAAGGGCGGGGAGCGCCCGGATGTCCGGTGGCGCCGGGGGCGTACGATTCCGGCGCGCGGTCGCCGATGCCCGCCGCCTCGACGTTCCGGCGTGGGTTCCGCCCGCCGGCTGCGCCCATGCCGCGCGTCGTTGGACAATTTCCGCAGTCCGCAAGGGGTCGGCCCACAGCCAGACCCGGAGGAGAGACTAGCCTGATGGGCGTGACACGCCGCGCGAAGATCGTCTGCACTCTTGGCCCTGCGACCTCGTCTCCGGAGCGCATCCGGGGCCTCGTCGAGGCCGGCATGAACGTGGCGAGGCTCAACTTCAGCCACGGCAGCCACGAGGATCACGAGGCGGTGTACCGGCTGGTCCGCGAGGCGGCGGAGGCCGCCGGCCGGCCGGTGGCCGTGCTCGCCGACCTGCAGGGCCCGAAGATCCGGCTCGGCCGGTTCGCCGACGGCCCGCACGAGTGGCGCACGGGCGACTCCGTCGTCATCACCGGCGACGACGTCCTCGGCACCAAGGAGCGGGTGTCCTGCACCTACCGCAAGCTTCCGCAGGAGGTCAAGCCCGGCGACCGGCTGCTGATCGACGACGGGCGGGTCGCCGTCGAGGTCACCGACGTCACCGGCAACGACATCCGCTGCCTCGTCACCGAGGGCGGCCCGGTCTCCAACAACAAGGGCGTCTCGCTGCCGAACGTGGCGGTCAGCGTGCCGGCGATGTCCGAGAAGGACGCCGAGGACCTGCGTTTCGCGCTCGGCCTCGGCGTGGACCTGATCGCGCTCTCCTTCGTCCGCTCCGCGGACGACATCAAGCTGGTGCACGGCATCATGGCCGAGGAGGGCGTGCACCGGCCGGTGCTGGCCAAGGTGGAGAAGCCCGAGGCCGTCGACTGCCTGGAGCAGATCGTGCTGGCCTTCGACGGCATCATGGTCGCCCGCGGCGACCTCGGCGTGGAACTGCCGCTGGACCAGGTGCCGCTGGTGCAGAAGCGCGCCGTGCAGCTCTGCCGGGAGAACGCCAAGCCGGTCATCGTGGCCACCCAGATGCTCGACTCGATGATCGAAAACTCCCGGCCGACCCGCGCCGAGGCCTCCGACGTGGCCAACGCCGTGCTCGACGGCGCGGACGCGGTGATGCTCTCGGGCGAGACCAGCGTCGGCAAGTATCCGGTGCTCACGGTCAGCACCATGGCGAAGATCGTCACCACCACCGAGTCCGGCTCGATCGGCGTGCCGCGCCTGCAACACGACCCGCGTACGCACGGTGGCGCGCTCACCGTCGCCGCGTCCTCGATCTCCCGGGCCATCGGCGCGAAGGCACTCGTCGCCTTCTCGCAGACCGGCGACACCGTGCGGCGGCTGTCTCGGCTGCACTGCGACCTGCCGCTGCTCGCCTTCACTCCCGTGCCCGAGGTGCGCAACCAGCTCGCCCTCTCCTGGGGCGTGGAGACGTTCCTGATGCCGTTCGTCGAGCACACCGACGACATGTTCCGCCAGGTCGACCAGGCGCTGCTCGGGCTCGACCGGGCCAATCCCGGCGACTACGTGGTGATCGTCGCCGGCAGCCCGCCCGGCACCCCGGGCTCGACCAACACGCTGCGCGTACACCAGCTCGGGTCGTTGGTCGACGCCGCGTCGGCGCGGGCCTTGCAGTGAGCGGCGCGGGCGTCGCGGTCGGCCAGGCGGCGGTCGACCAGCTCCTGGAGGTGCTCGACCTGGAGCACACCGGCGGGATGACCTTCCGGGGGATGAGCCCCCCGGTCGGTCCCCAGCGGGTGTACGGCGGCCAGGTCGCGGGCCAGGCGCTGGTGGCCGCCGGACGCACCGTCGACCCGGCCCGCTTCGTGCACTCCCTGCACGGCTACTTCGTCCGCCCGGGCGACCCCGCCGAGCCGATCGTGTACGAGGTGGAGAACGTCCGCGACGGCCGCTCGTTCTCGGTACGCCGCTCGGTGGCGCTCCAGCACGACAAGCCGATCTTCTTCATGTCGGCGTCGTTCCAGCGGACGGAGGAGGGCCTGGACCACCAGGCCCCCAACCCGCCCGACGTGCCGGGGCCGGACGAGGTCCCGACGATGGCCGAGCGGCTCGCCCGCTACCCCGAGCGGCTCGGCATCTGGGCGCAGATCCCGCGCCCGATCGACGTCCGCTACGTCGGCGAGCCCGGCTGGGTGCGCCCCGGCGACCGCCCCGCCGAGCCGCACCAGCGGGTCTGGATGCGCTTCGACGGCAAGCTGCCCGACGATCCGCTGCTGCACGCCTGCGCGCTGGCGTACGCCTCCGACCTGACGCTGCTCGACTCGGTGCTCTCGATGCACGGTGAGGTCTGGGGCCCGGGCGGGGTGGTCGGGGCCAGCCTCGACCACGCGCTGTGGTTCCACCGGCCGTTCCGCGCCGACGACTGGTTCCTCTACGACTGCTGGAGCCCGTCGGCCTCCGGCGCGCGCGGGCTCGCCACCGGTCGGATGTTCACCACCGACGGCCGGCACATCGCCAGCGTCGTGCAGGAGGGGCTGCTGCGCCGCGTCGGCGACTGACCGCCGGGGCCGTCACGGCGTCACCGCCGGCCTCGCGGTCCGTCAGGCGCTCAACGCCGCCCGCTCCGGCGGTGTGCCATCCCAGGTCGCCGACGCATCGCCGCTGGCCGATCGGTCGAGGGGTGATCGTCCGGGTGGGGTGGCCCGGCGTCTAACCTTGCCGTATGCGTCTCTCCGCCCGGGTCGACTACGCCCTCCGCGCGGTCGCCGAGCTCGCCTCGGTGACCGGCGACTCCGGGCCCGGGCGAAGCCGGCCCGTGACCGCCGACCAGATCGCTCGTGCCCAGGAGATCCCGCCGAAGTTCCTGGAGAGCATCCTGCTGCAACTGCGCCGGGGCGGCATCGTGCAGGCCCAGCGCGGCCCGGAGGGCGGCTACTGGCTGGCCCGGCCGGCCGGGGAGATCTCGCTGGCCGAGGTGATCCGGGTGATCGACGGTCCACTCGCCCACGTACGCGGGCAGCGGCCCGAGGAACTCGGCTACCACGGGGCCGCCCGGGCCCTCCAGGAGGTCTGGATCGCGCTGCGGGCCAGCGAGCGCGAGATCCTGGAACTGGTCACCGTCGCCGACGTCGCCGCCGGCACGCTCCCGGGTCGGGTCGTCGAGCTGGCCGCCGACCCGCGCGCCTGGACCTGACCTGTACCGGTTCGCGACTGATCTGAGCCGCGCCCCGGTACCGCCCTTGGTCAAGCCCGACGTCGGTCACCGCCCGGTCGGCTCCGGCGGGGCCTGGCTGCGCTGCCGGGTGGCGGCGGTCGGAGGAGTCCTGTCGTCTCACTGACCGGTTGGCTGCTTGACCGGGGCCTGCCTCGTGCCGCATTGTCGACCAAGTCGATAGGAGATGCCGAAAAGTCAGGGGGCGCTCGTGCGCAAGCTGCTGGTCCTCGCGCTGGTCGGGCTCGCCGCGCAACTCGTCGACGGCGCGCTCGGCATGGCGTACGGGCTGACCTCCTCGACGTTGCTGCTGCTCGTCGGGGTCGCGCCGGCCGCCGCCTCGGCGTCCGTGCACCTGGCCGAGATCGGCACCACGCTCGCCGCCGGGGTGTCGCACTGGCGGTTCGGCAATGTCGACTGGCGGGTCGTCTCCCGGATCGCGCTCCCCGGAGCCGTGGGTGCGTTCGCCGGTGCGACCTTCCTCAGCGCGATCTCCACCGAGTCGGCCGCCCCGTGGATGGCCGGCATCCTGTTCACCCTCGGCGCGTACCTGCTGGTGCGCTTCTCCCGGCCGCTGCGTACCGACCGGCGCGGCGGCCGGCTGCGCAGCCGCTTCCTCGGCCCGCTCGGCCTGGTCGCCGGCTTCGTCGACGCCACCGGCGGCGGCGGGTGGGGCCCGGTCGCCACGCCGGCCCTGCTGGTCAGCGGGCGGATGGAGCCGCGCAAGGTGATCGGATCGGTGGACACCTCCGAATTCGTGGTCGCCGGCGCGGCCAGCCTCGGCTTCCTGATCGGCCTCGGCTCCGAGGGCTTCCTGCTGCCCATGGTGGCCGCGCTGCTCGTCGGCGGCCTGATCGCCGCACCGATCGCCGCCTGGCTCGTGCGTATCGTTCCCGCCCAGCTGCTCGGCGCGACGATCGGCGGCGTGATCGTGCTGACCAACGCCCGTACGCTGATGCGCTCGGCCGACCTGGGCGGCCCGGCCCGGCCGGCTGTCTACGCCCTGCTGGCCGTCGCCTGGGCCGCCGCGCTCGCGCTGGCCGTCCGGGCACTGCTCCGCACCCGCCGTCAGCGTGAGATCGCCGCGACCGCCCTCGCAGCCGGCCCCCGGACCTCGACGGCCGTCTCCGCACCGGGTGTGGTGGAGGTCGACGGGTCGCCGGTCGCGGCGGTCGTTTCCACGGAGGTAAACGGGGTGCCGGGCTCGGTGGCCGTTTCCGCGCCGGGTGCCCCGGCCGACGACCGTCTCCCGACCCCGGCGGCCGTTACCTCAGGAGGCGCTGGCAGCCGCTGACGTTCCGCCCCCGGCGGGGCCGTCAGCGGGGGAGCAGGGCGGTCGCGGCGTCGGTGAGCAGGGTCCACGCCTCGTCGACGTGGACCTCGGTGGTCTGCGGGGAGCCGACCGCCAGCCGCAGCGTGTACCGGCCGTTGACCCGGGTGTGCGTCAGATGCACCCGGCCCGTGGCGTTCACCCGGGCCAGCAGTTCCGCGTTGACGTCGTCGTCCGCCTCCAACCGGAAGCACACCAGCGAGTACGGGTGCGCCCCCACCAGCGCGAACCGGTCGTCGGCGCGTACCCGGTCGGCGAACCGGGCGGCGAGCGCCACGCCGGAGCGGATGTGCGCCCGCAGCCCCTCGACGCCGTACCAGCGCAGCACGAACCAGAGCTTCAACGCCCGGAACCGGCGGCCCAGCGGCACCTGCCAGTCCCGGTAGTCGATCACCGCGCCGGATTCGGTGGCGGCGTTGCGCAGATACTCCGGCAGTACGCTCAGCGCCTCGATCAGCTCCGCCGAGTCGGCCACCCAGAACGCGTCGCAGTCGAAGCCGGTCAGCAGCCACTTGTGCGGGTCGAAGCAGTACGAGTCGGCGTACTCGAGGCCGGCGTGGCCGAACCGCAGCTCGGGGCAGACCGCCGCCGCCCCCGCGTACGCGGCGTCGACGTGCAGGAAGATCCCGTACTCGGCGCAGATCGCGCCGATCTCCGGCAGCGGGTCGATGGCGGTCGTGGAGGTGGTGCCGACGGTGGCCACCACGATCGCCGGTACGACTCCGGCGGCCACGTCCGCCTCGATCGCCGCGCGCAGCGCCGCCGGGGACATCGCCTGCGTCTGCGGATCGACCTCGACCGGCCGTACGCCGTCGGCGCCCAGCCCGGCGATCCGGGCGGCCTTCTCGATGGACGAATGGCCCTGGGTCGAGGCGTAGGCGCGGTACCGGCGGTCGACGCCGACCTCGCGCCACCGGCCGCCGCCGGCCCGGTGCAGCGCGACCAGGGTCGCCACCAGCGTGGCCGACGACGCCGAGTCCTGGATCACCCCGCCGCCCCCGGAGCCGGAGCGGAACCGCTTCGGCAGGTCCAGCAGGTCGGCGAGCCAGTCCAGCAGCACCGTCTCCAGCTCGGTGCACGCCGGGCCGGTGGCCCAGAGCATCCCCTGTACGCCCAGCCCGGAGCTGACGAGGTCGCCGAGCACGCTGGGCCCCGAGGTGTTGGCCGGGAAGTAGCCGAAGAAGCCCGGGTGCTGCCAGTGGGTCAGCCCGGGGGTGATCAGGGTGTCCAGGTCGGCGAGGACGGCTTCCACCGGTTCGCCGTGCTCCGGCGGGCCGGCCGGCAGCCGGGCGGCCACCGTCCCGGGCGGGTCCTGCGAGGTCACCGGCCGTCGCTCCAGCGTCGTCCAGTAGTCGGCGATCCAGTCCACCACGGCGTACCCGGCGCGGCGGAACTCGTCCGGGGTCATGTGCTCAGCCACGCCCTGAGTGGATCAAGAATCCGGGCCCGGGGCAAGGGAAGTGCCTGGCCAGCCCCGGCACGGGGGACACCCGAGGCAGGGGTGCAGGGCCGCGGGGAGGACGGATTGTCCCCAGAAAGCGCTTGCCCTAGCATCACAGGTGCGCGGAGCCACCCTCGCCGCCGTCCCGCCGGAAGACCGACGCCACTGCCGACGCGGCAGTACCGGCGTCGGGGTGCCGGCACCGGACCGGCGGCGTCGACACCGATGCCGGATCGACGGCCTCGGACCACCGCCGCGAGCGCGGCGTGTCCTCCCGCCGGCCCGGGCAGGCCGACGGTGACGGTCGTCGCGCGCCCGACCTCCCCGGAGGACACCCCCATGCCCGTCACTCCCCGCCGCGTCGCGCTGCTCGCCGCGGGCGCCGCGGCCGCACTCGTCGCCGGTACGCTGCCCACCCTCACCGCCGCGGCGGCCGCCGCCGGTTGCCGCGTCGAGCATCGGATCACCAACCAGTGGCCCGGCGGCTTCGGCGCCGACGTCACCGTGACCAACCTGGGTGACCCGGTGAACGGCTGGACGCTCACCTGGTCGCACACCGCCGGCCAGCAGGTCACCCAGGCGTGGAACGCCGTCATCACCCAGTCCGGCGCCCAGGTGACCGCCCGCAACGTCGACCACAACGCGGTGATCGCCACCGGCGCGAGCACCGCCTTCGGCTTCAACGGCTCGTGGAGCGGCAGCAACCCGTCGCCGACCGGCTTCGCCCTCAACGGCACCGCCTGCACCGGCGGCCCGAGCACCCCGCCGCCGAGCACCCCCGCGCCCACCACGCCGCCGCCGCCCACGCCGCCGCCCACGACGCCGCCGCCCACGACGCCCCCGCCCGGGGCGGTGCAGATGGAGGACCTCGACCGGGGGCTGGTCAGCGTCCGCTCCGGCTCCGGCAACCTGGTCTCCTGGCGGCTGCTCGGCACCGAGACCGCCGGGGTCGCCTTCAACCTCTACCGCGGCGCGACCAGGGTCAACGCCAGCCCGATCACCGGCGCCACCAACCACCTCGACAGCGGCGCGGCGGCGGACGCCACCTACACCGTGCGCGCCGTGGTCGGCGGCGTCGAGCAGGCGGCGTCCCCGGTCGCGCTCCAGTTCCCCGCCGGCCACCTCGACGTGCCGTTGCAGGTGCCGCCCGGCGCGAGCACGCCCAGCGGCGAGAGCTACACGTACTCCGCCAACGACGCCTCCGTGGGCGACCTCGACGGCGACGGCGACTACGAGTTCGTGGTGAAGTGGGAGCCGTCGAACGCCAAGGACAACTCCCAGTCCGGCTACACCGGCAACGTGTACGTCGACGCGTACACCCTCACCGGCACCCGGTTGTGGCGGATCGACCTGGGCCGCAACATCCGCGCCGGGGCCCACTACACCCAGTTCCAGGTGTACGACTACGACGGCGACGGCCGCGCCGAGGTGGCCATGAAGACCGCCGACGGCACCCGCTCCGGCAGCGGCCAGGTCATCGGCTCCGCCACCGCCGACCACCGCAACTCCAGCGGGTACGTCCTCGCCGGCCCCGAGTACCTGACCATGTTCGACGGTCGTACCGGCGCGATCCTCTCCACCGTCGACTACGACCCGCCGCGCGGCACGGTCTCCTCCTGGGGCGACAGCTACGGCAACCGGGTGGACCGCTTCCTCGCCGCCACCGCCTACCTCGACGGGCAGCGCCCCTCCCTGGTGATGGCCCGCGGCTACTACACACGGGCGGTCGTGGCGGCCTGGGACTTCCGCGACGGCACCCTGCGCAAGCGGTGGACCTTCGACTCCAACACCTCCGGCAACGGCGCCGCCGCCGGCCAGGGCAACCACAACCTCTCCGTCGCCGACGTCGACGCCGACGGCCGGCAGGAGATCGTGTACGGCTCCGCCACCATCAACGACGACGGCCGCCTGATGTACGCCACCGGGTTCGGCCACGGCGACGCCCTGCACGTCGGCGACCTCGTCCCCGGCCGGACCGGCCTGGAGGTCTTCACGATCCACGAGTCCGGCAACCAGCCGGCGGCCGACCTGCACGACGCCCGCACCGGGCAGGTTCTCTGGCAGCGGCCGAACAACGGGGGCGCCGAGGGCCCCGGCCGGGCCGTCGCCGCCGACGTCCACGCCGGCAGTCCCGGTGCCGAGTTCTGGGGCGCCGGCACCCACATGACGGACCTCTACAGCAGCACCGGAGCCGTCGTCGGGCGCAGGCCGTCCTCGGCGAACTTCCTCGTCTGGTGGGACGGCGACCCCGTCCGGGAACTGCTCGACGCCACCCGCGTCGACAAGTACGGCACCGGCGGCGACACCCGCCTGCTGACCGGCAGCGACGTGGCGGCGAACAACGGCACCAAGTCGACCCCGGCGCTCTCCGCCGACCTGTTCGGCGACTGGCGGGAGGAGGTCGTCTGGCGCACCAGCGACAGCCGCGCCCTGCGGATCTACAGCACGCCCACGCCCACCGGCACCAGGATCCACACCCTCATGCACGACCCGCAGTACCGGGTCGCGGTCGCCTGGCAGAACACCGCCTACAACCAGCCCCCGCACCCCGGGTTCTTCCTCGGCGACGGCATGGCCGCCCCGCCGACGCCCAACATCCACCTGCGCTGACCCGGGACCGGCCGACCGGTGCTGCTGCTCCGGTGAAGACAGGCACCGGGCCGTTGGGTGAAAACAGGCACCGGGCCGCAGCCGCGGAATCCGCACAGCTCCGGCCCGGTGCCCCACACCGCGGCATCCCCGACCCGTCCCGACCGGGAATGCCGTACCACCACCGAGGACAAAACTAGGCGGGCCACGCGTCGCCCCGGTGACGCCGACGTGAAGATCGTGTTTCAGCGCTCGCGGCGCAGGCCACCGGCCACCTGCTCGGCGATCAACTCGTACGAGCGCACCCGGTCGGCCACGTCGTACACCAGCGTGGTCAGCATCAACTCGTCCGCGCCCGTACGCGCCAGCAACTCGCCGAGCTGCCGCCGTACGGTCTCGGGCGAGCCCGTCGCCTGCCCGTCGCGGCGCTGCCGGACGAACTCGCGCTCGGTCTCCGTGTACGGGTACGCCGCCGCCTCGTCCGGCGTCGACAGGGGCTCCGGCCGACCCGAGCGCAACCGCAGGAACGACAGCGCAGCCGGCCCCGCCAGCCACTCCGCCCGCTCGTCGGTGTCGGCGCAGACCGCGTTGACGGCCACCATCGCGTACGGCTCGTCGAGCCACTTCGACGGCCGGAAGTGCTGCCGGTACAGCGCCAGCGCGGGCAGCGTGTTCTGCGAGCTGAAGTGGTGCGCGAAGGAGAACGGCAGGCCCAGCAGCCCGGCCAGCTGGGCGCTGAACCCGCTGGAGCCGAGCAGCCAGACCGCCGGCTGCTCGCCGAGGCCCGGGGTGGCCGTGATCGGCCCCGGCCGCTCGCCGCTGAAGTAGTTCATCAGGTCCGCCAGCTCCCGGGGGAAGCCCTCCGCCGACAGCCCCTCCATCGTCCGGCGCAGCGCCAACGCGGTCACCTGGTCGGTGCCCGGGGCGCGGCCGATGCCCAGGTCGATGCGGCCCGGGTGCAGCGCCTCCAGCGTGCCGAACTGCTCGGCCACCACCAGCGGCGCATGGTTGGGCAGCATCACCCCGCCCGAACCCAGCCGGATCGTCGACGTGTGCGCCGCCAGGTGCGCGAGCAGCACCGCCGGGGCGGAACTCGCGATCGCCGGCATGTTGTGGTGCTCCGCCACCCAGAACCGGCGGTACCCGAGCTCCTCCGTGCGCCGGGCCAGCTCGGTGGTGTGCCGCAGCGCCGCGCCGGCGGTGGCGCCGGCCGCGACGGGGGCAAGATCAAGGACAGACAGCGGTACGGTGATCACACGGTTGGCCAACCCCGCCCGCCTCGGGTTTGTTCCCCGGCGCAACCAGGCTCACGCCTGCCGGCGCTCAGCCCATGCCGCGCGCCTGCTCGAAGATCAGGCTCGTCTGGGTGTGCAGCACCGCCGGGTCCACGGCCAGGTGGTCCAGCACGAAGTCCCGCAGCGCGTCCGCCGACGCCGCCCGTACGTGCAGCACGTAGTCCTCCGCGCCCGCCACGTGGAACACCGCCACCACGCCGGGCAGGCGCACCGACCGGGCCCGGAACGCGTCCACCGCCGCCCGCTCGTGCGCGGTCAACCGCACCGACACCAGCGCCTGCAACGGCAGCCCGACCGCCGCCGGGTCCACCTCCGCGTGGAACCCGCGGATCGCCCCGCTCTCCCGCAGGGCGCGGGTGCGGGTCAGGCACGTCGAGGGGGCCACGCCGACCCGCTCGGCGAGGGCGTTGTTCGGCAGCCGGCCGTCGGCGGCCAACTCCGACAGGATCGCGCGGTCGGTGTCGTCCAGGTCGGCGAACCGCCGCACATCGTTCGTCGCAAGGGGCATGGAGGCATCATCCACCGAATCAACTCGCATCTTCAACGGCAATCACCGAATCATGTTCGAAACTATTGCCCCTGGTCGGCGCTATGTTCGATCCTTCCCGCATGACGACCGTGGATACCAGAGCCGTGCACGCCGGCCGCGACGACCTCGCCGCCCTCGGCGTCCACGTGCCGCCGATCGACTTCTCCACCACCAACCCGCTCCCGTCCGTCGACGCGGGCGGCGACGCGTACGAGGCCCTCGCGACCGGAGGCACCCTCCCCGCCGGCGGCAGCGCCGTCTACCAGCGCCTCTGGAACCCCACCGTGGCCCGCTTCGAGACCGCCCTCGCCGACCTCGAAGGCACCACCGACGCCGTCGCCTTCGCCAGCGGCATGGCCGCCCTCACGGCCACCCTGCTCGCCGCCACCCGGGACGGAAAGCGGCACCTCGTCGCCGTCCGCCCCCTCTACGGCGGCACCGACCACGTGCTCGCCACCGGACTGCTCGGCACCACCGTCACCTGGGCCCGCGCGGACGAGGTCGCCGCCGCCGTCCGGCCCGACACCGCCCTGGTGATCGCCGAGACCCCGGCCAACCCCACCCTCGACCTCGTCGACATCGCCGCCCTCGCCCGGGCCGCCGGCGACGTGCCGCTGCTCGTCGACAACACCGTCGCCACGCCCGTGCTCCAGCAGCCCACCCGGCACGGCGCCGCGCTCGTGCTGCACAGCGCCACCAAGAGCATCGGCGGACACGGCGACGTCCTCGCCGGCGCGGTCGCCTGCGACGCCGACTGGGCCGCCCGACTGCGCCAGGTGCGCGCGCTCACCGGCGCGGTCCTGCACCCCCTCGGCGCGTACCTGCTGCACCGCGGCCTCCAGACCCTGCCGGTGCGGGTCCGCGCCCAGCAGGCCGGCGCCGAGAAACTCGCCGCCTGGCTCGCCGCCCACCCCGCCGTCGCGGCGGTGCACCACCCGTCGCTGCGTGACCCCGCCGGGCTCGTCGGACGGCAGATGAGCGGCCCCGGCAGCCTCCTGGCCTTCGAGGTACGCGGCGGCGCCCCCGCCGCGGCCACCGTCGCGAACGCCTGCCGGCTGATCACCCACGCGGTGTCGCTGGGCGGCGTCGACACCCTCATCCAGCACCCGGCCTCGCTGACCCACCGGCCCGTCGAGGGGGAGGCCAAGCCGTGCGGGGGCCTGCTGCGCGTCTCCGTGGGCCTGGAGGACCCCGAGGACCTGCGCGCCGACCTGGCCCAGGCCCTCGCCGAACTCGGCTGACCCGCACCGACGTCGTCGCCCGGCCCCTGCTGAACTCGGCTACCTGCGCCAACGCCGTCGCCCGCCCTCGCCGCCGCGAGTCGGTCGCCCCGTTGCCGCGAGTCACCCCGCCACGGGCGGCGTGGCGCACGGGGGTGGAACGCCACGGGTGCCAACGAGCCCCGGTGACACCCGTGGCGTTCCACCCGTGGGAGCCGACCGGGCAGCATGGTCAGGACTTCGGGCCGACGTGGCGATCGAGGGCGGCGACGGCGTCCCGGCGCGCCACGGAGAGGGAGTTGCGGCGGTTCATCCGCCAGGCGATGCCGAGCAGGTCCAACGCCCACTGGCAGAGGCTCATGATGTCGGCCGACTCGTTGGTGAACATGTAGCGCGGGTAGACGTAGCCCTTGCCGCGCACTGTCACCCGATTGCTGAACCGGCAGCCGTCGGAGTGGAACAGACCCCGCAGGAAGGCCCCGGGGTGGGCGGTGACGATCCTCCTCTGCCAATCGGCGAGGGCGATCTGACGCTCGTGCTTCTTGCCGGGACCGTGCTGCGGGAACAGGCACGGCCAGTGTTTGCCGTAGCTCTGCACACTCACGCAGCCCTGTTGTGCAACGCGCTGGACCTTGGTCGCCAGCACCGCACGCATGGCGGAGTCGCAGGCGTCGATCAACCCGGGCCACGCGTCGCCGCAGGAGATCCTCAAGACCGGCACCCGCGCGCTGGTGACCAGGTACCCGTCACCCAGGTAGAGGCCCAACAGGTAGCTGTAGGCCGGTGGGTCTGTCGGATATCCGTCGTCGCGACGGCAGCGGAAACAGCGCTCTGCCGTGCCTCGAACCAGCGGTTGCGGCCGCTCGCGGCACCACTCCCAGACGGTGCGGTAGGAAAGACCGACGGCCCGGGCGGCCTCGGCGATGGTTGCGCCGCCGAGGTGGACCCTGAGGGCTCGGGCGCGTATCTCCGGTGCGTGCACAGGACGAGTCTCGTACGCCCGTACGACAGTTCCGGTGTCCCCGGTGGGATTCGAACCCACACTGTCGGAGGTTTGAGCTCCGCTTCTCTGCCATTGGAATACGGGGACGTCGTCGCCCAATGCTGTGGCGGCGCCACATAGGTTACCCACTACGCTAAGGGCGGCGACACCCGGCATCGCGGGTGTCGAGCAAAGACTGGTGGGAGTGGCTCGTGGCCGAGACGCAGACGGACGTCGAGCGCAGGCGCGTTCTGATCGCCGAGGACGAGGCGCTCATCCGGCTGGACCTCGCGGAGATGCTCGTCGAGGAGGGGTACGAGGTCGTCGGCGAGGCCGGTGACGGGGAGACCGCCGTCCGGCTGGCCGAGGAGCTCAAGCCGGACCTGGTCATCCTCGACATCAAGATGCCGATCATGGACGGTCTGGCCGCCGCCGAGCGGATCGCGGGCGCCCGGATCGCCCCGGTGATCATCCTGACCGCGTTCAGCCAGCGTGACCTGGTGGAGCGGGCCCGGGCGGCCGGCGCGATGGCGTACCTCGTGAAGCCCTTCCAGAAGAGCGACCTGGTCCCGGCGGTGGAGATCGCGCTGTCGCGCTACGCGGAGGTCGCCGCCCTGGAGGCGGAGGTCGCGGGGCTGACCGACCGGCTGGAGATCCGCAAGACGGTCGAGCGCGCCAAGGGCGCGCTGATGACGACGTACGGGATGAGCGAGCCGCAGGCGTTCAAGTGGATCCAGCGCACGGCGATGGACCACCGGATGACCATGAAGGAGGTCGCCGAGCGGATCCTCGCCGAGACCGCCGGCGGCGAGGTCGCCCAGCCCACCTCCTGAGGCGGCACCGGGGCGGCGCGACACGCCCGGAAGCGTCGCGAGGGCTCCTCGCGGGACCGGTTGATCGATAACATCTGATCCATGTGGACCCGGCGGCTGGTGGCGGTGCTCGGTGTCCTCGCGGTGCTGCTGGCCGGCTGTGACCGGGCCCCGGCGGAGCCGGCCGACGAGCCGCTGCGCCCACAGTGGCAGTCGCTGACCCTGCCGGCGCCGCCCGGCGCCCCCGGCCGGCTCCTGTTGCGCGACGCCGTGGCCTGCGCCGGCGCGTGGTACGTGGTCGGCGGGCTGGCCGACGCGGCGGGGGAGACCCGGCCGGCGGCCTGGCGCAGCGCGGACGGCGTGTCGTGGACGGCGCTGCCGGTCTCCCCGTCGAGCCACTACGGCCGCCAGCACGTGCTCTACGCGGCGGCGTGCCGGGACGGGCGGCTGGCGGCGCTCGGGGCGAAGAACGGCGGCGCGCACGGCAACCCGCGCACGGGCACCTGGTCACTGTCGGCGGGCGGCCAGTTGCGGGAGGCGCCCGCGCACTTCGAGCTGTACGCCGGCCCGCGCGCGGTGAGCGTGGCGCGGCTGGCGGCGGGCCCGGCCGGGTGGCTGATCGCGGGGGCGCGGGTCGACGGGGCGGCGGTCTGGGCGTCGACGGACGGCGAGCGGTTCACGATCCGGGAGGGCGTCGCGGAGCTGGCCGGCGACGGGCGCGGCCGGACGGTCGCGTACGACGCGGTGGCCGTGCCGTCGGGCTGGTGGGTGGTGGGGGCGGTACTGCCGCCCGGCGCGACGGCGCTGGCGCCCCTGGCCTGGAGTTCGGCTGACGGGCGGGCCTGGCGGCGGGTGGCGCTGCCGGTGCCGGACGGGCGGGGCCAGGCGCAGCGGGTGGCGTCGGTCGACGGTGCGGTGGTGACGGTCGGTCCGGTACGCGACGGGTTCGGGGCCTGGCGGCTGGTGGGCGACGAGTGGCGCCGGGTCGGCGGCTTCGGCGCGCCCGGGCCCGGGGTCTCCTCAGTCGACGCCCTGGTGCCGGCCGGGCGTGAGTTGGTGGCGGTGACTGGGGACGGTGGTGGTCACGGACTGTGGCTCTCTGCCGATTCGGGGGATTCATGGCGACTGATGGTCATGCCTGCCACTGTGCCGGATGGGGGGAACACCGCCGTGGCGGTCGCCTCGCAGGGTGATCGACTGCTGTTGGTGTCCGACGACGGTGGGACGTCCCGTGCCTGGTCAGTCGTGTTTTCGGCCATCGATCGGTAGGGGGCGGACGAGGTTCGGGCCGTTACCGACGAAACGAAGGCGGAGGGCTTGCGCCGCCGACGGTTCTTACAGCGATCGTTTCGGATCCGCCACGCCGTGTAACGGTTCGATCAACCCGCTCCCCTGGGGCTTTCGTCACAGCTGAAAGGTGGGATAGCGTCCGGCCCCAGACCGGCGACGACGGTCTGGTTCGTCCGCCCCCGCAAGGGCCAATCGGCAGCGGGTGGTTCGGACCATTGGACGGAGGAGGGTTCGGGCCTTGAGGCAGAAGCTCGCGCGCGTTATCGGTGGGGTCGCCATGCTGGCGCTCGTCGCCGGCGGCACCGCATGCTCCAGCGGTAGCGACGACACGGCGTCCGGAGACGCCTGTGGCAACAAGATCGCGTTCTTCGGCGCGCTGACCGGTCCGTCGGCGGCGCTCGGCATCAACGAGAACAACGGCGTCAAGCTGGCGGTCGACAAGTACAACAAGGAGAACGCCGACTGCAAGGTCGAGCTGGTCCCGCTGGACTCGCAGGGCAGCCCGGACCAGGCCCCGCAGCTGGCGCAGAAGGCCATCGACGACGCGAAGATCCTCGGCATCGTCGGCCCCGCCTACTCGGGTGAGTCGGAGGCCGCCGGTCCGCTCTTCAACGAGGCCGGCCTCGTCACCATCACCCCCTCCGCGACCCGCCCGAGCCTCTCGGAGCAGGGCTGGAAGACCTTCTTCCGCGCGGTCGGCAACGACTTCAGCCAGGGCCCGGCGGCCGGCAACTACATCAAGAACGTGCTGAAGGCCGACAAGGTCTTCGTCATCGACGACCAGTCCGCGTACGGCGCCGGCCTGGCCGACGAGGTCAAGAAGCTGCTCGGCCCGGCGGTCGTCGGCTCGGACAAGGTCCAGGGCGAGGGCAAGCAGGTCGAGTTCTCGGCGGTGGTCACCAAGGTCAAGGCCGCGAACGTCAAGGCGATCTTCTTCGGCGGCTACTACCAGGAGGCCGGCCTGATCCGTAAGCAGCTCACCGCTGCCGGGGTCACCGCTCCGCTGATCGCCGGCGACGGCGTGAACGACGCCGCGTACATCACCTCCGCGGGTGCGGCGGCGGCCGAGGGCACCATCCTCACCTGCCCGTGCCAGCCGGCCGCCGAGGCGCGGGGCACCTTCGTCGAGGAGTACAAGGCGCTCAACGGTGCCGACCCGGGCACCTACAGCGACACGGCCTACGACGCGGCGAACATCCTGCTCGCCGGCATCAAGGCTGGCAAGACCACCCGTGAGGGTCTGCTGGAGTTCGTGAAGGGCTACAGCGGCGAGGGCGTCGCGGCGAGCTACAAGTTCGTCGAGGGCGGCGAGCTCGACCCGGCGCAGGTCAAGGTCTGGGCCTTCAAGGTCGTCGGCGGCAAGGTCGTTCCGGACCAGGAGATCCCGAAGTCCTGACGCCGGTCGCTGCCACAGCGATTGAGTAGTGATCGCGGGTGCGGCCGGGAGCTCGCTCCCGGCCGCACCCCATTTTTCTCTCCAGACCCTGATGGAGCGTCCCTCCCTTGAACTTCGACGGACTGTTCTCCAACTTCGGAGAACTCACCACGACCGGCCTGACGCAGGGTGCGATCTACGCCCTGGTCGCGCTGGGCTACACGCTGGTATACGGCGTGCTGAAACTCATCAACTTCGCCCACTCCGAGGTCTTCATCGCCGGCGCGTTCGCCGCGATCTGGACCTGGAACGGTTTCGGGCTCGACCAGAACTCGCAGGTCAGCGGCATCGGCTCGATCATGTTCTACCTGCTGGTGGCGATGATCGTCGCGGCGATCGCCTCCGCCGGCACGGCGACGGTGATCGAGCGGGTGGCGTACCGGCCGCTGCGTAAGCGCAACGCGCCGCCGCTGGCCTTCCTGATCACCGCCATCGGTGCGTCCATCGCGATCTCCGAGGCGTTCGGCATCTGGACGCGCCGCCGCCCCGAGGGCGCCCCCCAGCTGGTCAGCTCCAAGCCGCTGTTCGAGATCGCCGGCGTGCCGATCGACGCCGTCCAGCTGCTGACCATCGGTGCGGCGCTGGCGATGATGATCGCGCTGGACCTGTTCATCAACCGCAGCCGGGTCGGTCGCGGCATCCGGGCGGTCGCCCAGGACGCCAACACCGCCGCGCTGATGGGCGTGAACAAGGACCGGATCATCCTCATGGTCTTCATCGCCGGCGGCAGCATGGCCGGCGTCGCCGGCCTGCTCTATGACGTACGGATCCAGACCCTCACCTACAGCGTCGGCTTCCTGCTCGGCCTCAAGGCGTTCACCGCGGCGGTGCTCGGCGGCATCGGCAACCTGCGCGGTGCGCTCCTCGGCGGCCTGCTGCTCGGCGTGGTCGAGAACTACGCCTCCGGCCTGTTCGGCACGCAGTGGAAGGACTTCGCGGCCTTCGCGCTGCTGGTGGTGCTGCTGATGTTCCGGCCGACCGGTCTGCTGGGTGAGTCGCTGGGGAGGGCACGGGCATGACGACCGTCTTGGAGAAGGTGCGCTCCGGCCGCGAGGCTGCCGGCGAACGGTGGCGCGGCGCGCCGCGTTGGGTGCGCTGGGCGCTGCTGGCCGCGGTGATCGTGTTCTTCTACGCCCTGCCGAACAAGGAGTTCTACCAGTACCTCGGGCCGATCCCGACCCCCGGTGCGAACTTCACGCAGGTGATGTTCACCGTCTCGATCTACGTGCTGCTGGCCGTCGGTCTGAACATCGTGGTCGGCTTCGCCGGCCTGCTCGACCTCGGCTACTTCGGCTTCTTCGCCGTCGGCGCGTACACCGTGGCGGTGCTGACCTCGCCGAGCAGCGACCTCAAGACGCTGTGGCCGTGGCTGCTGGCGGTGCCGGTGGCGATCGCCCTGACGATGGTCTCCGGCGTGATGCTCGGTACGCCGACCCTGCGGCTGCGGGGCGACTACCTGGCGCTGGTGACGCTCGGCTTCGCCGAGATGATCCGGATCGGCGCGGTCAGCTCGGAGTTCCTCAAGGGGCAGCGGGGCTTCAACCAGATCCCGCACCCGCCCGGCCAGTACGCCGACGGCAAGCCGGTCTTCGGCGTGCTCGACGCCCGGCCGTACTACTGGCTGGTGCTCACGGTGATCATCCTGGTGGTCATCGGGGTGCGGAACCTGACGCACAGCCGGGTCGGGCGCGCCTGGATCTCCATCCGGGAGGACGAGGACGCCGCGCAGCTCATGGGCGTGCCGACGTTCAAGTTCAAGCTGTGGGCGTTCGCCGCCGGTGCCGCGATCGCCGGCCTGGCCGGCGCGTTGTTCGCCGGTAAACAGAACTTCGTCAACTCGCAGAACTTCGAGCTGCTGAACTCGATCATCATCCTGGCCGCGGTCATCTTCGGTGGCTCCGGCAACATCGTCGGCGCGATCGTCGGTGGCGGCCTGGTGGCGTACATGATCGAGCGGTTCCGCGGCATCGAGCTGTTCGGCGTCGAGCTGTACGAGTACCGGTTCCTGTTCTTCGGCCTGGTGCTGGTGGTCATGATGATCTTCCGGCCGGAGGGTCTGATCCCCAACCGACGACGTGCGGCGGAGTTCAAGGATCGCCGCAAGGAGGTGACCGTCGGTGAGTGACACCGAGCAGACGCCGGCCGTTCCGGCGCAGGCCGGGGCGCCGGCCGTGGAGGCGGTGCCCACCCGGGAGCCGCTGCTGGAGGTCGACAACGTCACGCTGCGCTTCGGCGGCGTGGTGGCTCTGAACGAGGTGGACTTCACCCTCTACAAGGGGGAGATCCTCGGTCTGATCGGCCCGAACGGCGCCGGCAAGACGACCTGCTTCAACGCCATGACCGGCATCTACCAGCCCAGCGAGGGGCAGATCCGGTTCCGTGGCCAGAAGATCAGCGGCAAGAAGCGGCACCACATCACCAAGATGGGCATGGCGCGGACGTTCCAGAACATCCGCCTCTTCCCGGAGATGACGGCGCTGGAGAACGTCCTGGTGGGCACGGACGCGCACAACAAGACGAGCGTCATCTCCGCGCTGTTCCGCCTGCCGCGGTACTGGAAGGAGGAGCGCGCGAGTCGGGAGAAGGCCGAGCGCCTGCTGGAGTTCGTCGGCATCCGCAAGCGGATGCACGAGTTCGCCCGCAACCTCTCCTACGGTGAGCAGCGGCGCCTCGAGATCGCCCGCGCGCTGGCCACCGACCCCGTGCTGCTCTGCCTGGACGAGCCGGCCGCCGGCTTCAACCCGGCCGAGAAGGAGGAACTGCTCCAGCTCATCCGGCAGATCCGGGACACCGGGGTGACCGTGCTGCTCATCGAGCACGACATGCGCCTGGTCATGGGCGTCACCGACCGGATCGTGGTGCTGGAGTTCGGAAAGAAGATCGCCGAGGGGCTGCCCGCCGAGGTGCGGGACAACCCGAAGGTGATCGCGGCGTACCTGGGGGTGCCGGACGATGCTGCTTGAGATCGACGATGTGAGCCTGCTCTACGGGCGGATCCAGGCGCTGCACGGCATCAGCCTGACGGTGGACGAGGGTGAGATCGTCGCCCTGATCGGTGCCAACGGCGCCGGCAAGTCGACGACGATGCGGGCGATCTCCGGGATCCGGCCGGTCGCCAGCGGCAGCATCCGGTTCGACGGTGAGGACATCACCAAGCTCCGGGCGGACCTGCGGGTCCGCCGCGGGCTGTGCCAGGCACCCGAGGGCCGGGGGATCTTCCCGGGCATGACGGTGCTGGAGAACCTGGACATGGGCGCGTACACGCGGCGTGACCGGGCCGGCATCGCCCAGGACCTCGACCGGGTGCTGGGGCTCTTCCCGCGCCTGGCCGAGCGGCGCAAGCAGCAGGGCGGCACGCTCTCCGGCGGCGAGCAGCAGATGCTGGCCGTCGGGCGGGCGCTGATGAGCCGGCCGAAGCTGCTGCTGCTCGACGAGCCCTCGATGGGTCTGGCGCCGATGCTGATCCAGCAGATCTTCGACATCATCGTCGAGATCAACCAACAGGGCACCACCGTCCTGCTGGTCGAGCAGAACGCCCAGCAGGCGCTGGCCCGGGCCCACCGGGCGTACGTGCTGGAGACCGGCCGGATCGTCAAGAGCGGCACCGGCGCCGAACTGCTGCACGACCCGGCGGTCAAAGAGGCCTACCTCGGCGTGGCCTGACCGACCGTCACCCCTCATCGCAAGGAGTACCCCATGTTCCTCATCAGTGGTGGCCGCCGGGCCGCCCTCGGCGTCACCGGCGCCGCGCTGCTGGCCCTCTCGCTGGCCGGCTGCGGCGAGAAGGAGAGCACCGAGCAGCCCGGCGCCGGCCCCAGCGTCACCGCCGCCGCCGACTCGGCGCTGGCCGCGAAGGTGCCCGACGCCATCAAGGCCGACGGCGTGATCAAGGTCGGCACCGACTCGACGTACGCCCCGGCGGAGTTCCTCGACGCCGACGGCAAGACGGTCGTCGGCTTCGACATCGAGCTGTTCAACGCGGTCGCGCAGAAGCTCGGCCTCAAGGCCGAGTACGAGTCGGCGCCGTTCGACGCGATCCTGCCGGGCGTCGACTCGGGCAAGTACGAGGTCGGCGTCTCGTCGTTCACCATCAACGCCGAGCGGATGAAGACCGTCAACATGGTCAGCTACTTCTCCGCCGGCACCCAGTGGGCGACCAAGTCGGGCAACCCGGCCAAGGTCGACCCGAACGACGCCTGCGGCAAGAAGATCGCCGTGCAGGTCGGCACCGTGCAGCTCGACGACATCACCGCCCGGTCGAAGAAGTGCACCGACGCCGGCAAGCCGGCGATCACCATCGACCAGTACCAGGCGCAGAGCGACGCCACCGCCGCCGTGGTCAGCGGCAAGGACGACGCCATGCTGGCCGACTCCCCGGTCGGCGCGTACGCGGTGAAGCAGAGCAGCGGCCAGCTGGAGCTGCTCGGCGACATCTACGAGTCGGCCCCGTACGGCTACGCGGTGAAGAAGGACCAGGCCGCGTTCGCCGAGGTGCTCAAGGAGGCCGTCGCGGCGGTCATCGCCGACGGCACGTACGAGGGCGCGCTCAAGAAGTGGGGCGTCGAGGGCGGTGCCATCACGACCCCGGCGCTGAACCCGACCAGCTGACCATGTCGGTCAAAACTGACACACCCGAACGGGCACGGCCGGAACCCATCCGCGCCGTGCCCGTGCGGCATCCCGGGCGGTGGGTCGCCGTCGGCGTGATCGGGGTGCTGGTGGCCATGTTCGTGCACCTGCTGGTGACGAACAAGGCGTTCAACTGGTCGTTCATGATCGACGAGATGTTCCGTCCGCCGATCATCGAGGGGGTACGCGGCAGCATCGCGCTGCTGGTGACCGCCATGGTGATCGGCATCGGGCTGGGCATCGTCATCGCCATCATGCGGCTGTCGGAGAACCCGGTCCTGCGTGGCGTCGCCTGGGCGTACACCTGGTTCTTCCGGGCGGTGCCCCGGCTGGTGCTGGCGATCCTCTTCGGCAACCTGGGCATCCTCTGGGCGCGCATCGAGTTCGGGCTGCCCTTCGACCGGCAGATCGGCGCCCTGTTCGGGGTCGACGACTTCGAGGCGCGGCTGTTCGGCTTCTCCGCGGTGGACATCCTCACCGGGTTCGTCGCCGGCATGCTGGCGCTGGGCCTGTCCGAGGCCGCCTACATGGCGGAGATCGTCCGGGCCGGCATCCAGTCGGTCGACGAGGGCCAGACCGAGGCCGCCCAGGCGCTGGGCATGCGGCGGGGGCAGATCCTGCGCCGCATCGTGCTGCCGCAGGCCATGCGGGTGATCGTTCCGCCGACCGGCAACGAGACCATCGCCATGCTCAAGGACACCTCGCTGGTGGCCTTCGTGCCGGTCTCGATGGAGCTGTTCTTCCAGCTCAGAGCCGTCGGCAGCCGGACCTTCCAGGTCTTCCCGATGCTGGTCGCGGCGACCATCTGGTACCTGCTGCTGACCAGCGTCCTGCTGGTCGGGCAGTACTACCTGGAGCGGCACTTCTCCAAGGGCGTCGGGCGCAGCGGCCGGGCGAAGACGAGGCTGCGGGCGATCACGGCGGAGAGCGGCGGCACGACCGGGAAGGTGGACGGCGCATGACCGAGCTGACGGTGCCGGCACCGGCTGACAAGGCGGTGCAGCCCGGGCTGATGGTCCGGGCCGAGCAGGCGCACAAGTCGTTCGGGTCGATCGAGGTGCTCAAGGGCATCGACCTGGAGGTCCGCAGCGGCGAGGTGTGCTGCCTGCTGGGCCCTTCCGGCTCCGGCAAGTCGACGTTCCTGCGCTGCATCAACCACCTGGAGAAGATCAACGCAGGCCGGATCTGGGTGGACGGCGACCTGATCGGCTACCGCGAGCGCGGCGGCAAGCTGCACGAGATGCGGGAGTCCGACGTCGCCGCCCAGCGGCGGGCGATCGGCATGGTGTTCCAGCGGTTCAACCTCTTCCCGCACATGACGGCCCTGGAGAACGTCGTCGAGGCGCCCGTGCTGCTGGGCCGGGAGAAGAAGTCCGCCGCCCGGGAACGGGCCGCCGCGCTGCTGGAGCGGGTGGGGCTGGGCGACAAGCTCGGCAACTACCCCAGCCAGCTCTCCGGCGGGCAGCAGCAGCGGGTGGCGATCGCCCGGGCGTTGGCGATGCGGCCGAAGCTGATGCTCTTCGACGAGCCCACCAGCGCGCTCGACCCCGAGCTGGTCGGCGAGGTGCTCGACGTGATGAAGGACCTGGCCCGCGACGGCATGACGATGATCGTGGTCACCCACGAGATCGGCTTCGCCCGCGAGGTCGGCGACTCGCTGGTCTTCATGGACGGTGGCGTCGTGGTCGAGTCCGGCGTGCCCCGCGAGGTGATCGCCAACCCCCGGCACGAGCGGACGAAGGCGTTCCTGGCCAAGGTGCTCTGAGGCGGGCGGCCGGCGCGGTCCCCGCCCGGGCCGCGCCGGCAGCCGTACCGGTGACGTCCGCGCCGGCCGCCGTCCGTGCCGGTGTCGTCAGTCGCGGTCGCGTCCGTGCCGACGAGCCGTCGTGACCGTGCCCGTGCCGGCAACGTCCGGGTCGGCCGCGCCCGTGCCGGTGTCCCGGAGTGTCGGAGCGGGCGGCTAGAGTCGCTGCCGTGACAGCTACGACGCCGCGCCTGCTCCTCGTCGACGGACATTCCATGGCATACCGGGCGTTCTTCGCCCTGCCGGTGGAGAACTTCTCCACCACGACGGGGCAGCCGACCAACGCCGTCTACGGCTTCACGTCCATGCTGATCAACGTGCTGCGCGACGAGCAGCCGACGCACATCGTGGTCGCCTTCGACGTCTCCCGCCGCTCCTTCCGCACGGAGAAGTACGCGGAGTACAAGGCCGGCCGCAGCGAGACCCCGACCGACTTCAAGGGCCAGGTCAGCCTGGTCAAGGAGGTCCTCGCCGCCCTGCGCATCCCGGTGGTGGAGAAGGAGGGCTACGAGGCCGACGACATCATCGCGACCCTCGCCTGCCAGGCCCGCGACCAGGGCATGTCGGTGCTGATCAGCACCGGCGACCGGGACGCCTTCCAGCTCGTCGGCGAGAACGTCACCGTGCTCTACCCGCGCAAGGGCGTCTCCGACCTGGCCCGGATGGACCCGGCGGCGATCGAGGCGAAGTACGGCGTCACCCCGCAGCGCTACCGCGACCTGGCCGCCCTGGTCGGCGAGACCAGCGACAACCTGCCCGGCGTCCCGGGGGTCGGCCCGAAGACCGCCGCGAAGTGGATCAACCTCTACGGCGGGGTCGACGGCGTCGTCGCCCGCGCCGACGAGATCAAGGGCAAGGCCGGCGACAGCCTGCGCGAGCGGCTCGCCGACGTGATCCGCAACTACGAGATCAACTGCCTCGTCTCCGACCTGGAGCTGCCGCTGCGCCCCGAGGACACGCGCTGGGAGGGGTGGGACCGCGAGGCCGTCCACCAGGTCTTCGACACCCTCGAGTTCCGGATCCTGCGCGACCGGCTCTACCAGTACCTGGAGGCGGTGGAGCCGGAGGCCGAGTCCGGGTTCGACCTGACCGGCGAGGTGCTCACCGCGCCCGGCTCGCTCGCCGGCTGGCTGGAGACGCACGCGTCCGCCGGCACCCCGGTGGGCGTGGCGGCGAAGCTCGACACGGGTCCCAACCGCCGGCACACCGCCTCGGTGACCGGGCTGGCGCTGGCCACCGCCGACGGCGCCGGGGCCTGGTTCGACCCCGCCACCCTGGAGGCGACCGACGAGGCGGCCCTGGCGGCCTGGCTGGCCGACGCCGGGCGGCCCAAGGTGCTGCACGACAGCAAGCCGGCGGTGCTGGCGTTCGCCGCGCACGGCTGGAGCCTGGAGGGCATCCTCCGCGACACCCAGATCGCCGCCTACCTGGCCCGCCCCGACCAGCGCTCCTACGACCTGACCGACCTGGCCCTGCGCTACCTGCACCGCGAGCTGCGGGTCGACGCGCCGGAGACCGGCCAGCTCACCCTGGAGGGGCTCGGCAACGACGGCGAGGCGGAGCAGAACCTCATGCTCCAGGCCCGGGCCACCCTCGACCTGGCCGACGCGATCGACGCCGAGCTGTCCCGCGACGGCGAGCAGTCGACGCGGCTGATGGCCGGGGTGGAGCTGCCGCTGATGCGGGTGCTCGCCGGCATGGAGCGCACCGGCATCGCCGCCGACACCCACTACCTCTCCGAGTTGGAGGCGCACTTCGCCGCCGAGGTGAAGGCCGCCGCCCAGGGCGCGTACGCGGCGGTCGGCCGGGAGTTCAACCTCGGTTCGCCGAAGCAGTTGCAGGAGATCCTCTTCGGCGAGCTGGGCCTGCCCAAGACCAAGAAGATCAAGACCGGCTACACCACCGACGCCGACGCCCTCCAGTGGCTGTACGCGCAGAACCCGCACCCCGTGCTGGCGCACCTGCTGCGTCACCGGGACGTGGCGAAGCTCAAGACGACCGTCGACGGGCTGCTCAAGTCGGTCTCCGACGACGGCCGCATCCACACCACCTTCAACCAGACGGTGGCGGCCACCGGCCGGCTCTCCTCCACCGAGCCCAACCTGCAGAACATCCCGATCCGCACCGAGGAGGGCCGCCGCATCCGCCGCGCCTTCGTGGTGGGGGAGGGCTACGACTGCCTGCTCACCGCCGACTACAGCCAGATCGAGATGCGGATCATGGCGCACCTGTCGTCGGACGACGCGCTCATCGAGGCGTTCAACTCCGGCGCCGACTTCCACGCCGCCACGGCGTCGTCGGTCTTCGGGGTGCCGGTCGGCGAGGTCACCGCCGACCAGCGGCGCAAGATCAAGGCGATGAACTACGGCCTGGCGTACGGGCTGAGCGCGTTCGGCCTCTCCCAGCAGCTCGGGATCACCGCCGAGGAGGCGCGCGGGCTGATGGAGGACTACTTCGCCGGATTCGGCGGGGTACGCGACTACCTCCAGGAGGTCGTCGCCCGGGCCCGGCACGACGGCTACACCTCGACCATCCTGGGCCGCCGGCGTTACCTGCCCGACCTGGTCAGCGACAACCGGCAGCGCCGGGAGATGGCCGAGCGGATGGCGCTCAACGCCCCCATCCAGGGCTCGGCGGCCGACATCATCAAGGTCGCCATGCTGCACGTCGACACCGCCCTGCGCGAGGCGGGCCTGCGCTCACGGATGCTGTTGCAGGTGCACGACGAACTGGTCTTCGAGGTCGCCCCGGGCGAGCGGGAGAGCCTGGAGGCGCTGGTGCGCCGCGAGATGGGCGCGGCGCACCCGCTCTCGGTGCCGCTGGAGGTCTCCGTGGGCGAGGGGCGCGACTGGAACAGCGCCGACCACTGACGCGCGCGTCATCGCCACGGGCCGGCGCACGGCAGTCGCCGCCGGCGGCTCACCGTCCCGGCCCGCGGCGCTCCTTCGGCGGGGCGCCGTGCCGTTGCAGGGCCTGGCGGGACCGGCCGCCGGGGGCCGGCAGCGGGGCCTTCAGGGGGTCGTGGCCCCAGTTCATCAGCGACCAGCGCCACTTCGTGTCGCGGACGTCGCCCGAGGGGCGCTGCGCCATGTGCCGGCGTACGTAGCCGACGACCTTGCGCATGTGCTTGTAGTCGCCCTCGGAGAGCTCGCCGCGCTTGCGGCGCAGCAGGTTGATGATCTTCCGGCCGGACTCGTGCCCGACCGACTCGCCGCCCCCGGTGCCCTTCTTCCGCCAGCCGACGTGCTTCGACTCGTCGGTCTCCAGCCACTTCGACAGCTCGCCCGGCTTCATGTTCACGGCCTCGGTGAACTCCCGGTAGGTGTCCCGGTCCTCGTCATCCCTCTTCACGGCGTAGCACCTCCGGTCGGTGCGCGACGTCCCGTCCCGAGTCGTCGTTGCGGATGCGGTACTGCGGGGCGTCCGGGGACGCGTTCACGGCGTGCCCGCGCACGTGCGTCCGTTCGGTGATCTTCTCCCGCACCACGCCGTACGCCCGGCCGCTGTGGCTGGCCCAGGAGACGTGGTCGCCCTTGCGGAACTCGTTCTGCTCGGCCATGCCGGGCGGTTACCCGGGGTCGCCGGTCGGAAACGACTCAGCGACTCGGCGCGACCCGCCGGTCGTGGCGGGCGGCGCACCGGTCAGGCGGGCTTCTCCGCGACGAAGATGGCGGTGCCGGGGAAGAGGCGGCCGCGCAGCGGGCTCCACTGCCCCCAGATCTCCTCGTGCCCCTCGGGCCACTCCGGCTCCACCAGGTCGACCAGGCGGAACCCGGCGCCCACGATCTCCCGGACCCGGTCGCCGACCGTGCGGTGCTGCTCGACGTAGGTGGCCTCACCGGCCTCGTCCTGTTCCACGTAGGGGGAGCGGTCGAAGTACGAGTGCACGGCGGTCAGCCCGCCCGGGCCGGGGTCGTCGAGGAAGATCCATCGCATCGGGTGGGTCACCGAGAAGACCCACCGGCCGCCGGGGCGCAGCACCCGGAACACCTCGCGCATGACCGCCGCCGAGTCGGCCACGAACGGGATCGCGCCGAACGCCGTGCAGGCCGTGTCGAAGGCGGCGTCGGCGAAGGGCAGCGCCAGCGCGTCGGCCTGCACGAGCGGCACGCGTACGCCGGTGCGGGCGGCCGCCTGCGCCGCGTGCCGCAGCATCCCGGCGGACAGGTCGAGGGCGACGGGCCGGGCGTCGCGGGTGGCGAGCCAGCGCGCGGCGGCGGCGGCCCCGCAGCCCAGCTCCAGCACCCGCCGCCCGGCCAGGTCGCCCAGCAGCCGTACGTCGGCCTCCCGCACGCCCTCGGGGCACCAGACGAAGTCCAGGTCGCCGAGGAAACGGCCGTGCTCGGCCTGGTAGTCGTCGGCGTCGGCGTCCCACCAACGGCGGTTCGCCCGGCGGGCCTCGGCGTCGCCCACCCGGCGCCGGGTCACCCGGCTGTCGTCATCCACCCGCCCACGCTAGCCCGGTCGTGCCCCGGGCCGGCCGACCCCCGGGGTGCGGCGCGCGGCGTGCGGCGCTACGGTTTCCCCCTGATGCTCCTGTGACGGAGGCGACACCTGAGACGGCTTCCTGGTGATATCTCCGCTTTCTCGGCCCACGAGGTGCCGAGAGAGCGGGAGGCCTTGCACGCTGTGGTAATGCAGCGGGTAGGCTAGACGGTGCGTCCGCGGATCGTGTGCCTCGGCAGGGAGCAGGTGCGCGGTCTCCGGGACCACTGGCGGAGCCACATCCATGATCTCACGCGATGATCTCTTCGGTGTGCCCGGCGACGGATCCGCTGGCGCGAACAGGTCACCGCGACACACCAGCCTGCTGTGACACACCATCCGACCGGAGCAACCGCCCACATGACGAGCAGCATCGAGGCCCCCTCGAGCGCCACCCGGGTCACCCACGACGATCTCGGTTCCGAGGAGGCTTTCCTCGCCGCGATCGACGAGACCATCAAGTACTTCAACGACGGCGACATTGTCGAAGGCACCGTCGTCAAGGTCGATCGGGACGAGGTCCTGCTCGACATCGGCTACAAGACCGAGGGTGTCATCCCCTCTCGGGAGTTGTCGATCAAGCACGACGTGGACCCGGCCGAGGTCGTTTCGGTTGGTGACCACATCGAGGCCCTGGTCCTCCAGAAGGAGGACAAGGAGGGGCGTCTGATCCTCTCCAAGAAGCGGGCGCAGTACGAGCGGGCCTGGGGCACCATCGAGAAGATCAAGGACGAGGACGGCGTCGTCCGCGGCTCGGTCATCGAGGTGGTCAAGGGTGGCCTCATCCTCGACATCGGGCTGCGCGGCTTCCTGCCCGCCTCCCTGGTCGAGATGCGTCGGGTGCGTGACCTGCAGCCGTACGTCGGCCGCGAGCTCGAGGCCAAGATCATCGAGCTGGACAAGAACCGCAACAACGTGGTCCTGTCCCGCCGGGCCTGGCTGGAGCAGACGCAGTCCGAGGTGCGCACCGAGTTCCTCAACAAGCTGCAGAAGGGCCAGGTCCGCAAGGGCGTCGTGTCCTCGATCGTCAACTTCGGCGCGTTCGTCGACCTGGGCGGCGTGGACGGCCTGGTGCACGTCTCCGAGCTGTCCTGGAAGCACATCGACCACCCGTCCGAGGTCGTCGAGGTGGGCCAGGAGGTCGAGGTCGAGGTCCTGGACGTCGACCTGGACCGCGAGCGGGTCTCGCTGTCGCTGAAGGCGACGCAGGAGGACCCGTGGCGGCAGTTCGCCCGCACCCACGCGATCCAGCAGATCGTGCCGGGTAAGGTCACCAAGCTGGTGCCGTTCGGCGCCTTCGTCCGGGTGGACGACGGCATCGAGGGCCTGGTCCACATCTCCGAGCTGGCCGAGCGCCACGTGGAGATCCCGGAGCAGGTCGTCCAGGTCGGCTCCGAGGTCATGGTCAAGGTCATCGACATCGACCTGGAGCGCCGCCGGATCTCGCTGTCGCTCAAGCAGGCCAACGAGGGCTTCGTCGAGGGCGAGGAGCACTTCGACCCGACCCTCTACGGCATGGCCGCGACGTACGACGCCGAGGGCAACTACATCTACCCGGAGGGCTTCGACCCGGAGACGGGCGAGTGGCTCGAGGGGTACGACAAGCAGCGCGAGACCTGGGAGAACCAGTACGCCGAGGCGCGTCAGCGCTGGGAGGCCCACACCAAGCAGGTGCAGACCTCCCGGGCCGCCGACGCCGAGGCCGCTGCCAACCCGGCTCCGGCCGTCACCGGTGGTGGCACCACCACCTCGACCAGCGCGGCCCCGAGCCGCCAGGCCGAGGAGCCGGCCGGCACCCTGGCCACCGACGAGGCGCTCGCCGCTCTGCGGGAGAAGCTCGCCGGCGGCAAGTGACCCGCTGAACGACGACGGGCCCCGTCCCCGCGATCGCGAGATCGCCGGGGGCGGGGCCCGCCGCTTTCCTGGGCTGCGAGGCTCGCCTTCCCAGTCGCGCGATGCGTCGGCGACCGGCGGCGCGAGGCTCGCGTTCCTAGGCGCGCGATGCGTCGGCGACCGGCTGCCTCAGGATGGTGCGTCGCCGCTCGGGTGCGACCCTGCGGAAGTCGCTGAGGTAGATCTCGTGGTGCCGGCCGACCATCCGCAGCCCGTTGCCCGGCACGAACTCGTGGTGCAGCCGCGCCAGCACCCCGGCTTCGTCGTCGAACGAACCGACGTGCAGCGTCTGCACGCACCGCCCCTCCGAGAGCGTCTCCAGTCGGATGTCGTCGAGACGCGGCGGGCGGTTGCGGGCGCCGGCCTGCGTCACGGCGGCGGTGAACGTGTCCCGGCCGACCCAGTCCGGCACCATGATCATCAACGTCCAGTGCCACCGTGACTTGTCGCGTCCGGTGGTGAAGGAGTCCATCTCGTCGGCCCACCACAGGCCCTCCAGGGGCGGCACGACGTAGTCGCGCCCCAACTCGTTCCTGCTGGCGAACTTCATCTTGTAGGCCACCGGGTAGAGGGTCTCGACGGCCTCGGTGAACGTCGGTGAGGTGTTCGGATCGCCGTGGCCGTCGATCATCAGGTACTGCGTGTCGGGCAGTTCCACGATCCGGAACCGGTCCCGTTCGGCCCGGTAGGCGTCGAGGGACTTCTTGAAGTCAGTCTTCTGGGTCATCGGGCACCTGGGCTCGGGCGGCGAGCCACTGCCTTTCCGCCTCTAAAAGGCTCAGTGCGTACGAGAACACCTCGCGCGCCGCTCGCGGGAGGGGGCCCTGCGCCTGCTGGGCCGCCCGGACCGACCCGATGCGCTCCTCGACCCGCGCGAGCCGGGTGCGCAGCGCCGTCGCGTACTCGCGGTCGGAGAGCAGCGGCAGGTTGGCGATGCCGACGAGGAGCGGGTGCCGGACCGGCTGCGGTTGCGTGATGAGGGCCAGCGCCGTACGCGCCGCGACCTCCCGGCCCTCGGCGGTGGCGTGGAAGACGCGGCGGGACTTCGCGGCGGCGGGCGCCTCGGGGACGTGGACGAGACCCCGCTTCTCCAGCTTGCCGAGCAGGTAGTAGATCGAGGAGAGCCCGACGTCGGACCACTGCCGGATGCCGCGTTGCTCGATCACCTGCTCCAGGTCGTAGCCGTGCCGGGCGCGCTCGACGAGCAGGCCCAGCACGGTCAACTCGGCGGGGGTCAGCTCCACGCCGCTATTCTAGTGCTGGAATAGGGTGTGCGGCGGAGGCCGGGCGAGGTGCCCCGGTGCCGGCGGCTCGGGGATGATCCGGTTGACTGGTGCCGTGCTGAAGGTGGGACTGACCGGGGGAATCGGATCGGGCAAGAGCGCCGTGGCGAGGCGGCTTGTCGAGCGCGGTGCGGTGGTGATCGACTCCGACCGCATCGCCCGGGAGGTCGTCGCGCCGGGCACCGAGGGGCTCGCCGAGATCGTCGCGGCCTTCTCCGACCGGGTCCTCGACGCCACGGGCGCCCTCGACCGGGCGGCGCTGGGCGCGCTGGTGTTCGCCGACGAGACGGCGCGCCGCCGGCTGGAGGCGATCACCCATCCCCGCGTACGGGCCCGCTCCGCGGAGTTGGCCGCCGCGGCGGGGCCCGACGCCATCGTGGTCAACGACGTACCGCTGCTGGTGGAGGTGGGGCTCGCGGCCACGTACCACCTGGTGGTCGTGGTGCAGACGGAGGTGGCCACCCGGTTGGCGCGGCTGGAGCGCGACCGGGGGATGGCCCGCGCGGAGGCCGAGCGGCGGATCGCCGTCCAGGCCGACGACGCCCGGCGCCGGGCCGCGGCGGACGTGGTGTTGACCAACGACGGCAGCCTCGCCGACCTGCACGCGGCGGTCGACGCGTTGTGGGACGAGCGGCTGCGGCCCTACGAGGCGAACCTGCGCGAGCGGCGGGCGGTCCCGTCGGGCCGCGTCGTGCTGGCGGAGGCCGACCCGACCTGGCCGCAGCAGTACGCGCGGCTGGCCGCCCGGATCCGGCACGCGCTCGCCCCCGCCGACCCGCGCCTCGACCATATCGGCTCGACCGCGGTTCCCGGGCTCGCCGCCAAGGACGTGATCGACATCCAGCTCACCGTCCCGACGCTCGCCGACGCGGACGGGCCGCTGGCCGACCGGCTCGCGGCGGCGGGGTTCCCGCGCCTGCCCGGCGAGTGGTGGGACAAGCCGCGCCCGCCCGGCAGCGGCCGGTGGGAGAAGCGGCTGCACGGCAGCGCCGACCCGGGCCGACCCGTGCACCTGCACGTCCGCCCGGCCGACTCGCCCGGCTGGCGGTACGCGCTGCTGATGCGCGATCACCTGCGTGCCGACCCGGACCAGCGGTCCGCCTACCTGGCGCTGAAGCGGGAGCTGGCCGCCTCCGCCCCGGACAGCGCCACCTGGACCACCGCGAAGGACCCGTGGTTCGACGAGGAGCACCTGCGCGCCGAGCAGTGGGCGGCGCAGACGGGCTGGCGGCCCTGACCGGTCAGCGGCCGCGCGCCGGGGCGAGCCGGGGCACCGTGGCGGGGGTCAGGTCGAGCTGGGCCCAGGCGCCGACGCGGGTACGCAGCTCCAGGCGGCGCAGCGCGCCGGACCGGTCGATCCAGTAGCGCAGCGGCCCCCGGGGCGTGCGCAGCTCGATCACGTCGACGGCCTTGCCGGCGGTGGTGTCGCCGCGTACCCGCCGGGCGGCGTCGCGCCCGTCGGGCGATCTGGCGGCCCGTAACGCGGCATCGAGCAGCAGGCCCAGCTCGCCCGCGTGCCCCGCGTCGGCGCGCCAGCCCCGGGCGGGCGGCGGCAGCGGCGGCCGGCCGGGCGACTCCACGCCGCCCGGGACCGTCGCGGCCGGCACCTCCGCGCGGCTCACGCCGCTGCCGTCCAGCCGCAGCAGCGTCCGGCGCTCCGGCACGCCGAGGTCGGCGACGGCCACGTAGGCCGCCCGCCCGGTCCAGCTCACCCAGCCGGACCCGCGCAGGTTCGTGGCGGTGCCGACGGGCGCGGTCAGGGTCACGGCGGCGCCGCCACGGGCGCGCAGCCGGGCGGGCAGCCGGTCCAGCCGGCCCCGTTCGGGGGCGGTCAGGGCCCGGGGCTGCCCGGCCCGCCCGCCGAGGGCGTCGACGGGCCGCAGCGCGGGCCGGTCGGCCCGATTCAGCTGTACGGTCACCGGCCCGAGGCCGGCCAGCCGGGTCTCCAGCCGGTGCAGCCGGGCGTCCCGGTCGAGCCAGTAGCGCGGGCGCGCGTCCGGTGGCGTGCCGGGGCCGGGCGGCGGCGCCTCCAGGATGTCGACCGGTGCCGCCCCGACCGTCGCGCCACCGACCCGTCGCGCGGCGTCGGCCGCCGGGTCGGGGCGATCCGCGGCGAGGCGGAAGATCAGGTCCAGCACGGCGGCCAGCCCCTGCCCGGAGGCCGGGTCGTGCAGCCGCCAGCGATCCGCCGGCGGCACCAGCGGCGGCGGCGCGGGCGTCGGCACGGCCGCGGGGTCGGGACGCAGCAGGACGATTGCCGGGGTGGCCTGGAGCAGCCCGCGCTCGCCGCCCGCGCCGGGCCCGCCGACGTCGAGGTAGAGCAGCGGCCGGGACCAGTCGACCCAGCCGACCAGCTCGGTACGCGCCGCGCCGCTGCCCGCCGTCACCCGTACGCCGGCCCGCAGGTCGCGGTAGTTGGTGACCCGCATCGCGGCGAGCCGGTCGCGTTCGTCGCCGGTCAGCGCCCTCGCCTGCTCGGGCCGGTCGGGCTGCCAGCTCAGCAGCCCCAGGACCAGCGCGGCGGCGGAGAGCACGGCCACGGCCGCGAGCACCAGCAGGACGGTACGCCGGCGGCCGTCCACCACCCGTGGAACGCCCCCGGTGTGGGCGTCGTCGTGCGGTGGCGTGCCGGGCGGTGGGTGTGTCGGGCCGGGACGGGCGGTCCGGGCGGCGGAGGTCTCCACGGGAGGTTGAACGGGATTCACCCCCGTGGGGTGACGAGCAGGGGCGCTCGCGGCGGCCGGTCAGCGCCTCACGCGCGACCACGTCGGGTGCGCACGCCGGGCGTGCCGGGTGCTGCGACCTCTGTGCCGGGGGCGCGCCGGCCCTCACGGCCTGGCCACCTGCCCGGTCGGCCGCCGCGAGCGGCCTACACGGAGAGGGTAGTCCGGTGAGATGCGCCACACAATGCGAATATTGAAGCCGATCACGGACCGGGCGTAGTCGCGTCGGGCTGTCGGACCTTCGGCGTACCGTGGTGGTCATGGCGCTCGACATTCCCCGGCTCGACGGCCGCTTCCAGGTCATCAGCGAGTTTCAGCCGGCCGGCGACCAGCCGGCGGCCATCGACGACCTGGAGCGTCGGGTCCGTCGCGGTGACCGCAACACGGTGCTGCTCGGCGCGACCGGCACCGGCAAGAGCGCCACCACCGCGTGGCTGATCGAGCGGTTACAGCGGCCGACGCTGGTGCTCGCGCCCAACAAGACGCTCTGCGCGCAGCTGGCCAAGGAGTTCAGCGAGCTGCTGCCGCACAACGCCGTCGAATACTTCGTCTCCTACTACGACTACTACCAGCCCGAGGCCTACATCCCGCAGACCGACACCTACATCGAGAAGGACTCCTCGATCAACGAGGAGGTCGAGCGGCTGCGGCACTCGGCGACCATGTCGCTGCTCACCCGCCGCGACGTGATCGTGGTGGCCACCGTCTCGGCGATCTACGGGCTGGGCACCCCGGAGGAATACCTCGACCGCGCGGTGCGGGTCGCGGTCGGGCAGGAGCTGGACCGCGACCAGTTGCTGCGCCGGCTGGTCGACATCCAGTACACGCGCAACGACATGGCCTTCAACCGGGGCACCTTCCGCGTCCGGGGCGACACGCTGGAGATCATCCCGGCCTACGAGGAGCTGGCCGTGCGGATCGAGCTCTTCGGCGACGAGGTGGAGAAGCTCTACTACCTCAACCCGCTCACCGGCGACGTGGTCAAGGAGGTCGACCACCTGCTGATCTTCCCGGCCACCCACTACGCGGCCGGGCCGGAGCGGATGGAGCGGGCGATCCGCGACATCGAGGCCGAGCTGGGCGAGCGGCTGGCCGAGCTGGAGCGGCAGGGCAAGCTGCTGGAGGCGCAGCGGCTGCGGATGCGCACCACCTACGACATCGAGATGATGCGCCAGGTCGGGTTCTGCTCCGGTATCGAGAACTACTCGATGCACATCGACGGCCGGCTGCCGGGCAGCCCGCCGCACTGCCTGCTCGACTACTTCCCCGACGACTTCCTGACCGTCGTCGACGAGTCGCACGTGACGATCCCGCAGATCGGCGGCATGTACGAGGGCGACGCGTCCCGCAAGCGGATGCTGATCGACCACGGCTTCCGGCTGCCCAGCGCCGCCGACAACCGGCCGCTGCGCTTCGACGAGTTCCTGGAGCGGGTCGGGCAGATGGTCTTCCTCTCCGCCACGCCGGGCCCGTGGGAGCTGGAGCAGGCCCAGGGCGAGTTCGTCGAGCAGGTGATCCGCCCCACCGGCCTGGTCGACCCGGAGGTCGTCGTCAAGCCCACCAAGGGCCAGATCGACGACCTCATGCACGAGATCAAGCTGCGCACCGAGCGCGACGAGCGGGTGCTGGTCACCACGCTGACCAAGAAGATGGCCGAGGACCTGTCCGACTATCTGCTGGAGAACGGCATCCGGGTGCGTTACCTGCACTCCGAGGTCGACACGCTGCGCCGGGTGGAGCTGCTGCGGGAGCTGCGCAAGGGCGACTACGACGTGCTGGTCGGCATCAACCTGCTGCGGGAGGGTCTCGACCTGCCGGAGGTGTCGCTGGTCGCCATCCTCGACGCCGACAAGGAGGGCTTCCTGCGCAGCGGCCGGTCGCTGATCCAGACGATCGGCCGGGCGGCGCGCAACGTCTCCGGTCAGGTGCACATGTACGCCGACAAGATCACTCCTTCGATGGCCGAGGCGATCGAGGAGACCAACCGGCGGCGCGACAAGCAGATCGCGCACAACGAGGCGCACGGCATCAGCCCCGAGCCGCTGCGCAAGAAGATCCACGACATCCTCGACGACATCTACCGCGAGGCGGAGGACACCGAGAACAGCCGGGTCGGCGGTGCGGTGCGGCAGCTCTCCCGGGGCAAGGCGCCGGTGAAGGAGACCCGCAGCCGCAGCCGGGCCGGCGGGGCCGCGCCCGCGCGGGAGGGGATGGCCCGCGCCGAGCTGGCCCAGCTCATCCAGGAGCTCAACGACCAGATGCTGGCCGCGGCCCGGGAGCTTCAGTTCGAGCTGGCCGCCCGGATCCGCGACGAGGTCGCCGACCTCAAGAAGGAGCTGCGCGGCATGGACGCGGCCGGGGTGAAGTGATCGCCGAGCAGCCCAGTTGCGTTCTGCGAGCGGGCTATTGCGCTCAGTGATCGTCCTGCGTAGTCTCCCTCGGTGGGGAGGCTGGGGATGCCGTTGCCAACGAGTCCGGTCATTCGTCGCGCCCGGCTGGGCGCCGAGCTGCGTCAGCTACGACGGCGGGAGACCCTGACCCTGGAGCAGGTCTGTGACCGGCTGGGTTGGGCCTCCACCTCGAAGCTGTCCCGTATCGAGCTGGGGCAGAGCCGGCCGGACCTGGCCGACGTGCTCGACCTGCTCGACGTCTATGAGGTGTCGCCGCCGCAGCGCGACGCGCTCATCGTCATCGCCCGCGACGCCGCCACCAGCAGGGGCTGGTGGAAGGCGCTGGGGGAGATGGGCGAGCGGCAGCGCACCTACGCCGAGCTGGAGGCCGGCGCGGCGAGCATCGTGGACTGGCAGCCCGCCGTCGTGCCGGGGCTGCTCCAGACCCCGGCGTACGCCCGGCTGCGGATCGCCGCCGGCCGGCTGCTCGACCAGGCCCTCGACGTGGACGCCGACGTGCGCGCCCGGGCAGTGCGGCACGAGGTGCTGCGGCGGACGGACCCGCCCCGCTACACGGCGCTGCTCGCCGAGGCGGCCTGCGAACCCGGCGACGACATCCCGCCGCAGGTCTGGCGGGAGCAGTTGCGGCACCTGGTCGACCTGGCCGCCCTGCCGCACGTGACGATCCGGCTGCTGCCCCGGGGCACCGCCGCGCGGGGTGGTGCGCAGCCGCTCACGCCGTACTCCTGCTATTCGTTCCCCGACCCGGCCGATCCGCGCACCGTGATGCTGGAGGCGCTGACCACCGACGTGCGTCTGGTCACGGCGGCCGACGTCGACCGCTACGAGCAGCTGACGGGCTGGCTGTTGGACGCGGCCCTCGGTCCGGAGGAGACGATCGAGGCGCTGAACCGCCTCGCCGCAGGCTGAGCCGGATCACCGGTGGCGGCGGAAGCCGCCCTCCGAGTCGATCACCTGGCCCGTGATCCAGTCGGCGTCGGAGGAACAGAGGAACCGCACCAGCCGGGCGGCGTCCTGCGGGGTGCCCCAGCGTCCGCTCGGGAAGAGCTTCGCGACCTCGGCGTACGCCTCGGGGGAGGCGTATCCGGTGTCCGTCGGGCCGGGGTGGACGCAGTTCACGGTGATGCCCCGAGGCATCAGCAGCGGCGAGAGCTGGAAGGTCGCGTTCTCCACCGCCGCCTTGCTGACCGCGTAGGCGAGGGTCTGCGGCATCGGGCCGAGACGCTGGCCGGTGGAGAAGAGCACCAACCGGCCGCCCTCGCCGGCGGTGAAGGCCTCGGCGAACGCCTCGGCGAGCAGCAGCGTGGCCCGCACGTTGACCAGCAGATGCCGGTCGATCTCGGCCGCGTCCAGCGCGCCGAACGGGGTGTCGGTGCAGTAGGCGTGCACGGCGACCACCGCGTCGAGCCGGCCGTGCCGGCGCATCGCCTCGCCGACCAGGTCGGCGGGTGCCGTCGGGTCGAGCAGGTCGGCGCGGACGTGAGCGGCACCGCCGCCCAGCTCGCTCAGCAGCGCCGGCACGCCCTCGGGGTCACCGCCGTAGGGCTGGGCGTCGTCGAACTCCGGCAGACCGGTGAGCAGCAGCTGCCAGCCGTCCGAGGCGAGGGTGCGGGCGACCGCCGCGCCGATGCCGATGCGCCGACTCACGCCCGTCACGAGGGCCACCCGTTGCGTCATGGGGCCAGTCAACCGGGCCCCGTGCCCGGGGGCCAGCGGTTATCGCCGCGCGGCAGCCGGGCCCGGCGCCCCCGAGCCCGTCGGGACCGGCGGCCGACGCGTGCACGGCGCACCCTAGGGCAGGGGTACGACAGTTCAGGCCGGCACGTCCACGAAGTGCTCGACCAGCGGCGGGTTGGCGAAGTGCGGGCCGATCAGCGCGCGCCACTGCGCGAAGCGCTCCGTGGCGCGGAAGTTGTCGTTGTGCGCCTCGACCGAGTCCCACTCGACCAGCAGCACGAACCGGCTCGGGGACTCGACGCCCCGGGTCATCCGCACCGACCGGCAGCCGGGCGTGCCGGCGAGCACCGGATGCCCCTCGGCGTACGCGGCGGCGAACGCGTCCTCGTGGCCCGGCAGTACGTCGATGAGCGCGACCTCAAGCACCATGCCCGAAGCCTTTCACGTCGCCCTCGGGGGCCGGACGCCGCGGGGGCTGTTCCCGCCGACCGGGCGGATCTAGGGTGGGCGCGCGGGACAGGGGAGGCGCATGATCGACTGGCTCACCGGCACGGCGTTCACCGTGGCGGGCACCGGCACCACCTGGGCGGAGCTGCTGGGTTTCGGCACGGGGGTGCTCAACGTCTGGCTGGTGGCCCGGCAGCGGATCGCCAACTGGCCGGTCGGCATCGCCAACGTGCTGCTGCTGATGGTGCTGTTCTGGACGGCCGGGCTCTACGCCGACGCCGGCCTCCAGATCGTCTACGTCGGCCTGGGCCTGTACGGGTGGTGGGCGTGGCTGTACGGCGGTGAGCGGCGTACCCGGCTCACCGTCACAGCCACGGGCCGCCGGGAGTGGTGGGCGCTGGCGGCGGCGGGCGTGGCGCTGACGGGCGGGCTCTGGGCGCTGCTGGACGCAGCCACCGACTCCACCGTGCCGCTGCCGGACGCGCTGACCACCGCGCTGTCGCTGCTGGCCACGTACGGGCAGACCCGCAAGCGGGTGGAGAGCTGGTGGCTGTGGATCACCGCCGACCTGATCTACATCCCGCTGTACGCCTACAAGGGCCTGTACCTCACCGCCGCCCTCTACGTGATCTTCCTGGGGCTGTGCGTGCTCGGGCTGCGCGAATGGCGGGCGGACCTGCGGCGCGGCGCCGCCCCGACCCCGGTGCCGCCCGGCCCGGTACCGGCCGCGCCGTGAGCGCCGGGCCGGCGCCGACCGACGGGTGCCCGCCGACCGTGGGGTGCCGGCCGACTGACGGGTGCCCGCCGGCCGGTGCACCGGACGGTGGCAGCACGCCGGCGGGGGCCGGTGGGCCGCTCCGGCCGGAGTTCCGGCACGCGATGGTGGTGGGCAAGTTCTATCCGCCGCACGCGGGTCACCACGCGCTGATCGAGGCCGCCGCGGCCCGCTGCGCGGCCGTCACCGTGGTGGTGGCGCCGTCGCGCCGGGAGTCGATACCGCTCGCCCTGCGGCTGGACTGGCTACGCGAGGTGCACGCGGGCACCCCGTGGGTCCGCTTCGTCGGCCGCCACGACGACCACCCCGTGGACTACGCCGATCCGGCGGTGTGGGACCTGCACTGTGCGGTGTTCCGGGAGGCGCTGGGCGGGGCGCCGGTGGACGCCGTCTTCTCCTCGGAGGCGTACGGCGCGGAACTGGCCCGGCGGTTCGGCGCGGTGTCCGTCTGCGTGGACCCGGCGCGGCGTGGCGTGCCCGTGTCGGGCACGGCGGTGCGGGCGGACCCGGGGGGCCACTGGCACCTGCTCAGCGCGCCGGTGCGGGCGTGGTTCGTCCGGCGGGTGGTGGTGCTCGGCGCGGAGTCGACCGGCACGACCACGATGGCCGCCGCCCTCGCCGCGCACTACGGCACCCGCTGGGTCACCGAGTACGGCCGGGAGTTGACCGCGCGGAAGCTGGCCCGGCTGCGCGAGCGGGACCCGGCTGCCACGGTCTTCGACGTGGCCTGGGACCGCGACGACTTCGCCGAGGTGGTCCGGGAGCAGCAGGCGGCGGAGGACGCCGCGGCGCGCGCCTGCGGCCCGCTGCTGTTCTGCGACACCGACGCGCGGGCCACCGCCGTCTGGGAGGAGCGGTACCTGGGTTCGACCTCGGACCGGGTGCGCGCGGCGGCCCGGCGGCCCGCGCTGTACCTGCTGACCGACCACGTCGGTGTGCCCTTCGACGACGACGGGCTACGCGACGGCGAGCACCTGCGGGCGTGGATGACCGGGCGGTTCCGGGCGGAGCTGGCCGGCTGCGGGGTGCCGGTGGTCGAACTGTCGGGCCCGCACCGGCGGCGGCTGGACCGGGCGGTGGCGGCCTGCGACGCGATGCTCGCGGCGGGCTGGTCGTTGGCCGAGCCGATGCTCCCGCCCGCAGAGAGCACCTAGCCTCCTAGGATGCCCTACGGGGTGTGTACCCCGTCACGGGACTTCTCGATCGATGCCCGCGAGTGGGATAGGACACCCGTCGCCCGGGCTGCGGCCACTTACCGCGATGGGCAACAATGACGGGCAAGGAGGGGAGTATTCCCCCGCGACGGAGTCGTCAGCACGGTCGAGCGCCGATCCTGGACGAGCGACCCGGCCCCGTCGGTCACCGCCTGCGAGGCGGTGACGGAAGAGACCTCCGACAGTCACCACTGTCAGCGCCGTCGGCACACCGCGCCCACCAAGGGCGTACGGTGTGCCCGTCGCTGTGTGTCTGCCGGAGGAATGAACCTTGGACGTGTCCGGACTGGTCTGGGCTGGGACCCTCGTCGCCCTGACCGGGATCCTGCTCGTGGATCTGCTGATCATCGGTCGGCGACCACACGAGCCGAGCGTGCGTGAGTCGAGCCTCTGGGTCGGCTTCTACGTCGGGCTGGCTCTGCTCTTCGGCGCCGGCGTCTGGCTGGCCTCGGGGGCCAGCGCCGCCGGGCAGTTCTACACCGGCTGGCTGACCGAGTACAGCCTCTCGGTCGACAACCTGTTCGTCTTCGTGATCATCATGGCCCGCTTCGGTGTGCCCCGGCAGTACCAGCAGAAGGTGCTGCTCATCGGCATCGTGCTGGCGCTGGTGATGCGGGGCGGTTTCATCGCGGCCGGCGCGGCGCTGCTCTCCCAGTTCTCCTTCGTGTTCTACATCTTCGGCGCGTTCCTGATCTACACGGCGATCAACCTCGCCCGGCAGGGCGAGCCCGACGAGGACGAGTTCTCCGAGAACGTGCTGATCCGGTGGAGCCGCAAGGCGCTGCCGATCTCCCATGACTACGACGGCGCCAGGCTGACCACCCACACGGTGAAGGGCAAGCGGATCTTCACGCCGATGCTGATCGTCATGATCGCCATCGGCACCACCGACCTGATCTTCGCGCTCGACTCGATTCCGGCGATCTTCGGCATCACCCAGGAGCCGTACCTGGTCTTCACCGCCAACGTCTTCGCGCTGATGGGCCTGCGGCAGCTCTACTTCCTGCTCGGTGGCCTGCTCAACCGACTGATCTACCTCAGCTACGGCCTGGCCGTGGTGCTCGGTTTCATCGGCGTCAAGCTGGTGCTGGAGGCCCTCGCCGGCAACACCCTGCCGTTCATCAACGACGGCGAGAACGTCGCGTGGGCCCCGCACATCCCGATCTGGCTCTCCCTGACGATCATCGTCGGCACCCTCGGGGTGGCGACCGTGGCCAGCCTGGTCAAGTCCTCCCACGACCGGCGGCGGTTGCTGGCCGACGCCCGCCGCTGAGGCGTACGCGACGGAAGGGGCGCTCCCGCCGGGAGCGCCCCTTCCGCGTGTCGTACGGGGGCCGCTCGTCGGGTCAGACCCGGTGCACCCCGACCAGGGTGGCGGTGCGCTCGTCGGGCAGCCGCTCCTCCAGCACCCGGCGCTGCAGGTAGCAGGCGTGCAGCATCCGCCGGTCGTCGTCCGGGCGCGGCTCGGCGGTGACGATGCCGATGTGGTGGATCCGGCGCCCGGGGCGGGCGAAGAAGTAGAGGTCGCCGGGGCGTTCCGCGCCCAGCGGCACCGGCCTGGTCGCCGTCGCCTGGTCGCTGGCGTCGCGGGGCAGCAGCACGCCGAGCCGCCGCCAGGCCAGGTGGACCAGGCCGGAGCAGTCGATGCCGTACGCCGACACCCCGCCCCAGATGTAGACGACGTCGAGCAGCCGCTGGGCGACGGCCAGCACCTCGTCGGCCGACGGGGGTGTGGCGGGCACCGGCACCGCGTCGCCGTCGGGCAGCCAGAGCGGCGCGGCGTGGCCCGGCGCGTGCACCGGCTGCCAGCCGTCGACCGCCGGACCGGCCGGGATCAGCCGGGTGCCCAGGATGACGCCGGAGAGCACCTCGGCGCCGCCCGGCGCGTCACGCAGCGCGGTGACGGTGGCGTCGACCACGAGCGGGTCGGCGGTGTCGGCGACGACGGGGGCGAGCTGCTCGGCGGGGAGCCAGCCGGGGTAGCCGTGCGGGTGCAGCCGGGGGGCCGGCTGCTCGACCGCCACCACGTGGGCCCAGCCGTCGCCGCGCAGCTCGGTGACCAGCACCCGCTCGCCGAGCAGCAACTGGCTGAGCACGCAGTCGCCGACCTGCTGGTCGGTGTCCATGCCGGAGATCCAGGCCGCGATGTCGGTACGCGCGGCCAAAGCGGGACCGTCGACGGGTCGTACCGCCTCGGGGTGGCTCCAGAGGGTCGCGACCGCGACCCGGACCACGGCCTCCCGGCCCGGTTGCAGCTCCACGTCCACCCCCAGCTAGCGCCGAATGTTCCCGCGACCATATGAAAGTTTCCGACGTGCATCAACTACGGTTCTGCATCTTTACTTCATTTACGGAGCTGATTCCGAGGCCCGGCGCGTCCGGCAGCACGACGGTCGCGCCGTCGTACCGCAGGCCGCCGCGCACCGGCGACCAGGCCAGCCACCAGGCGGCGTCGAGGTCGGCCACGGCGGTGGTGCCGTAGGCGCCGACCAGGCTCGCGGCGGCGCCGATGCCCACCTGGGTCTCCATCATCGACCCGACGACGGTGCCGAGGCCGTGCGCGGCGGCCAGGTCGAGCAGGGTCCGGGCCGGGTGCAGGCCGCCGCACTTGGCGAGCTTGACGTTGACCATGTCGGCGGCCCGGCGGCGGATCACCTCGACCAGGTCGCGGACGCCGAAGACCGACTCGTCGGCGAGGATCGGCACGTCCACCCGATCGCTGACCCAGGCCAGCCCGTCCAGGTCCCAGCGGGAGACCGGCTGCTCGACCAGCTCGACGCCCAGCCCGGCGTCCTCGACGCCGCGGATCACCCGGACCGCCTCGCGCGGGGTCCAGCCCTGGTTGGCGTCGAGCCGGATGCGCACCCCGTCGCCGACCGCGGAGCGCACCGCGCGGACCCGCTCCAGGTCGCCGGCGGCGTCTGTGCCGACCTTCAGCTTGAGCACGCCGAAGCCCTCCGCCCGCCGCTGCCGGGCCGCCGCCGCCAGGTCCACCGCGTCGCCAGCGGCGAGCGTGACGTCCGTGGGCACCCGCAGGGCGGTGCCCCCCAGCAGGCGCACCAGCGGTACGCCGAGCCGCCGCGCCGCCAGGTCGTGCAGCGCCACGTCGACGGCCGCCTTGGCCGCCTCGTTGCCGACCACGACCCGTTGCACCTCGGTGCAGCGGGCCACCAGGTCGTCGGCGTCGCGACCGGTGAGCATCGGGCCGATCAGCTCGCGGACGCACGCCTCGGAACCGGCGACGGAGGCCCCGGTCACCTGCCACACCTGCGGAGCCTCGCCGTAGCCGGACCGGCCGTCCGCGTCGACCACCTCCACCACCAGGGTCTCCACGGTGGTGGTACGGCGCAGCGCGGTGACGAACGGCGTGTGCAGGGGCGCGGAGAGCCGATGGGTGCGTACCGCGGCGATGGTCATGTGCGGCACCCTATACGGACACGGGCAGGCGAAGGGGAGGCCGGCATGAGCGAACGAAGTGAGCGGATCATCGGGTGCGGGGCGGCGGCGCCCCATGGCGGCGCGGAGCGCGGTGGAGTGCCGGCATGAGCGCGGGGAGCGAGCGGATCGTCGGGCGGGACTGGGAGCTGGTGGGCGCGCCGAACGCGCGCGACCTCGGCGGCCTGGTCGGCGTCGACGGCCGCAGGGTGCGTCCGGGGGTGCTGATCCGTACCCCGGCGCTGGGTCGGTTGACCGACGAGGACGTGCCGCTGCTGGCCAAGCTGGGCCCGGCGTGCGTGGTCGACCTGCGGCACGACTCGGAGATGACGGTCGCCCCGCCGGACCGCCTGACCGGCGAGCCGCGGGTCGTGCACCTGCCGGTGCACGACGCCGAGCATCCCGTCTTCACGTACGTCTCGGCGGTGCTGCTCGGGCACGACCTGAGCGCGTACACGGCCCTGGCCCGACAGGGGACGCCGGCGGCGATGGAGGCGATCTACCGCTGGTTCGTCAGCGGGGAGTCGGCGCGGGCGAACTTCGGCGCGGCGGTGCGGCTGGCGGCGCAGGCGGAGAACCTGCCGCTGGTCTACCACTGCTCGGCGGGCAAGGACCGGACCGGCTGGTTGACGGTGCTGCTGCTCAGCGCGCTCGGGGTGGACGAGGCCGCGATCCGGGCCGACTACCTGGCGAACAACCGGCTGACCGAGAGCCTGCGGGAGGTCATGCTGGAGGCGATGCGGCGGCGGATGCCGGGGCTGGACGCCGAGGCGGTACGCCCGGTGCTCGAGGTGCGGGAGGAGTACCTGGACGCCGCGTACGCGGAGGTGCACCGGGTGCACGGGTCGTTCGGGGCGTACCTGCGTGACGGGCTCGGGGTGGGCGACGACGTCGTGGCGGCGCTGCGGGCGCACCTGCTGGACTGAGGCGTCGGGTCACAGGTCGTGCCGGGCGTCCCAGGCCGCGGCCGACACCCGTGCGATGAGTCGGCAGGCGTCGTCCTCCTCGCCGGAGGCGCCGCCGTCGGCGAGGTCGGTGGTGGTGCAGACGACGACGGCGTACGGCGGCGCGTCGTCGGGGAAGACCACTCCCGCGCCGTGCCGCACGCCGCGTACCCAGCCGTTCTTGTGTGCGATGCGGGTGCCCTCGGGCAGCCCGGCGGCCAGGTCCTCGCGGTGTTCCTGGGCGAACAGCACGTCGAGCATGGCGGCGCAGCCGGCCGGTGAGGCGAGCGGGCCGGGGCGGTCCGCGCCGGCGGCCACGGCGGCGAGCAGCGCGGCCAGGTCGGCGGCGGTGACCAGGTTGGTGACGCCCGCCTCGCGGGCCGCGAAGTCCTCGATGCCCCGGCCGGTGACGCTGTGCCGGGCGCCGGCGAGGTCCCACACCCGTGCCACGGCGGGCAGTCCGACGTGGCCGATGACCACGTTGGTGGCGAGGTTGCTGGAGCGGACGATCATCCGGTGGGCGAGCCAGCGCAGTGGCGCGTCACCGCCGACGCGTTCCCAGACGGCCTGGTCGTTGTCGTAGTGGCGGGCGCAGGAGAACCGGGGGGCGCCGGGCAGCGCCGAATCGAACTCGTTGCGCACGGGCACCGGGGCGTCCAGGTCGAGGGTGCCGGCCTCGGCGGCGCGGTGCAGTGCGACGAGCACCGCGGCCTTCATGGTGCTGGCGGCGTAGTGGGTCGCGTCGGCGTGCCGGGTCCAGGTGGGAGTGGCGCCGACCCGCCCCACGTACGCCGACACGGTGCCGGGCACCCCGTCCAGATGGGCGTCGAGCGCGTCCCAGGTCATGCGGCTGACCGTAGCGGGTCGGTCGACGGGGCGGCGGGGCGGGGCGATCGGTCGTACCGTGCGGGGATGACGGTTGCCGCCTACGACGCGCACGCCGACTGGTATGAGGCGTTCGCCACCGACACGTCCGGCGACTACATGACCCGGGTCCGCAGCCGGCTCGGCGACCTGCTCGGCCCCGGCCCCGGCCGCTGCCTCGACCTGTGCTGCGGGACCGGGCTGCAGGCGGCGGAGCTGCGCCGGCTAGGCTGGGAGCCGGTCGGGCTCGACCTGTCCGCCGGGCAGTTGCGGCACGCCCGACCGCGTCTGCCGGTGGCCCGTGCCGACGCGGCGGCGCTGCCGGTGGCCGACGCCTCGGTGCCGGCGGTGGCGTGCGTGCTGGCGCACACCGACGTGCCCGACTACGCGGCGGTCGTCGCCGAGGTCGCACGGGTGCTCACGCCCGGCGGCCGGTTCGTCCACGTCGGAGTGCACCCGTGCTTCATCGGGGCCTTCGCCGACCGCTCCGACCCACAGCGGATCGTGATCGACGGCGGCTACGCCGAGCGGGAGCGTAGCTTCCGGGCCTGGGCGCCGCACGGGGTGCGGGTGCGCGTCGGCGCGTGGCACGTCCCGCTGGCCGACCTGCTCAACGCGGTCACCGACGCCGGCCTGACCCTGGTGCGTACCGTCGAGACGGGCTCCGGCCCGGTGCCGGACCTGTTCGGCTTCCTCGCCACCCGTCCCACCTGAGTGTCCGGAGGGCGCAACGGGCGGAGCCCGGACCGCGCGGGGCGGTCCGGGCTCCGGGGGTGGCTGCCGTCGTAGGTCAGCCGGCGTGCTTGCGGCGGGCGGCGGCCCGGCCACGGGTGGTCTGGTCGAGTACGACCTTGCGGATGCGCACGGCGGCCGGGGTGACCTCGACGCACTCGTCCTCGCGGCAGAACTCGAGGGCCTGCTCCAGCGACAGCTTGCGCGGCGGGATCAGCTTCTCGGTCTCGTCGGCCGTCGACGAGCGCATGTTGGTGAGCTTCTTCTCCTTGGTGATGTTGACGTCCATGTCGTCGGAGCGGGAGTTCTCCCCGACGATCATGCCCTCGTACACCTCGGTGCCCGGCTCGACGAAGAGCTGGCCGCGCTCCTGGAGGTTGGTCATCGCGAAGGCGGTGACCGCGCCGGAGCGGTCGGCGACCAGCGAGCCGTTGTTGCGGGTACGCAGCTCGCCGAACCACGGCTCGTACGACTCGAAGACGTGGTGCAGGATGCCGGTGCCCCGGGTCTCGGTGAGGAACTCCGTGCGGAAGCCGATCAGGCCCCGGGCCGGGACCAGCCACTCCATCCGGATCCAGCCCGTGCCGTGGTTGACCAGCTGCTCCATGCGGCCCTTGCGGGTCGCCAGCAGCTGGGTGATCGCGCCCAGGTACTCCTCGGGGGCGTCGATGGTGAGCCGCTCGACGGGCTCGCAGGTCTTGCCGTCGATCTCCCGGGTGACCACCTGCGGCTTGCCGACGGTCAGCTCGAAGGACTCGCGGCGCATCTGCTCGACGAGGATGGCCAGCGCCAGCTCGCCGCGGCCCTGCACCTCCCACGCGTCGGGGCGCTCGGTGGGCAGCACCCGCAGCGACACGTTGCCGACGAGTTCCTTGTCGAGGCGGTCCTTGACCATCCGGGCGGTGACCTTGGCGCCCTTGACCCGGCCGACCAGCGGCGAGGTGTTGGTGCCGATGGTCATCGAGATGGCCGGCTCGTCGACGGTGATCAGCGGCAGCGGGCGCGGGTCCTCCGCGTCGGCCAGGGTCTCACCGATCATGATCTCGGGGATGCCGGCGACGGCGATGATGTCGCCCGGGCCCGCCGATTCGGCCGGCTTGCGCTCCAGGCCCTCGGTCATCAGCAGCTCGGAGATGCGGACCCGCTGGGTGCTGCCGTCGGTGCGGCACCAGGCCACCGTCTGGCCTTTGCTGATGGTGCCCTGACGTACGCGGCACAGCGCTAGCCGGCCGAGGAACGGGGAGGCGTCGAGGTTGGTGACGTGCGCCTGAAGCGGCGCTTCCTCGTCGTACGCGGGCGGCGGGATGGTGTCGAGCAGGGTGCGGAACAGCGGCTCCAGGCTGTTGCTGTCGTCGGGGACAGCGCCGTCGGCGGGCTGGGTCAGCGAGGCGATGCCGTCGCGGGCGCAGGCGTAGACGATCGGGAAGTCGATCTGCTCCTCGTCGGCGTCCAGGTCGAGGAAGAGTTCGTAGGTGTCGTCCACGACCTCCTTGATCCGGGCGTCGGGGCGGTCCACCTTGTTGATGACCAGGATGATCGGCATGCGCGCCTTGAGCGCCTTGCGGAGCACGAACCGGGTCTGCGGCAGGGGGCCCTCGCTGGCGTCCACCAGCAGCACCACACCGTCGACCATGGTCAGGCCGCGCTCCACCTCGCCGCCGAAGTCGGCGTGGCCGGGGGTGTCGATGATGTTGATGGTCACCGGGTCGGAGCCGTCGGCCGGCAGGTACCGCACGCCGGTGTTCTTGGCCAGGATGGTGATGCCCTTTTCCCGTTCGAGGTCCATCGAGTCCATGACCCGTTCGGTTACCTCGCCGCGGGCGCCGTAGGCGCCGGCCTGCCGCAACATGGCGTCGACCAGGGTCGTCTTGCCGTGGTCGACGTGGGCGATGATGGCGACGTTGCGGAGGTCGGTGCGAAGCTGCATACCCTCCATACTCCTGTCTGCGGTTGCCGGGCACGCGTCGGGGGTCCACCCCCGAATTGGCCCGGATCTCTGCCGGAACTGATGTTCCGACCGTTTCAGCGCCTGGCATGCTGACCCCCGTGGGAATGGGGGCCCGATGCACGACCTGTTGACCTCGCTGCAGGGCCTGCCGCCCCTGCTGATCTATGTGATCGCCGCGATTGTCGTCGCGGGGGAGACCGCCGTGATCTTCGGTCTGCTGGTGCCGGGCGAGGCGACCCTGTTGCTGATCGGCTTCCTAGCGTACGCGGGGACGCTGCGGCTCGCGCCGGCGCTGCTGGTGATGATCCTTGCAGCAGTGATCGGCGACACACTGGCGTTCCGGGCGGGCCGGCGGCACGGGCCCCGGCTGCGCGCCGGCCGGCTGGGCGCCCGGGTGGGGCACGAGCGGTGGAGCCGGGCGGACGCGATGCTCGGCCGGCTGGGCGGGCGCGGGGTGCTGACCGCCCGCTGGGTGGCCTTCGCGCGCACCCTGGTGCCCCGGCTGGCCGGGGCGGCCGGCATGCCGTACCGGCGGTTCGCGCCCTGGAACGTGGCCGGGGTGGTGACCTGGGTGGGTGGCTCGGTGCTCGCCGGCAACCTGGCGGGGGAGTCGTACGAGACGGTCTCCCGGCTGCTCGGGCGTGCCACGGGGGCGGTGCTGGTGCTCGTGGCCGCGCTGGTGGCGGTGGTGCTGGCGGGGCGGTGGCTGGGCCGTAACCCGGACCCGGCGCGGGCACTGGCTTCCCGGGCCGCCGGGCTGCGGCCGGTGCGCTGGCTCAGTGGCCGGTACGGGGTGCTGTTCTTCCTGCTCGCCATGCACGTCGGTCCGGCCTGGACGCTGTTGATCAATCTGGCCGTCGGCCTGCTGCTGCTCTTCGTGGTCGGGCTCGCCATCGCCTGGGTGCTCGGGGCGGTGGTCCGGCACAGTGGCCTGGCGGTGCTCGACGGCGCGATCGCCGACTGGTTCGCCGAGCGGCGTACGCCCGGGGCGGTCGACGTCACGCTCGCGGTGGTCTCGGCGCTGCGGGGATCGTCGTTGATCGTGCTGGTGGCCGCCGTGGCGGCGGTGCTGGCCTGGCGCAACCGGCCCTGGCGGGCGGACCTGCTCAGCGTGGTCGGCACGGTCGGGGCGTTCGTACCGCTGGTGGTGCTGGCCGTGGTGGTCGACCTGGCCGGGCCGGCGGGTGGCCCGGGCGACCGGGGGGCCGCCCTGTTCCCGGCGCAGAACGCGGTGGTGGCGGCCAGCCTCTGCACGCTCGCCTGGCTGCTGTCGCGCAGGGCGCGCTGGCCGGTGGCGGTCACCGCCTGGACGGCTGCGGCGGCCGGGGTGGTGGGCCTCGTCGGCGCCCGCCTCTACCTGGGGTTGAGCACCCTCAGCGGCAGCGCCACGGCGGTGCTGCTGGGGGTGGCCTGGACGGCGTTGTTCATGGTCGCCTGGGCCACCCGCGACAAGGCGGTGGGCGGCGGCGCGGCGGAACCCGAACCGGTGGCGGTACGCGCCGAGGCGTGAGCCGGCCCGCACCGCCCGAACTGACGGAAACGGGGGCCGTGGCGGTGACGCCACGGCCCCCGTTCCGGCGGGACGGTCAGTCCCGGGTGGCCGTCGGTTCGCGTCCGGTCGGTGCGTCCTGCGCGTCCCCCGTCTCTCCGACGGGCCTACGGACGACCCGCCCCGGCCACCAGAAGCGGTCGCCGAGGGTGAACGCCAGCGCCGGCACCAGGATCGTCCGGACGAGCAGGGTGTCCAGCAGGACGCCGATGCAGACGATGACGCCGATCTGGGTCAGCAGGAGCAGCGGCAGGACGCCGAGGACGGCGAAGACCGCGGCGAGCAGGACACCGGCGCTGGTGATGACGCCGCCGGTGACCCGCAGGGCCGAGAGCATGCCGGCGCGGGTGCCGCTGCGCCGGGCGTCCTCGCGGGCCCTGGTGACGAGGAAGATGTTGTAGTCCACCCCGAGCGCCACCAGGAACACGAAGGCCAGCAGCAGGACGCCGCTGTCGAGCGCCGGCATGTCGAGCACGTGGTCGAAGACCAGCCACGACGCGCCGATGCTGGCGAAGAACGACGCGACCACGGTGAGCACCAGCAGCACCGGGGCGACCAGGCCGCGCAGGAGCAGCACCAGCACCGCGCCGACGAGCAGCAGGATGATCGGCAGGATCAGTCGCAGGTCCTTGCCGTTGGCCTGGTTCTCGTCGTAGGTGGCGGCGACGGCGCCGCCCACCACCGCGCCGTCGAACGCGGGTGCGCCCTCGACCGCGGGCGGGGCGGAGCCGGGGATCGCGGCGACCGCGTCCCGCAGTGCCTCGACGGTCCGGTTCGCGGCGGCGGTGCCGGGTTCGGCCTCGAGTACGACGTCGACCTGGGCGACCTGGGGGCCCGCCTCGCCGGGACGCGCGGAGGCGACGCCGGGGATCCCGGCGGCGGTGTCGGTGACGGCCTGCACCGCCGACGGGGTGGTGAGCACGGCGACCGGCTGGGTCGTGCCGGCGGGGAAGGCCCGGGCGAGGGTCTCCGCGCCGGCGACCGCCTCCGGCTTGACCCGGAACTGTTCGGTCTCCGACAGGCCGGTGCGGATGCCGAGCCCGCCGAGGGCGAGCCCGGCGAGCAGCAGCGTCGCGAGCAGCGCGACCGGAATCGGGCGGCGTTCGACGGCGGCGCCGAGGCGGCCCCACAGCCGGCCCTCGCGGGCCTCCCCGCCGACGCGGGGCACGAACGGCCAGAAGAGGCCGCGACCGAAGATCAGCAGTGCGGCCGGCAGGACGAACAGCGCGGAGAGCATGGCGAGGACGATGCCCGTCGCGCAGGCCACGGCGAGCGCGCGGTTGAGCTCCTGCTCCGACAGCAGCAGGGTGAGCACGCCGAGGACGACGGTGGAGCCGCTGGCGAGGATGGGCTCGGCGACGCGGCGCAGCGCGGCGCGCATGGCCACGAAGCGGTCCTCCTCGCGGCGTAGTTCCTCGCGGTAGCGGGCGATGAGCAACAGCGCGTAGTTGGTGGCGGCGCCGAAGACGAGGACGCTGGCGATGCCGGTGACGGCGCCGCCGGGCAGGTTGATGCCGAAGGCGGGGACGACCGTCTCGAGGGCGCGCAGCGTGACCTGTTCCGTGGCCGCGACGACGACGAGCGGCACGATCCACAGGAACGGGCTGCGGTAGGTGATGAGCAGCAGCAGCGCCACGACGCTGGCGGTGACGGCGAGCAGCGTGATGTCCGCGCCGTCGAAGACCTTGGTCAGGTCGGTGGCGAACGCGGGCCCGCCGGTGACCTCCACGGTCAGCCCGTCCGGTACGTCGTCGAGCGACGCGCGGAGCTGGTCGACCCGTTCGGTGACCGCCTCCTGGCCGCCGGTGGCCGACAGCGGCACGGCGATCAGCGCGACGGTGCCGTCGGGTGAGATCTGCGGCGGGCTGACGCGCCCGCCGACGGCGAACTGGCCGAGGTCACCGGACTGGCTGGTGAGGGCCGCGCGGTCGGCTTCGGTGAGGGGCGCCCGGTCGGCGCGGCTGACGACGACGAGTGCCGCCTGGACGTCGCGGGAGGGCAGTTGGTCCTGGAGGCGTTCCACCTGGGTCGACTGCCACTGCGCGGAAAGGCCGGTGGACGAGACGGGCTCCGGATTGTCGGGCTTGGGCAGCCCGAAGACGATCGCCCCGAAGACGATCGCGGCGACCACGGTGAGCCACGCGGCGAGCCGTCCGCGCGCCGCGCGGGTGAACACTGACATGGGATGCCCTCACGGTCTCTCGACGAATTTTCCTTCGACGATCAAGGACTCGAACGACGCAAAGTGCCGAGCTCCGAGTATCTTGATAAACGAGATTATCGACTGCTGAGTTATGCTGCAACCGGAACGGACGGCAGGAGGCGGCGACCCAGGTGGCAGGTCACGGCATGTACCGACGGCGCGACACGCACCGCGAACGGCTGGTCGCCGAGATCGGGATCGAACTGCGGCGCTACTCGGTCGACGCCCAGCACATCGGGCACGCCTTCGCCAACCTGCACGGGCTGGGCGCCACCGACCTGCAGGCGCTCATCGCGGTGATGGACGCCGAGCTGGCGGGCCAGCCGATCACCCCCGGCCGCCTCGGCGAACAGCTCAACCTCTCGTCCGGCTCGGTCACCGCGCTGGTCGACCGGCTGGAGCGCGCGGGGCACATCCGCCGCGACCGCGACACCACCGACCGGCGCAAGGTCCTCCTGCACTACGCGGAGCGGGGCGCCGCGCTGGCCGCGGACTTCTTCCGCCCGCTGGGCCGGCGCACCGACGACGTGATGGCCGGCTTCAGCGACGACGAGCTGGCGGTGGTGCACCGGTTCATGTCCGCGATGACCACCTCGATGGCGGAGCACCGCGACGCCGTGCGCGCCGCCCGCGACGAGCCGGCCCGGCGCGCGAACGGCTGAGGCGGTGCTCGACCGGCTGGCCACCCGCCTCGCCACCGCCGCGCTGCGGTTGCCGCCCGCGCGCACCCGGCGGGTCACCCTCACCCGGGGCATCCCGGTGCGGGTCCGCGACGGTGTGCCGCTGCGCACCGACCACTACGCCCCGGACCTCGCCGACGCGCCGACCGTGCTGATCCGCACGCCGTACGGGCGGGGCGGGCCGATGCGGCTGCTCGGCCGGCTCGCGGCCGAACGCGGTTTCCACGTGGTGATCCAGTCCTGCCGTGGCACGTTCGGCTCCGGCGGCACCTTCGCCCCGCTGGTGCACGAGCGCGAGGACGGGCTCGACACGCTCGACTGGCTGCGCCGCCAGCCCTGGTGGACCGGGGCGTTCGGCATGTTCGGCGCCAGTTACCAGGGCTTCGTGCAGTGGGCCGTCGCCGCCGACGCCGGGCCGGAGCTGCGCGCCATGGTCGCGGTGGTGACGGCCTCGGGCACCCGCGACTCGACGTACGCCGGGGAGTCCTTCGCCCTGGACACCGTGCTCACCTGGGCCGAGCTGCTCCAGGCGCAGACCGTGCCGTGGCTGGCCCGGCAGTGGGAGCTCAAGCGCGGCCAGCCCCGGCTGGTCGCGGCGCTGGCCCACCTGCCGCTGGTCGAGGCGGACCGGGTGGCCACCGGCGTGACCGTGCCGTTCTTCCAGGAGTGGCTGCGCCACCACACCCCGGACGCCGACTACTGGCGCCCGCGCGTCTTCGGCGACCGGATCACCGAGGTCCACGCCCCGGTGGCGATGGTCAGCGGCTGGCACGACATCTTCCTGCCGGCCCAGCTGCGCGACTTCGCGGCGCTGCGCGCGGCCGGCGCCCGGCCCCGGTTGACCGTCGGGCCGTGGACCCACGGCAGCCCCGGGCTCCTCCTCGCCGCGCTGCGCGGCGGGCTGGAGCACCTCGACGAACACCTCGCCGGGCGGATCCCACCGGCGGCGCCCGGCGCGCCCGTGCGCGTGTACGTCGGCGGGGCGGGCGGCGGCTGGCGGGACCTGCCCGACTGGCCGCCGCCGGCGGCGCCGACCCCGTGGTACCTGCACCCGGCGGGCGAGCTGGCCACCGCCGCGCCGGTCCCCTCGGCGCCGGACCGCTTCCACTACGACCCGGCCGACCCGACGCCCTCGCTCGGTGGTCCGCTGCTCGTCGCCCAGCGCGCCGGCCCGGTCGACAACCGTCCGGTCGAGGCCCGGCCCGACGTGCTGACCTTCACCAGCGCCCCGCTGACCGCGCCCGTCGAGGTGATCGGCCCGGTACGCGCCGAGATCCACCTGCGCAGTGAGCTGTCCCACCTGGACGTCTTCGTGCGACTGTGCGACGTGGACCGGCGCGGCCGGTCCTGGAACGTCTGCGACGGGCTGGTCCGCGTCACCCCCGACCGGTTTCCCGTCGACCCGACGGGCGCGGTGCGCGTACCCGTGGAACTCTGGCCGGCCGCGCACCGGTTCGCGCCCGGGCACCGGTTGCGGGTGCAGGTCTCCGGGGGCGCCCATCCCCGCTACGCACGCAACCCCGGCACCGGCGAGCCTCTCGGCACGGCCGTGACCCTGCGTGCTGGATGGCGGGAGATCATCCACGACCCACAGTGTCCGTCCGCAGTGGTCCTGCCGATCATGCCGCCAGCGGCGAAGCTTTCCCCCAGTCGAAAAAACCCATCCTGAGCTGGGCATTCATCAATTCGCAGGGCTATGGTTGGGCCAACGCCCGACGCCGTGCACCATCGGTCGGGCCGTGCGCGTGAGGCTCGCACACCGCCTACGCGGTGTCACCGTCGTGCCCGGCCCCGACGACATCCGCAAGGGGGAATCCCATGACGCGGGCACCGCAGAATCTGCTGGCCGTGCGCCGTCTGCTACTCGAGCACCTCAACGTCGACCCCAACAAGTCCCGCGACCAGGATCTCGAACCCGCCGAGGTCGGCATCGTCGGCGACCCCGCCCACCGGGGCGGCTACCACTGCGGGAAGGACCGGGTGGTGACCCGGGACTACTCCGTCGTCGAGTCGTCCCGCGACTCATCCGGCCTGACCCTCGACGCGTCCGCGCTCGACGTCGGCAGCTTCCGGGTCAGCGTCGCGGGCCGGACCCACGACCTCCGCAGCTTCTCCACCTGGTGTGTCGCGCAGTGCACGGCGGGGAGCGCGGACAGCCGGGACATCCGGGAGATCATCTACTCCCCGGACGGCAAGGTCGTCCGACGGTGGGACCGCCTGCGCAAGCGGACGAGCGGCGACAGCTCCCACCTGTGGCACACCCACTTCAGCTTCTTCCGCGACTCGACGAAGGCGAACCGGGACCAGACCCCGCTGTTCCGCCGCTACCTGACCAGCATCGGACTGATCGCCCCGCCCGTAGAGGAGTCCACCATGGAGCAGACCGACAAGCTCGCCTACAAGACCGACGTGGCCAACCGCACCGTCGGCCAGGTCCTCGCCGACCTGGCGAACCTGCGCAACTGGCTGGTCTCACCGGTCGGCACACCGAACCAGGTGAGTCCCCCCAGTGAGCAGTCGCCGCTGACCCTCCTGCTCGCGATGGCGCGGGGCTACCCGGCTCTGGTCAACCAGGTCAAGGCGCTGGCCGACGGCGATTTCAGCGACGAGCAGGCCATCATCGCCGGCGTGCTCGCCGGTCTCTCGCCGGAGCAGATCGCGGAGGCCATCCCGCCCACCATCGCCCAGCAGGTCACCGACGAACTGGCCCGCCGGCTGGCGGCCTGACCTGCCGCTCCGCAGGGTCGCCGGGATGCGCCTCGTCGCCGGTGTCGCATCACCACCGTTGCGGAGGCTGGTCGACCTCGGGCTGGCGCTCACTCCGGCGATCCTGCTGAGCGGGCCGCTACGGCGGCGACGGAACCTGCCAGTCGCGCCGAAGCGGCCCTGAACGCGCTGCGATGGCGGCCGGCGAACGGCCGCCACCACCGGCACGGGATCTACAGCGAGCGGACGTTGTCCGCCTGCGGGCCCTTCTGACCCTGGGTCACCTCGAACTCGACCTTCTGGCCCTCGTTCAGCTCCCGGTAACCGCTCGACGCGATGGCCGAGTAGTGGACGAACACGTCCGGCCCTCCGCCATCCTGCTCGATGAAGCCGAAGCCCTTTTCCGAGTTGAACCACTTAACCGTGCCGGTTGCCATGCATCTCTCCCTGTTCCAAAGCGGGCCAATCCCGGTCTTCGACCAAAGATCGCCCGGTGCTACCCCGAGAGTAACCGGCCGAACCTCGATCTGCTGGCCGAAGTGCCGCAGGCGGTGCGGCGAAACTCTCGACGCGGGCGATGGGAAGCCGGGCCGTGCGGAGGCAGGGGACGCGAAAGCCGGGCGGTGCCCGGTCGGCTGCGGCATGCTTGCCCCGATGAGAGGTGCCACAGCCGACGCGCTGATTGAGCTGGAGCGGGAGATCGACGCTCCCGGCGGCGGGCTGGACCGGCTCGGGCTGGTGCGGATCCCCTTCGTCCCCGAGGTCCGGCTGCACCTGGCCGAGGACGCGATCGTCTGGTGGGCCCGGATGGAGGCGCACGCCGGGCACGCCCTGCCCCCGCCGTACTGGGCCTCCGTGTGGGCCGGTGGCCAGGCCCTCGCGCGGCACCTGCTGGACCACCCCGACCTCGCGGCCGGCCGCCGGGTGCTCGACATCGCCGCCGGCTCCGGCCTGGTGGCGATCGCCGCCGCGCTCGCCGGCGCCGAGCGGGTGGTCGCCAACGACATCGACCCGTACGCGCTGGCGGCGGTCACCGTCAACGCCCGGGCCAACCACGTGACGGTCGCGGCCACCTGTGGTGACCTGCTCGACTCCGAGCCCGACGGGACGGACCTCCTGGTGGCCGGGGACGTGCTCTACGACGCGACGATGGCGGCGCGGGTGCTGCCCTTCCTACGCCGGGCCGCCGCGACGGGCGCCGACGTGCTGGTCGGCGACCCCGGGCGGGGCCACCTGCCGCCGGGCGTACTGGCGACGGTGGCGAGCTACCCCGTGCCGACCACCGAACCCTCCGTCGACTCGTCCGTGCGCCGGGTGCAGGTGCTGCGCCCCCGGTGACCCACCGTTCTCAGGGTCGACCCCGAGGCTGATACCAGGGGGTGGTCGGGGATCGGACCCGATGCCCCGGGTGGCCGGGCGGCCATAGCGTACGGGGCATGTCGGAATGGCTGCACCAGATCGGGGAGTTGCCCACCACCCTGCTCATGGGGGTGCTCGGGGTGGTGATGCTCTTCGACGCGGTGCCGCTGCTCGGGGTGCTGGTGCCCGGTGACGTGGCGGTCCTGGCCGCCATGGGAGTCGGCGGACCGAGCACCGGGGCGGTGACCTTCGCCGTCGTGGTGGCCGGTTGCCTCGCCGGCTGGTCGCTGAGCTTCCTCGCGGGCCGCCGCTACGGCGAACGGCTGCGGCGCAGCCGCCTCGGGGACTGGATCGGCGAGGCGCGCTGGGCGGCCGCGGAGGGGATCCTCCAGCGCGGGGGTGGCCGGATGGTGCTGGTCGCGCCCTTCCTGCCGGTGTTCAACGCGCTGCTGCCGCTGGCGGCGGGCGGGCTGCGGATGTCGTACCCGCGATTCCTCGGCTGCGCGACGCTCGGCGCGGCGGCGTGGGCCGGTCTCTACCTGGGGCTGGGTACCGCCTCGCGGTCGCTGGCCGGGCTGGTGCCGGGGGAGCCCAGCCCGATGCTGGCCACCCTGGTGGTCGGCCTCCTGCTGGCGGGCGCGGTGCTGATGGGCACGCGGCACCGACTGCGTGCGCTCACCGGGGCCTGACTGCGCTCACCGGGCCTGACTGCGCGCCGACGGGGGTCGGCAGGGAACGGGCGGCGACCGGAATCCCGGGGGGAGCAAAGACGGGGGAGAGCCCGGGGATCGGGGGATCGACGGGGCCGCGGAGGCCGACGGGGGGAACGGGGGCCGACGGGGGAGTGGGGCCGGGCGCGGATCGCGTCCGGCCCCACTGGGTTCACCAGCCCCGGGCGCGCCACTGGGGCAGCGCGGGGCGCTCCGCGCCGAGCGTGCCGTCCTTGCCGTGACCCGGGTAGAACCAGGTCTCGTCGGGCAGCCGGTCGAAGAGCTTGTGCTCGACGTCGTCGATGAGCGCGGCGAACCGCTCCGGGTCCTTGTCGGTGTTGCCGACCCCGCCGGGGAACAGGCTGTCGCCGGTGAACAGGTGCGGCGTGCCCGCGGGGTCGCGGTAGAGCAGCGCGATCGAGCCGGGGGTGTGGCCCTTGACGTGGATGACCTCCAGCGCGCACCCGCCCACCGCCACGGTGTCGCCGTCGGCGAGCGTCTCGGCCTCGATGGGCAGCCCGGCCGCGTCGTCGGCGTGCACCAGCGGGCGGGCGCCCGTCTTGGCGACGACCTCCTCCAGCGCCACCCAGTGGTCCATGTGCTGGTGGGTGGTGACCACCGTGGTCAGCCCCGCGTCGCCCACCAGTTCGAGCAGCCGGGACGCCTCGTTGGCGGCGTCGATCAGCACCTGCTCGCCGGTCGCCCGGCAGCGCAGCAGGTAGGCGTTGTTGTCCATCGGGCCCACCGACACCTTGGTGATGGTGAGCTGGTCGAGCTCGCGTACGGCCGGCGTGCCGCCGGGCGTGACGTCTCCGCTGTAGGTCATGAGGTCGTCTATATCCATTCCGGTGGTTGCGGCAGGGGACCGTCGGGGGTGACGGTCAACACGGTGCCGGGGCTGCGGCCGATCAGCCAGGCGGCGAGTTCGGGGGCGGCGCCGGTGACCGTGGGCGCGCTGGCCCGCTCGCCGACGACCAGTTCGTGCCGGCTGCCGTCGAAGCGCAGCACCATCGGCGGCACGTCGGCGCGGCCGGCGAGGTCGCCGGCCACCTCGTGCAGCAGCCGGTGACCGAACGCCTCGGGCCAGTCGGCCGGGCGGTAGCCGGCGTCGAGGTCCACGTGGTGCACCTCGATCTCGCGCAGCCGGCCCCACACCAGCATGGCCGCCGGCCAGGGGCCGCGCCGCGTCTGGACGGTGGCCGCCCACGCCTCGACCGGCATGGCGGCGACCGCCTCGGCGAACCGGTCGGCCGAACGGCGCAGGTCGTCGAGGTGGGCCTCGGGCGGGCGGGGCGCGCCGGCCTCGATGTCGGCGTCGCGGGCCGCCGCGGAGGCGTACATCGGGATCGCCTCGCCGGTGCGCGCCGAGGTGAGCAGGTTGACGAAGCCGTCGGCGTTGCGGGCCAGATGGGCCAGGACGTGCCCCCGGCTCCAGCCCGCCAACAGCGACGCGGCGGCGAGGTCGGTGCCGTCGAAGGTGGCCGCGGTCCGCAGCAGACGGTCCGTGGCCGCGTCCACCTCGCCCGTCAGCAGGAGCGGATCCGTGGTCACCCACCGACCCTATCCGCCGGGTGGCCCGGCGTCGCCGGGGAAATCGCTTTCGGCGCGTCGCGGCGCGTCCTACCGTCGGCGTCGAACGCGGCACCGGAACGGCGGGGGAGGTGGTGACCATGCCGGTAGCAGCAGCACGCGTGCGTCAACCGCTCCGACACCGATGAGGATGCCATGACCATCGACCTGACCGCCCTCGGCTGGGACGCCGAGCGGGCGGCACACGTACCACGACGCGGCGGCCACCGTCCCGGCCGGGTGGCCCGGGTGGACCGCGGTGTCTGCACCGTGCTCTGCGCGGACGGCCCGGTCCGCGCCACCCTGGGCGGGGCGGTCCTGGCCGCCGCCGCGCGCGACCTGACCCTGCTGCCCTGCGCGGGCGACTGGGTGCTGCTGGGCACCTGGCCCGACCGCAACGTCACCGTGGAGGCGGTGCTGCCGAGGCGCACCGCCCTCGTCCGGCGCACCGCCGGCAAGGACGCCAGCGGCCAGGTGCTGGCCGCCAACCTCGACGCCGCCGCAGTGGTGGAACCGGTGCACCCCGAGCCGGACGTCGGCCGGATCGAACGGCTGCTCTCCCTGGCGCACGAGTCCGGCGCCCGGCCGCTGGTCGTGCTCACCAAGGCCGACCTGGCGGCCGACCCGCGGGCCGTCGCGCGTCAGCTCGCCGGGGTGGCCCCGGGGGTGCCCGTGCTGGCCGTCAGCGCCGAGCACGGCACCGGGCTCGACCCGCTGCGCGCCGAGGTGGCGCCTGGCCGCACGCTCGGCCTGCTCGGCCCGTCCGGCGCCGGCAAGTCGAGCCTGGTCAACGCGCTGGCCGGGGCGGCGCTGATGCCCACCCAGGCGATCCGGCGCGTCGACGGCAAGGGCCGGCACACCACCACGTGGCGGGCGCTGCTGCCGGTGCCGGGCGGCGGCGCGGTGCTGGACACCCCGGGCGTACGGGCCGTCGGCCTGCTGGACGGCTCGGCGGGCCTGGACCGGGCGTTCGCGGACATCGCCGAGCTGGCCCTCGGCTGCCGGTACGCCGACTGCGGGCACGACGGGGAGCCCGCCTGCGCGGTGCGCGACGCGCTGGAGAGCGGCGAACTGCCGGTGCGGCGCTGGGAGAGCTGGCGCAAGCTCCAGCGGGAGCTGGCCTTCGAGAGCCGGCGGCGGGAGGTCCGGCTGGCCGCGCAGCGGCGTGGCGGTTGGCGGCGCGGGCGGCGACCCACCGCCCGCCCCTGACGTCCCGGGCGGCGGCAGCGCTGTCCCGGGCGGCAGCGCTGTCCCGCGCGGCGGCGCGGCTGTTGCCCCTGATGTCCGGGACGGCAGCAGTACGTATGTTGTGAGACATTGGTGCCCATCGAAGGGTTGTGTCCCTTCCCGTGGAATGGGAGCCACATGCGTACACGATGGTTGGGGGCCCTCCTCGCAGGGCTGCTGCTCGCCGGAGCGTCGGGCCCGGGGGCGGCCCAGGCGCAGGCGGAGAAGCGCGTCCACAACGCGATGCAGATCGTCTTCAGCACGTCGAACCTCGACGCCTTCTGCACCATCGGCGCGGTCGGCGAGGACGACTACGGGCGTGAGATCGCCATCTCGGCAGGCCACTGCGTCACCGGCCCCCAGTACGCCGACCGGGAGATCCACGAGAACATCGCCCCCGTCTACCACCGGCAGGACGTCGCGTTCGGCCCGATCGGGTACGTGCGCTACTTCAAGGACCCCGAGGGCTCGATGACCGGCCATCTGACCAAGGACTACATGGTCATCGAGCTCGTGCCGGGGGTGACGCCGTCGGCGCAGGGACCGCACCTGCGGCAGACGGGTGAGCTGGAGGTTCCGGGCGGTGCCGTCAGCCCGAACGCCCTCAGCCCGGCACTCGACAACGAGCGGCTGCTCGGGGCCGCGCTGTTGAACAACAACGAGCTCGTGGTGTCGGGGCAGCTCGGCGTCTGGTACGGGCGGATCACCAACAACAGCAGAGGCGTCTACCAGTGCTGGGCCAGGCACGCGGCGGGTGACTCGGGCGGGCCGGCGATCTGGCACGTGCCGGGCAGTGCCTACCCGTCGGAGCAGAACGGGTTCCAGGCCGAGGGGCCGTGGGCCGGGATCACCAAGGCGATCATCCTGGGCGTGCCGCAGTACGCGTACACCAGCTCGGCCAACATCCTGGCCGACCTGCGGGCCCGCGACGCCGCCGACCCCGCCGACGTCTACGGTGCGGGTTTCGAGGTGACCGACAACCCGTAGGCGGCCGACCAGGGGCACCGCGGGAGGGGCCGGAGGTCGACCCGTCGAGGCTGATCGTGGCGGGCTTGAGCTGGGGCGACGAGTCGGCGCGGGAAAGTGTCGTAGCCCGGAGCTAGAGTTGCCGGGGCGCTTTCCTGCGCTGACTCGACCGCTCAGGGTGCCATCAGAGCGGGACAGATCACCTCATCCTCGTCAACCCTGGAGTACTCGGACAGTGGCCGACCGACTGATCATCCGTGGCGCGCGCGAGCACAACCTGCGTGACGTCAGTCTCGACCTGCCCCGGGACGCCCTGATCGTGTTCACGGGGCTCTCGGGGTCGGGCAAGTCGAGCCTGGCCTTCGACACGATCTTCGCCGAGGGGCAGCGCCGCTACGTGGAGTCGCTGTCGTCGTACGCCCGGCAGTTCCTCGGCCAGATGGACAAGCCGGACGTCGACTTCATCGAGGGCCTGAGCCCGGCGGTCTCCATCGACCAGAAGTCGACCTCGCGCAACCCGCGCTCGACGGTGGGCACCATCACCGAGGTCTACGACTACCTCCGGCTGCTCTTCGCCCGCATCGGCGAGCCGCACTGCCCGGTCTGCGGCGAGCGGATCTCCCGGCAGACCCCGCAGCAGATCGTCGACCGGGTCCTCGCGATGGCCGAGGGCACCCGGTTCATGGTGCTCGCGCCCGTGGTGCGCGGCCGCAAGGGCGAATACGTCGACCTCTTCGCCGAGCTCCAGGCGAAGGGCTACGCCCGCGCCCGGGTCGACGGCGTGGTGCACCCGCTGACCGAGCCGCCCAAGCTGAAGAAGCAGGAGAAGCACACCATCGAGGTGGTGATCGACCGCCTCACGGTCAAGCCGAGCGCCAAGCAGCGGCTGACCGACTCCGTCGAGGCGGCCCTGGGCCTGTCCAACGGCCTGGTCCTGCTCGACTTCGTCGACCTGCCGGAGGACGATCCGGAGCGCGAGCGGCGCTACTCCGAGCACCTGGCCTGCCCCAACGACCACCCGCTCGCGATCGAGGACCTGGAGCCCCGGGTCTTCTCCTTCAACGCGCCCTACGGCGCGTGCCCCGAGTGCACCGGCCTGGGCACCAAGAAGGAGGTCGACCCCGAGCTGGTCGTCCCCGACCCCGAGCGCACCCTGCGCGAGGGCGCGATCCAGCCCTGGTCGACCGGGCACAACCTGGAATACTTCCTGCGCCTGCTGGAGGCTCTCGGCGCGGCCGAGCACTTCGACGTCGACACGCCCTGGCGGGCCCTGCCGTCGCGGGCGCAGAAGACGATCCTGCACGGCTCCGACGACCAGGTGCACGTGCGCTACCGCAACAAGTTCGGCCGTGAACGCTCCTACTACACCGGCTTCGAGGGCGTGGTGCAGTGGATCGAGCGCCGGCACACCGACACGGAGTCGGAGTGGTCGCGGGAGAAGTACGAGGGCTACATGCGCGACGTGCCCTGCGCGGCCTGCGGTGGCGCCCGGCTCAAGCCCGAGGTGCTCGCGGTCACCCTGGCCGGCAGGAGCATCGCCGAGGTCTGCAACCTGTCCGTCGGCGAGGCCGCCGACCTGCTCGCCGGCATCGAGCTGACCGACCGGCAGAAGATGATCGCCGAGCGGGTGCTGAAGGAGATCAACGCCCGGCTGAAGTTCCTGCTCGACGTCGGTCTCGACTATCTCTCCCTGGACCGCCCGGCCGGTACCCTCTCCGGCGGCGAGGCGCAGCGCATCCGGCTGGCCACCCAGATCGGCTCCGGCCTGGTCGGCGTGCTCTACGTCCTCGACGAGCCGTCGATCGGGCTGCACCAGCGCGACAACCACCGCCTGATCGAGACCCTGGTCCGGCTGCGCGGCCTGGGCAACACGCTGATCGTGGTCGAGCACGACGAGGACACCATCCGCACCGCCGACTGGATCGTCGACATCGGCCCGGGCGCGGGCGAGCACGGCGGCGAGATCGTGCACAGCGGTTCCGTGCCGGCGCTGCTGGAGAACCCGGAGTCGATCACCGGGGCCTATCTGTCGGGTCGCCGGTCGATCCCGATCCCCGGGGGGCGCCGCCCGCAGACGCCGGGCCGCGAGCTGGTGGTGCACGGCGCCCGCGAGCACAACCTGCGCAACCTGACCGTGTCGTTCCCGCTCGGCCAGCTCATCGCCGTCACCGGGGTCAGCGGCTCCGGCAAGTCCACGCTGGTCAACGACATCCTCTACGCGGTGCTGGCCAACCAGATCAACGGGGCCCGGCTGGTCCCCGGCCGGCACACCAGGGTCTCCGGCCTGGAGAACGTCGACAAGGTGGTCGGCGTCGACCAGTCGCCGATCGGGCGTACGCCGCGCTCCAACCCGGCCACCTACACCGGGGTCTGGGACCACGTCCGCAAGCTCTTCGCCGAGACCACGGAGGCCAAGGTCCGGGGGTACGGCCCCGGCCGGTTCTCGTTCAACGTCAAGGGCGGTCGCTGCGAGGCGTGCTCCGGCGACGGCACGATCAAGATCGAGATGAACTTCCTGCCCGACGTGTACGTGCCGTGCGAGGTCTGCAAGGGCGCCCGCTACAACCGGGAGACCCTGGAGGTGCACTACAAGGGCAAGACCGTCTCCGACGTGCTGGAGATGCCGATCGAGGAGGCGGCCGAGTTCTTCTCCGCCATCCCGGCCATCCACCGGCACCTCAAGACGCTGGTCGACGTCGGCCTCGGCTACGTCCGGCTCGGCCAGCCCGCGCCCACGCTCTCCGGCGGCGAGGCGCAGCGGGTCAAGCTCGCCTCCGAGCTGCAGAAGCGCTCGACCGGGCGGACGGTCTACGTCCTCGACGAGCCGACCACCGGCCTGCACTTCGAGGACATCCGCAAGCTGCTGATGGTGCTCGAAGGGCTGGTCGACAAGGGCAACACGGTGATCACCATCGAGCACAACCTCGACGTGATCAAGTCCGCCGACTGGCTGATCGACATGGGCCCCGAGGGCGGTCACCGGGGCGGCACGGTGCTCGCCACCGGCACCCCCGAGGAGGTCGCCGAGGTGCCCGAGAGCCACACCGGGCAGTTCCTGCGGCAGGTGCTCAAGCTCGGCGGCGAGGCGAAGGGTGCGGCGGCGGCTACCTCCCGGGCGGCCAAGGCCAACGGCGCCAGGTCCCGCGCCCGGAAGGTGCCGGCCGGGGCCCGCTGACGACACCCGCCGCGCGCTGGACGCCACCCGCTCGACGCGCAGCCCGTACGCGGACGGGAACCGCACCACCGCGCGGGAGAGAGAACCGCCGACCGGGGCCGCCGGGTGGGCCGTGGGCCTGCCGGGGCGGCCCGCGGTCGCCGGTCGGGTGAACCGTCGGGCAGAGTGATCCGTGTAACCGAGTGTCGCCGCAGATCACGACCAGGCAGCGGCAGCCGAGAGAAGGGCGAGGCATGAGTGACGATCAGGAGCTGACCGGGCCGGCGAGGACGCGACGCGCCCTCCTCACGGGCGCGGGCGCCGTCGGCGCGGCGGTGGTCCTGGGCGCCTGCGGCAGCGACGACTCCGGCGACGCCGGGGCCCCGACCAGCGGCGGCCCGCCGGTGCCCAGCACCGGTGACGCCGGCGGCGGCGACCGCCAGGGCGCGCAGTCGCTGGCCCGTACGGCCGACATCCCGGTCGGCGGCGGCACCGTCTATCCCGCCCAGGGTGTGGTCATCACCCAACCCCGCGAGGGCGAGTTCAAGGCGTTCGACTCGATCTGCACCCACCAGGGCTGCCCGGTGACGAACGTCGACGGCGGCACCATCAACTGCACCTGCCACTTCAGCAAGTTCTCGATCGAGGACGGCTCGGTCAAGGGCGGCCCGGCCACCAAGCCGCTCCCGCCGAAGAACGTCAAGGTCACCGGCGACCAGATCTCGCTGGCCTGACCCTCCGGGCGGGGCCGGCGACCCGGACGAGGGCCGCCGGCCCCGGCCCTTCGAGTCAACCCTTGGTCGCCGGCCCCGGCCCTCCGGTCGCCGGCCCAGCGGCCCGGCCCCTGGTCGCCGGCCCTTGCCCCGCCGGCCCTTGCCCCGCCGGGCGCCGGCGCCGGTCAGTCGGCCGGGGCGCCCGCGCCGGCTTTCGGCCGCTGGTCCGCTGGCGGCGGGTCGCGCAGGGCGTTCGGCGGCAGGCGCCGCTCCAGCAGCAGGATGCCGGCGACGCCGGCGGCGTTGAGCAGCGCCAACGCCAGCCAGGGCGCGGCGGTGCCGACCTCGTACAGGGCGCCGAAGAAGGCCGGCGCGAGCATCGAGGCGATGGCGAACGAGTACTGGAAGGCCGCCAGGTACCGGCCCCGGGCGGCGACCGGTGCGGCAGCCGCGGCCAGCGCGGCCGACGCCGGCGCGTGCACCACCTCCGCGACCGTGAACAGCAGCGTCGCCGCGACCAGCAACGCGGCCACCACGCCGAGACGCCCCGGGCCGAGGGTGGCCATGGCGAGTCCCCAGAGCGTCCACAGGGCCGCCGCCAGGGCGACCGCGCGGGTGCGGCGGTGACGCGGCAGGCGGGCGCCGACGGGCGCGGAGAGCAGGGCGACGAGGAAGGCGTTGCCGGCCAGGACGCCGGAGGTCAGCCACGCGGGGCCCCGCAGGTCCGTGAGCATCACGGTGGGCAGGGCCAGGCCGAGCATCATGCTGCTCAGGGCGAAGACGGTGTTCAGGCCGATGAGGGCCAGGAACGGCCGGTCCCGGACCAGGGCGGCGTACCCGCCCCGGCCGGAGTCCGCCGGGCGCGCGGCGGGCGGCGGGACCCGCACGCAGGCGGCGATGAGCACGGCGGCGAGGGCGAAGCAGGCCGCCGCCGCGTAGGCCACCGCGCGGTAGGTGCCCGCCCGCCCGTCGGCCACCACCACGCCGGTGGTCAGGCCCCCCACGGCCAGGCCGGCCGTACGGGCGCCGTTGCTGATCGCGTACCAGGTGTCGCGGGTCCAGCCGCCCGGACTGCCGTCGGCGTGGTCGGCGACCGCCGTGAAGACGGTGGACCAGAAGAACCGCACGCCGACGGCGACCAGCGCCGCCGCCGCGAAGACGCCGACCGGTCCCCGCACCCAGGCGTACGCCAGGTAGCCGGCGGCCTGTAGCAACTGGGAGGCGACCACCACCGGCAGCGCCCCCAGCCGGTCGGCCAGCGAGCCCGCCCACAGCGGCACCGGCAGGGTGAGCACGGTCGCCGCGCTGAGCAGCACCCCGAGCAGCGCCAGGGGCACGTCGGTCAGCCGCAGGAAGTACACCAGCGACAGGGGCAGGAACAGCCCGTTGCCGATCGAGTCGACGGTGAGGGCCGCCACGAGGACGGCGGCGCCCCGGCTGCGTGTCGCGGTGTGCGCGTCCACGTCCCCGTGCCTCCCCCTCGCCTCGGATCGCCAGGGGCGGATGCTAGCCGAGGGCGTGTGGGGCGGGCACGGGGTTTCCGGGCCGGGGTCGCCGCCGTCGCTGCGGTCAGCGGGCGTACACGGACAGCTCCCACAGTGAGAAGCCGTACTCGGTGGCGCGGGTCACCCCGTGCAGCCGTACGTACCGGGCGGTCGCGGTGGGGAAGGCCAGCACGTCGGTGCCGCCGTCGCCGGCCGTGGTCGACCAGGCCGTGCGCCAGGTCGTCCCGTCGGCGGAGACCTCGATCCGGTACGACCTCGCGTACGCCGCCTCCCAGGCCACCACGACCCGGCCGACCGGTTGGGCGGAGCCCAGGTCGACGGTGAGCGTCTGGTTGTCGTTGCGGGAGCTGGCCCACCGGGTGCCCAGGTTCCCGTCGACGGCTCGGACGGCGGGATAGCCGAGCTGGGTGCTCGACGCGGTCACCGCCCGGCCGGCGGCCAGGTTGGTCAGGTCGTCTCCGCGCCGTGCGGGGAACGAGACGACCTGCTGGAAGGTGGGTCGGTTCTGCCAGGCGATCGGGTCGTGCGTGATCCCGCCCAGCGGCGACTGGACGATGGCGTCGGCACACCACTGGTCGCCGGCGGCGCAGGTCGAGTCGCCGGGGTAGGTCTGGGCGGCCGGGGTCGCCGCCGCGCTGCGCAGGGTGTCGAGGAGGACCTGCCGGCAGCCGGCGAGGGTGCCGCCGCCGCAGTGGGTGCGGCCGAGGCCGCCGGAGACCGGGTCGCCGAGCACCGCCCGCAGATCCTTGTCGACGTAGCCCCACCAGCCGTACTGGAACGCCGAGCCCTTGTGGGTCTGGGCGCCGTTCGCCGAGCCGGGCGCGTCCGACGCGTCGCCCTGCTGAAGCCCGGAGGGGGACTCGTTGATCTGCATGGCGCTGACCAGCGACTGGTACAGGTCCGCGCCGAGCGGCGCGGCGAACATCCCCCGCACCAGCAGCGGCCACCAGGCGTCGAAGGTACGGATCGCATCGGCGTGCCGGTACACCTTCGAGCCCTTGGCCGTCTCCACGCGCAGCGCGCCGTCCGCCCGCCACGCCTTCAGCCGGCTGATCTCGGCGGCCAGGGCGGAGTCGGTCACGGGCTGGCTCTCCAGCACCCGGATCAGCTCGTCGAGCACCTCGATCCCGCGCAGGTCGGTCAGCCCGGCACGCTCCACCAGTTCGGTCAGCGACGCCCGGTCGTACTTCTTGCCGGCGGCGAGGCCCGCCCGCAGCGGCCGGTCGAGCAGGTCGCCCCGGTGCACCGCGCCGAAGCTGAAGTTGCCGTCGGCGGCCCCGAAGTCCTTGGCCTGCTTGTTGTTCCAGTTGACGTAGTAGTCCTGGTCCACCGAGCGGGGGTGGGCGGACAGCGGGGCGTACGTCGCGGTGTTCGTCGCCGGCTGGTAGCCCTGCCACTCGTACGCGGGCTCGGCCTTCATGGGCAGGTTCGGGTTCGACCCGGCGGCGCGTACGGGGTTGAGCCCGGAGGTGAAGAACGCCGACTGGGTGGAGTTGACGTAGAACCAGTTGAACGCGTACTCGACGTTGTGCGCCGAGGTGATGAAGGCGTCGGCGGAGCCCATCACGGCGGGGTCGTTGAACATCTGGAAGCCGATCGCGGAGTCGGCCTCGTGCCGGTACGTCGAGCGGAGCTGGGTGAAGGCGTGCGGCTTGCCGCCGACGGTGCCGCGCCAGGCGACCAGGCCGAGGTTCGTCCGCCAGGCCACCAGCGTGTACGACCCGGCCGGGGTGCTGTCGGCGACGGTCGGGCTCCACCGGTTGCTCCGGGTGAGCCGCTCCATCGCCACGCACTGGCCCCGGTAGAGGTAGCGGTTGCTGGTGAGGGTGGGCGTGCTGCCGTCGGTGGTGCACAGCGGCACCGCGTACGTGTCGGTGATGTCGTGGGTCGACGAGGTGGCGCTCCAGGCGTAGTCCTGGCCCCGGCCGAGCAGCACGTAGAGGTTGAGGCCGGCGAACGCGGCGCCCCGGGCGCTGATCCCGGGGCCCTGCAACTCCTGCACCATCAGCAGTTGGGGGGCGAAGTAGCCGGTCTGCGGCCCGAACACGGCGACGGGATGGCCGGACGTGGTGTGGGCGCCGGAGACGACGGCCGCGTTGGACATGCCCCGGTGGGCCGGGTCGATGGTCAGCCCGGACAGCGCGGCGGCCAGCTGCGAACTCTGGTTGGAGGTGCTCGCGGCGGTGGCGGAACCGGTGGGGTCGGTGTAGATCGGTTCGCGCCTGGCGGAGCCGGCATCGGGCAGCACCACGCTGGCGGCGTCCGGGGAGGCCGCACCGTACGGGAAGCTCTGCCCGTCGTGCAGGGTCAGCACCGCCTCGGGGTCGTTCTGGCCTCGGAAGGCCGCCCACACCCGGTCGCCCTCGGTGGGGCCGTACTTGGCGCGGGCGGCGATCCGGACGAGCGCGGACTGCATCTCGTTGCCGCCCCCGCCGCCGAACAGCCCGCCGACGACCCCGGCGATGGCGATCAGGTCGGACATCGTGAACGGCTCGGGGCCGCCCTTGTTGGTCACCGCGTCGAGGTGCCCGGTCAGCACGTACTCGCCGGGGCAGTTGCGGTTGGCCATGCACACGCCGATGTAGGCGTTGACGCCCGCGATGTACTCCCGTACGTCGGCGTAGAGCTGCTCGCCGCGTGGTCCCTTGGCGCGCAGGGCGTTCACCTGGGCCTCAAGGTCCGCGTCGGTGTACGGCGAGTTGCTCCAGACGCTCTGCTCCAGCGCCCGGTTGCCGGGCGCGCCGCCCGCGAACGGGGTGAGGGTGCCGCGGCCGACGTGGCGCAGCAGGTCCATGGTGAACAGCCTGTCCTCGGCGCCGGCGTAGCCGGCCCCGTACATGGTGCCCGCCCGGGTGGTGCCGGTGACGTGTGGGATGCCGAGGGCCTTGTCCCGCACGATCCGCACGTCGGAGCGGGGGGAGTAGTCGCGTTCGACCTGCCCGGCCGGGACACCGAAGGAGGCGTCGTTGAAGAAGCTGCCGATCTGGTCCTCGCGTAGCCCGGCGTAGCCGTAGACGAGGTCGGCGTAGCGGCCGAGCTGGTCGGCGGAGTGCCGGGGCTTCGTGCCGAGGGTCTGGTGGGCGAGGATCTCGACGAGGGTGGCGTTGCCGTTCTGGCCGGGCGGCACGATGTCGGCGCACTCGCCGAGGCAGTAGTCGTTGGCGGCGAAGGAGGTGGTCGTGACGGCGGTGGCGGCCGGAGCACCGGTCGCGACGGGCGGTGTGGGGACGGCGACGAGCAGGGCCGCGACGCCGACGGCGGCGGTCGCGCCGGCCAGCAGCCGGCGCGCGGGACGGGGACGGGACATGGTGATCCTCCGAGGGGTGGGGATCAGGACGTGGGACGGGGGCCGATCGTGAAGAACATTCAGTTGTCGAATCGTATGTGGAGCGACGCGGTATTGGAAGGCGTCGATCGTGGCGTCGTCCGGGATCTGCCCGTGCGCATTGAGCTGGGCGGATCGATTCGATAGCCTTCGATCCCCAGGCTGGTTCCGGTCGGACCGGTCGCACCGCCGAGAAGGGACGCCGGATGAGATCCGCCCGTCTGACCGCCTCCGTGGCGCTGGCCGCCGCCCTGGCCGCGACCCTGGTCGCCCCGTCCGCGCCGGCCGCCTCGGCCGCCGGCACCTCCGCCCCGGCCGCCGTCACCTCCGGTGCCTTCTCGCTGCTCACCTACAACGTGGCCGGCCTGCCCGAGCCGCTGTCCGGCAGTAAGCCGGACGTCAACACCAGGCCGATCGGGGAGCGGGTCAACGCCTACGACATCGTGCACGTCCAGGAGGACTTCAACTACCACGCCGACCTGTACGCCACCGACCGGCACCCGTACCGCACCCCGACCAGCGGCGGGGTGCCCTTCGGCGACGGTCTCAACACGATGTCCAACCACCCGGTGGCCGATCTGGTCCGGGTCACCTGGGACGACTGCAACGGCTTCGACTGCCTCACCCCGAAGGGCTTCAGCCGCTCCCGGGCCCGGCTGGCCGAAGGGGTCTTCGTGGACCTCTACGACGTGCACGCCAACGCCGGCAGTACCGAGGCCGACCTCGCCGCCCGCCGGTCGAACATCAGCCAGCTCTCCGCGTACATCGCGGCCAACTCCGCCGGCAACGCCGTGATCGTGGCGGGCGACCTCAACGCCCGCTACACCCGCGCCGGGGACAACGTCCGCGACCTGGTGGCCGCCAACGGCCTCACCGACGCGTGGGTGCAGCAGGAACGCGGCGGGGTGCCCCCGGCCATCGGCAGCCCCGCGCTGAACTGCGACCCGGCGAACGTCACGAACGCCTGCGAGGTGGTCGACAAGATCCTGTACCGGAGCAACCGGCTGGTCCGGCTGACCCTGACGCGCTACCACAACGAGCACGCCCGGTTCCTCGACCCGGCCGGCGAGCCGCTGTCCGACCACTATCCGCACGCCGCCTGGTTCGGCTGGACCCTCGCCAGCGGGCTGCGGGCCAGCGACACCTGGGGCGGTCCGGGCGGCACCCCGTTCAGCGACGCCGACCGGGTGGGCCCCCGGGTCACCGCCGTGTCGCTGCGCGGCGGCTCCCGGCTCGACCAGGTCGGCGTCGGCCTCGCCGACGGCGTCACCCTCACCCACGGCGGCACGGGCGGCACCGCGGGCACCCTCGCGTTGGCCGAGGGCGAGCACGTCACCCAGGTCACCCTCACCCAGGGGAAGAAGGACGGCAAGCTGCGGATCTTCTCCGCCCGGTTCACCACCAATCTCGGGCGTACGCTGACCGGCGGCACGCCGACCTCCGACGCGGTGACCTACACCGCCCCGACCGGCGGGCGGCTCGCCGGCTTCTTCGGCCGCTCCGGCAGCGAGGTCGACCAGCTCGGCGTGATCTGGACTGTCGGGGCCGGCGGCTAGTCTCGGAGTGTGGCTGACCCCTCGACCTACCGTCCCGCGCCCGGCACCATCCCGGAGTCACCGGGGGTCTACCGTTTCCGCGACGGCACCGGCCGGGTGATCTACGTCGGCAAGGCGAAGAACCTGCGCAGCCGGCTGAATTCCTACTTCGCCGACCTGTGGGGCCTGCACCAGCGCACCCAGCAGATGGTCACCACCGCCGAGTCGGTGGACTGGGTCACGGTCGGCACCGAGGTCGAGGCGCTCCAGCTCGAATACACCTGGATCAAGCAGTACGACCCGCGTTTCAACGTTCGCTACCGCGACGACAAGTCCTACCCCTACCTCGCGGTCACCCTCGACGAGGAGTTCCCCCGGTTGCAGGTGATGCGGGGCGCGAAGCGCAAGGGGGTGCGCTACTTCGGGCCCTACTCGCACGCCTGGGCGATCCGCGAGACGCTCGACCTGCTGCTGCGGGTCTTCCCGGCCCGCACCTGCTCGGCCGGGGTGTTCAAGCGGGCCAGCCAGGTCGGCCGCCCCTGCCTGCTGGGCTACATCGGCAAGTGCTCGGCTCCCTGCGTCGGCAGCGTCACCCCGGAGCGGCACCGGGAGATCGTCGACGGCTTCTGCGACTTCATGGCCGGCCGCACCGACACGATGGTCCGCAGGCTGGAACGGGAGATGACCGAGGCCAGCGAGGAGTTGGAGTTCGAGCGGGCGGCCCGGCTGCGCGACGACGTGGCCGCGCTGCGCCGGGCGATGGAGAAGCAGACCGTGGTGCTCGGCGATGGCACCGACGCCGACGTGGTGGCGTTCGCCGACGACCCGCTGGAAGCGGCCGTTCAGGTCTTCCACGTCCGCGACGGCCGGGTCCGTGGCCAGCGCGGCTGGGTGGTGGAGAAGACCGAGGAACTGAGCACGGGCGATCTGGTGCACCACTTCTGCACGCAGGTCTACGGCGGCGAGCAGGGCGAGGCCGACGTGCCCCGCGAGTTGCTCGTGCCGGCGCTGCCCGCCGACGCCGACGCCCTGGCCGACTGGCTCTCCGGCCACCGGGGCAGCCGGGTGAGCCTGCGGGTGCCGCAGCGCGGCGACAAGCGGTCGCTGCTGGAGACCGTCGAACGCAACGCCAAGGACGCCCTCGCCCGGCACAAGCTGCGCCGGGCCGGTGACCTGACCACCCGGAGCAAGGCGCTCGACGAGATCACCGAGGCCCTCGACATGCGCACCTCGCCGTTGCGCATCGAGTGTTTCGACATCTCCCAGATGCAGGGCACCGACGTGGTGGCGAGCATGGTCGTGTTCGAGGACGGGCTGCCCCGCAAGAGCGAATACCGCCGCTTCATCATCCGGGGCGCCACCGACGACCTCTCCGCGATGTCGGAGGTGCTGCGCCGCCGCTTCGCCCGCTACCTGGACGCCCGGGCCGAGACGGGCGAGGCGGGTGTCGAGCCGGCCGACGATCCGGCCGCCCCCGCGGGGCAGGGTGTGCCCGACGAGCCCGGCGTCGGCACTCTCATCGATCCGACCACCGGGCGTCCCCGCAGGTTCGCGTACCCGCCGCAGCTGGTGGTGGTCGACGGCGGCGCGCCGCAGGTGGCGGCGGCGGCCCAGGCCCTCGCGGAGCTGGGAGTCGACGACGTGGCGCTGTGCGGCCTGGCCAAGCGGCTGGAGGAGGTCTGGCTGCCCGACGACGAGTTCCCGGTCATCCTGCCGCGCACCTCGGAGGGGCTCTACCTGCTGCAACGGGTACGCGACGAGGCGCACCGCTTCGCCATCACCTTCCACCGGCAGCGGCGCTCCAAGCGGATGACCGAGTCGGCGCTGGATCGCGTGCCGGGCCTGGGGGAGGTGCGGCGCAAGGCGCTGCTGCGGCACTTCGGCTCGCTCAAGCGGCTCTCCGCGGCCACCGTGGAGGAGATCACCGAGGTGCCCGGCGTGGGCCGGCGTACGGCCGAGGCGATCCTCGCCAGCCTGCACGGCAGCGACAACGCCGGGTCGCCGCAGCGGGGCCGCTGACGCGGGCACGAGCGGGAGGGGTCAGCCTTCACCGCAGGGCGTCGAGCGGGAGGGGTCAGCCCTCACCGCAGGGCGTCGAGATCGACGGGCGCGCCGGGCAGTTCGCCGAGCCGCGCCGGGCCGGTCAGGAGCGCGTCGAGCATGAGGCGCAGGTACCGTCCGGGATGGACGCCGACCTGCCCCGGCAGTCGGTCGGGGTGGCAGGCGAAGAGGTTGAGCAGTCCCACGACGTCGCCGGTGCCGATGTCGGGGCGTACCACCCCGTCCCGCTGCCCACGGCGGACGAGGCCGTCGACGAGTTCGAGCCACTCGTGGCGCGCCCGGGCGAACGGCGGGGAGGCGTGGAACCGCTCCGTGGGCACGTCGGCGAGGGCTGCCGCGAGGGCGCCGCGGCCCGGCTCCGCACACCAGTCGACCAGCCCGCACAGCGCCGCCCGGACGTCCTGCTCGGCCTCGCCGAGTTCACGGGTGACGGCCACGAGGTCGGTGACGTACTCCTCGGCGATGGCGGCGACGAGGGCGTCGCGGGTGGGGAACCGGCGGTAGAGCGTGCCGATTCCGACGCCGGCCCGGCGGGCGATCAGGTCCATCGGGGCGGCGAGTCCGTCCTCCGCGAAGACCGCACGGGCGGCCGAGAGGATCTTGGTGAGGTTGCGGGACGCATCTGCCCGCAGCGACCCGGCTCCCGACTTGTCGCGCTTCACCTGACCCCTATCCGGAATGCAGCCCTCCGGTTATTCTATCCCGCGAAACCGGAGGGCATCATTCCGCTTAGGAGGTAGTCGTGATCGTGGTGATGGGGGCGTCGGGACAGATCGGCCGGGCCCTGATCGAACGGCTCGACCGGTGGGATGCGCCGCGCCGCGCGTTCGTCCGGCAGCACCAGCAGGGCGCGCAGTTGGGCGGCGACTACGTGCTCGGCGACTTCGACGATCCCGGCTCGATCAGGCGGGCCCTCGCCCCGGGAGCGCGACTGCTGTTGAACGGCTCCCTCGGCCCGAACTTCGTCGACCAGCAGCGCAGGATCATCGACCTCGCCGCCGAGGTGGGCGTCGCCCAGGTGGTGAAGGTGTCGGTGCGGGACGCCGCGCCCGGTGGGCTGCTCGGCCAGGGCATGCACGGCGAGGTCGAGACACACCTGAAGCGGTCGGGGCTGCCCTGGACGATCCTGCAGCCGGTGGGCTTCATGCAGAACCTCCCCGCCGACGTCGTGTTCGCCGACGGCGAGGGCCGGTTCCACGGCAGCTACGGCGCGGGCCGGGTCGGCTACGTCGACGCCCGGGACGTCGCGGCGGTGGCCGCGGTCGTGCTGACCCGGCCCGTCGGGGAGGACGCGACGCTGGTGGTGACCGGTGCCGAGGCGCCGACGCACGCCGAGATCGCCGAGGTGATGAGCGCGACCCTGGGCCGCCCCGTGCGGTACGTCGACCTGACCCCGTCCGAGATGGCCGAGCGCCTCCGCCTCGCCGGGATGCCGGCCGGCCTGGCCGACGACCTCGCCGCGCTGATGAGCCTCGTCGGCGACGGGCGTTGGGCCGGCACGACGAGCGTCGTCCGCGACGTGACCGGTAGCCCGCCCCGCACCCTCGCCGAGTTCGTGGCCGAGCACGCCGACGCCTTCCGCTGACCACGTCGGACGCCGAAGCAGAGGGGCGGACGAGGCGCACCTCGGCCCGTGGCGCCCCGGCCTCAGCCACCGGGAACCGCCCGAGGCCGGTCACCTTCGCCCGGGAGAGCCGCTCGCCCCGGCGGCGATGGTGTCCGCCGCCGGGGGCGAGACGCCGGCTGCGGCGGGTTCAGGCCGGCCCGGCCCCGTCGGCGAGGACCGTCAGGATCTGCTCGCCGTACTTCGCGAGCTTGTTCTCGCCCACGCCGCTGACGGCGGACAGCTCCCGCAGGGACGTCGGCGCGTCGGTGGCGATCTGCCGCAGGGTGGCGTCGTGGAAGATCACGTACGCCGGGACGCCCTGTTCCTTGGCGGTGGCCCCCCGCCAGGCGCGCAGCCGCTCGAAGACCTCGGCGGCGGCCGGGGACAGCTCGGCGACGACCGTGGCCGCCCCGCGCGGCTTGGCCGCCCGCGCGGAGGCCACCTTCTCCGGCTCGCGGCGCATCATCACCGTGCGGCGGCGGCCCAGCACTTCGGCGCTCGCCTCGGTGAGGGCCAGCGTGCCGTAGTCGCCCTCGACGGCCAGCAGCCCCTCGGCCAGCAGTTGCCGTACCACGCCGCGCCACTCGGCCTCGCGCAGCTCGGTGCCGATGCCGAAGACGGTCAGCGAGTCGTGGCCGTACTGGGTGATCTTGTCGGTGGTGCGGCCGAGCAGGATGTCGACGCAGTGCCCCGCGCCGAAGCGCTGGTTGCGTTCCCGGTCGAGCCGGAAGACCGTGGAGAGCAGCTTCTGCGCCGCGACCGTGCCGTCCCAGGACTCCGGCGGGCTGAGGCAGGTGTCGCAGTTGCCGCAGGCGGCGGTCGCCTTCTCGCCGAAGTAGTCGAGCAGCTGCCCGCGCCGGCAGCGGACCGTCTCGCAGAGCGCCAGCATCGCGTCGAGGTGGGCGGCGAGGTTGCGCCGGTGGGTGAGGTCCCCGTCGGAGGTCTCGATCATCTTGCGCTGCTGCACCACGTCCTGCAGCCCGTACGCCAGCCAGGCGGTCGACGGCAGCCCGTCACGCCCGGCGCGGCCGGTCTCCTGGTAGTAGCCCTCGACCGACTTGGGCAGGTCGAGGTGGGCGACGAAGCGGACGTCGGGCTTGTCGATGCCCATCCCGAACGCGATGGTCGCCACCATCACCAGGCCGTCCTCGCGCAGGAAGCGCTGCTGGTTGCGGGCGCGGGTCGCCGCGTCCAGGCCGGCGTGGTAGGGCAGCGCGGCGACACCGTTGGCGGTGAGGAACTCCGCCGTCTTCTCCACCGACGCGCGCGACAGGCAGTAGACGATGCCCGCGTCGCCGGGGTGCTCGTCGCGCAGCAGACCGAGCAGCTGCTTGCGCGGCTCGCGCTTGGGCACGATCCGGTACTGGATGTTGGGCCGGTCGAAGCTGGCCACGAAGTGCCGGGCGTCGGTGAGCTTGAGCCGGGTGGCGATCTCGTCGCGGGTCGCGCTGGTCGCGGTGGCGGTGAGCGCGATGCGGGGTACGTCCGGCCAGCGCTCGTGCAGCATCGACAGGGCGAGGTAGTCGGGGCGGAAGTCGTGCCCCCACTGCGACACGCAGTGCGCCTCGTCGATGGCGAACAGGGCGATCCGGCCCCGGTCGAGCAGCTGCTGCACACCGCGGGTGCCCAGCGCCTCCGGGGCGAGGTAGAGCAGGTCCAGCTCGCCGCCGACGAACGCCCGCTCCACCTCCCGGCGGGCGTCGAGATCCTGGGTGGAGTTCAGGAAGCCGGCCCGGACGCCGACCGCGGTCAGCGCGTCGACCTGGTCCTGCATGAGCGCGATCAGCGGGGAGAGCACCACCGCCACGCCGTCGCGGACCAGCGCCGGGATCTGGTAGCACAGCGACTTGCCGCCGCCCGTGGGCATCAGGACCAGCGCGTCGCCGCCGGCCACCACGTGGTCGATCACCTCCTGCTGGAAGCCGCGGAAGGCGTCGTAGCCGAAGACGCGGCGCAGCACCTCCAGCGCGTCGGAGGTACGCAGGTCGGTGGGGGAAGCCATCCGGGGATTCTACGAACCCTCCCCGACAGCCGGGTGAACCGAGCGGGCGGGTCGCGCCGGACCTCGACGGGCCGGACCACGGCGTCCCGGTCCGGCGGCTCCGGGGCGCTCAGTCGGGCTGGGCGGACCTCTTCGCCAGTCCGCGCGGCGGGGCCTTCATCCCCACCACGATGTCGACGATCTCGATGTAGCGGCCCTTGTTGCCCGTCCGGAACGCCGTGGCCGCCGCGTTGATCTCCTCCAGGGTGTCCGCCTCGACCATGGTCACCTGGTCGTAGCGGCCGTTGACCCCGGTGCAGACCACGTGGGTGAGCTGCTTCGCGAAGCGCGCCAGGTCGCGGGCGTGCTCGGCGGAGATCTCGTGGATGCCCTCCTGGCCCAGGGCGAAGTACTCCGGGCTGATCCTCATGAGCAGGAAGCCGACGTATTTGTTCTTTTCCGCCAGATCGTGCACTGTGCCTCCCCGGAAAATGGCCGCCACCTGCGGCGATGGCGCTAAGCGTATGGATGCTCACTGATCGTCATCAAGGTGTCCGCCTGTCGGGAGCGCGACCCTCGCGCCGCAGGTCGCACCGCCCGTGGCGCGCTCGCCACCGGGGCGGCGACGTGGCGCGGGGCGTGCCGGCGACGCGGGGACGGTGCGGGATAGAGTCGCTGATTGACCATGCGCGGCCGGGGGTGTCGGCCGCGGCGCCACGGCTTGGGGGTAGTCAGGTGGGCGAGTCGCGTACGGCCGAGGAACGGAGCGTGACAGTGACCGGGCAGCAGACACCGGCGGAGTCGGACACCACCCTGGTGGTGGTCACCGGGCTCTCCGGCGGCGGTCGCAGCACGGTGGCGAGGGCGCTGGAGAACGTCGGGTTCTACGTGGTGGACAACCTGCCCCAGGCGCTGATGCTCGACATGGCCGAGCTGGCGTTCAAGGCGGGCGGGGCGGCCCGGCGTACGGCGATGGTGCTGGACGTGCGCTCGCGCGCCTTCTCCACCGACCTGGCGGGGGCGATCCGGGAGCTGAAGGAGCGCGGCTTCTCGCCCCGGGTGGTCTTCGTCGACGCCGACGACGAGGTGCTGATCCGGCGGTTCGAGAGCGTCCGGCGCTCGCACCCGTTGCAGGGCGACGGGCGGCTCGCCGACGGCATCGCGGTCGAGCGCGGCCTGCTGGAGGAGGCCCGCGACCAGGCCGACGTGATCATCGACACCAGCCACCTGAACGTCAACCAGCTGCGCCGCCGCGTCGAGGAGCTCTTCGGCGGCGAGGACGCCCGCCGGCTGCGCCTCACCGTGCTCTCCTTCGGCTTCAAGTACGGACTGCCGCCGGACGCCGACTTCGTGCTCGACGCCCGGTTCCTGCCCAACCCGTACTGGGTGCCGGAGTTGCGCGAGCACACCGGGCGGGAGGAGGCGGTCAGCTCGTACGTGCTGGGGCAGGAGGGCGCGGACGCCTTCGTCACGTCGTACGCCGACCTGGTCAACGCCACCACGGCCGGCTTCGAGCGGGAGGGCAAGCGCTACCTGACCGTGGCGGTCGGCTGCACGGGCGGCAAGCACCGCAGCGTGGCCATCGCCGAGGAGTTGGCCGCCCGGCTGCGCCACTCGGGTCTGGCGGCCAACGCCCAGCACCGCGATCTGGGGCGCGAGTGACGGCGACGCGCGTGGTCGCCTTCGGCGGCGGGCACGGCCTGTCCGCCTCACTGCGCGCCCTGCGCCGCTGCGCGCCCGAGCTGGACCTGGACATCACGGCGGTGGTCACCGTCGGCGACGACGGCGGCTCCAGCGGCCGGCTGCGGGCCGAGCGGGGCGGCCTGCCCCCGGGGGACCTGCGGCAGGCGCTGGTCGCGCTGGCCGGGGACCACCCGGCCACCCGGCGCAGCGCGAGCCTCTTCCAGCACCGCTTCGCCAAGGTGCCCGCGCCCGGCGCCGACGAACCGGCCCGTGCCGGCAGCGGACCGGGCGGTCGCCGTCCCGACGTCTCCGCTGCGGGCAGGGCACCTTCCCCCGTGGCGGGGGCCGGGGCGGCCGAGGCTGCGCGGAAGAGCGGCGACGGGTTGGCCGGGCACGCGGTGGGCAACCTGGTGCTCTGCGGGCTGATGGAGCTGCTCGGCGACCCGGTGGCCGCTCTGGAACACGCCGGCGCGATGCTCGGCGCGGTGGGCCGGGTGCTGCCGATGTCGTGTGAGCCGGTGGGCATCGAGGCGCGGGTGCGCGGCGCCGATCCGCGCCGGCCGGACGAGGTGCGCACGGTCACCGGTCAGCACCAGGTCGCCGTGACCACGGGGCGGGTGGAGTCGTTGCGACTCACCCCGGCCGCGCCGGAGGCCTGCCCGCAGGCGGTGGCCGCGATCGGCACGGCCGACTGGCTGATCTTCGGCCCGGGCAGTTGGTACACGAGCGTGCTGCCGCACCTGCTGGTGCCGCAGCTCGCCGCCGCTGTCGTCGCCAGCCCGGCGCGGCGGCTCGTCACGCTGAACCTCGCCGCCGAGAAGGAGACCTCGGGGCTCTCCCAGGCCGACCATCTGGCCGCGCTGCGCGCCTATCTGCCGGAGCTGAGGGTCGACCGGGTGGTCGCCGATTCCAAGGCGGCGGGTGACCCCGAACCGGTCGCCCGTGCGGCAGAATCGCTGGGTGCCCGCCTGGTCCTCGCTCCCATCGCGGTCACCGACGGCACTCCCCGTCATGATCCAGCCGCCCTGGGCGCCGCACTGGTGCCTGTCCTGGGCGCCGATCGTTAGACACGTACGTAATCTCCGGCGACACGCCGGAACAGGTCCGTGAGGGGACGCACAATGGCGATGACGGCTGCGGTCAAGGACGAGCTGAGTCGGGTCGACGTGCCCAAGCCCTGCTGCCGGCGGGCGGAGATGGCGGCGCTGCTGCGCTTCGCTGGCGGGCTGCACATCGTCTCCGGTCGGGTGGTGGTGGAGGCCGAACTCGACACCGGGGCGGTGGCCCGACGGCTGCGGCGGGAGATCGCCGAGGTCTACGGCTATCCGAGCGAGATCCACGTGCTCGCGTCCGGTGGGCTGCGCAAGGGCAGCCACTTCATCGTCCGGGTGGTCAAGGACGGTGAGGCCCTCGCGCGACAGACCGGGCTGCTCGACGTGCGGGGGCGCCCGGTGCGGGGCCTGCCGCCGCACGTCGTCGCCGCGAACGTCTGCTGTGCGGTGTCGGCCTGGCGCGGCGCGTTCATGGCGCACGGCTCGCTGACCGAGCCGGGTCGCTCCAGCGCGCTGGAGATCACCTGCCCCGGCCCGGAGTCCGCGCTGGCCCTGGTGGGTGCGGCCCGGCGCATCGGCATCACCGCCAAGAACCGCGAGGTGCGCGGCGTGGACCGGGTGGTGGTCAAGGACGGCGACGCGATCGCCGCGCTGCTCACCCGGATCGGCGCCCACTCCAGCGTGCTGGCGTGGGAGGAGCGTCGGGTGCGCCGCGAGGTGCGGGCCACGGCGAACCGGCTGGCCAACTTCGACGACGCCAACCTGCGCCGCTCGGCGCGGGCCGCCGTCGCCGCCGCCGCCCGGGTGACGCGGGCGTTGGAGATCCTCGCCGACGACGCGCCCCACCACCTCACCTCGGCCGGCCGGCTGCGTCTGGAGCACCGGCAGGCCTCCCTGGAGGAGCTGGGCGCGTTGGCCGACCCGCCGTTGACCAAGGACGCGATCGCCGGCCGGATCCGCCGGTTGCTGGCGCTGGCCGACAAGCGGGCCCGGGACCTGGGCATCCCGGATACGGAAGCAGCCGTCACGCCCGACATGCTCGTGGTCTGATAGGACGGAGCGGGTCGACGGTGTCGGTGGGATCACCACCCGGCGCTGCACTGCGCCGCACGCTCGGATAAGGTCGCTGCGTACGGCAAGGAGGCCGGCACAGGCACTCCTCGCCGTGCACACCGCCTCGGGCGGTCAGGTCCTTCGAGACCGCGGCGGGGTGGCCGAGATGAACCGTCAACGGCCGGCTCCAACGGTCGGCGCACACACCTCCGCCGGCCCGGGTCTTACGCCGGCGGACCAGAACGCAAGGAGATGGGACCTGTGACCATCCGGGTTGGCATCAACGGCTTCGGCCGGATCGGCCGCAACTTCTTCCGGGCAGTGCTGGCGTCCGGCGCTGACATCGAGGTCGTGGCGGTCAACGACCTGACCGACAACGCCACGCTCGCCCACCTGCTCAAGTACGACAGCATCCTGGGCCGCCTCCCGCACGAGGTGAAGGCCACCGCCGACGAGATCACCGTGGGTGGCAAGACCATCAAGGCGTACGCCGAGAAGGACCCGTCGAAGCTGCCGTGGGGCGAGGTCGGCGCGGACGTGGTCATCGAGTCCACCGGCTTCTTCACCGACGCCACCAAGGCGAAGGCGCACGTCGACGGCGGGGCCAAGAAGGTCATCATCTCCGCCCCGGCGAAGAACGAGGACGTCACGGTCGTCATGGGCGTCAACCACGACCAGTACGACCCGGCCAAGCACACCATCATCTCGAACGCCTCCTGCACCACCAACTGCCTCGCGCCGATGGCGAAGGTCCTGCACGACACGTTCGGCATCCAGCACGGCCTGATGACGACGATCCACGCGTACACCCAGGACCAGAACCTGCAGGACGCGCCGCACTCCGACCTGCGTCGGGCCCGCGCCGCCGCGCTGAACATCGTGCCGACCTCGACCGGCGCGGCGAAGGCGATCGGCCTGGTGCTGCCGGAGCTCAAGGGCAAGCTGGACGGCTACGCGCTGCGCGTGCCGATCCCGACCGGCTCGGCCACCGACCTGACGGTCGACGTCAACCGGGAGACCACGGTGGACGAGGTCAACGCCGCGCTGAAGGCCGCCGCCGAGGGCCCGCTCAAGGGCATCCTGGTCTACAACGACGACCCGATCGTCTCCGCCGACATCGTCACCGACCCGGCGTCGTGCATCTTCGACGCGCCGCTGACCAAGGTCGTCGGCAACCAGGTCAAGGTCGTCGGCTGGTACGACAACGAGTGGGGCTACTCGAACCGCCTGGTCGACCTGGTCAAGCTGGTCGGTAAGTCCCTGTGAGTGCGAGGAGTGAGCTTGCGAGCCCCGCAGTCACGAACGGAGCCGACGCTGTGAGTGAGCCGTCTGCCACGAACGGAGGGCTGGCCTAAGTGAGCATCCGTACCCTCGACGACCTGCTCGCCGAGGGGGTGTCGGGTCGGCGCGTGCTGGTGCGCGCCGACCTGAACGTCCCGCTCGACAAGCAGACCGGCGACATCACTGACGACGGTCGCATCCGCGCGGTGCTGCCGACGCTCGGCGCGCTGGTGGAGGCCGGCGCCAAGGTGGTCGTCTGCTCGCACCTGGGCCGCCCGAAGGGCGCGCCGGACCCGCAGTTCAGCCTGAGCCCGGTCGCCGGTCGCCTCGGTGAGCTGCTCGGCACGCGGGTGCACTTCGCCTCCGACACGGTCGGCGAGTCCGCCCGCTCCACGGTGGACGCGCTCGCCGACGGCGAGGTGGCGCTGCTGGAGAACCTGCGCTTCAACTCCAGCGAGACCAGCAAGGACGACGCCGAGCGGGGCGCCTTCGCCGACCAGCTCGCCGCGTTCGCCGACGCGTACGTCGACGACGCGTTCGGCGCGGTGCACCGCAAGCACGCCAGCGTCCACGACGTGCCGGCCCGGCTGCCGCACGTCGCCGGCCGGCTGGTGCTGCGCGAGGTGGAGGTCCTGTCCCGGCTGACCGGCGAGCCGGAGCGCCCGTACGTCGTGGTGCTCGGCGGCTCGAAGGTCTCCGACAAGCTGGCGGTGATCGAGGCGCTGCTGCCGACGGTCGACCGGCTGCTCATCGGCGGCGGGATGTGCTTCACCTTCCTCAAGGCCCAGGGCCACGAGGTGGGCTCCTCGCTGCTGGAGGAGGAGATGGTCGAGACCTGCCGCAACCTGCTGGAGCGCTCCGAGGGCAAGATCATGCTCCCGGTCGACGTGGTGGCCGCGGACGCGTTCGCCCCGGACGCCGCGCACGACACCGTGCCGGCCGACGGCATCCCCAGCAAGCGGGTCGGGCTCGACATCGGGCCGGAGACGGTCGCCGGGTTCGCCGCCGCCCTCAAGGGCGCGCGGACGATCTTCTGGAACGGCCCGATGGGCGTGTTCGAGATGCCGGCGTTCGCCCACGGCACCAGGGGCATCGCCGAGACGATCGCGAAGGCCGACGCGTTCACCGTCGTCGGCGGCGGTGACTCGGCGGCGGCGGTCCGCGCGCTCGGGCTGGACGAGTCGTCCTTCGGGCACATCTCCACCGGCGGTGGCGCCTCCCTGGAATACCTGGAGGGCAAGACCCTCCCCGGCATCGCGGCCCTGGAGAACTGATGGCGAGCGTCACCCGCCGGCCCCTGATGGCCGGCAACTGGAAGATGAACTGCAACCACCTCGAGGCCAACCTGCTGGTGCAGAAGCTGGCGGCCAGCCTCACCGAGAAGCAGCTCACGGACGTCGAGACGGTGGTCCTGCCGCCGTTCACCGACCTGCGTACGGTGCAGACCGCCGTGGACGGCGACAAGCTGCTCATCGGCTACGGCGCGCAGGACCTCTCGCCGCACGCGTCGGGGGCCTACACCGGGGACATCTCCGGCTCCATGCTGGCGAAGCTGGGCTGCACCTACGTGGTGATCGGGCACTCGGAGCGGCGGGCCTACCACCACGAGGACGACGCCATCGTCAACGCCAAGGTGCAGGCCGCGCTGACCCACGGGCTCACCCCGATCCTCTGCGTGGGGGAGGGGCTCGACGTGCGCGACAAGGGCACCCACGTGGCGCACTGCAGCGACCAGCTCGACGGCGCGCTGAAGGGGCTGACCGCCGAGCAGGTGACGAAGGTCGTGGTGGCGTACGAGCCGGTCTGGGCGATCGGCACGGGCAAGACGGCCACCCCGGAGGACGCCCAGGAGGTGTGCGGCGCGGTCCGTCAGCGCCTCGCCGAGTCCTTCGGCCAGGACACCGCCGCGCAGGTCCGGATCCTCTACGGCGGGTCGGTCAAGTCCTCCAACGTCGCGGCGATCATGGCCCAGCCGGACGTCGACGGGGCGTTGGTGGGCGGCGCGAGCCTGGACGCCGAGGAGTTCGCGAAGATCTGCCGGTTCCCGGAGCACATCGCCCGCTGATCGCTCGCTATCCTTGACTCCGCCCGTCCGTCGGTCGGTGCCACCGTGCCCGATCTGCCCGGGCGAGGATCGTAACGAGAGGACTGACCCCAGCCATGCCGATCTGGTTCGCATACACGTTGATCGTGTTGCTGGTCATCACGAGCATCCTGCTGACGATGCTGATCCTGCTGCACCGCGGTAAGGGTGGCGGGTTGTCGAGCATGTTCGGCGGTGGCGTCAGCTCCAGCCTCGCCGGCTCCTCGGTGGCGGAGAAGAACCTCGACCGCTACACCGTCCTGGTGGGTATCGTCTGGTTCGCCTGCATCGTCGGGCTGGGGCTCTGGCTCCGCCTCCAGATGGCCAGCGGCACGGTCTGAGGCCGTCAAGTCGTACAATCTGCGCGCGGTCCGTCACCGACGGGCCGCGCGCAGTCCGTTTCACCCGCTGCACCGCGTCGCCCGCCGCCCCCTCCGCGGCGGTTCCCCTCCGACGACAGGAGCGAGCAGCCGTGCCCACTGGCAACGTCATCCGGGGCACCCGGGTCGGGTCCGCGCCCGACCGCCGCGCCGAGCGTCACCAGCCGGCCCCGCGCCGGACGGTCACCTACTGGTGCCGCAACGACCACCACACCGAGATCCGGCTCGCCGCCGAGGTCGAGGCGCCGCAACTGTGGGACTGCCCGCGCTGCGGCGTCCCCGCCGGTCAGGACGCGCAGAACCCGCCCGGCCGCACCCGGCCCGAGCCCTACAAGACCCACCTGGCGTACGTGAAGGAGCGGCGCACCGCGGAGGAGGGGGCGGCCCTCCTGGCCGAGGCCCTCGCCGCCCTGCGCCGCCGTCGTGGCCGCTCCACCGGTTAGGTGGCCCTCCCGCCCACGGCGGACAGCAAAGGACCCCTCGTCCACGCCCGGCGTCGACGAGGGGTCCTTCTTTCGTCAGCGCAGGCTGCGCAGGCGGGCCGGTACGTCGGCCGCCGCCGCCCGGTCCAGCAGCCAGAGGGTGCGGCCCGTGCCCCGTGCCCCCGCCGCCGGCAGCTGCACCGGGCCCGCCCCGGCCAGCGCCATGCCGACGGCCCGCGCCTTGTCGGCGCCGCTGGCCACCAACCAGACCTCCTCGGCCGTGTTGATCGCCGGGAGGGTCAGCGTGGTCCGTACGGGCGGGGGCTTCGGGCTGCCCCGCACCGCGCTGACCGGCCGGCTGTCGTGGTGCACCGGATGCTCGGGGAAGACCGAGGCGACGTGCCCGTCCTCGCCGACGCCCAGCATCAGCACGTCGAAGTGGGGGAGTGCGGCGTGCCCCGGGCGTGCCGCGCGGGCCAGTTCCTCGGCGTACCGGGCCGCCGCCTCCTCCGGGTCCGCCCCGGCCGGCCCGTCGGATGCCGGCATCGGGTGTACCCGGGCCGGATCCAGCGGCACCGCGTCCAGCAGCGTGGCGCGGGCCTGGGTCTCGTTGCGCTCGGAGTCGCCGGCGGGCAGGAACCGCTCGTCGCCCCACCAGACGTCGACCCGGGACCAGTCCACGGCGTCGCGGGCGGGCAGCGCCGCCACCGCCCGGTGCACCGCCGCGGCTATCCGCCCGCCGGTCAGCACCACCGACGCCTGGCCCCGCTCGGCCTGCGCGTCGAGCAGCTTGACCACCAGCCGGGCGGCCACCGCCTGGGCCAGCAGTTCGGCGTCGGCGTGGACGGCGACACTCGCCTCACTCATCTGTCTGCCTTCGTTTCTCCGGCCGCCCGCGCGGCCGGTCTTCCGTAACGCCCCGGGGACCGGGGCTCAGCGCTCGGCGCTCGTACCCACGTGCGCGGTGACCCCCGCCTCGGCCCGCTGGGCCGTGGCCGGGTCCTTCCAGACGTGCACCCGCTGCGGTGGGCGCTGGTCGAGGCCGGCCAGCCCGGCCGCCGTACCCAGCGCCTCCGCGTACACCTGGTCGGCGTCGAGCCGGCGCAGCTCCTCCGCCAGTTCGTCGCCCAGCGGCCGGCGGACGAGCGGCAGCTGACGGTCCTCCTGGCCGGTACGCCGGAACGTCGCCACGCTGTCGTCCCGGGTCAGGGTCAGCGTGTCGCCGTTGGCGCAGCGCAGCTGCACCTCCCGCATCCGGGGCGACGCGTCGCTGTGCTCCCACACCGGCTCGATGCCGAGCCGCGCCGCCAGCCAACCCCGCATCAGCGCGGCGGTCGGGTCGGTGGGCGGGGCCACCACGGTCGCCTCGGTCACCCGGGCCTGGGTGGTGTCGAACGCCCCCGCCACCAGGGTGCGCCACGGAGTGATCCGGGTCCACGCCAGGTCGGTGTCGCCGGGCGCGTAGTCGCGGGCCCGCTGGCGCAGCGCCTCGATCGGATCGGCGGCCTGCGCGCAGTCGGTGATCCGCCGGTCGGCCACCACGCCGAGGAAGTCCGTGGAGATCTCGGCCGGCGGCTCGCCGTGCCACCACGTCACCACCGGCACGTCCGGCACCAGCAGCGGCATCACCACCGACTCGGCGTGCAGGGCCAGCCGCCCGTACATCCGGGTGACCACCGCCTCGCACGGGCCGAGCCGCCCGCCGACGACGATCTCCGCGTCCAGCCGGTTGCGCTCGCGCTCCACGTCGGTGCGGACCACCACCAGCAGCCGGCAGGGGTGGGCGGCGGCGGCTATCGTCGCCGCCGCCTCCGCCTCGCGGACCCGCTTCTCGTCCACGACCACGATCAGGGTGAGCGCCATGCCGCTGGCCACCCCGCCGGCGCTGCGCCGCTCGGCGGCGAGCGCCTTGACCACCTCGTTGCCGGTGGTGTCCCACAGGCCGATCAATGGAGCCTCCTGGTTTGCTCGCTGCGGCTGCTCACGGCGCTTGTCTTCGTTCGCGACTGCGGGGCTCGCAGAACCGGCTCACTCCTCGCGCTCACGCTCTGCGCCAGGCCCGGCCCTCGCGGGCCAGCATCTCGTCGGCGGCCCGGGGGCCCCACTCGCCGGCCCGGTACGGCTCCGGCTTCGTGCCCGCCCACGCGTGCTCCAACGGGTCCACCACCTGCCAGCTCTGCTCGACCTCGGCGGCGTCCGGGAAGAGCGTACGGTCGCCGATCAGCACGTCCAGCACGAGCCGCTCGTACGCCTCGGGGCTGGCCTCGGTGAACGCCTCGCCGTACTGGAAGTCCATGGCGATGTCGCGGACCTCCATCGTCGTGCCGGGTACCTTGGAGCCGAACTTGAGCACGACGCCCTCGTCCGGCTGTACGCGGATCACGAGCTGGTTGTTGCCCAGCGACTCCATGTCGGCGGCGTTGAACGGCAGGTGCGGCGCCCGCTTGAACATGATCGCGACCTCGGTGACGCGACGCGGCAGCCGCTTGCCGGCCCGGATGTAGAACGGCACCTCCGCCCAGCGGCGGTTCTGGATGCCGAGCCGGACGGCCACGTAGGTCTCCGTCGTGGAGTCCTCCGGGACGCCCTCCTCCTCCAGGTACCCGACAGCACGCTCGCCGCCCACCCAGCCGGGCAGGTACTGGCCGCGTACGGTGCCCTTGGCGACGTCCTTGGGCAGCGTGATCGCCCGGAGCACCTTGAGCTTCTCCGTGCGGATCTCGTCGGCGTCGAAGCTCGTCGGCTCCTCCATCGCCACCAGCGCCAGCAGTTGGAGCAGGTGGTTCTGGAACACGTCCCGGGCCGCGCCGGCCGAGTCGTAGAAGCCGGCGCGGGTGCCGATGCCGACGTCCTCGGCCATGGTGATCTGCACCGAGTCGACGTACTGGGAGTTCCACAGCGGCTCGAACAGGTTGTTGGCGAACCGCAGGGCGAGGATGTTCTGGACGGTCTCCTTGCCCAGGTAGTGGTCGATGCGGAAGACGTCCTTGCGGGTGAAGACGTCGTCGACCAGGTCGTTGAGCGCCTTCGCCGAGGGCAGGTCGTGCCCGAAGGGCTTCTCCACCACGACCCGGCGCCAGCCGCCGGACTTGGCGTTGTCGGCCATCCCGGTGCGGGCCAGCTGCTTGAGGACCACGGGGAACGCCGCCGGGGGGATGGAGAAGTAGAAGGCGGCGTTGCCGGGGATGCCGTGCGTCTGGCGCAGCTCGTCGAGCATCTCGGAGAGGTGGTCGAACGCGGCGTCGTCGTCGAACGAGCCGCCGACGAACTTGATGTTGCCCACGAGCCGCGCCCACACCTCCTCCCGCCAGGGGGTGCGGGCGTGCTTCTTGGCGGCCTCGTGGGCGAGCGACTCGAAGTCCCCGTCGCCCCAGTCCCGGCGGGCGAAGCCGAGCACGGCGAAGCCCGGGGGCAGCAGCCCCCGGTTCGCCAGGTCGTACACGGCGGGCAGGAGCTTCTTGCGGGCCAGGTCACCGGTGACGCCGAAGATCACCAGAGCGCACGGCTCCGGGATCCTCGGCAGCCGGCGGTCCTGCGGGTCGCGTAGGGGGTTCACGCCGCCTCCTCGCTCCGCGTCGTCCATGCTCCCATCGTCACGCCCGCAACGACCCGGCCGCATCGAGCAGCTGGGCCACGCCCGCGGACCGGTCGGTCAGGTGCAGCCGGACCACCGGGCGCTCCCGCTCCGCCAGGGCCTGCCGGTCGCCGGCGGCCTGCGCCGCCTGCAACTGCCCGAAGGTGTAGGGCCGGCCCGGTACCGGCAGGTCGTCGACGACCGCGCCGGTGAGCTGGAGGTAGCTGCCGACCTGCGGACCGCCCTTGTGGTACTGGCCGGTGGAGTGCAGGAAGCGCGGGCCCCAACCGAAGGTGACCGGCCGCGCGGCGGCACCGGCCAGCAGCGGCCGCAGCCGGGCCGCGTCGGCGTCGGCGAAGCGGTCGAGGTACGCCATCACCGCGAGGTAACCGTCGTCGCCCGTCGCGTCGACCAACTGGCGGAGCACGCCGACCAGGTCGCCCGGGGCGCCCTGCGGCGCGTACACCTCGATCGCGCCCTCGGTGAACGACGGCGTCTCCGCCGGCGGGCCCGAGGCGAGGATCCGGTTCGTGTTCTCCTTGCTCTCGGTGACGTTGGGCTGGTTGAACGGGTCGATGCCGAGGACCACCCCGGCGATCGCGGTGGCGTACTCCCAGGCCAGGAACTGCGCGCCGAGCGGGCCGTTGACCGCCACGTCCGCGTCGACGCCGCCGCCTGGCACGGCGCCGGCGGGCAGCGCCCCGCCGTAGGTCACGGTGAGCACGTCGTCGCCGGCGGCGCCGGGGCTCTGTGGCGACTCCACGACGACCGGCAGGATGCCGACCCCGGCCTTGCCGGTGGACTCCGCGATCAGCTGCTCGGCCCAGTCGCCGAGACCCTCGATGCCGGTGCCGTCGGAGATCAGGGCGATCTTGTCCCGGCCCATGGTGGCCGCCGCCCCGAGGGCCGCGCCGAGCGCCAGGCCCGGGTTGTCGCGGTCCCCGCCCAGCGACCGCGCCAGCCCGTCGGCCTCGTCGAGCAGCTCGGCCACCTCGACGCCGACCAGCGCCGACGGGACCAGCCCGAACGCGGTCAGCGCCGAGTACCGGCCGCCGACGTTCGGGTCGGCGAGCACGGTGAAGGCGCCCATCTCGGCGGCGGTCGCCTCCAGCGGCGAGCCGGGGTCCGTGACGATGACGAAGTGCCGGCCGGCCTCCGCCTCGGTCATCCCCGCGTCGAGGAACGCCTGCCAGTAGGCGCGGCGGTGGCTGTCGGTCTCGACGGTCGAGCCGGACTTGCTGGCCACCACGACCACGGTGCGCTCCAGCCGGTCGGCCAGCGCCGCCCGTACCTGCCCCGGGTCGGTGGTGTCGAGCACCGTCAGCTGCTTGCCGAGGGTACGGGCGATGACCTCGGGAGCCAGCGACGAGCCGCCCATTCCGGCGAGCACCACGTGGTCGAGGTCGGCCAGCTCCGCCTTCAGCTCGGCGAGCTGGGGGAGCAGCTCCCGACTGCGCAGGTGGGTGTCCACCCAGCCGAGGCGGATCTTCGCCTCGGCCTCGGCGTCCGGGCCCCACAGGGTCGGGTCCTTCGCGGCCAGCTTGCCCGGGACGCCGGCGTTGACCAGCGCGTCCCGCGTGGAGGCGGGGGCCGCCTTGTCGACCGGGTCGGCCCCGTGCACCGAAAGCCCCGCGGCGGCCTCGACCGCCCCGTTGAGCAGGTCACTCACGCCGCCACCTCGCTCCGCTCGGCGGCGGCGCGAGGCGCCGCACTGCTCAGCCTGATGGTTCGCTCGCTACGCTCACTCACGCGTTTCCTCCCGCCTGCTGCGCGGCCTGGGCGTTGCCCGTCGCGGCGTCGCTCGGACGACCGGCGCCCCGGCCCGCGGCCGCCAGCGACTTGCGGACGCCGTCGAGCAGTTCCTGCCAGCTCGCCTCGAACTTCTCCACGCCCTCGCGCTCCAGGGTCTCGATCACGTCGGCCATGTCGACCCCGACCGACTCCAGGCCGGCGAAGACCTCGCGGGCCTCGGCGTAGGAGCCGGTGATGGTGTCGCCGCGGGTCTCGCCGTGGTCGGCGTACGCGTGCACGACCGGCTCCGGCATCGTGTTGACCGTGCCGGGGGCGATCAGCTCCTCGACGTAGATCACGTCCCGGTAGTCCGGATTCTTGGTCGAGGTCGAGGCCCACAGCGGCCGCTGCGGGTGGGCGCCGGCGTCAGCGAGGGCCTGCCAGCGGTCGGAGGCGAACACCTCGCTGTAGCGCTCGTACGCGAGCTTGGCGTTGGCGACGGCTGCCTTGCCGCGCAGCGCCTTCGCCTCGGCGGAGCCGATCTTCTCCAGCCTCTTGTCGACCTCGCTGTCGACCCGGGACACGAAGAACGACGCGACCGATCCGATCTTCGACAGGTCGTGCCCGTTCGCCTTCGCCTGCTCCAGGCCGGCCAGGAACGCCTCCATCACCTGCGAGTAGCGGTCCAGCCCGAAGATCAGCGTGACGTTGACGCTGATCCCCTCCGCGAGGGTGGCGGTGATCGCCGGCAGGCCGGCCTCGGTGGCCGGGATCTTGATGAAGAGGTTGGGCCGGTCGACCAGCCACCACAGCGCCTTGGCCTCGGCGACCGTCTTGTCGGTCTCGTGGGCCAGCCGTGGGTCCACCTCGATGGAGACCCGGCCGTCGACCCCGGCGCTGCGCTCGTACGACGGGTGCATCACGTCGCACGCCCACCGCACGTCGTACGTGGTGAGCATGCGCACGGCCTCCTCGACCTCCACCCCACGGGCGGCGAGGTCGCGCAGCTGCCAGTCGTACTCGTCGGCGTCGCTCAACGCCTTGGCGAAGATCGTCGGGTTGGTGGTCACCCCGGCCACGTGCTTCTCCCGGCGGAGCTGGTCCAGCCCGCCGGAGGAGAGCCGTACCCGGGAAAGGTCGTCGAGCCAGACCGCCACGCCTGCGGCGGTGAGTTCACTCAGCCTGTCCGTCATGCCGTCCACGCTCCCCTCAGTTGCCGGTCGTGAAACCGGTGATGTCGCCCGCCCGGGTCAGCGCCGCGTGTGCGGCGGCCACGATCCGGTCGGGGGTGAAGCCGAACTGCTCGAAGAGCACGGAGTGCGGGGCGCTCGCGCCGTAGTGCTCCAGGCTGACGCTCTCGCCGATGTCGCCGACGATGCCCCGCCAGGACATGGCGATGCCCGCCTCCACGCTCACCCGTGCCTTTACCCCGCGCGGCAGCACCGACTCCCGGTACGCCTCGTCCTGCGCGAAGAACCACTCCTGGCAGGGCATCGACACGACCCGGGTCGGGGTGCCGTCGGCCTCCAGCCGCTCGCGCGCCGTCAGGCAGAGCTGCACCTCGGAGCCGGTGCCGACGAGGATCACCTGCGGCTTGCTGTTGGAGGCCTCGGCCAGCACGTAGCCGCCCTTCGCCACGCCCTCGGCGCCGGCCAGGGTCGACCGGTCGAACGTCGGCAGCGCCTGGCGGCTCAGCGCCAGCGCGGTCGGCCGGTCGGTGTGCTCCAGCGCCTGCCGCCAGGCCCAGGCCGTCTCGTTGGCGTCGGCGGGCCGGACCACGTCCAGGCCGGGGATGGCGCGCAGCGCGGTCAGGTGTTCCACCGGCTGGTGCGTGGGGCCGTCCTCGCCGAGGCCGATCGAGTCGTGCGTCCAGACGTAGATCACCGGCAGCTTCATCAGCGCGGCGAGCCGCACCGCGGGGCGCATGTAGTCGCTGAACACCAGGAAGGTGCCGCCGTACGGGCGGGTGCCGCCGTGCAGGGCGATGCCGTTGAGGATCGCGCCCATGGCGTGCTCGCGGATGCCGAAGTGCAGCGTGCGGCCGTACTCGTGGCCGGGGAAGTCCTTGGTGGCGTGGACGGCGGGGACGAAGGACGGCTCGCCCTTCATGGTGGTGTTGTTGCTCTCCGCCAGGTCGGCCGAGCCGCCCCACAGCTCCGGCAGCACCCCGGCGAGCGCCTCCAGGACCTTGCCGGAGGCCGCCCGGGTGGCGACGCCCTTGGCGTCGGCCGGGAACTCCGGCAGCGCCTCGGTCCAGCCGTTCGGCAGGATCCGCCCGGCCATCCGGTCGTAGAGCGCGTGGCGCTCGGGGTTGGCCTTCGCCCAGCCGTCGAACGCCGTGGTCCACTCCTGCTGGGCGCGGGCGCCGCGCTCCATGACGCTGCGGGCGTGGCCGAGCACCTCCTCGTCGACCTCGAAGGAGCGGGCCGGGTCGAAGCCGAGCAGCCGCTTGGTGGCGGCCACCTCGTCGCCGCCCAGCGCCGAGCCGTGGATCTTGCCGGTGTTCTTCTTGTTGGGCGCGGGCCAGCCGATGATGGTGCGCAGCGCGATGAAGGAGGGGCGGCCGGTCTCGGCCTTCGCCGCCAGCAACGCCTGGTACAGGGCCTCGACGTCCTCGTGGTAGTCGCCCTGGTCGGCGTCGCCGATGCGCCAGTCGACGGTCTGCACGTGCCAGCCGTACGCCTCGTAGCGGGCCGCGACGTCCTCGCTCTTGGCGATCCGGGTGTCGTCCTCGATCGAGATCTCGTTGTCGTCGTAGATCACCGTGAGGTTGCCGAGCTGCTGGTGCCCGGCGAGCGCGCTGGCCTCGTGGCTGATGCCCTCCTCGATGTCGCCGTCCGAGGCGATGCACCAGATGTCGTGGTCGAAGACCGACCGGCCCGGCTCCGCCTCCGGGTCGAACAGGCCGCGCTCGCGGCGGGCGGCCATCGCCATGCCGACCGCGTTGCCCATGCCCTGCCCGAGCGGCCCGGTGGTGGTCTCCACACCGGGGGTGTGCCCGTGCTCGGGGTGGCCCGGGGTCAGCGAGCCCCACTGCCGCAGCGACTTCAGGTCCTCCAGCGACATGGGGTAGCCGGAGAGGAAGAGCTGGATGTAGAGGGTGAGGCTGGAGTGGCCCGCGGACAGCACGAAGCGGTCCCGGCCGGCCCAGTTGGGGTCGGCCGGGTTGTGCCGCATGACCCGGTTGAAGAGGAGGTAGGCCGCGGGCGCGAGGCTCATCGCGGTGCCCGGGTGGCCGTTGCCGGATTTCTCCACGGCATCCATGGCCAGCACGCGGACGGTGTCGACGGCCCGGCGGTCGAGGTCGGACCAGTTGAGTGCGGGGTGCTCGGGTCGGTTGGCAGCCACGATGGTTGTGCTCCTCGGCAGATGGGCGGAACCCTCACTGGTGACCCTATCGAGCGGTCCTAAACGTCCGCCCAGGGATCTCTGCATGCCGGTCTGTACTGGTCCGCGTCACTCCTGGTCGTGCCCCGACAGTGTGACGGCCCGCACCGTTGTCGGGTCGCCCGGGCAGCCAAAACGACGACGCGTAGTCTGTGGTGCGGCGTGTGGCCCCAGCCGGGCCCAGCCGATCCGACCTCCCCTGCCGACGCCGGAAGGTGGCAATCCGTGAGCATGATCACCGAGCGCCCCGTCAGCAACTCTGCCGGGGAGCCGCCGGTGCGGACCACGGTGGAGACGTCGGAGGCGGTCCGGCGCGACATCCGCGCGGTTGTCTCGGCCTACGTGACGCTGACCAAGCCGCGGATCGTGGAACTGCTCCTCGTCACCACGGTGCCGGCGATGATGCTCGCGGACGGCGGCATGCCGTCGCTCTGGCTGGTGGCCGTGGTGCTGGTCGGCGGCTCGCTCGCCGCCGGCGCCGCCAGCGTCATCAACTGCTACATCGACCGGGACATCGACCAGTTGATGCGGCGCACCAAGCGCCGCCCGCTGCCGACGCACACCGTGACGCCGCGCAACGCGCTGATCTTCGGGCTGGTGCTGGCGGCGGTGTCGGTCGCGATGATGGCGGTGTTCACCAACCTGCTGGCCGCCGGGCTCACGCTGGCGGCGATCGTCTACTACGACGTCGTCTACACCCTGTGGCTCAAGCGCACCACGACGGCGAACACGTTCTGGGGCGGGGCCTGCGGGGCGGCGCCGGTGCTGATCGGCTGGGCGGCGGTGACCGGGACCCTCTCCCCGGCCGCGTGGGCGCTGTTCGCGGTGGTCTTCTTCTGGCAGATGCCGCACTTCTACCCGCTGGCGATGAAGTACAAGGACGACTACGCCCGGGCGGGCATCCCGATGCTGCCGGTGGTGGCCTCCACCCGGCGGGTGAACGCCGAGATCATCGGGTTCGCCTGGCTGACCGTGGCGTCCTCGCTGGCCGTGTGGCCGCTGGGAATGAGCCTGATCTACGGCGTGCCCGCCGTGGTGGTCGGTGCGATCTTCGTGATCGAGGCGCACAAGCTCGCCCGGCGAGTGGCGCGCGGGCAGGCCGTGAAGCCGATGCGGCTGTTCCACTGGTCGACGACCTACCTGACGATCCTCTTCGCCGCCGTCGCGCTCGACGCCCTCATCTGACCGGCGTCGACCGCCCACCGGCACTCCGCCCACCTGGAAAGTCGTCATTCTGCATGGCTTGTCCGGTTTTTGTGTCACATCGGTTACACCGTGGCCATGGGCCCGGGAAACGCGCGGATGCCCGGAGCCGGGCCGGTTCGCGGCGGCGGTTTGGCATGATAAGTGCTGATTGAGCAGGGCAAACTGCCTTTGGTTCTTCTTAAACCTGCGGGTAATTGGCATCACAAAAGGTTCATGGTTCTCGCCCGCCCGGGTGGAAGTCTGCTTACGCTTCCCGGCATGGCAGAAGGTTCCGATACGACGCTGACGGCTGAGCAGACCCCGCAGGGCCTGGTCGCGGGCATCAAGTCGTTCGCCGCCGGGCACGGCGGGGCGAAGGCGGTCATCGAGTACGTCGGCAAGCGTGGCGCGCGCATCGTCCTCGTGGGTGAGGACGGGGTGTGGGGTGACCAGTTCGCCGACGACACCGTCGTGGCGCGGCAGGCGTGCGCGAAGGCGGGAGTCACCGTCGAGAACGCCTGGGAGCGTGAACTGATGGACCAGATGCGTCCGAGCAACGACCTCTGGCGGTCGATGGCCCGGCGCACGATGGCCCGTTGACATAAATTGACCGAACACCACCAGTCGACCCGGGGGAGACCCCGGGTCGCTCTCGTTACCTGTGCCCGGCTGCCCGACCTCGACCCCGACGACCGGCTGCTGCTCGACCCGCTGGCGCGCCGGGGCGTGGCCGTCGACGTGCTCGACTGGGCCGACCCGGGCGTCGACTGGCCGGCGTACGACCTGGCGGTGCTCCGCTCGCCGTGGGACTACGCGCTGCGGCGGGACGAGTTCGTCGCCTGGGCCGCGCGGGTCCCGGCCCTTGCCAACCCGGGCGACGTGGTGCGCTGGAACACCGACAAGCGGTACCTGGCCGAGTTGTCCGCCGCCGGGGTGCCCACCGTGCCGACGTCCTGGATCGCGCCGGGGGAGACCTGGCGACCACCCGCCGAGCGCGGCGAGTACGTCGTCAAGCCGGCCGTGAGCGCGGGCAGCCAGGACACCGGCCGCTACGACCTGGCCGACCCCGGACACCGGGCACTGGCGGCGGCACACCTGCGGCGGCTGTCGGACGCGGGGCGGCTGGCCATGGTCCAGCCGTACCTCGACGCGGTCGACACGGCCGGTGAGACGGCGCTGCTCTTCCTGGCCGGGCCGCACGGCCCGACGTTCAGCCACGCCGTGCGCAAGGGCCCGATGCTGACCGGCCCGGATCTCGGCGTGGAGGGGCTGTTCAGGCCGGAGGAGATCACGGCCCGTACCGCCACCGCGGAGCAGTTGACGGTGGCGGAGAAGGCCCTCGCGGCGGTGCCCGGCGGGCCGGGACGGCTGCTCTACGCCCGGGTGGACCTGATCCCGGGGCCGGACGGCACGCCGGTGCTGGTGGAACTGGAGCTGACCGAGCCGTCGCTGTTCCTCGGGCACGCCGACGGCGCCGCCGACCGCCTGGCCGACGCGATCCTCGCCCGCCTGGGCGGCGGCGTCTGACGGTTCGCCCGCGCGCGTACCGGAGGCGCCAGCGCGGTCAGGCGGCGACCGGGACGGCCCGGTCGGCAGCCTCCGGGGTCGTGGTCGACCCGACCGGACGGCGCTCGCGGGTCGACCACTGCATCGACAGGGTGGCCAGCAGCACGAGACAGGAGCCCAGCATGTGCGCGCCCACCAGCAGCGCCGGCAGGTTCGTGAAGTACTGCACGAAGCCGATCAGGCCCTGACCCAGCTCGACCGCGACCAGCACCGTGGCGGCCCGTGCGGCCCGCTGGGCGCCGACCGCGCGGAAGGCGAAGACCAGCGCCACGGAGAGGCCGATCAGCAGGAAGACGCTGTCGGCGTGCACCTGGGAGATCGTCTGCGGGTCGAGCCCGTTGCGCGCGGCGCCGTGGTCGCCCGCGTGCGGGCCGCTGCCGGTGACCCAGGTGCCGATCACCAGTACGGCGGCGCTGACCACGGTGGTGAGCGCGGTCAGGGTTCGCAGCGGTGCCGGCACGACGGACGCCGCCGGGCCCACCGGGTCCTCGATCCGGCGCCAGAGGGCGTACGCCGCCGCGATCACCAGCATCGAGGCGAGGAAGTGCAGGCCGACCACCCACGGGTTGAGGTTGGTCAGTACGGTGATCCCGCCGATGATCGCCTGTGCCGGGATGCCGAAGAGCACGGCGACCGCGAGCGGGACCAGGTCCCCGCGCCGGGGGAGGTGCAGCAGCACGGCCAGCAGCACCGCCAGCGCGATGAAGCCGACCGCGAAGGTGAGCAGGCGGTTGCCGAACTCGATCACGCCGTAGATGCCCATCTCCGGTGTCGTCACGTACGACTCCTCGGTGCACCTGGGCCAGGTGGGGCAGCCGAGGCCGGAGGCGGTGAGTCGGACGGCCCCGCCGGTGACGACGATTCCCACGTTCGCGATGATCGAGGCGAGCGCGAGACGGCGCAGCAGGGTGGTGGAGACCGGAAATCGGGCGGGTCGCTTCACGGCGCAAATCCTACGCACCGTAGTGGACCACGATCGGGTGACTCCGTCCGTGCGGTGGTTCGGATCACCGGGACCCGAGTTTGCGGGGCTCCGACGAATTACGTAACGTTGGCGTTGTGAAAAACGTGGCGGGGCTCTCGGGGCACCGGCCGACGGCCACCCGGGCCGCCGGTCAGTCCGCGTCCGTCGCGGACCTCTCCACCCGCGACCGGGTCACCCAGCTGCTGCTGGAGCGGGGCGCGACCACCGCCGCGCAGCTCGGCTCGGCGCTCGGGCTCAGCCCGGCCGCGATCCGCCGGCACCTCGACGCGATGCTCGCCGACGGTGACGTGGTCGCCCGCGAGCAGACCGTCCGTGGCCACCGCGGCCGGGGCCGTCCGGCGAAGGTGTTCGTGCTGACCGACGCGGCCCGCGTGCGCTGTGGCACCCACCACTACGACAACATGGCCACCGCCGCGCTGCGCTGGATCTCGCGCAACGGCGGCGCGGAGGCGGTTGAGGCGTTCGCCACCGACCAGGTCGCCGCGCTGGAGGCCCGCTGCCGGGCCGCCATGGAGGACGCCGGCGACGATCCGCTCGCGCGGGCCGAGGCGCTCGCCGGAGCGCTGACCGCCGAGGGCTACGCTGCGAACGCGTCCACGATCGCCTCCGGCGGCCAGCTCTGTCAGCACCACTGCCCGGTGGCGCACGTGGCCGCCGAGTTCCCCCAGCTGTGCGAGGCCGAGACCGCGGTGATCTCCCGTCTGGTCGGCACCCACGTGCAGCGCCTGGCCACCATCGCGCACGGCGACGGGGTGTGCACCACGCACATCCCCACCCAGCCGCGCGCCCAGTCCGGTAACACCGTCACCACTGTGAGGACAGATAGATGACCGAGCAGATCGTCCAGCCCCTGACCCAGGAGGAGCAGCTCGCCGCCCTCGGTCGCTACGAGTACGGCTGGGCCGACCCCGACGTCGCGGGGGCGTCCGCCCAGCGCGGCCTCAACGAGGCGGTGGTGCGGGACATCTCGGCCAAGAAGAACGAGCCGGCCTGGATGCTCGACCTGCGTCTGAAGGGCCTGCGGCTGTTCGACCGCAAGCCGATGCCGGGCTGGGGCGCGGACCTCACCGGGATCGACTTCGACAACATCAAGTACTTCGTGCGGTCCACCGAGAAGCAGGCCACCAGCTGGGAGGACCTGCCCGAGGACATCAAGAACACCTACGACCGGCTGGGCATCCCCGAGGCGGAGAAGCAGCGGCTGGTCGCCGGCGTCGCGGCGCAGTACGAGTCCGAGGTCGTCTACCACAAGATCCGTGAGGACCTCGAGGAGCAGGGCGTCGTCTTCCTCGACACCGACACCGCGCTGCGCGAGCACGAGGACATCTTCAAGGAGTACTTCGGCACGGTGATCCCGGTCGGCGACAACAAGTTCGCCGCGCTGAACACCTCCGTCTGGTCCGGTGGCTCGTTCATCTACGTGCCGAAGGGCGTGCACGTGGAGATCCCGCTGCAGGCCTACTTCCGGATCAACACGGAGAACATGGGCCAGTTCGAGCGGACGCTGATCATCGTCGACGAGGGTGCGTACGTGCACTACGTCGAGGGCTGCACCGCGCCGCTGTACTCCTCCGACTCGCTGCACAGCGCCGTCGTGGAGATCATCGTCAAGAAGAACGCCCGGTGCCGCTACACGACCATCCAGAACTGGTCGAACAACGTCTACAACCTGGTCACCAAGCGGGCCGTGTGCCACGAGGGCGCGACCATGGAGTGGGTCGACGGCAACATCGGCTCCAAGGTCACCATGAAGTACCCGGCGGTCTACATGACCGGCGAGCACGCCAAGGGCGAGGTGCTCTCGGTGGCCATGGCCGGCGAGGGGCAGCACCAGGACGCGGGCGCCAAGATGGTGCACGCCGCGCCGCACACCTCCTCCACCATCGTCTCCAAGTCGATCGCCCGGGGCGGCGGCCGCACGTCGTACCGGGGCCTGGTCCAGGTGCTGGAGGGTTCGCACAGCAGCCGCAGCACGGTCAAGTGCGACGCGCTGCTGGTCGACACCATCTCCCGCTCGGACACCTACCCGTACGTCGACATCCGCGAGGACGACGTGTCGATGGGGCACGAGGCCACCGTCTCCAAGATCAGTGACGACCAGCTCTTCTACCTGATGAGCCGGGGCCTGAGCGAGGACGAGGCGATGGCGATGATCGTGCGCGGCTTCATCGAGCCGATCGCCAAGGAGCTCCCGATGGAGTACGCCCTGGAGCTCAACCGTCTGATCGAGCTCCAGATGGAGGGCGCGGTCGGCTGACGCCGCCGCTGGCGGGCCGGCTCCGTCGGCCCGCCACCGCAGTTCAGGACACGTCGTAGAACAGACCAAGGAAGAGATGACTACCCAGGCTTCCGCGCCGCCCAGCACCAAGTCGCAGGCGCTCCGCTCGTACGACGTCGCCGACTTCCCGGCCCTCACGGGCCTGGAGGAGGAGTGGCGCTTCACCCCGCTCAAGCGGCTGCGCGGCCTGCTCGACGGCGCAGTCACCGACGAGTCCGCCCACTGGCCCGCCTTCGAGTACGGGCAGCTGCCCGAGGGGGTCCGGATCGGGAGCCTCGCGAAGGACGACCCGCGCCGGGGCAGCGTGCTGGTGCCGGTGGACCGGGTCAGCGCGCGCGCCTACGGCGAGTCCGAGGTCGACCTGCTGGTCGAGGTGGCCCGGGAGGCGGTCGTCGCCGAGCCGGTGACCGTCACCGTGCACGGTGGGCCGTCCGACGTCGTGACCTTCGCGCACACCTTCATCGACATCGGCGCGCTCTCCGAGTCGGTCCTCGTGCTGCACTACGCGGACAGCGGCACCCTGGCCGACAACGTCGAGGTGTCCGTCGCCGACGGGGCGAAGCTGACCCTGGTCACCGTCGCCGACTGGGCCGACGACGCCGTCCAGGCCCAGCACCTGAAGCTGAAGCTGGGTCGCGACGCGAAGGTGGTGCACGTCCAGGTCTCCCTCGGCGGCGACCTGGTCCGGCAGTACACCTCGGTGGAATACACCGAGCGGGGCGGCGAGGCCGAACTGTACGGCCTCTACTTCGCCGACTCGGGGCAGCACCTGGAGCACCGCCAGCTGGTCGACCACACCGTGCCCGACTGCCGCAGCTACGTCGGCTACCGGGGCGCCCTGCAGGGCGAGAGCGCGCGTACCGTCTGGGTGGGCGACGTGCTGATCCGCGCCGAGGCGACCGGCACCGACACGTACGAGATCAACCGGAACCTGCTGCTGACCGACGGCGCGCGGGCCGACTCCGTACCCAATCTGGAGATCGAGACCGGCGAGATCGCCGGCGCCGGGCACGCGAGCGCGACCGGCCGCTTCGACGACGAGCAGCTGTTCTACCTGATGGCCCGGGGCATCCCGGAGGCCGAGGCGCGGCGCCTGGTGGTCCGCGGCTTCTTCGCGGAGCTGATTAACAAGATCCCGGTCGAGGAACTGCGGGAGCGGCTGGGCGACGCCATCGAGGGCCGCCTCGCGAAGGCCGGCGCCTGATGATCCGGCTCTGCTCCACCGAGGAAGTGCCGAAGGGCACCGTGATCAGTGCCGACGTCGACGGCACCCCGATCGCGCTGGTGCACGGCGAGGACGGCGTCTTCTACGCCGCCTACGACGAGTGCTCGCACGCCGCGGTCGCCCTCTCCGAGGGGGAGGTCGAGGGTTGCACGCTGGAATGCTGGCTGCACGGATCCCGTTTCGACCTGAGGACCGGCGAGCCGACCGGGCTGCCCGCCACCGAACCCGTACCCGTCTATCCCGTCGAAGTCCGAGACGGCGACATCTACGTCAGTCTCACGCCGAGCAATGGAGTGACCCGATAATGAGCACCCTGGAGATCCGCGACCTGAAGGTGTCGGTCAAGCTGCCCGAGGGTGAGCTCAAGCCGATCCTGGCCGGTGTCGACCTGACCGTCCGCTCGGGCGAGACCCACGCGATCATGGGCCCGAACGGCTCCGGCAAGTCCACCCTGGCCTACTCGATCGCCGGCCACCCCAAGTACGAGATCACCGGCGGCTCGGTGACGCTCGACGGCGAGGACGTGCTGGCCCTGTCCGTGGACGAGCGGGCCCGCGCCGGCCTCTTCCTGGCCATGCAGTACCCGGTCGAGGTCCCCGGCGTCTCGGTGGCGAACTTCCTGCGTACCGCCAAGACCGCCATCGACGGGCAGGCGCCCAAGCTGCGCACCTGGGGCGGCGAGCTGCGCGGGGCCATGCAGCGCCTCCAGATGGACCCGGCGTTCGCCCAGCGCAACGTCAACGAGGGCTTCTCCGGCGGTGAGAAGAAGCGGCACGAGATCGTGCAGCTGGAGCTGCTCAAGCCCAAGATCGCCATCCTCGACGAGACCGACTCCGGCCTCGACGTGGACGCGCTGCGCGTCGTCAGCGAGGGCGTGAACCGGGTCCGCGACACCGGCGACACCGGGATGCTGCTGATCACCCACTACACCCGGATCCTGCGCTACATCAAGCCGGACTTCGTGCACGTCTTCGTCGCCGGTCGGATCGTCGAGCAGGGCGGCCCGGAGCTGGCCGACAAGCTCGAGGAAGAGGGCTACGAGCGCTACGTCGCCGGGGCCGGCGCGGCGCGGGCCTGAGTCCTCTCGGAAGAATGGGTGGGCCGGTCGACATGACTTCCATCGCGATCCCGTCGGGGATGCCGCAGTACGACGACGTGCCGCGTTACGACGTGGCGGCGGTGCGCGCCGACTTCCCGATCCTCGACCGGGAGGTCAACGGGCACCGGCTGGTCTACCTCGACAGCGCCAACACCTCGCACAAGCCGCGGCAGGTGCTCGACGTGCTCGGCGAGCACTACGCCATGCACAACGCCAACGTGTCCCGCTCGGTGCACACGCTGGGCACGGAGGCCACCGAGGCGTACGAGGGCGCGCGGGCGAAGATCGCCGCGTTCATCAACGCGCCGAGCGTGGACGAGGTGGTGTTCACCAAGAACTCCACCGAGGCGATCAACGTCGTGGCGTACGCGTTCTCCAACGCGTCGCTGCGCTCCGACGCCGACGAGCGCTTCCGGCTCGGCCCGGGTGACGAGGTGGTGATCTCCGAGATGGAGCACCACTCGAACATCGTCCCGTGGCAGTTGCTCTGCGAGCGCACCGGCGCGACCCTGCGCTGGTTCCCGGTCACCGATCAGGGGCGCCTGGACGAGTCGGGCCTGGAGGACCTGGTCACGGAGCGGACGAAGATCGTCTCGCTGGTGCACATGTCCAACATCCTCGGCACGGTCAACGCCACCTCGCGGATCACCGCGCGGGTCCGCGAGGTGGGCGCGCTGCTGCTGCTCGACTGCTCCCAGTCGGTGCCGCACATGCCGATGGACGTGGTCGACTACGACGCCGACTTCGTCGTCTTCACCGGGCACAAGATGTGCGGCCCGACCGGCATCGGGGTGCTCTGGGGCCGGGCCGAGCTGCTGGCGGCGATGCCGCCGGTGCTGGGCGGCGGGTCGATGATCGAGACCGTCAGCATGGCCCGCTCCACGTTCGCCGCGCCGCCGGCCCGCTTCGAGGCCGGCACCCCGCCGATCGCCGAGGCGGTCGCGCTCGGCGCGGCCGTCGACTACCTCAACGGCATCGGGATGCGGGCCATCCAGTGGCACGAGAAGGAGCTGACGGCGTACGCGTTGGACGCCCTCGCCACGGTGCCCGGCCTGCGGATCTTCGGGCCGAGCGTGCCGGTGGGCCGGGGCGGCACCATCTCCTTCGCGCTCGGCGACATCCATCCGCACGACGTCGGGCAGGTGCTCGACTCCCTCGGCGTGCAGGTGCGCGTCGGCCACCACTGCGCCAAGCCGGTGTGCACCCGGTTCGGGGTGCCGGCCATGACGCGTGCCTCGTTCTACCTCTACACCACCACCGAGGAGATCGACGCCCTGGTGGCGGGCCTGGAGCAGGTGCGGAAGGTGTTCGAGTGAGCGGCGACGCGGGAGCCCGCGGATCGACGGGAGTTCAGCCTGATGCAGCTTGAATCTCTTTACCAGGAGATCATCCTGGACCACTACAAGCACCCGCACGGTCGCGGCCTGCGTGACGCGGACGCCACGGACGCCCGGGTCGCCGAGGCGCACCACGTCAACCCGACGTGCGGCGACGAGGTGACCGTACGGGTGGCCACCGACGGCGACGTGCTGCACGACGTCTCGTACGACGGCATGGGCTGTTCGATCAGCCAGGCGTCGGCGAGCGTGCTGCACGAGCTGCTGGTGGGCCGGGGCGCGGGCGACGCGTTCCGGGTGCACGAGGCGTTCGTCGAGTTGATGTCCGGTCGTGGCCAGGTCACGCCGGACGAGGACGTGCTCGGTGACGGGGTCGCGTTCGCGGGTGTCGCCCGCTACCCCGCCCGGGTCAAGTGCGCGCTGTTGCCGTGGATGGCGTTCAAGGACGCCGCGGCACGCGCCGGTGTGGGCGTGAGCCCGACGGAGGTTGAGGCATGAGCAGCGAGGACACCGCCACCGCGGCGACCCCGGAGACCGAGGGCGCGGCCGTGCCGGCCGCTCCGGCCACGGAGGCCGCCGCTCCGGCCACGGACGGGGCGCCGGCCGCCACGTCGGCGGCCAAGGGCAAGGCCGCCGTCGCCGACGTCGAGGAGGCGATGAAGGACGTCGTCGACCCCGAGCTGGGCATCAACGTGGTCGACCTCGGCCTGGTCTACGGCGTGCACGTCGGCGACGACAACGTGGCCACCCTGGACATGACGCTGACCTCGGCGGCCTGCCCGCTGACCGACGTGATCGAGGACCAGGCCCGGCAGGCGCTGACCACCGGACCGGGCGGCGGCCTGGTCGACGACATCCGGATCAACTGGGTGTGGCTCCCGCCGTGGGGGCCGGACAAGATCACCGACGAGGGGCGCGACCAGCTCCGCTCCCTCGGCTTCAACGTCTGACCCGTTTCTCGTCGAGCGCGGCACCTCAGCAGGGGTGCCGCGCTCGATGCGTCACCGACCATCCCGTCACTGGCCGGTCGGCAGATGCTACGGGCGGCCCAGAAGTCCGTCGGCGTCTCGATCGTCGACGAAGCTGGGGCCCTGGAGGAAGGCTCGCCCCGGTGCGACGCCGGAGATGCTGGAGCCGCGTGGGTGCGGCAGGACCAGTCGGGCGGTCGTCCGGCCGGTGCGCGCGTCGAGCACCGTGATGAGGCACGAATCGTGCTCTCCGGTGAGTTCGGTGAGCCGCTCGCCCGGGCTCGACGCCACCACGACAGCCCCCTGCTGGAGAACGAGCATCGTCGGAAAGAGGGGGCCCGGAGCGCGGAAGGTCCAGAGGGCCTGGCCGGTGGCGGCGTCCACACCGGTGAGGGACTGGCCGCGTCGCTCGACCCATATCTCGTCGCCGGCCACGCCCGTCGTGCGATGTGGAACGAACTTGCTGTCGAAGTCGGTCTGGAGAGGACCGGTCGCGCGCCACTGACCGTCGTCGAGACCGACCGTGATGGTGCCGGTCCATTCGTTGTCGGTGAAGCTCTTGAAGTAGAGGCGCTTCTCGAAGTATCTCGGGTTTGCGTTCCGGGGCACGTCTGCACAGGGCAGGCCCTGGGTGGTCCAGATGGCCTTGCCGCCCCGGACTGCGGCGAGCTGGCATCCGCCCACGTCCAGCACCACCGTCTCGCCGATGACGGCGGTCGCGTTGCCGCGTGTGGTGCCGAGGATTCGTCCGTCGGCCCCGCGTACCGTGGTCGTCCTGATGAGGGTCGCACGCTCATCGGTGCGCGGGTTCGGGTCGACGGCGACGACAGTCGGCGCGACCCGGATGCGCGCACCACTGATGCGATCGTCGTTGCCGACGGGGCCGAACTCGGTTTTATGGTGGGCGCCGGTGGCCGTCCACAACACCGCGCCGGACGGCCCGTGCCCGGTGTAGACGCACGAGTCTTTGAGGCAGTCGCGCAGGACGACGGTGCCAGTGCCCATGGCGACCAGTACACGCTCGACAGGGACACGGGAGGGGTGCGCAAGCTGCCACAGCAACGAGCCGGTGGCGCTGTAATATCTGAATTCGGCGCTGTCATGCACCGCCATGTTTCCGTCCGGGCCGACGAAAACGCGACCGTTCTTCGTCCAGATCCCGAACATCCTCTCGCCCGTCTGCGGGTCGCGTCCCCGCAGCCCGCCACGAGTCTTCATGAGTAGCACGTGGGGCAGCGTCTTGACCTCTTCGACAAATGCGCCGTACCTGTCGTCGCCGGTGCCTCTCGACGAGTGCCACACGTACGGTCCATCCGGCTGGGACATCACCAGTCGTGGTGCCTGGACGAGTGCCCCGGCGGCGAAGGTGGCGAGGACGACCGTGGCGACGAGCAGTGGCCGTGGTCGGATGCCGCGCAGCCCGCCGGAGATCCTGAAGACGATCACCGCGACTCCCGCCGGGGCCGTCACGGCGCCGACGACGTACAGCTCCCTGAGGGGAAGCCACCAGCCGAGCAGGAGCAGGGCCAGCCCCAGGGGCAGCCAGAGCACGTCCCGTACGCGCAGGCGTCGGGATTCTTCCGTCGCGGGAGCGGCACCTGCCGGGGACTGCCCGTTACTCGGCGGGTCGGCGCTCGTCCCGGCTGAGCCGTCGACAGGGCTGTCCATCCCACCCGTTACCGACTCCATACCTGCCCTCTCGTCGATGCTCGCAACGGCGAAGAACACGACCGCCCGGAAAGTGCCCCGATCCGGGAAGCGGCAGCGGCAGCGTACTAGAGCATGTCGATGCCCCGGATCCGTACCCGTCTGCTGAGCGACCGCCGGAGCTGGGCGGCCGGGAGTGCCGTACCTTCGGGCCTATGAGCAGCAGACCGGCGGCCGGGGGAGGCCGGTGGGTGGACGTGGAGCCCGGCCGGATGGCCCGCTGGGTCGCCGGCTTCGCCGACCGGCACGGCCCGCCGACCACCACAATCGAGGCGTACGGGCTGCGGCTGGCCGCGCCGGACGGCGCGACCGCCGAGCTGCACACCCCGCCCGGCGCGCCCACCGCCGCCGACCTGCCCGGTTTCGTGGCCGCCGCGACCGCGCCCCGGCGCATCGGCCTGCTGCTGGCCCGCAAGGGCGCGGTGGCGGTGGGCGTCGCGGCGGGGGAGGAACTGGTGGTCTCCAAGGTGGACACCCGCTACGTGCAGGGACGAACCGCCGCCGGGGGGTGGTCTCAGCAGCGCTTCGCCCGGCGGCGCGACAACCAGGCGAAGGCGGCGCTGGGTGACGCCGTCGACCTGGCCGTACGGCTGCTGCTGCCGGAGGCGGCGTCGCTCAGCGCGCTGGTCTGCGGCGGCGATCGGCGGGCGGTGGACACCGTGCTGGCCGACCGGCGGCTCGCCCCGCTCGCGGCGCTGCGCGCCGAGCGGCTGCTGGACGTGCCCGAGCCCCGCCACGCCGTGCTCGTCGGCGCGATCGCGGCGGCCCGGGCGGTCCGGATCCTGGTCCGCGACCCCGCGCCGTCCTGACCCGGCGCACTAGGCTGGGCGTGACGGTCGGGGAAGGGGCCAGGATGACGCAGACGGCGGCCGACGTCGCCGTGTTCGGGGACGTCGACTCCCGCGACGACGCGGTCGGGGAGAGCCTGGGTGACCGGATCAGACGGCTGCGCCTGGCCCGTGGCCTCACCCAGCAGCAGGTCGTCGGCTCCCGCTACACCCGCGCCTACCTGGGCGCCGTGGAGTCCGGGGCCCGGATGCCCAGCCCCGAGGCGCTGGCCCACTTCGCCGACCGCCTCGGGTTGGCGGTCGACGACCTGCGCCACGGCCGGCCGGCCAACGCGGCCGCCCAGCTCGAGGCCGAGCTGGCGGCGGCCCGCCGGGACCTCTCCGCCGGCAGGTTGGACGCCGCCGAGCGTGCGTTGACCGGAATACGCCGTCGCGCGGAGCGCTACCGCCTGTCCGAGCTGGCCGGTTGGGCCGGATACCACCTGGCGGAGGCCCAGCTGCACCGGGGGCGCACCGAGGACGCCGCCACCCGGTACGACGAGCTTGCCGACCAACTGCCCGACGACTGTCCGGGGCTGCGCGCGGCGGTGCTGGCCCGGCAGGCGTACTGCCTGCTGGTCGCCGGGGACGCGCCGCGGGCGGTGGCGATCCTGGAGGGCGGCCTGCGGGACCTGCGGGCGGTGCCCCCGGTGGACGCCGACGCCGAGCTGCGGTTGACCAACGCGTTGATGTACACGTTTCTCGAGCTGAGCTGGCGGGAGCGGGCCCGACGGTTGGAGCGGGAGGTGACGCCCCTGCTCGCCCGGGTGACCAACCGGGAGTGGGTGGCACAGTTCCACGCCGTCGCCGGGCAGTTGCGTCGCGACGGCGAGCTGGACGAGGCGGACCGGCACCTGCGGGAGGCCGTCCGTCGCTACACCGAGCTGGGGCTGACCCGGGAGATCGGCTTGTGTCACTGGGCCCGTGGCTACGTCCTGTTGCGGGCCGGGCGACCGGGGGAGGCGGGGGCGCAGTTGCGGCGCGCCCGGGAGACGCTGGGCGCCGTCGGCGCGGTGCTCGACCACGCCGGGGCGACGCTCGAGCTGGCCGAGGCGCGTCGGCGCGAGGGCGCGCTGGACGAGGCGGCTGAGCTGGCCGAGGAGGCGGCCGGGGCGGCGACCGCCAGCGACCACCGCGAGATCATGGCCGAGGCCGACCGGGTACGCGGGCTGGTGCGGGCCGTCCAGGGCGACGGCGAGCAGGCGCGGCGGCTGCTGCTGCGGGCCGTCGACCGGTACGAGCGGGCCGGCCTGATGGGCGACGTGGTGATCACCTGTCGCCACCTCGCGGAGCTGTTGCTGGCCCGGGGGGAGCGCGACGAGGCGGCGGCGGTGCTGCGTCGCGGCCTGCGCGCGGCGGAGCGGCTGTCGTGAGCCGGCCGGAGCCCGTCGTGGCGGGTGCGGCGACGAGCGGGCTGGGCGCGCGTGTGCAGCGGCTGCGCGCGGCACGGGGGCTCACCCAGCGCGCCCTGGCCGAGCCCCGGTACAGCGCGGCCTACGTCTCCGCCGTGGAGAGCGGTCGCCGGGTGCCCTCCGCCGACGCCGTCGCCCATTTCGCCGAGCGGCTCGGCGTCACGCCCTCGGACCTGTACACCGGCCGCTCGCCGGCGGACGCGGTGCGCCTGCGGCTACGCCTGGCCGAGGCCGACCTGGCCGGCTCCGCCGAAGAGGCGGCTGCCGTCTGCCGCGAGGTGGCCGAGGCCGCCGTCGAGCTGGCCGAGCCGGTGTTGGAAGCCTGGGCCCGGCTGGGCCTGGCGGGCGCGGCGCTGCGCCGCGACGAACCCGGGGCCGCGTCGGCCCAGCTCGATCGTGCGGAGGCTCTCCTGGCAGGGGCGTCCCCGCACGTGCGCGCCGAGGCGGCGGTTGGCCGGGCCGGGCTGGCATACCACGCCGGTGACCCGCGCTACGCCCGCTACCTGCTCACCGAGGCGCGGGACGCGCTGCTGCGCGACGGGTACCCGGATCCGTCGGTCCTGCTGGTCCTGCACGCCGAGCTGGTGCGCTGTCACGTCGCGCTCGGCGACGAGGGGGCGGCGGCGGAGGCCGCCACGCAGGCCCTGGCCCTGGCGGTGCTCGCCGCGCCGGCCCGGGTCGCCGGTCTGCACCTGAGCGTCGCGTCCTCGTTGCTCGCGGCGGGGCGGACGGCGGAGGCCGGGGTCGCTGCCGAGCAGGCCCGCCATGCGGCCCGGCAGGTCGCCATGCGGTGGCTGCTGGCGTGCTGTCACCGGGCCCGGGGGCAGGGGCGCCGGAAGGCGGGCGACCTCGCCGGTGCCCTCGCCGACCTGGCGAGGGCGCACGCGGTGCTGGCGGACGCCGGCCAGCCGACGCTGGCCCGTGAGGTCGGGGTGGAACTGGCGGAGGTCTACCACGCGCTGGGCCAGCCGGCGCGGGCCGAGGCCCTGTTGCGCGACGCCGTCGACCTCGGCGACGACCCGGTGGTGGCGGCCCGCGCCGACCGGGTGCGCGGCCTGCTGCGCGACGACGACGGCGACCGGGCCGGTGCCGAGCGGCACCTGCGGGCGGCGCTCGCCGGCTACCGGGCGGCCGGGCGGCGCCGGGAGCTGGCGGCGGTGGTCCTGCTGCTGGCCGACCGGATGCAGGGGTGGGGCCGCCCGGACGACGCGCTCGACCTGCTCCGCGAAGGGCTGCGCCAGGTGGAGCAGCTCGGCGAGCGGGTCGCCGTGCTGCGCGCCACGGCCTGAGCCCCCGGCGACGGGTACGCCGCCGGGGGCCTTCGGCCGGGTCGTCTGGTCGGCCGCAAACACTGGTCACCGCCCGGTCGCCCTGCCTCGGTCCGCGGGGCGGCCGGTGCTTGCCGGGTGTCAGTCCCGGGCCCAGAGCGCCGGCGCGTTCGGCGGTTCCCAGCCGGGCTGGGCGGTGTGCGCCTGTAGACAGCGGTAGCCGACGCCGCCGTAGGTGACCCGGGCCCCGGCCGGGTACGCGGTGCCGACCGCCCAGGTGCCGCCGGGGGCGGTGCCGGTCGGGGTCGGGGCGGGGCCGGAGGTCACATTGAGGACGAAGTCGAAACTCGCCTCCCGGACGCCGTTCACCGTGCGTACCGTCATCAGCAGCGCGGGATCGAAGAGAGTGTCCGTGCTGTTGCGGGGCTCGCCGGGGAAGTACAGCTGGGTGGTGAGCACCGGCCGGTTCGGCGCCTGCGCCTTGACGTGGATGTGCCGCGTCCGCCCGGGATAGAGGCCCGGCACGATCGTGCTGAGCCGGTACGCGCCGGACGCGTCGGTGAACTGGTGGCCGCGCAGCCGGTAGCCGGTGTTGTCGTAGCCGCCGTTGGCGTCGGCCTGCCAGAAGTCCAGCAGCACGTCGGGGAGCGGCCGGCAGTCCAGCCCGAAGACGTGGCCGGTGACGGTGAGTCGGGTGCCGACCGTGCCGGCCTCGACGAGCGAGGAGCGGCGCGGTGAGTTCGGCTTGAAGTAGGGGCCCTCCATCTGCGCCGGCGTCGGGTCGTCGCCGTCGTCGCAGTACGGGGTGAGCGGCGGCGCCGACGCGGGGTCGGCCGTCCTCGCGCCCACCGCCCGCGCGGCGCCGGTGACGAGGAACGGGGCGGGCAGGGCCAGTGCTGCCGCCCGCAGCACGCTCTTGCGTGTCACGCCGCTGTTGGCGCGGGAACCGTCCGGTTCCGGTGCGTCGCTGGCTGCATCGTTCATGAGCGTTCCTTCTGGTGGGGGACGGGTGTCGGGGCCCGGCCGGCCCGGGAAGTCCCGGCACACCCGGGCGGGCCGGCGCGGCCGGCGACCCGACGCTATTGACGGACGTCGGGGTACGTCGATGTGTCAGCCGGCGGAATCGTGGTGTTTTCCGCCGTGCCGGCGGAACGTGCCGGGGGAGTCGCCGGTCTCCCGGCGGAAGAACCGGCAGAAGTAGGCGGGGTCGGCGAAGCCGAGCCGGTCGGCGATCGCGGCCACGGTGAGGTCGGTCCGGGTCAGCAGGCGCTTCGCCTCCAGGACCCGGGCCCGGCGGATCAGCCGGGCGGGGGTGGCGCCGGTGGCCAGCGGGACCGCGTCGTTGAGGTGGCGCACCGACACGCCGATGCGACGGGCGTACGCGCGGGGAGGCTCGCCGACGAGGTCCGGCTCGCCGAGCAGCTCCTCGAAGCGGCGGGCGATCGCGGCGGCGCGCTGGTTGCGGGTGCCCGGCTCGGGCGGCGGGCCGGGAGGCGGGCCCGTGGGGCGGGAGCGGCGCACCTCGGTGAGCAGCAGGTGCAGGTAGGCGCGCAGGGTGCTCGCCCGGCCGCGCCCACCCCGGCGGTACTCGGCCGTCGTCCACCGCATCAGGGTGGCGATCCGCCTCGCCTGCGCGTCGTCGCGCGGGCGCCAGGAGCGGTGCCCCGAGCGGTGCAGCGCGTCGCGGTCGGCCGGGAAGGTCAGCAGGAACTCGGCGGCGCAGAGCAGCACGTGCCCGCGCAGGTCGCGCTGCTCCTGCCAGTGGTGCACCTGGCCGGGCGTGACGACGAACAGGTGCGGCGGTCGGACGGGGTGGGCGTCGAGGTCGATGACGTGCGTGGCCCGCCCGTGGGTCACGTACACCAGCTCGTAGAAGACGTGCCGGTGCGGAAAGTCGGCGCGGGAGAGCGGGCCGATCTCCCCGAAGGACCCGACGGCGAAGGGCAGCTCGTCCGGGGCGGATACCGCCAGGTCGTGCCGGGGCAGCGCCGGCGACGGGCCGGTCACAGGGCTCGGCGCCGGGAGCGGGTGGCCGGTGCGGGGACCACGGCGGGTCGTGCGGGCACGGTCCTGGTCCGGCGGTCGTGCGGGCGCGGCGGGGACACGGGCGGCTCCGTTCGCGGTGGAGGGACGGGGTGCGATCGATCGCGACCTGTATTGACGGCATCGGATGTCTAACCTACGGTGAGGGCAACACAGTTAACAACATTTGTTGTTGTGTCTGTAGCGCATCGGCGCGATCCCGCCGTACGGCACTCACATGCCTGATCAGGCGGGCTTTATCCGACCCTCCACATCGTTCTGACCGCGAGGAGACCCCCATGCTCCGACGACCAGCCACCGTGGCGGCAACTACCCTGGGTGCTGCCGTTCTGGTGCTGACCATGGCCCTGGCCACCCAGGCCGGCGCCGACACCACCCCCAGCCCCACCGCGCCGGCCGTCGGTTCCGGCGGCGTCGCGCCGGAGATGTTCGCCGCCCTGCAACGGGACCTTCGGCTGACCCCGGACCAGGCCCGCGCCCGCCTGGCGGTCGACGATCGCGCCAGCCGCGCGCAGCAGGTGCTGCGGACCACGCTCGGTGCCGGCTACGGCGGCACCTGGGTCACCGCCGAAGGTGCCGCCGTGGCGGTCGGCGTCACCCGCGCCGCCGACGCCGGCCCCGTCCGCGCCCTCGGCGCTGTCCCGGTCCCGGTCACCTACGGCGAGGACACCCTGCACGCGGCGGTCGACCGGCTGAACCGTCGGGCCGCCGCCGCGCCGGCCACCGTGGTCGGCTGGTACGCCGACCTTCCCGGCAACTCCGTCGTGGTGCTGGCCCGCGACGGCGGCTCGGCCGCGGCCCGGTCCTTCGCCGCCGCGGCGGGCGTGCCGGCCGGCGCGGTGCGGGTCCAGGGCAGCACCGAGAACCCGAGGCCGTACGCCGACGTGATCGGTGGCAACGCCTACTACACCGGCAGTAGCCGGTGCTCGATCGGGTTCTCCGTCAACGGCGGCTTCGTCACCGCCGGGCACTGCGGCCGGGCCGGCGCCCGCACCTCCCAGCCGGGCGGCACCGTCCGCGGCTCCACCTTCCCGGGCCGCGACTACGCCTGGGTGCAGGTGGACGCCGGGAACACCCCGCGCGGGCTGGTGAACGATTACTGCGGCGGCACGGTCACGGTGGCGGGCAGCGCCGAAGCTGCCGTGGGGGCGGCGGTCTGCCGGTCCGGCTCCACCACCGGCTGGCGCTGCGGCACCATCCAGCAGAAGAACGCCTCGGTGACCTACCCGGAGGGCACGGTTACCGGACTGACCCGGAGCAACGCCTGTGCCGAGCCGGGCGACTCCGGCGGCTCGTGGATCTCCGGCGACCAGGCGCAGGGGGTCACCTCGGGCGGCTCCGGCAACTGCACCACCGGCGGGACGATGTACTTCCAGCCGGTCAACGCGATCCTGGCGGCGTACGGGCTGAGCCTCGTCACCGCCGGCGGCCCCGCGCCGACCCCCACACCCACCTCGACCGGCAACCCGCCCGACGGCACGACCTGGCAGGTCGGCACCGGATACGCCGCCGGCGCGACGGTGAGCTACGCGGGCCAGTCGTACCGCTGCCTGCAGGGACACATCGCCCAGCCGGGCTGGGAGCCGCCGAACGTGCCGGCGCTCTGGCAGCGGGTCTGACCGCCGCCGCTCCGCCACGCGTACGCGCCACGGGCCCGGTCACCGACCGGGCCCGTGGCCTGCCTGTACGGGATGTGGCGGCGCGCTCGGCGGGGCCTGCCGTCCCCGCCCGACGCCCATGGTGGGTCAGAGGCTGCCGCGGAAGGTGTCGCAGGACTTCGGGTCGCCCGTGCTGTAGCCCCGGGTGAACCACTCCTTGCGCTGCGCCGACGAGCCGTGGGTGAACTCCTCCGGGTTCACCGGCCGGTTGGCCCGCTTGGAGATGGCGTCGTCGCCGATCTTCTCGGCGGCGTCGATGGCCTGCTGGATGTCCTGCTCGCTGATGCTGGTGAAGATCTTCTGACCGCTCGCGTCGGCGGTGCCGGTGGCGTTCTTCGCCCAGGCGCCCGCGTAGCAGTCGGCCTGCAACTCCAGCTTCACCGAGAGGGCGTTCGCGTTGTCCGGGTCGCGCTGCTGCTGGCGGCGCATCTCCGCCTCGGTGCCGAGCAGGTCCTGCACGTGGTGGCCGTACTCGTGGGCGAGCACGTACGGCTGGGCGAACTCACCGGAGGCGCCGAGCTGCTGGGCGAGCACCTGGTAGAAGGTGAGGTCGATGTAGACCTGGTCGTCGGCGGGGCAGTAGAACGGGCCGACCCCGGAGTCGGCCTGCCCGCAGGCGGTGTTGACGCCCTGGCTGAAGAACACCGTCTTCGACGGGCGGTACTGCTCGCCGAACGCCTCGGGCAGGGCCTTCTGCCAGTACGCCTGGATCGAGTTGACGTAGAGCGCGTTGCGGCAGTCGAGCTGCTGGAGCGCGTCCTCGGCCGAGCACTTCTGCTCCAGGGACGTGTTGTCGCCCTGCGGCTCGTCGCCGCCGCTGGTGGCCGCGTTCAGGCCGAAGCCGCCGCCGACGAGCGCGACGAGCACGGCGATGACCAGGCCGACGAGGCCACCCCGGCCGCCACCGATCGGGATGGGGATGCCGCCCAGCCCGCCGCCCCCGCCGGATCCTCGCCGGTCGTCCACCTGGCTGGTGTCGATCCGTGCGTTCTCGTTCAGCTCCATGTCTACCCCGATCACCGATTTGATCCGTTTTGGTGGTTGCGGTACCGGACCGGGTCCGGACGGCGTTCCGGTACCCGATGATCTTGATCGGTAATCCGGAGGGGCGGCCGGACGACGCCCGGTACACTTGCCCCCGTGCTGCTCTGCGAAGGCTGAACCGCCCCGCGCCGACGGGCCTCGTGCTCGCCGGCGCTTTCGCGTGCCCTGAGTCAGCCCTTCCAGACCCCGAGAGCGAGTCCTCCGACATGATCACTGCCACCGGCCTGGAGCTGCGCGCCGGCGCCCGCATCCTGCTGTCCGACACCACGCTGCGGGTGCAGCCGGGTGACCGGATCGGCCTGGTCGGCCGCAACGGCGCCGGCAAGACCACCACGCTGAAGGTGCTCGCCGGCGAGGGCCAGCCGTACGCCGGGCAGATCGATCGGCGCAGCGCCATCGGCTACCTCCCGCAGGACCCCCGCACCGGCGACCTGGAGGTCACCGGCCGCGACCGGGTGCTCTCCGCCCGGGGCCTGGACGTGCTGATGGCCCAGATGAAGGAGATCGAGGCCAAGCTCGCCGACGGCGCCGACGACCGGCTGGTCCGCCGCTACGGCGCGCTGGAGGACCAGTTCGCCTCCCTCGGCGGGTACGCGGCCGAGGCCGAGGCCGCCCGGATCTGCGCCAACCTCGGCCTGCCCGACCGGGCGCTCGCCCAGACCATCGGCACCCTCTCCGGCGGTCAGCGCCGCCGCATCGAGCTGGCCCGGATCCTGTTCCGCGACGCGGGCGAGAACGGCGGCGGCATCCTGCTGCTCGACGAGCCGACCAACCACCTCGACGCCGACTCGATCACCTGGCTGCGCAGCTTCCTCGCCAACCACAAGGGCGGCCTGATCGTGATTTCCCACGACGGCTCGCTGCTGGAGTCGGTGGTCAACAAGGTGTGGTTCCTCGACGCCACCCGCTCCGTGGTCGACGTCTACAACCTGGGCTGGAAGGCCTACCTGGAGGCCCGCGAGACCGACGAGCGGCGCCGCCGCCGGGAGCGCGCCAACGCCGAGAAGAAGGCCGGCGCGCTGATGGCCCAGGCCGACAAGATGCGGGCCAAGGCCACCAAGACCGTCGCCGCGCAGAACATGGCCCGCCGGGCCGAGAAGCTGATCTCGGGCCTGGAGGAGGTACGCGTCGCCGACAGGGTGGCGAAGGTGCGTTTCCCGAACCCGGCCCCGTGCGGCAAGACCCCGCTCACCGCGACCGGCCTGTCGAAGTCGTACGGCTCACTGGAGATCTTCACCGACGTCAACGTGGCGGTCGACCGGGGCTCCCGGGTGGCCATCCTCGGCCTCAACGGCGCCGGCAAGACCACCCTGCTGCGGATGCTCGGCGGCCTGCTGGAGCCGGACACCGGCGGGGTGCACGCCGGTCACGGCCTGCGGCTCGGCTACTACGCGCAGGAGCACGAGACGCTCGACGTGGACCGTACGGTGCTGGAGCACATGCGCAGCGCCGCCATCGAGCAGACCGACACCGACCTGCGGAAGATCCTCGGGGCGTTCCTGTTCTCCGGCGACGACGTGGACAAGCCGGCCGGGGTGCTCTCCGGCGGCGAGAAGACCCGACTCGCGCTGGCCACCCTGGTCTGCTCCGGGGCGAACGTGCTGCTGCTCGACGAGCCGACGAACAACCTCGACCCGGTCAGCCGGGAGCAGGTGCTCGACGCCATCGCCCGCTACCCGGGCGCGATCGTGCTGGTCACCCACGATCCGGGCGCGGTCATGGCGCTGAAGCCCGACCGCGCCATCCTGCTGCCCGACGGCGACGAGGACGCCTGGAGCGACGACCTCCTGGAACTGGTAGAACTCGCCTGACCCGCCCGCCCCGCGCCACCCGCCCCGCCCCGCCCCGCAGCGTTGATCATGAAGTTGTTGCGCTCCGTCCCGGCGTGTCGTGACAACAACTTCATGATCAACGGGACTCGGAGGCGGTCAGGGCAGGGAGGGGCGGTTCAGGGCAGCAGGTCGAGCAGGTGGGGCAGGACGCCGGAGGTGGCCAGGATGACCAGGCCGATGGCGATGAAGACGGCCGGGACGAGCCAGTGGCCGACGCGCCCGACCAGCCGCGTCACCCGGGGGTGACCGCCCAGCCAGGCCCCCGCGACGCACCACAGCGCGATGAGCACCACGAAGACCAGCAGGAACACCGCGCTGTCGGCCGGGCCGAGCGCCCGGAAGACCGGCACGTAGACGGCGATGTTGTCGGCGCCGTTGGCGATCGTCACCCCGGCCACGCCGAGGGCGGAGCCCACCACGGCCGGGGCGTCGTCGGCGTCGCGGCCGAGCAGCGCACGGACGCCCAGGGCGATCGGGAGCAGGCCGAGCAGCCCGGTCCACGGATCGGGCACCACCAGCAGCCCGGCCGCGACCACCGCGCTGGCCAGCGCAAGCGCGCCGATGCCCAGGTACTGCCCGGCGACGATCTGCCAGGTGCGGGGCCGGCCGGTGGTGCGGGCGGCGACGAAGAACAGCGTCAGGATGACGATGTCGTCGATGTCGGTGGCGGCGAACACCACGGCGGCGCTGGCGGCGGTGCCGAGCAGGTCGATCACGCCAGCAGGGTACGGCCCGCCGGCCGACGCCCTGAGGGCGCGTCGACCGCCGTCGCCTGCACCGAGTCGGCCGCTCCGGACGGGGCGCGGGGGCTGGTCGGGCCGCCCCGACGCGTCGTGAGCATCACGCTATCGGGAAGACGACATCGCATAGCGTGTCGGTTGGCGAAGAGTTGATATCTGGCGCATGATCGTTCGAGGCGGTCTAATAGGTGGGACCGTATCCGAACCGCACAGTCTGGGACGTGAGGACACAGCATGGCAGCCACTGGCACAGCCACCAGCACTGAGAAGGGTCGCCGGATCGTCGGAGCCGAGCGTCAGACGCTCGCCAAGGACCTGGTAAAGCGGTACACCTCGGGTGAGAGCATCCGCGCGCTCGCGGCCTCGACCGGCCGTTCCTACGGGTTCATCCACCGGGTGCTCACCGAGTCCGGGGTCCAGCTGCGGCAGCGGGGCGGCGCCCGACGCCGTAAGAAGGCGTGACCCGCCCACCAGCGTCGTACGTCAGCGCCGTTCCCCGGGTCGCTCGGTGACCGCCGAGGCGACCGGGGTCCGGCTGGAATGCGACGGGCCGGTCGCGACGGTCACGTTGTGCCGGCCCGACGTGCTCAACGCGCAGACCCCGTCGATGTGGCGCGCGATGAGCGATTTCTCCCGGGACCTCCCTGGCGACGTACGCGTAGTGGTCGTGCGTGGCGAGGGCCGGGCGTTCTCCGCCGGCCTCGACCTGTCGACGGCTGGCTCCTCCGGCGCGGAGTCGTTCGCCGCGCTGGCCACCCTGTCCGAGCAGGAGTGCGCCGACCGGATCGCCGAATACCAGGACGGCTTCACCTGGTTGCACCGCCCCGACGTCGTCACTGTCGCCGCCGTCCAGGGGCACGCGATCGGCGCCGGCTTCCAGTTGGCGCTCGCCTGCGACCTGCGCGTGCTGGCCGAGGACGCGAAGTTCTCCATGGGAGAGGTGACGCTCGGCCTGGTCCCGGATCTCGCCGGCACCGGGCGCTTGGTCGACCTGGTCGGCTACAGCCGCGCGCTGGAGATCTGCGCGACCGGCCGGCGGCTGGACGCCGCCGAGGCGGACCGGATCGGCCTGGCCACCCTGGTGGTGCCGAACGCCGAACTGGACGCGGCGGTGCGCGACCTGACCGCGGGGCTGCTGGCCAACAACCGCGACGCGGTGGTGGAGATCAAGGCGCTGCTGGCCGGCGCGACCGGCCGCTCCGCCGCCGACCAGCAGCGGGCCGAGCGGGAGGCGCAGACCCGCCGGCTGCGCGACCTCGCCGGACGGGGAGAGTAGCCACCGTCCGCCTGCGGAACCTCGCCAGGCGGGAGAGCAGGCGGATCGGCCGGCTACGGAATTTCGCTGGCCGGGAGAGTAGGCGGATCGGCCGGCTACGGAATTTCGCTGGCCGGGAGAGTAGGCGGATCGGCCGGCTGGGGCCATTGCTGGCCGGGGAGAGCACTCGGTAAGGACCGTTCGGGAAGATCAGGGTCACGGCCGAGGTTGTCAGAGTCGTCGGGAGAATTGACCTGACGGTGCGGTCAGCCCGACGACCCGGAGGTGAACGTGTCCAACTCGATGTCCGGCGGCGGCATGGCCGGATGGAGCATGCTCCGGTCGATACGCAGCCGCGACGAGATCTCCACCCACCGGCTCAAGCGCGGGGTGGCCCGCCGGATCGTGGCCTTCGCCGCGCCCTACCGCCGGGACATCGTCGTCTTCCTGGTCACCGTGGTGCTCGCCGCGGTCATCGGGGTGGCCACGCCGGTGCTCGCCGGCGACGTGATCGACACGATCACCCGGGGCGGCGCCGACGCCGGCAACGCGGTGGTGCGGCTGGCGCTCGTCATCGCCGGGCTCGCGGTGGCCGACGCGCTGCTCTCGCTCGCCCAGCGGTGGTATTCGGCCCGCATCGGCGAGGGCATCATCCTCGACCTGCGCACCCGGGTCTACGACCACGTCCAGCGGATGCCGCTGCAGTTCTTCACCCGTACGCAGACCGGCGCGCTGGTCAGCCGGCTCAACAACGACGTGCTCGGCGCGCAGCGGGCGTTCACCTCGACGCTGTCCGGCGTCGTCAGCAACGTCATCCAGCTCGTGCTCACCGCCGCCGTGATGTTCACCCTCTCCTGGCAGATCACCGCGCTCTCGCTGGTGCTGCTGCCGGTGTTCATCATCCCGGCCCGCCGGGTCGGCAAACGGCTCGCCGAGATCACCCGGGAGTCCTACAACCTCGACGCGAAGATGAACGCGACGATGACCGAGCGGTTCGGCGTATCGGGTGCGTTGCTCGTGAAGCTCTTCGGCCGGCCCGAGGTGGAGGCGCGCCGGTTCGCCGGGCGGGCCGAGCGGGTCCGCGACATCGGCATCCAGTCCGCGATGTACTCACGGACGTTCTTCGTGGCGATGCTGCTGGTCGCCTCCCTGGCCCAGGCGCTCACCTACGGTCTCGGTGGCTGGCTGGCGGTCACCGGAAACGTCAGCGCCGGCACCGTGGTGACCCTCGCCCTGCTGCTCACCCGCCTCTACGGCCCACTGACCGCGCTCTCCAACGTCCGGGTCGACGTGATGAGCGCGCTGGTCTCCTTCGACCGGGTCTTCGAGGTGCTCGATCTGAAGCCGACGATCCAGGAGAAACCCGACGCCGTGCCGGTGCCCCGGGGCAGCGGCCGGATCGAGTTCCGCGACGTCCGGTTCCGCTACCCCAGCGCCGCCGAGATCTCGCTCGCCAGCCTGGAGGAGGTCGCCGCCCTCGACCGTACGGTCAACGAGCCCGTGCTCAAGGGCGTGTCGTTCGCGGTCGCGCCGGGGCAGATGGTGGCGCTGGTCGGCCCCTCCGGGGCCGGCAAGTCGACGCTGTCCATGCTGATCTCCCGCGTCTACGACGTCACCGACGGCCAGGTGCTGGTCGGCGGCGTCGACGTCCGCGACGCCACCCTCGACTCGCTGCGCGACGAGATCGGTGTGGTCACCCAGGATTCGCACCTGTTCCACGAGACCATCGCCGAGAACCTGCGCTACGCCAAGCCGGACGCCACCGACGACGAGATCTGGGCCGCCCTGGCCGGGGCGCAGGTCGCCGACCTGGTCCGGTCGCTACCGGAGGGGTTGGACACCCTCGTCGGCGAGCGCGGCTACCGCTTCTCCGGCGGCGAGAAGCAGCGCATCGCCATCGCCCGGCTGCTGCTCAAGGCCCCGTCGATCGTGATCCTCGACGAGGCGACGGCGCACCTCGACTCGGAGAGCGAGGCCGCCGTGCAGCGGGCGCTGTCGGTGGCGCTGACCGGGCGTACGGCGCTGGTGATCGCGCACCGGCTGTCGACCGTCCGCGACGCCGACCAGATCCTGGTGCTCGACGGCGGGCGGATCGTCGAGCGGGGCCGGCACGAGGAACTGGTGGCCGTGGGCGGGCTCTACGCCGAGCTCTACCGCACCCAGTTCGCGGTCGCCGACTCGCCGGCCCCGTACGCCGACGCGACAGGGCCCGAGCCGGTGGCCGTGCCGCCGCTGCGGCCCTACCTCGCCGAAGAGGCGCTGCCCCCGGCCGCCGCCAACTGACGCCGCCTCAGCCGGCCGCCGCCAAGTGGCACCGCCTGAGCAGGCCGCCGCCGAGTGACACCGCCCGGAGCGCCGTGAGCGGGACGGCGTGCCTCAGCCGGCGGCGACCGCCGCGCGCAGCTCCCCGAACGCGGCGCCGAGCGTCTCCGGTGTGAAGTGCGCGTTCAGGCCGCTGGGGTTGGGCAGCACCCAGAGCCGGGCGCCCGCCAGCGGCTCCCGCTGCGGCCCGAAGGCGGCCTTCGGCCGGGCGAAGCCGACCCGGTACGCGGTCACCCCCACCACGGCCACCCAGCGGGGGCGGTGCCGCTCGACCTTCTTGGTGAGGAGCTGCGCCCCCGCGACCAGTTCGGCCGGGGTCAGCTCGTCGGCGCGCGCACTGGCCCGCGCGACCATGTTGGTGATGCCGAGGCCGTATCCGGGCAGCTCGTCCTGCTCGCTGGGGTGCAGCAGCCGGGGCGTGAACCCGCCCCGGTGCAGCGCGGGCCAGAACCGGTTGCCCGGCCGGGCGAAGTGCCACCCGGTCGCTGCCGACCACAGCCCCGGGTTGATCCCGACGAAGAGCACGTCCAGACCGGGGGCGATGACGTCGGGAATGGTGCGCTCCGCCGCGGCGGCGAGTTCCTCCCTGCTGGGGCGCGGATACCGTCCGACCGCCTCCGCCGCACGGGCCTTCCGCCGACCGGCGGAGCCGGTGCCCGATTCGCCCGGGGTGCCGGTGCCCGACCCACTGCGGGAGTTGGCGCCCGACCCACTCGGGGTGCCGGTGCCCGATCCGCGGGGAGAGCCGGTGCCCGATCCGCCGGGAGAGCCGGTGCCCGATCCGCCGGCGGGTGCGGCCATCACAGGCCCCGTAGCGCGCCGCCGTCGACCGGCACGGTCACCCCGGTCAGGTAGCTCGCGGCGGGGGAGAGGACGAACGCGGCCACCCGGCCGAACTCGACCGGGGCACCGATGCGGCGCAGCGGGATGGCGGCCTCGGCCTCCGCGCGCGCCCGTTCGGGATCGCCGGTGGCCGCGAAGAGCTCCACGTTGCGGTCGGTCATGATCCGGCCGGGCAGCAGACCGACCACCCGTACGCCCCGGGGCCCGTACTCGTCGGCGACGTCCTTGGCCATGCCCACGAGGCCGGGGCGCAGGCCGTTGGAGATGCCCAGGCCGGGCACCGGCCCACGGGCCGAGGTCGACAGGACCAGCCCGATCGCCCCGCCCTCGGTCAGGTTCTCGGCGACGGTACGGACCATGCGCACGCTGCCGAGGAAGACCGTCTCGAAGGAGCGGCGCCACTGCTCGTCGGTGACCGAGGCGGCGCTGCCCGGCGGTGGTCCGCCGACCGAGACCAGCGCCCCGTCCAGCCGGCCGAAGTGCTCCCGGGCCGCCGCCACGAGACGCTCCGGCGTCCGGGCGTCGGCCAGGTCGGCGGCCAGCCCGACCGCCCGCTCCGGTCCGCCGAGGCGTTGCGCGGCGGCGGCCACGGCGTCGGCGTCGCGGGCGGAGAGCACCACGCGGGCGCCGTCGGCGACGAGGCACTGCGCGGTGGCGTAACCCAGCCCCCGGGAGGCGCCGGTGAGTACGTACACCCGATCGGTGAGTCCGAGATCCATGCCGCCGATCCTGCCGCACCCGGCGGGATCCGCCAGCGGGGCCCTCGGTCCGACCGGCCCTCGGGCCGACCGGCGGTCGGCGGCCAGCGACGGCCGGTCCAGCGGGCGGTTCGGCGGCGACCAGCGGCGACCGGTTCGGCGGTCGCCGATCCGGGGGGGCGGCCAGCGGCGGGCGATCCAGCGGCGGTCAGCGGCGGGCGGTCAGCGGCGGGCGGTCAGCGGCGGGCGGGACGCAGCAGGCGTACCCGACCGGCGATCTGGACCGCGACGGCCCCGTCGGCGCGCCCCCATGCCGGCAGCCGGCGTGGGCGCGGCGGGGTGTGCCCGTCGTAGCGGTGGGTGGCCTCGCGCGCGGCCAGCTCCTCCGCGCCCAGCGGCGGCAGCGCGCCCCGCTCGCGCAGGTCGCGGGCCAGGTCCCAGCCGTCACGCAGCGAGCCCCCGGTCGGCCGCCCCGCCGCCCAGCCGGCGAAGGTCGCCGACCACTGCGGGCCGAGACCGGCGGCGAGCAGCGGCCAGTGCCGGGCCACCTCCCCGGCGCGCTTGCGCAGCAGCGCGGCCCCGGCGGCGGCCAGCGCCGCCGGGTCGAAACCCGCCGGCACCGGGCCGCCGGCCACCAGTGCCGCCACCAGCGCCGCCTGCCGCTCGGCCAGGTCGCCGCTCACGTCACCACCGGGAAGCCGGAGGCGGCGGCGAGGGCGTCCAACTCGGCGCGGAGCACCGGGGCGGGCGGGTAGTGCCCGTCGCGTTCGAGCAGGAGCGTCGGTGGCCGGCGGCGGGCGCACAGCTCGCGCAGCAGGTCGAGCACCGCCGGGGGCACCGGATCGGTGTGCGTGTCGTGGTAGTAGCCGCCGTGCTCGGCGCCGCCCGCCACGTGCACGTAGGAGACCCGGTCCAACGGCAGCCGGTCGAGCAGCGCGACCGGGTCGGCGCCCCGGTTGCGGGCGTTGGCGTAGACGTTGGCGATGTCCAGCAGCAGGAACGCGCCGGTGCGTTCCAGGATCTCGGTGAGGAAGTCGGCCTCGTCCAGCTCGTCGTCGGGCCAGTCGAAGAGGGCCGCGATCGGTTCCAGCGCGAGCGGCACCGGCAACCCGGCCTGCGCGCGGGCGACGTTGGCGCAGACCGCGTCGACCGCCTCCCGGCTGCGGGGCAGCGGCAGCAGGTGGCCGGCCTCGACGCCGCCGGCCCGGACGAACGCGATGTGCTCGCTGACGATCGGCGCCCCGAGGCGTTCCGCCACCGCGCCCAGGTGCGCGACGCGCGCCGGGTCGACCGGTTCCGCGCCGCCGAGGGACAGCCGCACACCGTGCGGTACGACCGTCACGCCGCGCTCGCGCAGCGCGGCCAGCCCCGCCGGCAGGGGCCCGGCGGCGGCGACGCCCTCCGCGACCACCTCCACGAAACGCAGCCCGGGCAGGTCGGCCACGAACCCGGCGATCTCGGGCCGCCAGCCGATGCCCACGCCGGCCGGCCCGGTCATCCGCCGCACCCGCCTCCGCCGCAGCCCCCGCCGCCTCCGCACGAGCTGCCCCCGCCGCACGAGGCACCCCCGCCGCACCCGCCGCCGCTGGAGGAGGCCCCGGTGCCGCTGATCGCCTGGCGCTGGATCTCGGCCTGGCTGGCGAAGCCGGGGTCCATGGCGTAGAGCGACGCGGTGCCGTACAACGCGATCCCCATCGCGGCGCCCGCCGCGCCGTACGTGGTGTGGGCGGGGGCCGAGGCTGGCGCGAGGTAGGTGTGCTGGCGGCGCAGGCCACGCAGGGCCCGGGTGGCGGCGTGGGTGCGCCACGGCACGCGGTACAGCACGATCGCCACGACGGACAGCGGAAGGAGGGTGAGCATGAGCCAGCCCACCGGACGGTCGTTGCCCAGCCCCGCGAAGACGCGTACGACGCCGATCAGCAACAGGGCGGTGAGCAGGAACGCGCCGCCGCGCAGCGCGGTCCGGCGGGCCGGTGCGAGCGCCAGCCCGCGCTGCTCCAGGTCGGCCCTGAGGTGGTCGAGCGCCTGGCACACCCGCCCGTCGCGGGCCAGTTCCCGGGTCTTGGCATGCCGGCCGGCGGCGATGTGGATCGCCTGGTCCAGTGGCGTGATCCCGGCCGGCAGCGGTCCGCCGGTGGTGAGCCGCCGGTCCGGTCGTACGCCGAGCGCCCCGCTGCTGCGCAGCCCGCCGACCGAGGCCCAGATGGCCAGTTGCTGCCCGCCGTTGAGGTAGGCGACCTGCTGCGGGTGGAGCTGCCCGAGGTTGTCCACCGACGGGCCGGCGAGGACCGCGAGGCGGTGGACGAGCGTGCCGGCGACGATCACGACGGCCGCGAGGAGGTAGACCCGCAGGAAGGTGGGGCCGGAGATGCCCCAGGTGTCACCAGGTGCGGCGAAGACGGTCATCTGCTGCTCCTTGAGGCGAGGGGGGATCGCGGCCCAATTGTGGAGCAGCCCCGCCACGCCGTCCCCACCGCGTGGGTCGAGTTACCGGACCGATACGCGCCTCGGGGAGGTCCATCCCGGCGACGGGGTCAGCGGCGGCGTACGGCCTCCTCGACCAGGTCGAGCACCGGGCCGAGGTCGCCGGCGGGGCGGCCCATGGCCAGGTGCAGCACCAGGCCGTCGTAGGCGAGTTCGAGGAACTGGGCCAGCACGTCGATCGGCACGTCCGCGCGGAGCACGCCCGCCTCGCGCTGTCGGGCCAACCGGTCGCGGGTCGCCTCGGCGACCGCCGCCGACCGTTGCGCCCACCGCTTCGCGAACGCCGGGTCGGTACGCAGCCGTCGGGAGACCTCCAGTTGGCTGCCGAGCCAGCCGGTGGTGTCGGGGGAGACCGCGCCGGCCAGCAGGTCCCGCATGACCTGGACGAGGCCGTTGCGGGCGACCGTCTCCACCATGGCCGCGGCGTCGTCCTCGGCCACGGCGAGGAAGAGCGAGTCCTTGTCGCGGAAGTGATGGAAGATCGCGCCCCGGGACAGCCGCGTGGCCTCCTCGAGCCTGCGGACGGTGGCGCCCTCGTAGCCGTGCCGGGCGAAACAGGCCCGCGCGGCGGCGAGGATCTCCTGGCGGCGCGCGTCGAGTTGGTCCTGGCTTACTCTGGGCACGGGTCGATCGTGACAGCTCACCCCTCGTCTGGCAAACCGTACGTACGGCTTGGTTTGGTCGCGCGAAAGATCATCGTCCGCCGGTCGGCCGCTAGGATCCCGTTGTGACGCCACTCCCCACCGCCGTCGCGGTCCCCGCCGACCCGCTGACCGTCGCCGCCGTGCAGGCCGAATCCATCCCCGGCGACGTGGCCGGCAACGCGGCGCGCGCCGCCCGGCTGGTCCGCCACGCGACGCAGCAGGGCGCCCGGGTCACGGTGCTGCCCGAGCTCTTCCTGCCGGCGTACCACCTGCCGACGCTCGCGGCCGATCCGGCCGGCACCGACGTCGCGGCCGACGGGGCCGGCGCCGTCGACGACCCGCGGCTGGACCCGCTGCGCGGGGCGGCCCGCGACGGCGGCGGCGCGGTGGTGGTCGGCGCCGCCGTCCGGCACCCCGACGGCCGGCGGACGATCTCCGCCCTGCTGGTCGACCGCGCCGGCGACGTCCGCGTCGGCTACGACAAGCAGCAGCTGTGGAGCGGCGAGCGGGAGCTGTTCGTGCCCGGCGACCGGGGCGCGACCCTGCTCGTCGACGACTGGCGGCTCGGGGTCGGCATCTGCTACGACGGCTGCTTCCCGGAGCACGGCCGGGCCGCGGCGGCCGACGGGGCGCACGGCTACCTCTGCCCGAGCGGCTACCTGGCCGGCTCGGAGCACCGCCGCGACCTCTACTACGCCGCCCGCGCGCTGGACAACACGATGTACGTCGTGTTCGCCAACCTCGTCGGCGGCACCGACCCGTGGCGGTTCAACGGCGGCGCCGCCGTCTACGACCCGGAGGGCCGGCCGCTGGCGCGCGGCGCCGACACCGGCGAGGCCGTGCTGGTCGTCACGCTCGCCCCGGAGGCCCTCGCGGCGACCCGGGCGGCGCACTGCATGCTGCTCGACCGTCTGCCCCACCAGGGAACCGCCCGCTCGGCGCTGCCGGCCTGAGGGTTTGGGAGGGCCGCGGCACTGTCGGTGGGCGGTGGCGTTCCCGTAGGGTGCCCGAGTGCCGCTGCTCCTGCTGGACCTGGACAACACGCTGCTTGACCGCGCCGGTCCGTTCCGCGCCTGGGGAGAGCGGTTCCTGGCCGGTGTGGGTGCGCCGCCGGCCGACATCGACTGGCTGGTGTCGATCGACGCGGACGGGCTGACCGACCGGTGGGACGTGGCCGACGCCGTACGCGACCGGTACGGGCTGCTGATCCCGTCCATCGACCTGGTCGAGGAGCTGCACGACGGCGTGGTGGCCAACATCCGGCTCGATCCGCTGGTGGCCTGCGCCCTGCGGATCGCCGACGAGGCCGGCTGGACGCCCGTGGTGGTCAGCAACGGCGGCGTACGGCAGCAGGAGGCCGTCATCCGCCGTACCGGGCTGGACCGCTTCGTCGCCGACTGGGTCATCTCCGAGGAGGTCGGCGTCAGCAAGCCCAACCCGAGGATCTTCGTGCTGGCCGCCCAGCGGGTACGGCGGCCGTTGCACGGCGCCTGGGTGATCGGCGACGGTCCGGAGGCGGACATCGGGGGCGCCGCCGCCGTGGGCCTGCCCAGCGTCTGGCTGCACCGGGGACGGAGCTGGGTGGACAGCCGGTTCGCCCCCACCCGCACGGCGGACGGCCTGATCGCCGCCGTCGCGGCGGTGCTCGCCGCCTGATGGACGGGTGCCCCGACCGCGACTGCCGGTCCACCGGCCCCGCCTCGGGACCGGTGCGCGCCGCCCGAGGGGGTGCCGTGGCCGCCCGCGGTGTGCCGGACGGGCGGTGGGCGAAAACCGGTTGACCGGGTCGCCGTCGGTTCGCGAGCATGGTCGGCGCATCGTGCAGCCGGGCCCGCGCCCGGTCGAGGAGAGGGGGTCGGTCATGGCCGTCTTCGCAGGTCACTTCCACCTGCCCCCAGTAGCCTCGAGCAAGGGAACACCACCGCAGTGCGCGATCACGACCTTCCGGCGCGCGAGCGCCGTACCCGCGGCAAGCGCCGCTTCGACGACGACGAACAGCTCTTCCTGAAGCGGGGCCGGGCCACCGGTCCCGCCCCCGCCGACCCCGACGACGAGCCGGACCCCGAGACGGGGGAGCGCTGGTCCTCCTGGGACGACGCCGTGCACGGTCCCCAGCCCCACCCGGACTGGCTGGTCACCGAACTGGCCGCCAGGGACACCGAGCTGGGCGTACTCAAGACCGGCAAGGAGGCGGACGTCCACCTGGTCCGCCGGGCGGTGCCCGGCACCGACCGGTCCTGCCTGCTGGCGGTCAAGCGGTACCGGGACCCGCAGCACCGACTCTTCCACCGCGACGCCGGTTACCTGGAGGGACGGCGGGTCCGCCGGTCCAGGGAGAACCGGGCGATGGCGGGGCGTACCACCTTTGGCCGGCAGATGATCGCCGGACAGTGGGCGGCGGCCGAGTTCGCCGCGCTGACCCGGCTCTGGGAGGTCGGCGCCCGGTACGGCACGATCTCCGTCCCCTATCCCGTGCAGGTGCGCGGCACCGAGCTGATGCTCGAGTTCGTCGGTGACCACGACGAAGGGCTGGCCGCGCCCCGGCTGGCCCAGCTCAGGCCGGAGGCGGGGGAGCTGCGCGAGCTGTGGGGACAGCTCGTCGACGCCCTCGTGGTGCTCGCCCGCGCCGGCCTGGCCCACGGCGACCTGTCGCCGTACAACCTGCTGGTGCACGCGGGGCGGCTGGTGCTGATCGACCTGCCGCAGGTGGTCGACGTGGTGGCCAACCCGCAGGGGCCGGAGTTCCTGGCCCGCGACGTCCGGGTGGTCGCCACCTGGTTCGCGGCCCGGGGCCTGCCGGCGGCGGACGCCGAGCCGGCCGCGCTGACCGCGCTGCTGTTGCGGGAGGCGGGGATCCGCTGACCGCGACGTCCCGGGCGGCCGGCACCCGCCGCCCGGGACCGGGTCACTGGAGGTAGCGCTCGACCGCCGGCTTGGGGCGCAGGCCCTGGGCGTCCGGGTCGCCGTGGGTTTGTCGGGCGGCCCGCCGCCGGCGCAGCAGGTCCCAGCACTGGTCCAGGGACTCCTCCAGCTCGCGCAGCCGCGTGCGGGCGTCGTCGTCCGTGCCCGACTCGCCGGCCTGCGCGTCGGCGCGCAGGCGGTGCTCCTCGTCGACCAGCTCGGAGATCCGGTTCAGGATGGTCTTGTCGTCCATGTCCCTGAGCCTGGCACAGGCCGCGCGGGCGCGCCCCGGCTTCCACCGCCGCACGCCCCCGCCGGGCCCGCCGCTGCGGTAGGTTGCCCAGCCATGGCCCCCATCGTCCGGGCCGCCGGCCCCTCCGACACGGCGCCGGTCGTCGACCTGCTCCGTGCCGCCCGGCCCCACCTGGTGGTCACGCCGGCGCTGCTCGCCTGGCAGGCGACCGGCAAACCGGCGGAACGCTTCGGGATGCTCGTCGCCGAGGAGGGCGGCGGGATCGCCGGCGTCGCCCGTACGGGGTTGCTGCACGAGAGCGCGGAGCCGGGGCTCGGCTTCGTCAACCTGGTCGTGCGCCCCGAGGGGCGTCGGCGGGGCGTCGGCTCGGCGTTGCTCGCCGCCGCCGAGGAGCGGCTCGTCGGGCTCGGCGTGCGTCGGGCGTACGCCCGGGTCGCCGACGAACCGGCGGCGCTCGCCTTCGCCGAGCGGCACGGCTACCGCTCCGGCCGGCGCAACGTGATCCTGGGCCTGGACCTGGCGACGGCGCTGCCGGCCGCGCCCGACCCGCCGGCCGGGGTGCGGCTGGGTACGGCCGCGGACCTGGTCGACCCGCGTCCGCTGTACGAGGCGGACCTGGCCGCCGCCGCGGACGAGCCGGGCGACGTCGGGATGGACGAGATCAGCTTTGACGACTGGCGGGCCGCGTACTGGGACCGGCCGGACCTGGACCGGGCGCTCAGCACGGTGGCGACGGCCGACGGTGCCGTGGTGGCGTTCACGGTCGCGCTGACCGATGGCCGGAACCGGTACCTGTCGGGAATGACGGGCACCCGGCCCGGGTGGCGGGGTCGGGGCCTCGCCCGGCTGGTCAAGCACGCGTCGCTACGGGCCGCCCGCGCGGCGGGCCTCCGTTGGGTATTCACGATCAACGATGCCGGCAACGACGCGATGCGGGCGGTGAACGCGTGGTTCGGGTACCGGCCGGCGGCCGCCGAATGGCGCCACCTGCGCACCCTCCAGAAGTGACTCCCACCACGAAATCCTTCATGGACGAGCATTCCCATGAGCAAAATTCTCGTTCGATGGCTAGCGGAGCCTCGGCGGGTGGTGGCATGCTTCCCGGGTTGTGACGCAAGGCAGCCGTCCACTTGACGGTCCGTCACAACGGAGCGTGACCGAGGGGGAGGAGCCGCGGGTGCGGGATGCCAATGCCGGGCGGAGCGTCGAGGACGCACGGGGACGGGCGGCCCGCTCGATACCACTGTGGACAATGCTCCCCGGTCTGCTGCGCGATCCGCTGAGCCGACTCGTCAGGCTGGCGGACGAGGCCGAAGGCGAGATCGTCCGGCTCAACCTCGGGACGATCCGCCCGTACCTGGTCACCGAGCCGGCCCACGTGCAGCACATCCTGCGCGACAACGAGGCCAACTACACCCGTGGCGGGCAGAGCATGCTCTGGCGCCCGGTACGCCGGCTCACCGGCGACGGCATCCTGTCCGACGGGCCACGGTGGCAGGCCAGCCGCGCGCGGATGCAGCCGCACTTCACCGCCAAGCGCATCGACTCCCTCGTCGACTCCATGAGCCACGCCGTCAGCGAGGCCGTCGACGAGTTCAAGGAGCCGGCCCGGACCGGCCGCTGGTTCGACGCCGGCAACGAACTGGGCCGCGTCATCTGCCGGGCGATCAGCAGCGTCTTCTTCGCCGACCAGGTGAGCCTCGCCGACCAGCTACGGATCGTCGCCGCCCAGGGCACGATCGTCACGGCGCTGCGGGCGCGCCTGCTCCTGCCGTTCGTGCCGGACGCCGTGCCGGTGCCGGGCGACCGGGCCCTGAGCCGCGCGATCGGCGTCGTCGACGACATCATGCTGCCGCTGGTACGCAGGGAGATCGCCGACCCGCGCGACGGCGACGACCTGCTCGCCGCCCTGGCCCGCGCCCGCGACGAGCAGGGGCGCCCCCTCGACGAGCGGCAGGTCCGCGACGACGTGGTCTCGTCCTTCGCCACCGCGACGGAGACCACCTACGCCGTGCTGACCTGGTTGTGGCCGATCCTGGACGCCCACCCGGAGATCGCCGAGCGGCTCTACGCCGAGCTGGACGAGGTGGTGGGCACGGACCGGACGATCAGCCGGGACCAGCTGCGTGGGCTCACCTACACCCGCGCCGTGGTGGACGAGCTGCTGCGGATGTACCCGGCGGGCTGGCTGCTGCCGCGTACGGCCCTCGCCGACGACGTCATCGGCGGCACCAGGATCAAGGCGGGCAGCATCGTCGTGGTCAGCTCCTACATCACCCAGCGGCTCGCCCGGTTCTGGGACCGTCCGGACACCTTCGACCCCGAGCGGTTCCTCGGCGAACAGCCGCGCCGCAGCCACCGGTACGCGTACTTCCCGTTCGGCGGCGGCCCGCACCAGTGCCTCGGCATGTACCTGTTCAACCTGGAGGCTCCGCTGGTGGTGGCCACGATGCTCAGCCGCTACCGATTCCGCCTGCGGGAGCGCGGCATGCCACCCCGGCAGCTGGCGGCGGCCCTGCGCCCCGGCCGACCGGTGGTCATGGCGCTGACCCCGGTACGCGAGCGGAGGCCGGCGTGACCGGGGTGCCGGCGGCGGCCGGCGCGGCGACGGTCGGGCGCGACGAACTGCGCGACGCGCAGGAACAGGGGCGCATCTGCGGCCTGGCGGTACGCGGGCAGCGCGACCTGCAGACGTCGGCCGCCGCCCACCCCGAACTGTTCCCCGCGGAACCGTTCGACACCATGCTGTTCGCCAACATCTCGCTGGCCATCGCCTTCGGCGCGCCGTGGTGCACGGCCCAGCAGCTGCGCGCCGCGAACCGGACCGTGCTGTGGGGCTTCGCCCTCGACTGGCTGATCGACCACCGGGCGCGTACCCGCGACGAGGTGGACGGGCTCGTCGCGCGCTGCCTCGCGGTGGCCGCCGGCGAACCGCCCGCCGCCGACGACCACCTCGGCGCCTACCTGGCCGAGCTCCAGGGGGAGCTGGCGACGTCCGACGCCTTCGCGGCGTACCGTCCGCTGTGGCGGGACCGGGTGGACGCGACCGTGCGGGCGATGGCCCGCGAGTGGGAGTGGAAGGCGGCCCGGCGGCCCGGGGACCGGTCGTCCCTGCCGAGCCTCGACGCCTACCTCGACAACGCCGACAACCACGCCTGCACGATCGTCAACGTCGCGCACTGGCTCTACACCGGCGACGAGGCCACCCTCGCCCGGCTGGACGAGCTGGTCGCGGTCAGCGACCAGGTGCAGCGCGCCCTGCGCCTCGTCAACGACCTGGGCACCTACGAACGGGACCTGCGCTGGGGCGACCTCAACGCGCTGCTGCTGGTCGAGGACCGCGCCGAGGTGGAGCAGCGGCTCGCCGCGCTGGTGGACACGTGCCGCCAGATGCTGGTGCCGCTGCGCGCGACCTGCCCGCGCGAGGCGGACTACCTGGCCCGGCAGGTCGGGTTCAGCAGCGGCTTCTACCAGCTGGCCGACTTCTGGGGAATGTCGTGACGGCGGCCCCGCTCGCCGTACCGGACGTGGGCGGCGCCGGGCTGGCCGCCGCCGGCCGCGAACTGGTGGCGGCGATGCTGGCGGCCCCCGCCGGCACGGTCTCGCCCTCGGTCTACGAGACCGGCCGGCTGGTCAGCGACGCGCCCTGGCTGCCGGGGCACGCCGAGCGGCTGCGTCACCTGCTGGCCACCCAGCGCGCCGACGGCGGATGGGGGGCGCCCGGCGCGTACGGCCTGGTGCCGACCCTGAGCGCGGTGGAGGCGCTGCTGAGCACCCTGCGCAGCCCGGGGCGCGTCGAGCCCGGCGAGGCGCGGCGACTCGCGCCCGCCGTGGACCGGGGCGTGGCGGCGCTGCGGGACCGGCTGCTGGTCGCCGCCGAGCCGGTGCCGGACATGCCGGGCGTCGACCTGATCGTGCCCGCCCTGATCGACCGGATCGACGCGCTCCTCGGCGACGGCGCGGTCGACCGGACCGGGCGGCCGGCGCCCACGCTGCCGATGCCGTACGGCATGACCCGGCACCGGGCCGAGGCGGTCACGCGGCTCATCGCGGCCGACGGGCCCATCCCGGAGAAGCTGTGGCACGCCTTCGAGGTGCTGGACGGGCGGGCCCGCACGCACCTGCGGGCCCGGCCCGTCTCGGGCGCCGTCGGCGCCTCGCCCGCCGCCACCGCTGCCTGGCTGGGCGATCCCACCCGCCCGGATGCCGACCGCGCCGCGCTGGCCTACCTGACCGAGGTCGTCGCGCGCGGCGGCGGCCCGGTGCCGTGCACGACCCCGATCGCCGTGTTCGAGCGGGCCTGGGTGCTCAGCGGCCTGGCCCGGGTCGGCGCGGCGGCGGACGTCCCCGCCGCGCTGACCGACGGCCTGGCCGCCGCGCTCGGGCCGACCGGCGCGGCCACCTCGCCCGGACTGCCGACGGACGCCGACACCACCGCCGTCACCCTCTTCGCGCTGGCCCTGCTCGGCCGCCCGGTCGCGCCCGACAGCCTCCTGGCGTACGACACGGGCACGCACTTCTGCACGTGGCAGGGCGAGGACGGCGCGTCGGTCACCACGAACGCCCACGTGCTGGAGGCGCTGGGCTGGCACGCCCTGCACCGCCCCGGCCGCCCGTACGCCGACGTGGCGCGGCGGGTGGCGGGCTGGCTGGTCGACGGCCAGCTCGCCGACGGCAGCTGGACGGACCGCTGGCACGCCTCGCCGTACTACGCGACGGCCAGCGCCGCGACGAGCCTGGCCGAGTACGCGCCCGACGCCGTCGCCGGGCGGCTCGACCGGGCTGCCGACTGGGTGCGCGACACCCAGCGCGACGACGGCTCCTGGGGGCTTTGGGCGGGTACGCCGGAGGAGACCGCGTACGCCCTGCAGGTGCTGCTCGGCACCGGGCGACCGCCCCGGCCGGACCTCGCCCCGGTCGTGCGCCGGGCCCTCGCCTACCTCGACGCCGACCGCGACGGCACGGACGACGACGCTCCACTGTGGCATGACAAGGATCTCTACCACCCGGTGCTCATCGTGCGGGCCGCCGTGCTGGCGGCGCGGCAGCTGGCCTGGTCGACCGGCCACGCAGGACCGTGAACCCTTGCTGTCCACCACGCACCGGTCATGATCAGCACTGCTTGAGTGATCGTCCCGACACTGCTACCGTGCGCCGGGTCGGTCGAAGCGCCATGCGGAAGCCGCCGATCGGATGAATCAGACTCCCCGCCAGGGATGGTTTTCAATGGGTTCCCGCAGTTCCAATCTGCGCCGGAAAGTCGTGGCTCTGCTGGCCTCACTCGTTGCGCTGTGGGCGTTCGCCGCGTGGGTGACCCTCCGGGAAGGTGTCAGTCTCCTCTGGGTGCAGGTGCTCGACGCGCAGGTCGCCCAGCCGGGTGAGCCGCTGGTGCTGGAGTTGCAGGCCGAACGCCGGGCGTCCGCGGCGTACCTGGGCGGCTCCGGCGCGGCCGAGCGCGAACAGCTCGACGCGCAGTGGCAGCGGACCGAGAAGGTCGCCGACGACTTCCGCGAGTCCGTGAGCAGCTGGCGGGTGGACCTGGCGGCCGACGAGAGCCAGCGGCAGATCGACACGGTCGTCGCCGGGCTGGACCGGCTCGACGGCGTACGCGAGTCCATCCGCGACCGTCAGGTGGACCGGGCCGCCGCCACCCGCGCGTACACCGAGCTGATCGACTCGGTGCTGCGTATGTACGGGTCGCTGGGCAACCTGGACGACGAGCGGTTCACGCAGGAGACCGCGGCGCTGATCGAGCTCGTCCGGATCCGCGAACTCATGTCCCAGGAGGACGCCCTCATCACCGGCGCCCTGGCCGCCGGCCGGATGACGCCCGAGGAGACCGCCGCCTTCGCCCGCGCCACGGGCGCCCAGCGCTACCTGGACAGCCAGGTCCGCACCGACCTTTCGAGCGCCGACCGGACCCGCTACGAGGCACTGCTCGCCGGCGAGGCGTTCACCGCCTTCCGGGCCCTGGAGGACCGCGTCGTCGTACAGGGCCGGGCGGGCGGCGCGCCACCGGTCTCGGCGGCCGAGTGGCGCGCGGCGGCCGACGTGGTCGTCGAGGAGCAGCAGCGCTTCATCATCGAGGCCGGTGACGCCCTCGTGGAACGGGCCGCGCCGATCGCCGTCGGTGTCGTCCTGCGGCTGGTGCTGGCCGCCGGTCTGGGCCTGCTCGCCGTCATCGCCTCGATCGTCGTGTCGATCACCACCGCCCGGGCCCTCGTGCAGCAGTTGGAACGGCTGCGCGAGGCCGCCTTCCGGCTCGCCAACGAACGGCTGCCCGGTGTGGTCGAGCGGCTCGGCCACGGCGAGGAGGTCGACGTCGCCAAGGAGGCGCCGCCGCTGGAGTTCGGCGACGACGAGATCGGCCAGGTGGGCAAGGCGTTCAACGCCGTGCAGGAGACCGCGATCCGCACCGCCGTCGAGCAGGCCGAGCTGCGCCGCAACGTACGCGAGGTGTTCCTGAGCCTGGCCCGGCGCACCCAGGCGCTGGTGCACCGCCAGCTCACCCTGCTCGACGCGATGGAGCGCCGCGAGCACGACGCCGAGGAACTGGAGGACCTGTTCCGGGTCGACCACCTGGCCACCCGGATGCGGCGCAACGCGGAGAATCTGATCGTGCTCTCCGGCTCGACCCCCGGCCGCGCCTGGCGGCGCAACGTGCCGATGGTCGACGTCGTCCGGGGCGCGGTCGCCGAGGTCGAGGACTACACCCGGGTCAACGTGCTGCCGCTGGGTGCGGTGTCGCTCACCGGCCGGGCGGTCGGCGACGTCATCCACCTGCTCGCCGAGCTGATCGAGAACGGGCTGTCGTTCTCCCCGCCGCACACCACCGTCGAGGTGCGCGGGCAGATGGTGTCCAACGGTTTCGCCATCGAGATCGAGGACCGCGGCCTGGGCATGAGCGAGGAGGACCTGGCAGCCGCGAACCACCGGATCGTCGACCAGTCCGAGCTGAACCTGGCCAACGCCTCCCGCCTCGGGCTCTACGTGGTCAGCCGGCTGACCGAGCGGCACGGTGTGCGGGTGCAGCTCAAGGAGTCCGCTTACGGCGGCACCACGGCCGTCGTGCTGATCCCGGCCGAGCTGGTGACCGCCGGGGACGAGGACCCGAGCACCTCCGGCGGGTTCCCCACCGGCCTGCCCGCCGCCACCGGCCCGGTCTCCGGCACGCCCGAGCAGGCGCCGCCTGCCGCCGAGCCGCCGCTGGCCGCGGCGCCGGTGGCGCTGGCCGAGCCGCCGTTCGCGCCCCGCGCCCGGCAGTCCCCGGAGGCCGACGACACCACCGCGATGGAGGCCGACGGGGATGCCCTGCCGACCCGGTCGCGCGGCCGGAGCCTGCCGGCTGCCGCCCCGGCCCTCGACGCGCGGCTGCCCGTGCGGCCCAGGGGCGGATCCGAGCAGTACGCCCTGGACGGCCCGACCTTCCCGACCGGCCTGCCGGTGACCGCCGCCCGGCCCACGCCGGCGGGGACGACCGAGGCGACCGGGACACCGGGCGCACCGGAGCCCGGCACCGGGTCCACCGCTGCCGGCGGCCCGGCGCCGACGGCCCGCCAGGTGACGGCGCGTACCGACTCGGGGCTGCCCGTGCGGGTCCGGCAGGCCAGCATCGTCCCGGAGCTTCGCGACGATCCGGCGACCGCCGGGGACGACGACACCGACGACGAGGTGCGCCCGCCGGAGCAGGTGCGCCGGATGATGAGCTCCTACCAGACCGGCACCCGGCGTGGCCGTACGGACGCCGCCCGGCTGTTGGGTGGAGCGGGCGACAGCCGAACCGAGGCCGGCGAGGAACCCGACGCCGGCGACGACCTGCAAGCGACCTGATCGGCGCCGCCACGGTGCGGGGAATCCCGTGGCGTGGCGGGCCGCCGAGACGATCACGGCGACAAGTGCCGGGGGAGAAGAGGACGACGAGTGGCGCAGAAGACGGCTTCGAGTGCCGACCTGACGTGGTTGCTGGATGATCTGGTCGGCCGGGTGAAGCAGGCCGACCACGCGGTTGCGCTCTCGACGGACGGCCTGCTGATGGCCGCCTCGCGAGGGCTCGGCCGGGACGACGCCGAGCACCTGGCGGCCATGGCGGCCGGCATCCAGAGCCTGGCCCGAGGTGCGGGCAAGCGTTTCGGTGGCGGGCAGGTGCAGCAGACCATCATCGAGATGCAGTCGTCGTTCCTGTTCGTCACAGCGGCCGGGCGCAACGCCTGCCTCGCCGTCCTCGCGAGCGAGGACGCCGACGTCGGCCTGATCGCCTACGAGATGGCGATGCTGGTCACCCGCGTCGGCAAGTACGTGGCGTCGCCGACGCGGACCGGCGAGCAGCAGACCGGCGAGAAGTAGCCGCGATGACGGTGCAGGGGGAGTCCTCGGAGCACCAGTGGGTCGACGACCATGCCGGCCCGGTCGTGCGCCCGTACGCGGTGACGCGTGGCCGGGCACGGCCGGTCACCGGCACGTTCGACCTGATTTCCCTGGTGACAGCGACCCGCGGGGACGTGACCCCGGAGGTCGGGCTGGGCCCGGAGCACCTGGCGATCGTCGGGCTCTGCCAGCGGATCCAGTCCGTCGCCGAGATCGCCGCCCACCTGGACCTGCCGGTGGGCACAATCCGGGTCCTTCTCGGTGACCTGGCGGCCCGCAGCCTGGTACAGGTACGCGAGCCGCACACCACGGCCGGCCTTCCCGACAACAGCATTTTCGAGGCGGTAATCAATGGACTACGGGCACTCTGAGCGGCCGGCGGGAGCGACGCCACTGCCCACCGCGATCAAGATCCTCGTCGCGGGTGGCTTCGGCGTGGGCAAGACCACCATGGTCGGCGCGGTCAGCGAGACCCGCCCGTTGCGTACGGAGGAGGTGTTGACCGAGTCCGGCGTCGGTATCGACGACCTCTCCGGGGTGGAGAGCAAGACGACCACCACGGTGGCGATGGACTTCGGCCGCATCACCATCAGCGACGACCTGGTGCTCTATCTCTTCGGCACCCCGGGCCAGGACCGGTTCTGGTTCGTCTGGGACGAGCTGGCGCTCGGCGCGCTCGGGGCGGTGGTGCTGGCCGACACCCGCCGGCTGGCCGACTGCTTCCCCTCCATCGACTACTTCGAGGGGCGGGGCACGCCGTTCGTCGTGGCGGTCAACTGCTTCGAGGGGGCCCGCAAGTACCGGCTCGACGAGGTCCAGGCGGCGCTCAACCTCGACCCGGGGGTGCCGGTGCTGCTCTGCGACGCCCGGCAGCGGGAGTCGAGCAAGGAGGTGCTCATCACGCTGATGGAGCACGCCATGAAGACCCGCGAGGCCCGCCGCCGCGCGGCGGCCTCCGAGTAACCGGACGCCGTAGCTCCTCGCTGCGGCTTCCCCCGGCGCGCCCACGAGCTGCGTGGTGCGTCAGAGCGATGAAACGGGCCCCCTGCCGACGCCGGCAGGGGGCCCGTTCGCCTCGGTGCGTCAGCTGGCGATCATGCGACGCAGCACGTACTGCAGGATGCCGCCGTGGCGGTAGTAGTCCGCCTCACCCGGGGTGTCGATCCGCACCACCGCGTCGAACTCGACGCCGCTGTCGGTGCTGACCTTGACCGTACGCGGGGTCTCGCCGTCGTTGAGCGCGGTGACGCCGGTGATGGAGAACGTCTCCGTGCCGGTGAGGCCGAGCGACTCGGCGGTCTCGCCGGCCGGGAACTGCAGCGGGAGCACGCCCATGCCGATCAGGTTCGAGCGGTGGATCCGCTCGTACGACTCGGCGATGACCGCCCGGACGCCGAGCAGCATGGTGCCCTTGGCCGCCCAGTCGCGCGACGAGCCGGAGCCGTACTCCTTGCCGGCCAGGACGACCAGCGGGACGCCCGCCTCCTGGTAGGCCACGGAGGCGTCGTAGATCGAGGTCTGCTCGCCGGTCAGGTGGTTGACCGTGAAGCCGCCCTCGACTCCGGGGACCAGCTGGTTGCGCAGCCGGATGTTGGCGAAGGTGCCCCGGATCATCACCTCGTGGTTGCCCCGGCGCGAGCCGTACGAGTTGAACTCGTGGCGCGGCACGCCGTGCTCGGCGAGGTACGTGCCGGCCGGCGAGTCGGCCTTGATGGAGCCGGCCGGCGAGATGTGGTCGGTGGTCACCGAGTCGCCCAGCTTGGCCAGCACCCGCGCGCCGGTGATGTCGACGACCGCCTTCGGCTCCCGCTGCATCCCCTCGAAGTACGGGGGCTTGCGGACGTAGGTGGACTCGTCCGCCCAGGCGAACGTGTCGCCGGTCGGCGTGGGCAGCGACTGCCAGCGCTCGTCACCGGCGAAGACGTCCTCGTACGCGGAGCTGAAGCCGGTGGCGCCGATCGCCGAGGCGATGACGTCCTGGATCTCGGCGCTGTTGGGCCAGATGTCCCGCAGGAACACCGGGTTGCCCTCGCTGTCCTCACCGATCGGCTCGTTGGCCAGGTCGATGTCCATCGTGCCGGCCAGCGCGTACGCGACCACCAGCGGCGGGGAGGCCAGGTAGTTCATCTTGACGTCCGGGTTGATCCGGCCCTCGAAGTTCCGGTTGCCGGAGAGCACGGAGACGACGGCCAGGTCGGCCTCGTTGACCGCGGCCGAGACCTCCTCCGGCAGCGGGCCGGAGTTGCCGATGCAGGTGGTGCAGCCGTAGCCGACCAGGTGGAAGCCGAGCTTCTCCAGGTAGGGCGTGAGGCCGGCCCGCTCGTAGTAGTCCATGACGACCTTGGAACCCGGGGCCAGGGTGGTCTTCACCCACGGCTTGCGGGTCAGGCCCTTGTCGACGGCGTTGCGGGCCAGCAGGGCCGCGCCGATCATCACCTGCGGGTTGGACGTGTTGGTGCAGGACGTGATCGCGGCGATCACCACGGCGCCGTGGTCCAGCTCGTACTCGACGCCGTCGGCGCCGGTGACCCGGATCGGGTTGCTGGCCCGGCCGCCGGCGCCGAGCGCGCCGTTGACCAGCTCACGCGGGGCGTCGGCGGGGTCGTTGACGCCGTCGACGGCCGGCGAGTCGCTGGCCGGGAAGGACTCGGCGCTGGCCTCGTCGGCGCGGCCCTGCACACCGAACGGCGTGCTCTGCTGCGGGACGCCCGGCTTGCGGCCGGCATCGCCGCCGGTCTCGTCGGCGGCCACGTAGTCGGTGAGCGCCGAGCGGAACAGCGTCTTGGCGTTGCCCAGCGGGACCCGGTCCTGCGGGCGCTTCGGGCCGGCCAGGGACGGCTCGATGGTGCTCAGGTCGAGCTCCAGGCGCTCCGAGTACTCCGGCTCGGCGTCCGGGTCGTGCCAGAGGCCCTGCTCCTTGGCGTACGCCTCGACGAGCGCGACCTGCGCCGCGTCGCGACCGGTCAGCTCCAGGTAGCGGACGGTCTCGGCGTCGATCGGGAAGATCGCGACGGTCGAACCGTACTCGGGGGACATGTTGCCGATGGTGGCCCGGTTGGCCAGCGGCACGGCGCCCACGCCGGGACCGTAGAACTCGACGAACTTGCCGACCACCCCGTGCTTGCGCAGCATCTCGGTGATGGTGAGCACCAGGTCGGTGGCGGTGGTGCCGGCCGGCATCTCGCCGGAGAGCTTGAAGCCCACCACGCGCGGGATCAGCATGCTGACCGGCTGGCCGAGCATCGCGGCCTCGGCCTCGATGCCGCCGACGCCCCAGCCCAGCACGCCCAGGCCGTTGACCATCGTGGTGTGCGAGTCGGTGCCGACCACCGTGTCCGGGTACGCCTGGCCGTTGCGCTCCATGATCGTACGGGCCAGGTACTCGATGTTGACCTGGTGCACGATGCCGGTGCCCGGCGGGACGACCTTGAACTCGTTGAACGCGGTCTGGCCCCAGCGCAGGAACTGGTAGCGCTCCTTGTTGCGCTCGTACTCCAGCTCGACGTTGCGCTCGAAGGCGTCCTCCCGGCCGAACAGGTCGGCGATGACGGAGTGGTCGATCACCAGCTCGGCGGGGGCCAGCGGGTTCACCTTGGTGGCGTCGCCGCCCAGGTCGCGGACGGCCTCGCGCATGGTGGCCAGGTCGACCACGCAGGGTACGCCGGTGAAGTCCTGCATGAGCACCCGCGCCGGGGTGAACTGGATCTCCACGCTCGGGTCGGCGCCGGAATCCCAGGCGCCGAGCTGCCGGATGTGGTCGGCGGTGATGTTCGCGCCGTCCTCCGTCCGGAGCAGGTTCTCCAGGAGGATCTTCAGGCTGTAGGGGAGCCGTTCGTGGCCCTCCACCTTGCTGATCTTGAAAATCTCGTAGCTCGCGTCTCCGACGCGTAGCTGGGTCTTCGCACCGAAGGTGTCGAGGCTCGCCACGTCGTACTCCTTCACACCAGCGACCGTGAGTAGTCCTGAGCAGTCTGTCGCACCGGTCGGGGTGCCGCCGTGGTTAGGGGACACTTACCGCCGATTCTCGTCGTCAACAAAACCGTACGTCCGTCTTGCTAACTCCGCAACCTCGTGCCATCGTTCGGGACGAGGAGGTGCCACCATGATCCATCACGTCCAGCTCGCCTGCCCACGCGGCTCCGAGGATGCGTCGCGGGCCTTCTACGTGGGGGTGCTCGGGATGACCGAGAAGCCCAAGCCACCCGCCCTCGCCGCCCGTGGTGGCTGCTGGTTCACGGCGTACGGCGCGGAGCTGCACCTGGGCGTGGAGGACGACTTCAGCCCCGCCCGCAAGGCCCACCCGGGCCTGCTCTGGCCGGACCTGGACGCGCTCGCCGCCCGGCTGGCCGCCGCCGGCTATCCGGTCACCTGGGGCGACGACGAGCTGCCCGGCATGCGCCGCTTCCACAGCCAGGACGCGCACGGCAACCGGCTGGAGTTCCTCGCCCCGGTCGACTGATCCCCTCCGCCGTCGGGGTGGATGGCGCCGAAACGGCCCGCACGGCGCATGCCGAAAGGGCCGGTCCCCGTGGTCGGGGGCCGGCCCTTTCGTTCGTTCGTGGTGTGGGTCAGGAGGTGTAGCCGCGGGTGGCGATCCAGTCGGCGAGGTTGTCGATGTTCATGCGGTAGGAGGCCTGGTTGGGGTTGGCGGAGTCGGC
>NZ_JBICTL010000006.1:0-594965 GCF_043197575.1 Micromonospora sp. NPDC049051
TCCGACCGGCTCGCCCCGGCCGTCGAGCTAGCTCGGGGGGTCACGCGCTCACGGTGGTTACAACGACCCGGGGCCCCGGGCCATGCCCACCGGGCCGGTGACGGCCGCCATCACAAACCGGACAGACGGGACGGGGCGCCTGATCCCGGAGCGCCCGAACCGGACGATGACCCGCGAACCGGACGGTGGCGAGGTCGCCCGACACCTGCCCGAACCGTGCGTTGCGCCCCGGGGCGGCGGGTGCGTCGCGTCCGGGACAGCCCGCGCATCAGGCACGTGCATCGTCCGGAGCCCTGTTAGGGCAAAGCGCGCGGTGGGCGCATGGTGATCAGGGCGCCATGGACGTTATCTGGGCGCTTTCAGGTCCATGGCGTCCTGATCACGGGTGTGGTCAACGGCAGTGCGTGCTTTCGGTGTGGGGTGTTCAGCGACTGAGCCGGGCGGCGCGGGCGCGGAGGTAACGCTGCTCCGGCAGGCTGGCGGTGCGACGGGACGCGAGCAGGTAGTCCTCCCGCGCGGCGGCCGTGTCCCCGGCGAGTTCCCTCAGGTGGGCGCGGGTGGCCGTGAGGCGGTGGTGCCGGGCCATCCGGTCATCGGCGGCCAGCGCCGACACCATGGCCAGGCCGGCCTCCGGACCGTCAGTCATCGCCACCGCGATGGCGTGGTTGAGCGTGGCCATCGGATTCGGCGCGATCCGGCACAGCACCCGGTAGAGGAACTCGATCTGCCGCCAGTCGGTGTCGGCCACGTCGGCCGCCTGCACGTGCAGGGACGCGATCGCCGCCTGTAGCTGGTACGGCCCGAGTGGGCAGCGCAGCATCGCGTCGGTGACCAGCCGGGTGCCCTCCTCGATCAGGTCGCCGTCCCAGCGGAGCCTGTCCTGCTCCGCCAGCGGGAGCAGGCCGCCCTCGGCGTCGGTACGGGCCGCGCGGCGGGCGTCGGTCAGCAACATCAGCGCGAGCAGGCCCGCGACCTCGCCGTCGTCGGGTAGCGACCGGTGGATGGCCCGGGTGAGCCGGACAGCCTCGGCGGCCAGGTCGGGTCGGTGCAGGTCGGGGCCCGAACTCGCCGTGTACCCCTCGTTGAAGATCAGATAGAGCACGTGCAGGACGGCGCCCAGTCGATCGGCGTACGCCGACCCGGAGAGGCGCAGCGTCGTGCCGGCGGCCCGGATCCGTTGCTTGGCGCGGCTGATGCGCGGGCCCATGGTGGCCTCCGGCACCAGGAAGGCGCTGGCCACCTCAGCCGTGCTCAGACCCCCGACGGCGCGGAGCGTGAGGGCGACCTGCGAGGCCGGCGTCAGCGCGTGATGGCAGCACATGAACAGCAGCGTCAGGGTGTCGTCGTGGTCGTACGTGACCTGTTCGTCGGGGCCGGGGGCGACCATCGCGTCCGGAAGTTCCCTGCTCGCGCTGGCCGTCTCGCGGTCACGGCGGGCCCGCTCGCTGCGGATCTGGTCGATGAACCTGCGGGTGGCGACCGTGACCAACCAGCCGCGCGGGTGCTCCGGCATTCCGTCGACCGGCCACTGGACCGTCGCCGCCAGCATGGCCTCCTGGAGCGCGTCCTCGCAGGCGCCGAAGTCGTGGTACCGGCGAAGGAGGGCGCCGAGAACCTGCGGTGCCAGCTCCCGGAGCAGGCGACCGAGATCGTCGCTGCTCACCTCACCGTCCCGCGCCGGCAGCCGGCCCGTCGACAGCGGCGGCCGGGTCGTCGACGGCGGTGCCCCGCTGCCGACGGGACCGTCCGGCCCGCTGCCGACGGCATCGTCCGGCCCGCTGCCGACTGGACCGTCCGGCCCGCTGCCGGCGGCACTGTCCGGCATGCCGGCGGGCGGGTGGGTCAGCACCTCAGCGTCAGCCGGTCCAGCCGATCCGAGCCCTGCCGCCGCCGCGCTCATCCCTCCGACGCCGCCTCGGCCCCCGCCGAGAAGACCACCTGACGGACCTCGACACCGAGCCCCTCCACCCTGGCGTCCGGGATCATCGCGGCCAGCTCGAAGGCGCGCTCCCGGCTCGCGCATTCGACGAGGTAGTAGCCGCCGAGGTACTCCTTGGCCTCGAGGTACGGCCCGTCGCTGACCGCGGGCACGCCGTCGCGGACCCGGACGACGGCGCTGTTCTCGGGCTCGGCCAGGGCAACCGACCCGAGCATCTCACCGGATCCGCGGATCGTCTCGGTGAAGCCGTCGTGTCCCTGCATGACCTCGTTGCGTTCGTCCTCGGTGAGCGCCTCCCAGATCCGCGGGTTCATGTGCATGATCAACAGGAACTTCACGCCTTCTCCTCCTCGTGGCCGGCGCCCCGGTGACGCCGCTCGCTCAGTGGTCGTCGCCGAGCGGCCGACTTTGACATCGCCGGGGAATCGCGGCGCAAGATCGCCCACCCCACTCCGACCCCATGCCAGAGGACGAACGGAGCACGGAGGGAGATCCAGGTGAAGCTACCGTGGATCGGCGCGGGACTGTCGTACGTCGTCGGGTGTCGGGGATCGGCCGCCTGCCGCGACGTGCCGGCGGCGACCGGCGCGGCCGGTGGGCGGAGCGCCCGGTGAGCGTGCAGGGGGACGTCGTGGCCGACCCGCCCCCCGCGAGGGCCGGCCGGCGGGAGTGGATCGGGCTGGCCGTGCTCGCCCTGCCGACCCTGCTGGTCTCCATCGACGTGTACGTCCTGCTCCTCGCGCTGCCGCAGCTGACGGCAGACCTCGACGCTGGCAGCATCGCGCAGCTGTGGATCACCGACGTCTACGCGTTCATGCTCGCCGGGTTCCTGATCACGATGGGTACGCTCGGCGACCGGATCGGCCGGCGGAAGCTGCTGCTGACCGGAGCCGTGGCGTTCGGCGTCGCCTCCGTCGTCGCCGCGTACGCGACCAGCCCGGCGATGCTGATCGCCGCCCGCGCCGCGCTCGGTGTGGCCGGCGCGACCCTGGCGCCGTCGACCATGTCGCTGATCCGCACCCTGTTCCGCGACGCGAGGCAGTTGGGGCTGGCGATCGCGATCTGGGCGCTGTGCTTCTCGGCCGGTGCCGTGATCGGCCCGGTGGTCGGTGGCGCGATGCTGTCGCGGTTCTGGTGGGGCTCGGTCTTCCTGTTCGGCGTGCCGGCGATGGCGTTGCTGCTCGTGGTCGGTCCGGTCCTGCTGCCCGAGTACCGCGACCCGAACGCCGGGAGGCTGGACCTGACCAGCGTGGCGCTCTCCCTCGCCGCCGTACTGCCGGCCATCCACGGGCTCAAGGAACTGGCCAAGAACGGCTGGGCGGCGCTGCCCGTCGCCGGCGTCGTGACCGGGCTCGTCTGCGCCGTGCTGTTCGTACGCAGACAGCAGCGGCTGGAGCATCCGCTGCTGGACCTGCGGCTGTTCGCCAGCCGGTCGTTCAGCACGGCGCTCGGCGCGATGATGTCCGGCACGCTGCTGATGGGCGCGATCATGCTGTTCATCACCCAGGACCTGCAACTGGTCGAGGGTCTCACCCCGTTCGAGGCCGGCCTGTGGATGATGCCCGCCGTCGCGGCGAACGCGCTGTCGTTCCTCGTCTCGCCGGTTCTCGCCCGCCGGTTCCGGCCCGCGTACGTGATCGGTTCCGGTCTGGTGATCTCGGTGGTCGGTCTGCTCGTGCTCACCCGGACCGACACGACATCCGGGCCGACCACCCTGGCGACCGGATTCGCGCTGATCTTCCTCGGTGCCGGCCCGCTGGTGACGCTGAGCATCCACCTGATCATGGCCTCCGCGCCGCCGGAGAGAGCCGGCTCGGCCGCCGGACTGAACGAGACCAGCGGCCAGTTCGGCTTCGCGTTCGGGCTCGCCGCCCTGGGCAGCATCGGCGCCACCGTCTACGACAGCCGGTTCGCCCCGCCGCGCGGGGTTCCGGTCGACGCCGCCGACGCCGCGCGGGAGAGCCTCGCGGACGCCGTGGTCGCCGCCCGCGACCTGCCCGCCGATCTGGCCGGGGCGCTGCTCGTGCCGGCCCGCGAGGCGTACGTCGACGGGCTGCACCTGGTCGCCGCGATCAGCGCCGCGCTCCTCGCGGTCGTCGCCGTGCTGATCGTCCGCCTGCTGCGCGACGTCCCCCCGAACGGCGCCCCGCAGGCCGGTGTCTCACCGCCCAGTGCCCCGCAGGCCGGTGAGCCGCCGACCGGTGAGCCGTCCGCGCCGGCCGGGTCGCACGGGGACCCCGTGGAGGGCCTCCACCACCACTCCGGCGGCAGCCGGAACCCGTAGGCCGTACGCCCTCGTCGGGCCGGCGGCGGGACGCTTGCGACGATGACGGGTATGGAGATCTGGAACAACCCGTCCTGCTCGAAGTGCGCCGCCGCCCGCACCGCGTGCGACGAGGCAGGGGTCGGGTACGTGGTGCGCCCGTACCTGGACCGGCCGCCGAGCGCGGCGGAGCTGACCGAGGTGCTGCGCCGGCTCGACGCGCGCGCCTGGGACGTGTGCCGCACGCAGGAGCCCGCCGCCGTGGCCCTCGGCATGGCCGACTGGCCACGGGACGAGGCGGCCGAGCCGCGCTGGATCGACGCGATGGTGGCCGCGCCGGAGCTGATCCAGCGCCCGCTGCTGCTGCTCGACGACGGGGGAGCGCTCGTGGGGCGTACCGCCGGGGCGCTGGCGGAGGCGGTTCGCCGCAGCGGCGCGACCCCCGGCACCGACGCGCAGCCCGGCCCAGGCACCGACGCGTAGCCCGTTCCCGCCTCCGACGGGCAGTCCGGCCCGGGCACCGACGCGTAGGCCGGTCCCGGCACCGACGGGGTGGCGCGTTTCCGGACGGGTACGACGGGAATGCGCCGCTCGCGAACGACCGGACGCCGCAGAGGAGGGGTCGGATGCCGCAACAGGGCCTGTCCACGGCCGCGAAGCGACCCACCCCCGTCGCCGGGGCGCCCCTGTGGTGCGACGCGCGGGAGTTCGGGCTGCGCGGCGACGGCGTGACGAACGACCAACCGGCGCTGTCGGCCCTGGTCGACCGCCTCGGAGAGGGGTACGCCGCCGACGGGCGGGCCCGGGTCATCCACTGCCCGCCGGGGATCTACTCGATCCGGGACGCCGGGACGGTGTGGCGCAGCGGGGTGTCGCTGATCGGCGCCGGCCCGGGGGCGACGCGGTTCGTGCTCAGCAATGAGGGGAACCGGGCGGACCCCACCCCGTTGGCCTTCTGGACCACCGTGCAGCACGGCGCGAGCCGCGACCGGTACATCGCCGACTGCACCTTCGCCGACTTCGAGATCGACGGCTCCGGCGTGGCGATGGTCGAGTACAACTACCTCGCCAAGGGGCTCGGACTCCAGTACGTCGTGCGCGGCATCTTCCGCAACCTCTACATCCACCACACCGGCGCCACCGGACTCGGCTGCGACTTCCTCCAGGACAGCATCATCGACGGCGTGGTGGTGGTCGGCTGCGGCCGGCTGGACAACGGCGAGGAGATGGGCGGTGCCGGGATCGGCGTCGGCATCGGCGGGTGGGGCGACGTGGAACGCCTCACGATCGCCAACTGCACCGCCGTCGGCAACGGCACCAACGGGATCTTCCTCGAACTCCAGAAGGACTACTGGACGCCGCCGCGTGGCTACCGCATCGTCGGCTGCCACAGCCAGGCGAACCGCTTCGGCATCTCCGACTGGGGCGCCGACGGCCTGATCGTCTCCGCCTGCACGCTGACCGGCAACCTGGAGGCGGGCTTCGACGTCTCGGGCAACGGCACGGCCGGCGTCGCCGGTCGGGGCGGCATCGTCAGCGACTGCGTCATCGACCGCAACGTCGGCGACGGGATCAGCATGGGCAACACGCCCGGCCCGTACACCGTGCGCGGAAACCGGATCAGCGCCAACGGCGCGTACGGCTACCACGAGCACGACCTGGGGCACGGCTTTCCGGGCGCGGCGACGGGCGTGGTCATCGACGGCAACGACTTCTCGGACAACGGCCTGGACGCGATCCGGATCGACCGGCCGATGACCGACGCGGTCGTGGTGAACAACCGGATCCGCAACAACGGCCGCAGGTGCGCCCCGGCGGCCACCGGCGGGGGCGAGTCGGTGCGCTACCACCACCGTTCCGTCACCGACCTGACGGCGCACTGGCCGCACGACGGGCACCGGGGCAAGGCGGTACGGGTCGGCTCACGCATTGCGGTGGTGGTGTCCAACACCGACACCGACCTCACCCTCGCGGAGGTGCGGGCGGATTCCCCCACCGGCTGGAACGCGGACACGCCGCCGCCCGGGGCGTCGTACGAACTGCCGGCGGCCCCGCCGATCCGGGCCGGCATCACCGTCAACGCGCCGTTCGACTCCGCGACGGTGCGCGGCAACCGGATCTGGGACCACCGCGACGAGCAGACCCAGACCTACGGGCTCTGGATCACGTCGGCCGGCAGCTGCGTGTCCTGCCGGATCGAGGACAACGATCTGGCAGGCAACGCCGTCGGGGCGGTGCGGCTCGACACCCCGCCGGTCGGCGGGCGCTGGGACCGCAACCACCACGAGGTGGACTGACGCCGGGCGCTCAGCGCGCGTCGTCGGCGGGCGCCGTGGCCTCCGCGTGCCGGTCGCGCAGCCGGGCCCGGATCTCCTCCGGGGTGTACGCCCGGCGCCGCCGTTCCGCCCGCGCGATGACCACGCCTGACGCCGCGACGCCGGCGAGGCCCGCCAGCCCGAGCACCTTCCACCACCGCATCCGTTGCCGCATCGGCCTAGGGTAGACCCTCATGAGCATCAGCCTGGACGAGGCCGTGGAGCTGACCCGTACCGGTGACGTGTGGGTGTTCCGAGGCCGCAGCGTGCCCGACCGGGCCATCCAGTTCACCACCAACAGCCCGGTCAACCACGTCGGCATGGCCCTCGTGCTGGACGACATGCCGCCCCTGATGTGGCACGCCGAGCTGGGCCGCTCGCTGCCGGACATGTGGACGGGCACCCACCAGCGCGGCGTGCAGCTGCACGACCTGCGCGACGCGGTCTGCGTCTGGGCCAACCGGTACGGCCAGCGCGCCTGGCTGCGCCAGCTCGACCCGCCGGCCGACGCGGAGATGGAGAAGGCGGTGCTGCGCACGGTCGCCCGCCTGGACGGCACCCCGTTCCCGTCCACCGCCCAGCTCGCCTGGCGTTGGCTGCGGGGCCGCGTCCCGGCGGTACGCCTGCCGGCCCTGCCCGGCCGGGCAGGGAAGCGCCCCGGCGAACCCGCGCCGGACCGGGTCGGGGCGGCGGCGTCCGAGCCCGCCGGCACAGCCGCGCGCGACCGTGCACTGGAGACGGCGTACTGCGCGGAGGTGGTCGCGGTGACCTACGAGGCGATGGGGCTGCTGCCGGCGGGGCGGCGTCCCAACTGGTACGACCCGGGCCGGTTCTGGAGCGGCGACGACCTCGGGCTCGCGGGCGGCGCCCGGCTCGGGGCCGAGATCGAGGTGGCCATCCCGCCGCGCTGAGGTTTGGTCCGTGGCCGGGCCGGCAATTGCTGTCCCCGTGAGAGCCTCCACCGATCTGGACACGCTGACCGACTTCTTCGACCGGTACGGCGTGGCGCTGACCACCGGCGACGTGGCCGCCATCGCCGGCTGTTACGCCCTGCCGGGGATGGTGGTCGCCGACACGTACAGCTTCTCGTTCACCTCGCCGGCGGCGGTGGCGCTGTCCTTCGTGGGCGCCGCCCCCGACTACCAGGAGCGCGAGCTGGTCGCGGCGCACGCGGCCATCGAGGACGTGCAGCCGATGTCCGCGCTGCTGACCATGGTGACGGTGGAGTGGGAGTTCCTGGACAGCCGGGGCCGGGCGGTGCCCGGCGAGCGCTACCGCTACCTGATCCGGGCCACCGACGACGGCCCGCTCATCTGCACCGTCCTGCGGACCGCCTGACCGCCGCCGCGACCGCGACAAACGCCCCGGCGAGCGGTCGCGTCACGGCCCCCTCACCGCTACGCTGCCCGAGACGAGCGGGAGGAGGGGCATGTCCGACACGCGGCGCGCACCGAGCAGGTCCTACGGCACGACCGCCGTCACGTCCTCGCCATGGATCGTGGTCTCCGTCGGCGTCGTGGTGATGGTGGTCCTGCTCGCCATCGCGCTCGGCACCTACCGGGGGCGTGGCCCCGCGTTCGACGCGCAGCCCGGCCCGCCGCTGCCGACCGTCGGCCTGGCCGGTCCGGTGCCCTCGGCCGCCAGCCCGACCGCGACGCCCTCGCCGCGGGCGACGGCCGCGCCGTCGCGCCGGGCCACCAGCCGGCCCACTCCGGAGCGACCCACGCCCGCCCGCACCAGCAGCCCGCCGTCTCCCACCCCCGCCCCCACTCCCACCTCCAGCGGCGGCACGCTGCTGATCGCGCCGCCGCCGTCGCCGGTGACCGGCCGCTACCGGCTGGTGGAGTCGTTCGCGGACGGGTTCGTCGGGGAAGTGCTGATCACCAACACCTCGTCGACGCGTCGGGGTTGGACGGCGCAGTTGACCTTTCCGGGCACGCGGCTGAGCAGTGCGTGGGTCGAGGGCACGACGCAGGGGACGGCACAGCGCATCGACGACGGCTTCACCTACCGCAGCGGCGTCGACCTGCCCGCAGGCGGGTCGGCCACGCTGCGCTTCTACGTCCAGGGCGCGCAGAGCCGCCCGGCGAGCTGCACGGTCGACGGCAGCGCCTGCCGCGCCTGACCCGTCCCCTCCTCCTAACGGCCCGGCGGAAACCCGCCGGGCCGTGTCTTTGCAAGTCGGCTGTCGTGTTACGACTTTGTTTGCAAGGTATTGCAGAACGTTTCGGCAAGGGCTAGCGTGCGGGCCAGTCAGCGACCAGAGGAAAGGCGTCGATGAAACCCCCGCCGATACCGCGCAAGGCCCTGCTCGCCCTCGTCTCCCTGCTCACCCTCACCCTCGTCGGCACCCCCCTCGCCGTACGACAGCTCGGTGCCGACGCCGCCGACGACACCGGCCCGCTGGCCACCGCCGGCGCCACCCAGTGGGGCGCGGAGCCCTCCGCGGAGGCGCTGCTGAAGGCGGCGGACACGAAGGGCCGCGCCGAGCAGTTCTACTTCGTCCTGCCGGACCGGTTCGCCAACGGCGACCGGCGCAACGACACCGGCGGCCTCACCGGGGACCGCCTCTCCACCGGCCTCGACCCGACCGACAAGGGCTTCTACCACGGTGGCGACCTCAAGGGCGTCATGGACCGGCTCGACTACATCGAAGGGCTGGGCACGACGGCCATCTGGCTCGCCCCCGTCTTCAAGAACCGTCCCGTGCAGGGCAGCGGGGCCGACGCCTCCGCCGGCTACCACGGTTACTGGATAACCGACTTCACCCAGGTCGACCCGCACTTCGGCACCAAGGAGGACCTGAAGCGGCTGGTCGCGCTCGCGCACCGGCGGGGCATCAAGGTCTACCTCGACGTCATCGTCAACCACACCGCCGACGTCATCAAGTACGCCGAGGACAAGTACACCTACGTCGACAAGGCGACGTCGCCGTACACCGACGCGCAGGGGCGTCCCTTCGAGGACCGCAACCACGCCGACGGCAGCCGGGGCTTCCCGAAGGTGGACACGTCGTCGTTCCCGTACACCCCGACGTTCGAGACCCCGGCCGACGCGAAGGTCAAGGTCCCGGCGTGGCTGAACGACCCGACGATGTACCACAACCGGGGCGACTCCACCTTCGCCGGCGAGAACAGCGAGTACGGCGACTTCTTCGGCCTCGACGACCTGTGGACCGAGCGCCCCGAGGTGGTGCGTGGCCTGACCCAGGTCTACTCCGACTGGGTTGCCGCCACGGGCGTCGACGGCTTCCGGCTGGACACCGTCAAGCACGCCAACCTCGAATTCTGGCCGCAGTTCAGCCAGGGCATCGAGCGCGCCGCCGCGCGCGCCGGCAAGCAGGACTTCTTCATGTTCGGCGAGGTCTACAGCGCCGACCCGGAGATCACCTCGACGTACGTGCGGCGCGGTGGCCTGCCGGCCACCCTCGACTTCGCCTTCCAGGAGGCGGCGCGCGGCTACACCGCCGGCGACGGCTCCGCCAAGTCCCTCGCCGACGTGTACGCGCGCGACGACCTCTACCGCGCCCGCGACACCGACGCGCGCCGGCTGACCACCTTCCTCGGCAACCACGACATGGGCCGGATCGGCTCGTTCATCGCCGGTGGCGGCACCGACCCGGCCACCCACCTGCGCCGCGACCGGCTCGCCCACGAGCTGATGTTCCTCACCCGCGGCCAGCCGGTGATCTACTCCGGCGACGAGCAGGGCTTCACCGGCCCGGGCGGCGACAAGGACGCCCGGCAGGACATGTTCGCCTCGAAGACCCCCGACTACCTCGACGACGACCTGCTCGGCACCGACCGCACCCACGCCAGCGACCAGTTCGACCGCGGCCACCCGCTGTACCGGGCCATCGCCGAGCTGGGCGCGCTGCGCCAGGCGCACCCGGCCCTGCGCGACGGCGTGCAGGTCACCCGGTACGCCGCCGACGGCCCCGGCGTCTTCGCGTTCTCCCGGATCGACCCGAAGCAGCGCAGCGAGTACGTCGTCGCGGTGAACAACGCCGCGACCGCGCAGACTGTCACCGTGGACACCTGGTCGGCCGGCGCCACCTTCACCGGCGTGTACGGCGCCTCGGCCGCCCCGGTCGCCGGGGCGGACGGCAGACTCACGCTGACCGTGCCCCCGTTGTCGGCCGTGGTGCACCGCGCCGGCACGCCGATCGCGTCGCCCGACGCCGCGCCGAGGATCTCGATCACCGCCCCGGCACCGGGCGAGCCCGTCGCCACGAGGGCCGCCGTCACCGCCCAGGTCACCGGCAACCCGCTGGCCACCGTCACCGTCGCCGCCCGGGTCGCCGGCGGCAAATGGACGCTGCTCGGCAGCGCCGAGACGGCCCCGTACACGGTGCACCACGACCTGACCGGGCTGGCCGGCGGCACGCGGATCGAGTACAAGGCGGTCGTCCGCGACGGCAAGGGCCGTACGGCGACCGCCCGGTCCACCGCGACCGTGGGCACCCCGGCGCAGTCCGCCTCCCGCGACTGGGCGGTGGTGCACTACCAGCGCCCCGCCGGCGGCTACGACGACTGGGGCCTCTACACGTGGGGCGACATCGACCCCGCGTACGCGACCGAGTGGCCCAAGGGGCAGCCGTTCGTCGGCGAGGACTCCTACGGCCGCTTCGCGTGGGTGAAGCTCAAGCCGGGCGCGAAGTCCGTCGGCTTCCTGGTCGTCGACAAGTCCGGGAACAAGGACGGGGCACAGGACCGGACGATCGACGTGACGCAGACCGGCGAGGTCTGGGTCAAGCAGGGCGACCCGGCGACCTACCCCAGCCGGCAGGCCGCCACCGGCGAGCCCGACCCGCCCGTGGCGGACGGCACCGCGCTCATCCACTACCGCCGCGCCGACGGCAACCACGACGGTTGGGGCCTGCACGTGTGGGACGGCGCCGCCAACCCGACGGATTGGGCCACGCCGCTAGCCCCCGCCCGGATCGACGCCTTCGGCGCGGTCTTCCAGGTGCCGCTGGCGGCCGGAGCCACCGGGCTGAGCTACATCATCCACCGTGGAGACGAGAAGGACCTGCCCACCGACCAGCGGCTCGACTTCGCCGCCGCCGGGCGGGAGGTGTGGCTGCTCGCCGGCACGCCCGGACGGCTGCTGCCGTCCACCGCGTCCGGCGCCGCCCGGGACGTCGACATCACGAAGCAGAAGGCGCACTGGATCGACCGCTCCACCGTGGCCTGGCAGGCCGGGCCCACCGACGGCAGGACGTACGCCCTGGTGGCCGCCCCGGCCGGCGGGGTCACCGTCGTCGACGGCGAGCTGGTCGGGACGTACGACACACTGCCGTTGACCGCGCGGCGCAACGGGCTCACCGAGGCCCAGCGCGCGGACTTCCCGCACCTGTGGGCGCACGGCGCCTTCACGCTCGACCGGCGTGACCTGGCGAAGGTCCCGGCGGCCCTGCGCGGGCAGCTCCTGGTGACCGAGCGCGACGCCGAGGGCGCCCTGCTCGCCGCGACCGGCGTGCAGATCCCCGGCGTGCTCGACGACGTCTACGCCCGCGCCACCGACGCGCGGCTCGGGCCGACCTTCACCGGCGGGGTGCCGACGCTGGCGCTCTGGGCGCCGACCGCGCGGCAGGTGTCGTTGCAGCTGTTCGACTCGCCCACCGCGCAGCCGAGGACCGTCGCGATGCGCCGCGACGACCGCACCGGCGTCTGGTCGGTGCGCGGCGCCCGCGACTGGCGGAACAGGTACTACCGGTACCAGGTCCAGGCGTGGCAGCCGGCGACGCAGCAGCTGGTCACCGCCTCGGTGACCGACCCGTACTCGCTGGCGTTGGCGCCGGACTCCACGCACAGCCAGCTCGTGGACCTGGCCGACCCGGCGCTCGCCCCGGCGGGCTGGGCGCAGCTGCGCAAGCCGGCGGCGGTGCCGTCGACGAAGGTGCAGATCTCCGAGCTGTCGGTGCGGGACTTCTCGGTCGCCGACACCACCGTGCCGGCTGAGCGGCGGGGCACCTTCCTCGCCTTCACCGACCCGGGCACCGCCGGAATGCGGCACCTGAAGGCGCTCGGCGACGCCGGGGTCACCCACCTGCACCTGCTGCCCGCGTTCGACTTCGCCACGATCCCCGAGCGGCGTGCCGACCAGCGGCAGCCGGCCTGCGACCTGGCCGCGCTGCCGCCGGACTCCGAGCAGCAGCAGAAGTGCGTCGCGGCGGTCGCGGACACCGACGGCTACAACTGGGGGTACGACCCGCTGCACTACACCGTGCCGGAGGGCGGCTACGCCGTCGACCCGGCCGGGGCGAAGCGGACCACGGAGTTCCGGCAGATGGTGGCCGGCGTCAACGGCGCGGGGCTGCGCGTGGTGATGGACGTCGTCTACAACCACACCTCGGCGTCGGGTGCCGATCCGAAGTCGGTGCTCGACCAGATCGTGCCCGGCTACTACCACCGGTTGCTGGACGACGGCAGCGTCGCCACCTCGACCTGCTGCGCCAACACCGCCCCGGAGCACGCCATGATGGGCAAGCTCGTCGTGGACTCGCTGGTCACCTGGGCCCGGGCGTACAAGGTGGACGGCTTCCGGTTCGACCTGATGGGCCACCACCCGAAGGCGAACATCCTGGCCGTACGCGCGGCGCTCGACGCGCTGACCGTCGCCCGCGACGGCGTGGACGGGAAGAAGATCCTGCTCTACGGCGAGGGCTGGAACTTCGGCGAGGTCGCCGACGACGCCCGGTTCACGCAGGCCACCCAGGCCAACATGGCCGGCACCGGGATCGGCACCTTCAACGACCGGCTGCGCGACGCGGTACGCGGGGGCGGGCCGTTCGACGCCAACCCCCGGGTGCAGGGTTTCGCCTCCGGCCTGTTCACCGACCCCAACGGCGACGCCGTGAACGGGTCCACGGCCGAGCAGCGGGCCCGCCTGCTGCACCAGCACGACCTGATCAAGGTGGGGCTGACCGGCAACCTGCGCGGCTACCGCTTCACCGACTCGTCGGGCCGGCGGGTGACCGGCGCGCAGGTCGACTACAACGGCTCGCCCGCCGGCTACACCGCCGCGCCGGGGGAGGCGGTCACCTACGTCGACGCGCACGACAACGAGATCCTGTACGACGCGCTGGCGTACAAGCTGCCGCAGGACACCCCGGCGGCGGACCGGGCCCGGATGCAGGTGCTGGCGCTGGGCACGGTGGTGATGGGGCAGGGGCCCGGGTTCGTCACCACCGGCACCGAACGGCTGCGCTCGAAGTCGCTGGACCGTAACTCGTACAACTCGGGTGACTGGTTCAACCAGATCCGCTGGGACTGCGCCCAGGGCAACGGCTTCGGCGCCGGCCTGCCGCCCGAGCAGGACAACCGGGACAAGTGGCCGTACGCCAAGCCGCTGCTGGCCGACCCGGCGCTGGTCCCGGACTGCGCCGCGATCAACCTGGCCGGCGCCCGCTACGCCGAGCTGCTGGAGATCCGCCGCTCCTCGCCGGTCTTCGGGCTGACCACGGCCGAGCAGGTGCAGAACCGGGTCGCCTTCCCGCTCTCCGGCGCGGGGGAGACCCCGGGCGTGCTCACCATGACGCTGGACGCTCGGGGCCTCGACGGACGGTGGAAGTCGGTCACGGTGGTCTTCAACGCCACACCGGAGACGGCGACGCAGCGGCTGACCGGGCTGCGCGGGGCGGACGTGGCGCTGCACCCGGTGCTGCGTACCTCGGCCGACGAGGTGCTGCGGACGGCCTCCTTCGACCGGGCCAGCGGCACGTTCACCGTGCCGGCCCGCAGCGTGGCGGTCTTCGTGCAGCGGTAGTAGGTGTCACACGTGTCCGGCCCCCTTCCGCTCTGCGGAAGGGGGCCGGACCGTCCTCTGCGTCAGCCGGTGCCGTTCCAGCTGATGCCGGGTGACTGTCGTCAGTTGGCGCAGCCGGGGACGTTGGTGCAGTTGCGGGGTTCGTTCTTCTTGATGATGGTCTTGTTGTCGAGGTTGACGGTGGCGTTGTTGGCGTTGAAGATGCCGCCCGCGCCGGCGGTTTCGGCGGCGAAGTTGCCGACGATCTTGCTGTTGCGGATGGTGAGGGTGGCGTTGTTGTTGTTGTAGATGGCGCCGCCCTGTTCGGCGTGGTTGTCCTTGAACTCGCTGTCGTGCAGGTTCAGGGTTTCGCCGTTGTAGAGGCCGCCGCCGTTGTCGCCGGCGGTGTTGTCGGTGAAGACGGTGTGTCGGATGGTGGCGATGTTGTCGCTGTCGTGGAAGACGCCGCCGCCGTCGTCGGTGGCCTTGTTTCCGGTGACGATGACGTATTCGAGCAGCATGGTGGAGTCGCCGTCGTTGTGGATGCCGCCGCCGTCGTCGCACGCGGTGTTGTGGGCGATCTTGGTGCGGGTGACGGTGAGTCGGGCGTCGTCTTCGCTGTGGATGCCGCCGCCGTCGTTGCTGGCCTTGTTGTTGGTGATCTGGCTGTAGGCGATGGGGGCGCTGCCGTCGTCCTCGTTGGCGATGCCGCCGCCGTTGCCGCTGACGGCGCTGTTGCCGGTGGCGGTGTTGTTGTCGATGCGGGTGTCGTGGACGGTGAGTGCGCCTTCGTTGTAGATGGCGCCGCCGTTGCCGCCGTTGCCGACGCCGCGGGCGTGGTTGTTGGCGAGGACGCTCTTGTCGATCTCGACCGTGCCGAAGTTGGCGATGGCGCCGCCGTTGCCCTGGGTGCCGACGCCGGTGGCGCGGTTGTCGATGAGCTTGGTGTGCTTCAGGGTGGCCTCGCCGCCTTCCTGGACCAGCAGGGCGCCGCCGTTGGCGGTGCTTGGTGGTGGCGGGGGCGCGGTGATCTGGCCGCCCTTGAGGGTGAGGTCCTTGAGTGTCAGGTTGCCGCCGGAGGCGACTTCGAAGAAGCGGAACAGTGCGGTGCCGTCGTGGAAGAACGTGGAGTTGTTGCCGAGGATCGTGATCCGCTGGTCGACGACGGGGAAGGCGTTGTTCCCGGTCTCCTCGGTGAACTTGTAGGTGCAGTCCTTGGCGAGCTTGAACGTGCCGCCGTTGTCCTCGATGGCCCTGTTCACCGCCTCGACCAGCACGTCGGTGTCACACGGGACCTCCTTGGCGTCGCGGCCCTCACGACCGTCGCGGCCCTCGCGGCCCTCGCGGCCCTCGCGGTCGTCCTTGCCCTGCCAGTCCTCACGGTCCTTGCCCTGCCAGTCCTTGTCCTGCCAGTCGTGCTGGCCGCGGGCGTCCTGCCCTTCCCGCTCCTTGCCGGTCTCGCCCGCACGGTCGTCGCGACCGGCGGCGTCGTCCTGGGCGACCTGCTCGGCCGTGGACCACTTCAGGTCCGGGAGACGGTCGACCCCGACGGCGCCCGCGCTGCTCGCGGCGGCGACGCCGGCGAGGCTGACCACGCCGGTCAGCCCGGCGACGCCAGTGGCGAGCCACAGCTTGCGCCGGCTCTTCGGCGCGGTGTTCTCGGCGTTCTTGCGAAGGTAGTTGGACATCGGAGCTCTCTGCTCTCTCCTCGTACCAGACAGGGCCGCTCCGCCACCGCGGGCTGCCCTGGCTACAAATCGGTTGTAGCTACTGAGGACCACCGTATGAGAATCTTTTTCTCTTCACGGCCATATCCGAAAGGAACCCACGTTAGGGGTGGAGAGGGTCGGCACGGGACGGTTCGGACGGCCGGGAGTGGGACCGCCCAGTCGTGCCGAACCGGTCGGCCTGCGCCACGTGTCGCCGCAACCGGTCCGGAACCCCGGCAGGCTGGCACTCACCACCCGAGGTGGGTCGGTGCCCGCACGGAAGGGATCCCTTCCCTCGTGTCCGGGGGAAGGGATCCCTTCGTTATGTGGTGGCTCAGTTGGCGCAGCCGGGGACGTTGGTGCAGTTGCGGGGTTCGTTCTTCTTGATGATGGTCTTGTTGTCGAGGTTGACGGTGGCGTTGTTGGCGTTGAAGATGCCGCCCGCGCCGGCGGTTTCGGCGGCGAAGTTGCCGACGATCTTGCTGTTGCGGATGGTGAGGGTGGCGTTGTTGTTGTTGTAGATGGCGCCGCCCTGTTCGGCGTGGTTGTCCTTGAACTCGCTGTCGTGCAGGTTCAGGGTTTCGCCGTTGTAGAGGCCGCCGCCGTTGTCGCCGGCGGTGTTGTCGGTGAAGACGGTGTGTCGGATGGTGGCGATGTTGTCGCTGTCGTGGAAGACGCCGCCGCCGTCGTCGGTGGCCTTGTTTCCGGTGACGATGACGTATTCGAGCAGCATGGTGGAGTCGCCGTCGTTGTGGATGCCGCCGCCGTCGTCGCACGCGGTGTTGTGGGCGATCTTGGTGCGGGTGACGGTGAGTCGGGCGTCGTCTTCGCTGTGGATGCCGCCGCCGTCGTTGCTGGCCTTGTTGTTGGTGATCTGGCTGTAGGCGATGGTGGCGATGCCGTCGTCCTCGTTGGCGATGCCGCCGCCGTTGCCGCTGACGGCGCTGTTGCCGGTGGCGGTGTTGTTGTCGATGCGGGTGTCGTGGACGGTGAGTGCGCCTTCGTTGTAGATGGCGCCGCCGTTGCCGCCGTTGCCGACGCCGCGGGCGTGGTTGTTGGCGAGGACGCTCTTGTCGATCTCGACCGTGCCGAAGTTGGCGATGGCGCCGCCGTTGCCCTGGGTGCCGACGCCGGTGGCGCGGTTGTCGATGAGCTTGGTGTGCTTCAGGGTGGCCTCGCCGCCTTCCTGGACCAGCAGGGCGCCGCCGTTGGCGGTGCTTGGTGGTGGCGGGGGCGCGGTGATCTGGCCGCCCTTGAGGGTGAGGTCCTTGAGTGTCAGGTTGCCGCCGGAGGCGACTTCGAAGAAGCGGAACAGTGCGGTGCCGTCGTGGAAGAACGTGGAGTTGTTGCCGAGGATCGTGATCCGCTGGTCGACGACGGGGAAGGCGTTGTTCCCGGTCTCCTCGGTGAACTTGTAGGTGCAGTCCTTGGCGAGCTTGAACGTGCCGCCGTTGTCCTCGATGGCCCTGTTCACCGCCTCGACCAGCACGTCGGTGTCACACGGGACCTCCTTGGCGTCGCGGCCCTCACGACCGTCGCGGCCCTCGCGGCCCTCGCGGCCCTCGCGGTCGTCCTTGCCGTCCTTGCCCTGCCAGTCCTCACGGTCCTTGCCCTGCCAGTCCTCCTGGCCGTCGCGGGCGTCCTGGCCGCTCTCCTTGTCGTCCTTCTCGCCGGAGCCCGGGTCGGCCGTGCCGGCGTCGCTGACGTTCTGCTTCAAGGTCGACGACTGCGCGTCCGACAACCGGTCCGCGCCGCCGGGCTTGTCATCGCGGGCGGCCAGGCCGCCCAGTGCCGCCAGGCCGACCGCGCCGGTCAGTCCGGCGATGCCCGCAGCCACCCAGAGTTTGCGCCGCCCTCGGGTCGGTGCGCTCATGGGAGCGCCACCGTCGGGAGTCGTTGCTTCGTTGGACATCAGAGCCTTCCGCCCTTTCCTGCTGCCAGACGGGGTCGCACCACCCGAAGCGGCGCGACCAGCTACAAATGGGTTTGCAGCCTCTGATAGCCACCGTATGAGAAGGATCCTCGCGAGAGGCGTTAATCTGAGAAAACCCCGCATTCACCTCACTTAGGGCACTGTGCGGCAAGCCGCCGGGTCCGGGCAGGAAGTGGGTGAGCAGCGTGAACGTCGACGGGCCCCGCCACCGGCGCGTCGACGTGCGGACGTCGCGACCGGCGGCGGGGCCCGTCGTGGTCGTACCCCGGGGAATCAGTCCGGTAGGCGCGGGCCCGCCTCGCGCTGCTCGGCCAGCCAGGTCTCCACCTCGTCGGCGGCGCGCGGCAGCCCGGCGGAGAGGTTGCGGGCGCCGGTGGCGGTGACCAGGATGTCGTCCTCGATCCGTACGCCGATGCCGCGCAGCTCCTCGGGGACCAGATCGTCCTCCGGCTGGAAGTAGAGGCCCGGCTCGACGGTGAGCACGTAGCCCTCGCCCAGCGTGCCGTCCCGGTACTTCTCCTTGCGGGCGTTCGCGCAGTCGTGCACGTCGATGCCGAGCATGTGGCTGGTGCCGTGCAGCGTCCAGCGCCGGTACACCGTCGACTCCCCGTCCATGGCCTCGTCGACGCTCACCGGCAGCAGACCCAGGTCGGACAGCGCCTCGGCGAGCACCCGCATCGACGTCAGGTGGACCTCCCGGAACGCCACGCCGGGCCGGATGGCGTCGATGCCGGCCTGCTGCGCGGCGTACACGGCGTCGTAGACCTGGCGCTGAAGCGGGGTGAACCGCCCGTCGACCGGCAGCACCCGCGTGACGTCGGCCGTGTAGAGGCTGCGGTTCTCCACGCCCATGTCCATCAACAGCAGCTCGCCCGGTCGCGTCCTGCCGTGGTTGTGCACCCAGTGCAGGATCGTGGCGTGCTCGCCCGCCCCGACGATCGAGCCGTAGCCGACGTCGTTGCCGTCGTGCCGCGCGCGCAGCGCGAAGATCCCCTCCAGCAGGCGCTCCGAGACGCCCCGGTCCGCCGGCAGGGCCCGGGCCACGTCCTCGAAGCCCCGCACGGTGGCGTCGACCGCCTCCTGGAGCTGGGCGATCTCCCACTCGTCCTTGACCAGCTTCAGCTCCGAGACGGCGATTGCCAGCTCCCGGTCACGGGTGGGCTGGCCCTCGGCGCGGGGCCCGTCGTACGGACGCACGGCCGAGTCCACCCGGGCGTCGAAACCGCGCAGCACCCGGGTGCGGCCCGGCGCCAGGTCGGCCAGCGTCGCGTCCAGCTCGGTCAGGTCCGCCGTGGGCAGGCCCAGCTCGGTCGACTTCTCGGCCAGGGTGTGCCGCCGGCCCACCCACAGCTCGCCGTGGCGGCTGCGGAAGAACTCGTCGGTCAGCCGCGACGACCGGGGACGCATGTACAGCGTGGCGTCGTGGCCCGACCCGTTCGGCCGCAGCACGAGCACCCCGTCCGGGTCGTGGTCGCCGGTGAGGTAGGCGAAGTCGCTGCCCGGCCGGAACGGGTGGGCGGTGTCGTTGGCGCGTACCTTCTCACCGCCGGTCGGGATGACGAGGGTCTCGCCCGGAAAGGCCGCCGAGAGCGCGGCGCGCCGCTTGGCGTAGTTCGGCACCTCCGGTCGCGGGCCGACCGGCAGGGTGGTGTCCCGCCAGCCCTGCCGCATGAACGCCAGGAACGCCTCGGGGAAGTCCGGGTCGTGTGACTCGGTGCCGTCCGTCGGCCTGCTGCCGGTACGCCCCTCGGTCATGCTCCGCCCCCTCCGCATCGTCGCAGGTCAGACGGTACCGCGCGGCCTCGGAGGCCGATCGGTACGGGAGGGTGGGACGTGCCCTGGGCGACGGATACCACCCGTTCGCGTCGCCCGCCGGCCGCTCCGTACGCGGTCCGGGCGGCGTACGACGTCGTCGCGGGGGCGAGCCCAGCGGTGCCGCGACGCCCGCTCGGGCCGCGTGGAAAGATGGCGACCATGTGCGGACTCCTGGCCTTCTTCAGTGCGCGCGGCGACGCCGCCGCCCACCGCGACAACATCGCCGGGGCGTTGGAATGCCTGCACCACCGCGGACCGGATGAGACCGGTGTCGAGGTGGTCGGCGACGCCTCCGGCCGGTACGCGGACGGGGTGTTCGCCCACAAGCGGTTGGCGATCATCGACGTAGCCTCCAGCCAAGAGCCCCTGTCCTACGCGAACGGGCGCTACCTGCTCACCTTCAACGGCGAGATCTACAACTACATCGAGCTGCGCCAGGAGCTGATGCGGGACTTCGGCGCGCAGTTCGCCACCGCCGGTGACGGCGAGGTGATCGTCGCCGGCTACCACTTCTGGGGCGAGCAGGTGCTCACCCGGCTGCGGGGCATGTTCGCCTTCGTCATCTGGGACCGGCAGGAGCGCCGCGCGTTCGGTGGCCGGGACTACTTCGGCATCAAGCCGCTGCACTACCTGGAGACCGCCGACGGCCTCTACCTGGCCTCGGAGAAGAAGGCGCTGCTGCCCTTCGCCCACTCCAACTACCAGGGCGACGCCGGCATCGACACGGCCAACCTCAGCCACTACCTGACCCTCCAGTACGTGCCCGAGCCCGGCACCCTGCACAAGGGCATCAGTCGGATCGGCTCCGGCGAGTACCTCACCTGGACGCCGGGCGGGCGGATCGACGTGCGCCGGTGGTACCGGCCGGTGTTCCGGCCCACCCCGGTCGACGACGAGCAGCGGCTCTACCACGAGATCCGGGAGACGCTGCGGGAGAGCGTCCGGATGCACATGCGCTCCGACGTGCCGGTCGGCTCGTTCCTCTCCAGCGGCATCGACTCGACCGCCGTGGTCGCCCTGGCCCGGGAGTTCAACCCGAACATCCTCACCTTCACCGTCGGCTACGACGTCCCGGGCTACTCGGAGATCGACGTCGCCCAGGACTCGGCCCGCCACCTCGACGTGACGACCATCCCGACCAAGATCGGGCCGTACGACATGATCGAGGCGCTGCCGAAGATCGTCTGGCACCTGGACGACCCGGTCGCCGACCCGGCCCTGGTGCCCCTCTACTTCGTGGCCAAGAAGGCCGCCGAGCACGTCACCGTGGTGCTCTCCGGCGAGGGCGCCGACGAGTTCTTCGGCGGCTACACCATCTACCGCGAGCCGCTGTCGTTGAGTTCGGTCAACGGGCTGCCCGACGGGGTGCAGAAGGGGCTGCGGGCGGTCTCCAAGGCCATCCCGCAGGGGGTGAAGGGCAAGAGCTTCCTGGAGCGCGGCACCACCCCCATCGAGCAGCGCTACTACGGCAACGCCCGGATGTTCACCGAGGAGGAGAAGCAGCAGCTGCTGCGCCGCTACGACCCCTCGGTCCGCTACACCGACGTCACCGCGCCCATCTACGCCGAGTGCACCGAGCTCGACGACGTCACCAAGATGCAGTACGTCGACCTCTACACCTGGCTGCGCGGGGACATCCTCGTCAAGGCCGACCGGATCTCGATGGCGCACTCGCTGGAGGTGCGGGTGCCCTTCCTGGACCGGGCGGTCTTCGACGTGGCGTCGCGGATCCCCGTGGACCTCAAGCTCCCGCCCCGCTCCGACGCCACCAAGTACGCGATGCGCCAGGCGCTCCAGGGTGTGGTGCCCCCGGCCATCGTCAACCGTAGGAAGCTCGGCTTCCCGACGCCCACCCGGGTGTGGCTGCGCGGCGAGATGTACGAGTGGGCCCGGCACGTGCTGTCCACCTCCGGCGCCGGTGACCTGCTCGACCTGTCGTACGCGATGCGGCTGCTGGAGGAGCACAAGCGGGAGGAGGCCGACCACTCCCGCAAGGTGTGGACGGTGCTGATCTTCTGCATCTGGCACGCCATCTTCGTCGCCAAGACCCTCGACCCGGGCATCCAGCGCAACCAGTCCGCCCTGCTCACCAAGCCCGTGGTCGGTTCCATGGTCCGCTGACCGCCCGCCCCACCCGGGCCGGTCGTGCTGACCAGCCCGGGCGGGCCCTCGTCGACCGGGAGGTTCGCGTCCCCAGCAGTTCCCGGGGACGCGAACCTCCTGTCCGTTTCGCCGCAGCCGAGGGGTCAGCGGCCGGAGCAGGTGACCGTGGGCAGGGCGTTGGTGCCGTTGGTGGTGGCGACGAAGCCGAAGGTCGTGGTGCCCTCCGGGGCGATCGTGCCGTTGTAGGGCACGTTGGTCACGGTGACCGCGGAGCCGGATGTGCTCAGCGTGCCGCTCCACAGGCTGTTGATGCTCTGCCCGCTGGGCCACGTCCAGTTGGCCGTCCAGCCCGACCACGTCGACGAGCTGTGATTCATGATCATGACCTCGCCCTGGAAGCCGCCGTTCCAGGAGCCGACCACCTTGTAGACCGCCATGCAGTCACCGCTGTGCGGCGGCGGCGTGGTCGGGTTCGGCGGGGGAGTCGTCGGGTTCGGCGGCGGCGTGGTGGGGTTGGGCGGCGGGGTCGTCGGGTTGGGCGGCGGCGTGCCGCCGGGGCCGACACCGGTCACCTCGCCGTTGCCGCCGTCGAAGGTGACGTCCGAGCAGCCGAAGAAGTTCTCCTGGCTGTCGGAGCGGACCCAGCGCGAGTAGATGATGTGCCGGCCGCTCTTGTTGGTCGGCAGGTTGCCGCTGAAGTAGTAGTGCCCGTCGTTGGTGCCGACCGAGCCGCGCTGCGGCGGGTTGGTCACCGTCAGGAACGGCTGCTCCTCCAGGTCGCTCCAGGCCAGCGGGCGGGTGGGGCTCCAACTGTCCTTCGTCACGTAGAAGTAGAACGTGCCGGGGTGGTGGGCCCAGTTGCTGTACCGGAACTCCATCTGCGCCCCGGCGGTCAGGTGGGTCAGCGGCCAGTCGGTGCGGGCCAGGTCGTAGCCGGCGAAGCCGGTGTTGCCGCCGCTGCACAGCTTGCCGTCCGGGATGAAGCCGACGGTCCGGCCGCCCGCGTCGGAGCGCAGCACGCTGAACCAGTTGTAGAGCGAGTTGGCCCCGCTCTGGGCCACGGCGGCGGAGCAGGCGGGGTTGTTCGGCTTGATCTCGCCGGTGGGGGACAGGCCGTCCTTCCAGCAGAGGAAGGTCCGACTGCCGGGAGCCATGGCGGCACCGTGCGCGGCGGCGGGGTCGGGCCCCGCCGTCAGGGCGACGGCGCCCACGAGAAGGGTCGCGGCCGCGGTGAGCAACGCGGCGGTACGCGATCGGTGGGACACGGGTTCTCCTCACTCGTGGGACGCGGAAGTCCCACGGGCAACGCGCGGGGTGGCAGCGCCGGCCCGCCCCGCTGCGACGCGGACAAGACGGTCGTGGCGGACGTGCCCCGGCGCGGACGGCCGGCGGACGTGCGCCGTCAGCGGCCCGACTCGCGGGCCGGGTGCCCTCGCGTGGTGAACCCCGGCGCCGGCGGCACGGCAGCCCCCGTACCGCCCGGCAAGCGCCATCCCACCATGGGACGGCGACGACGCGCAATAGCCGTTGCTCGATGTGTCAGTAGCGCTCGACGAGATGCTCCCGGCCGGGCGGCGGCGCGTAGGGTTCCGGCCAGAACTCGGTGATCTCGCGGACGAGACCGGCGTCGTCGAGGTCGAGGAAGCTCGTGGCGGGAAGCTCCTCGCCCGCGTGCGCGCAGGTGATCCAGGTGGCGGCGTGCCGGCCTGAGGCGACCGAGCGGGTCACCGTGAGATGCCAGCCGTCGGGGTACTCCTGGTTGAAACGCAGGAACGACTCCCGGCCCACGATCCGCTCGCGGGTCTGCGGCAGGTGGTAGACCATGTCGTCGGCGAGCAGCCGGCCGAGGGCCGCCCAGTCCCGTGCCTCCAACGCCGCCCAGTAGGCCGATACCGTGGCTTCAGCGCTCGTCATGGCGTCCGACTGTGCCAGGCTGGTACGACAAGATCGTTCGGCGCGCGCCGTGGACGGAGGCCGGAATGGGATACGCGGTGGTGCTCGGCGAGGCACTGGTCGACCTGCTCGACACCGAGCGCGACGGGGAGCCGGTCTACCGGCAGGCCGTCGGCGGCGGGCCGCTGAACGTGGCGGTCGCCGTGGCCCGGCTCGGCGGTGCGGTGCAGTTCGTCGGGTCGCTCGGCGACGACGTGCTGGCCGGGCGGATCCGTGCCTTCCTGACGCGGGCGGGCGTCGGCCTGGCCGGGGCGGTCACCGTCCCCGCCCCGACCGCGTTGGCGGTGGCCACCTTCGCCGGCGTCGAGCCCGACTTCCGGTTCTACGGCGAGCCGCCCTCCTACGGCCTGCTCGGCCCCGACGACCTCGACGCCGACCTGGTGGCGGGCGCCGACGTCGTCTACTGCGGGTCGATCGTGCTGCTCCAGCCGCCGGTGCTGGCCGCCGCGCGCCGGGCCTGGGGGCTCGCCTCCGGGCTGCGGGTCTTCGACCCGAACGTCCGCCCCCGGCTGCTCGACGGCCCGGCCGCGCTGGCCGGGCTGCGCGAGGTGGTGGCCGAGTTCGCCGCCGGCGCCCACCTCGTCAAGCTCAGCGCCGCCGACGCGCAGCTGCTCTACCCCGGTGAGCCGGAGGAGGGCGTGGCGGCGTACCTGCGGGAACTCGGCGCGGGGACCGTCGTGGTCACCCTCGGCGCCGCCGGCGCGGTGCTCGCCGCCGCCGGCACCGATCCGGTACGCGTACCCGCGCCGAAGGTCGACCCGGTGGACGCCACCGGCGCCGGCGACTCGGTGATGGGCGCGCTGGTGGCGGACCTGCTGGTCGACGGCGCGCCCACCGACCCGGCGGCCTGGCCGGAGCGGGTGGCGTTCGCGCTGCGCGTCGCCGGCCTGGTCTGCGAGTCGCCCGGCGGCGCGACCGCCATGCCCACCCGCGCCGAGGTCCTCGCCCGCTTCGCCGGCTGACCGCCCCTCCCACGCCCTGCCCGTCCGGGGCCGCCGGAGGCCGTTCGCGGCCCCCGCCCGCTTCGCCCGCTGACCGCCCTTCTGTTCGCGGCCTCGCCCGCCACGGGCTCGCGCCGGGTCGTTCGGCGCTTCCGCCGGGCCTGTCGGGTTCGACCGGGCCGGTGGGCGCGGACGGTGGTGCGTCAGGCGGTGCCGTCGAGTTCGGCGTAGCCGCGCCGGACCGCGTGCAGGGCGGCGCGGGCGCCGAAGGGCGCCTCGGCGGCGACGCGCTCGGGCGGGGCCCCGCCGGCGTGCCCGGCGCGGATGAGCCGGGCCAGCTCGACGAGTTCGGCGTGCTGGGCGCGGACGAACCCGACGTCGACCGGCTCGCCGTGCCCCGGCACGACCACGGTGGCCGGGGTGGTCAGCCGCAGCAGCTCCGCCACCGCGTCGGGCCACCGCAACGGGTACGACTCCTCGAACGCGGGCGGGCCGCTCTGCTCCACCAGGTCCCCGGCGACCAGCACGTCGGCGTCCGGCACGTGCACCACCAGGTCACCGGCGGTGTGCCCCCGACCGGGGTGGCGCAGCACCACCCGCCGGCCGCCCACGTCGAGCACCGTCTCGCCCCGTACGGTGTGCGTGGGCGCCAGCACCACGGTGCCGACCAGCTCCCCGGCCAGCGCGGGATGCTCGCCGCGCATCTCCTCGTACGCCTCCCGGCGCAGCCGGTCCGGCTGGCGCATCGCCTCGGCGGCGGCCTCGTGCGCGTACACCGGGCGGGGCGGGTCGGCGGCGAGGGTCGCGTTGCCGAAGCAGTGGTCGAAGTGGTGGTGGGTGTTCACCACCGTCAGGTCGGCGGCGGTGACCGCCCGGACGGCGGCGGCCAGCGCGGCGGCCTGCCCGGCGGTGGAGAGCGTGTCGACGACCAGCGCGGCCCCGTCGCCGACGACGAGGGTGACGTTGACGTGCAGCAGCGGCTCGCGCAGCACGTGCACCCCGTCGGCGACCGCCACGAAGCGGGCGGTCACGACGACCGCGCGGCGCGTTCCACGAAGCGCTGCCGGTCGACCAGCACCCGGTCCACCCGGCCCTCGGCGACCGTGTCGTCGCCGTCGCTGACGACCACCTCGAAACGCAGCCGCCGCCCCTCGACCTCGGTCAGCCGCGCCCGCGCCACCACGGTGCGCCCCACCGGCGTGGCCGCGCGGTGGTCGAGCTCGACCCGGGTGCCCACGGTCGTCGAGCCGGCCGGCAGCCCGGTGACGGTGGCCGCCACCGTGGCGGCCTCGGCGAGGGCGACCACGCGGGGCGTGCCGAGGACGGGCACGTCCCCGGACCCGAGGGCCTGGGCGGTGTCGGTGTCGGCGACGGTCAGCTCGACCTGGGCGGTCAGGCCCGGGGTCAGCGCGGGCTCCGGCTGCTCCTGCATGGCCGAAGCCTAGACGAGACGCACCGGCGGGTGGCGGCGTCGGTCGATGCCCTCCGCGCCGTTAACCTTGACCGCGATGTCTGTCTCCACCGACCCCCAGCCCCCCGCCCCGACCGAGCCGCCCGCCTCGCCCGACGGGGGGCGTCGCCGTGTGGTCGCGATGACGGTGTGGGGAGTCGCCTTCGTCGCCGGCTGGCTCGGCATCGGCCTGCCGACCGACCCGGCGTACGCGTTCCTGTGGATCTGGGCGGGCACGATCGCCTGGAACAGCAGCCGACCGTGGCGCAGTCACCTGCGCTTCGCGCGGGACTGGGTGCCGGTGGTGCTGCTGCTCGCCGTCTACAACCTGTCGCGGGGCTTCGCCGACAACGGCGCCACCCCGCACGCGTACGAGTTGATCGTCGCCGACCGGGTGATGTTCGGCTGGGCGACGGGCGGGCAGGTGCCCACGACCTGGCTCCAGGAGCACCTCTACCGGCCCGAGGTGCACTGGTGGGACGTCGCCGTCAGCTGGGTCTACTTCTCGCACTTCGTGGTGGCGCTGGCCGCCGCGGCGGTGCTCTGGCTGCGTGACCGGGGGCGGTGGGCGGCCTTCATGCGCCGCTGGGGCTTCCTGTGCGCCACCGGCCTGGTCACCTACTTCCTCTACCCGGCCGCCCCGCCCTGGTGGGCGGCGCAGAACGGGCTGCTGGAGGAGGTCGCCCGCATCTCCACGCGCGGCTGGAAGGCGTTCGGCATGCACGGCGCCGGCAACCTGCTCAACGCCGGTCAGATCGCCTCCAACCCGGTGGCCGCGATGCCGTCGCTGCACACCGCGTTCGCGCTGTTCGTGGTGCTGTTCTTCCTGCGGCAGACCCGCCGCCGCTGGTGGCCGCTGCTGCTGGCGTACCCGCTGGCGATGACGTTCACCCTGGTCTACTCCGGCGAGCACTACGTGATCGACGTGCTGGTCGGCTGGGCGTACGTCGGGATGACCTTCCTGGCGGTCGGCCTGGCGGAGCGCTGGTGGGCGGCCCGCAAGGCCCGCCGGACCCCGGCGGAGCCCGATCCCGCGCCGACCGATCCCGCGCCGACCGACCCGCCGGCCGCCGCCGAGCCGCCGCCGGTGACGGCGGACCGCTGACCGCCGCCGGCGGGGATCAGCCCGCCCGGCGGGCGGTGCGCGCGCGGGCCGTCAGCTCCGCCGCCAGGGCCCACGCCTCGGCGAGGTCCCGGTCGTGGGCAGCCGCGCCGGCGCCGCCGGCGGTGTCGGCGTGCACCGTCGCCAGCCGCAGCCGCCGCTGCGCCGGGCCCTGCACGACCCGCACGCTCTGGATCCGGGCGTACGGCACGAGCGCCACCTGACGGGTGAGCAGGCCGGAGCGGACGGCGAAGACCCGGGCGTCGAGCCCGGCGCCGAGCACGCCCCGGCTCAGCGGATTGAGCCAGCGGGCCCGCGCCGGCGGCGGGGTCAGCGGCAGCGCGGCCAGCCGTACGCCGGGCAGCACCTCGGCCACGATCGCCTCGCCGGTGGCGACGTCACCGACGGGGAGCAGCCGGTCGGGCCGGTTGCGCTCGTCCGCCTCGCCGGCGGAGTAGCCCGCCACCTCCAGCCGCAGCCGCAGCCAGCCCTTGACCCGCCACAGCAACGGCCAGGTCACGCCGACGGTCTGCACCCGGTCCAGCGGCACCGTCTGCGCGCGGGTCTCCAGCAGCCCGTTGTGGATCCGCAGCGTGCCCTCGTCCCGGGCGAGCCGGAAGTTCCAGTCGTCCAGCACCCGCCGTACGGGTTGCAGCAGCACCCCCGCCATGGCGGTGAGGGTGCTCGCCACCGCGATGAACGACCAGGAGTCCTCGGAGAGGAACTGCGCCACGATGAACGCGACGCCGAACGGGATCATGAACGCCTGCGGGGTCAACAGTTGGCTGACCAGCAGGTCGTTGTTCGACACGGCGTGCAGCGGCCGGCCGGGCGGTGGTGCCGGCGTCCCGGGCGGGCCCGCGGCCACCCCGGCCGGCGGCGGCGCGTTCGCCTCGGCCGCGACCCGGCCGGCCAGGGCGAGCAGCCGCTGGCGCAGCGCGGTCGCCTCGGCGACGCTCAGGTAGGCCAGCGGCGCCTCCGTCTTGCCCCCGCCCACCACCTCCAGCCGCAGCTCGGCCAGGCCGGTGAGCTGGGCGAGCAGCGGGCGGACGACCTCGACGGCCTGGAGCCGCTCCAGCGGGATCGCCCGGGTGCGCCGCCAGAGGAGCCCCTCGTGCACCCGCAGCTCGCGGCCCACCACCTGGTAGCCGGTGTAATACCAGCTGACCACCGCCAGCACGGTGGCGCCCAGCGCCAGTACGACCGCCATCAGGGCGAACCAGCCGAAGCCGACCCGCGACAGCGTCGACCAGGACAGGCCGGCGATCACCACGACCAGGGACTTGGCGCCGTGCAGGGCGGGGCTGAGCGGGTGCAGCCGCTGGCGCGGTTCGCCGCCCGCCGGGGGCCCGGCGGGCCCGCCCGGCCACGCCGTCCCCGGTGGGACGGTGGGCCCGGCCGTCTCCGGTGGGACGGGGCGCCCGGTCGTCTCGAACGGAACGTGGGGCCCGACCGTCTCGGGCGGAGCGACGGCCCTGGCCGGCTCCGGTGGGACGACGGGTCCGGCCGGCTCCGGTGGGACGGAGGGCTCGGCCGGGGGCGGCCCGGGACGGTCCGTGCCCCGGGCGGCCGGGTCGCTCACAGGCCCTCCGCCCGGTCCTCGCCCAGCGCGGTGAGCCGGTCGCGCAGCCGCGACGCCTCCGCCGGGCGCAGCCCCGGCACCCGGGCGTCGCTCGCCGCCGCGGCCGTGTGCAGTTGCACGGTGGCCAGCCCGAACGCGCGTTCCAGCGGCCCGGCGCTGACGTCGACGAACTGCATCCGGGCGTACGGCACGATGGAGAGCCGGCGTACCAGCAGCCCGTGCCGGACCAGCAGGTCGTCCTCCCGCTCCGCGTAGCCCCAGGCCCGTACGGCGCGGACGATCGTCACACTCCGCAGGACGCCGAACAGCAGCACCACGCCGACCGCCGCGCCGAGGAACCCGCTGCCGCTGACCGCCCAGCTGACGGCCAGTCCGAGGGCGAGGACGATCAGCACCGTACCCAGACGGATCAGTTCCACCCAGATCTGGTCGGCCGAGATCGACTGCCAGCGGACGGTGTCCGGCCACGGCTCCAGAGGGCCCGCCGGCGGGAGGGGCGGCGCCGGTGGCGGGCCGGCGGACCCGTCACCACTCACCGGGGAAGTCCGTTGTGCGCGCTCACCCTTCGAGCGTAGGCGATCCGGGCGCCGCTACGACCTCCCGCAGGAAGCCGCGGGCGTCGAGGAAGTCGGCGAGGGTGCTGCGGTGCTCGGCGCAGGCCAGCCAGGTCTTGCGCCGTTCGGCGTCGTGCAGCCGGGGATTGTTCCATTTCAGCGCCCAGTCGGCGGGGGCTCGGCAGCCGCGGGACGAGCAGATCAGCGGCTCGTCGGCGGGGAAGGGGGCGCTCATCACGGCCAGTCTAGGACGGCGGCACCGGGAAAGTTTGAGCGCCGGGCGGCCACGGGGGGAGCCGCCCGGCGACGGGGTGAATGCTACACGCGCCGGGCCGGTACGTGTCCAGCCGCGACCGGCGATTCCGCACCTCGGGACGGCGTGGCGGACCCGCGACGCGGCTGCGGGGGACGGCGCGGCGAAAAACGCCTTCTCCCCACCTCGGCACTCAGCCGGGCATGCGAGTCTTGATACGCACCACGCCGCGCGACAACCGATCATGCTGTGGAGGACCGGTGGCCCAGCCGACCACGCCCGACGCCCCGACGCCGAACGGGACGGGCCCGGAGACACCCGAGCCGGTGACCACGCCGGCCGAGGACGCGACCCTGCTGGAGCGGGCGCTGTTCGAGATCAAACGGGTGATCGTCGGGCAGGACCGGATGGTGGAGCGGATGTTCGTCGCGCTGCTCGCCCGGGGCCACTGCCTGCTGGAGGGCGTGCCCGGGGTCGCGAAGACCCTCGCGGTGGAGACCCTCGCGAAGGTGGTCGGCGGCTCCTTCGCCCGCGTGCAGTTCACTCCCGACCTGGTGCCCGCCGACATCATGGGCACCCGCATCTACCGGCAGTCGAGCGAGAAGTTCGACGTCGAGCTGGGCCCGGTGTTCGTCAACTTCCTGCTCGCCGACGAGATCAACCGGGCGCCGGCCAAGGTGCAGTCGGCGCTGCTGGAGGTGATGAGCGAGCGGCAGGTCTCGATCGGCGGCGAGAGCCACCGGGTGCCGGATCCGTTCCTGGTGATGGCGACGCAGAACCCGATCGAGCAGGAGGGCGTCTACCCGCTGCCCGAGGCCCAGCGGGACCGCTTCCTCATGAAGATCGTCGTCGGCTACCCGACCGACGCCGAGGAACGGGAGATCGTCTACCGGATGGGAGTCGCCCCGCCGCAGCCGGCGCCGGTCTTCACCACCTCCGACCTGATCGCCCTGCAACGCAAGGCGGACCAGGTCTTCGTGCACAACGCCCTGGTCGACTACGCCGTCCGGCTGGTGCTGGCCACCCGCGCTCCGGCGGAGCACGGGATGCCGGACGTCGCCCAGCTCATCCAGTACGGCGCCAGCCCGCGTGCCTCGCTCGGTCTGGTCCGGGCCACCCGCGCGCTGGCGCTGCTGCGCGGGCGGGACTACGCCCTGCCGCAGGACGTGCAGGACATCGCGCCGGACATCCTGCGCCACCGGCTCGTGCTCAGCTACGACGCGCTCGCCGACGACGTGCCCGCCGACCACGTGGTGCACCGGGTGATGTCCACGATCCCGCTGCCCTCGGTCGCGCCCCGGCAGCAGGCCACCCCCACGCCGACCGCCGCGCCGCCGGGCGCCGGTTGGCCCGGGCAGCGCCCGTGACCTCACCCGCCCGTCGGCCTGCCGACGTCCCCTCCGACCGCACCGAAGCCGTCCTGTCGCGGCTGCAACTGATGGTCACCCGCAAACTCGACGGCCTGCTCCAGGGCGACTACGCCGGTCTGCTGCCCGGGCCGGGCAGCGAGGCGGGGGAGTCCCGCGAGTACCGCCCCGGCGACGACGTACGCCGGATGGACTGGCCGGTCACCGCCCGCACGACGATGCCCCACGTCCGGCGTACGGTGGCCGACCGGGAGCTGGAGACGTGGCTGGCGGTGGACCTCTCGGCGAGCCTGGACTTCGGCACCGGCCGCTGGCTCAAGCGCGACGTCGTGGTGGCCGCCGCGGCGGCGCTGGCCCACCTGACCGTGCGCGGCGGCAACCGGATCGGCGCGGTGATCGGCAGCGGCGGCGGCGCGGGCGCACCCGCCCGACGGTGGCGCGGCGCGCCCCCGGCCTCCGGCCCGGACGTCTACACGCGGCTGCCCGCCCGTTCCGGCCGCAAGGAGGCCCAGGCGCTGCTGCGGACGATCGCCGGCACCGAGATCCGCCCCGGGCGCAGTGATCTCGGCGCCCTGGTGGACATGCTCAACCGGCCGCCCCGGCGGCGTGGCGTGGCGGTGGTGATCTCCGACTTCCTCGCCCCGCCGCAGCGGTGGGCCCGGCCGCTGCGTAAGCTGCGCGTCCGGCACGACGTGGTCGCGATCGAGGTGGTCGATCCCCGGGAGCTGGAGCTGCCCGACGTCGGGGTGCTGCCGGTGGTCGACCCGGAGACCGGTGAGCTGCACGAGGTGCAGACCGCCGACCCGCGGCTGCGCCACCGCTACGCCGAGGCGGCGGCCGCCCAGCGGGCGGAGATCGCCGCGGCGCTGCGTGGCGCGGGCGCGGCCCACCTGCGACTGCGTACGGACCGAGACTGGCTGCTCGACATGGTGCGTTTCGTGGCCGCCCAGCGGCACGCGCGTACCAGGGGGACGACACGATGATCCGCTTTCTGCAACCGTGGTGGCTGCTGGCCGTGCTGCCGGTGCTCGCGCTCGCCGCGCTCTACGTCTGGCGGCAACTGAACCGCCGGTCGTACGCGATGCGGTTCACCAACGTGGACCTGCTGCGCACCCTGGCGCCGAAGGGGCTGGGCTGGCGGCGGCACGTGCCGGCGACGGCGTTCCTGCTCTGCCTGCTGGTGCTGGCGGCCGCGCTGGCCCGGCCGTCGGTCGACACCCGGGAGCCGCTGGAGCGGGCCACCGTGATGCTCGCCATCGACGTGTCGCTGTCCATGCAGGCCGACGACGTGTCGCCGAACCGGCTGGAGGCGGCGCAGGAGGCGGCCAAGCAGTTCGTCGGCGAGCTTCCGGAGAGCTACAACCTGGGGCTGGTCTCGTTCGCCAAGTCGGCGAACGTGCTGGTGCCGCCGGGCAAGGACCGCGAGGCGGTGACCAGCGCGATCGACGGGCTGGTGCTGGCGGAGGCGACGGCGACCGGGGAGGCGGTGTTCACCTGCCTGGAGGCGATCCGGTCGGTGCCGGCCGACGGCGCGGCGGGGATCCCGCCGGCCCGGATCGTGCTGCTCTCCGACGGGTACCGCACCTCGGGCCGGTCGGTGGAGGAGGCGGCCGCCGCCGCGCAGGCGGCGAACGTGCCGGTCTCGACCATCGCCTTCGGCACCGACTCGGGGCAGGTGGACATCGGCGGTCAGCTGCAACGGGTGCCGGTGGACCGGCTGGCCCTGGCCGACCTGGCCGAGACCACCGAGGGCTACTTCTACGAGGCGGCCTCGGTGACCGAGCTGAAGCAGGTCTACCAGGACATGGGCAGCTCGATCGGGTTCCGCACCGAGCCCCGCGAGGTCACCCAGTGGTACGCGGGCGTGGCCCTGCTGCTGGCGCTCTGCGCCGGCGCCCTCAGCCTGCTGTGGTCCTCCCGGATGCTCTGAGCGAGCGCCCGGGGACTCGGTTACGACGCAGGCGGGAAGGTCAACTGTGGATCTGGGGATTGTTGGTGTCGCTGTTGCTGGTCATCTCCATTGGTTGCCATCGAAGCCGCTGGTCATGAGGGCGTCGAGGGCTGGCCACAGGGGTTCGGTGTCGAGTTCGTAGGAGGTGATGGCGATGGTGCCGAGTGGGAGATCAGGAGACAGGCAGTGGTGGAGGGTGCCACCGTCGTTGCTGATGCGTAGCAGGCGGGTGGGAGGGATGTCGGCGTCCCAACCGTCGATCCCCTCGGGGACGCCCAGAGCTTCGTTGAGGTTCTCCATATAAGCGGGTCGGGTGGGGCCGAAGGAAGCCGGTGTTTCGGCGACGAAGCCGGCGTGCACCTGGTGGAGGAACCGGGCCAGCGGTTCGGGGAAGTCGACCCAGTCGGGGAAGTCATCGTCGACGGTGCGCGGGTCGTAGCCGACCCAGGTGACCAGCCGGCCGCTCTTGTCCCGTGCGGGGTAGAGCAGGACGTGGACACCGTCGTCGTCCTGACCGACGACGACGTCCTCCAGCCGAGCCGCGAACTCGGTGGAGAAGCGAGGCAGCAGGTCACGGATGTCGTGCGGCCACAATGTCAGCGCGGCGGCAATGCGTTGCGGCGGGGTTTTCGCCGCGGCGATCGGCTGCCATGCCTCGGGCATGTCGGCGGTCCGGCCCGCCGGCAGTGCGGTGAACTGGAAAGGCCAGTTGGTCAGGGACTCGTTGATGGCATGGATGGTGATGCCGGTCATGCCGGGAACCGTACCGTCAGCGACGGTGCCTGAGTGCATGGTTGACCTGCTGCTGCACGAGCAGAGGGTTGGTTGGATGGCGGGATGGACTACCGGAAGCTCTTCGCGGACGTGCATCGGCGACCTGGCATGTTCGGGTTGGACGGCTCGTTCCACGATTTCACGGTCTTCATCCGGGGTTGCGAGGCTGGCAACGACTGGCAGCTGCTCGCGGGGTTCCGGGAATGGCTCGTGGCCCGCTGTGGGAGTGGCGACAACCTGGTCTGGGAGGCGCTGATCCTGTGGCAGGCGTTCCGGGACGGGCCGCCGCGACGCGAGGAGCTTCAGACGGACCCTGAGCTCGACAGGGTCGCCGTTGAGACGCTCTTCCGGCTGCTCGACGAGTTTCTGCGGCTACGGGCGGAGCACGACGGCCTCACAAGGATCTTCGACGAGTATCTGACCTGGCGGAAGGGGCAGAGCTGGTCGTGATCAGGCAGCGGCCGTGCCGCGCGGCCCGGCGAGTGCTTTGCAGGCCCAGAGGTGACGGGGGCGGTGAAGTGCCGCCGACGGTCAGCAGACCGTGCCGCCGGCGGTCAGTGGGCGGTGCCGCTGGCGAGGACGAAGACGACGGCCACCCAGACGGCGGCGAGGGTGAAGCCCAGCGGGGCGACGTAGCGGCTCATGGACGGCTCCGGGTGGCGACTGGACGGTCCGCGCGTGCGGGGGCGGACCGCAGGAGATGGATCAGGACGCGCACACGAAGTCGTGACCGGGCGGCTCCCGGCGGGCCGCCCGGTCGACGGGCGGCGCGGCACGGTCATCCGGCGTGGGGCCGGTGACCGGGCGGAGCGGGGAGCGTGGCTGGGTCAGCTGACCTGCTGAGTCGTGGCTCAGCGGGGCTGACGTTCGGCCCGGCCACGACTGGGAGGATCGCTATCTCGCACAGCGATCACCTCCTGCGGTCGGCGGGGCCCGGAACGCGGGCCGCACGGCCCGCAAAACGTGGATCATCGTACACCCGCCGAAGTCCGCCGGCGCACCCGGCCGAGCGGCCGGACGGAGCCTGGCCGAGTGGCCGGACGGGCCCGGCCGAGGAGCCCGCCGGGTGGTGGCGCGGCGACGCCCGTGCCCGCCTCGCCGCAGCCGTCGGCGGGCGACGCCCCGGCCCCGACGTGCCCGGCGTTAGCGCTTACCTGCCGGTAACGCCTAGGCTCCGACCGACCGGGTGATCACTGAACAAGGGGGAACCGTGGCCCGTACCGTCCTGGTGACCGGCGGCAACCGGGGGATCGGCCTGGCCATCGCGCAGGCCTTCGCCAAGCAGGGCGACCGGGTGGCGGTGACCCACCGCGGCGGCGAGCCGCCCGAGGGGCTGTTCGGGGTCCGCTGCGACGTGACCGACGGCGAGTCGGTCGACGCGGCGTTCGCCGCGGTCGAGGCCGAGCTGGGGCCGGTGGAGGTGCTGGTCGCCAACGCCGGGATCACCGACGACACGCTGCTGCTGCGGATGTCCGAGGACCAGTTCACCCGCGTGCTCGACACCAACCTGACCGGCGCGTTCCGGTGCGCCAAGCGCGCCTCGGGCAAGATGCTGCGGGCGAAGTGGGGCCGCATGATCTTCATCTCCTCGGTGGTCGGTCTCTACGGCGGCCCCGGCCAGGTCAACTACGCGGCGAGCAAGGCCGGCCTGGTGGGCGTGGCCCGCTCGATCACCCGCGAGCTGGGCAGCCGCAACATCACGGCGAACGTGGTCGCACCCGGCTACGTGGAGACCGACATGACCGCCGGCCTGCCCGAGGACCGCAGGACCGAGTACCGCAAGGCCATCCCCGCCAACCGGTTCGCCCAGCCCGACGAGATCGCGGGCGTGGTGACCTGGCTGGCGGGCGACGCCGCCGGCTACATCTCCGGCGCCGTCATCCCGGTCGACGGCGGCCTCGGCATGGGCCACTGACGATCGGCACCGGGCACTGACAAAGCGGCACCGGCCACTGCCGAGCGGCCACTGAGAACTACGGAGGGATCCCTGCATGTCCGGACTGCTCGCCGGTAAGCGGCTGCTGGTCACCGGCGTCATCACCGACGCCTCGATCGCCTTCTCCGTGGCGAAGCTCGCCCAGGAGAACGGGGCGCAGGTCGTGCTCACCGGCTACGGCCGGCTCTCCCTGGTGGAGCGCATCGCCAAGCGGCTGCCCGAGCCCGCCCCGGTCATCGAGCTGGACGTGACCGACGCCGACCACCTCGCCGGGCTCGGCGACCGCGTGCGCGAGCACGTCGACGGCCTGGACGGGGTGGTGCACTCGATCGGCTTCGCCCCGCAGAGCTGCCTCGGCGGCGGCTTCCTCGACGCCCCCTGGGAGGACGTGGCGACCGCGCTGCACGTCTCCACGTACTCCTACAAGTCGCTGGCGATGGCGGCCCTGCCGCTGATGTCCGCCGGCGGCGCGGTGGTCGGCCTGACCTTCGACGCCGCGAAGGCGTGGCCCGTCTACGACTGGATGGGCGTCGCCAAGGCCGGGCTGGAGTCCGCCTCCCGCTACCTGGCGCTGCACCTGGGCAAGCAGGGCATCCGCAGCAACCTGGTCGCCGCCGGGCCGCTGCGCACGATCGCCGCCAAGTCGATCCCCGGCTTCGAGCAGTTCGAGCAGGCCTGGGCCGAGCGCGCGCCGCTGGGCTGGAGCCTGACCGACCAGGAGCCCGCCGCGCGGGCGTGCCTGGCGCTGCTCTCCGACTGGTTCCCGGCCACCACGGGCGAGATCGTGCACGTCGACGGCGGGTACCACGCCATCGGCGCCTGAGGCGTGCGGGTCCCCTGCGGCCGGTAGCGGCGCGGCGTCGCCGGCGGGCGGCATCAGGGGGCCCTGCCCGGCGGGTGCGGCGACCGGGAAGAATGGGCCCATGGCGTACGACGCGGTGGTCCTGGTGTCCTTCGGCGGACCGGAGCGGCCCGAGGACGTGTTGCCGTTCCTGCAGAACGTGACCCGGGGGCGAGGGGTGCCGCCGGAGCGGCTGGCGGAGGTCGCCGAGCACTACCAGCACTTCGGGGGCGTCTCCCCGATCAACCAGCAGTGCCGGGAGTTGCTCGCGGCGATCCGGGAGGACTTCGCCGCCAACGGCGTAGACCTGCCCGTCTACTGGGGCAACCGGAACTGGCACCCGATGCTCGCCGACACCGTGGCGCAGATGCGCGACGACGGAGTCACCCGCGCCCTGGCATTCGTGACCAGCGCCTACGGCGGCTACTCCTCCTGCCGGCAGTACCAGGAGGACATCGCCGCCGCCCGCGCGGCCGTCGGCCCGGACGCGCCGCCGATCGACAAGCTCCGCCAGTTCTGGGACCACCCCGGTTTCGTCGAGCCGCACGCCGACGCCGTACGGGCGGCGCTCGGCCAGCTCGACCCCGCGAAGCGGGACGGCACCCGGCTGGTGTTCACCGCGCACTCGGTGCCGAACTCGATGGCCGCCAACGCCGGCCCCCACGGCGGCCGGTACGAGGCGCAGCTCGCCGAGGTCGCCCGGCTGGTCCACGCGGCAGCCGCCCCGGACCTGCCCTGGGACCTGGTCTGGCAGAGCCGCTCCGGCCCGCCGCAGGTGCCGTGGCTGGAGCCCGACGTCAACGACCACCTCCGTACGCTGGCCGAGGCCGGCACCACCGCCGTGGTGGTCAGCCCCATCGGGTTCGTCTCCGACCACCTCGAGGTGGTGTGGGACCTGGACACCGAGGCGCGCCAGACGGCCGGACAGGTCGGCCTGGACTTCGTCCGGGCCGCGACCCCCGGCACCGATCCCCGGTTCGTGGCGATGGTCCGCGAGCTGGTCCTGGAGCGGACCGAACCGGACGGGGTCCGACTGCGCCGCCGTCTCGGCGAACTGCCGATGTGGGACACCTGTCCCACGGCCTGCTGCGTCCCGGCCCGCCGCCCGACGACCGCCCCCGGGCACGGGCACGGGTGACCCCGACCGCAGCATGAGCCCCGACTTCGCCGCCGTCGATGTTCGTCGATGGGCGTGCCGCCGCTATCGTTCCGGGCGTGGCGGAGGAGCGGCGTACCTTGGCGGCCGGGCGATACGTCCTGCGGACCGAGCCGGTCGGCAGCGGCGGCATGGGGGTGGTGTGGCGGGCTGAGGACACCCTGCTGGACCGCGAGGTGGCTGTGAAGGAGTTGCTGCTGCCCGCAGGCCTGAACGAGTCCGAACGCCTGGCGCTCCGGGAGCGGGCGATCATCGAGGCGCGGGCGGCCGGGCGGCTCAACCATCCCGGCATCGTGACCATCCACGACGTCCTGCTCGAGGATGGTCGCCCCTGGATCGTGATGGGCCTGGTCGACGGCCCGTCACTGCACACCGTGGTGTGCGAGGACGGGCCACTGAGTCCACGGCGGACCGCGGAGATCGGCGCGGGTCTGCTCGCGGCTCTGAAGGTCGCCCATGACGCCGGCATCCTGCACCGTGACATCAAGCCGCAGAACGTCCTGCTGGACCGGGACGGGCGCGCCGTGATCACTGACTTCGGGATCGCCGCGGTCGTCGGCGCCACCCGGGGCCTCACCGGGACCGGCTCGGTGCTGGGCACGTTGGGCTACGTACCGCCGGAGCGGCTGACCGGCCGGGGCGCCGAGCCTGCGTCGGATCTGTGGTCGCTCGGCGCGACGCTGTACTTCGCTGTCGAGGGCCGGCCCGCGTACGACACGGACGACCCGGCGGAACTGATCGCCGCCGTGCTGAGCCGTGACCCCGCGCCGGCTGAACGCGCAGGTTCGCTGAACCCGACGCTGCTCGGCCTGATGGCGCGCCGCCCGGACGCACGCCCGTCTGCGGAGGAGGCCGCGGCGCGCCTGCGGGAGGTCGCCGCCGGCGTCACGGCCGACAGCCGGCTGACGGTTCGCGTGACCCCGCGGACCGCGAGGCTGAGCGGGTCGTTGCCGCCTGCAAAGGGCGGTACGCGTGCCCGGCGGTTCTCCCGCGCGCGGATTGCCGGCACGAGCGGCATCGCCATGCTCGCGTCAGCCGGCCTGTTGGCGGCGGGCTACGCGCTCGCGCTGGCCCGGGTGGACAGCGGGGAGACCGTCGGGGGCGGGGCGACCGGCAGCCCGTCGGCCACGGTGACCCCGTCGTCGTCCGGATCGCCGGCGGCCAGAGGGTTCACGGCGTCGCCGAACGCGTGCCTGTACCTGACCGATCATCCCCGGGTCATCGCGCCGTTGGTACCCAGAGCGAAGCTGTGGGCGATGCACAAGTCCACGAACAGCTGTTCGTGGGAGCCCAGCCAGGAACCCGACGGGGAGATCACCCGGCTCAGCGTGGAGGACCCCCTGCTCCCCGCGAACCTGGGGGGCTGCCCCACGGAGGGCGAGCGGCTTCCCGGCATCGGGGACGAGGGCTACATCTCGGAGGAGACAGACCTTGACGCGTACGGCTGGCACGAACGCGACGTGCGGGTCTACTTCCGCGTCAGCAACCTGGGGGTGTGCGTGAAGTACCGGACGGCGTCCCGGGCGTCGATGCCGCCCTCCGCCAAGGCCGAGGTGACCGATTTCGCGCGCGTCCTGGACCGGTGGGCAGCACAGGCCCTCGACGATCGCGGCAACTGAGTGCCGGCGCGCCCACGGTAGCCACGACCGAGTGCCGGTACCCGCTGCTGAGTGGCGGCGACACGGTCGTGGCGGGTGGGTGCCGGCGGTCGTGGCGACTGGGTGTCGGTGTCGTCAGGGGCGCAGCGGGGCGTTGCAGGCGGCGACCAGAGCCTGCCGGCAGGCGGTGGTGAGGGGGCGCAGGGCGGCGTCGCGCTGCTGGGCCTCGTAGTTGTTGATCGCGCCGCCCGGCGCGGCGTGCCCGGCCAACGCGAGCACCCGGTCGAGCACGGCGGCCCGGGCGAAGAGCCGCCGTGCCCGCGGGTCGAATCCGGGCGGCAGGTCGGTGGCGCCGTCCGGCCGGCGGAGCGCCTCCAGCGCCCCGGCCAGCTCGGGCCGCCATTGGGCGACGTCCAGCCGGGTCAGCGCGGCGGTCGTGTCGGCCAGGGCCGCCGCCAGCTCGGCCTCGGCCTCGGCCGCGCCGGGCAGCACGAGGGAGGCGGCCGGGGCGTCGGCCGGCAGCGGGTAGACCCGCCAGAGCACCGTCTCGAAGGTGTCGCCGGATCCGGACGTGTGCCTCCGTACGTGCGGGATCAGTCCCAGGCCCCCGGCGACGACCGCCTCACCGGCGACCAGCGCCGCACCGGCGAAGTCGCCCGGACCGGGCAGCCCGCGCGGGTCCCCGGGGGCGGGCAGCACGAGCCGGATCTCGTCGGGCGAGAGCTTCGCGAGGGTGGGCAGCGCCTGGGGCAGAGGGACGTCGGTCCAGGTGCCGGGCGCGTCGGCGACCAGGTGCTCCTCGTCGCCGGCGATGGCGTCGCCGAGCTCGTCGAAGGGCACCAGCCCGGCGCGCCAGGCGCGTACCCAGGCAACGAACCGGCTGGACCGGCGCGGTGTGAGAGTGGCCGCGCCCGCTGCGGGGGTGGACATGCCGAAAGGGTACGTGGTCACCGCCGCCCCTGTCTCGACTGCCGGCCCGCCCGCTCTCCTTCCCGCCGATCATGCAGTTGTGGTGGGCGGATCGTCGATCTCTGCCCCTTTTGCGGACCACCACGACTGCATGATCGCCGCGGCGGGTGGGGCGGGGCGGGTGGGGAGGGGAGAGGACTGCGGGTGGGGGGAGAGGGGAGGGCTGGGGTGGGGTGGGCGGCGTGTCGGGTGCGGGGGTGGGGGTGGAGGGTTAGCTTGATCGGCATGGGGCGGCGGTATGGCGACGACGTGTTGGCGGGGGACTGGCGGCGGCGGAAGGTCACGCCCGAGGTGGACGCCGAGCCGGACCTCGTGGTCGAGGACGCCGACTCGGGCTTCTGCGGCGCGGTGGTCGGCTTCGAGGCCGGTGCGGTCGTGCTGGAGGACCGGCACGGACGCCGGCGCAACTTCCCGCTGCTGCCGGCGGCGTTCCTGCTCGACGGGCAGCCGGTGACGCTGCGCCGACCGAGCCGCGCCCCGGTGCCGGCGGCCCGCCGCCGTACGGCCTCCGGCTCGATCGCCGTCGACGGCGTACGCGCGCAGGTCGCCAAGGCCAGCCGGATCTGGGTGGAGGGCGTCCACGACGCCGCCCTGGTCGAGCGGATCTGGGGCGACGACCTGCGCGTCGAGGGCGTGGTGGTGGAGCCGCTGGACGGCATCGACGCGCTCGACGCCGAGGTGCGCGACTTCGCCCCCGGGCCCGGCCGTCGCCTCGGCGTGCTCGTGGACCACCTGGTTCCCGGCTCCAAGGAGAGCCGGATCGTCGCGAAGGTCACCTCCCCGCACGTGCTCGTGACCGGGCACCCGTACGTCGACGTGTGGCAGGCGGTCAGGCCGGCCGCGCTGGGGATCGCCGCGTGGCCGGTGGTGCCGCCGGGGCGGCCGTGGAAGGAAGGTGTCTGCGCCGCGCTCGGGGTCGCCGAGCCCGCGGACATGTGGCGGCTCATCCTCTCCCGGGTCGACAGCTTCGCCGACGTGGAGACCCCGCTGATCAACGCGATGGAGCGCCTGATCGACTTCGTCACCGAGCCGGCCTGAGCGCCGACGCGGTGTCCCGCCGCCGACGGAGCCGCCGTCGGGCACCCCGGCCGCGGATGGAGCCGCCGTCGGACACCCGGCCGACGGCGGCTCCGTCCGCCGTCAGGGCTCCTGGTCGGGGGTGCGGGTGAAGACGAAGGTGGCGATGTCGAGCGCCACCGCCCGCCCCGCCTCGTCGCGCAGGACCGCCAGGATCTCGCCGTTCTCCGGGCCGGAGCGACCCCGCCAGCGGTCCGGCCCCTGCGGGACGAACCGGCTCATCCGCTCGCCGCGCACGTGGGCGACCAACTCGCCCGCGACCGCGTCCCAGGTGAGGTCGAGCGGCGCCCCCATCCACCACCAGCGGCCGGCCACCTCGTCGAACTCCGTGGGCGGGGCGGCGGTGGCCGGTCGCCAGGGCTGCGGCAGGGCCGGCTCGGCGTCCAGCACGGTGGTGAGGACCTGCCGCGCGACGCTGCCGATCGCGCCGGTGCGGAAGCCGTACGAGTTGGCGAAGCCGATCACGCCGGTGCGGGACGGACGGTGCACCGCCAGGGCGGCCACGTAGCCGGGCATCGAGCCGCCGTGCCCGACGTAGACCCGCTCGCCCTGCCGGTAGAGCTCCAGGCCGAGGCCGTGCCCGCCGGTCCACGTGTCGACGTCGCTGATCGACACGGGGACGCACATCTCGGTCAGGGTGTCCGCCGCCAGCACCTGCGGGGCCGGTTCGGCCAGGAAGGCCGCCCAGCGGGCCAGGTCCTCGGCCGTGGACCAGAGCTGCCCGGCCGGCGCCATCGCCCCGGTGTCGGTACGCGGCTCCTCCCGCAGCGTGTCGTGCCAGGGGTGCACCACGTAGCCGCGGGCGAACGGCTCGGTGGCCGCGTACGTGGTGCGGCGCATGCCGAGCGGCTCCAGCACGCGCTGGCGCAGCAGTTCGGCCCAGGGGGTGCCGGTGATCCGTTCGAGCACCCCGCCGAGCAGCCCGTACGCCAGGTTGGAGTAGTGGTAGACCCGGTGCGGGGGATAGGCGATCTTCTCCGCGCTCACCCCGGCGAGCAGGGTCGTCAGGTCCCCGACCTCGGCGCGTTCCCACCACTGCCCGTCGGGCTCGCGCCGCAGGCCGCTGGCGTGGCCGAGTAGCTGCCGCAGGGTGACCGCGCCGACGCCGGTGCCGGGCAGGTGCCGCTCCAGCGGGTCGTCCAGGGCCAGCCGACCCGCGTCACGCTCCTGCATGACCAGGGTGGCGGTCATGGTCTTGCTGATCGACCCGAGGCGGTACTGGAGGTCGGCCTCGGGGCGCGGGTGCTCGCCGGCGGTGGCGAGGTGCGTCAGCGCGCCGTCGCGCACCACGCCGATCAGCAGCGACGGCGTACGGCCGGCGGTCTGCGCCTCGGCGACGAGGGCGTCGACCTGGCGGGCGGTCTCGGGTAGCAGGGACACGAGCTCTCCTCGAAGGATTCCGGCGCCGCCGGGGGTGACCGTCGGCGTGCCGCCGAGCTTACTGATCTTCGTGAGTGGGCTCCACGTGCTTTGACGTGTCACGATCGGGGGGTGGACGCCGTGCTGTGGATCGTGCTGGGTGTCGTTCTGGCGGTCGCTGAGATCTTCACGACGACGCTGTTTCTGATCATGTTCGCGGTCGGGGCCCTGGCCGCCGCGGGAGCGGCGGCGCTCGGTGCCCCGGTCGAGGTGCAGGCGATCGTCTTCGCCGCGGTGTCGGCGTTGACGGTGCTGGGCGTGCGGCCCACGCTGCGCAGACACCGCCGCTCGGCGCTCGAGAGCGGCGAGCAGCCCTTCGGCGTGGAGGCGATCGAGGGCAGCACGGCGCTCGTGCTGGAGCAGGTCGACGCCGGGCGGGGCATGGTGAAGATCGACGGCGAGCTGTGGCAGGCCCGCTCCTACGACGCGAGCCAGCACTTCGCCCCCGGCGAACGGGTGCAGGTGATCCAGGTGCGGGGTGCGACCGCCCTGGTGTGGCGGGACGACGTTTCTCCTTCCGGGGAGCTACCCGAAGCGAAAAGGTGAGTACATGGAACTTGTGATCCCGGTCCTACTGATGGCCATCGCGTTGGTCGGGGTGATCACCCTGGCCAAGGCGGTGCGGATCGTGCCGCAGCAGCGCCAGGACGTGGTGGAGCGGCTCGGCCGGTACAAGCGCACCCTCAACCCGGGGCTGAACATCCTGGTCCCGTTCGTCGACGCGGTGCGTACCAAGGTCGACATGCGTGAGCAGGTGGTCAGCTTCCCGCCCCAGCCGGTGATCACCTCCGACAACCTGGTGGTCTCGATCGACACGGTCCTCTACTTCAAGGTCGTCGACTCGGTCCGGGCCACGTACGAGATCTCGAACTTCCTCCAGGCCATCGAGCAGCTCACCGTCACCACGCTGCGGAACGTGATCGGCTCGCTGGACCTGGAGCGGGCGCTGACCAGCCGCGAGGAGATCAACCGGCACCTGTCCGGCGTGCTGGACGAGACCACCGGCCGGTGGGGCATCAAGGTCACCCGGGTGGAGATCAAGGCGATCGAGCCGCCGCCGAGCATCCGCGACTCCATGGAGAAGCAGATGCGCGCCGAGCGGGACCGCCGGGCGGCGATCCTGAACGCCGAGGGGCACAAGCAGTCGCAGATCCTCACGGCCGAGGGTGAGAAGCAGGCCGCGGTGCTGCGCGCCGACGGTGACCGGCAGGCCCGCATTCTCCAGGCCGAGGGCCAGGCGAAGGCGATCCGTACGGTGTTCGACGCGATCCACGCCGCGAACCCGAGCCAGAAGGTGCTCGCCTACCAGTACCTCCAGGCCCTGCCGCAGATCGCCAACGGCACCGCGAACAAGGTCTGGATCGTGCCGGCCGAGCTGACCAAGGCGCTGGAGGGCATGGGCGGCGCGCTCGGCGGGCTGAGCCGGATGGTCGGCGACGAGCCGGCGCCGGAAGCGGCCGGCAGCGCGAGCGAGGTGGAGCGCGAGGCGGCCGAGGCCGCGCAGGCCGCGGCGGCCGCCGCGCAGCAGATCCACGACGAGGTACGCGTCGCCGAGGCGCAGGCCACCGGCGGCAAGCCGCAGGGGCTGCCGGCACCGGAGCCGGTCTCCCCGGCGAGCCTGCTCAACGACCCGGCCGACCAGCGCGAACGGGGCTGACCGGGTCCGGGCGGTCGCTCGGAAATGCGAGAAAGACTCATGTGGCGCTCCGTCGCCTGCCACCATCGGTCCTAGGACGGGCGGTGAGCAGGCATCGGGGCGCCCCGGCGCGTCCCGCGCCGCTCGTCGGACGAGCGAGGTGACGCATGAACGATCCGGCGAAGCGGGCGTGGTCCTCGACCCCGGTCCCCGGTGCGCACGATCCCGTCGGGCCGCTCGGCAGTCGGCGTACCGGCGGGGGGTTCGGGGTGCTGCCCTTCGTCGAGCCGACATCGGTCGCGCCGGCCACGAACGCCACCTGGGCCTGGTCGCTGCGCCGGCTCGCCCGGGGCGCGGTGTGGCTGTTGCCCACGTACGCCATCCTCTACGCCGTCGTGGCGATGGCCAGCGACGGCGGGGTGGGCAACGACCCGTACCCGGCCGACGGCCGGCCCCTCTACCTGGTGGGCTGGGTGGCGGCGGTGTGGCTCGGCCTGCTCGCCCTGCTGGCGCTGACCGGGCTGCTCGCGGCCACCCGCAGTCGCCGGGCGGCCGTCGCCGGCCTGCTCGTCTCGATCGCCGGCACGGTGCTCATGCTGCCCTTCGCGGGGCTGGCGGAGCAGACCCCCGTCTTCGGCACCACCGCGCGCATGCTCGTACTCGTCGGCGCCACCTGCTACAGCCTGGGCTGGCTGCTGACCGGCTGGTCGGTGGCCCGCTCCGGGATGTTCAGCATCGGCGACGGCGTCATGCTGATGATCGCCGCCCCGCTGCTGGGCCTCGGCGGCGCGTTGATCGGCTCGTTGCAGACCTTCGGCGCGATCTTCGTGCTGATCGCCGGCATCGGCGTCGGCTACCGTTCCGGCCGCCTGGTGCCCCGCGACATCGCCCGCGACGCGGCCAGTGCGAGCCTCGCCGCCGCCCCGGCCGCTCCCGGCCCCAACGGCCCGCTGCCCACCTGACCCGCCCCCGCTGCGGGATTGCTGGGCCGCCTGGGGTCCCTGGTGTCGGCGAGGCGGCTGAGATGAGAAACCGCTGGTCGCAGGCGGTGAATTTGCTGACAGCAGGCCTCCGGGGCTCGCCGATTGGCGGCTTTCGCGGCAATCCTGAATAGCATGGCCCCACCCCGCCCGCCGCTGTCGCGGCTGTTCACCGTGCTGCTCGCCGGCGTACTCGCCGGCCTGGTCCTGGCGGTCGCCGCGCTGCCGGGCAACCTGCTGCTCGGATTCGCCGCCAAGGCGGCGGTCGGGTCGTACGCGGCGCTGCCCGAGGCGCTGCGGACCCCGGCCACGCCGCAACGCTCCTACCTCTACGCCAACGACGGCAAGACGCTGATCACCACGTTCTACGACGTCAACCGCACCGACGTACCGCTGGACGAGATCGCCCCGGTCATGCGGCAGGCGATCGTGGCGGCCGAGGACCGGCGGTTCTACGACCACGGCGGCGCGGACCTGCGCGGGCTGCTGCGGGCCGTGGTGTCGAACGTCTCCGGCGGCGGGCAGCAGGGCGGCTCGACGCTGACCATGCAGTACGTCCGCAACGTGCTCAAGACCGATCCCGGCCGCACCGCCGAGGAGCGCGCCGCGGCCACCGAGCAGACCGTCGGACGCAAGATCCAGGAGATCCGGTACGCCATGGCGCTGGAGCAGCGCCTGAGCAAGGACGAGATCCTCAACCGCTACCTGAACATCGCGTACTTCGGCTCCGGGGCGTACGGCATCGCGGCGGCCAGCCAGCGCTACTTCGCCAAGGCGCCGGCGGAGCTGACCCTCGGCGAGGCGGCGCTGCTCGCCGGGCTGGTGCAGTCGCCGGAGGCGTACAGCCCGATCAACGGCGACCCGGACGCCGCGCTGGAGCGGCGCGGCTACGTGCTGGACTCGATGGTCTCCACCGGCGCGATCAGTGCCGAGGAGGCCGCGCGGGCCAGGGCCGAGAAGCTGACGCTGCGCCCCACGGCCCAGCCCAACGGCTGCACCGCCGTCGCCCAGGGCCACGACGACTGGGGCTTCTTCTGCGACTACCTGCGGCAGTGGTGGCTCGCGCAGCCGGAGTTCGGCGCGACCGTCGAGGAGCGGGAGCAGGCCCTGCGCCGCGGCGGCTACACGGTGGTGACCTCGCTGGACCCGCAGGTCCAGGCCACCGCGCAGAAGCAGGCCACGAGCGTCTACTCCTACGACAACAAGCGCGCCCTGCCGATCGCCGCCGTGGAGCCGGGCACCGGCCGGGTGCTGGCGATGGCGGTCAACCGGCACTACAGCCTCGACGCCAACCCGGACGGGCAGGCCAACCACCCGAACACCGTCAACCCGCTGATCTCCGGCGGCGACAGCGTGGACGGCTACCAGGCCGGCTCGACGTTCAAGCTCTTCACCATGCTCGCCGCGCTGGAGGCCGGCAAGCCGCTCTCCACCGGCTTCGACGCGCCCGGCCGGCTGCCCACCCGGTACGCCGCCGAGGGCGAGGGCAGCTGTGCCGGCCGGTGGTGCCCGGCCAACGCCAACCCGGAGTGGATGAACGGCTACCGGATGATGTGGGACGGCTTCGGCCGCTCCGTGAACACCTACTTCGTCTGGCTGGCCGAGCAGGTCGGCCAGGAGAAGGTGGTGGAGATGGCGCAGCGTCTCGGCATCACCTTCCGGGCCGACGCCGACGCCGCCTTCGCCGAGAACGACGCCGCCAACTGGGGCTCGTTCACGCTGGGCGTGGCCGCCACCACCCCGCTCGACCTGGCGAACGCGTACGCCACCGTGGCGGCCGAGGGCGTCTACTGCGCGCCGCTGCCGGTGGTCTCGGTGACCGCCCCGGACGGCGAGAAGGTGCCGGTCGGCGACCCGTCCTGCCGGCGGGTGCTCGACGCCGACGTGGCCCGGGCCGCCACCGACGCCGCCCGCTGCCCGGTCGGCCAGCAGTCCACGCTCGCGCAGTGCAACGGGGGCACGGCCACCTCGGTGAACCGGATCCTCGACGGTCGGCCGGTGGCCGGCAAGACCGGTAGCTCGGAGAAGAACGCCACCGAGACCTTCGTCGGCTTCACCCCGCAGGTGGCGGTCGCCGGCATCGCCGCCAACCCCGACGACCCGACCGACTCGGTGGGCGCGGCGGTGCAGGCGAAGGTGATCGACGCGGTCGCCCGGGTCATCGGCACCGCCGTCGACGGTGAGCCGGAGAAGGCCTTCGCCGCCCCGAGCCGCGAACTGGTCGGCGATCCGCGCCGCCCGGTGGAGCGCCCGCAGGTCGAACAGCGCCGCCCGGCCGAGGAGCGGCGGCAGTCGCCCTCGGACGACCAGCGCCAGTCCGACCTGCGCCGCTGGCTGGAACGCCGCGGCTGACGGCCGACGGTTCCAAAGAATTTCCGCCCGAGGATGTCAGATACGGCGGTGCCGCTCCGACCATCGAGGGAGGACGCCCACGAGGGGCGTCGGGTCCGGGAGGAGCAGCGCATGCGGGAGATCGTCTACGGGGTGCACCAGTCGCTCGACGGGTTCATCGAGGGGCCGAACGGCGAGTTCGACTGGCCGCAGATGGGCGACGAACTGTCCGCGTACTCGCTGGCGCAGTGCGAGAAGGTCGGCGGTTTCCTCTACGGCCGCCGGGTCTGGGAACTCATGGCCGACTACTGGCCGCAGGTCGAGTCGATCTCCGACCACCCGCACGACCTGGCGTTCGCGCCGATCTGGCGGCGTACGCCGAAGGTGGTCGTCTCGCGCACCCTCACCGCGGCCGACCACGGCGCGCAGGTGGTCGGGGGTGCCGACCTCGGCATGGAGGTCGCCGCGCTCAAGGAGCAGCCGGGCGGTGACCTGCTGCTCCTCGGCGGCGCCGGGGCCGCCGGCGCGCTGACGACCCTCGGCCTGATCGACGAGTACCAGATCTTCGTGCACCCGGTGGTGCTCGGCGGCGGCAAACCGGTCTTCGCGCCCAGCGAGCGGATGGGCCTGCGCCTGGTCGACTCGCGGACCTTCGACGGCCGGTCGGTGCTGCTGCGCTACCGCCGGGCGGACTGACCCGACGGACTCCGGCGTCACGCGGTGGTGGTCTCGGCGACCCCCGCCCGCCACCGCGTCGTCCGGCCCCGGCCCAGCCCGGCGGCAGCGTCGCTGGCGGCCCGAGGGTGGCCGTGGCGCGTCCGGCAGAATCGTCGGGTGCCCATCCACCAGATCACCGACCCCGACGACGACCGGATCGCCGACTACCGCGCGCTGACCGACGTCGAGCTGCGTACCCGCTGGGAACCGCCGCACGGCCTGTTCATCGCCGAGGGGGAGCTGGTGCTGCGCCGGGCGCTGCGGGCCGGCTACCCGGCCCGGTCGTACCTGGTGGACGCCAAGCGGGTCGACCAGCTCGCCGACCTGGACACCGGCGACGCCCCGGTCTACGCCGCCACCCAGGACGTGCTGCAACGGGCCACCGGCTTCCACGTGCACCGGGGCGTACTGGCGTCGTTCCGGCGCAAGCCGTTGCCGGCCGCCGCCGAGGTGCTGGCGGCGGCCCGGCGGGTGGTGATCCTCGAGGACGTCAACAACCACACCAACCTGGGTGCCATCTTCCGGGCGGTGGCCGCGCTCGGGGTGGACGCCGTGCTGCTCTCGCCGACCTGCGCCGACCCGCTCTACCGGCGCAGCGTACGGGTCAGCATGGGCGAGGTCTTCGCGATCCCGTACGCGAAGCTGGAGCCCTGGCCGGACGCGCTCGGCGACGTCCGCGCGGCCGGTTTCACGGTGCTGGCGATGACCCCGGCGCCGGACGCGATGCCGATCCAGCGGCTCGACGCGGCGCAGCGGGCCCGGGCGGCGCTGCTCATGGGAGCCGAGGGCGCCGGACTGACCCGGGCGGCGATCGACGCCAGCGACGCGCGGGTGGTGATCCCGATGCGGCGTGGCGTGGACTCGCTGAACGTGGCCGCCGCCACCGCCGTGGCCTGCTGGGAGCTGGGCCGCGACGATCCGGTCTAGGTCGGGCGCCCGGTGGGTTCGGCGATCCAGGGCGACCCCGCCAGCTGGGCGCCGTCCAACGTTCGCGGATCCAGACTCCAACGCCCGGCGAGCGTGAGCACGGTCTCCTCGTCCGGCCACGGGTCGTCGTCATCCTCGTCCCACGAGTCCCACCAGTCGTCGTCGGGGACGAAACCGACACCGAGCGCTTGTTCCTCAGGGGTCGGCTCACCTGCGTGGAACAGCACCTCGCCACGTTCGCCGAGGTAGGCGTATGCGCGGTCCACGACGCCGCCGTTCGCGCGTCCCCAGCCGTGGTATTCCACCACGCGGTGCGTCCCGAAGTACTGGACCTCGCCCAGGGACGCGCTCAGGCGCGCCAGCCACGGCCCGAACCGACTGTCGTCGGGGGCCCGCACCTCGATGGAGGCGGCGAGCGTCCAGCCCTCGACAGGCGGGGTCAGCAGCCACGCGCCCGCGTAGGCGGCCGCCACCGCGTCCTGCCACGTCGCAGGTGAGAGCGGGCCGAGACCCAACGACGCGGCCACCGACTCGGCGCTTCGGAAGCGCACCGCGAGCCACTCGATCTTGTACCCGAACCCGACCCCGGTTTCCATCGCCAGAGGTTATTCGGGGAGGAATCACCCCAGCAAGACTCGTTTGCGGACCCGGCCGAAACCGGCTCGGCGTACGTCTGCCGTCTGGTCCTCCGCGCCCGTCGGCGCGGCGTTTGCATGGCCATGCGCCCTGGTGCATAATCTTCCCTGTGTCCAAGGTTCTCACCTCCCTGCCCACCGGTGAACGTGTCGGCATCGCCTTCTCAGGCGGCCTCGACACCTCGGTCGCGGTCGCGTGGATGCGCGACAAGGGCGCCGTTCCCTGCGCCTACACCGCCGACATCGGCCAGTACGACGAGCCCGACATCGCCTCGGTGCCCGGTCGCGCGCTCAGCTACGGCGCCGAGGTCGCCCGGCTGGTCGACTGCCGCGCCGCCCTGGTCGAGGAGGGCCTCGCGGCGTTGACCTGCGGGGCCTTCCACATCCGCTCGGGCGGGCGGGTCTACTTCAACACCACCCCGCTGGGCCGGGCCGTGACCGGGACCCTGCTGGTGCGGGCGATGATCTCCGACGACGTCCAGATCTGGGGCGACGGCTCGACCTTCAAGGGCAACGACATCGAGCGGTTCTACCGCTACGGCCTGCTGGCCAACCCGCAGCTGCGCATCTACAAGCCGTGGCTCGACACCGACTTCGTCACGGAGCTCGGTGGGCGCAAGGAGATGTCGGAGTGGCTGCTGGAACGCGGCCTGCCGTACCGGGACAGCACCGAGAAGGCGTACTCGACCGACGCCAACATCTGGGGCGCCACGCACGAGGCGAAGACCCTCGAACACCTCGACACCGGCATCGAGACGGTCAACCCGATCATGGGAGTCCGGTTCTGGGACCCGTCGGTGGAGATCCCCACCGAGGACGTCACGATCGGCTTCGACCAGGGCCGCCCGGTGACGATCAACGGCAAGGAGTTCGGCAGCCCCGTCGACCTGGTGCTGGAGGCCAACGCCATCGGCGGCCGGCACGGCATGGGCATGTCGGACCAGATCGAGAACCGGATCATCGAGGCCAAGAGCCGGGGCATCTACGAGGCTCCCGGCATGGCGCTGCTGCACGCCGCGTACGAGCGGCTGGTCAACGCCATCCACAACGAGGACACCCTGGCGAACTACCACAACGAGGGCCGCCGCCTCGGTCGGCTGATGTACGAGGGCCGCTGGCTCGACCCGCAGGCGCTGATGCTGCGCGAGTCGTTGCAGCGCTGGGTCGGCACGGCCGTCACGGGCGAGGTGACGTTGCGGCTGCGCCGGGGCGAGGACTACTCGATCCTGGACACCACCGGCCCGGCGTTCAGCTACCACCCCGACAAGCTGTCGATGGAGCGCACGGAGGACTCGGCGTTCGGCCCGTCGGACCGGATCGGTCAGCTCACCATGCGCAACCTGGACATCGCCGACTCGCGGGCGAAGCTGGAGCAGTACGCCACCCTCGGCATGGTCGGCGGCCCGGCTCCACAGCGGATGGTCGGCGCCGCGCAGGCAGCCTCGACCGGGCTGATCGGTGCGATGCCGCAGGGCGGCGCGGAGGCCATCGCGTCCCGGGGCGTTTCCTCCGCCGCCGACGAGGCGCTCGACCGCGCCGCGATGGAGTTGGGCGTCGACTGAGCAGCTCGCGGCGGTGGTCGCGTCCTCACCAGACTGTCCCTAGGCGGACCCGCCCGTCGCTCCAAGCAGGCTCGGGCGGGTCCCGCTGCCGGGTGGCGCGGGGTCGAGAACGGGCGGCTCTGGCCCGACACCGAACGCTGCCCGTGCGGAATTGGCGTCACGGACGGTAGCGTGTCGCCCGTGTTTCCTACCGTCCGTGAGGTTCTCGCGCTGGACCCGGTCCGCCACGGGGCCCCGCGCCTGGTAGCCGGGGATGTCGGCCTCGACCGCCCGGTGCGCTGGGTGCACGTGACGGAGGTGCCGGACATCGCCCCGCTGCTGGGCGGGGGCGAGCTGGTGCTCACCACCGGCATCGGACTGCCCGCCGACGACGCCGGGGTGCGTGCCTTCATCGGTGACCTGGCGGACGTGGGCGTCTCCGGCCTGGTCGTCGAGCTGGGCCGCCGGTACGTCAGTGCGGTTCCCCGGGTGATGGCCGCCGCCGCCGAGCGGCGCGGACTGCCTCTCGTGGAGCTGCGACGGGCCACCCCGTTCGTCCGGATCACCGAGGCCGTGCACGCGCTCATCGTCGACGCGCAGCTGACCGAGTTGCGGGCGACGGAGGAGATCCACCAGCGTTTCACCGAGCTGTCGGTGGAGGGCGCCGGCCCCGGCGAGGTGGTACGGCAGGCGGCCGAGCTGTCCGGCTGCCCCGTGGTGCTGGAGAACCTGTCCCGGCAGGTGCTCGCGTACGACCCGGCGGGGGAGAGCGCCGAACTGCTGCTGGACTGCTGGGAGCAGCACTCGCGCCGGATCCGACCGGCGGGGCGGACCGCGTACGACGGCGACAACGGGTGGCTGGTCACCACAGTGGGCGCCCGGGGGCAGGACTGGGGGCGGCTGCTGCTGCGCTGGCCGGGCGGAGGTGACCTGGCGGCCGGCCGGCGCGTGTTCGACCCGACCGGGGCGGGCGGCGTACCGGTCGCGACCGTCGCGCCGTGCGCGGCCCCGCCCACCCGACTGACCATCCTCGTCGAGCGGGCCGCCTCGACGCTGGCCCTGGGCCGGCTGATCCGGCGGGACGCCGAGGGCCTGGAGCGGCAGATCCACCGTACGCTGCTCACCGCCCTGCTGGACCACTCCCTACCGGTGGACGAGGTCGCCCTGCGGGCCCGCGCCCTCGGGGTGGTGCTGGAACGGCGGCACCTCGTCGGGGTGATGGTCCGGCACCGCGCCGACGACCCGGCGGGGGAGGGCGGCCCGGCCCCGGAGCCGGGACACCCGGCCGACCCCGGCGCGGGCGGTCCGGAGGCCGGCCAGGCGAGACTGCGTGATCTGGCCGAGGCGGTCGGGCAGGCATTGCACGAGGCGAAGCTGACCGGCCTGTCCAGCCCCGTCGACGACCACGCCGTCGGTGTGCTGCTCGCCCTGCCGGAGCCGGCGGCCGAGGACCGGGCGCTGGCCGCGTTCGCGAGCGCGCTGCGCCGTACCCGCCCGGACATCCCCGCCCGCCCGGACACCCCCGCTCGTCCCAACGGCCTCACTCGCCCCGACGGCTCTGGCCGTCCCAACGGCTCCGCCCGCCCGGACGGCACTGGTCGTCCCAACGGCTCCGGTCGTTCCGACGGCTTCGCCCGTTCCGACGGCTCGGGCCGTCCCGACGGTTCCGGTCGTTCCGGCAACTCCGGTCGCCCCGACGGACAGGCTCGCCCGGGCGGGCCCGTGCGTGACGACGGATCGGCCCGGTCCGGCGGGCGGACGAGGGGCGTGGCCCGGTCGACGGGCGGTGGGCTGCTCGTCGCGGCCGGTTCGGGCGTGGCCGGCCTGCGGGAGGCGCGACGGTCGCTGGTCGAGGCCCGGCAGGTCGCCGACGCCGCCCGGCGGGACCGGCGGGACCTGGCGGTCTTCCGGCTACCGCACGTGGGGCTGGCGGGGCTGCTGCACCTGCTGCGCGACGAGCCACGGTTGCAGACCTTCGTCGAGCGGGAGCTGGGCGCGCTGCTGGCCTACGACGCGCAGCATCCCCGGGAGCAGTTGCTCGGCACGCTGCGCGCGTACCTGGAGCAGGGCCGGAACAAATCGGCGGCGGCCGGGGCGGCGCACCTGTCCCGACCGGCGTTCTACGAGCGGCTGGCCCGCATCCGCCGCATCCTGGCCGTGGACCTCGACTCGGTGGAGGCCTGCCTCTCCCTGCACGTCGCCCTACTGGCCCTGGACGCCATCCGCACCCCCTGACCACCCAGCCCCTGCCGGGCCCCCACTCCGCCCGCTCCGTCCGCCCGCCCCGCCTCCTCCGCCCCGTCGATCATGAAGTTGTTGCTGCGACACGCCGGGGCGAGGCGCAACAACTTCATGATCAACCGGGCCCGTGGGGCGGGCGGCGGGAGGGTCAGGTGAGAGTGGTCAGGGTCTTGGCGTAGGGCGGGGGGATGTGGTTCGGGCCGCCCGGGGTGAAGACGTCCGAGGTGGCGGCGGCCGACCAGGCCGTTTCCGGTACGGCGTCGACCAGGGCGCGGACGACCGGGGCGTCGCGCCACTGCTCCTGCTCGGCGAGCAGGCTCAACGCCACCACCGACTCCTCCACCTCGCCGACGCACTCGAACGGCTTGTGCCCGTCCACGCCCAGCAGCTCCCGGTAGCCGGGGATCTGCGACCCGTCGGCGAGCAGGTCGCCGCCGAAGATGTGGATGATCCGCTCGCGGGACATGAACGGCGCCATGGCCAGGAAGACGAACCGGCACTTCGGGCAGTCGCGGCACCAGCGCTCGCTGGCGTCGCGCAGCTTGAACGCGGCGTTGCAGCTCGTCACCACGTCGTCGTAGCGGTCGATCTCGGCGAAGAGCCGGGCGATGTGCAGCTCCGACAGCGAGCGCAGCAACGAGAAGTACGGCTCGGTCAGCCCGGCGTGCTCGGCCAGCGCGGCCCGCAGCAGGCCCTCCGCCTCCACGCCCTTGGACCACTGGTGGTTGATCTCGTGGCCGTTCCAGACCAGGTTCGGGTCCGACGCCGAGCGCTCGTTGGACATCACCACCGGGCCCAGGCCGTGCAGCACCGCCGTGGCGACGGCGATCAGCGAGTTGATCGCGGTGACCGGGATGTGGCCGTTGCGCGCCCCGGCGGCGTTCAGCTCGAACAGCACCGGGTCGATGCGCCGCCGGGCGGCGAGCGGGGTGAGGCCGGACGCCTCGTTCACGGCGACGATCACGTGGTTGGGGTTGACCGAGAACGGCACCGGGTCGAAGCCCGCCCGGCGCAGCGCCTCCAGGCTGACGATGGAGTCCTTGCCGCCGCCGACCGCCGAGAGCGGGCGCCGGTCGGAGTCGTCGTACTTCCGGGGCGGGGACACCTCGCCCGCCGGCACCTCCGGGCGCAGCTCGAGCACGTGCGGCAGCTGGTTGCGGTACGCGTACTCCGCGAGGCCCTTGGTGTAGACGGCGGTGACCAGCTCGGCGGCGGCCGTGCCCAGCGGTGCCGGCAGCACCAGGCGCGGCGGCGCGGCGGCCTTGTAGTAGCTGACCCCGGCGACCACGTGCAGCAGCTCCAGCACCCGGCCGAGGGTCGCCACGGTCTCGTCCGACGGCGGCGCGTCCGGCAGGGGAAGGGTGACCACCTCGGTGAACCGCTGCTCGCCGTCGGCGCCGGTGAGGGCGTAGTCGAACAACACCTCCCCGGTGGAGAGGTCGATCGAGTAGGACGGGAAGGTGAAGGCGTCCATCCGCCGCAGCTGCTCATTGGGCACACGCCATACTAGGCCCTGGTTCGTCCGGCCGTGTCCGGCTGTGGTGGACCCGCCCCTGCCTCACCGTCGACATTCTTGAGGAGAGCCAGTGCGCCTGTCTGACCTGCGCGGACGTACCGTCGCCGTCTGGGGGGCCGGCCGGGAGGGCCGGGCCGCGGTGACCGCGATCGCCGCGCACGGCCCGGCCGAGCTGGTCGCCGTCGACGACAGCGCCAACTTCCTCAGCCTGCCCTGGGAGGGGCCGCTGGCCGAGGCGGCGCCGCTGGTCACCGGCGAGGAGGGCTTCGCCCGGCTGGCCGCCGCCGAGGTGGTGGTCCGCTCGCCCGGCGTGCCGCAGACCCACCCGTGGCTGGTGGAGCTGCGCCGGCGCGGCGCGACCGTGACCCAGGGCACCGCCCTGTGGATGGCCGACCATGCCGCCCGTACGGTCGGCGTCACCGGCAGCAAGGGCAAGAGCACCACCTCCAGCCTGATCAGCCACCTGCTCGCCGCCGTCGACCGGCCGAACGTCTTCGGTGGCAACATCGGCGTGCCGACGCTGGACCTGCCGGAGGCGGAGCTGTACGTGCTGGAACTCTCCAGCTACCAGTGCAGCGACCTGACCGACTCGCCCCGGGTGGCGGTCGTCACCTCCCTCTTCCCGGAGCACCTCGACGCGCACGGCGGCGAGCGCGAGTACTACCGGGACAAGCTCAACCTGCTGGCGCACGGGCCGCGGACCGTGGTGGTCAACGGCGCCGACCCGAGGCTCGCCCTCGAACTGGGCGACCGCGCGGCGGTGCGCGCCGGTCTGCCGGACACCGCCCACGTGGCCGGCGGCGCGGACGGCACGCCCTGGTTCCACCTCGGCGACCGGCCGCTGTTCCCGCGCGCGGTGCTGCCGCTCGTGGGCCGGCACAACGAGGGCAACCTCTGCGTGGCCCTCGCCGTGCTCGACGCGCTCGGCGTCGACGTGGTGGCCCGCAAGGACACCCTGGCCGTGGCGGTCGCCGAGTTCCAGGGGCTGGCGCACCGGCTCACCGAGATCGCCGACCCGTCCGGTCTGACCTTCGTCGACGACACCCTCGCCACCAGCCCGTACGCGGCCATGCACGCCATCGACGCGTACGAGGGGCGGCCGCTGACCGTGATCGTCGGCGGCGCCGACCGGGGCCTGGACTACACGCCGCTGCGCGAGCACCTCGCGGAGCGCGAGCTGACCGTGCTCGGCATCCCCGACAGCGGCGCCCGGATCGTGGAGGCGCTCGCCGGGCTGCCGAAGGTGCGTACCGAGGTGGTCGACGACCTGGTCGCCGCCGTCCGGCGGGCCCGGGAGCTGACCCCGGCCGACGGGGTGGTGCTGCTCTCCCCGGCCGCGCCGAGCTACGGGCGGTTCCGCAACTTCGAGCACCGCTCCGAGGTCTTCGCCCAGGCGGTACGCGACACCGCCGGCTGACTCAGCCCCGGTCGGCGGGCGTCGGGTCCGCCGGGCGGCCGCCGGGAAGCAGCGCGGTGCCGACCTCGTCCTCGTCCGCCCGCTCGTCCTCGCGTTCGCGCCCGTCCTCGTCCTCCTGCTGGTCCTCGTCCTCGCGCTGGTCCGCGGTGTCCGGGGCCGGTGCGGCGGTGGTGTCGGTCGGTCGCCGCTTGTCGGGGGTCCAGGCGAAGGCGAGCGCCCCGCCGACCAGGGCCAGCAGCATCCCGACCACGAATCCGCCCAGGTTCGAGGTCAGCCAGGAGACCAGCCCGAGCAGCAGCGACAGCACGGCGTAGAAGACCCGCTGCTGCGGAGTGGCGATCAGCAGCACCCCGCAGAGCACCAGGACGGCCGGCACCAGGTACGCGGCCAGCCCCTGTGGCCCGATGTGCAGCAGCACCCCGAGCGGCGCGCGCAGGGTCACGAGCATCTCCACGCCGCCGAGCGCGATCAGCACTCCGGCGGTGAACGGGCGGCCCCGCCGCCAGCGGCGCCAGCGCCCGCCGGGGTGGCGGGCGGCTGGCGCCGGGTGGTGTCGTCCGGTGGTCACGTCAGCAGCCGTCGGAGGTGAACGCCATGCGCAGGTTGGGCAGGTTGAACACGGCCGCCGTGGTGGCGTAGTTGTTCTGCCGCAGGTTGGTGATGGTGACCGTGTCCGCCTGCTGGGCGAAGACGCCGGGGTTGCCCTTCACGCCCGGCACCTGGTCGAGGGTGCTGGCGTCCTGCCCGACGTTGATGTTCTTGAAGGAGGCGTTGCCGGCGACCTCGTCGCCGTCGACGACCAGGGTGCGGGCGGTGACCGGCTTGCCGTCGCCGCCAGCGGTGATCTTCAGGTAGACGCCGCCCAGGTTGATGCTCTGGCAGAGGTTCGTCAGCTCGGCCTTGTCGACCGCCGAGACGATGACCAGCACCTGCCCGCCGGTGTCGCCCTGGTTGGGGCTGTCCGGGATCATCTGGTCGAGGGTGGCGAACTGCTCGAAGCCCGTGCCGGTGAGCTTGTCGGCGGTGACGGTGAACGGCATGCCGGAGATGGCGAACTGCGCGCCCAGCACGCCCTCGGCGGTCAGCACGACCATGCCGGCGGCGCCCGCCACGACGGTGCCCAGCGTGACGGCGAACCGGCGCCAGCGTACGCCGCTGCGCGGCGGATCGGCTTCGATCGGTGCGAGCTCATCCGACATGGCGTCTCCCTTTCGAGATCAATTCATCGGCGACAATGGGAAATCGGCTGTGGGGTCTGCGCAGGCTGAAGTTACCGCCGAGTAAATCGCAGGTCAACGGCAGGTGGCGGCTGGTTGCGGCGGTATCTGCCAAATACGGCCAAAGTGAAAAACCGCTGCGGTTTCCGACCGGCTGCCCCGTGGCCGGCTGCCCGGCGACCGGCTGCCCGCCGACCGGGCGTCCGGCGGCCGGCTGCCCGCCGACCGGGTGTCCGGCGATCGGGTGTCCGGCGACCGGGGAAGCCCGGTCGGGAGGCCGGGTCGCGGTCAGGCCAGGGTGGCCGCCTCGCCGGTCGGCGCGCACGGCGCGGTCGCCCCCGGGCCGTCGTCCGGGCGTGCGTCCCGGGTCGCCCGGGCCGCGCCGTCGGTGCCGAGGAAGGGCGCGATGGCCGCGTAGGTGAGCACCGGCAGCAGTTGCGGCAGCTCCGCCGCGCGACCCTGGGCCACCCGGCTGCGGACGGTGGCGTGGATCCCGCCGACCACGGTGGACACCAGCGCGTCCCGGTCCACGTCGGCGGCCGTCGGGACGGGGCCCGCGTCGGCGAAGAACCGGCGGAAACTGCCGAGCAGGGCGTCGCGCTCCCGGCGGGCGTCCGGGCCGGCCGCGTCCACCTCGACGAGTGCCATCCGGGCGAAGGCGGGCACGCTCGCCAGCACCTCCAGCAGGGTGCGCAGCGCGGCGCGGGCGGCGTCCGACCACGTCGGTCCGGCCTCCCGGTAGGCGCTCTCCATGAGCTGCGACAGCACGGCGATGCCATGCCGGTACGCGGCGAGGAACGCGTCCTCCTTGCCGGTGAAGAGGGCGTAGAAGGCCGGTCGGGTCACCCCGGCGGCGTGGCAGATGTCGGTGACCCGGGCGTTGTCGTAGCCCTTCGTCGCCACCTCCCGTACGAGCCCGTCGAAGAGCCGGTCGCGCTGGGTCGCGGCCACCGCCTCGGCGGAGAGCCGGCGCGGGCCGCGTTTGATCGCGCGATCGGGGTCGCGCCCGGGGCGCGCCCCGGGCAGGGGTGCCGGCGCCGGTTGCGGGCGGCGCTGCGTGGTCAACTCGTCCGCCTCTCCAATCGATTGACTTTGCGACCCTCCGGGGTTTATAACTTTCTGCACGCTCAGTTGGGATCCCATCACTGTTGGTGATCTTCCGGATGGTCACCCGTCGACTCATCGAATGGAGGGCTCGATGGCTGCCATTATCGCGGAACAGCAGCGCCCTCCCAAGGCCGGAAAGACGCAGGTGACGCGGCCGCGCCGCAGTGCGCCACCCCGGCCTGCCCGCTGACGTCGCAGCACCCCCGCGACCCGCCGCCCGGCCGCCGACGGCCGCCGGCAACCTCCACCGCCGTCCGTCACGCGACGGCCCCGATCGCCACGCGGGCAACCTCCCGCGCCTCCGATCACCCCGTCCCTCCCGGAAGGAAGAACCATGCACAGGTACGGACGAATCGGCGTGGGTCTCGCGACCCTCGCGCTGCTGACCGGTCTCGCCGCCGCCCCGGGCTCCGCCGCTCCCGGCTCCGGCGCCGCGCCGGCACCGTTCGCCAGCAACGTGCTGACCTACCCGACGCCGGGCGGCACCGCCGTCGCCGTCAACGACGTGATCCAGGCCAGCCTCAGGACCGGCACCAACGCCACCTTCTACTCCTCCGCCACGGGCACCACCGGCGTGAAGTGCGCCGCGTCCAGCTTCAGCGCCAAGGTGCTGACCAACCCGGTCGCCCCCGGCACCGCCACCGAGAGCCTGACGGCACAGTCCTTCACCAGCTGCACCACCAACGTCATCGGCACCACCGGGGTGCAGAGCGTGGCCGTGCAGAACCTGCCGTACGCGACCTCGGTGACCAGCGCCGGCGTGGTCAAGATCAGCGGTACGGCGACGGCGCCGATCCAGAGCACCGTCGTGCTGAACTCGCTCCTCGGCCCCATCACCTGCGTGTACCGGACCAGCACCAACAGCCTGACCGGCACGGCGACCACCACCAACTCGATCATCTTCACCAACCAGACGCTGACGAAGTTCTCCGGCCCCAGCCTCTGCTTCGGCACGGCGTACTTCTCCGCGACGTACTCGCCCGTGCGGGACGTCACCCAGGGCAACAGCCCCGTCTACGTCAACTGACCGCGATCCACCGGGCCGGTGTGCGGCGCTCCGCCGCACGCCGGCCCCCGGCCGTGCGGCGGTCAGCTGTCGCCGAGCGCCGTGTGCAGGGCGCGCATCGACCGGATGGCCGACCGGATCTCCTGGAGGTAGCGGCCCGGGGTGAGCGCCGGCTCGGGCAGCCCGGCCAGGTCGGGCAGGGCCGGGTCGACGCCGACGGTCTCGATCGCGCAGCCGTACGGCACGGCGAGGGTACGCAGCGCGTCGCAGTGCTGGAACGGCACGTAGATCGGCGCGGTCACCACCAGCACCGGATCGCCCGCGCGCAGCCGGACGTGCTCGGCCCAGAAACGCTGGGTGTCGGCCGTGTGCGCCCGGCGCCGCGCCGGGTCGCTGGACGGGGCGGCCAGCACCCGCACCGGCGGGCGGTCCACGGGCCGGTACGTGCGCGACGACCAGGAGTGGTGCGGGTGCCCGGCGTCGCGGCCGTCGTCCTCGACGGGGGCGGCCACCCCGAACTCGCGCCGCACCGCCGCGTCCAAGGCCGCCACCTCCGTGTCGCAGGGCGCGACGCCGACGGTGTTGAGGCTCCGGCACTCCTCCTCGGACAGGGGGCGGAAACTGCCCAGCACCGCCACCTCGCCGGTGACCCGGATGCCGGCGCGCAGCAGCCACGCCGCGTACGCGACCCTCCGCTGGCAGGCGTGCGCCAACCCGCCGAGCACGACCAGGTGGGCGTACTCGGACCGGGCGGGCGCCGCCGGGCGGACCATGCCCAGCGCGGCGGCGGTGGCGAGCACCAGCCGCGCGGTGGCCGGGTCGAAGGCGGGTTCCCGGGCGTCCGGGCGCTCGCGGCCACCCCGGAAGTCCCAGTGCCGGGCAGAGAAGGCGTCGAGCGCGGCCAGCACCGCCGCGAGCTCCCCGTCCGGCCAGTCGCCGCCGAAGTGCCCGACCAGGGCACGCAGCGGCGCCGAGCCCACCCAGGCCCGTACGCCGGCCGCGATCGTCTCGTCGCTCGTGCCCGCCGCGCCGGTCGGCAGCGCCAGGACGCCAGGTGGCGTCTTCTCACCGGTCCGCACCGCCGGATCGTACCGACGCAGCCGGTGCTGAGGGGACGAACGAACGGGCCGCCAGCCCGGTGCCGGCCGCTGGCGGAAAGGCATCGCGGCGGCAGGGAAGAAGGCGTCCGCAGCCCGCCACGGCGGCTCAGCCCCGGCGTGCCCACCCGGATCTGAGCAGCCGCAGCGTGCCGGCCCCGGCCAGGTACGCCACCAGCGCCGGCGTCGGCACCCCCAGCGGCTCCGGTGCCGTCTTCGGCGTCTGGGCGTTGAGCACCAGGGCGTACACCACGGCGGCGAAACCGGCGGCGGTGAGCGCGGTGCGCACGGTGGCCCGCCACCGGGGGCCGGCCGGCGCGCTCCCGCCGGCCGGGGTCCCGGCGGTCCGCCCGGGGCGCCCGCCGCCGTCGCCGCCGTCGCCACCGCCGCCGCCACCCCCGCCGGTGCGGCCGGTGCGGGCCTCGATCGGGCCGAAGACGGCGACCAGGACGGCCAGCACCACGGTCAGCATGAGCACCCACGGCACCCGCCAGGCCAGCCACGCTGCCGACCCCACCGGTGGGGTCGGCAGCATCCCGGCCGCGTCCAGCGCGCCGACCAGCAGGATCGCGGCGCTCAGGTGCCAGAGGAAGACGGTGAGCACGACCGCGTTCACCGCGATCACCGCCTGCCACGGGCGGGAGCGGCGCAGCCAGCGCTCCGCCGGGTCGCGCAGCAGCAGGATCAGCCCGAACTGGGCGGTGGTCAGGGTCAGCAGGGCCAGGCTGGGCGGGGCGGCGTTGTCCAGGCGCTCGCCCGGCACGTTGAGCATGCTCACCGGGTACGGTCCGAAGGTGGTCAGCAGCACCGTCGCGCCCAGCCCGCCCAGCAGTGCCCCCGCGCCCGCGCGGCGGGACAGCGGCCACCGGCGCCACTCTGCCCCCGCGGGGCGGGGTGGGACACCGCCCCGCCCGGACGCGGCGTGCGGACCTGGACGGGCGCCGTGACGTCCAGCGTCGGCGTGATGTCCCTCGTCGGCGTGCCCGGCGTCGCCGTGACGTCCCTCGTTGGCATGATGCCCCTCGTCGGCGTGCCGCCGGGTGTCGGCGGCGCGCCAGGCGATGCCGAGCTGGTGCACGGCCAGCCAGCCGAAGACGTAGTTCGGCACCGCCAGCTCGGCCGGGCCCAGCGCCCGCCCCACGTCGCCGGCGACGACCAGCGCGGCCAGCGCCGACGGCACGAGCAGGCCGAAGCGCCGGTGCAGCGCGAGCATCGCCGGGGTCAGCGGCACCACGATCAGGTAGGCGGCGAGGAACCAGAGAGGGATCGTGGCGAACCAGCCGACGGTACGCACCAGCGGCGCCCCGACGCCGAGCAGCGACGCGAGCGCGCCGCCACCGGCGATCACCAGCAGCAGCGCGGTCGTGGGACGCAGCAGCCGGGCGCCCCGGTCCAGCAGCCAGGCGGTGGCGTCGCCGCCGGCAGCCCGGCGCGCGGTCAGCGAGGCGGCGTTGGCGTACCCGCCGACCAGGAAGAAGACCGGCATGACCTGGGCGATCCAGGTGAGCGGGTACGCCCACGGCAGCTCGGGCAGCGCGGAGCGCCCCGTCGGCCGGCCGCCGGGGTCCTCGCCGATCGCGGCGACCGCCCAGTGGCCGAGAACGACCATGCCGATCGCGAGCGCCCGGAGCAGGTCGACGTAGCGTTGCCGACCAGCGGGGGTGTGCGCGGCGAGTTGCCGCAGGCGGCGCATGGCCCGAGGCTACGTCAGGCGCCAACTGGCCGGTGCTGATAACGGTTCGGTCCCCGGGGGTTGAAGTCCGAGCCCTCCTGCCGTAGAAATTCTTCAGCAACATGTTGCGAACTGAAGACAAATTCCCCTGCGCCTCGTGCGGCGGTCGCCATCCCCCATCCGGCGGGCCGCCCGGACCGATCCGAGGAGAGACCATGAACAGGCGTGACATTCTGCGGCGCACCGCCGCCGCGGGCCTCCTGGCCACCCCCGCCGCCGGCCTGCTGGCCGGCTGCGCCACGGGCGGTGGCGGCGACAAGGGCGACGCCGAGACCTACAAGGGCACCAAGAGCGAGCAGAACCCGCTCGGGGTGAAGGAGGACGCGCCCCTCGAGGTGGTGATCTTCAACGGCGGCTTCGGTGAGGAGTACGCGAAGGCCCACGAGGCCATGTACACCGAGAAGTACCCGAAGGCGAAGATCAACCACTCCGCGACGCAGGAGATCGCCAAGACCCTCCAGCCGCGCTTCGTCGACGGCACCCCGCCCGACGTGGTCAACAACTCCGGCAAGGACCAGATCGACTTCAACAGCCTGGTCTCCCAGAACGCCATCGCCGACCTGGGCGAGCTGCTCGCCGCGCCGAGCCTCGACATCCCCGGCAAGACGGTCAAGGACACGCTGCTGCCGGGCGCCGTCGAGGTCGGCTCGTACGACGGCAAGTTCATGGTGTTGAACTACACCTACACCGCCTACGGCATCTGGCACTCCACCAAGCTCTTCGCCGACCGGGGCTGGCAGTACGCCAAGACCTGGGACGAGCACATCGCCCTGTGCAAGCAGATCAAGGCGGCCGGCATCGCCCCGTGGACGTACGCGGGCAAGCACCCCCGCTACATGAGCTGGCCGGTGATCGCCACGGCCATCAAGTTCGGCGGCCCGTCCGTCGCCACCGCGATCGACAACCTCGAGCCCAACGCGTGGAAGTCCGACGCGATGAAGGCCGCGGCGGACGCCTGGCACCAGATCGTCAAGGACGGCTACATCCTCTCCGGCTCGCCGGGCCTCGACCACGTGCAGTCGCAGACCGCCTGGTGCCAGGGCAAGGCCGCCTTCATCTCCTGCGGCTCCTGGCTGGAGAGCGAGCAGAAGAAGGTCACCCCCGAGGGCTTCAACATGACGATCCAGCCGACGCCCAGCCTGGGCAGCGGCGACAAACTGCCGTTCGAGGCGATCCGCGGCACCGCCGGCGAGCCGTTCATGATCCCGGCCAAGGCGAAGAACCTGGCCGGCGGCCTGGAGTACTTCCGGGTCATGCTGTCGAAGAAGGGCGCCCAGGACTTCACCAAGAAGGTCTCCAGCCTGACCGTGGTGGCCGGGTCGACCGAAGGCGTCGAGCTGCCGTTCGGCCTCAGCACCGTGAGCAAGGCGCTGGACGCGTCCGGCAGCAACGGCTTCAACTGGGTCTACAACAACTACTACCGCAAGCTGGAGCGTGAGCTCGTCGACGCCGCGTGCGGCGAGTTCTTCAGCGGTCGGATCGGCCCGGCCGAGTTCCTCGACATGTGCCAGAAGGGCGCCGACTCGATCGCCCAGGACAGCGCGGTCAAGAAGTACAAGCGGGCCGCGTGACATCCGGCCGGTGGGGGCGGGTCAGCCCCCACCGGCCCACCGCTGGGGGAGTAGGTCCTTCTCGTGAGACATGGCAAGTACCCGCTGATCATCACGTTCCTGGTGCCGCCGCTGCTGCTCTACGGCATCTTCGTGCTCTCGCCGTACCTGCAGGCCTTCCAGATCTCGACCACCGACTGGCTCGGCTACTCGGCCGAGACCAACTCCGTCGGACTGGCCAACTTCGAGCGCCTGCTGGACGACGGACGGGTGTGGAACGCCCTGAAGAACAACGCGTGGCTGCTCGCGATCGTGCCGGTGGTGACCATCGTGCTCGGCCTCTTCTTCGCCACGATGCTCAGCATGGGCGGTCGCAAGGGCCGGGCGGGGGTGACCGGCGTACGCGGCACATCCGTGTACCGGATGGTCTACTTCTTCCCGCAGGTGCTCTCCGTGGTCATCATCGCCCTGCTGTGGAAAGAGGTCTACCACCCCAACAGCGGCCTGCTCAACGGTGCCCTCGGCACCGTCGGGCTGCCCACGCCAGCCTGGCTCGGTGAACCCCGGTTCGCCTTCTGGTGCGTACTGGCGGTGATGGTCTGGAGCAACGTCGGCTTCTACGTGGTGCTCTTCGGGGCGGCGATGTCGGCGATCCCGCGCGACATCTACGAGGCGGTGATGCTCGACGGGGCGTCGCGGTGGACCACCCTACGCAAGATCACCATTCCGCTGCTCTGGGACACCGTGCAGGTCGCCTGGATCTACCTCGCGATCGCGGCCCTGGACGGGTTCATCCTGATCCAGCAGATGACCAACGGTGGCCCCAACTTCTCCTCCGACGTCATCGGCCTGCGGATGTACGAGACCGCGTTCGGCAGCGAGAGCAGGTTCGGCTATGCCTCGGCGATCGGCGTGGTGCTGTTCTTCCTGACCCTCTCGGTGGCGGCACTGGCGCTGCGCGCCGCCCGGCGTGATCGGATCGAGTACTCGTGACAACCCTCGACAGGACCGCGTCCGACGGCACCGCCGTGGCGGACCAGCCAACGCCGCAGGCCCGCAAGCTCCGCCGCGACATCGGCGTCGCCAACGTCTTCTCGCACTGGTTCCTGCTGCTCTGGGGCGCGTTGACCGCGCTCCCACTGCTCTGGATGTTCCTCAGCTCGTTCAAGAGCGACAAGGAGATCCTCTCCGACCCGTGGGGGCTGCCCGGCGCGCTGCGGTTCGAGAACTGGGCGCGGGCCTGGACCGAGGCGCACATCGGCCAGTACTTCCTGAACAGCGCCATCGTGGTGACCGGATCGCTCACCCTGACCATGCTGCTGGGCGCCACGGCGGCGTACGTCTTCGCCCGGTACGAGTTCCGGGGCCGGCAGTTCCTCTACTACCTGTTCGTCGGCGGGATGATGTTCCCCGTCTTCCTGGCCCTCGTGCCGCTGTTCTTCGTGGTGCGCAACGCCGGTCTCTTCGGCACCTGGACCGGACTGGTGCTGGTGTACGCCGCCTACTCGTTGCCGTTCACCGTCTTCTTCCTCACCGCCTTCTTCCGGACCCTGCCGACCGCGGTCGCGGAGGCGGCGCTGATAGACGGCTGTGGCCACTTCCGGCTCTTCTTCCGGGTGATGCTGCCGATGGCCCGACCGGGTCTGATCAGCATCGCGATCTTCAACTTCCTCAACCACTGGAACCAGTTCATCCTGCCGCAGGTGCTGATGCAGGGCGACGACTCCAAGTGGGTGCTGGCACAGGGCCTTGCCGCCCTGGCGGTCAGCCAGGGCTACCAGGGCGACTACAGCGGACTCTTCGCGGGCCTGACGATCGCCACGCTGCCGGTGCTGATCGTCTACATCCTCTTCCAGAGGCAGATCCAGTCGGGTCTGACCGCCGGCCAGCTCAAGTAGCCTCGTCCGTTCCCGATCACCTGTCGGCCGGCAGGCGCGGCTCGCGCCGTCGCCCTCACCGTCATCGCCCTCCCGCCCCCTGATCGAGGGGCGGGAGGGCGACGGTCGTCGGGAGGAAGGCCACCCACGGCGGTCGCGGCCCCGGACGCCGGCGCGGGAGGGCGACGCCGATCGGGAGGCCGGTCTGTGGGCGGGGCCGGTCAGGACGTCGGCGGCACCAGGCGGGCGTGCAGGGCGACCGGTTCGGTCACCTCGGGCAGGTCGCGGGCGGCCAGCCAGGCGGCCGCTGCGGCGCCGTCGCCGGCCGAGTGCAGCGGGGCGTCCGGCCACCGCCGGGCGACCTCGTCGCGGACCGCAGCGGCCAGCGGGGTGTCGCCGGTCAGCAGGCCGCCGCCGAGCACGACCGGGGTGGTGTCACCGGGCGGTCGGATCCGCGCGGCGCTCGCCGCCAGGTGCGCGGCGGCCTCGTCGATCAGCCCGGCGGCGACCGGCTCCCCGGCCACCGCGGCGGCGACCACCAGGGGCGCGAGCCGGGCCAGCTCCACGGGAGGCTGCCGGGTGACCGCCTGGACCAGCGCGTCGACGGTGTCCCGGGGGCGGGCCGCCACCTCGGCGGAGCCGAGCAGCGCGGTGAGTACCTCGGTCGCCAGCGCGCCCGGCGCCTGGGCCCGGTCCAGGTCGGTGAGCAGCCGGCGGACGGCCTCGCGGCCCAGCCAGAAGCCCGATCCGGCGTCGCCGAGCAGCCAGCCGTGACCGTCGGCCACCCGGTCGAGCCGTAGCTCGCGGACCCCGGCGGCGATCGCCCCGGTGCCGGCGATGAGCACGGTGCCCTCGGGGCTCGCGGTGCCCGACGCGTACGCGACCAGCGCGTCGCCGTGCACCGCGTACGGGCAGCGCAGGCCGGCGTCGCGCCAGGCCCGGTCGAAGGCGTCCCGCCCGGCCGGGTCGGCGAGGAGTCGGCCCGCTCCGGCCAGCCCGATCGTGCCGCCCCGTACCCGGGCGGGATCGACGTCGGTGAGCGCCTCCCGCAGGGCGGCCAGCAGTTCGCCGGCGGCCCGTTCGGCGCCGTGGCTGGTGGGGTTCCCGCCGCCCGCCCGACCGCTGCCCAAGCGTCGCCCGTCCAGGGCCAGGGCGGTCGCCCGGGTCGACGTACCGCCGACATCGAGACCGACCACGACGGTGTCGGACATCCGCAGCCACTCCTTCGATCGACGCCGCGTTCATGCTGGTCGGCCCGGCCGCGGCGGGCAAGGGGCGGAGCGCCTCGGGGCGTGTGCGCCAGGTAACAGTTTGAAAACTTCGCCCATGGTCTTGACACGGAGGGGCTTTCAGTAAGAACTTTTACCACTAACAGTTAACCTTCTTTTCGGAAAGGTGCCCCATGGTTGATCACGAGGTCGACACCCCCGCGGGGACCGCGGTGGTCGACGCCGTCGCGGTCGACCGACGGGGGGCGCTCGGGGTCGGCCCCGACGGCGTGCTGGCGCGGGTCCGCGCCGGCGTGGGCGAGCTGACGGGTGCTCTGCGCCGCGTCGCCGAGCACGTGCTCAGCGACCCCGAGGCCGCCGCCCGGGCGACCATCGTGGAGCTGGCCGAGCGCAGCGGCACCTCACCGGCGACGATCACCCGGTTCTGCCGCGCGATGGGCTTCGAGGGCTACGCCGACCTGCGCCTGGGCATCGCCGCGGAGACCGGCCGGGCCCGCTCGGCGGGGTGGACCGTCGACATCGGACGCGAGATCCAGCCGAGCGACCCCCTCTCCCGGGTCCTCGACCAGATCATGGCCGCCGACACCCGCGCCATGCACGACACCGCCGCGCTGCTCGACCTCGCCGAGGTGGAACGGGCCGCCGTCGCCATCGCCGGTGCGTCGCGGGTGAACATCTTCGGCGCCAGCGGCAGCGCCCTGGTCGGCGAGGAGATGCAGTTCAGCCTGCACCGCATCGGGGTGGCGGCCTGGGCCTGGAACGACGTGCACGAGGGGCTGGCCAGCGCGGCCCTGCTGCGTCAGGGCGACGTGGCGCTCGGCATCTCGCACACCGGCCAGACCCGGGAGACCATCGAGATGCTCGCCGAGGCGGGCAGCCGGGGCGCGACCACCGTGGCGCTGACCGGTTTCCCGCGCTCGCCGCTGGCCGAGCTGGCCGACATCGTGCTGCTCACCGCCAGCCAGGCCACCACCTTCCGCCCCGACGCGCTGTCCGCCCGGCACCCGCAGCTGGTCGTGCTCGACCTGCTCTACATCGCCGTCGCCCAGCGCACCCACGACCGCGCCCACGCGGCCTTCCGGCGTACCGCCCAGGCCGTCGACGGGCACAAGGCCGCGAAGGGGGCCAGCGCATGATCAGCGCCCAGGCGTACGCCGACGCCGTCCGCCCGGTGCTCGACCGGCTCGTCGACGCCAGCGCCGACGGGATCGGTGCCGCCGCCGACCTGATCGCCACCAGCCTGCGTGCCGGTGGGGTGCTCCAGGCGTTCGGCGCCGGCCACTCCGAGGCGTTCGCCGCCGAGCTGGTCGCGCGGGCCGGCGGGCTGGTGCCCACCAACCGGCTCTCCCTGCACGACCTGGTGCTGCACGGCGACGCCCCGCGCGACGTGCTCGCCGACCCGAAGCTGGAGCGCGACCCCGCCGTCGCCCATCAGCTCTACGCGCTGGCGGCCCCGCAGCCGCGGGACGTGTTCGTGGTGGCGTCCCAGTCCGGCATCAACGGCTCCGTGGTCGAGCTGGCGACACTGGTCACCGGACGCGGCCACCCGCTGATCGCGGTCACCTCGGTCGCGCACACCGCACGGGTCGCCCCACGGCACCCGTCCGGCCGGCGCCTCGCCGACCTCGCCGACGTCGTGCTGGACAACGGCGCGCCGTACGGCGACGCACTGCTGCCGCTCGAGGGCGGCGGCGCGGTCTGTGCGGTCTCCTCGGTCACCGCGGCGCTGCTGGCGCAGCTGCTGACCGCCGAGGTCGTACGACGGTTCCACCAGGCCGGGGAGGTACCCCCTATCTACCTCTCCGCCAACGTCCCCGGCGGGGACGAGCACAACCACGCCCTCGAGTCGCGGTACGCCGGGCGCCTCCGGCGGACCGCCTGACCCGAACATCCCAAGGAGAGACGACGATGCCGATTACCCCCGACAACCCGGCCGACCTGAGCCGCCGGACCGTGCTGCGCCGGGCCGCCGCGGTGGGCCTGCTCGCCACCCCGGCCATCGGCCTGCTGAGCGCCTGCGCGACCAGCGGTGGCGACGAGGAGAACGAGCAGGTCGCCGGCGGCACCAAGAGCGCCACCAACCCGCTCGGTGTCGCCGAGGACGCTGCCATCGAGGTGGTCATCTTCAACGGTGGCTACGGCGAGAAGTACGCCACCGACGTGCACCAGCCGCTGTACAAGACGGCGTTCCCGAAGGCCGAGATCAAGCACCAGTCGACGCAGGCCGTGTCCACGGTGCTCCAGCCGCGGTTCGCCTCGGGCAACCCGCCGGAGTTCGTGAACAACTCCGGCGAGAAGATGATGGACTTCGGCGCCCTGGTCGCCGACGGCCAGCTCCAGGACCTCACCGAGCTGTGGGACGCCCCGTCGGTCGACGACCCGAACAAGAAGGTCCGGGACACCGTGGTGCCGGGCACCGTCGAGGCCGGGTCCTTCAACGGCAAGCCGTACGTCCTGTACTACGTCTCCACCGTCTTCGGCATCTGGTATTCGGGCAAGCTGTTCAAGGACAACGGCTGGGCGCCGGCGAAGGACTGGTCGGAGTTCACCGCCCTGCTCGACAAGATCAAGGCCAAGGGCATCACCCCGTACGGCTACGCCGGGGCGAACGCCGCGTACTACCAGTGGAACGTGATCCTCACCCACGCGGCGAAGATCGGCGGCACGGACGTGCTGAAGAACATCGACAACCTGGAGGACGGCGCCTGGCAGCAGGACGCGGTCAAGCAGGCCGCCGCGGCGTGGGCCGAGATCGGCGCCAAGTACGTCGACAAGAGCTTCGAGGGGCTCAAGCACACCGACGTGCAGCTGCGGCAGAACCAGTACAAGCTGGCGTTCTACCCCAGCGGCGACTGGCTGGAGGGCGAGCAGAAGAAGGACACCCCGTCCGGCTTCGACTACCAGATGATGCCGGTGCCGAGCCTGTCCGCGGCGGACAAGCTGCCGGCGACGGCGCTGCGGGCGACCGCCGGTGAGGGCTACTTCGTCTCGGCCAAGAGCAAGAACCCCAAGGGCGGCCTGGAGTACATGCGCCGGATGCTCTCGGTGGCCGGCGCGAAGGGCTTCACCGAGACGGTCAAGGCCCCGACCGTGGTGACCGCCGGCTCGGACGGCTTCGCCTTCCCGCCCGGTGTGGCCAGCTCGCAGGCCGCGCTCAAGGCGGCCGGCCAGGACGTGTTCAACATCTACTTCGACGGCTGGTACAAGGAGCTCGACACGGAGGTCCGCACGGCCACCAACGAGCTGATGTTCGGCCGGATCAAGGCGGACGCCTTCGTGGAGCGCATCCAGAAGCGGGCCGACGCGATCAAGAAGGACAGCTCCACCACCAAGTTCAAGCGCTGATCGGGGCGTGAGGGTCATGCGGCACGGCAAGTATCCGTTCGTGATCGGGTTCCTCTTCGTCCCGGTCACGCTGTACGTGGTCTTCGTCATCGCGCCGTACGCGCAGGCGTTCCAGATCTCGACGACCAACTGGCGGGGGTTCTCCGCCCCGCAGTGGGTGGGCTTCGACAACTACCGGAGGTTGTTCGACGACGACAACTTCTGGAAGGCCGTCCAGCACCACGGCGTACTGCTGCTTGCCCTGCCGCTGATCACCATCGCCATCGCGCTGTTCTTCTCGTTCATGCTCAACGTGGGCGGCAAGAGCAGCGGCGGGCAGCGTCAGGGGGTCTGGGGGTCGAAGTTCTACCGGGTGGTGTTCTTCTTCCCCCAGGTCCTGGCGGTGGCCATCATCGCGGTGCTGTTCCAGATGGTCTACCGGCCGAACGAGTCCGGTCTGATCAACGGCGTGCTGATGAAGCTCGGCTTCGACCCGGTGCTCTTCCTGGTCCGGCCGAACCTGGCGCTCTGGTCGATCATCGCCGTGCTGGTCTGGCAGGCGGTCGGCTTCTACGTGGTGCTCTTCTCGGCGGGCATGGCCTCCATTCCGGGCGAGATCTACGAGGCCGCCGAGATCGACGGGGCGAGCCGGGTGACGCTCTTCTTCCGGGTCACCCTGCCGCTGCTCTGGGACACCCTCCAGGTCGCCTGGGTCTACCTGGGCATCGCCGCGTTCGACGCGTTCGCCATCGTCTCGGTGCTCTCGGTGGACGGCGGCGGCCCCGACGGCGCGACCACGGTGCTGGCCATGGAGATCTACCGCAACGCCTTCCACTACTCGAAGTACGGCTACGCCTCGGCCATGGGCGTGGCGCTGTTCTTCCTCACCCTCACGTTCGCGGCGTTGACGCTGCGGCTGACCAAGCGGGAAAGCGTGGAGTACTGATGAACCCGCAGACGACGCTGCCGCCGACACCGGCGGCACTACCGCCGAAGAACGTCAAGCCGGGCGCCGCGGGCAAGCGCGGGGGCGGGGGCCGACGCTCGGAGGTACGGTTCTTCGCCAGCCTCGGGCACGTGGCGCTCGCGGTCTGGGCGGTGATCGTGATCGTGCCGATCCTCTGGACCTTCCTCGCCTCGTTCAAGAACACCACGGAGATCTTCAGCAGCCCGTGGACGCTCCCGGCGGAGCTGCGGTTCGAGAACTACGCCCGGGCGTGGACCACGGCCAACGTCGGCCGATACTTCCTGAACAGTGTGATCGTGGTGACGTTCAGCGTCCTCGGCACCATGCTGTTCGGTTCGATGGCCGCGTACGTGCTGGCGCGTTACAGGTTCTGGGGCAACCGGGCGATCTACTACCTGTTCGTCTCGGGGCTGGCGTTCCCGGTCTTCCTCGCCCTGGTGCCGCTCTTCTTCGTGGTGAAGAACCTGGGGCTGCTGGACACCCACACCGGGCTGGTGCTGGTCTACATCGCCTACTCGCTGCCGTTCACCGTGTTCTTCCTGACCGCGTTCTTCAAGACGCTGCCGACGTCGGTCGCCGAGGCGGGCATGATCGACGGCTGTTCGCACACCCGGCTGTTCTTCCAGGTGATGCTGCCGATGGCGAAGCCGGGCCTGATCAGCGTCGGTATCTTCAACATCATCGGCCAGTGGGCGCAGTACCAGCTGCCGCTCGTGCTGCTCTCCAACGCCAAGGACAAGTGGGTGCTCACCCAGGGCATCGCCGATATCTCGGTGAACGCCGGCTACGAGGCCGACTGGTCCGGCCTCTTCGCCGCCCTGACCATCGCCATCCTCCCGATGATCATCGTCTACGCGATCTTCCAACGTCAGATCCAGTCCGGCCTCACCTCCGGCGCGGTGAAGTGACCCGGCCGGGTCACGGGTGCCAGGAACGCCAGAGGGCGGCATAGGGGCCGCCGGCCCGGACCAGGTCGTCGTGGCTGCCCAGCTCGGTGATCCGGCCTCCCTCCAGCACGGCCACCCGGTCGGCGTCGTGCGCGGTGTTGAGCCGGTGTGCGATCGCGATCACCGTCCGCCCGGTGAGCAGGGCGGCCAGGGCCCGCTCGGTGCGCCGGGCGGTGGTCGGGTCGAGGGCGGCCGTCGCCTCGTCGAGGATCAGCGTGTGCGGGTCGGCGAGCACCAGCCGGGCCAGCGCGAGCTGCTGGGCCTCGGCGGCGCCGAGCTGGTGCGCCCCGTCGCCGAGGGGGGTGTCGAGACCATCGGGCAGGCGGGCGTGCCAGTCGGCGCCGACCGTGGCCAGCGCGGCGCGCATCCGGTCGTCGGAGGCGTCCGGGGCCGCGAACGCGAGGTTGTCGCGTAGCGAGCCGATGAAGACGTGGTGCTCCTGGGTGACCAGCGCGATGCGCCGCCGCCGCTCGGCCGGGTCCAGGTCGGTCACCGGGCAGCCGCCGACGCTGACGACCCCCTCCCGGGGCGCGTCGATCCCCGCGAGCAGCCGGGCCAGCGTGGACTTCCCGGCCCCCGACGGTCCGACGAGCGCCAACCGCTCGCCGGGACGTACCTCCAGGTCGATGCCGTGCAGCACGTCGGGCCCGTCGCCGTACGCGAACCGGGCCCCCTGGACCACCAGCCGCTCGTCCACCGGGGCGGCGGCCCGGCCGGGCGGCTCCGGCGGCACCTGGCCGACGCCGAGCACCCGGGCGAACGAGGCGAAGCCGCGCTGCGCCTGCTCCGTCCACTGCAGGATCCGGTCCAGCGGCTCGATCGCCTGTTGCAGGTAGAGCGCGGCGGCGACCACCGCGCCGAGGGACACCTCGCCCCGCGCCAGCAGCAGCGCGGCGACGGGCAGCGGGTAGCTGGCCTCCACCACGGTGAAGAACACGGTGCGCAGCGCCAGGGTCGCCCGCCGGGCGGCCCAGACCCGTGCGATGCGCGCCGTGCCGTGCCCGATCCGCTCGTCGGCGAGGCGGAAGGCCTCGACGGTACGGGCGCCCTCAGCGGTGCTCGTGAGCGTCTCGGTCAGCTCGGCGGCGGCCGCCCCCTCGGCCAGGTAAGCCGGGCTGGCGCGCCGCAGGTACCACCGGGTCATCCCGACGATCGTCGGCAGCCCGGCCAGCGCGGCCAGCCCGAGCAGGGGGTGCAGCAGGAAGACCGCCCCGAACAGCAGCGTCAGCTGCACCGAGGCGATGACGATGGTCGGCACCACGTCCCGGACGGTGGTGCCGACCGTCGACACGTCGACCGAGCTGCGGGTCGCCAGGTCCCCGGAGCCGGCCCGCTCGACGACGCCGACGGGCAGGTCCAGGGTCCGCCGCACGAACTCCTCGCGCAGCCGGGCCACGGTCCGCTCGCCGAAGCGGTGGCCGGCGTACTGCGCGTAGCGCGACAGCAGCGTCTGCGCCAGCACGGCCCCGCCGATCGCCAGGGCGAGCCGGTCCACGGTGGCGACGCCGGCCCCGGCGGACACCCGGTCGACGATGGTGCCGAGCAGCCACGGCGGGGCGAGCCCGGCGACCGTGGCGCTCGCGTTCAACGCCAGCACGACTCCGACGGCGCGCCGGTCCCCGGCGATCAGCCCGCGCGTGGCCCGGCGTACGGCGGACCGGTCGGCGACCGGCAACCCGCTCACCGCAGCGCCTGCTCGGCGTCGGCGTCGCCGCGGGCCACGAGCCGCCGGTAGCCCTGGTCCCGTTCGAGCAGGTCGGCGTGCCCGCCGGTGGCGGTGACCCGCCCCGCGACCAGGTACGCGACCTCGTCGGCCCGGCCGAGCAGCAGCGGCGAGGTGGTGAGCACGACGGTGGTCCGCCCGGCCCGCGCGCGGCGCAGCCGCTCGGCGATCCGCGCCTCGGTGTGCGCGTCCACCGCCGAGGTCGGCTCGACGAGGATCAGCACCTCCGGGTCGGCGAGCAACGCCCGGGCCAGCCGGACGCGTTGCCGTTGGCCGCCGGAGAGGGCACGGGCGCGGGTGTCCAGCGGGGTGTCGAGCCCGCGTGGCAGGGCGTCGACGACGTCCTCGGCCGACGCGGCGTGCAGGGCGGCGGTGAGCCGCTCGCGGTCGGCGTCGGTGCGGGCCCCGACGAGCACGTCGCGCAGTGTCCCGGCGAACAGGTGGGCGTCGTGGTCGGCGACCAGGATGCGGGCCCGCACCTGGTCGAGCCCGACGCCGGTCAACGGCACGCCGCCCCAGGTGACGTCGCTGACGGCGTACCGGCCGAGCCGGTCGGCCAGCGCGACCGCCTCGGCCGGGTCGGCGGCGGCCACCGCGGTGAGCCGGCCCGCCCGGACCGTCAGCCCGCTCGCCGGGTCGTGCAGGTCGGCGGGGCCGGCCGGGGTGGCGACCGGGGTGGTGGGGTCCGCCGGCCGCCGGCTGCCCGGAACAGTCGCCACGCGGGCCGGCGCGGCGGATGTCCCACGGACGCCGTCCGGCGCGGCGGGTGTCCGACCGACGTCGTCCGGCGTGGCTGGTGTCCCGCCGACGTCGTCCGGCGTCACGGCGAGCAGGGCGACGATCCGGCTCGCCGCGACCCGGCCCCGGATCAGTTGGTGGCCGCCCTCCAACAGGAACCAGACCGGCACGACGAGTGTCGCGACGTAGCCGTAGACGGCGACCAGTTCCCCGACGCTGATGTCGCCGGTGACGGCCATCCGGGCCGACAGCCACACCACCGCCGCGAGGAACAGCCCGGGGACGGCCACCGTCGCCGCGTCGATCCAGCTGTTGACCGCGCCCACCCGGTAGCCCTCGGCGAGCAGGTCGCGCGAGCGGGCCGCGTACCGGCGGGCGAACAGGTCCCGACCGCCCACCCCGGCGAGCACCCGCAGCCCGGCCACGATGTCGCCCGACCGGGCGGTCAGCTCACCCTGCTGCTGCCGGTAGACCGACTCCGCCCGCTCCAGCCGGCGCAGCATGGGGGCGACGACCAGGCCGACCGAGGGCACGCCCACCAGCACGCAGAGCGCGAGCGGGGGCGAGATCGACCAGAGCACGGCGGCGACCACGAAGTAGGCGACCACCGCGCCGACCCCGGGCCCGGTCAGCGTCATCACCTGCGCCACCCGGTCGATGTCGGTGCCGCCGACCGTGGCCACCTCGCCCGCCGCCGCCCGGTTCGGCAGCGCGGCGCCGACCCGGGACAGCTTGCGGAGCACCACGGCCGCCGAGCGGGCCTTGGCGTCCTCGCGGATGAAGGTCATCGTGCGGTGGCGCATGATGCCCAGGAAGGACAGCCCCAGGCCGGCGACGACGATCGCCGCCACCCACAGGGCCAGGGCGCGCGTGTCGCCGGTGCGCAGTCCGTCGTCCACCGCGCGGGAGATCAGGTAGGGCCGGACCGACAGGGCGGTCATCCAGGCTGTGCCGAGCAGGCTGCCGCGCAGCACCCGCCACGGTTGGCAGCGGACCAGCCACCACAGGTACGGCAGGGGCCCCCGGATGTCGGGAGTGCCGGGCTCGGGGTGGGGGATCCGTGGTGGCACCGGCTCACGCTACCGAGCCGGGCACCGCCGCACCGCCCCTCGCCTTGCCGACCGTCGGCAGGTTCGGCCCACGGTCGCGGCGGACCGGTCCGGCCGAGGTGCGGCGGCTGGTGGGTGGAGTGTCGCAGGGACGAGGCAGAATCACGTCCGTGCTGGTGGCGGTGGTCTCGGACGAGCGGGGCGGGGGAGCGCTGCAACCCCTCGACGTCGCCGGGCGTCCGGCCGGTCCGGTGTGCCCGGTCGCCGACCTCGCCGCCGCCGTCGCGCAGCGCGAGGCGGCGGAGCGGCCCCGCTGGGTGTGGGCCTCCGGCGCGACGATCTACCCGGCGCTGCTGCGTGCCGGGGTGCGCGTCGAGCGCTGCCACGACGTCGAGCTGACCGAGGCCCTGCTGCTCGGTCACGCCGGCCGCTGGGGCGAGCCGCGTTCGTTCGCGGCGGCCTGGGCCCGGCTGACCGGCGCGCCGGTGCCGGCCGACCCGCCGCCGCGCCCGGCCGCGCCGCCCGGCCACGGCCAGGGTGCGCTCTTCGACGCCCTGCCCGGTCCGCCGGGCCCCGGCATCGAGGCCCTGACCCGGGTGTACGCCGACCAGCTCACCCGGATCGCCGCGACCGAGCATCCCGGCCGGTTCCGGCTGCTGGTCGCCGCCGAGTCGGCCGGCGCGCTGATCGCGGTCGAGATGGGGGTCGCCGGGCTGCCCTGGCGCGCCGACGTGCACGACGAGATCCTCGCCGAGCTGCTCGGCGAGCCGTCGCCGGTGGGTGGCCCGCCCCGGCGGCTGGCCGAGCTGGCCGCGCGGATCGCCGACGCGTTCGGCGTACGCCAGTTGCACGCCGACTCCCCGGCGGAGCTGCTGCGGGCGTTCGCCCGCGCCGGCGTGGAGGTGCCCAACACCCGGGCGTGGGTGCTGCGCGGGGTGGACCACCCGGCGGTGCCGCTGGTGCTGGAATACAAGGAGCTCTACCGGATCTGGACGGCGCACGGCTGGGCCTGGCGCGACGCCTGGGTGCGCGACGGTCGGTTCCAGCCGGAATACGTCCCGGGTGGGGTCGTCTCCGGCCGCTGGGCGACCCGGGGCGGCGGCGCGTTGCAGATCCCCAAGGTCATCCGGCGGGCGGTGGTGGCCGATCCGGGCTGGCGGTTCGTGGTGGCCGACGCCGGCCAACTGGAGCCGAGGGTGCTCGCCGCGGTCTCCGGCGACGCCCGGCTCGCCGCCGCCGGCGGTGCCGGTGACCTCTACGCCGCCCTCGCCCAGGACGCCTTCGGCGGCGACCGGCCCCGGGCGAAGGTGGCGCTGCTCGGCGCGATGTACGGGCAGACCGGCGGTGCTGCGGTGCCGGCGTTGGCGGTGCTGCGGCGCAACTATCCGACGGCCTTCGCCTACGTGGAGGCGGCCGCCCGCACGGGGGAGACCGGCGGGCTGGTGCGTTCCTGGCTCGGGCGCACCTGCCCGCCCGGCACGGCCGGGTTCGGCGATCCCGACGCCGACATCCCCGACGGCGGCGACGATCCGCGGTCGCCGCGGGCGCGGGCGGCCCGGTCACGGGGGCGGTTCACCCGCAACTTCGTCATCCAGGCCACCGCCGCCGAGTGGGCCTCGACCCTGCTGGCGACGCTGCGCGGCCAGCTCGCCGGCACTGGCGGTGAGCTGGTCTTCTTCCAGCACGACGAGGTGATCGTGCACTGCCCGGTGGAGCGGGCCGACGCGGTCGCCGAGGCCGTCACCCGGTGCGGCGAGCAGGCCGCCACGCTGCTCTTCGGCGACACCCCGGTCCGCTTCCCGCTGGACCTGTCCGTCGTCGACTGCTACGCCGACGCGGCCTGACGCTCTCGCATGCGCGACCTGACGCTCCCGCACGCGCAGCCTGACGCTCCCGCACGCGCAGCCTGACGCTCTCGCGGGTACGGCCCGGAACGGGCGTCCGGTGACGTTCCGCCCTCGGTAACAGTTGCACTATTTTCCCTTTTCGCCCCGCTACCCGGTCTGCCTTGTCCTCGTTGCTCCCGATGTCCGTACGACGGAGCGGGCCGTGCCCCCGGGCCACGGCCCGCTCCACGGTGGAGGGGGCCCAGCTGAACCGGATCGCAGGAATGATCATCGCCGCGGGCGGGGGACGTCGTATCGGCGGCCCGGAGGCGCTGCTGCACCAGGGGGAGAAGCCCCTGGTGGGCCGGATGATCGACACGATGACCGAGGCGGGCTGCGAGCGGATCGTGGTCGTGCTCGGCGCCGCCGCCGACCAGGTTCGCCAGACGGCCGACCTGAGCCGGGCCACGGTGGTGATCAATAGGGCGTGGGGGACCGGTGTCGGCTCGTCCATCCGGGCCGGCCTGGCCGCGCTCGACGACGAGGGCATCGAGGCGGTAGTGGTGGTGCCGGTCGACATGCCCGGCCTGACCGCCGCCGCCGTACGCCGGGTGGTCGCGCTGCCGTACCCCGACGTGCTGGTCTGCGCGACCTACGACGGGCTGCGCGGCTACCCGATGCTGTTCGGACGCCGGCACTGGTCCGGCATCGCCACCCTGGCCAGCGCGGACGTCGGCGCCCGGCCGTACCTGCTGGCGCACAAGGACCAGATCGTCGACATCTCCTGCGACTCGGTGGCCGACGGCAGCCGGGTCGACACCCCGGAGTTGATGGCGCTCTACGGGCTGACCGTCCCACCGCAGCGCATCGGCGCCTAGCCGCCCGGCCACCGGCCGGGGGCGCGAGGAAGGCCGTCAGATGTCGATGTTGAAGCGTTGCAGCACCGACGGGGCGACCAGCCCGGCCGCCGCGAGCACCGAGATCACGGTCAGTACGGCCCGCACGACCACCACCTCGGTCTTGCCGCCGGCCCGCAGGGCGATCTTGTTCGGCAGGCCGATCGGCGTCCACATCCGACGCTTGATCGGGATGGGCCAGAGGATGGGCACCCCGGCCCGGGTGATCATGTCGCCGAGGATGTGCACGAAGCAGCCCACCCCGACGGCGGTGCCGATCAGCGGGTAGCCCCGGCCGCCGGGCAGGTTGGCGAAGGTGTACCAGGCGGCGGCGGCCGACGCGAGGGTCACGATGACCCAGCCGGCACGCTCCGCCCACTTGTCGAACAGGCCGCGCAACGCCAGCCCGAACATGAAGAACAGGATGCCGATGACGGCCCACTTGCCGTACGCGGCGCAGAGCGTGGTGGTGCCCCAGCCGACCAGCAGGGTGAACGGGATGGTGTGGGTCAGGGTGCGGTGGCCGTTGTTGCGGCGCGGGTCCTTGCTGAGCTTCGTCGCGTAGTAGACCCCGAGCGAGATCTTCTCCATCACCTCGGCGATGAAGAGCGAGAACACGCCGAAGGTGCGGGCGACCGTCGCCCCGCCCTGGTTGCGGGTCACCTTGCCGGACAGGTCGAGATCGGGGAAGAGCGCCCCACCGGCGCAGACCGCCGTGCCGACGGCGAGTTCCAGCGGCGACTGGTGGTAGTCGGCGAACTGTTGCAGCGCCCAGGATCCGGTCAGCCATACCGCCGCGCCGGACAGCGCGTGGGACGGTCCCATCATGTCGGCTCGCCCTCCCCAGGGATCTTGAGCGCCAAAACTACGCCACTGTAGTTCGCCGGTGTGGCGCAGGGGCATCGCCCGGACGGTCCACCGGGGACGGTGGCGGGGGAGGGGTGGGTGGCTCCGCCACACCGGCAGGAAGTATGCCCTGCGAGGCGGCCTACGGGGTGGCTCTGTCGGACACCGGACGGCCCGGCGGTCGGCTGTTCAGCGGGCGCCGCCGACCGCGAGCAGGTTCCCCTCCGGGATGGTGATCTTCCGGTGGGCCCCGCCGAGCCGGGCGGTGGCGTGCCGGGCCCGCGTCGTGCCGTGCTCCCGGCGGGCCGCCGCGTACGTGCCCGCCGTGCGGGTGGCGATGGTCGCCCAGCCGTACCGCCGGCCGACCATGGTGCGCGCCCGCCGGGCCACCCGCCTGGCGAAGACCTCGTCGCCGAGGAGCCGGTCGACGGCCGCGCCGAGGGCGTCCGGGTCGCTGTGTGGGAAGGTCACCCCGGTCACGCCCGGCTCGACGATCTCGGCGAGGCCGCCGGTACGGGCCACGGCCAGCGGCGCACCGGCCGCCGCGGCCTCCAGGGCCACCATCCCGAACGGCTCGTAGAGGCTGGGCACCACGGTCGCGTCGGTGGCGCCGAGCAGCGCGGGCAGCCGGGTCGAGTCCAGGAACCCCGTGAAGCGTACGGTCTGCCCGAGCGCGAGGCGGCGGGTCTCGTCCTCCAACTCGGCGCGGTACGGGCCCTCGCCCGCGATCACCACCCGCAGCCCGGGGTGCCGCTCGCGCAGGTACGGCACGGCGTGCACCAGGTGTTGCACGCCCTTCTCGTAGACCAGCCTGCCGGCGTACCCGACGAGCGGGCCGTCGCCGGCGAAGCGGGCCCGGGCGGCGGTGACCGCCCCCGGCCCGGCGCGCCAGGCCCGGTCGTCGACCCCGTTGGGCACCACGTCGACCTGCCCGGTCGGCACGTCGAAGAGCGTCGTGACCTGGTCCCGCATGTAGCCGGAGCAGGCGATGACCCGGGTGGAGGCGTTGCTCAGCCAGTGCTCGACGCCGTGGATCGTGCGGTTCATCTCCTCCGGCAGCCAGCCCTGGTGCCGGCCGGCCTCGGTGGCGTGGATGGTGGTCACCAGGGGCAGGTCGAGGTGCTCGGCGAGGGTCGTCGCGGTGTGCGCGACGAGCCAGTCGTGGGCGTGGATGACGTCGTAGGCGCCGGCCTCGGTGGCGCGCAGGGCGGCGCGGGTGAGGGTGTGGTTGAAGGCCATGGTCCAGGCGAGCAGGGAGGAGGTGGCCAGGGGGAAGGTGACCGGGTCCTCGGCGGCCCGCAGGATGCGGACGCCGTCGGCGTACTCCTCGAGGGGTGCGCCGTCGGTGTGCCGGGTGACGACGGTGACCTCGTGCCCGGCGGCGGCCAGGGCGACGGAGAGGGCGTGCACGTGCCGGCCGAGGCCACCGACCAGCACCGGCGGGTACTCCCAGGAGAGCATCAGCACCCGCTGTCGCCGGGCGGGATGGATGTCGATCACGTCGGCGTCAGGTGACATGCGGCCCCCTCTGAGTTGTCCCCCGAGCCCGTCCGGTGGGCGCCGAACCGGCGCCCACCGGGGCCGCGCCCGGATCGGGACCCATCCTGCTGGTGGCCGGCTAACCGGCGGAGACGCCGCCGTTGCGGTCGTGTAAAGCGCTACCGACCGTTCCTGCGGACGCGCAGCAGTTCGGCGACCGACCACGCCTGGAACGGGCAGCCCGTCGCGGCGTGCGGCGCGAGGCCGTCGGCCGTCTCGCTCACCGATCCGAGGCCGTACTCGGTCAGGTGGGCCTCGACGCCGACGAAGAGGTCGTCGACCGGCATCCTGGCCCGTCGGGCGGCGTCGGCGTACGGGCCGAGCAGCCACGGCCAGACGGTGCCCTGGTGGTAGGCGCCGTCCCGCTCGGCCGGACCGCCCCGGTGCCGCCCGACGAACTCGGGCGAGTCGGGGGCCAGGCTGCGCGGGCCCAGCGGGGTGAGCAGCCCGGCGGCGACCCGGCGCACGGTGGCCTCGTCGGGCTCCAGCGGCGCGTACGGCAGCGACCAGGCCAGCAGCTGGTTGGGGCGCAGCAGGTCGTCGTCGTGCTGGGTGGCCCCGCCCAGCGGGTACGCCGGCGCGGGCGCGTCCACCACGTCGTGCAGCCAGCCCGTCGGTGCCGGGAACCGGTCGGCGAACGCGGCGGCCGCCCGCCCGTGCAGCCGCCACAGCTCGCCCGCGTCCCGCCCCGCCAGCTCGGTCAACTCGGCCAGGCCGGCCAGCCCGTTGACCCAGAGCGCGTTGACCTCCACCGGCTTGCCGGTACGCGGGGTGACCGGCACCCCGTAGACGCGGGCGTCCATCCAGGTCAGCGCCGTGCCGGGGGTGCCGCCCTGGGTGAGCAGTCCGTCGGCGGGGTCGACGGCGATGTTGAAGCGGGTGCCGGCCAGGTGCGCGTCGACCACGCCGTGCAGCGCGGGCAGCAGCTCGTCACCGAGGTCGGTGTCGCCGGTGACGGTGACGTGCCGGCTCACCGCGTGCAGGAACCACAGGGTCGCGTCGACGGTGTTGTACTCGACCCGCCCGGTGTCGGCGGTGTTGGCGAGCATCCCCTGCGACAGCGTCGCCGCGTACGACCGCAGCAGCTGGCGGCCCTCGTCGGCCCGGTTGGTGCAGAGGAACAGCCCCTCGTAGGAGATCATCGTGTCCCGCGACCAGGCGCCGAACCACGGGTAGCCGGCCACCACGTCCGGCCCGGTGGCCGTCCCGACCACGAACGCGTCGGCGGCCAGCGTGAGCGTCGCCTCGACCTCGTCGGCCGGCTTCGCCGCGGCCACCACCCGACGGTTGCGGGCGCGCGCCGCCGCGACCACCTCGGTGGCCGGGGGCGGCTCCTCGGCCAGCTCGCCGGCCCACGCGAGCACCGACACCGTGTCGCCCGGGCGCTCCAGCGCGCCCGAGAACCGGCCCGCGTACCAGAGGTCCTCGTCGGGGTTCAGACCGCGCGCCGCCTCCTCCCGGTGGTGCGCACCGTGCCACCACTGGCCCTCCGGGGCCCAGTCCGGCCCGGCGAGCCGGAACGCGCCCTCGACCACCGCCCCGCCCGACACCGGCTCCACCCGCGGGGCCGGGCCGTCGGCACGGCGCTCGCCGTGCGCGTCGCGCCACGTGCAGACCGCGGCCAGGTCGAGGCGCACCGGTCCGCCGGAGACCAGCCGGTGCACCACGGCCACGCACGACCGGCCGTGCGTCATCGCCAGCTCGCGCTCGATCACCACGTCGCCGACCCGCCAGCGCCACCGGGGCAGGCCGTCGCTCAGGTCGAACCGCTCCAGCAGCTCGAAGCCGCGCGGGTCGACGTCGCCGGAGGACCATTCGTGCGCGCCCAGGCGCACCCGGGCGCCGGAGGGGAGGAGCACGGCCGGATCGAGGCCGACGAGTCCCACCCGGCGCGACGCCGGCGTTTCGCCGGCCACCACGAGCAGGCCGTGGTAGCGGCGGGTGCGCAGCCCGCTCACCGTGCCGGTGGCGTAGCCGCCGAGACCGTCGGTGACCAGCCACTCCCGGGCGGCCCCGCCGGTCAGGTCGCCGCAGACCTGCGGACCGAAACGAATGTCGATCAACTTTCCTCCACCGGCGGCGGGGTGTAACACGCCACGACGAGAATGGCTCCTGTGGTGAAGTCTCCAGGCGACGTCGAAGATGTCCGAGTGATCACCGACGTGCCGCTCTCCGACGACCACGCGCCCGACCCCGAACGGCTCCGGCTGGCTCAGGCCGACGCCGGGGAGCAGGAGTGGCGCGCATGGGGTCCCTATCTGTCCGAGCGGGCGTGGGGGACGGTGCGGGAGGACTACAGCGAGCACGGTACGGCCTGGGACTACTTCCCGCACGACCACGCGCGGTCCCGAGCCTACCGGTGGAGCGAGGACGGCATGGCCGGCGTCTGCGACGACCGGCAGACGTTCTGCTTCGCGCTCGCCCTCTGGAACGGCAGGGACCCGATCCTCAAGGAGCGGATGTTCGGCCTCGGCGGCGACGGCGGCAACCACGGCGAGGACGCCAAGGAGTACTGGTGGTACGAGGACTCCACCCCCACCCACTCCTGGATGCGCTGGCGGTACCACTACCCGCAGGCGGCCTTCCCGTACGACGAGCTGGTCGCGGTCAACGCGCTGCGCGGCCGGGACGACACCGAGTACGAGCTGGTCGACACCGGCATCTTCGACGACGACCGGTACTGGGCGGTGACCGTCGACTACGCGAAGGCGACCCCGACGGACCTGTGCGTCGTGATCACCGTGGCCAACCGGGGTGACCGGGAGGCCACCCTGCACGTGCTGCCCACCCTCTGGTTCCGCAACACGTGGGCCTGGGGGCTGCCCGGCGGTGACCGGGTGCCCCGGCTGGTCGGCGAGGGATCGCGGCTGGTCGGCGAGCACCGGGTGCTCGGCCAGCTGCTGCTGGAGGGCGACGGCGAGCCGACGCCGCTGCTCTGCGACAACGACACCAACGCCGAGCGGCTCTGGGGGCTGCCCGGCCGCTCCCGCTACCCGAAGGACGGCATCAACGACCACGTGGTCGACGGGGCCGAGACCGTCAACCCCGCCCGGGAGGGCACCAAGGGCGCCCTGCACTACGTGCTGGAGGTGCCGGCCGGGGCACAGCGGCGGATCCGGCTGCGGCTGACCCGTACCGCCCCGCCGCCCGGCGGCGCCCCGCCACCGCGGGCGGACCTCGGTGACGGCTTCGACGCGGTGGTGTGGGCCCGCCGGGCGGAGGCGAACCGGTTCTTCGCCGGGGTGATCCCGGCCGCCGCGACCCCGGACGAGGCCCTGGTCGCCCGGCAGGCGATCGCCGGGCTGATGTGGGGCAAGCAGTTCTACCACTTCGACGTCAAGCGCTGGCTGGAGGGCGATCCCGGCTCCGCGCCCCCGCCCTCCGGCCGCCGGCACGGGCGCAACAGCGCCTGGCGGCACATGACGAGCTTCGACGTGATCTCCATGCCGGACCCGTGGGAGTACCCCTGGTACGCGGCCTGGGACCTGGCCTTCCACTGCGTCAGCATCGCCCGGGTCGACCCCGGGTTCGCCAAGGAGCAGCTGCTGCTCCTGTTGCGGGAGTGGTACCTGCACCCCAACGGCCAGATCCCGGCGTACGAGTGGGCGTTCGGCGACGTGAACCCGCCGGTGCACGCGTGGGCGGCGCTGAAGGTCTTCGAGATCGACGGCGGGCGGGACCACGACTTCCTGGCCCGGGTGATGCACAAGCTGCTGCTCAACTTCACCTGGTGGGTCAACCGCAAGGACACCGTCGGCAACAACGTCTTCGAGGGCGGCTTCCTCGGGCTGGACAACGTCGGCCCGTTCGACCGCTCGGCGGCGCTGCCGGTGGCCGGGGTGCTGGAGCAGTCCGACGGCACCGCCTGGATGGCCATGTACGCGCTGAACCTGCTCGACATCGCCGTGGTGCTGGCCGAGCACGACCGCACCTGGGTCGACACCGCCACGAAGTTCTTCGAGCACTTCGCCTACATCGCCGCCGCCGCGTACGAGCAGGGGCTGTGGGACGCCGAGGACGCGTTCTTCTACGACGTGCTGCGGCTCGCCGACGGCACGAAGGTGCCCCTGCGGGTGCGTTCGGTCGTCGGCCTGCTGCCGTTGGCCGCGACGACCCGGCTCACCGCCCGTACGCTGCACCGGCTGCCCGAGCTGCACGCCCGGCTGCGCTGGTTCCTCACCAACCGCCCCGAGTACGCCGACGTCATCGGCGCCCGGCGGCTGGGGCCCGACGGCCGCCAGCACCGGCTGCTGTCCATGGTCGGCCCGGAGCAGATCGTCCGGCTGCTCGCCCGGATGCTCGACACCGACGAGTTCCTCTCCGAGTACGGCCTGCGTACGCTGTCCCGGGCCCACCTGGACAAGCCGTTCTCGGTGACCCTCGGCGGGCAGGAGTTCAGCGTCGGCTACGAACCGGCCGAGTCGACCAGTGGCCTGTTCGGGGGCAACTCGAACTGGCGCGGCCCGATCTGGATGCCGACCAACTTCCTGCTGATCAGCGCGCTGCGCGACTACGCCGCCTTCTTCGGCGACGACCTGCAGGTGGAGTATCCGACGCGCTCCGGCGTGAAGCGGACCCTCGACGAGGTCGCCGACGACCTCTCCGCCCGGCTGATCTCGCTGTTCACCCGCGACGGCTGGGGGCGGCGGCCGATCTACGGTGCCGCCCAGCTCTTCCAGACCCACCCGGACTGGCGGGACCTGATCTGTTTCCCCGAGTACTTCCACGGCGACAACGGCGCGGGGCTGGGCGCCTGGCACCAGACCGGCTGGACGGCGCTGGTCGCCGACCTGATCCTCACCCGGCGGCGCTGACCCGCCCGTGTCGCCGTGTCCCCGCGCCGAGGCGTCGTCCCGGCTCCGGTCCGCCGTTCCCGGCCGACGACAGTCGTCAATCCGTCGCGGAGTCGTCACGGGTGGTGACGCTCGCTAGCATCGGCGGCGTGTCGCCAGCAGACGGATCAGACGCCGCACCGGCCGAGCGCGAGCGTGTCGCGCTGGCCGCCCGGGGGTTGGCCGAGGCGGAGGGGTGGGCGGCGGTGACCCACCGCCGGCTGGCCGAGCGGATCGGGGTCGACATCGAGGACGTCTACCGCTGGTTTCCGGATCCCGCCGCGCTGATGTCCGCCGTGGCGGTGCTCGGCTTCGCCGACCTGGCCGCCGCGCTCGCCGCCGCCCGGGAGACCGCCATCGGGGGCGGGCACGGCGAGTGGCCGGCCGTGGTGACGGCCTACCTGGACTTCGCGTACGCCAGTCCCGAGGTCTACGACGCGATGCTCGCCCACACCTCGGATCTCACCCTGGGCCGCGACCCGGGTCCCGGGGCGCCCCGGGCGGCCTTCGCCGAGCTGCGCGCGGCCCTGGCGCCGCTGGCCGCCGGCCGTGACCCCGACACGCTCGCCGAGGTCGGTTGGGCGCTGCTGCACGGCACCGTCATGCTGACCCGGGGCGGGCGGCTGCGCCCCGACAAGCAGGAGCAGCGCGAGGACATGATCGTGTCCGGGGTGTTCGCCAGCCCGTGACCCCGCGCCCTGTCGTGGGCCGCTCGCAACCCGCTTGCCGCGCGGAATCGTGCACGGTTACGGTTCGCGCCGCACGGAAACTGTCCACGATCCAGATGGGTGCGCCCCCGCCAGGTCGGGCCGGAGTCGCATCGCGGGGAGGGGAGCCATGGGCAACGGGCCGCGCCGGCGCGACGGGCAGGTGCTCGTCTTCGACGCCGACGACACGCTCTGGGAGAACAACGTCCTGTTCGAGCGGGTGATCGACGACTTCCTGGAGTGGCTGGACCATCCGACCCTCGACCGGGCCGGGACGCGGGCCATCCTGGACGACATCGAGCGGGCCAACGCGGTCGCGCACGGCTACGGCAGCAAGGTGTTCCTGCGCAGCCTCCGGGAGTGCCTGGAGCGGCTGCGGCAGCGGCCCGCCACCGGGGCGGAGCGCCGCCGGATCGACGAGCTGGCGGCGGCCCTTGTCGCCCACCAGGTGGAGCTGATGCCGGGGGTGGCCGAGGCGCTGGACGACCTGGCCGGCCGCCACGAACTGCTGCTGCTGACCAAGGGCGAGCGCGAGGAACAGCAGCGCAAGCTCGACGCCTGCGGCCTGCTGCACCACTTCCGCGCCGCGCACATCGTGCGGGAGAAGGACGTCGACACGTACCGGTGGCTGACCCGGGAGCACGGCATCGATCCCGCCGTCACCTGGATGATCGGCAACTCCCCGAAGTCCGACATCCGGCCCGCCCGCGCCGCCGGGCTCAACGCCGTGTTCATCCCCAACGACAACACCTGGGTGCTGGAGCACGACGAGCTGGACCCGGCCGACCCGGGGGTGCTGCGGTTGTCGGCCTTCCCCGACCTGCTGCACCACTTCTGAGGCAGCCGCTGCGGAGATGGGCCGCGCCGAAGGCATTGGTGGCGCCCCCGGCAGCGAAGCGCCGCGCGAAGGCGGCGCCGGAACCACTGCTGGCGCCGGTCACGAAGACGGTCGTCACCGCTGCGCCCCTACCGCCTCGACCTGCTCAAGCAGGTGCCCGAGCGCGGCGTTGAAGACCGCCTCCCGCTCCAGGTTGGGCAGGTGGCCGGCGCCGTCGACCACGACCAGCCTCGCGCCCGGTACGCACCCGGTGATGAGTTCGGCGTCGCCGACCGGAGTGAACTCGTCGTCGCTGCCCACCACGACCAGGGTGGGCACCTCGACCCGGCGCAGCGTCCCGACGTAGTCGGGGCGCTCGGCACGTCCGCGCAGGGCGGCGGCGGCACCGACCGGCGAGGTCGCCCGCATCATGTCGCCGACCTGCCGGGCGATCTCGGGTAGGGCCGCGATGTTCCGCGGGGCGAGCATCTTCGGCAGGACCTCCTCGGCGTAGCCGGCCATACCCTCCCGGAGCAGCCGGTCGGCGAGGGCGTTGCGCTGCGCGCGCCCGAGGTCCGTCTCTGCCGGCGCGGAGGTGTCGGCCAGCAGAACCCCGCAGATGCGCTCGGGGAACTGGCGCAGGCACTCCATCACGATCTGCCCGCCCATCGAGAGTCCGCCGAGGACGAACCGGCGTACGCCCAGCCGGTCGGCCAGGCCGGCGACGTCGCGGGCGAACACGTCGAGTGTGGTGCGGCCCGGCACCACCGTGCTCTCGCCGTATCCGCGCAGGTCGGCGGCGACGACCCGCCAGCCGGCAGCCACCGCGAAGTCGACCTGTGGACGCCACATGGAGCGGTTGAAGGGGTGCCCGTGCACCAGGACGAGGGTGTCCCCGTCGCCGCGGTCGTCGTACGCGATGTCGATGCCGTCGACCTCTGCCATGACCATCGTCTTTCCTTCCGGTTGATCTCGACAAGGACGCTAGGCGGTGCAATAGTCGAGTGCAATAAAAACAATGGCCTCGGAGCAATTTGGAGCGGAACGTGGACGACTACCGGCGGATCGCCGACCGGATCGCCGCCGACATCGCCGCCGGCCGGCTCGCCGCCGGACACCGCCTGCCCCCGCAGCGCACCTTCGCCCGCCGGCACGGCATCGCCAGCTCCACGGCCGCCCGGGTCTACGCGGAACTGACCCGGCGCGGGCTGGTGACCGGGGAGGTCGGCCGGGGCACCTTCGTCCGGGCCGCCACCCCGCCGCCGGAGCCCGCCCTCGCCGAGCCCGGTGACGTCCGCGTCGACCTGGAGCTGAGCTTCTCGGTGCTGCCGCAACAGCCCGCCCTGCTGGCCGGTGCGCTGGCCGCCCTGCTGCGGTCCGACGCGCTGGCGACGGCGCTGCCCCCGGTCGGCGTGGCCGGCACGCCTGCGGCGCGGGAAGCCGTCGCCGGGCTCCTCGGCCGCGCCGGTTGGACCCCGGGCCCGCGGCAGATCCTGTTCGCCGGCAACGGCCGGCAGGCGATCGCCGCCGCCATCGCCACCCTCGTCCCGGTGGGCGGGCGGCTCGGCGTCGAGGCGCTCACCTACCCCGTCGTCAAGGCCATCGCCGGCCGGCTCGGCGTCACCCTCGTCCCGCTGCCGGTCGACCAGGACGGCCTGCTGCCCGAGGCCGTCGCCGAGGCGCACCGTGCCGCGCCGCTACGGGCCGTCTACCTCCAGCCGACCCTGCACAACCCGCTCGGCACGACCATGCCGGCGCACCGTCGCGCCGCCCTCGCCGACGTGCTCGACCAGCTCGGCGTGTACGCCGTCGAGGACGACGTCTGGTCGTTCCTCACCGACGCCCCGACACCGCTGGCCGCGCTGGCGCCGTCCCGCACCATCCTCGTCGACAGCCTCTCGAAGCGGCTCGCCCCCGGCCTCACCGTCGGCTTCGCCGCCGCGCCGGCGCAGCTCACCGACCGGCTCGCGACCGCGATCCGGTCCGGCACCTGGGCAGCTCCCCGCTTCGCGCTGGAAGCGGCAACCCGATGGCTCGGCGACGGGACGGTCGACACCATCACCGCCGGCAAGCGCCACGACGCCCGTGCCCGGCAGGAGTTGGCGCGGGAAAGGTTGGCCGGCCAGCTCCTGCGCTCCGATCCGGACGCCTACCACTGCTGGTGGGAGCTGCCCGAACCGTGGCGCGCCGAGATGTTCGTCGCGGCGGCGGCCCGCCGGGGCATCGCGGTCACCCCCGCCGCCGCGTTCACCGTCGGGACCAGCCACGCTCCCAACGCCGTACGGCTCGGGCTGGCCGCACCGCCGCTGTCGACCCTGTCCTGGGCGCTCGACACACTCGCGGCGTTGGCCCGTTCCAGCCCCGAGGACGCCGGGGCCGAATGACCCGTGGGCGCACTGCCGGCCTCGACGGGGAACAGCGCTGGCCGGTAGGGCCGTGTTACGTCGACATGCCGCGTTTTCGCCTTGATGTCAATCACTCGCGTCGACCCCGGCTCGTCCTTGTCCGGGCCCCGACGGCCCGCCTAGCCTGATTCGGCGCTCGCGGCCCTTCGGGGTGGGCCGGGAGCGTGCCGAAGTCCGGTGGCCGGGCACACGGAGCTGAGTGCAGCGGCAGGCTCGCCGCGTAGAGCCCGGCGTGGGCGGCGTGCCACGCCCACGCGCTCGCGCGGTGCGTTCACGACGCCGGACGGCTGGGGACAGGACCGGGGAGTTGCGGCCCCGGTCCTGACACCCGCGCCGCCGGGGCGTCGCCAGCCCGCTCTCAGCGGCCGCCAACCCCGCTCTCAGCTGCCTGCAACCAGCCGATCCGTGCGGTAGCCGGACGATAGCTGTCGATATGCAAGGCCCTCCTAGCTTCTACCCGTCGTACTGGCTCCTGGTCGGAGGGTGACGGGTGAAGAGGAAACTACGGGGGCCGCTGATCGCGGGCCTGGTGGTGGCGTTGGCCGCCACCGTGGGCGGGACACAGGTCCTGTCCGAGCGGGAGCCGGACAACGCCGCGACCGCGGAGCAGGACGACGGCCTGCTGTCCCGGCTCGGCGACGCCGCGAAGGCTCTGGTGGACGGCGGGTCGCGTCCGGGGAGGCCGGAGGTGGTCAGCGCCGGCCTGGCCGTGCAGGAGAAGACGCCGCCGGCGAAGGTGTGGCCGGCGCAGAAGCGGGTCCGGGAGCTCACCGGCAAGCGCACCGAGAACAGCCGGGTCTACCAGCTGTCCGACGGGCGTACCCAGGCGGAGATCTCCGTTGTCCCGCTGCACTACCGGGACGCCAAGGGGCGCTACCAGACGATCGACACCACGGTGCGCCCGGCGAACGACAAGGGATACGTCCAGGGCAACAAGACGAACAGCTTCACCAGCCTCTTCGGCGACAGCTCGGACGACCTGGTGCGGTTCGAGCGGGACGGCCGGAGCATCGAACTGGGGTTGTCCGGGGCCGCCCGGGACGTCACCCCGAAGGTCGCCGGCTCGACGGTCACCTATCCCGGCCTGGCGGACGGGGCGGACGTCGTCTACGACGTCACCTCGACGGCCCTGAAGGAGAAGATCGTCCTGCACCGGGCCCCGAGCGGTCCGGCCTCGTACACGTTCACCCTGGACGCCACCGGCCTCACCGCGCAGCAGCGCGCCGACGGGTCGATCGCTTTCGTCGCCCCGGGCGGTGGCGCGCCGGTCTTCGTGATGCCGCCCCCGTTCATGTACGACGACCGCAACGACAAGGCGTCGCCGCACGGCAAGGTGTGGAGTGACAAGGTCACCCAGACCGTCGCCGGCTCGGGTGCGGACACGACGGTGACGGTGACCGCGGACGCCGCCTGGCTGGCCGACCCGAAGCGGGTCTACCCGGTGGTGATCGACCCCACCATCCGGATCCAGCCGGTGCCGACCGACTCCCAGGACGTGCAGGTCTACTCGGGCAACCCGGATCACGAATACCAGAAGGACGCCACGACGTGGCCGTTGCGGGTCGGCACGGACACCGGGATCTGGCGGTCGCTGGTGCGGTTCCCGTTGGCGGCGGTGCCGTCCGGGACGGCGATCGACGACGCCCGGCTCGAGCTGTACTACGACCAGACCCACACCTCGCACGAGCATGACGTGCTGATGGAGGCGCGTCGGATGACGCAGCCGTGGACGGCGGAGTCGGCGACGTGGAACAACACGCACCAGAACATCGCCCCGCAGCCGGCCGGGAACCTCGTGCAGGTCGACGACGGCGACGCGGGCACCTCGGTCACCGGTTCGTGGGCCTGGTCCGGCAACCCGGACATGACCAAGCACGCGGTCAAGGCCGACTACCGGTTCAACAACGACGCCACCGCGGGGGACACCCACACCTGGACGCCGACGGTCACCGAGACCGGGGACTACAAGGTCGAGGTGCACTACGTGGGCGCGTCCGACCGGGCCAACCCCACCCCGTACACGGTGCACCACGCGAATGGTTCGACGGCGGCGTCGGTCAACCAGACCACCCCGGACAGCAAGGGCGCCTGGGCGACCCTCGGCACGTACCGCTTCAACGCCGGCACCTCCGGCCGGGTGGTCCTGCAGGACGTGGCGGGCAAGGCGGTGATCGCCGACGCGGTGCGCTTCACCCGGTGGGGCGTGGCGAACAAGGCCAAGAACGTCTCCAGCGTGTGGAACTCGTTCGCCGTCCGGGACGTGGTGCAGCAGTGGCTCAACGGCACGCCGAACCACGGGTTCGTGATCAAGGCGGTGGACGAGGACACCAAGGGCCGCGGCGGGCCGATCTACGAGGCGTCGGAGTACGCGTACCAGAACGACCGGCGTGACCAGAACCTGCCCCGGCTGGTCGTCACGTACGGCCGGCCGGGTGTGGCGGTGCACCCGCCGACCACGGTCACCGCCACCGGCGCGGTGCTGACCTGGCCGCAGTACCAGGACCCGTCGTCGAGCACCGGTGACGACGCGGTGGAGTACCAGGTGCACCGCAGCATCTACCAGGACTTCCGGCCGTCGTCGGCGACGCTGATCGCCCCGGTCGGCACGAGCACGCTCACCTATCAGGACACCACGGCGGTGCCGACGGCGGCGGACAACACCGACCCGATGGCCCGCAAGTTCTACTACTACATGGTCGCGGTGAAGACCCGCGACGGGCAGGTCCTGGCCGGGCCGAGCCAGGCCGTCATGCTGCCCAAGGCCGGGCAGATCACCCGGATCTACCGGAACGCGGCGGCGGCCGGAGACCCGACCGGCGTCAACGGGGTGGTCGACACGAACCTGTCGCTGACCCGGCGCACCGAGAACGTCGACAGCTACGTCGGGGACCCGTACCTGGGGGTGGGGAACAACTCGACGTACTTCGGCACCACGCGGGGCCTGGTGAAGTTCCCGACCCTGGCCGGCATCCCGGCGACGGCGCGGGTCGTCGACGCGCAGCTGCGGATGTGGAACACCTCGCTGTTCCCCGGCGACAACCAGACCGAGTACGTCGACGTCCACAAACTGACCCAGGGGTTCGACGAGACGACCGCCACCTGGGACAAGGCGAACGCCACCACCGCCTGGACCACCCCCGGCGGCGACTACGACACCACCTGGAAGGCCGGGTTCAACGGGTTCACCAACGACCCGGAGTGGGCCACCTGGACGGTCACCGACCCGGTGAAGAGCTGGGTCGCCACGCCGGGCAGCAACAAGGGCTTCCTGCTGCGGATGCGTAACGAGGCCACCCAGACCGCGCGGGCCATGATGCTGTCGTCGGAGGCACCCGAGCCGCTGCTGCGCCCGACGCTGGAGGTCACCTACCTCGAGCAGAGCGCCGAGTCGACCTACCACGCGCCGAGCACCCCGCACCAGCTCGCGCCGGCCTCGACGTACACCGTCCCGGTCACCGTGTCGAACCCGACCGGCGCGGCGTTCGCCGCCACCGAGTGGGAGCTGACCTACCAGTGGAAGCGGGCCGACGGCCTGCCGGTCTCCGACGCCGCCATCCACGTGCCGACGCCGCTGCCGGCCGCCGTGCCGATCGCCGGCACGGTCGACGTCAACGCGCAGGTCAAGACCCCACCGCCGGCGTCGGACGGCAACAAGCGCACCGACTACGTGCTCGACTGGGAGCTACGCAACAAGGTCACCGGCAAGAAGCTCTCCGAGACCACCCCCGCGATCAAGGCGTTGCCGCAGAACATCGCGGTGGAGGAGCCGACCTCCGACCAGCTCGGTCTGGAGAAGTTCTACTCGTACGCGGGGAAGAACACCGGTGCCGGTGGCACGCTGATGAACAACCTGTACGCCGGCAACACGGTCTGGTCGTACAACGCGTTCAGCAACCCGTCGCGGGGCCTGTCGACCTTCGTCCGGCTGGCGTACAACTCGTTGGACACCAGTGACACCGTCGCCGGCTACGGCTGGTCGTTGCAGGCGTCGTCGTTGATGCGCCTGGGCACGCCGCTGGACTTCCACCCCAACCCGAACCCGACGAAGGTCACCCTGACCGACGGCGACGGCACCGCCCACCGGTTCACCTGGGACGCGGCGGCGAACGAGTGGAAGAGCCCCAAGGGTGTGCACCTGCACCTGCAGAAGCACAGCAGCGTGCAGTGCAAGCCCAACACGCAGGAGCCGAAGGCGTGGGTGCTCACCAAGCCCGACCGGACGCAGTTCTTCTACGACTGCGAGGGCTTCCTGTCGAGCGTGGTGGACAGCAACGGCAACGAGCTGCGCTTCACCTACGAGGAGCGCAAGTCCAACAACAAGCCGACCAAGTTCCTGCGGTACCTGACGGACGCGACCGGCCGGCAGACGCTGACCGTCGACTACTACGCGAAGGGCCAGGCGTTCGACTACATCGACGACACCACCTGGACCCGACAGTCCGGCACCAACCTGACCAACCCGAAGATCATCGACCACGTCTCGCAGATCACCGACATCTCGGGACGCAAGCTCACCTTCACCTACACCGACAAGGGTCTGCTGGGTGAGCTGATCGACGGCGCCGGCTCCAGCCAGCCGAAGACGTTCAGGTTCGCCTACGACATGACGCAGGGCAACAAGAACGTCAAGCTGGTCAAGACCACCGACCCACGCGGCAACGCCACCGAGGTGACCTACAACTACCCGCAGGCCGGCGACGACCCGAAGTGGCACTGGACCACCAAGTCGTACAAGGACCGGCTGACCCACCTGACGCAGTTCGCGTACACCGACCCGGACGGGCCGCAGGGCAACACCATCCACACCACGGTCACGGACGCGGAGAACCACGCCACCGCCTACCAGATGGACGGCTACGGCCGGCCGACCCAGACGACCAACGCGAAGAACCAGACCACGAAGTTCGGCTGGGACGACAACCACAACGTGATCCGCCTGGAGGAGGCCAACCAGGCCGTCTCCACCTGGACGTACGACGCCAAGACCGGCTACCCGACCGAGATCAAGGACGCCGAGGCGGTCAGGAACGGCACGTCAGGCACCGTGCTGACCTACCAGCGCCAGCTCAACGGCTACGTCGCGGAGGTCACCGCGAAGACCAGCCCCGAGGGGCGCAAGCACACCTTCGGCTACGAGGCCGACGGTGACCTCGCCTGGGTGGTCGACCCGATGGGCAACACCACGACGGACCCGGAGGACTACAAGACCTCCTACACGTACGACGCGTGGGGCCAGATGCTGACGGCGACCGATGCCAACGGCAACACCACGGTCAACAACAGTTTCGACCCGAACGGCTACCCGCAGACGATCACCGACGCGAAGCAGAAGTCGACGACGTTCGTCTACGACGTGCGCGGCAACGTCCTGAAGGTCACCGACGCCAACGGCAAGGAAACCACGCAGACGTACGACACGTTCGGGCGTCCGCTGGAGAACCGCGTCCCGAAGGACCAGGCCGCCGGGGACTTCGTCGTCACCCCGGCGCCGAAGTACGACCAGAACGACAACGTCTACGAGTCGTACGCCCCGAACGGTGCCGTCAGCAAGGCGGTCTACGACCAGGCCGACCAGGTGACCTACACGCTGGCCCCGGTCGACGTCGCAGGTGATCCGGAGCGAAAGACGTCGTTCACCTACGACAAGGTCGGCAACCTGCTGACCACCACCGAGCCGAAGGGCAACCTCACGACGTTGGCCGGTGACTTCGTCACCACCAACGTGTACGACGAGATCTACCAGCTCACCGGCGTCGTCAACGCCAAGGGCGACCGGATCACCTACGAGTACGACAACGTCGGCAACGTCCGCAAGGTGATCGACCCGATCAAGAACGCGTCGGCCGCGACCGACGACTACACCACCCTGTACGAGTACGACTGGTCCCACCGGCTGACCAAGACCACGGACGCGCTGGGCAAGTTCACCACCAGCACGTACGACCGGGACGGTCTGGTCAAGGCCACCACCGACCAGCTCGGCAACACCACCGAGGTCACCTTCGACCCGCGGGGACTGCCCAGCCAGGTCAAGGTGCCGCACAAGAACGACGCCGGAGTCATCACCTACCGCACGACGAAGTACGAGTACGACGAGGTCGGCAACCAGACCAGGACGATCAGTCCGCGGGGTGTGGCCACCACGGACGACCCGGACGACTTCGCCACGGTCACCGTCTACGACGAGCTGAACCGGGCGAAGGAGACCCGCACGGCGTACGACAAGGACGACGCCCGCTACAAGACGGCGGACGTCACCACCTACGAGTACGACTCCGTGGGCCAGCTGGCGAAGGTCAGCATGCCGCCGTCGGCGGGTGAGTCGGTCCGCAACGACACGACATACACCTACTTCGACAACGGCCTGACGAAGACCAGCAGCGACCCGTGGGACATCGTCACGTCCTACGACTACGACAAGCTGGGTGCCCAGACCGCGCGGACGGTCACTTCGGCGGGCGGATCGTCGAACCGGACCATGACCTGGTCCTACTTCCCGGACGGCAAGCTGAAGTCCCGCACGGACGACGGCGTGCCGGTCGGCAGGCAGGTCGTCCTGGTCGACAACTCCGACTTCAACAACACCGCGGCCACCGGCACCTGGACCGCGGCCACCTCGGCGACGAACAAGTACGGGCACAACTACGTCACCCGCCCGGCGGGAACCGGCACGAACACCTTCACCTGGCAACTCAACGTGCCCCAGGCCGGCACGTACGAGGCGTTCGCCCGCTACCCGAGCGTGTCCGGCGCCGCCACCGACGCGAAGTTCACGGTCAACCACGGCGGCGGCAACACGGTGAAGACGGTCAACCAGACCGCCAACGCCGGCACCTGGGTGAGCCTCGGCTCGTACAGCTTCACCGAGGGCAACAGCCACAAGGTGTCGCTGTCCGACCAGGCCGGCGGCACGGTCGTCGCCGACGCGGTGAAGCTGGTCCGGAACAACACCGGCGAGACCGACAACGAGAAAGCCGACTACGCCTACCGCTACGACCCGAACGGCAACCTCAAGACCATCACCGACTCGTCACCCAGTGCCCGCGTCGACACCTACTCGGTCGCCTACACCGACCTGAACCAGGTGCAGACGGTCACCGAAAGCAAGTCGGGAACGGTCAAGAACAACACCACCTACACCTACAACGAGAACAGCGCACCGAAGACGACCACACACGACAGCCAGTACGCCAGCTACGCCTACGACCCTCGTGACCTGGTCTCGACGGTGGTCAACGGCAAGTCCGCCACGGACCCGGACAAGAAGACCACCACGCTCACGTACACCGACCGTGGTGAGTTGTTGAGGATGACCAAGGGCAACGGCAACACCGTTGACCACATCTACTACCTGGACGGGGCGCTCAAGACCCAGGCCGAGAAGAAGTCCAACGGGACGTTGGTGTCGGAGCACACCTACACCTACGACCTGAACGGCAACCGGGCCCGGGACGTCGCGAGGAAGATGAACGCCGACAACCACTCGGCGTACCTCGACACCACCAGCGACTACACCTACGACCCGCGCGACCGCCTGTCCCAACTGGTCAAGACCGGTCACGGCGCCGACACCGAAACCTACGTGCACGACGCCAACAACAACGTCATCGACCAGACCATCAAGAACACCACGACCACCTTCAACTACGACCGCAACCGGCTGCTCACCGCGACCACCGGCGGTGTGAAGGCGTCGTACAACTACGACCCCTTCGGCCGGCTCGACACGGTCACAGCGGCCGGAACGGTCATCGAGCGGAACGTCTACGACGGCTTCGACCACGTCATCGAGAACCGCAAGACGACCGGCACGGCCACCTCGATCACGAGATACACCTACGACCCCCTGGACCGGACGACGACGAAGACGTCCGACGCCGGCAGTGCCGCGGGAAAGACCACGACCTTCAACTACCTTGGTCTCTCCGGCGAGGTCCTCAACGAGGAGGTGGCTGGCCAGGTCACCAAGTCGTACCAGTATTCACCGTGGGGTCAGCGATTGTCGCAGATCACCCACAAGGACGACGGCAGCGAAGAGGACGCCTACTACGGCTACAACCCGCACACCGACGTCGAGCAGATCACCGACGAGGCCGGCAACACGAAGGCCACCTACGGCTACACCGCCTACGGCAAGAACGACGACGCGCAGTTCACCGGCATCGACAAGCCCGACGCCACGGATCCGACGAAGGAGCCGTACAACGCCTACCGGTATAATGCCAAGCGCTGGGACCAGGGCTCCGGCACCTACGACATGGGCTTCCGCGACTACAGTCCTGGCCTCAATCGATTTCTATCCCGTGACAGTTACAACGGCGCGCTCTCTGACCTGCGGCTCAGCCTCGACCCCTGGACCAGCAGCCGCTACGCCTTCGGCGGCGGAAATCCGATCAGTGTTATCGAAGACGACGGCCACAAGCCGTGCGGCGACGACAGTTGCCAACTGTACGAACGTCCCGATGGGCAGACGGTTGATGCGAGACCGCTCAGCGCGCTCAAGACGGAGGTTGAGGAGATAGCGAAGACGCACAACACCAAGGAAGCGGGCCTCTGCCTTACTGACGACGGCCCTTCCTTGACGTGCGCTCGTCAAGGCGATGGCCCTAAAGGCAACAAGCTGGGGCCAAACGAGATCGCAGTGTGTAATTACCTCGGACTGGACTGTATGGCTGTGCAGAAAGCCTCGGAGTGGACCTGGGCGGAAGTCGCCAAAATGAGGAAGAAGTATGGCTGGGATCCAAAGGAGGCGAATGCGTACCAGCATGGACTCTGGATGGGAGCCATGCGCGTTCTGGGAGTTTCCGAACATGATGCGATGATGTTCGGAGTTGCTCACGAACTTGATCACTCTTCGGATAAGGATCCGCCTCTTTATGGCCCGGAGTCGAACAAGGACATGCATAACAATTTCGTCAGCCTGCGACTGGGGGAACAGGCAAGAACTGGCGAGACTATAGCTCGGAAGCCCGGTGGGTACACGGGTGGACGAGCTGGAGTTCCGAATTGGAGGTACGATCCTCTGGCTGAGTTGGGAAAACTGGCTCTTCAGGCAATGGACCCTAGCGCATGCGGCAACAACTGCCTGAGAGTTGATTGGTAAACGGTCAGATTTAACAATCCGTGAGTGGGTGTCGTCTCTCCTGATGAGATGGCATCCACTTGCGGCGATTGTTGAACTGGTAATGGCGAGAATTTAATCGCTGTAGGTACTTAATGGCGAGTCCGCTGATGTGGAGTCCCGTGCTGTGGAGGAATTGACCATATGGCCGAGAACCGGGTTAAGTGCGAAACTGGCGTCGTGCGACGCCGTCGCCTGTTTGCAGGAACTCTTATCGGCATGGTGGTCCTAGCTGTGCTCATCGTCCTGGTTGCCGCTCACGACCCGCGGCACTACGTGTATCTGATCCCATTTGGCCGGACGCCGGTCGTCATGGCGGTATTGATGCTGTCCCCGGCGATACTGGGCTTCGCGGTGTGGCTGCTTCTCAGAAAAAAGCGAGCGGTGCGGATATTGGCAAGCGCCGTAGTGGCCCTGACGGTTCTTATGTGTGCAGTTGGCTACCGGATCTCGGCGACTGATTCAATTCTCGAAGAAGTCAGCGCAGATGGCGGACGTACCGTGGTGGCGGTATCGCCAGGTGGCGATTTTGACCTGGTTGTAATTGACCACGTCGTTTTGACAACGCGTTACGAGATTGTGCGGGTCCGGTCGCGTGCCGGTCTGACAAGCCGGGAGGCGGGCCAGGACCTTGCCTGTTTCGTGGAGACGTTCGGACAATTCGATCCGGAGAACACCTTTGAGAGCGCCAGATTCGTGCGTGAGTACGAGGTTGAGGTGCGCACCGAGGCTGGCGGGCCGTGGACAACCACCTTCGACAAGAGCACCTTGCTGGCTGCTGCAACCGTCTCCCATGGCTGCGGATAGCTGTGGATTCGAGGCTAAGGGTGGGAATCATCGAAATTCCCCGTTGGGAATGCGTAGGTGTTCGGCCCCTCGAATTTTGCGCTAACTTGATCTTTAACCTATGGCGGCCGGTTGGTGACTCCGGCTGGTCATGGTGACAGCCCTTGCTTGATCACTCTTCTTGTCGAGGGGAGATGATCAATGGCCAAGGGCTGTCTCGTGACCAGCAACACCACGATGAAAAGAGCTGTGAAGGTAGGTGTTGGCTGGCCTGGGGCTAGCTGGCAGGGTCAGCGTCATGATCGCGGCTGGGTGTGGCTCATGAAAATGGTGGCCCCACGAGGTGCTCTCAGTGAGATCTGCCCATCCGGTCTGCGGTCGGGCGCCGGCCCTGTCCCTCTCGGTGGCTTGATCAGAAGCTTGCCCGGTCCGTTGCAGCGGATCGTGGCTCATCACAGTCCTGCCGCGAGAGCACACAGCCCGGGCCGACGCCGTCACGACGTCTCCCGGGAAGGCAGTACGCCGCAATGGCCATCGTCGCAGACCAGTACGACTTCGTCATCGGCGTGGACACCCACGCCGCCTCCCACACGCTCGCCTTGATCACCGCTGGCACCGGCGCAGTCGGACAGCAGGCTCAGTTCCCGACCAGCCCGTCAGGGCTGCGCCGTGCCGTCGACTGGATCGAACGCCACACCCACCAGGCGCCGACGCTGATCGTCATCGACGGCGCCGGTTCCTACGGCGCCACCTTCACCGAGCAACTTTCTGCAGCCGGCTTGACCGTCGCCGAGGCCCCCGACGTTGCGGCCACCACCCGGCGTCGCCGTGGCAAGAGCGACGCCGTGGACGCCGTCGCGATGGCTCAAGCAGCTCGCAGCCTCGACATCAACAAACTATGCTGGCCACGCGCCGGCGGCGATCGCACAGCACTGCGCGTCCTGACAGTGGCTCGCGAACAGATGAGCGGCGAACGCACCCCGCGGTCAACGCGCTGACCGCGCTGCTGCGCACCGTCGACCTCGGCATCGACGCCCGCCGCGCCCTGACCACCACGACGATCGCCGCCGTCGCGGCCTGGCGCACCCGCAGCGACAACGCCACCCTGGCCGTCTGCCGCGCCGAGGCGATCCGGCTGGCGTGTCGCATCCGCGCTCTCGACGCAGAACTCGCCGCCAACCACACCGCGCTGCACAAAGCTGTCACCGCGCAAGCGCCACAACTGCTCGCCCTGCCAGGTGTCGGCGCCGTTGTCGCCGCCACCGTTCTGCTGGCCTGGTCCCACCCTGGCCGCGTTCGCTCCGAAGCCGCGTTCGCTGCCCTGGCCGGCGCGTCACCGCTACCAGCTTCATCAGGCAATACCACCCGCTACCGGCTCAACCGCGGCGGCGACCGACGCCTCAACCGAGCGCTCTACACCGTCGCGCTGGTCCGCATGGGCCACGACCCTCGCACCCGCGGCTACGTGACCCGCCGCACCCGCGAAGGACGCACCAAACGCGAGATCATGCGCAGCCTCAAGCGCTACATCAGCCGGCAACTCTTCCGGACTCTGAACGGCGCCCACCCAGCCACCAGCACCACTTGACAGCTATAGAAGCATCTCAGTAATGGCGTCCACTGGTGTCAATCGGTTCATGCGATGCTGCTTGGCCGCCATTGCCGCCTCATCCCTCCTCTCTGCGACGGCCTGCAGCTCTGACGCCAAGCCCCCGGGGAAGCGGCTGGGTAAGCCTATCGGCAGCCATGTCGAAGACATCGCATGGCGAGCTGACGGCGCTACAGTATCTTCGGCCTTCATCGTGCTCGAGCCGAAGACGAGCCCAAGCTCGTCGAGTTCACCTCCGGGAAGGAAATGCCACGAGAAGTGGCTCTTGCGCCAGTCGGCTTTTGCCCTCAGCCAGCCTTCGTCAACTTGTCCACACTCCCAGACGGGAGACTTGGAGCCGTCGTGACATGCGAAGGAGGTGTTGAGTATTCGAGGGATGAAAGGGTTTCCGTGGCGATCGAGGATGGAAAGCTTATTGAGCTGGCTAACCTCGGTGGCTCAGATCGGCTAATACTCCAGCCGGTACGCCTTCGGTGGCGGCAATCCGATCAGTGCCATCGAAATGGACGGACACAGCTTCATCTCCGACATCGGTAGCGGAATCGTCAGCGGTGCCAAGGATTTCTTCGGTGGTGTCGTCGATGGCGCAAAGGGTCTTTGGGCCGATATCTCCGGCAGCTACGCCGAAGCGGGACAAGTGGTCGAGGACGCTTCGAACGGCGATTGGGGCAGCGCAACAAAGCGGGCGGGCGGCTTAGCGGTCGACACGTACACCAAGCCATACAAGATGCTGTGGGGAATGGTGTCCGACGTTGGCACCACCTGGTGGAGCGGTGTGCAGGCCGCCGCAGAGGGAGACTTGGAGGGCTGGGCACGCGCCGGCACCAAGAACGGCTTGACCATAGCTACTTCCGTGGCTCCGGCCAAGGTGCGGCTGGGCGGCTGCCGAAACAGTTTTGTTCCCGGAACCCTCGTGGTGATGGCTGACGGGTCGCGCAAGGCTATCGATAAAATACGCGTTGGCGACGAGGTTCTCGCCACCGACCCGGAGACTGGCCGGACCGAGGCGCGCAGTGTCGAGGCCCTTATCCTTGGCGAGGGGCAGAAAGATCTCGTAGAGGTCACCGTCGACACCGATGGCGATGGTGGCGACAAGACGGGCATGGTTGTCGCCACCGACCAGCACCCGTTCTGGCTCGAAGACCTCAAGAAGTGGGCCAACGCCGAGGACATTCAGCCAGGAAGTTGGCTGCGGTCGTCGGACGGGAAGCTGGTAAAGGTTCTCGCGGTCCGCGCCTGGACACAATTCGCCCGCGTGCACAACCTCACCGTTGCGGGAATCCACACGTACTATGTGGTGGCGGACGATGCGCCGGTGCTCGTCCACAACTGTGGAGGCGCGTATGATTGGAAACCAGGTAACCGACCGGGCCTCGCAACTGATAAGCAGGCACCGCTTCCCTCAAATGTCGGAATCAAGCCAGGTGAGGCTCTCCGCAAGGGTGAGCACCACTACGTGGTTATGAAAGACGGATCTCTTCGCGCAATGCACAACGATGACATGTTTGGCCTTGACGCAAGTGCAGGACACACGAGCTTGGCTGGGAATCGGCCTGTTCACATGGCGGGAACTTTTGTAGTGGATGAGTTTGGCCGAATTACGAAATTTGGTAATTGGTCGGGCCACTATGGGCCGCAGAACGTGCGGGGATTCACGCCGCTCGAAGACATAGCTCGCGCTGCCTTCAAGAGGCATGGGCTTTCGCCAGGTGTCTGGGAGTATGAAGACTTTTCCTAGAAGGAGCCGGATCTTGCTATTCAAGACGTTGTCGCTGGAATGGCTTAGGCTGGCAGAATGACGGAGCTATTGAACTTTGGGGTGCGCCTAGCCCGTCTACTGGATTGTCGGAAGCTGGACGTTGCTGGTTTGTCGCGAGCCGCTGCAGTCCCTGAACCAGACCTTCAGGCGGTACTCGATGGTCTGGCGCCAAGTTCGCCGATGCTTCGGCGGCTCGCTCCCGCGCTCGGCCTTCACTCGGCCGATCTCTTCATAATGGCTGAGCTGGAGATGCCGGATGATCTTTCCCCGTCAGGGGAGAGGGCTGCCTCGGCAGTGGGCGAGCTTGTAAGGTGCGCCGTTCAGTTGCAGCCGGAGCAGCGGAGTCGGCTGCGACGGTATGCCCAATCATTACCTCGGGCGCGTGTAGGGCATGCTTCGCCTCGACCGGCACACGAGCAGTATCGATCGCACGCTGGAGCCTTGATCGTGCGTATGCTGCACAACAGAAATCTGGATTGGCTGAACTCAGCCAAGGTTCTCTTCCGGCTGTCCGGCATCGGCCCTCTGGCTGCATCGACGGTCGGAGCCATTGCCCATGGGCGCGAGGAGTTGTCTCCTGAATTGTTGACGGGCTTTGCGGCGGTCTTAGCGATCTCTGATCGCGACCTGGCCGCCCTGATTGGCGTTGAAGCAACTCACGCCAGCTCGAAAGTTAATCCTGCGGCAGTTGACGTAGCCGGTCTTATCTGGGATGTTCGGCATCTTTCTGTCGGGCAGGTTCAGCAGGTCTGCGATGAGGCGAATTCGAATCGGCTGCATGTGGAGGGGCGGCAAGAGGAGTCGTGACAGGTGAGTGGACATAGCGTAGGTATGGCCGCGCCATCACTGAAGGTTCTCGAATTGTTCATCGACAGCCCGCGGGCTTGGCTGCGGTCACCGCTATGACCAGAGGCCGAGGGGAGCAACGCTCGACCTTATCTGACGACCGTGCAATGAAGTGATGTCGCCAGCGGTCCGGTGCGCCTGTCGGGTGCACCGGGCCGTTGGTTTCGTCGCCGCCCATCTGGCCTGTGCTGAGCGGGCGATCGCGTGACCGTTGCGCAGGGCTCACAGGGACATCACCGCCTGCTGCTGCCGGGCAACCTGCGCCAGAGGCCACCGTTTTGGCTTTGCGACGTCGCGGGGCCATGCGTGCCGGCTGCTGCATTGCGACCGTCGTCGGGTTCCTGGGCGGGTGTTCTGCCTCACCGATCGGGTATTTTGGCTCGATGAGAGACGAGGCCCGTCACAGCCTGTCAAGGATCGTTGGGAGCGTCTTCCTGGCTGATTTCGTTACGGTGACACGCCGCCGAAGGGTATTGATGTTAGTCACCCTCTACCCCTCCCTGCGTGTCTTGTTCCGTCCGGACCTCCCCATTTAGCATGAGCGCGCTCAAGGTTCAACGGGGGAGCGGCACCATGAAACTACAGATCAGACTTCTGGGCAGTGTGGAGTTGTGCGTCGACGGCCAGTCCGTCACGCCCGGCGCGGCGAAGCGGAGAGCGGTCCTCGCGGGCCTCGCCCTGGAGGCCAACCGTCCGGTCTCCCTGTCCAGGCTGGCCGCCATGGTCTGGCCCGACGTGCCACCAGCCTCGGCCGCGGCGAACCTGCGTTCCCACGCCGCCGCGCTGCGGCGGGTGCTGGGCGACCGGCTGGTCGCCCGCCCCAACGCGTACGAGCTGCGGCTCTCGCCGGACGAGCTGGACGTGACGGAGTTCCACCGGCTGGCGGGTGAGGGGCGGGCCCTGCTCGCCACGGCGAACCCTGCCAGCGCCGTCGGCACCCTGACCGCCGCACTCGCACAGTGGCGCGGAGTCTCGGGCGACGGTCTGCCCAGAGGCACCGCGCTGGACAACCGGTGGGCCAGCCTCGACGAGCAGCGACTCCAGGTCTTCGAGGAGCTGGCCGAGGCGCGGTTGGCCGCCGGCGAGCACGGGCATCTCCTGCCCGAGCTGCGCGGACACGTCGCCGCCCACCCGCTGCGCGAGCGGGCCTGGGCTCAGCTCATGCTGGCCCTCTACCGGTGCGGGGACGTCCCGGCGGCGCTCACCGTCTACCGCGACGCCCGGAGGACGCTCGACGAGCAGTTGGGCATCGAGCCGGGCGAGGAACTGGCCGCGTTGCACCGGGCGATGCTCGACCGGGCGCCCGCGTTGGCGTACACCCCGCCGCCCGCACCGGTCACGACGGCGCCCGCACCGGTCGCCCCGCCGGCGCCGGACGCCGCCGGGGTGGCGCCGCCCCCGTCCCGGCCCGCCGGGGGTGCCTGCTGGGCGGTGCCCCGCGAGCTGCCGGCGGGCGTGGTCACCTTCGTCGGCCGGAAACGGGAGACCGACGAGATCACCACCGCCCTGCGTGCCCCGACCCCCGCGACCGTGGTCGTGACCGGCGCGTTCGGCAGTGGCAAGACCGCCCTGGCGGTACGCGCCGCGCACGTCGTCGCCGCCGACTTCCCGGACGGGCAGGTCTACGTCGACCTCAACACCCGGAACCCGGCGGCCCCCGGCGAGGTGCTGGCCCGGGTGCTGCGCGCGATCGGCGTCCACCCCGCGGACGTGCCGGCGAACACCGACGAGCGGGCCGGCTGGTACCGGTCCCTGGTGGCCGGGCGACGGCTGCTGCTGGTGGTGGACGGGGTCACGCGCGCCGCCCAGGTCCGCCCCCTGCTGCCGGCCGGGCCCGGTCCCGGCCTCGTCGTGGTCGCGCAGCGCCGGTTGGGCAGCCTGGACGGCGTACGACGGGTGACGCTGCGCCCGCTCGCCGCCGGCGACGCCCGCGACCTGCTGGCGGCGCTCGCCGGCCCGGAGCGGCTGGCCGTCGACCCGGCGGCCACCGGCGAGCTGGTACGTCTCTGCGCCGGCTCGGTGCTGGCGCTGCGCGTCGCTGGCACGCGCCTGGCGGCCCGACGGCGCATGTCGGTGGGCGCCCTGGTCGGTCAGCTCGCCGACGGGCGGGAGCGGCTGGACCTGCTCGACTACGAGGACCTGTCGGTACGGACCAGCCTCGACACCGTGGTGGCCGCTGTCCGGGCCGACGACGACGTGGCGGGGCGGATCCTCGCCCTGCTCGGCGCGGCACCCGACGCGCTGCGCCAGCCCGAACGGGTCGCCCGGCAACTCGGGATCTCCGCCGCGCGGCTGCACCGCACCCTGGACGACCTGGCCGATGCCCACCTGCTCCAGGCGCACCGCAACGAGCCCGGCGGCCATCTGCTGCCGGCGCTGGTGCGGGAGTACGCGGCCGAGCTGGCCGCCGAGCCGAGGTTGGTGACCGGCGCGTCGACGGGCCGGCGGGTGGGTCCGCTGGTCGCCTGACCGATGGCGGGCCGAAGCGGGGCGAACCCTGACCGGCCCGCCACGCACCCTCTCTCAGGAGACCTCGCCGCGTACGATCGCCACCGCGACCCGGCAGAACTCGTCCATGTCAGGGGTGAAGCCGGCGGCGATGTCGGGGTGCAGCCCCGAGCGCGTCTCGTCGAGCAGGCGTTGGCAGACCTGCTCCACCGGCTCGCCGGCGTAGCTGGCGCTGACCCGTTCCGTGGCGGCCTGCAACGCCGAGGTCAGCTGGTCCTCCAGCGGGCCCCGCAGCTTCTGCTGCACGGGGTCGAGCCCGCGAGGGTCCAGCGTGACATGTGGCTCCGACATCGGCGCTCCCTTCGTCGGCGTCCGCGGTACCCCACCGCGTCCGTCGGTCAAACCACGGTCGGTACGGCGGCCACCCGGACCTGGTACGAGTAGTCCTCCGCCGGCTCCTCCGCGTACGACAGCCGGCGGATCTGCCGGTCGTCGTCGTAGAGGGCGACGTCCACCAGGACGCCGAGGTGCGCCAGGCCGATGCTGGCCACCCGCTTCTTGTCCTGGAGCACCGCGCACACCCCGCCCAGCAGGGTGCTGGCGTCGGCGGTGCGGTGGCCCGGCGGGCAGCGCAGCACGAGGTCCACCTCGACCGGCCCGGACAGCGGGGTCCAGCCGGTGTGCTGGGCCGCGGCACAGGCCGCCTGGAGCAGGGCGCGGACCCTCGTCGCCTGCCGGTGCCCGGCGGCGAAGATGGACAGCGCCTCGGTCTTGACCGGTGGCAGGCCGCTCACCTCGAACGTCAGGGCGAGAGCGCGGGTGTCCTGCACGACGGCACCTCCTCGTTGGCAACGATCCTGCCCAACCGGTGCGGCGGCGGAGGGAGGTTCCCGCGAGAACCCACCTATCGGGGCGGGCCGGTCGGCCGGAGGCGTGTCGACGTCGGCGGCGAACGCGCTGGCTGTGGAGCCAGGGAAACGCTAGCGGACCCACCCGCTCCTGGGTAGCTCTCCGCTCACGGGATGGGACGCTGCGTGTAACCTTCGCGGTCGTTGGAACGCCCGGCGCGCCATGCCGTCTCTACCGGGGCGGTCCCGCCGCCCGTCAGTGCCGGGCGCGCTTGACCTCGTGGAAGGCGGGCATCCGGATCAGGGGGAGCAGCGAGTCCCAGATCGTCAGGGCGTCGTCGGTGCCGGGTACCTCGGTCAGGATCGGACCGTGGATGCCGCGCTCGGCGCCCGGAACCATGAGCACCGGCGCGCCGATGTCCGGGCCGGCCGAGGCGTACGCCAGCGCGTGCGACTCGCGTACGGCCTCGTCCCAGCGGTCGTCGTCGAGTGCCGGCGCGGCGGCACCCAGGCCCGCCGCCTCGACGGCCGCGTCCACGATCTTCGCCGACAGCGGGTTGCCCGCGTCGTGGCTGCGGGCGCCGACCTCGGCGTAGAAGCGGGCGGTGTCGTCGTGGCGTCCCTCGGCGCGCAGCGCCTCCACCAGCCGCAGCGCGCGGCTGGAGGCGGTCATCGCGTCGGCGTACTCCGGTGGCACCCGCCCCGCGTTCAGGATGGCCAGGCTGAACGCCCGCCACTCGATGTGCAGGCCCCGGGCGTCGGCGACCGCGACCAGCCAGCGGGAGGTGCGCCAGGTCCACGGGCAGGCCGGGTCGAGGAAGAAGGTGGCGTCCATCGGTCGAGCCTACGGGCGGCCAGGCCGGCCCGCACGGCAGTGACCCGGCGTCACGTCCGACGGGGCCGGCATCGTCCCACCAGTGCCAGGTTTCGCAACTTCGCAGGTCGGGCAGTGTTGGGCCACGACGCGTTCGGGCGAAGGAACCGCTGGTCAGAGGGCCCGGACGGCTCGCCGTGCGCCGGGGCACGAAGCCTCACCCCCGGCCTTTGGCCGACACGAGGGGAGGGGTGATGAGCGACCCGGACAAGGCCCGACGCCGACGGCGGCCACGCGTGCGCGCGGTGGCCGCCGTCGCGGCGTTGACGCTGGTGGCACCGATGGCGGCAGCCTGCGGTTCCGGCGGCGACGACGGTACGCCCACGATCAACCTGTACTACCCGCCGGAGCAGAACCTGCAGAAGGTCGTCGACGACTGCAACGCGCAGGCCCGGGGGCGCTACCAGATCGTCTACCGGGTGCTGCCCCGGCAGGCCGACGACCAGCGGGTGCAGATGGTGCGCCGGCTCGCCGCGCAGGACAGCGGGATGGACGTCCTGGGCCTCGACGTCACCTGGACCCAGGAGTTCGCCAGCGCCGACTGGATCAGGGAGTGGACCGGGCAGGACCGTGCCGAGGTCGAGCAGGGCACCCTCGCCGGCCCGCTCGAGACGGCGCGCTACGAGGACAAGCTCTACGCGGCGCCGAAGAACACCAACGTCCAGCTGCTCTGGTACCGCAAGGACCTGGTGCCGCAGCCGCCGAAGACGTGGGACCAGATGATCTCCGTCGCCCAGGAGCTGAAGCAGCAGGGCAAGCCGTACCAGGTGCTCACCATGGGCGCCCAGTACGAGGGGCTCGTCGTGCTCTACAACACCCTCGCCGAGAGCGCCGGCGGGAAGATCCTCAGCGACGACGGCAAGCAGGCCGTGATGGACGAGGGCACCGTACGGGCGTTGGACCAGCTCCAGCGCTTCGCCACGTCGGGCGTGACGTCGCCGTCGTTCAGCAACGCCACCGAGGACCCGGTCCGGCTGGAGTTCCAGTCCGGCGACGGCGCCTTCCAGGTCAACTGGCCGTTCGTCTACCCGGCCATGCAGGAGGCCAACCCGGAGCTGGCGAAGCAGGTCGGCTGGGCCCGGATCCCGGGCGTCGACGAGAACACCCCGAGCAAGGTCACCATCGGCGGGATCAACATGGCGGTCAGCGCCTACTCGAAGCACCCCGAGGAGTCCTTCGAGGCGGCCCGCTGCATCCGTAACGAGAAGAACCAGAAGTTCTCGGCCGTCAACGACGGCGTCCCGCCGACCATCGAGAAGGTCTACGACGACCCGGAGATGGCCGAGGCGTACCCGATGCGCGACACCATCCTCGAAGAGCTCAAGGAGCCGGCCGTCCGGCCGCTGACCCCGGCGTACCAGAGCATCTCCACCGTCATGTCGGCGATCCTGTCGCCGCCGTCGGCGATCCGGCCCGAGCGGACCGCGAACGAGCTGCGCGACGCCATCGCCGACGCCCTCGAATCGAAGGGGGTCCTGCCGTGAGCGAGCGCAACCGGCGACTCGACGCCGACCGCCGGGAGGTGGCGGGATGAGCGTCAACGCCACGCCGGCGGGCGCCGACGTTACCGCCGAGGAGACCGCCGCCCGGTCGGGCCGGGAATCCCGGGTGCCGGCGCAGCGCGGCGGACGGGGCCGCAAGGCGCCGTTGAGCGAGAACAAGAAGGCCGAACGCCGGCTGGGGTGGCTGCTCTGCGCGCCCGCCGCGCTGGTCATGGTGCTGGTGACCGCGTACCCGATCATCTACTCGGTCTGGCTGTCGCTGCAGCGCTACGACCTGCGCTTCCCCGCCGAGCGCGAGTTTGTGGGCCTGGAGAACTACGTCACGGTGCTGACCAACGAGTTCTGGTGGACGGCGTTCGGGGTGACCGCGCTGATCACGGTGGTCACCGTCGCCGTCGAGCTGGCGCTCGGCATGGGGCTGGCGCTGATCATGCACCGTACGCTGGTGGGCCGGGGCATCGTGCGGACGGCGGCGCTGATCCCGTACGGCATCGTCACGGTCGTCGCGGCCTTCTCCTGGCGGTACGCGTGGACGCCGGGCACGGGCTACCTGGCCAACCTGTTCAGCGACGGCGCGCCGCTGACCGAGCGCGCCAGCTCGCTGGCGATCATCATGCTGGCCGAGATCTGGAAGACGACGCCGTTCATGGCGCTGCTGCTCATGGCCGGTCTCGCCCTCGTGCCGGAGGACCTGCTCAAGGCCGCCTCCACCGACGGCGCCACCTCCTGGCAGCGCTTCACCAAGGTGATGCTGCCGGTGATGAAGCCGGCGATCCTGGTCGCGCTGCTGTTCCGCACCCTGGACGCGTTCCGGGTGTTCGACAACATCTTCGTGCTGACCGCCGGCGGCAACGAGACCTCGTCGGTGTCGATGCTCGCCTACAACAACCTGATCCGGGGCCTGAACCTCGGCATCGGATCGACGATGTCGGTGCTGATCTTCCTCACCGTGGCGATCATCGCCTTCGTCTTCGTGAAGCTGTTCGGTACCGCTGCCCCCGGCAGCGACGACGGGGAGAGGCGTTGAGATGGCTGACACCACCACCCGGGCCAAGCTGCGCTGGGGCCTGCTGGACGCCATCGTGGTCGTCTTCGCGCTGGTGCCGGTGCTCTGGATCATGTCGTTGTCGTTCAAGACCCCGGCGACCCTGACGGACGGGAAGTTCATCCCGCAGGAGTGGACGCTGGACAACTACCGGTCGATCTTCTCCACGGACCAGTTCGTCCGCGCGCTGGTGAACTCGATCGGCATCGCGCTGATTGCCACCGTGATCGCCGTGGTGCTCGGCGCCATGGCCGCGTACGCGATCTCCCGGCTGGACTTCCCCGGCAAGCGGCTGCTGGTCGGGGTCTCCCTGCTGATCGCGATGTTCCCGCAGGTGTCGCTGGTGTCGCCGCTGTTCGAGATCGAGCGCCAGCTCGGCCTCTTCGACACCTGGCCGGGCCTGATCCTGCCGTACATCACCTTCGCGCTGCCGCTGGCGATCTACACGCTGTCGGCGTTCTTCAAGCAGATCCCGTGGGACCTGGAGAAGGCGGCGAAGATGGACGGCGCCACGCAGGCCCAGGCGTTCCGGCGGGTCATCGCCCCGCTGGCCGCGCCGGGACTGTTCACCACGGCGATCCTGGTCTTCATCTTCTGCTGGAACGACTTCCTCTTCGCCATCACGCTGACCTCCACCGAGCGGGCCCGGACGGTGCCGGTGGCGCTGTCGTTCTTCACCGGCGAGTCGCAGTTCGAGGACCCCACCGGGGCGATCTGCGCCGCCGCCGTGGTGATCACCATTCCGATCATCCTGTTCGTCCTCTTCTTCCAGCGCCGCATCGTCTCCGGCCTGACCTCCGGCGCAGTCAAGGGATAGGTGGTACTCATGGCTGACATCGTGCTCGACAAGGTGAGCAAGAAGTTCCCGGACGGAACCGTCGCGGTGGCCGACGTCGACCTGGAGATCGCCGACGGGGAGTTCGTCATCCTGGTCGGCCCGTCCGGCTGCGGGAAGTCGACCACCCTCAACATGATCGCGGGCCTGGAGGACATCAGCTCGGGCGAGCTGCGCATCGGCGGCGAGCGGGTCAACGACAAGGCCCCCCGGGACCGGGACATCGCGATGGTCTTCCAGTCCTACGCCCTCTACCCGAACATGACCGTCCGGGAGAACATGGCGTTCCCGCTGCGGCTGGCGAAGCTCGACAAGGAGACGATCCACCAGAAGGTGGAGGAGGCGGCGAAGGTCCTGGAGCTGTCGGCGCTGCTGGACCGCAAGCCGGCGAACCTCTCCGGCGGCCAGCGCCAGCGGGTGGCGATGGGACGGGCGATCGTCCGGCAGCCCAAGGCGTTCCTGATGGACGAGCCGCTGTCCAACCTGGACGCCAAGCTGCGGGTGCAGATGCGTACGGTGGTGTCGCGCCTGCAGAAGAAGCTCGGCACCACCACCGTCTACGTGACCCACGACCAGACCGAGGCCATGACCCTCGGCGACCGCGTGGTGATCATGCGGGGCGGCGCGGTGCAGCAGGTCGGCCCGCCGCAGGAGCTCTACGACCACCCGCGCAACCTCTTCGTCGCCGGCTTCATCGGCTCGCCGTCGATGAACTTCCTGCACGCCGCGATCGAGGACGGCAAGCTGCGTACGGCGCTGGGCGACGTGCCGATCGGCGAGCGGATCCGGCGCGAGCTGGAGGGGGCCGACGCCCCGCGCGAGTTGATCCTGGGCATCCGGCCGGAGCACTTCGAGGACGCGGCACTCGTCGACGACGACACCCGCCGCCGGGGCATGGAGTTCGAGGCGCCGGTCGACATCGTCGAGTCGATGGGCTCCGACAAGTACGTCTACTTCAGCGTCGAGGGGGAGCGGGCCAGCGCCGCCGAGCTGGAGGAGTTGGCCGCCGACGCGGGCGCCGACTTCAGCGGCGGCGGCGCCAGCCTGGTCACGCGGCTGTCCGCCGAGTCCCCGGTCGAGGAGGGCCAGACCCGGCGGGTGTGGTGCAACCTGGAGAAGATCCACCTGTTCGACCCGTCCAACGGGCGCAACCTGACCCTGCACGAGGGACGGGCGGCGGGCGCGCTCGCCGGCTGACGTACGCCACGACGGGCGGGCGGGTCGAAGAGACCCACCCGCCCGTCGTCGGGTTGACGGTCAGCGGCGTCGCCGGTTGCGCTCCGGGATGTCCGCGTCCACCCGCTCCCGGCGGATCCGGTCGTCGATGGGCTGCTGCTCGACGACCTCCTCCTTGGCCAGGTGGACGCGCTCCACGGGCACCGCCTCCTTGCCGACCACCGGCCGCTCGGCCCGCAGGGTCATCTCCTGCTCGGCCTCGCCGATGTCGGCGCGCATGCCGCGTGCGTCGCGGGCGGCGATGGGCTCCCGCTCCACGTACACCTCGTCGTGCTCGACGGGCACGGTGGTGTGCACGTCCTCGGTGACCACGTACTTGCGCAGCCGTGCCGCTCCGGCGGGCTGGCTCTCCGTGCCGACCCGCAGCCGCTCCTCCGAGCGGATCAGGTCCCCACCGGCCGCCGGCGCCCGTCCCCGGTCAGGGGTCGGCGGGACCTGCGGCGTCAGACGGTAGTGGCCGTAGAGCTGCTCGATCTGCGCGGTGTCCAGCGGCTGGTCGGTGCCGGCGTCCACGGCCGGGGCGTCTTTCACGGTCGACTTGTCGTAGTCGACGGTGAGCCCGCCGTCGGTGATCCGGGCCTTGTCCAGCGGAGCCATCGACTCCTTGTGGCCCATCCGACCCGTCCGCACGCTGACCCAGGTCGGCTCGCCGGCGGCGTCGGCCCAGATCTGGCCCACGCTGCCGATCTTCGACCCCGAGCGGTCCTTGACGTCCTGGCCGTACAGCGAGTTGGCCTGCTGTTCGGTGAGCTTCATCGGTCGTCTACCTCCCTCTCGTGTCACGGGCCGGATACCCGGCCGGCCGCACCGGATTCGTCGCCGACCCGACGGATAGGAGCAGCGCCGCGAGCAGGGGGACACCCGCCGGGACGCCTGGGGCTGCGGGGACCGGTGGGACTGCCGAGGCGAGCGCCGCCGGCGCCCTGCGCAGCCAGGCCGAACACGCCGCCCGGCCGGGCCGAGGGACGCCGCTCAGCCGGGCAGACTCGCCGCTGCGCCGGGCCAGTCGATGTGCAGCGGCAGCCCCACGAAGCCGGCGTAACGGCTCAGGGCATCCGTCACGCGGGCCCGGGTCGCCTCGTCGAAGGGCACCAGCGGGGACACCGCGACCGTCACCCGGGCCCTGCCGACGGTGCGCTTCCAGGTGCCCACGACCCGCCCGTCGCGGACCACCGTGGCCCGGAAGACGCCGTTGCCTCCCGGCACGATCGCCTGGGCGTGGGCGGGATCCAGCATCAGCGAGCGGTCCTTGAAACCCAGCAGGTATTCGTCGAAGCCGGGCAGCACCAGCAGGTCGTCGACCGGCTCGCGGGGCGCGTCGAGCAGGGCGGCGTCGACGAACGCCTCCTGCCCGTCGACGCGTACGGCCGCCAGGGCGTCGCCGGCCGCGGCGAAGCCCCGGCGGGCGTCGGTGAGCGTGAGCCCCGTCCAGCCCGCGAACTCCCGGGCGGTGACCGGCCCGTGCCCGCGGACGTAGCGGTGGGCGAGGATCGCCAGGGCCTCGTCGCGCTCCGGCCGGCGTGCGGCGGGCGCCCACTCGTCGAGCAGGGCGAAGGTCTGCTCGGTGCCCACGTTGGGCGCGAGGCAGGTGACGCCGCGGACGCTGGCATACCAGAGCAGGTGGTAGCCGCGCTGGTCGCCGGTGCCGATGCCGGCGGCCTCCAGCGCGGCGAGGCAGCGTGCCCGGGTGAGCCGACCGCCGCCGGCCAGCGCGGCGCAGAGCACGTCGAGCGCGCCGTCCGCGTCGGCCTCGGTCAGCCCGAGCTGCGCCCGGCGCCCGGCGACGCCGGCCAGCGAGCGTACGCCGGTCAGCTCCAGCATCCAGCGGGCGTCGCGGGGCGGCACGAGGTGCACGGTGCCCCGCATCGGCCAGGTGCGCAGCGCCTCGCGGCGTTCCAGCGCGGCGTGCACGTCGGCGTGGGTGAACGCGGGCAGGCGCACCCCCAGCGACCACATGCCGCTGGCCAGGTCCTGCGCCTGCATGGCCCCGAACCAGTCCACCACGTCGGCCACCGCGCCCGGGGACACGGTGGGGTGCGGCCGCAGCAGCAGGCTGGTCATCCGCAGCGCGAGCGCCTCGCGCCCGGTCAGCTCCGCTGGCATGGGGCTCCTCGGATCGGGATGAGGCCCCAGCCTAGGGCCGAGGTACGACACCCGACGCATGAAGGCCGCCGCGGCGGGAATGCGGCCGACCGCCAGGGGCGCCGTCCGCGCGCCCGGAGGGAGCGACATGACCGCGTCCAGCGAGCCGGGCCGGGGTGCCGGCGTGACGACCAGTGCCCGTCGTGGCGGCCCCGCCGCCAAGACCAGCGCCGCGGCGGCCTTCGCGTTGGTCTTCGGGGTGGCCGCGCTGATCAGCGTGCTGACGGTGATCCTGTCCTGGATCGGCCTGCTGCTCGGCATCATCGGCGTGATCCTGGGCATCGTCGGGCTCAAGATGGCCGCTCGGCCCAACGTGACCGGCCGGGGCGTGGCGATCGGCGGCCTGGTGCTCAGCGCCCTGGCGGTGCTGATCGGGCTGGCCTTCGCCGCCGGGGTCACCACGTTCCTCAACGACCAGAGTGCCGTCGACCGGATCCAGCGAGAGGTCGACGACCTGCGCGACCGCCTCGACAGCTGACCGGGCGCCTCCGCCGCCGTCGGGTGCGGTGTCGCGGACGCGCCGCCGCACGGAACCGGTGCGCTGATCGCGCTGCGCCGGCACGGGTGTCCTGATCGCGCTGCGCCGGCACCGGTGTCCTGATCGCGCTGCGCCGGCGACGATGGCGGCACAGCGCGATCCCCCGTTCAGGTTGGCCGGTGCCGGACGGTTGCCGGTCCGTCGACTCCGGGTGCGACCAGCATCCCCGGCCGACGGCCGGAACGGCGGTCAGCGCATCGAACCTTGCGCATTTCTTGAGCTGCCGTCCGGCTGGTGGCGATCTTCGCGGTCGACCCCCTGAACGCAGGTGGTCCGGCGCGCGGCCGCCGGGGACGACCGTTTGACGATGCGGTCGTCGGGTAATCGCCGGAGCTGACCCGACATGAGGAGGGAACCATCCGATGGCTGCGCAGACCAAGGTCGCGGTGATCTACTACAGCGCCACCGGCATCACGTACCAGATGGCGCAGGCGGCGTGCGAAGCCGCCGGTGAGGCGGGTGCCGAGGTACGGCTGCGCAAGGTGCGCGAACTGGCGCCCGACGAGGCGATCCGCTCCAACTCGGGCTGGCACGCGCACCACCTGGAGACCCAGGACGTCCCCGAGGCGCAGCTCGACGACCTGTCCTGGGCCGACGTGGTGATCTTCGGGACCCCGACCCGGTACGGCGTGATGGCCGCCCAGCTCAAGCAGTTCATGGACACCACCGGGCCGCTGTGGTCGCAGGGCGCGCTGGCGGACAAGGTCTACTCCGCGTTCTGCTCGACGGCCACCTCGCACGGCGGGCAGGAGGCCACGCTGCTGTCGATGTTCCACGTCTTCTACCACTGGGGCGGGGTCGTGGTGACCCCCGGGTACACCGATCCGAGCCAGTTCGTCGCCGGCAACCCCTACGGCGCCTCGCACACCAGCAACAACGGCGAGACCGCGCCCGACGACATCGCGCTCGGCGCCTGCGCGCTGACCGCCAAGCGGGCCGTGCAGATCGGTGCGGCGCTGAAGGCGGGCCTGGGCGGCTGAGCCGTCACCACCGGCGGGCCCGCGCTGCCAGCTCAGGCGCTCGGGCCCGCCTGCCGCATCAGGTGGCGGGACCGCCCGGACGACCGGATGGTCGGGTTCCCCCGGACGACCGGGTGTCGGGCCGTTGTGGACCGACGGCCCGGGCGAGGGCTCTCGACCCGTCCGGACCGCCGGTCGCAGCACCTCTACCCCCCGATCGGGTCGGCTAAGCACGCTCGGCCGCTCCCGACGGCGTTCCCGGCCGCCGTGGAGGCCTGCGTCGCCGTTCCGGCCGCCGTCGACGTCCGCGGTGCCTTCCCAGCCGCCGTCGAGGGCTGCGCTGCCTCCCCGGTCGGCGTCGAGGGCTGCGCCGGCAGCAGCCCGCTCAGCAGATCGGCCAGCACGGCCATGCCGTCGGGGCTGAGCACCGACTCCGGATGGAACTGCACCCCCACGAACCCCCGCCCGCGCAGCGCGTGCACCGCGCCGTCCGCCGCGTCGCGGGCGAGCTCCACGGGGCCGTACCCGGTGGTCAGCCGGTCGGTGTCGGCGCGGGCGGTGAAGGTGGAGTAGAAGCCGACCCGGCGGCGAGTGCCGAAGACGTCCACCTCCCGCTGGAGCCCCTGGTAGGGCGCGTCCCGGCGGTGCGGCGCCAGCCCGAGCAGGCCGGCGAGGAGCTGGTGCCCCAGGCAGACGGCCAGGGTCGGCCGGCCCCCGGCGAGCAGATCGGCGAGCAGCCCGCGCATCGTCCGCATCTTCGGCTCGGTGCTGCTGCCCGGGTCGCCGGGGCCGGGACCGACCACCACCAGGTCGTACGTGTCCACCGGACCGGCGGCGTGCCACGGCCGCAGCGTCACGGCCAGGCCGAGCGCGCCCAGCTGGTGGGCCAGCATGCCGGTGAAGGTGTCCTCGCCGTCGACGATGAGCGCCCGCCGGCCGGCCAGCCCGGGCAGGACACCGGCACCGGGTGAGCGCTGGTCCAACCAGAACCGCGCCAGCGGCGTGTTGCGCGCGGCCAGCGCGGCCCGCACCTCCGGGTCGTCGGCGAGGCGTACGGCGGGATGCGGCCCGGTGTCGGGCGCCTGCGGGCCGAGACCCAGCGCGGCCAGCACGCCGGCCGCCTTGGCGTGCGTCTCGGCCACCTCGCCCTCGGCGGTCGAGTGCCGCACCAGGGTGGCGCCGACCGGCACCCGCAGCTCGCCGGCCGGCGAGATCTCGGCGGTACGGATCAGGATCGGGGCGTCGAGGGTCTGCCGGCCGGCGTCGTCGCGCCCGAGCAGCGCCAGCACCCCGGCGTAGTAACGCCGCCCGGTGCGTTCGTGCCGGGCGATGACGCGGCAGGCGTTCTCCATGGGGCTGCCGGTGACCGTCGGCGCGAACATCGTCTCCCGCAGCACCTCCCGCACGTCCTTCGTGCCCCGGCCGGCGAGCAGGTACTCCGTGTGGGCCAGGTGGGACATCTCCTTGAGCAGGGGCCCGACCACCTGGCCGCCGTGCTCGGCGACCGTGGCCATCATCTTCAGCTCCTCGTCGAGCACCATGTACAGCTCCTCGACCTCTTTGGGGTCGGCGAGGAAGCGCAGCAGCGCGGCGCGGTCGGCGTCCGCGCCGGTGTGCCGGAAGGTCCCGCTGATCGGGTTCATCATGACCAGGCCGTCGTCGACGCTGACGTGCCGCTCCGGACTCGCGCCGACGAGGACGCGGGTGCCGGTGTGCACCAGGAACGTCCAGTACGCCCCCCGCTCGCCCGTCAGCAGCCGGCGCAGTGCGGCCAGTGCGGCCACCAGCGGCGGGCCCTGCACGGTGGCGCGCAGGCAACGGTGGATGACGAAGTTGGCGCCCTCGCCGCGCCCGATCTCCTCGGCGAGCACCCGGCCGACGGTGGCGGCGTACTCGTCGTCGGTGACGTCGAAGCCGGCGTCGGCGGTACGGACGGGCACGTCGGGCAGCGCGGCGAGCGCCTCGGTCAGGTCGAGGCGCCGATGCCCGGCGATCTCGAGGAACTCCAGCGGGGCGCCGTCGTCGACGCACGCGAAGCCCCGCTCGGTGACCTGCCGGTAGGGCACCAGCGCCAGCGTCCGGGGGCCGGGCGCCCCGTCGGGCAGGGGCAGGTCGGCGAGCCGGTCGGCCGTGCGTACCGTGCCGGTGAACAGCTCCAGGTGCGCGGCGCCCTCGCGGCGGACGAGCGCGAACGGGCCGGGGTCGCCGCCGGCGCCGGCGGTGGCGAGCAGCTCGGTCAGGTCGGTCATCAGGTCTCCTCGGGCCGGGCGGCGCCCGGCGGGGCGACCGGGAGGGCCGGGAAGAGACCGGCGGCCGCCTCGTCGGGCGGCCGCGTGGGGAAGCTACGCGCGGGGGATGGCCGCCGGGTCGGCGGGCCACCAGCAGGACAGGTGCGCGAGCATGCGATCACCCTACGGTCCCGCGCCGGCACCGGAAAGCCGATCGGGCGTACGGCCCACCGGCTGGGACGACGGGACACGGCACACCGGGTAACTTGACCCGCGATGAACATTCTCGCGCTCGATCTGGGCACCTCCTCGGTACGCGGACTCGTGCTGGACGCGGACGCCCGGCCGCTGCCCGGCGCGCTGAGCCGGCGCAAGGTGAGTCTCGTCGTGCGCGACGACGGCACCGGCACCCTGGACGGCCCCGGCTACCTGGCCTGCCTCGCGCAGTGCCTGGACGAGTTGGCGGCCGGCGGGCACCTGCGTGACGTGTCGCTGGTGGCGACGTCCGCGCAGTGGCATTCGGTGGTGCCGATCGGCACGGACGGCGCGCCCCTCGGGCCCGTACTGACCTGGCTGGACACCCGCCCGGAGGCCCCCGCCGGGGCGGTCGGCCCGGCGGACCCGGAGGACTTCCACGGGCGTACCGGCACGTGGTGGCACCGCTGCTACTGGTCGATCCGGCTGCCCTGGCTACGCGGGCACACCGGCGGCCGGATCGCCCGGTTCGCCGGCCTGGCCGAGTACGTGCTGGGCGAGCTGCTCGACGCGGCGCCCATGTCGATCTCCCAGGCCTCCGGCACGGGCCTGCTGGACCTGCGCACGCTGGACTGGGACGCCGAGGCGTGCGCGCTGGCGAACAGCCGGGCCGACGAGCTGCCCGAGCTGGCCACGACGGGCTGGCGGGGTCGGCTGCGCCCGGCGTACGCGCGGCGCTGGCCGCAGCTCGCCGACGCACCCTGGGCCGGCCCGGTGGGCGACGGCGGGGCGTCGAACGTCGGCTCGGGCTGCGTGCGGCCGGACCGGGTGGCGGTGACGGTCGGCACGTCGGCGGCGGTACGGCTGATGCAGCGTGTCCCGGCGGGGCAGGCCATGCCGCCGCTGCCCGCGGAGCTGTGGCGCTACCGGGTCGACCACGAGCACGTGGTGACCGGCGCCGCGTACTCCTCCGGGGGCAACCTCTTCGCCTGGGCCGACCGGGAGCTGCGGCTGCCCGGGGGCGACGAGTTGCAGGCGGCCCTGGCGCGGGTGCCGTACCGGGGTGGCCTGCCGGTGAACGTCCGCTTCGGCGGGGACCGGCCGCCCGGGAGGGCCCCGGCCGGCTCGGGTGTCCTGGGCGGTCTGAGCTTCGACACCACCGCCGTGGAGATCCTGGCGGGGCTGATGCGGGGCCTGTGCGACCTAGTCGCCGCCGACCTCGCCGTGCTGGAGTCCAGCGTCGACAGCCCGGTGGAGGTGGTGCTCGGCGGGGGAGCGATGGCGGCCTCCGCCTGGTGGCGTACGGCGTTCGCCGCGGCGCTCGCGCCCCGGCCGGTGTGGTACGGGCGCAACCCGGAGGTCGGCGCGAGCGGCGCGGCGCTGGTGGCCCTGGGACGCGTCGGTGACGCTTCGCGGCTCGCCGCCATCGTCCGGACGGATGAGCCCGGCTCACCCTCCCAGTAGCACCTCAACCCGACCCGTTGACACAGCTCGCGGGCCTGGTTGGATGGACTCCGCTCCCCGGCTCGCGGCGGACGCGGGACAGGGAGGCGGTAGGAGTGGGGGTAGGTCCGGAAGCGTCCGGCGGGGCGCCGTCGCCGCACCGTCGACGCCGGTTCGACGTCCGGGTCGTGCCGCACCGCCGCCGCTCCCCGTTCCGCCTGCGGGACTGGCGGATGCGGACGAAGCTCGCCACGGTGCTGGTCATCCCGTCGGTCGCGTTCCTGGTGCTGGCCGGCGTGCAGACCCACACCCTGGTGGGGCGGACGACCGCCCTGGGCGACTTCGCGCAGCAGGTGGGCATCGGCCGGGAGATCGTGGCGGCGGTGCACCAGCTCCAGCAGGAACGCGATCGGGCCGCCGGTGAGCTGGGCGAGCTGCGCCGTGGCGGCGCGGGCGCCGACCGGGACGCCGCGATCGTCATGTTGAAGCCGTTGCAGGCCGCCACCGACGAGGCGCTGCGCGACCTGCGTCGGGCCGCCGCGCCGCTGGCCGACGCCGACGCCTCCTGGCGGGTCTCCTACCTGGAGGTGTTGCAGGCCTACGACCAGGTCGTCTACATCCGGGCGGCGATCCCCCCGGCGGTGCTGGGCAGCGACACCATCCTGAGCCACTACCACCGGGCCGTCGACGCGCTGCTGCGCCTGCTCGCCGAACCCTCCCCGGGCGAGGAGCGGCCGGCCCTGAGCGACGCGGTGCTGCGCTACGTGCAGCTCGCCCGGGTCAAGGAGCTGTCCTCGCGGGTGCGGGCCGAGCTCTACGAGGCCGCCCGCGCGGGTCGCTACGGCGTGGAGGACCAGGTGCTCCTGACCGACCTGCGCGCCCAGCAGTTGACGGCAATGGGCGCGTTCCGGGTCGCCGCCACCGCGGAGCAGATCCGCCGCTACGACGACACCTCGGCGGACCCGGCGTTCCTGGCGGCGGCCCGGCTGGAGGAGCAGAGCCTGCCGACCGGCGGCGTCGCGCCGGCCGTACTGCCGGCTCCACAGTGGTGGGCGGCCAGCGAGCAGCGTCAGGAGCTGCTCCGCCGGGTCGAGGCGTCGGTGCTCGGCGACGCCGTGGCGCAGGCCGACGAGGTGAGCACGTCGCAGCTGCGGACCACCCTGCTGGTCGTCGGCAGCGTCGTGACGGTGCTGCTGGTGGCTCTGCTCATCTCCGTCCTCGTCGGTCGGTCGATCGCCCGGTCGATGCGGCTGCTGCGCGGTCAGGCGCTGCGGATCGCCCAGCTGGAGCTGCCGGACGCCCTGGACCGGCTGCGTACGGTCAGCGGTGGCGTACCGGCGATCGAGGTGCCGCCAGCGGTGGTCCGTTCGCTCGACGAGATCGGCGAGCTGGCCGAGGCGTTCGTCGCGGTGCACCGCAGCGCGGTCAACGTCGCCGTCGAACAGGCGACCACCCGGCGCAACGTCAACGCGATGTTCGTCAACCTCGCCCGGCGCAGCCAGGTGCTCGTGGAACGCCAGTTGGAGCTGCTCGACGAGCTGGAGCGCGAGGAGAGCGACCCGGACCAGCTGGAGAACCTCTTCAAGCTCGACCATCTGGCCGCCCGGATGCGACGCAACGACGACAGCCTGCTGGTGCTCGCCGGGACGGAGTCGACCCGCCGGTGGAACCGGCCGGTGGGGCTCCGCGCGATGCTGCTCGCCGCGAGCGCCGAGATCGAGCAGTACCAGCGGGTCCGGCACGGGACGGTGGCCGACCTGCACGTCGTCGGGCACGCCGTCGGTGAGCTGGTGCACATCCTCGCCGAACTGCTCGAGAACGCCACCTCCTTCTCCCGCCCGGACACGGTCGTGGCGGTCACCGCCCGGGCCGAGGTCGCGGGCGCGGTCATCGAGATCACCGACCGGGGGCTCGGGATGAGCCCGGCCGCCCTGGCGGGGGCGAACGCCGTGCTGGCCACCCCGCCGGCCGCCGACGTGGCGACGGTCGAGCGGATGGGCCTGTTCGTGGTCAGTCATCTGGCGGCCCGCCTCGGCGTCGAGGTACGCCTGGACGGCGGCGAGGACGGGCTCGTGGCCCGCGTACGGCTGCCCGGAGATCTGCTGGCGCCCGCGCCGGACCGGGAGACGCCCGTGCCGGCGCGGATGCTGGCCGCCACCGCGGCCGGTGCGCCGCCGGCCGGCGAACTGCCGGTGGCCGGTCGGCCACCGGTGTGGGTCGGGCCGCGGCCGGCGGTTCAGCGGCCGGTGGCCGGGCGCCCTCCGGTCCCGCCCCGGCAGGCCCGCTCGGTCCCGGTGCGCGCCGACGACGTGCTCGCCCCGGCGGCCCGGCCGCCCGCGTCGACCGGTGGGGGTTGGTGGTCCCGCGAGGGCCCGGCGCCCGGTCCGGCACCCGGGACCTCACCCACGCCGCCGGCCGTGCCGGTCACGGGTGGGACCAACGAGCGTGGTCTGCCCGTCCGGGTGCCCATGGCGCAGCTCACCGCCAACACCCGGCCGGCGCGGTCGGAGCCGTCGGCGGTGCACCAGGATCCGGACCCGGAGGCGGTCGCGGGGATGCTGTCCCGGTTCTACAGCGGGGTACGGCGGGCCGAGGCCGAGGAGACCACGGAGATTGTCATGCCGCCGGGCGGCGTACGCACCGAAGGGAGACAGCGATGACGACGTTGAGTCGGGAGGCCCGCGACCTGAGCTGGCTGGTGAGTGGGTTCGCGGAGCGGGTGCCGGGGGTGGTGCACGCGATCGTGGTCTCCTCCGACGGGCTGCTGGTCGCGATCTCCGACCATCTGCCCCGGGACCACGCCGACAAGCTCGCCGCGGTGACCTCGGGGCTGATGAGCATCACGGCGGGGGCGGCGCAGATGTTCGACGGGGACGTCGTCAAGCAGACGGTCGTCGAGATGGGGCGCGGCTACCTGCTGGTCATGCAGGTGCGCGACGGGTCCATCCTGGCCACCATGGCCGGGTCGGAGGCCGACATCGGCGTGGTCGGCTACGAGATGGCGCGGCTGGCGAAGCAGGCGGGGGAGATGCTCACCCCGGCGCTGCGGGCGGAACTCCAGCAGGCCCTGCCCCGCTGAGCGGGCCGCCGCCCCACCCCGGTGCCGGTTCCGGCGCCGGGGTGGGGTGCTCCGCGGTCAGAGGCCGTTGGCGGCGATGACCTGGCGGTACCAGTGCGCGCTGCGCTTGAGCACGCGCCGCTGGGTCCGGTAGTCCACGTAGATCAGGCCCCAGCGCTCGTCGTATCCGGCGTCCCACTCGAAGTTGTCGAGCAGGGACCAGACGTGGTAGCTCTCCAGCGGCACGCCGGCGGCCAGGGCCCGGTGGGCGGCGGCGAGGTGTTCGCGCAGGAAGCTCACCCGCCCGGCGTCGTCGACCGTGCCGTCGGCGGCGAGGACGTCCGGGGTCGGCAGCCCGTTCTCGGTGACGGTCAGCGGGATCGGACCGTAGTCGCGGGTCACCCGGGTCAGCATGTCGTACATCCCGTCGGGGTAGATCTGCTGCCAGGGGGCCTGTGAGGTGGGCCAGCGCGGGGTCGTCGCGCCGTCGCCGGTGACGTAGTACGGCGTGTAGTACTGCACGGCGAGCAGGTCCACCGGGGCCGAGATGGTCGCGAGATCGCCGTCGCGGATGCCGCGGACGAGCCGGCTGTCGGGGCCCAGGTCGTCCAGCACGTCCTGCGGGTAGCGGCCGGTGAGGATCGGGTCGAGGTAGAGGCGGTTCTCGTAGCCGTCGTAGAGCCGGGCGGCCCGGGCCGCCTCGGGCGAGTCGTCGGCGGGGTAGCAGGGGTGCAGGTTGAGCGCCGGGCCGATCCGGCCGGCGCCGGTGGCGCGGTGCGCCGCGACGGCGAGCCCGTGGGCCAGGTGCAGGTGGTGGGCGACCAGGTACGCGGCGGCCGGGTCCTGCCGGCCCGGGGCGTGGTGTCCTTCGAGGTAGCCGTTCTGCACCACCGTCTTCGGCTCGTTGACGGTCAGCCAGACCGGCACCCGGTCGCCGAGGGCCTGGAAGACGATCTCGGCGTAGTCGGCGAAGCGGTGGGCGACGTCGCGTGACTCCCAGCCGCCGGCGTCCTGGAGGGCCTGCGGCAGGTCCCAGTGGAACAGCGTCGCCATCGGCGCGATGCCCCGGTCGTGCAGCCCGTCGACGAGGCGGCGGTAGAAGTCCAGCCCGCGCTGGTTGGGTGCGCCGGTGCCGTCGGCCTGCACGCGCGGCCAGGAGATGGAGAACCGGTAGCTGTCCAGCCCGAGGCCGCGCATCAGGTCCAGGTCCTCGGCGTAGCGGTGGTAGTGGTCGGCGGCGACGTCGCCGGTGTCGCCGTTGCGGGTGCGGCCCGGGGTGCGGCTGAAGGTGTCCCAGATCGACTCGCCCCGGCCGTCCTCCTTGGCCGCGCCCTCGATCTGGTAGGCGGAGGTGGCCGCTCCCCACCCGAAGCCCGGGGGAAAGCGCAGCCCGGCCGCCGCTTCGTCGGTCCGCGCCGTGGCGTCGGCGCTCCGTTCCCCGTCGTCTGCGGCGGCTGTCGCGGTGCCGGTCGTGGCGGCGGGGGCGGTGGCGGAGAGCGCGGCGCCGTGGGGCGGGCGCGGGGTGGGCATCGACATCGGTTCTCCTCATGGTCTGCGTGGCCACCGCCGGGCCGGGAGCGCTCCCAGCATAGAGCAGGGGACCCGTCGCGGTCGCTCCCGCCCGACAGGGGTGGGGGCGACAGGGGTGGTGGAGGGGATGTGTCGTACGCCCACGCGGGAGCGGGCCGGCGGCGGCGCGCCGGCGCTCGGATGGCCGGCCGCGGGACGCCGGGGCGCCGGGGGCGCGGGGCGTCGACCGGGCGGTACGGGCGGGACAGCGGACGAGGCCGGTCGGAACGGCGACACGGCCAGTCCCGTCGGCCTCTGTTCCCATCGGGGATGGGGGATTAGTGTGTGGGGACGGGGGAGGGCAACCCCCGTCCCCACCATTGCTGCACACGCACGGGCGGAATTGGCGTCCTGTCGTGCGTGTCGCGCGGGAGCCGGGCCACGCGAGTGGCTGGAGATCCACCTCCCTCCATGTTCGGTGGGATGGCTGACGGCGGTGTCCGGGCTGGCCCGCCGTCAGCCCTCGGGCTGAGTCCTCGAGTCGGCCGGGTGGCCGACCCAAGTGATCTTCTAGTTGGAACTCCGTCGATGGAAGCGCTCCCATCGACCGATGCTGCGACTGTAACGCCCGTCACGACTTTGTGAAAGCCCCAAAACGAGATCGAAACATGTTGCTGTGTCAGTGCGTCGCTGCCATTGTGGGAGCGCTTCCATGCGTGGCACACTGTCGCCACCGCGACGCGGAGCCAGATCGCGCAAGCGTGGGTCGCCGAGGGCAGCCGGTGTCTCCGGTACGGCATCCGACGCAGTCGGTGGAGTTGCCCCGCAGGGGCGCCGCCCGCCGCACCCCGGCCCCGGGCCGGGGCGACCACCATCCCGGGCGCCTCGAATCCCCGTTCGCGGGAGGCGCCCCGCCGGGACCTTCGCGTCCCCGGCCAGGTCCGAGGAGACACCGCGCACATGAGAAATCTGGCAAGACGTCGCCGCCTGGCGATGGTCGCCGCCGCCGCGCTCGCCATCGGCGGGGTGACCCTGCCGGCCGGCGCCGCGCAGGCCGCCCCCGCCTGCGACGTGGTCTACGCGACCACCGACTGGAACAACGGCTTCACCGCCAACGTCACCATCAAGAACCTCGGCGATCCGATCAACGGTTGGACCCTGAAGTTCGCCTTCCCCGGCGACCAGCGGGTGACCCAGGGCTGGTCGGCCAGGTGGAGCCAGACCGGCAACCAGGTCACGGCCACCAACGAGTCCTACAACGGCAGCCTCGGCACCGGCGCCTCGACCAGCATCGGCTTCAACGGCTCGCACAGCGGCACCAACCCGAAGCCGACGTCGTTCTCGGTCAACGGCGTCACCTGCGGCGGCGTCCAGCAGCAGCCGCCGACGGTCGCGCTGAGCGTGCCGGCCGGCCCGTTCGAGGCCCCCGCCGACGTGCCGCTGAGCGCCACCGCCAGCGACCCGGACGGGACGATCAGCAAGGTCGAGTTCTACCGCAACGGCCTGCTGGTCAACACCGACACCACCGCACCGTACGGCTACACGCTGGAGGACCTGCCCGCCGGCGCGTACACCGTGCAGGCCAAGGCGTACGACAACGCGAACCTGACCGCCACCGCGGAGAAGTCCTTCACCGTCACGGCCGCCTCCGGGCCGGTGCTGGTCGCCACCCCGTCGGCGGTGAGCGTCGCCGAGGGCGGCAGCTCGCCGGTCAACCTCAAACTCAGCGCCGCGCCGACGGCCAACGTGCCGGTCTCCCTCGCCCGCACGGGCGACACCGACATCACCGTCTCCCCGGCCTCGGTGACGCTGACCCCGAGCAACTGGAACACCGGGGTCAACGTGACCGTCGCGGCGGCCGAGGACGCCGACACGCTCGGCGGCACCGCCACCATCACCGCCTCGGCCACCGGGTACGCGCCGCTGGCGATCACCGCCACCGAGATCGACAACGACACCGGCGGCGGGGACGACACGTACGTCAAGCGGTTCCTCGACCAGTACGGCAAGATCAAGAACTCGGGCTACTTCAGCCCCGAGGGCGTGCCGTACCACTCCATCGAGACGCTGATCGTCGAGGCTCCCGACCACGGCCACGAGACGACCTCCGAGGCGTTCAGCTTCTGGCTGTGGCTCGAGGCGCAGTACGGCCGGGTGACCCAGAACTGGGCCCCGTTCAACAACTCCTGGACGGTGATGGAAAAATATATAATTCCGAATCATTCAGACCAGCCGACGGCCGGCGCGGCCGGCACCCCGCAGTACGCCGCCGAGCACGACCTGCCCAGCCAGTACCCGTCGCAGCTCGAGGCGTCCGTGCCGGTCGGCCAGGACCCGCTGCGCTCGGAGCTGCAGAGCACCTACGGCACCGGCGACATCTACGGCATGCACTGGCTGCTCGACGTGGACAACACCTACGGCTACGGCCGCTGCGGCGACGGCACCACCCGGCCGGCGTACATCAACACCTTCCAGCGGGGCACCCAGGAATCGGTGTGGGAGACCGTGCCGCAGCCGTCCTGCGACACCTTCGCCCACGGCGGCCGCAACGGCTACCTCGACCTGTTCGTCAAGGAGGCGAACGCGCCGGCGAAGCAGTGGAAGTACACCAACGCCCCCGATGCCGACGCCCGCGCCGTGCAGGCCGCGTACTGGGCCCTGACCTGGGCCAAGGAGCAGGGCAAGGAGGCCGACGTGGCGGCCACCGTGGCCAAGGCCGCGAAGATGGGCGACTACCTGCGCTACGCCATGTTCGACAAGTACTTCAAGAAGATCGGCAACTGCGTGGGCGCCAGCGCCTGCCCGGCCGGCACCGGCAAGGACTCGGCGCACTACCTGATGTCCTGGTACTACGCCTGGGGCGGCGCGTACGAGACCAACCAGAACTGGTCGTGGCGCATCGGCTCCAGCCACAACCACTTCGGCTACCAGAACCCGTTCGCGGCCTGGGCGCTGACCAACGTCAACGAGCTCAAGCCGAAGTCGCCGACGGCGGTCACCGACTGGACCAAGAGCCTGGAGCGGCAGCTGGAGTTCTACACCTGGCTCCAGTCCGCCGAGGGCGGCATCGCGGGCGGCGCGACCAACAGCTGGGGCGGCAACTACGGCCAGCCCCCGGCCGGCACGTCCACCTTCTACGGCATGTACTACGACGTCGACCCGGTCTACAACGACCCGCCGTCGAACCAGTGGTTCGGCATGCAGGCCTGGTCGATGCAGCGCATCGCCGAGCTGTACCTGCAGACCGGCAACGCCAAGGCCAAGGCGCTGCTGGACAAGTGGGTGCCGTGGGCGATCGCCAACACCACCCTGGGCACCGACTGGTCGATCCCGTCGGACCTGAAGTGGACCGGCCAGCCGACCACCTGGAACCCGACCAACCCGCAGCCCAACACCGACCTGCACGTCGAGGTCACGGTCAAGGGCCAGGACGTCGGCATCGCCGCCGCCTACGCCCGCACCCTCATCGCGTACGCGGCCAAGTCGGGCAACGCGGCGGCGAAGAACACCGCCAAGGGGCTGCTGGACGCCCTGCACGGGGCCAGCGACGCCCAGGGCGTCTCCACGGTGGAGAAGCGCGGCGACTACCGCCGCTTCGACGACGTCTACGACGCCGGCACCGGTCAGGGCCTCTACGTGCCGCCGGGCTGGACGGGCACCATGCCCAACGGGGACGCCATCGCCGCGGGCAAGAGCTTCCTCGACATCCGTTCCTTCTACAAGAACGACCCGGCCTGGCCGAAGGTCCAGGCGTACCTCGACGGCGGTCCCGAGCCTGAGTTCCGGTACCACCGGTTCTGGGCGCAGGCGGACATCGCCATGGCGTACGCCGACTACGGCAAGCTGTTCCCCAACGGCTGAACCGGCTCCTCCGGGTGGGCGGCGCGGCCCGCCCACCCGGGGACCGACCGGGCCTGGGGGAACGTCGAACGCCCGGTCGGTGGACGGCCCGACTCCCACGGTCGGGCCGGGGTGGGCCGGTCAACCGGCCGACGCAGCGGGGCAGCCGGCCCACCCCACCGACACCCGGATACGCACCCGACGCGAAAACGCCCGAAAAACCGGCCGGCACGGGATCACGTACGAGGCCGGAACGGAGTAACGTACGTCACCGGAGAGGCCGCTCCCCCCGTGGCGGCCTCTCCCTTATTCTTCGCCGGCGCGGCCGCTCACGTCTGCCGCCGGCTCCGCCGGCCTCCCGGCCGCGACGACCGGGTGGCGCAGCCCCGGATGACCGGCCGGCAGCGACCGGCGCACCACCACCCAGCTCACCGCGAGCACCGCCGCCACCAGCGGCCAGGACAGCGCGACCCGGGCCACCGTCAGCGCGACCACCTGGCCGCCGAGCCACAGCGGCAGGAACACCGCCACCCGCAGCACGTAGGTCGCCGCCCACACCCAGCTACCCCGGCCGTACGCGCGCAGCAGCGCCGGATCCCGCCGCCACCGGGTCCGCTGGCCCAGTACGGCGCCCACCACCACCCCGAGCAGCGGCCAGCGCACCACGATGCTGACCACCCAGGCCAGCGTGCTCGCCGCGTTGGACAGGAGTTGGACGAGGAAGAAGTCCTCGGCGCGACCGGTGCGCAACGCGATCAGCGCGGCCACGCAGACGGCCAGCAGCCCGACCAGCACCGAACGCGGGCGGTCGCCCCGGCGCAGCCGCCAGCCCGCCAGCGCGGCACCCGTGAGCACCGCCGCGCCCACCCCGCCCCACAGCGAGTGACCGCCGAGCAGCCAGCCGAGCGCGAACGCCACCGGCGGCAGGCTGGCGTCGACCGCGCCCCGGCGCCCGCCGAGCAGGTCCGCGAACGTTTCCGTCCGGTCCGCCGGGGCCGCCGCACGATCCGGTGTACGCGTCACCGTAACCTCCTCACGTCCGCCATCAACCTAGCCGTCCCGGACCGGCAGGCCACCCTTCGTCGGGGCGGTGCCTGCCGCTACGGTGTGCGGGTGCGAGCGACGGCGAGGGGTTGGACGGCGGTCTGGTTGGTCGTCCTGGCGATCGTCCAGACGGCGGCCTTCCTCGCGGTCTGGCGGGTCGCCGTGCACGTCGAGATCGGCCAGTGGGTCGACACCGTCGCCCTGACCGGCAACCGGATCGGGCAGGACCGCATCGACGGTCCGGTGGACCGCATCCTCAACGCCATGTCGGTCGTCTCGCTGCTGGCGGCGACCGCGGTGATCGGCTTCATCGCGCTGATCCGGGGCCGGATCGCCCTGGCCGTCACGGCGACCCTGCTGATCGCCGGCGCCAACGCCACCACCCAACTGCTCAAGTACGGCCTCGCCCGGCCCGACTTCGGCATCGACCCCGAACGCATCTACGCCGGCAACAGCCTGCCCAGCGGGCACGCCACCGTCGCCGCCTCCGTCGCGGTGGCCCTGGTGCTCGTCCTGCCCCGCACGGTACGGGTCTTCGGCGCGTTCGTCGGCGCCGGCTACGCCGCGATCGCCGGGGTGGCCACGCTCTCCGCCGGCTGGCACCGGCCCAGCGACGCGGTGGCGGCGTTCCTGGTCGTCGGGGTCTGGGCGGCGCTGGCGGGGCTGCTGCTGCTGATCACCCAGCGGGAGCAGGCGCAGGTGGAGTCGGCCGACGCCCACCGGGTCGCCGCGACGGTGCTCGGTGTCAGCGGGCTCCTGGCGGTGGTGGCCTGCGGGCTCGCGCTCGCCTGGCTGGTCGACCTGCGCGCCACCCCGCCCAGCGAACTGGCCCGCCGGCCGCTCTTCGTCGGGTACGCCGGCAGCGCCGCCGGGATCGTCGGCACGATGGGCGTGGTGATGGCGCTGGTGCTCGCCGCCGTGCACCGGCTGGTGCCCCGGGTCAAGGGCTGAGCGTCCAACGGAAGCAGCGGCCACCATCGTGTCCCGCCCGTGGGCGGAGGTCAGAAGGCCGGTTTGGCGTGCTCAGGAGGTCGCCTGAGGGCCTGAAGCTGGTCGAGGACGGCGATGATCAGCAGGATCGTCGCGGCCGTAGCAGCCAGCGCCAGCGGAGGCGTGTCGGACAGCAGTTGGCCCGTGGCGAGCAGTGCGGCGATGCCGATGACGCGCCGGCGGGACACTCGATCGAAGACCAGGTACTCCAGCCGGCTGCGTCCGAGCAGGAAGAGCACCGGCCCGCCGATGATCATTACCCGCCAGGACGGGAAGGTGAAGTCGGTGTGGTGGTGATGCACCAGGTAGTTGCCGATCGCGGTGGCCACCACCCCCAGCACCATCACGCCGTGCGCGAAACCGACGCGCCGTCCCCAACCCGCCGGGTCACGGCTGCGCTCGAAGGCGTCGGCGAGCAGGTCCCCGACGCGGAAGAAGTAGATGCGCCACAACAGCACCGTCGTGAAGAACGCCACCAGTAACGCGGCCGTCTGGTAGCCCCTGCGCGGACCTGCGGAGTATTCGATGCCGACCGCCAGAATGGTCTCCCCGAGCGAGATGAGCAGGAACTGTGGAAACCGGTCGGCCAGGTGCTGGCCCCCGTACCGCCAGGTCAAGGTCCGTTCGCGGCCGAGGCCCGGCACCGGCCACCCCAACCGGGCCGCCCCCAGATCCACGGCGACCGCTGCCGTCCACCACGCCACCCGGTTCCCGCCGGAGGCGAATCGCCCGACGATCCAGAACACGGAACTGACCGCGTACCACACCATGGCCCGCGCGTACTGGCGACGCAGCGCGTGCGAGTCGAGAAAGAGCACCAGCCCGGCCAGTCGGCCGAACTGCACCGCCACCAGAGGCACCGCGAACGCCAGCCCACCCACGGTGAACGCGTCAGGAACCGCCGCACCCATGAACAACAGGCCCAACGCACTGCCCACCACCACAAGCTGGGTACCGGGCCAGCGGGGCGCGAAACGCGCGGTGAGATAGGCCGTCGTCGTCCACAGCCACAGCAACGGCGCGAACAGCAGCAGCGTGCGCCCGACGTTGGCCCATCTCGGCGCGAACTCGTCGTTGTCGAACCCGGGCACGGCCTGCGCGACCAGGCGGGTCAGCGCGAAGACCATCACCAGGTCGAAGAACAGCTCGACGAAGGTCGCCTGCTGCCCACCGTTGGCCTCCCGCAGCAGACCTACGTGTGCCCCCTCACCTCTGCGTCGACGTCTGCCATGCCAAGCTGCCACCGTTCCATCACACCCGGTGCCGCCCGCGCGCACGTCAGAACGCGCCAGAACCACTCCCATCCGCCCTGACCGCTCGCCATCCCGCCGTACCCGGCCCCGGATGGGGTCCCATAGGCGCGCGCTCGCGGGTGCGCGAGGGGTCGGGCGTACGGTGGGGGACCGTGGAGGGCGTACGGTCGGCGTTCCGGGACGAGTGCGAGTGCCTCGGTGAGGTGCTGCGCGGCGTCGACGAGGCGGATCTCGACCGCCCGACCGCCTGCCGGCCGTGGACCGTACGCGAACTGCTGGCCCACGTACGCACCGGCGCGGGCCGGTTGGTCGACATGCTCGCCGCGCCGGCGCCGTCCCACGCGCGGGTGGACGCCGCCGGCTACTACGGCGCCGCGAAGTTCACCCCGCCCGTGGACGCCGCCCGCGTCGACGCCGGCCGACGGGAAGCCCGGGAACTCGACGGTGCGGCCCTGGTGACCGACTTCGACCGGGCCTGGCGCGCCGCCCTCGACGCCGTCGACGCCGCACCGCCGGGTCGGGTGGTCCGCACCCGGCACGGCGACGCGATGGCGCTCGGCGAGTTCCTGCGTACCCGCGTCGTGGAGGTCGGCGTGCACGGCCTGGACCTGGCGGCGGCGCTCGGGCGGCGGCCGTGGCTCACGCCCACCGCGGCGCAGGTCGTCGCCGATCTGCTGACCGACGGGCGGCCGGTCCCGCCCGCGCTGGGCTGGGACCGGCTCACGCTGATCCGCAAGGCGACCGGCCGGGCCGACCTCACCGACCGGGAGCGGGCCGCCGTCGACGCCAGCGGCTTCCGCTGGCTCTCCTTCGGCGGCTGACCCCCGCCGACCGATGGACCCGGGCGGGCGGAGAGGGCGAGGAAGAGCGCGGCGCCGAACCCGGCGGGTCAGGCGTCGGCGCCGAGCGGGTCCGCCGCCGGGCGGGGGGCGGGCACGTGCGGAACGGCCTTGCGCAGATGGTCCAGCACGACCGGGTCGATGCGGCCGGGCACCAGGCGCTCCTCCAGGTTCTCCAGCCCGGCCCAGGAGAAGAGGGCCTCCTCCGGCCCTGCCGGATCGACCGGGTGCCCGAGCGCGGCCAGCAGCGCGCCGACCTCGGCGGCGACCGCGCCCGTCAGGTCGAGCAGGGTGGCCGGGTCGGGCCGGGTGAAGAGCAGGGTGTGCACCGCGAGCAGCCGACCCAGCTCGGTGACCGGGTCGGGATGGTCGTCGACCCGAAGGTCGACCAGGACGTCGCCGGTGCCGTCGTAGCCGCCGCCGCGCTCGACCACCAGCAGCCCGGCGCTCTGCCGGCCGCGCCGGTCGCCGCCGGCCTGGTCCCCGGCGCGCAGCGCGGCCAGCAGCCGGTCGGCGAACGGCAGCGCGGCCCCGCCCAGCCAGGCGTCGCGGACCGCGTCGATCACCTGCGGGCCAGCCAGGATGTTGCCCTGCGCGCTCCAGCCGTCCCCGGCCTGGCCCCCGGCCCAGGGATGGCAGGCGGGGCCGGTCCAGGTGGCGCCGGCGCCGGTGGCGGCGACCACGCCGAGCTGGCGGTGGTCGCGGTCCGGGTCGGCGGCGACCAGCCCGGCCACCACGTCGGCGGCGGCCACCCCGGTGCGCAGCAGCGTCAGCCCCTGCGGCCGGTAGGCGAGGTTGACGTGAGCCTGGGTGGCGAGCGCGCCGACCTCGGCCTCGGCGGCCGGGACGAGCGCACCGGCGGCCAGGAACCGGCTGGCCACGACGACGCCGTGGCGGCGGCCGTCGTCGGAGCGGGCGACGAGCGAGAAGGTCACTCCTCGAGATTAGTTCCAGCGGAACAGGAACGCGGCGACGGTCGCACCGGCGACCGCGGTGATCGCCAGGCCTACCAGGTTCGACGCGTCGACCGAGGCCCCCGCCCAGGCGCTGGAGAGCGCCTCGACCGTGGCGCCGAACGGCAGCCACGCGGTCCTCCGGGCCGACGGTCGCGCCACCGCTTCGCCGCCACGCGTACGTCCGCTGGCTTCATGAGTGTGGGATCCTCAACGGGATCTTGCTCTGCGGCCCGGCGAACGGGCACCATCGACCGATGACGAAGCGATGGGGCATGACCGTGCCGCTGGACGGCATCCCGCTCGCCGAGCACGCCGCGGTCTACGCGGCCCTCGACCGGGCCGGCTTCACCGACGTGTGGTCCTCGGAGGTCAACGGGGCGGACGCGTTCACCCCGCTGGCGCTCGCCGCCGCCTGGCAGCCCCGGCTGCGCCTGGGCACCGCGGTCACGCCGGTCTTCACCCGGGGTCCGGGCCTGCTGGCGATGAGCGCGGCGGCGCTGGCCGACGCCGCCCCGGGCAGGTTCGTGCTCGGCATCGGCGCGTCCTCGCCGGTCGTCGTCGGCAACTGGAACGCCGTGCCGTTCGTCGAGCCGTTCCGCCGTACCCGCGACGTGCTGCGGTTCCTGCGGGCGGCGCTGTCCGGCGCGACGGTCGACGAGGAGTACGACACCTTCGCCGTGCGCCGCTTCACGCTGGACCGCAAGCCCGCCGTGCCGCCGCCGCTGCTGCTCGCGGCGCTGCGCCCCGGGATGCTGCGCCTGGCCGGCGCCGAGGCCGACGGCGTCATCCTCAACTGGCTCGCCGCCACCGACGTGCCCCGGGCGCTGGCAGAGGTGGGCGAGCGGCGCCCCGGCTTCGAGGTGGCCGCAAGAATTTTCGTCTGCCCGACCGAGGACGCTGCGCACGCCCGCGCGCTGGGGCGCCGGCTGATCACCAGCTACCTCACGGTCCCGGCGTACGCCGAGTTCCACCGCTGGCTGGGCCGCGAGGAGGTGCTCGGGCCGATGTGGCGGGCCTGGGCCGCCGGGGACCGGCGCGGCGCGGGCGCGGCGGTGCCCGACGAGGTGGTCGACGCGCTGGTGCTGCACGGTTCGCCGGAGCACTGCCGCGAGCAGGTCCGCCGCTACGCCGACGCCGGCGTGGACGTACCGGTGCTGGCCCTGCTGCCCACCCCCGAGGCCGCCGCCGGCGGCGCGGCGGCGCTGGGTGACCTGATCGTGCGCCTGGGCGGGGGTGGGTCGCGGTGAACCTCACCGACCGGGTCGTGGTGATCACCGGCGGGGCCGGCGGCATCGGCGCCGCACTGGCCCGCCGCTTCGTCGCCGAGGGCGCCGCGGCCGTGGTGGTGGCCGACCTCGACGCCGACGGGGCCCGCGCGGTGGCCGACGGGCTCGGCCCGGTCGCCCACGCCGTCGGGCTGGACGTGACCGACGAGGAACAGGTCCGCGCGCTGGTCGCCGACACCGAGCAGCGGTACGGGCGGATCGACCTGTTCTGCGCCAACGCGGGCGTCAGCTCGGGCGGCGGGCTGGAGGTCGACGACGCCGGCTGGGACCGCGCCTGGCGGGTCAACGTGCTCTCCCACGTCTACGCGGCCCGCGCGGTGCTGCCGGCGATGCTCGCCCGGGGCGGTGGCTACCTGCTGCACACCTGTTCGGCGGCGGGCGTGCTGACCTCGGTCGGCGACGCCCCGTACGCCACGACCAAGCACGCCGCCGTGGGCTTCGCCGAGTGGCTCTCCGTCACCTACCGCGACCAGGGGGTCCGGATCAGCGCGCTCTGCCCGCAGGGCGTGGACACGCCCATGCTCGCCGACGGGCTGGCCGCCGGACACCTGGGCGCCCGCGTCGTGGCCGCCTCGGGTGCGGTGCTCACCGGAGAACAGGTCGCCGACGCGGTGGTCGCCGGTCTCGCCGAGGAGCGCTTCCTGATCCTCCCGCACCCGGAGGTCGCCGACTACGCGCGCCGTAAGGCCGAGGACCCGGACGGCTGGCAGTCCGGCCTGCGCAAACTCGTCCGTCGCCTGAGGGCTTAGCCGCTGCCGTCGGGCGGAGGTCGACCGGCGACAGTGCAGGTCCGGCCGGGCCGTTTCTCGGCGGCGTGGCCGAAAGTCGTGCCGCGCGTGGGCGTAGCGTGGGCCGCGCCCGCCCGCGCGGCCCGGGCCGAATCCGCCGCGGCGGTGTCGGACCCGTCCGCTGCCGGCGGCGAACCGTAAGGACCAGGAGGCTCATGTCCCGCAGCAGTAGGTCGGTGGGCGTTCTCGTCGTCGACGACCAGGTGCTGATCCGCGCCGGCCTGGCCGCCCTGCTCCGGGCCGCTCCGGGGATGCGGGTGGTGGGCGAGGCCGCCGACGGCGCCGAGGCGGTGGCCGTGGCAGCCGCCACCCGGCCCCACGTGGTCCTCATGGACATCCGGATGCCTGGCCTCGGCGGGATCGCGGCCACCCGTGAGATCATCGCCGCCGCCGGGGACGATCCGCCCCGCGTCCTCGTGCTGACCACGTTCGACACCGACGAGTACGTCTACGACGCGCTGCGGGCCGGGGCCAGCGGTTTCCTGCTCAAGGACACGCCCCCGGAGCGGCTGCTGGCCGCCGTCGCCACCGTGGCGCGCGGGGACATGCTTTTCACACCCCGTGTGGTCCACCGACTCGTCGAGTCCCTTGCCGCCTCCGCCGCGCCGCGACCCGATGCGGCGCCGGCCCTCGACGTCCTCACCGGACGGGAGCGGGAGGTGCTGCGGCTGGTCGGCACGGGCCTCGACAACTCGGAGATCGCCGGGCGACTGATGATCGCGGAGGCGACCGTCAAGACCCATCTGAACCGGACGATGGCCAAGCTCGACCTGGCCAGCCGGGCGCAGGCGGTGGTCCTGGCGTACGAGTCCGGTCTGGTCCGGCCGGGCGAGAGGGCGTTCAGCGATCTGCCCTAGCTGCATGTCCTGCCCGCTTTTTAGGCGATTTGCTCCGCACGCTGCGCTTCTTCGCTCTGCAAGCGCGATCAGGGAGTCGGTTTGGTCGGCAGTCAGGGCGGTGTTCCGTCTGGTCTGGGAATACGCGCCAACCTCCCTGAAAGAACGGGAGGTCGGCGCGAATGGCGCTGTCTGGTGTGGTTGATCCGACTGGACGGGCGGAAGGCGTTACCCGGGTGAGTTGCCCGAAGCGCGTCGGGGCCGATGGAGCCCGACGTTGACCGCTCGGCGGTGGGCCCCGCTGACCTGCGGTTCACCGGCCAGCCCGCCCTCCGCGCGGAATTGCGAGTGGTTTTCGACGCGATTCTGTGCGTGCAGCGACCGGTATCGCCGGGAAAAGCCGCCCCGCGACTTCTCCTCGTGCCGCACGGTGCATGCCTACTGCGCGACCGGCGTCATGAGAGGGGCCTGGCGAAATCGGACACGGGCTGACCGGGCGGGGCCGGGTCGAAGAAGGATCGCGAGCCGAGGAGCCACCCGACGAAATGAAGCGCGGGTTGGGTGGCGGCTGCGATGAGTGCCCCGCCGCCTAGCCCGCGACCATAAGCCCTCCCCGCTGGCCGTAAAGTCATGATCCACTTTGCCGAGACGGCATCCTGGCCAACCGCATAACCGGCGAAAGCGCACCAACTTGGCGAGTGATCCGCTAACCCCACAAGGCGCGAAAGGCATGAATAAAAACGCTCTCTCAGGCAAAGCCGAAATTCGCTGTCCGCCCCGACAACCTCGCCCTCAGCGGACGCGGCCACCCCGTCCGCGAATACAGTCGGATAGTTTGCACTTCCTTGCCCATAGGCCCGTCGGCAAACCTGTGGCAGGATTCGATGATGAGCGCCATCGAAAACACAGTCGACGCCCTTGAGGTATTGGCGCAGGGCGATCCGAAACTGCTCCATACCGAGCTCGCGCAACGCCTGCTCCACTCGGCCATCCCAGCCCGGATGGCCTACACGTCGACCGATGGCTCGCCGAGGGTCATCCCGGTGTGGTTCCACTGGACCGGCGAGGAGATCGTGACAGCCGCCAAGATCGCCGGCCCGGGCGTGCGCCGTCCAGCGCGCCGCATCGCGGCCCTGCGGGCCAACCCGCACGTCGCCATCACCATCGACACAGAGGAGTTCCCACCGGAGATACTCCTGATCCGGGGACTGGCCACTGTCGACGAGGTCGCCGGCGTCGTCGACGAGTACGTCCTCGCCACCCAGCGGTACGTCGACGCGGAGGTGGCCAGCGCCATCCTCGGGTTCGTGGGCGGCGCGGGCACGCGGATGGCGCGGATCGCGGTGCGTCCCACCTGGGTCGGCCTCCTCGATTTCCAGACCAGGCTGCCCAGCGCCCAGGTGGCCGCCACGGAGTGAACGGTCAACGGGTCCGAGCGGCGAACGACGAGGCGGACAAGCGCGCGAGCGTGGAAGTCGGGCGCGTCGTCGGCTGATGTCGACGCGCGACCAGGTGCCGACGGGGCGGCCTCCGTCGCCGTCGGACTTCCCGTGACCGGCGTCTCCACGTACGCCAGGACCGTTCGCCAGCACCCGCCGGGACGCGCATCGAAGTGCGCGGACCGGCGGGTCGTCCCTCGGCGTCCGCCTCGGCCTGGAGCGGTGCGAGCCGCGTGGCTGCCCGGCAGTGGGACCGTCAGGTGGTGACGGTGACGGCGATCACCGGCTGGGCGCGGGTCAGCGGGGTCGTGACGCAGTCGCCTTGAAGGGCGACGCCCGACACGACGGTGCCGGTCAGGCCGCCGGCGAGGGTGGCGGGGAGTGGGGCGATGCCGGTCTCGGTGAATTGTCCGGCGATCGTCTGCATGCCCGCCGTGGTCGGGACCTTCAGCACGAAAATTCCGGTGAAGACGGCTTCGGCGCAGGAGCCGACACCGTGCAAGGCGTCGCCGAAGTGGCCAGGACCGGTGACCGGTCGGCCGTTGACGGTGCCGGTGCACACGGCGGTGCCGTTCGGCCCGTGGCTGGTGACGACCTGGTGGCGTGGCTCCATGGTCAGGCCGGGGTACAGGTTGATGGTCAGGGTGATCGAGCAGGTCAGATCGGCGTCGACCGTTGTCTGTGGCGTCGCGGCGGCGGGGGTGGCGGGCGCGACGCAGAGCGCGGCTGCCGCCAGGGTGAGCAGGCGTGGCGCACGCCGCATACGCCGGCCCGGGGTGCTCATCATTAATTCCTCCTGTGAAGGTCGACGGTTCGGGTTGGGCAATTTACCACGCAGACCACTGAAAGCACGGTCGTCGTGGCGACAAACGTTTATGTTCCGATTGCCCGGCCGGTGGACGCATACCGGATTTACCCCGAAGTAGTCACTTGATCGCGGTGGTAAATCGACATCCAGGCGGTCATCCCGCCAAAAGTAAAGTCGGTTGAATGCGGCCGGGATGCGTTGAGTGGGGCGGGAATGAGCATTTTGTTGGGAAGGTCGGGGCGGGGCGGCGCTGCCAATCCAGGCGTGGCGGGCGCGCCCAGCGGAACAGGACGTCACGGACCGGTGAATGGTTCTCCATGCCCGTGTCCCCCGTGCGGCCAGACCTCGCCGCGCGGGCCGAAGTGCGCAAGAAAGAAGATGCGCGCGGTGGCCGGTAGCCGCACGATCAGCCCAACATCCAGCTCGGATCATGCCAGCCGAGGCAGGGCGGGCCCTACGTCATGACGAAGCAACCTGCCGAAGAGCTGCTCGCACGGAAAGGAACGCCGGATGTCCCAGCAGATCGAAGCCGCGCAGGCCGAGGTTGACCGCGCGTCGGGAACTGAACGGCCGTGGTGGCGGCAGCCACCGATGATCGCCCTGTGGGTGCTGGTGCTGGCCACCCTGATTTACATCTGGTCGAACTACATCGCACTCGACCGCAGCTTGGCGAAGGTGCAACTGCCGGCCGCGTACCCGCTGAAGTATCCCATGGTGATCGCGCACATCTTTTTTGGCTCGGTCGCGTTGGTTGCGGGATCGTTCCAGCTATGGGGGACATTTCGGCGCAGGTATCCGACGGCGCACCGTTATCTCGGGCGGGTCTACGTCTTCGGCGGGGTGCTGCCCGGGGCGGTCTCCACTGTGGTGCTCCTGGGCTACACCGGCGGGCCGGGATTTGTGGGCCGCAGTGCGCTGGGGACGCTGTGGGTGATGACGACCGGGATCGCGTACTACATGGTCCGGCGCCGCCGGTACGCCGAGCACCGCCGTTACATGATCTACAGCTACGCGCTGACGCTCGACGCCTTCAGCGTCCGGGTGCTGGCCCTCGTCATCCCGGCGATCATGGGCTTGCAGAACCTCGACCCGACCATCTTCGTGGAGAGCGTCTCCTGGCTCGGCTGGCTGTTCAACCTGCTCGTCGCACACTGGTGGATCGAGCGCACCCGCCACCCCCAGCGCAAGGCCGTGCGGCCGGCCTAGATCTCCCGTACCCCATCGGAACTGCCCAGGGCATCTGCCGGAGCCGGTCACCGGGAGCTGCCCTGGAGTTCCTGGACAGGACGGGACAGCAGACAGAACTCGTTGCCTTCAGGATCGGCGAGCACGACCCAGCTCACGTCGGAGGGCTGTCCCACGTCGACGCGTCGCGCGCCGAGGGCGAGCAGCCGGTCGAGCTCCTCCTCAGTGGAGACGCCGTCGGCGCGCAGATCGAGGTGCAGCCGGTTCTTGATCGCCTTGCCCTCCGGCACCGCCACCACGTCGATCATCGGCCAGGAACGGTCGGCGGCCGCGATGGTGATCACCTCGTCGTCCTCGTCGACCACCTGCCAGCCGAGAACCGCGCACCAGAAGTCGGCGATCGGTCGTGGTCGTACGGCGTCGATGGCGATGACGGCGAGGCGGCTCGGCATGCCCTCATCTTCACCCACCCGCGGCGGCCCGGCAGCCCCGAAGGGTGGCGCGCCGTCGATCGGGCCTCAGGCGCAGGACGTGTCGGCCAGATCGGCCGGTCGGCGGGCCCAGTCCGGGATCCACACGTCATCGCATGTCTGCGGTCCTGAGGCTCGCAGGTGGTCCCGCAACGCGGTCAGCACGGGATGTTGGTCCCCGGTGCGCATGAGCAGCATGTGCGGGTACCGTCCAGGTGAGCGCGCACGCTCCGCTAGGCGGCCCGGACCGGGGGCGACGGCCGCCGACCGGTGACGAGCGGGCCCGCTCCTGGCTCTACGCCCGTATCGGCCGCGCCGACCGCCGGCTCGTGCCTGTCGGGTAGGACGACTCCGACGGGCAGGCTGAGGGTGACGGTGAAGCCGCCGCCCGGGGCGGTGCCGGCGTAGAGGCTTCCGCCGTACAGCCGTGCCCGCTCGCGCATGCCGGCGAGACCGTGGCCGTGCGCCGGCCCGCCAGGCGCCCCGGGACCGTCGTCGGCGACCCAGATGGTCAGCCGCTCCGACTGGCCGTAGTCGAGCGTCACGCTCGCCCGGGCGCCGCGCGCGTGCTTCAGGACGTTCGTCAACGACTCCTGCACCACCCGGTACGCGCACAGGTCCGCCCCCGGTGGCAGCGGGCGGGGCGAGCCCACGACCACCACCGTGACCTGCACGCCGGCGGCCCTGATCCGCTCGACGAGTTCGTCGAGCCGGCCCAGCCCCGGTGCGGGGTCGCGGCCGTCGCCCTCGCCTCGCGGGTCGGTGTCGGACACCCGGAGCAGGGCGAGCATCCGGCGCATCTCCTCCAGCGCTTCGTGGCTGCTGTCGGCGATGGTGTCCAGTGCCGCGCCCACCGTCGGCGGATCGGTGGCGAGGACGTACCGGGCCAGGCCGGCCTGCACCGAGATCACCGACATGTGGTGGGCGACCACGTCGTGCAGCTCGCGGGCGATACGTATCCGTTCCGCGACGACCGCGCTGCGGGCCCGGGCCTCCCGCTCCCGGCGCAGCTCCTCGGCCAGGGCGAGCAGTCGGTGGTTGCGGTCGGCCAGCCGTCGGGCCCCGGCCCCGAACAGCCAGGCCACCAGAGTCGCCACCAGCGCCTGCGCGAGCGCCGTCCACGGCGTGTAGACCTCGATCACCATGCCGCTGTAGAAGATCACCGTGGCCGTCGCCGCGGCCCCCGGCACAGCGTTGCGGGTGGGACGCGTCGCGGCCACGGTGTACATCGCGAGCAGCGGCCCGAACAGGTTCAGGCTGGGCACGTAGCCGAGGTTGAGGAACCACGCCACCGCGGCGCAGCAGGTCAGCAGGACGGCCATCGGGGCGCGGCGGCGTGCCGCGAGCGGGATGTTGGCCAGGCAGGTCAGGACCAGCGCGGCGGCGTCGAACTCGCGGAAGCCGGGCAGTTGGTAGTCACGCCCCATCCAGGCCGTGACCGTCACGATGGCGGTGGCGACCGCCGCGTCGACGACCGTCGCGGGCACGTCATGCAGTCGTTGCCGGAGCCGCTCACGGTGTGACACCGGTAGATCCTAAGTGGCCGATGCGACGCCCGGCGACGGTGACGGGGCCGGTGTGTCAGGTACCGCGCCGGTGGTAGGTGCGCGCTGGTCCGTACCGCGCAGGTGGCAGCGGAAAGCCAACTCGTCGGTTGACGCCCGCCACGGAACGTTGCGGAAGTATTCCGGCCAGACCGATCCCGACGGAGGTACGACCATGAGGATGCGCCGGTTCGTCGCGGCCGTGACCGCAGCGGCAGCCACGACGTTCGGTGCGGTGGCTGTTGCTCCGGCACCCGCCCAGGCGGCGACCAGTTGGAGCCTGAGCGGCACCGTCGGGGACGCCTACGGCGTCTGGGCGCACGGCACCTGGTGGTGGTCCGGCGGGCGCCTGTACCTGGAGGTGAAGGTCAAGGACACCGTTGCCGACGGTCGAGCGGCCATCTTGATCCTCAACGCCGAGTACAACGACGGCGGCACGCGGAGCGAGACCGTGATGAACCGCGGCGGGTCAGGCACGACCGTCACCCGGGAGTTCAATTTCGCTGGGAACGTCACCAAGATCATGGGGTACGAGTGCGCCCTGGCCCCCGGCGAGGGCTACGTCGGCCCGGAAGCCCGAATCTGGTGACGCGAATCGTTCGACCGCCGGGGTGCGGTCTCCCGCACCCCGGCGGTTGGGGTAGGCCCTGCTGAGGCCGGTGGCCGACCTCATCCTCCGGGCCGCTCACAGCCGGACGATCTGACCCACGCGTGGCGGCGTCCGGCCGGCGAGCGTCTCCGACCAGGCGCGTCGCAGGGCCTCGGAGCCGGTGTCGACCCGGACGTCGAGCCACCCGTCCACGACGCCGGTGAACCGCTGCCAGGCTTCGGCGAAATGCCGGTCGAGCCCGTCGCGGCCCCATTCCTGGCGGCGCTTGCGGATCCGTACGGGCGCGAAGAAGACCTCCCCGGCGGCGTCGGCGTTCGGGGTCTGGGTGGTGAGGCCGACCGCGACGTCCCGCACGAGCAGGTCGCCGAGGCGTGCCCGTAGGGCGGCGCGGGTGGCGGGGGAGCCGGACAGGTCGAGATAGACGGTCGGTACGGCGTCGAGGGCGGCGATGTCGTCGTAGGTGAGGACGTCGTCGTAGCAGCCGAGGGACTGCGTGAACGCGAGGTTGCCGGGGGAGGTGAGCCCGATCAGGCGGGGGCCCCGGCCGTGCAGTTCGAAGGCGGCGGCGTACGCGGTCTTGCTGGAGGCCGACGACAGCACCAGGGCCGTCGCCCCGTAGAAGTCGTCGTCGACGACCTGGTCGGCCAGCATGAAGGAGGTGAAGAACAGCGGCCGGAAGAGGACCAGCAGGTCCTCATGGTCCGCCCGGTACGCCGGGTCGCCGGTGGTCGACCGGTACCCGTTGTACGGCGAGGGCAGGTCGGCCCGGTGCTCGCTCGCGTCGCGGAACCCGGCAGCGTCCACGCGGTCCGGACGCACCAGGAGGTGGCCCGCCGGCGGGAGGTAGCCGTAGACCCGCTGCCCGACGGTGACCCCGTCGACCGCCGACGCGACCACCTCGGCGAAGCCCCACAGCGGCGGAAGTCCCCACTGTGGTCCGAGCCCGCGGGGGCCGGGCGGGAAGAACTGCCAGTAGCGCATCGCGTCGCCGAGCACGGCGTAGGTCACGTTGTTGGCGGTGAGGCCGACGCGGTCGACCCGCAGCAGCGCCTCGCCGTCGTTCGGGGTGGGCGTCGTGCCGTCGACGAGGGTGGTCCGGCTCAGGTCGTCGCGGGCCACGGCGAAGGTCCAGGAAGCAGGCATGATGCGACGCTAAGCAGCCCCCGAGGCCGAGACAAGTGCACTGTGAGTGCAAAATCCCACTGTCCGACCGGGTTGACGGAGCGCGGACTCAGCGGGGCCAGCGCAGGGGACCGGGGCGTACCGACCAGAGGAGCCGGCGCCACCAGGGGCGGGCGGCGCGCAGCGCGGCGACGTACTCGCCGGCCGTCGCCACCGCCCGGGCCGCCTGCTCCGCGCTGGCCGTACCCGGGGCGAACGCCGTCTGGTTGAACAGCCCCGCCAACTCCTCGACGCCGGCCTCGGTGGGGAGGACGGCACGGGCATGGGCGGCGATCTCGGAGGCGGAGAGGTCCTCGCCGATCGGGCTGCCGGCCAGCCGCAACGCGTCGGTGACCTCCCGCCAGGCGCCGGCGATGCGCTGGCCGGGGTCACCCCGCTCGAACCGGGTGCGGGTCAGCACGCGGCGCATCAGCAGCAGCGTGAGCAGGGCGGCCACGACCAGCAGCAGGGTGCCGCCCGTCGCGCCGCCGACCAGCAGCGCCGTCGACGGTCCGGCGTCGGCCGGCCGGCCCGGCGCGGCCACCGGCTCCGGCGGCACGGTCGGCTCGGTCGTGGGCTCCGGCACCTCCGACGGGGGCGGGTCCTCCGGCGTCGGGCGGAAGTCCTCCTCGACCGGGCGCGGCTCCTCGTCGGGGCGGGGCAGCGGGTCGAACGGCACCCAGCCGAGGCCTTCGAAGAGCACCTCCGGCCAGGCGTACGCGTCGCCGGCGCGGACCGGACCGTCGGCGGCGGGACGGAAGCCGACCACGACCCGGGTCGGCAGACCGGCCAGCCGGCCCAGTACGGCGAACGCCGCCGCGAACTGCTCGGAGGTGCCCCGCTGGCCGCCGGCGTTGCGGGGTCCGAAGAGGAAGAAGTTCAGGTTCGGGTACGCGTGCCCGCTGGGCGCGTCGGCGACGAGACGGTAGTGCTCGGCGAGGAACTGCTCCACGGCGGCGGCCCGGGCGTACGGGGCGCCGTTGGACTCGGCGAGCTGGGCGGCGAGGCGGCGCAGCGGATCGGGTACCCCGTCGGCGACCCGCAGCACCCGGGCCACCTCCTCACCGGCCGGCACCTCCGCCGTGGCGAGCAGGTTGGCGTCCGGTGTCTCCAGCGTCGACGTCACGCGGTAGCGCAGCCCCGGGAGCAGCCCCTCCGGCCGGATGAGCGTCCCCGTCGTCGGGTCGTACGCCACCCGCGCCCCGGTGACCTCGCGCGGGGTGGCGACGGCGGGCAGCAGCCGGCCGCTCAACCCGGCGACGGTGACCTCCTGGCGTACCGTCTCCACGGTGCTGTCGCCGGCCGGCGCCGTCACGGGCAGGATCCGCCCGGCGTTGCGGTAGGTGGCGCCGACCCGCCAGGTCACCCCGTCGTAGTCGCTGAGCACCGCCAGCCGGATCGGCACCGGGCGGGCGGTGGCGGCCGGCGCGGGAGTCGCCCCCGGCTCGGACGCCGGCACGGGGATCGGCGGGCCCGACCGTTGCGTGCGGACGTCGAGCAGCTGCTGGTCCGGGTGCAACGCCCAGCCGGAGATGCGGATGAGCGGGTTCTCGTCCAGCGTCTCCACCTGCGGCGGCTCCACGTACCGGCGGGGATCGACCGGCCGCCCGTCGACCTGGCCGGCGAGCAGCGGACCGAGCAGCGCGACCAGCCCGACCACCACCGCGAGGCCGGCGGCCGAGGCGGCGGCGAGCCGGGCCCGCACGGCTGCGCGCACCGCCGGCGCCAGCCCGGCGGCCGGATCGGCGCCGACCGCACGGCGTGCCGGAACCGCCAGGCCGAGCAGCGCCACGGCCACGAGGGCCAGCGTCGGCCCGATCGCGGGATCGGCGTTCGGGCCGACCACGTAGAGCGCGGCGGCGTAGAGCAGCACCGGCGGCAGGTAGCCGAGCAGCACCCGGCCCGCCCGCATCGCCACCTCCGCCGCGGCGAGACCGGCCAGCCACGCGGCCACCAGCGGCACCAGCACCGTGTCGGGGGTCGGCTCCACGGGGATCATCGCCGTCAGCAGCCGGGGGATGCCGTTCGCGGCGGCGTCCGCGGTGACCTCCGCCAGGCTGCCGGGCAGTTCGGCGCGGGTCGCGGTGAGCCGCAGCGACCAGGCCGTCCAGCCGAGCATCGCGAGCACCGAGACCGGTGCGACCAGCCACGAGGGCAGCCGGCGGGCGGCCACGCTGACCAGCACCGAGCCCACCGCCGCCCCGAGCACCAGCCAACTCAGCAGCGGGCCGGCGTAGACCCGGCCGAGCACCGCGCCGGCCAGGCCGATCATCGCGATCAGCGCCAGCGGCACCGGGACCGGGACCGCCCGCAGCGCCCGCCCGAGCGCCCGCATCACCCCGGCCGCCCCACCGCCACCGGCTGGTTCGGGGGCGCCGCCGGCCACCGTCACCACCTGCGCACCCCGTCCCACTCGGCGGCGAACGCCGCGCCGTCCGCGGCGTCGATCACCACCAGGCCGGCCGCGCCCGACGGCGCCGGCTCCGTCGCCCCGAAGAACCCCACGACCACCGACGGGTACGCGGCCCGCAGCGCGCCCACCGCACCCAGGTCGTCACGGCCACCCGGCCCGGTGAGGAAGACCAGCGTGTCGCCGAGCCGCTCCCGCCGCAGCCGGGCGGTGGCGGGCTGGAGGTCGCCCGCGTCGGCGAGCCCCGCCGCCGCGAGCCGGTCCAGCGGCCCGTGCGCTCCCACGTCGTCGCCGGCCGGTTCCGGGGCGACCAGCAGCAGCACCACCGGCAGCGCCTCGCGGTACGCGGCGACCAGCACCGAGGCGGCGGCCTCGCACGCCGACTCGAACGACTCGGCGACGCCGTCGAGGCGTTCCGGGTGGGCGACCGCCCGGTTGTCCAGCAGCACCACCAACCGGGGCAGGCTGGTGTCCACGTTCTCCCGCACCATCAGCTCGCCCACCCGGGCGCTCGTGCGCCAGTGCACCCGGCGCAACTCGTCGCCGACCACGTACTCGCGCAGCGAGTCGAAGGTGATCGACCCGTGTGGCACCTTGTCCACCCTGCCGTCCAGGCTGCGCCCCGCGCCGGTGGGCACCGCGTTCAGCGGGTGCACGCGCGGGTGCACCCAGACCGGCACCGTGCCGCCGTACGGGCGGGCCAGCGCCACCAGGCCCAGCGGGTCGCGCCGGGTCACCCGCAGCGGCCCCACCGGCACCACCCCCCGCCGCGTGGTCGGCACCTCGTAGCGGACCGTGGTGTCACGGCCCGGCCGCAGCCGCAGCAGCGGGACCGGGACCGTCCGGTCCCCGCACCGGTCCTCGGCCACCAGGCTGGCCGCCCGCAGCCGTCCGGCGTTGCGCACGGTCAGGGTCATGGTCGCCGGCTCGCCCCGCGCCACCCGGTCCGGGTCGGCGCTGCGGGTCACCTCCAGGCGGGGCCGCCAGGCCGCCGACAGCACGGCGTAGCCGACGGCGATGCCGGCCGCCGCCCCGAGCACCGTCAGCTCCGGGTACGCGAAGCGGAAGCCGACACCGAGCAGCACGACGGCGGCGACGAGCAGCCCGACACAGCGGGCGGTGAGCGCGGACACCGGCGTCGCCGGTCAGCCCTGGACCGGGGCCGGCCGGCCCGAGGGCAGCGGCACGGGCACCGAGGCGACCGCCTGGCGCAGCACCTCGGCGGCGGTCACCCCGCGCACCTGCGCGTCGGGGGTGAGCAGCAGCCGGTGCGCGAAGACCGGCTCGGCCAGGGTTTTCAGGTCCTCCGGCATGATCCAGCCGCGCCCGTCGATCAGCGCGTACGCGCACGCCGCCCTGGTCAGTGCGATCACGCCCCGGGGACTGACCCCGACACGTACCTGCTGATGGTTGCGGGTGGCCGCGGCCAGCCGCACCGCGTACGCGTAGAGCGGCTCGGCGATGTGCACCCGGCGGGCCATCCGGACCATCTCCCCGACGGTGGTCGTGTCGGTGACCGCCGTCAGCGCCTCGGGGGAGCGGACCGTCGCCCCGCGCAGCACCTCCACCTCGACCGACTCGTCGGGGTAGCCGACGGAGAGCTTCACCAGGAACCGGTCGAGCTGGGCCTCGGGCAGCCGGTAGGTGCCGTCCATCTCCACCGGGTTCTGGGTGGCCACCACGAGGAACGGCTGCGGCACCGGGTGCCGGACCCCATCGACGGTGACGGTGCGTTCCTCCATCACCTCCAGCAGCGCCGACTGGGTCTTCGGCGACGCCCGGTTGATCTCGTCGGCGATGACGATGTTGGCGAACACCGGCCCCGGGTGGAACTCGAAACCGCGGGTGGCCTGGTTGAAGATGGTCACCCCGGACACGTCGGAGGGCAGCAGGTCGGGGGTGAACTGGATGCGCCGCCACTGCCCCTTCACGGTGGCGGCGATGGCCCGGGCCAGAGTGGTCTTGCCGACCCCCGGCACGTCCTCCAGCAGCACGTGCCCCTGGGCGAAGAGCGCCGTGAGCGCCAGCCGGACGACCTGCGGTTTGCCGAGCACCACCGCGTTGACGTTCTCGGCCAGCTTGGCGGCGAGGGCGGCGAAGCCCTGCACCTCCGGCTGGGTGAGCGGTTCTGGGGGGTTCACGGCGGTGGTGCTCCTTGCCTGGGTGGGTCAGCAGGTGGGCAGGACCTTGATGTCGTCGCCGCCCTCCAGGTTGAGCCAGGCCCAGGGGATGTAGTTCCTGCCCCTGTACTCGACCTGCACCCACCAGGTGCTCTGCTTCTGGTTGTTGTAGATCCAGGAGTCGACGTGCTCACCCGACTTCCTGCAGTACGCCTTGAGTCGGGTGCCGGGCTTCGCCCAGCCGACCTGCCGGTCGTTGTCCTGCCGGGGCACCGAGAAGATCTCGTTGCCGTTGCGGCCGTCGACGTCTTTGTCGCAGTACGTGCGCTGGTCGCCGTCCGGCCCGTTGCGGCAGGTCGCGATCCCGTAGAGGGCGCCGGTGGCCTGGGCGCGGGTGGCGGTGCCCTTGCCGGCGGCGTTGCTCGCCGTCACGGTGAACGTGTACTTCGTGCCCGGGGTCAGGCCCGTCATCGTGATGCTGGAGCAGTTGCCGGTCTTCGCCGGCTCGCCGCCGGTGCCCAGCGAACAGGTGGCCTTGCCGCCGCCGGCGTCCACGGTGAACGTCACCGTCGCCGAGGTGGCGGTGGCCGAGGAGCCGGTGACGGTGATCCGGGGCTCGGCCACCGTACGGGCCGTGGTGGTGGCCTCCGGGCCGGGTCCGGCCTCGTTGACCGCCCGCACCTTCACGGTGACGTTCTGGCCGTTGCCCAGCCCGTCCACGGTGGCCCGGGTGTCGGTGACCTCGCTGCCGCGCCCGCCCACGTCCACGAGGTACTTCGTCACCGGGCGGCCGTTCGCCGTCGCCGGGGACCACTGCACCGCGACGGCGCCCGGCCGGTCGGCCACCGTGCTCGCCCGCAGCTCGGCCGGGCGCTCCGGGGCCGCGTACGGCACGACGGTGTTGCTCACCGGCGAGGCCGCCGAGCCGGCGCCCCGGTCGTTGACCGCCACCACCGTGAACGCGTACTGCGTGCCGTACTCCAGCTCGCCCGCCGGCACCACCAGCTCGGTCCGGCGGGACTCGCCGGCGGGGGCGTTGGTGCCCGCCGAGGTGGCCGTCACCACGTACTTGGCGATCCTGTTGCCCTGCCCGTTCGCGGCCGGCCACTTCACCAGCACCGTGCCGTCCGGACGCTCCTGCGCGGTGACGGCGGCCGGCGGGTCCGGCACCGCGGCCGTCGGCGTCACCGGATTGCTGGTACGCGCGGGACCGTCGCCCTTCGCGTTGACCGCGTGCACCGAGAACCGGTACGTCTCGCCGTTGGTCAGGCCCTTGATCTCCACGGCCCGCTGGTTGGCGCCCACCTGCACGCGCTGGCCCGCGCCCTGCACCACGTACCGGACGATCTCCGCGCCGTTGGCCGGGGCCGGCCGCCAGCTCACCCGCGCCTGCGCGTTGCCGGCGGCGGCGGTGACGCCGCGCGGCGCGCCCGGCTTGCCGACCTCGGGCTTCTTCGGCGGAGGCGGCGGCGGGGGCGCCGGTGGCGGGTCGCCGCCGAGCACGTCGTTGGCGTACTTGTCGACCTCGCGGACCTGGTGCCGGTCGTCCACCACCTGCGCGGTGGCCGAGTCGGGGGCGTTGATGAACAGGTGGTTCTCCCGCACCTCCAGCTCCAGCGGCCCGGTGCCCCGACCCCGGATGGTGCCGACGAGCTGCCCGCCGGAGTCGAACGCGTAGACCGTGCCGGACGCCTCGTCGGCGCAGTAGTAGCGGCCGGCCCACGCCACGGCCGGGCTGAGCTTGTCGCCCGTGCCCGGCACGGTGAACGCCCGCACCGCGCCGCCGTCGTCGACCACGTGCACCCGCCGCTCGCCGGGGACCGTCACGGGCACGTCCGGCCCACTGGTACGCGCCGGCAGGGCGCCCGGCGCGGTCATCGTCAGCGGCGTGGTGCGGACCTTTCCGCGCTGCACGGTGACCAGCGCCCCGGCGGTACGGTCCAGCACCGCGACGCCGTCGTCCAGGGTGGAGACGACCAGCTCGTGGCTCGCCGCCGCGACGTCGTACGTCTCGACCTTCTTCGGGCTGAGGCCGGCCCCGGCGGGGGCCGCCGACGCGGGCGCGGAGGGCAGCGGCGCGGCCGTGACCGCCGAGACGGTGCCCTCGCTCGGCACCGCGATCCACAGTCGTCCCTCGCCGTCGAAGGACCCACCGGTGATGCCCGGCGGGTAGCGCACCGGCTCGCCGACGGGGGTCAGCGACCGTGGGTCGAGCTGCCGGACGACGCCCTGCACGGCATCGACGACGAACGCCGCGTCCTCGTGCAGGGCGACGCTGACGCCCAGCCCCGGGGTCGTCGGGGTGGTGGCGGTGATCTGGAGGGTGGCCAGGTCCAGCGAGCTGACCTGGCCGGTGTTCAGGTCCCGCAGGACCAGCAGCCGGTCGGTCTGGGCGACCTGCACCGGGTGCCGCCGGGCGCCCGGGACCCCGACGCGGGTGTCGACCCGCGCGGTGATCCCGTTGACGCGGGCCAGCTCGCTGCGCGCCGCACTCCACAACCAGGAACTCGCGTCGTGGCTCGCCACCGCGTTGTCCGCCGCGCCGAGACCGTGCACGGTGAGCCCCATGGCGGCGAGCAGCGCGGCCACCGTCGCGATGGTGACGAGCCCGCCGCGCATCCGGCGGGGCCGGGGACGCGGGGAGCCGGCGGTTCCGGCATCGTCGATGGTGGCCACTACCGGCTGCCTCCCGTGTCGTCCCTGGCAGGTGGCGCGCCATGTCCGGCGACCCTCCCCTGAGCCGGCTGCCATCATATGGCCCGGTCGGAGGCGGGGAAACCCGCACCGTCCCCCTGTCGACACCCAGCGTGTGCGCCACGCCGTAGTGGACGGTCAGCTCGACGGCGTGTCGTTCTCCCGTTGCGTGCAGACCTGCCCGGACGTGGCGAACGAGTTGGTCGAGTAGACCGCCAGCACGGTGAAGCAGTAGTCGACCCGCGAGTTCAGGCCGTTGACCGTGTAGCTGGTCTGGCCCGGGTCCACGGTGGCCATCACGCCCAGCGCCTGCCCGACCCGCCCGCCGGCGACCATGAACGGCACTCCGCCGCCCGCCGGGTCCGTCCAGTTGAGGGTGACCGTCGCCGACTGGTCCTTCAACGTCAGCCCGCCCGGCGGGGGACCGGCGGCGGTCGCCGAAGATCCGGGGGCGGCACCCGGCGAGGCGGGCCCCGCCGGCGGTGCCGCCTCCCGGTTGAGCAGCAGCACGCCCACGCCGACGACCGCCGCGACGGCCAGGACCGCGACGACCACCGCGACGATGACCGCCGTCCGGTTCCGGCCGCCCTCCTCGGGCTCCGCCATCATCGGGTACGCCGGTGGCGGCGGGACGAGGGGCGCGGGCGGGGAGGCAGGGCGGCCGGCAGGCGTGCCGGCGCGCACCGGCTGCGCCTTCATCGGGAACGTCTCGTCGATGTCGAGGTACGCCGGCGGCAGGTCGTCGACCTTCTCCCGCTCCGGCTCGACCGGCTCCACCTCCCCCCGTTCCCGCTCGGACTCCGCCCGTTCCAGTTCCTCCTCGACGTCCGTGTGGTCGGCGTCGACGCCGGTTTCGGTCGCCGGGCCCGTCAGCGCCTGCGGCGGGGCCGTGCTGCTCCACGGCGGCGCGGACATGCTCCACGGCGGTGCGCTGACCGACGGGCCCCCGGGCGGCGCGCTCACCGGCTGCGGTGGCGCGCTGAACTGCGGCACCGGAGCAGGCGGCGCGCTGACCGGCGGCGGCATCACCGACGGCGGTGGCGGGATCGGGGGCAGCGGCGGCGAACTGACGCCGCGCGGCGGCGCGCTGAAGGGTGGACTGCTCGTCGGCTGGACGGGCGGTGCGCTGACAGGCGGCGCGGGCGGTGCGCTGACCGGTGGGCTGCTCGTCGGGTGGACGGGCGGCGCGCTGACGGGCGGCGCGGGCGGTGCGCTGACCGGTGGGCTGCTCGTCGCGTGTGCCGGGGGCGCGCTGACGGGTGGCGCTGGGGGTGCGCTGACGGGTGGGCTGCTCGTCGGGTGTGCCGGTGGTGCGCTGACCGTCGCGGCGGGTGTCGCCGGCGGCGGCGCGTCGGCTGGTGGCACCTCGGACGACCGCGCGGGGCTGACCGGCGCATCCATCCTGGCGGAAGCACCGGCGGCGCGAGCGATCTCCTCGGCGAGCAGCGGCTCGATCTGCTTGACCTGGATGGTCGGCTTGGCCCACCCGGGCGCCGGACCGGCCGGGCGCTCGGGCACCTCCGCCTCCGGACGTGCCGCCTCCGGACGTGCCGCCTCCGGACGTGCTGCCTCCGGACGTGCCGCCTCCGACGCGGGAACGACCGGTGCCTCGACGGAGGGCCTGGCGGGCCGCGCGGGCTCGACGGCAGTCGCCGCTGGCTCGAAGGGCGGCGTACCCACCGACGACGGTGGGGTGGCGGGCGGCTTGCTCGCCGCCGCCGACGGAGTTGCGGGCGGCGTGCTAGCCGGCGACGAGGGGGTTGCGGCCGGTCCCGCGGGCGGGGCGCTCACCGACGGCGGTGGGGCCGTGGTCGTCGTACCGGTGGCGGCCGGCGCTTCGGCTGCGGCCGCCGAGTGGCGTGGGGTGGGCGGAGCGGGCGGTGCCGCGGTCGTCGGCGACGACGGCGGGGCCTCCGGTACCGGCATGGCGGGCGGCGGAGCTGTCCTGGGGGACGGAACGACCGAGGCCACCCCGGCCGCCGCCGGCGGGGCGGGGCGGGGCGGGGGCTGCGGCGCCGGGGTGGACGGGCCCGGCTGGGCCGGACCGGGGGGAGGCGCCCAGGGGGACTGTGGCGGCGCCGGTGCGGGGCGTTGCGCGGGAACGACCGGAGGCGGCGGTACGGGCAACTGCGCCGGGGCGGCGGTGGACGCCGGCGGCACGATCGGGGGCGGCGGTATGGGCGCCACCGGGGTGTGCGGCTGCGCCGGGGCAGCCGCCGAGGTCGGCATGGCCGGAGGCGGCGGTACGGCGGCACGGGCCGGCCCCGGTGGCGCGGGCACGACTGGCGGCGGCGGGATCGTCGGTGGTGGCGGAATCCGCTGCGGCGGAGCGGCGTACGGGGTGGCCTGCCCCCGACCGGGAGCATGGGGTACCTGCGGTGGGGCTGGTACGTGCGGCGGTGGCACCGGCGGGGCCCAGCCCTGCTGGGGCGGGGCGGGCACCACAGGCGGGGGCGGAACCTGGGCGGCCTGCGGCGGGCCCGGGTACGGCTGCGGTGGTCCGGGCGGCACCTGCGGCGCGTAGTCGACCTGCCGGGGCACGTACGGAGACGCCGCAGGGTGTGGCGCGGGAGTAACGGGGGTGGCCCGCCCCACGCCGCGTACGCCCGGAACGGGTGGCGGCGGGACAGATGGGTTGTGCGGGTGTGCCGGCGCGGCAGGCGGGCCACTGGCGACGTGCGGCGGGACCGGCTGCGCGGACGGCGGCTGCGGCGGGCCGACCGAGGCCGGCTCGTGCGGTCGCCAGGCGGTGGAGAGCACCGCCAGCGACATCGTCGGCTCGGAAAGCGCCGACGTGGCGGGCCGCGCGAGCGGTGGGGCAGGCTGAGGGGCGGGAGCGGCGTCGCCGAGATACTGCCGTGCCGTGCGTACCGCCGGGTGGTCGACGCCGAGCACGGCGGGCCCGAGAGTGGCGACGCGGGTGTAGTTGCGGCGCGCCTCGTGGCGGTTGCCCAACTCGTCGGCCACCGCCGCCAGTTCGAAGGAGATCGCCAGCATCAGCGGATCGGACGGCGGCCAGAGCCGCTCGCCGTCGGCGAACGCCTCCTCCAGCACCCGGCGGGCGGCACCCGGGTCGTCCGCCTCCCGGTGCAGGCGGGCCAGCAGGTGCGCGGTGCTCAGCACATCCGGGTGATCCTTGCCGTACGGCGGTCGGGCGGAGCCGACGGCGTCGGTGAGCAGTCGGCGGGCGGAACTGAGATCGCCCGCGGCGCGCAGGGCGAGGGCCCGGTGCTGCACGGCGGCCAGGGGAGAGGGATGGGACACGTGGCCATGCTGCCGCGTGAGGCCCGCCGGACGCTACCCAGGCTCGCCGCTTTGTCACGGTTCGCGCGCGGCGAGAAGCCTTTCGACCTGGGTTGCTCCACCCCACGGAAGCCGATGTGCATGATCCACCCGGGGCGTGTACAGTAACTCCCCGTGCGGCCCACCAGGGCGGCCGACGGGTGAAAGATCACCTCGGCCGACACGGTAGGCTGGACGAGCAGGTCCGGGTGGCGGAATGGCAGACGCGCTAGCTTGAGGTGCTAGTGCCCGTATAGGGCGTGGGGGTTCAAGTCCCCCCTCGGACACAAATTTGCGGCATCCATGCCGTCTCTTACCTACTGGTGGTCAAGGCTCCTTGACCACGTGAATCTGATCTTCGCGACCAACCTCGCTGACCCTGTGTCGGTCGACGGCGGTGGTCGCTGTGGTTGAGCCCTCTCTGACTTCTGTCGTTCCCCCGGTTCTTCTGCCGGACCGTGGGCGAAGCAACCCTCGTGACTCCCACGCACCCCTGCGACGGGCTCCGTTACCGATGCCAGCGGTCGCGCAGCAGCGGACCGAGGCAAAGGTGTACCGCTAGCGGCGGTCGATGCCAGCGGCCGAATCCGTGATCAAGGCATCGTCCGTGCCCTGGCGTGGGAGCCGGGTGCCCGACTGGAGATCCGCGAGAGAGCCGGCGTCATTGTCGTGCGTCGGGATCCTGGTGGAGTCTTCGCTCTCACCGGTCAGGGACACCTGTTGCTGCCGGCTCCGGTGCGGCACTGGTGTGGGCTCAACGCTGGGGATCGGACCCTGTTGACCGCCGATCCTGTCGCGGACTTGCTCGTGGTGTATCCGCCGATGGCCTTGGACGACATGGTCGCTCAGGCTCAGCGTGCGGTGTTGGGTGGTGATGAGGCGTGAGCCCGGCGATGGCGGGCAGGGCGGAGTTGGATGCCGCGCGGGGTTGTTGCTGGCGCGGGTGGGGATCTCGCCGGCGGATCTGGTGGGGGCGGCGTCGGATCGTCCGGCGGCGCCGACGTTCGCGGAGTACGTGCCGGTGGTGGCGGTTGCGGTCACGGCCCGCACGCGGCGGGCGTACGGTTCGTACTGGAAGCGTGTGGTCGAGCAGTGGGGTCAGCGGCGTATCGATGAGCCGACGCCGTCGGAGATCGAGCGGTTGGCGGAGGATGTCAAGGCGCATGTGGTGGCTCGGCGCAACGCGCGGGGTGGACGCAGTGCGGCGGAGCACCTGATCGCGGCGTTGCGCTGTCTATACCGGCGGGCGGTCGCTGACGGCCTCATAACCGAGGCAGACAATCCCGCGTTGAAGGTGGCGAAGCCGCGGCGGTTGCCGAGTACGCGGCGGGCGTTGGCCGACAGCCGTCTGGCGGAGATCAATAAGGTGGCGGCGTCCACGGGCGATGATCCAGCGTTGGACAGTCTGCTGCTGCGGTTGCACATCGAGACGGCGTGCCGTCGGGGTGGGGCGTTGGCGTTGAGGCCGGTGGATCTGGACCCGGATCAGTGTCTGGTCATGTTGCGGGAGAAGGGCGAGACGGTGCGGTGGCAGCCGGTGTCGCCGACGCTCATGCGGTACCTGCAGCGGCATGCGGAGCAGCGGCACGCGAGCGGGGCAGGGCCACTGTTCCGGTATCGCAGCGGGCAACCCATCACCTACCGGCGATATGACCACCTGTGGGTGCGCATCGGTGAGCGCCTGCCATGGGTGCACGCCCAGCAGATCAGTACGCACTGGTTGCGGCACACAACCCTGACGTGGGTGGAGCGGAATTTCGGCTACGCCATCGCCCGTGCATACGCCGGACACCCGGGCAGCGGTGGCGACGCCGGCACCACGGCCACCTACGTCCGAGCGACAGTCCACGAAGTCGCCGCCGCACTCGCGGCACTTACCGGTGAACCGCACCCGTTGGCGTGAAGCGGGCCCGGAACAGGTCTCCCCAACAGAAACAGGCACGATGACCCGATGAGCAGCCCCTACGAGACCGGCAGATTCACCAACATCCGTCCCGACGAGGTCAGCCACGTCACCACGCACACCGACGCCGCCGACATCGTCGGCCGGATGCTCACCGACCTTCGCGCCCACCCCACCGAGTGGGAGAACCACACCCTCGAACGCTTCCTGGGCGCACTCGAGTCCTCACTCAAAGCCCTGCCCGGCCTCTACCTGAACCGAGGAGAAGACTTCCCCGACCAGCCGACCTGGAAGCAGTTCACCGAGGCCCTCATCATGGCCACCGGCCGCGAATAGCCGCCCGGCAGCAGCGCTGACCGGGTCGTGGGATCAGCCCGCAGGCGCGGGGAGCAGCCCGGGGTGGGCTTCGCGAAGTCGATCCCCCCGGATTCTCCCCGTGTATGCGGGGAGCAGCCTGCGGCCTTGGGATTAGAAGTTGGATCCCGGCCGCGTGATTGCGGGTGATGGGTAATCCATAGGGGTGTCTCGGGTCCAGTCCAAAGTAGCGCGACATCTCGTAGGCGAGGGCGTCAGAGGTGTCGAGGAGTGGCGCCATGACGGACACGACGACCTCAGTTTCCGACCCTTCGAGGCCACTGACGAGCCAGCCGCGGCTGTGAGCTGCACCCGAGAACATATGCCACAGATTCGATGCGGGGGTGAATCGGCTGACGAGTTGTGTCACGTTCGGCGTCAGGCTTGAACTTTCGCCGCTGTAGGTGACGCGGGCGGTTTCCTCGGATTTGTCGCCGCCCTTCGCCTTTAGGTCAAACCCGGCGCGCGTCATGAGGTCTCGTCCGAGGCTGCGTGCGCCTCCCACCCGCTCACGCTCCTCCTGTGCCGCCACTGAGTCCCCGAAGCTGTCGAGTGCCGACGTGGGCTCCTGCCCGTCGTGGAGCAGCCGGCCCGCCCAACGGGCGAGCCGCTGTTCGGTCGGCACCTGGGCATCGACGAGCCAGCACGTGTTGATGACCGCCTCGTACACAGACCGGGCGAGGGCCATAGCGGGGAGTGGCAGCAGCCGTTCCGCTTGAAGGACGACGCCCACTCCCGTGAGATGTTCCTCGGCTGCCTTGAGGTTGTGGATGGCGGCTCTGTGAACCCACCATCGGAGCCCGAGCAGGTCATGCTTCTCGTGGTGCTTGTTGATGTGATCAAGGTCGGCATGTGCAGGAGTGTCAGGCGGCGGATCGTCGACGAGCTCGTGCCCTCGTCTCAGCAGAGCAGTGACGTGCCGGACTTGGTGTGTGAGAACGCGCGAGGCCAGAACTCGGCTGTGGGGCTCCACGCCGAGAGGTTAAACGAGCCTAGGCAGAGGCTGGATCGTGGTCAGCCGTTCAGCGGCATCGAGTCCTGCCGGTCGCACGAGATGCAGTCGCCAGGACACTAGAATCTGGTGTGAGTGACTTTTGTGCTCAAACGGGTGCCCGCTTCGTTGGCGCCCTGCTTGCCTGGCTCCGCTGAACGCACGGATCTGCCGCGTGCCGGGGGGTACCGGCCCTGCTTCGCTCACCGCGGTAGGGCGATGTTGTGCCTGCGAAAAAGACCGTCGAAGAAGGCCGTGACCAGAGGGCGCGCCTGGCCCTCGTCGTGGAGTTCGTTCGTGCCGAACCGATAGACCTCGTAGCCGGCAAGGGTGAGGTCACGGCTGGCGGCCACGGTACGCGCGTACTCATTGCCATCCGGGAGCCAACGCCGTTGGCCATCTGCGGCCTCCCGCTCGCTTGCGTAGTGCGTCTGACCGTCGACCTCCAGCACAATTCGGGCGCCTGCCGGTGCTAGCAACAAGAAGTCCACTTATGGTGCGCAGTGAATCGGCCTAATCGGACGGTCGTGGGGCTGTGATTCAATGGATCACCAGTCGAGGATGGGAGGCTGCGGCCTCGGCGGGAGCTCGACCACGTCCGCGACGGCGAGGAGCTTGGCGGCGACGTCCTCTCCTAGGTCCGCCGCAAGGCGCTCGCGGTTCGACGCGCATGCGATCCAAGAGCTGCCCGCCCGCCCCGCCAGCCTTTCGGCAGCGTCTACGACTGCCCCCTGGTGTACAGCCATCAGAGCCTGGATCTCCGGCTCATCGGGTTCGCGTTTCTTGACGCCGGCCACGCTGTCGCTTCGGTCGGTCAGATTGTCGAGGAAGATCACCGGCAGCGCTTGCTCGATGAGGTGCGGGTTGTAGTCGCGGGCCATTTCGTACGCCCGGTACGCGCCCAGGTTGGCCGGTGGGTAGCCGGCGGCCAAGAGGCGACGGAGGGCGGCGTACGCGGTGTGGGTCTTCCCGGACATGAAGGGGCCGAGATGCAGGAGGCGAGACCTGGAGCCGGCAAGGATGGCGCTGCACCAGCGGTCAACTTCGGGTAGAGAGGTCTCGGCGTCGGCGTAGTGAGCAGGGATGAGGTGCTCAGGCACTGGCCCTCCTGTCGGTGATGGTCTGCTGGTTGCACTCCGTAAGCACCGTACTGCGGAGCCAGATGTGTTGGACGCCTCGCCTGTGCCGGGCATGTCGCAGGGGCAGCCGAGGCCGGTGCAGAGGCACGGGTTGTGTGGTCCGCCTCCGGGCTGGCGGGTGCCGGCGCAGACGACGGTCCAGGCGTCGACCGGGCCGGCGGTCTGCACCTCGAGCGCGCGGGCTCCGCACGCGGGGCAGGCCGGGGTGCCGGGTACCATCGCGCGGGCCGGCCGGACGCCACAGGCCTCCCGGGCCCAGTGGTCTTCGTCGGCCAGGTGTCGGTGGACGAGGGCCGCGGTGCCGGGCTGAAGGTCGGGAATGCAGCTCCGAATGCGGTCCAGCGCGTCGGCATGGGGTGGCAATGCGAAAACCGCGTTGGCGAGCCAGGTCAGCTTCCGGTCGAGCCGTCGGTGCATCTCGGCCCATCGGTTGCGTCGGGTGGGCCGGTGGTCGGTGGCGATGACGACCATGCCGGGGGTGGGGTCGCCATCGCCGCCGAGGGCGTGTCGGCGGCCCCAGGCCGGGGAGTGGAGGAGGGCGGGGGCTTCGAGCTGCTCGGCGGCGATCTGGGCGGCTTCCTCGTCGGCGAGGTGGTGGAGGTGGGCGCGTGCCGCCTGGAGGGACCAGGCGGCAGCGGGGCGTGCAGGTGGTGCGGGGTCATCGGGCCTTCCGGGTGGTGAGCAGGTTGATGGCGGTGCAGCCGAGCCAGGTGGCGGCCACTGCCAGGAGGAGTGCGGCGGCGAGGTTGCCCCATGCGCGGGCTGCGGCGTCCAACGCGAGGGCGTGGACCGCACCCGCCACCAGTGCGGCGGTGGAGGCGGCCAGCAGTGACCGGAGCGAGGGGTGGGGACATCGTGGGCGGGAGAAGGCGCGAGTTCCACCAGCGATCCCGATTGGAGTCTTCGGATTACCATGCGTGAGCATGAAGGATGCGGCTCCCTGGATTGCTCTCTACGCCGCCGCGGTTGCTACAGGCGGCGCGGTATGGGCGGTTTTCTCGTATGTACTAGCTGGCGGCCGAGTGAGGGTCCAGCTCCGAGCTGGCGCGATGAGCCGTGACGGCAAGATCCTCACTGCGCCTGAAATTGTTGCGCCCCGCTGGGTCGACCAGATGGTGCGGCTTGGATTCGACCGACCCGTCATCGCTGTGCACGTCACCAATTGCGGTCGGCAGCCTGTAACTATCAAGCAATTGAATCTCGAATGCCGACCTCCGGTGGCTGAGCTTCACTTCGGGTCTGATTCGACAGGAGAGCGAGTTCCCCGCAGGCTTGAAGTGGGTCAGTCGGTGGAATGGATATTCAGGTTAGATCGAATGATGGTTTCGTCTGACGCGTGGGTGGGTGAGGTAGTTCAAGAAGATCCAGAAGTCATCGCCTACACGCCCCATGATCCAGAAAGTGTTATCGCGTCGGTAACGCTCCACAATGGCCGAAAGCAGGAAAGTCATGAATTCCTGTCTGCGTCCATGATTGACGAGCTGCAAAGAATCTCTATACAGCGGGATCAGGCGGGAGTGGCACGTCGGTGCGCGATGAGGCTTGGCCAGTTCCTCGAAAGTTGGGTTTACCTTCAGCAGATGGAGTCGGCGTCCGCAGGTAGGCTGGCGTCCGTAGGCAGGCTGGCGTCGGCGGGGTGGAGGGCGTACAGGCATGCGGTCACCTCGTCGGTCCGCCGTCACGACGGCAGTCAGTTTTAGGCGGCCCCAGTTCGCCGTCTGAGACCTTGGTGGCGTCGGCGATGCGCCCGGCGAGTCGGGTGGCGAGGTCGTCCGGCTCCTGCGCGCGACACGGGGAACCGAGGCCCGGCGGCAGGGCGTCGACAGCGGCAACAAGGCGCTCTCCGAGGGCGCCGAAGGTGGCTCGCAGGGTCGCGTTGCCGCCGCGCTCGGCGGCCCTGTACCTGCCGAAAATTTCATCCGCGCTGGTCAGGCGGCGTGTTCGTACTCGTGGAGGATGCCGCCGAGGCGGTCGCTTCGGTGGATGTTCAGGCGGGCGAGATGGTCCGGGTCGGTGATCGGTTTAGGCAGTGGCGCGAGTGGCCGGACGTTGGCGATGCCCTGATGAGGGCGATGCTCGTTGTAGAAGACCTCGTATTCGCGGAGTGCGTGTAGCAGGTGCCGCTGGTTGAGAATCAGCGTCCGGTCGAGGAGTTCACGCCGGCAGGTCCGGACCCAGCGTTCCACGATCGCGTTCATCCGGGGTGCCCGTCCCGGCGCGGACGACGCTGATACTGGCGTCGGCGAGGATGGTGTCGAACAGGGCCGGGTACTTGCCGTCCCTGTCCCGGATCATGTATTTCACCCGGCAGCTGGCGTCTTCCAGGTCCATCACCAGGTTACGTGCGGTCTGGGTGACCCAGCCTGCGGTGGGTGCGCGGTGGCACCGAGGATTCGGATCCGGCGGGTGGCGTGTTCGATGACGGCCAGGACGTAGAGGCGGGTGCCGGTCAGGGTGGTCGTTTCGAAGAAGTCGGCGGCGATGACGGCGTGGGCCTGGGAGCGTAGGAACGTCGCCCATGTGCTGCTGGTGCGCTGAGGTGCCGGATCGACGCCCGCTTCTTTCAGGATCTCCCAGACGGTGGACGCGGCGACCTTGACGCCCAGGACGAGCAGTTCACCGTGGATGCGGCGGTATCCCCAGGCGGGGTTCTCCGAGGCCAGACATAGGACAAGCCGGCGGATCGACCGGACGGTTCGTGGCCGCCCGGCCTGGAGAGGCCGGGAACTCCTGGCATGCCGCCGGGCGAGCAGGTCCCGGTGCCAGCGCAGCACGGTCTCCGGGCGGACCAGCAGCCGCAGGTGGTTCAGCAAGGTTCGCGGTAGCGGATGCAGCAGGGCCGCAAGCCACGCCCGATCCGCTGGGGTGAACCGGACCCGTTCACCGTGCAGTTGCCGTTCGAGCACCATGATCTGGTGTCGCAAAGCGAGGATCTTGGCGTCCTTGTCGCGGTCGCTCATCGGTAGCAGCCGTAGCAGGGCCACAGTGTTGATCACGCCGAGGTACGCCAGTCGAAACAGCACACCCCATCCTCGCGCAGCGCCCAACGTAGACGGGCCTTCACGATCCAGCCGAGAGGTTCCACGTCTCACCGGAGCCATCCACCGCGATGATCAAGACTGCTGTGGCCAGGATGGATGAGGTTCTCGGCACCCACAACGCCCACAGCGCGTCAGGGCGCAGCGCGGAACTCGCCGTTCGACCGGAGTCTTGATATCGCTAACATCACTTGGCATCGATTTCCCTGACCGGGGTCGCCGGCCCGGGCACCCAGTCGGGATGTCGCGGTCCGGCGGGGCCGACGCCGGCTTCTCGCTCGCCGAACCCCATCTCGCGACCGTGCGCCCCCGGCGATGCGCGCCGCCCCCGGCGCGCTCCGACTGTGCCCCGGAGGTGTGGGCATTGAGGCGCCGGCACGTATTGACGAACGGGATGTTATCGCTCACTCTCGATGTCGAGGATGACGGCACCTGTGGCTCACCGGGCGAGCTCGCTGGCCGAACCTCGCGTCCAGGGCATCCCAGGGGTGAGCGGACGTCGCTTCAGGACCATCAGCAGCTGTGTGCGACAGCCGGTCCGACTGCCCGTGCCAGCGCGGACCGGCCGACGACGACCGGCGGAGCGCACCTGAACGGCGTCGCCATCCACCTGTCTGACCGTCCGCGAGCCGCGTCCGCCGTCCCGGACCGGCTTGCCCGAGCGAACTGGCACATCACCACCACCGGATTCACTGGAAAGGAATGCCATGAGACCCAAGAGAACCCTGCTGTCGACGATGGCCCTCGCCGTCGCGTTGACCGCGGGTATGACGGTGACGCTGGCCCCGACGGCCAGTGCCGGGACGACCCTGAAAGCGTCCGCCGCCGAGAAGGGGCGCTACTTTGGCGCGGCCGTCGCAACGGGCAAGCTCTCCGACAGCCAGTACGTTGGCATTCTCAACCGCGAGTTCAACAGCGTCGTCGCCGAGAACGAGATGAAGTGGGACGCCACCGAGCCGCAACAGGGTCGGTTCAGCTACACGGGCGGTGATCGTCTCGTCAGTCACGCTCGGGCCAACGGCATGAGCGTGCGGGGTCACGCCCTGCTCTGGCACGCGCAGCAGCCGGGTTGGGCGCAGAGCCTCTCCGGTAGCGCGTTGCGCAACGCCGCGATCAACCATGTCACCCAGGTCGCCACCCATTTCCGAGGCCAGATCCACTCCTGGGACGTGGTGAACGAGGCGTTCGCCGACGGTGGCAGCGGCGCTCGGCGTGACTCCAACCTGCAGCGCACGGGCAACGACTGGATCGAGGCGGCGTTCCGCGCCGCCAGGGCGGCCGATCCCGGCGCGAAGTTGTGCTACAACGACTACAACACCGACGGCGTCAATGCGAAGTCGACCGGTATCTACAACATGGTGCGGGACTTCAAGTCCCGGGGCGTGCCGATCGACTGTGTCGGTTTCCAGTCCCACCTGGGCACCTCGCTCCCGGGTGACTACCAGGCCAATCTGCAGCGCTTCGCCGACCTCGGGGTCGACGTGCAGATCACCGAGCTCGACGTCATGACAGGCTCCAACCAGGCCAACATCTACGCCACGGTCACGCGCGCTTGTCTGGCTGTCTCGCGCTGCAACGGCATCACCGTGTGGGGTGTGCGGGACAGCGACTCCTGGCGCGGCACCGACGACGCCCTGCTCTTCGATCGATCGGGCAACAAGAAGCCGGCGTACACCTCCGTCCTCAACGCCCTGAACGAGGGTGGCAGCCCACCCACTACGCCGCCGCCGGGCTCCCCGGTGGACACCAGTGCCTGGTACGTGCTGGTCAATCGGAACAGTGGCAAGGCGTTGGACGTATACAACCTTGCCACCAATGACGGTGCGCGGATCACGCAGTGGGCGCGGAACAACGGCAACCAGCAGCAGTGGCAGTTCGTGGACTCGGGTGGCGGCTACTACCGGTTGAAGTCCCGGCACTCCGGCAAGGTGCTGGACGTCTACAACTTCTCCACCTCCGACGCCGCGGCGATCGTGCAGTGGAGCGACGGCAACGGCACCAACCAGCAGTTCCGGCTCGCCGAATCGGCCGGGGGTTACGTGCGTGTGATCAACCGCAACAGCGGCAAGGCCGTGGAGGTGCAGAATGCGTCCACCGCCGACGGGGCGAACGTCGTCCAGTACACCGACTGGGGCGGCAACAACCAGCAGTGGCAACTGATCCGTATCGGGTAGCTGGTCCTCCGTCCGGTGGCGCGGACGGCATCCGTTCGCGCCACCGCAGGCGGGCAGCCGGCCAGGGACGTGCGCCGGTGGCCGCTTCGCGCTCGTACGACGAACACCGTGCTGACGCTGGACGTCAGCACGCACGCCAGGCCATCCGCGTGCGTTCCGCTTGCGGGTGACCCCGACCAGAGGAGTGGACCATGAGTGCCATCGGTGCGGCTCGTCCCGCCCTTCCACGGAGACATCGCTGGCGGTCAGGGCTGGCCGCAGCGGCTGCGGCGGTCATCGCGGCCGGCACGTTGGTCGCCGTGAACGCGGCCCCTGCGGCCGCGGCGACCGTGGACACCAGCGCCTGGTACATCTTGCTGAACAGGAACAGCGGCAAGGCGCTAGACCTGTACGCCTCGGCCACCAACGACGGTGCGCGGATCAGCCAGTGGACGCGGCACGACGGGGCGAACCAGCAGTGGCAGTTCCTGGACTCGGGTGGCGGCTACTACAGGCTGAAGTCCCGGCACTCCGGGAAGGTCCTCGACGTGCACAACTGGTCGACCGCCGACGGCGGAGCGATCGTGCAGTGGTCCGACACCAACGCGACGAACCAGCAGTTCCGGCTCGCGGACTCGGACGGCGGTCACGTCCGGCTGATCAGCCGGCACAGCGGCAAGGCCGTGGAGGTGCAGGGTGCCTCCACCGCCGACGGTGGCAACATCGTGCAGTACTCCGACTGGAACGGTGCCAACCAGCAGTGGCAGCTTGTCCGCGTGGACAGCGGCAACCCGCCGCCGGGAGGCGCCGGGTGCGGTAGGGCACCGACGCTGTCCAGCGGCACGCACACGATTCAGAGCAACGGCAAGAGCCGCTCCTTCATCCTGCGGGTGCCCACCAACTACAACAGCAACAACCCCTACCGGCTGATCTTCGCGTTCCACTGGCGCGGCGGCACCATGCAGGAGATATCCTCGGGCGGCACCAGCGGGACGGCCTGGTCCTACTACGGGCAGCAGGAGCAGTCGAACAACAGCGCGATCTTGGTCGCGCCCCAGGGACTCGGCAACGGCTGGGGCAACGCCGGCGGTGAGGACGTCACCTTCGTCGACGACATGATCCGACGGATCGAGAGTGACCTCTGCGTCAACCCGAGGCAGCGGTTCGCCCTCGGCTTCAGTTGGGGCGGCGGCATGAGCTATGCGCTCGCCTGCGCGCGGGCCACCGTTTTCCGAGCGGTCGCGGTCATCTCCGGCGCACAGATCAGCGGGTGCAGCGGCGGTACGCAGCCCATCGCGTACTTCGGGCTGCACGGCATCTCGGACAACGTCCTGAACATCTCGCAGGGGCGGTCGTTGCGCGACACGTTCGTCCGGAACAACGGTTGCACCGCCCAGAACCCGCCCGAGCCGGGGCCGGGCAGCCGTACGCACATCACGACCACCTACTCCGGTTGCAGGGCCGGCTACCCGGTCCAGTGGGCCGCGTTCGACAACGGTCACATGCCCGGACCGGTGGACGGGACGTACGCCGAGAGTGGCGTCACCACCTGGACCAAGGGTGAGATCTGGAGGTTCTTCGCGCAGTTCTCGTGACGCAGACGGGTCAGGCGGCGCCGATTCCCGCGACGCGGGGGCCGGCGCCGCCTGACGTCGGGCCGGGATGGCGAGGATCCTGAGCGCCGGCCTCCTGGCCGGGTCAGCGTTGCAGGCGGGCCGGCTTGGCCGAACCGCTGCGACGGACCAGCCAGGCCTCGGTGATGTGGGTGAACATGGCCTCGGCCGCGCCGTCCGGGTCGTGCGCGGCGATGCGCTCGTAGATGCGCCGGTGGCCGCGGTTGGACGCCACGCAGCCCGTCGGTCAGATCCCACAGCAGGCCCTGCCGGGACTCCGCGCCCGCCGGGAAAGGGTGACGACGGTGGCGGCTCAGGCTGCCGACGAGTTCTCTGGCGCAGTCCCGTTGCCAGTGCCGGGAGGTGACCCGGTTCTGGTGCTCGACTGTCGACATCCGGCCTTGGAACGCGAACCGCAGACCACGCGGCCGTCGGGTAGGTGGCTGTGGACCGGCCTGTGGCTGGCTGCTGAGCCGTCGAGTCAGGGGATCCTCGAGATCGTCACGCTGGTTGTCCGACACGCCGATATTCCTACGAAGGATCTCCGCGGTCGAGTCGGACAACCAGTCCGCTGGTGCTGGGGACTGGCCGGACCGTGAGGCGTACGCGCTGACCGCCTGACGATCTTCAGTATTGATTGTTTCCTATTGTCACGCTACGGTGATCGCACCTTGCACTGAGTTGACCACGGGGGTTCGCATGTTCGGTCGTCGGGTTCCTGCTGTCTCCATCAGGTGAGAGGCACTCCAGACCTTCTGTTCGTCACTGTCAGTGCCGCTGTGCGTACCCATCGGTATTTGGTCGTTCGACCCGGCCTTCGGCTACGGAGCAGCCAACCGCTGCTCTGACCTGCACCGACCACCACGGCCAACACCATTCATCCGCTGATCTCGGACCTCGGAGGTACCGGTGCGGGTACTGCTGCGCACAAACACGTCCTTGTTCATCCGTTCCCGTCCGCTCCGGGCCGCTCGTAGCGGCTTCGCCGCCTCGCTCGCGGCGGTGCTGATCCTCAACCTGCTCCAGGTGCCGGCGCTGGCGGCGGGCCCGGCCCCGTACCAGCGGCCAACGCCGGTTCCGGTCCCGAAGGTGCCGGTCACCGAGGTTCCCGTGCGGTCACCCTCGACGGTACCGGCCAGGCCGGACGCCAGCGCCAAACCGGCGCCGGTCTGGCCGGCGGCCGGCAGCGCCGTGGTGGCCGTGCCCGCCGGAACCGGGCGCGCACCGGCCCAGGCCGGGAGTTTGCCGGTCCGGGTCGCCGCCGCCCCGGCCGTTGCCGGCTCGACAGCCGGTCCACCCGCGCGGGTACGCGTCGACGTGCTCGACCGGGCCACCACCGCCCGCGCCGGGCTGCGCGGACTGGCGCTGCGCCTGGCCCGCGCCGACGGGATCACCGGCTTCGGCCCGACCCGGGTCAGCATCGACTACGCCCCCTTCGCCACCGCCTACGGTGCCGACTGGTCCAGCCGGCTACGGCTGGTCAGCCTGCCCGAATGTGCCCTGACGACCCCGCAGCAGCGCAACTGCGTCGGTACGCCCCTGCGGTCGACGAAGGACCTTGCCAAGCGGACCGTGACAGCTGACGTACCGGTGGGCGCCGGCAGCCTCTTCGCGCTGACCGCTGCCGACTCCGGGCCGTCCGGCGACTACGCGGCCACCCCCCTGCAGGCGTCGGCGACCTGGTCTGCCGGCGGTAACTCCGGCACGTTCGCCTGGTCGTACCCGATGCGGGTGCCGCCCGCGATGAGCGGGCTGGCCCCGAAGCTGGCCCTGGCCTACTCGTCCCAGTCGGTCGACGGCCGGCACGCCGCCTCGAACAACCAGCCGTCCTGGGTGGGCGAGGGGTTCGAGCTGTCGGGTGAAGGTTTCATCGAGCGCCGCTACAAGCCGTGCCTCGACGACATGGACGGATCGGCGAACAACGACGAGGAAACCGGCGACCTGTGCTGGGAGACCGACAACGCCACCCTCACCCTGGGCGGCAGCTCCGGTGAGCTGATCTACAACGCCACCGAGCAGCGCTGGCACCTGCGTAACGACGACGGATCCCGGATCGAGCGCAAGTCCGGGGCCAGCAACGGCGACAACAACGGCGAGCACTGGGTGGTCACCACGACCAGTGGCATCCAGTACTGGTTCGGGAAGAACCGGCTGCCCGGCTGGGTCACCGACGATCCGGAGACCAACTCGACCTGGACCGTGCCGGTCTTCGGCAACGACCCGAACGAGCCGTGCCACGCCACCGCGTTCGCTGACTCGGACTGCCGCCAGGCGTGGCGGTGGAACCTCGACTACGTCGTTGACCTCTCCGGCAACTCGTACTCCTACTGGTACACCAAGGAGACCAACAAGTACGGCCGTAACCTCGACCCGGACGACGAGGTCAGCTACGACCGGGGTGGCTGGCTCGACCGGATCGACTACGGCACCCGCCGCGTCGCCGACGTCGACTCGGTACTGGACACGCCGGCCCCGTTCCGGATCGAACTCGGGGACGGCAACCGCTGCCTGAGCGACTGCACTACCCACGACGAGACGCACTGGCCGGACACCCCGTGGGACAGGGAGTGCACCGGCACCTCCTGCCCGGAGAACTTCTCACCCACCTTCTGGCGTACGAAGCGGTTGTCCACGGTGACCACCCAGATCCGCAGCGGCACCGGCTACGCCGACGTCGAACGGTGGAACCTGATCCACACTTTCCCCGACCCCGGGGACGGCACCCGCGCCGGGCTGTGGCTGGACCGGATCTCGCACACCGGCCTGGCCGGCGGGACCGCCGCCACTCTGCCGGACGTGGAGTTCACCCCCGTCCAGCTCGCCAACCGGGTCGACACCCGGGACTTCGCCGCCGCGATGAACTGGATGCGCATCACGAAGATCCGCAACGAGACCGGCGGCACCCTGAACCTCACATACTCCGAGCCGGACTGCGTGGCGGGCCAGACCCCGACGCCACACACCAACAACCGGCTCTGCTATCCGGTGATCTGGACTCCGGAGGGCTACCCGGCCCCGCGCACCGACTGGTTCCACAAGTACGTCATCAAAAAGATCTTCGAAATCGACCACACCGGCGGAGTGGCACCGCAGGGCAGCCCACGCGTCATTCGGACCTACGACTATCTCGACGGCGCGGCCTGGCACTACGCCGACGACGAGGGTCTGATCGAGAAGGAGGAGAAAACCTGGTCCGACTACCGGGGCTACGGCAAGGTCACGGAGACCATCGGTGATCCGGGGGAGCAGACGTACACCGAGACCCGCTACTTCCGTGGCATGCACGGTGACCGGGCGGCACCGGCCGGCGGCACCCGCACGGTGACCGTGGACGGCATCAACGACGAGGACTGGTATGCGGGCGTGACCCGGGAAACCCGGACGCTCAACGGGGTCGGCGGTCCCACGGTCTCCCGTCAGACCATGATTCCCTGGGCCTCCTCCCCGGCGACCGCAACCCGCACGATCAACGGTGACACGGTCACCGCCCGGTTCAGCCGGGTCGCGACCGTCACCAGCTACACCACGCTCGACGCGGGGCGCGGTGAGCGGGCCACCACGGTCACCACCGGGTACGACAGCTACGGCATGGCCGTCAGCGTCGACGACTCCGGTGAGGACGGCAAGCCCGGCGACGAGCAGTGCACGAAGACCGACTACACCCCACGAAACGACACGAACTGGTTGATGGACCGGGTGCACCGCACGCAGAAGTATGCGCTGAAGTGCGCGGACACCGGTGGCACCCTGACCGCGGCGGACGTCATCGGCGAGACCCGCACCTGGTACGACAATAGTTCGACGTTCGAGGCCACCCCCACCGCCGGGCTGCCAACCCGGGTCGAGGAGATGGCGGACTGGAACTCCGGGGCGCCGACCTTCACCACCGTCACGCGCACGGCCTATGACGCCCACGGGCGGGTTACCTCGTCCTGGGACGCGATGAACTACGAGACGAAGACGGCGTACACCCCGACGCTCGGCGGGCCGGTCACCGCGACCACGCTGACGAATCCGCTCGGCCACAAGACGACCACGACACTGGACCCGGCGTGGGCGTCGGAGACCTCGGTGGTGGACCCGAACGACAAGCGCACCGACCTGACCTATGACGGACTCGGCCGGCTCACCGCGGTCTGGCTGCCCGGCCGGGACAAGGCCACTGACAGCGCCAACGTCACCTTCGGCTACACCGTCCGCAACGACGCGAGCACCGTGCTCGCCACCAACCGGCTCAACGCCCAGGGGGCGTACGTCACCTCGTACGCGATGTTCGACGGGCTGTTGCGACCCCGGCAGACCCAGGCGCCCTCGCCTTCCGGTGGGCGGCTGCTGACCGACACCTTCTACGACAGCGCCGGGCGCCCCGCGCGGTCCTACGGGATCTACCACGCGGCCGGAACGCCGGGCACCACGCTGGCGACCGCCACCGAAGCCGCCTTCGTGCCCAACCAGTCCCGCAACGTCTACGACGGCACCGGCCGGATCACCGCCACGGTCTTCCAGCCCTACGCCGCCGAACGCTGGCGCACCACCACCTACTATGCGGGGGACCGCACCGACACCACCCCACCGTCGGGGGGTACCGCCAGTGCCTCGGTGACCGACGTACGCGGCCGCACGGTGGAACTGCGGCAGTACCACGGTGCCGTCCCCACGCCGGCCACCGCGGGCAGTTGGGATGCCACCACCTACGCCTTCAACCGCAAGGGCCAGTTGGAGGGGGTCACCGATCCCGCCGGCAACGACTGGGCCTACACCTACGACATCCGTGGTCGCAAGACCGGAGCCGTGGACCCGGACACCGGTTCGACCTCCCTGACCTACGACAACGCCGGGCGGATCACCCTCAGCACCGACGCCCGGAGCCGGAAGCTCGCCTACGGCTACGACCCGCTGAACCGCAAGCGTGCTGTCTACGAAAACCAGATCGGTGGCACGCCGCGGGCCCAGTGGGTCTACGACACCGTGGCCAAGGGGCAGCTGTCGCAGTCCGTCCGGTACGTGGGCTCGGCCCAGTACGTCTACAAGGTGACCGCCTACAGCGACACCTACCAGCCTGAGGCGACCGAGGTCGTCATCCCGGCGTCGGAAACCGGCCTGGCCGGCACGTACACCTCCGACAACAGCTGGAACGTGGACGGCTCGCTGGCCTCGACGACTCTGCCCGCCACCAACGTCAACGACCTGCCCGCCGAAACCCTCTCCTACGGTTACGACAGCCTGGGGTTGCCCACCACCCTCAGCACGCTCTACGGGTCGACCAACTCCTCGTACGTCGCCGACACCGACTACAACGCGCTCGGTCAGCCAGAACAGTACGAGCTGTACACCGGCACCGGTGGTCGGGTGTTCCAGGCGTTCACCCGCGAGTTGGAGACCGGCCGACTGACCGGCGCCCGTACCGACCGGGACTCGGCAACCCCGAACATTATCGCGGACCGCCGCTACACCTTCGATCCGGCCGGCAACATCACCGGTGTCAAGGACGTGGCTGCCGACCCGGTCGACGACACCCAGTGTTTCGGCCACGACCACCTGCGCCGGCTCAGCCAGGCGTGGACCCCGACCTCCGGCGACTGTTCCGTCGCACCGAACGCGTCCCTGCTCGGCGGGCCCGCACCGTACTGGCACTCCTGGACCTTCGACAGCAGCGGCAACCGGAAGACCCAGTCCGTACACAGCGCGAACGGTGCGGCGGTCACCGACTACCACTACCCGGCCGCCGGTGGCGCACGACCGCACAGTCTCACCAGCACCAGCGGTGCCCAGAGCGGTAGCTACACCTACGACCTGTCCGGCAATACCCTCACCCGTCCGACTACGGGAGCTGGCACCCAGACTCTGGTCTGGGACGCCGAAGGGGACCTGGAGACGTCCACCGACGCCACCGGGCAGACCCGGTACATCTACGACGCGGACGGCAACCGCCTGGTCCGCCGGGATCCCGCTGGCCGGACCCTCTACCTGCCGGGGCAGGAGATCCGCTACAACACCGCGAGTGGCACCACCACCTGCACCCGCTACTACGGCTTTGCCGGTTCGACGCTCGCCTCCCGTACCGCCGCCGGGCTGACCTGGCTCTCGGCCGACCATCAGGGCACCTCGCTGGTCGCGGTCGACGCCGGGTCGCAGCAGGTCACCCAGCGCAGGCAGACGCCCTATGGGACCGCCCGTGGCGGCGTTCCGGGATGGCCCAACAGCCGGGGATTCGTCGGCGGCACCGTCGACAACACCGGGCTGACCCACCTCGGAGCCCGCGAGTACGACCCGACGATCGGACGCTTCATCTCGGTCGACCCGATCCAGGATCTCAACGATCCGGTGCAGTGGAACGGCTACACCTATTCCAACAACACGCCGGTCACCATGAGCGATCCCAGCGGCCTGCTCGGGTCGGCCAGTTGCGCCCCCGGCATGGTGGGTGGTCCCGGTGCCTGTACCGGTAACGAGAACGGCCCCGGGATCAGTCCCGGTTCCACCGGCGGCTACCACACGAGCATCAAGACCTATCCCGGCGGCACCACGGTGACGCGTAGTAACGGTCGGACCTGGATCAACGACTTCGAGGTACCTGAAGAGGACCTGCGACACGTCCCGGACGCACCCACCGTCGACCAGATGGCAGCCGGTCTTGACCGCTACCACTCCGAGCACCCCGTGTTGGAGGAGGGCTGGGTCGACCGGTACAGCGATGAGGTGACCCGGGCCGGCCTGCTGCTGGCTACCAACAACGGATACATCAAGGGATCAGGCCAGTTCAAGCTGTGGGTGCACGGTGTCAGCGGCCAGATCACCCCGGAACTGGGCGGGATGCACGGCATCGTCGGCCCACGCGGGCCCCGGGGAGGACCTGGTCCGCGTGGTCCTCGGGTACATGGGTGCAACAGCTTTGCTGGCGACACGGAAGTCCTGCTGGCCGCCGGGGACACCAAACCGCTCGAAGAAATCGAGGTCGGTGACGTCGTACTGGCTACCGACCCGGAGACCGGCGAACAGGGGCCGCGTACCGTCACCGCGGTCTGGGTCCACGACGACGAACTCCGTGACCTGGAAGTGACGGGAGGGCGCCTCCGAACGACCGAGGACCATCCCTACTGGAATGTGACCGACCAGCAGTGGCAGCTCGCCAGCGAACTGGACCCCGGTGATCTGCTGCGTGCGGCGGACGGTTCAGAGGTCGAGGTCTTCGGCTTCATCAAGGGCGGCAGCCGGGTGGCCCTGGCCTACAACCTGACCGTCGATGACATCCACACGTACTATGTGGTGGCCGGCAAAACTCCGGTACTCGTACACAACACAGGCCCGTGTCTTGGGCCGGTGCAGAACCCATCGCGTGGCAGCACCGCACGACGAGACCACGTCGATTGGGAGGAGGATTTGCTGCTGGAGGTGAGACATAATCCGGCAGCCGGTGAGAGATTGGTGAAGGTTCCACAAACGGATCCGAGATGGCCGGCTGATAAGGGTTGGCAGAAGATGACGCAGACGATTGATGGCGTGGAAATTCATTACCAGTACCAAGCTACAACAGGTGCAGTTGACGACCTCAAGGTGAAGGACTGGGTTCCGGGGGCGGCCGACTGATGGCTATGCAGGTCATCTGTATTGGAAATCGTGGCAGCGACTTGCCAGGACCGGTCCTAAGCCTCAGCGGAAACTTCGAGTCAACTAAATTTCAGTTGACGGTCGACGGCGCCTATGCGGTTTACGCAATGGCGATCAGTCGAGGAAATCTCATGCTCCTTGTCCTCAACGACAGTGTTCGACCGGTCTGGGCTCACGTCGAACTGTTCCGTTTTACCGATGCCGCGCTTCCTTTTGATTGGAGCTTCGCTAAGCGAGAAGAAGGGATGCATGGAATTAGTGCGCTGTGGGGATATCGCAGCATGATTGAAAACCCTTCGCACAATGATGGCTTGATGGAGCGTGAGCGTAGCGCATGGAGGGACTTCCTGGTGGACAATGAACGGGCATCGAGGGAGGGGCCAGATCAGGAGAAGATTCGTTCGCTGAGCAAAGCGTTCAATTCTGGTCGTACCTTTTTAAGGCCTCCCAACGCGGGATAGCTTGTCGGCTGAACCAATATTCGCGCTGACCCGGATATTTCAAGCTCTGAGCATGTTTGCCATTTGCCGGCGGTGATCGTCGCGTTGCGCAGACGAGTTGAGGACCTGTGATCGCATTGATGACGAGCTGGCGGTGGTGGTGGGTGGCGGCGGTGGTCCTCGCAGTCGTCGGCTGCGGGCGGGCGGAGTCGGGGGACCGCCCGGTTCCACCCGACAACTCCGCACAGATCTGTGGGGACGTCAGGATGATTAACGAGCGGTACGTCGCCGGTGGTGCGCCGGAGGGTCGCGCCTACCTCGATGCGGTAGAAGCGGCGTACACCGGCGCCCCCGGCGCGGCTGATGTGGCCGACTTGCGTCGCGGCTATTTCGAGGCATGGGCCGCGCAACTCCGTCCACTGGTGGAGCGGGTGAGCGACGAGCGACTCCGCGTCGTTCTGCGTCACTACACCGACCTGCTTCGCCAGCAGGCGGCGGGCAGCGCTGATGCGACGGGAACTGATCTGATCAGGGTGCAAAAAGAACTGAATGAGGTCTGCCTCGCTGGTTGAGCAGGCGGGTCGCCTGTTTCTCCGATCGCTCCGAGTCTGGCAATTGTGCTGTCGGTGCGGATGTCAACGGCTCCGTGGCATCCTCTCAAGTCGACTGGCGTAAAATATTGACGCCTATGAGAGTTTATCTGTACGTTGAGCGCGCCATGACGTTGGATGATCACGGGGGCCCCTCATGTTCGGTGTGCCTAGAGTGCTGTCCGCTGCGCGGATGTGGAAACGGTCCAGGTGGTCTGCGGCGGCGGTCGCGGCGGCGGTGGCGGGGACGGCGCTGATCGTGCCAACCACACCTGCTGCGGCGCAGCCGCCAGCCCCGCGCTGTGTCGATGCGCAGCCCGACGCCGCAGCCGCGCGGAGCATGCTGGCCGCCTGCGGGCGGCCCGTGGAGATCCTGTCGGAGCGCACCGAGTACGCGCAGACGTTCCTCAACGTCGACGGTTCCCGCACTCTGGAGCAGAGCATCGAGCCGGTGCGGGTGCGTAAGGGCAACTCGTGGGCTCCGGTGGACACCACACTCAAGGCGTCCCCGGACGGGATCGCGCCGCGGGCGACGGTCCTGCCAATGGTCTTCTCCTCCGGCGGGGACGGCCCGTTCGCACGCCTGCGCGACGGCGACCGGGAGTTGTCGATGACCTGGCCCGGCAAACTGCCGGCGCCGGTGCTGGAGGGCGCCACCGCGATCTACCGGGACGTGCTGCCCGAGGTGGACCTGCGGGTCACCGCGCAGCCGTTGGGCTTCTCCGAGGTGTTGGTGGTACGCACCCGGCAGGCGGCGGCGAATCCGAAGCTCGCGTCCCTGCGGTTCGGTCTGGCCACCAGGGGAGTCGCTGTGGCCGCCGTCTCCGGCGGAGGCCTGGCCGCGCGGGACAGTGCGGGGAAGACCGTCTTCACCTCGCCAGCTCCGTTGATGTGGGACTCCTCCGACCCCGAGTCGGCAGCGGGCGGCCCGGCGGAGGCCAGGAACGGGAAAGAGCGGCAGCTCAGCCCGAAGCCCAAGCCGACCTCCGGGGAAGCCGAGCCGAACCGGTCCGCCGGTGCGCCGGGCCAGGCCGGTGCGCCGGAGGGCTCCCGGCGGTCGGTGATGCCGGTCAAGGTGGGTGACGGTGCGCTGACCATCGTGCCGGACCAGGCCATGCTGGCCGACCCGGGTACGAAGCTGCCGATCTACATCGATCCGTCCTGGACCGGCGGCATCGTCGACAACGCGTGGACGTCGGTGTGGAGCAAGCACAAGTCCAGCTCGTTCTGGAAGAACTCCTCGGCACTGAACAACGGCTCGACGTACGGGTCTGCCGGTGCCGGTCGCACCGAGGACTGTTCCGGGTGCAGTGACCACATCATCCGCTCGATGTTCCGGATGAACACCAGCGCGGTGCGGGGCAAGCACATCCTCGCCGCGGAGTTCCGCGTCGAGCAGCGGCACGCCTGGACGTGCAACCCGAAGACCAACGCGAAGCTGTGGATGACCGGGTCGATCTCGTCGTCGACGACCTGGAACAACCAGCCCACCTGGTACAGCGCCTACACGGCACAGACCCCGGGCAACCGCAAGTACGGGGCGGCGCACGGCTGTCTCGGTACCGGCACCATCGAGTTCAACGTCAAGACGATGGTGACGAAGGCAGCGGCGAGCAACTGGTCCACCCTGACCGTCGGGCTCAGGGCGATCGACGAGGGCACCAAGGGTCAGTGGAAGCGGTTCAACCACTCCTCGCCCAAGCTGGCGATCACCTACAACACCAACCCGAACGCGCCGTCGGACCGCAAATCCGACGGCAAGGTGTGTGCCACCGGCAGTGCCCGGCCGTACGTGCTGTCCACCACGCCGGTGCTGGCCGCGAAGCATTCCGACCCGGACACCGCGCAGCAGTCGCTGACCACCTGGTTCTACTGGTGGCCGGTGGGCGGGACCCGCAACGAGACCAACAAGATCTCCCAGGCATCGGGTAATCCGTCGGCGGTGTCGAAGGCGATCCCGTCGGGCAAGCTGGTCGACGGCTCGAGCTACGTGTGGCAGGCGCGTACCTGGGACGGCACACACTACGGCGGCTGGTCGGGCACCTGCGAGTTCACCGTCGACGCGACATCACCGTCACCGCCGAGTGACATCGCCTCCACCGACTACCCGGACAACGGTACGCCGCACGGCGGGGTCGGTGTGTCGGGCGCGATCACGATCGCGGCGCCCGCTGTCCGGGCGTACGAGGTGAAGGAGTATGCCTACAGCCTGGACTCGGGAGTGTTGACCGCAGCCAGGACGGTGCCGGCGCGGACCACCGACTACGGTGCCTCGCTCACGATCGTGCCGTTGCACGACGGGGTCAACACCCTCTACGTCTGGGCCCGGGACCACGCGGGCCGGTACTCGACCCCGGTCACCCACACCTTCAGCGTCCGCGCCGGCTCCGGGCCGGCCGCGCAGTGGAACTTCGACGAGGCCAGCGGCAACGCCACCGACGTCACCACCCACAACAACACCGCCACGCTTGCCGGCAGTGCCGGACGGACGACGGGCCGGGGTGGCGCGGGCAGCGCCCTGTCCCTCAACGGCTCGACCGCCTACGCGGCCACCGCGGGCCAGCTCACCACCCCGCACCCGGACACCGGCGTCGCCACACCGGTGCGTACCGACGCCAGCTTCACCGTGACGGCGCGGGTGAAGGTCACCTCCACCACCTCGGTGACCGGCCAGCGGACCGTGGTGGCGGCCAACGGCTCGCGGGTGTCCAGCTATTCGCTGGGCTACTCCGGTCCGGACAACCGCTGGCGGTTCGCCATGAACGGCACCGACGCCGACAACCCCGGGGTCTACTCGGTGTTGTCCAACGTGGCCCCCACCGCCGGGAAGTGGACCCACCTCGCGGCGACGTACGACGGTGGCACCAAGCAACTCACCCTGTACGTCAACGGTGTGGCCCAGACCGCGACCGCCACCCAGGTCGGCGGGTTCAACGCCATCGGCCCGGTCACCATCGGCAAGCGTAAGTGGAACGGCGTCGACGACGGCTTCTTCAACGGCGCGGTCGACGACGTGCACATCTACAACTTCAAGGAGACCGCGACCAAGCTGGCCGAGTTGGCTGTGCCCCTGCAGCCGGCGGTGTCGTTCCCGAACGGCACCGAGGCGACGGCCGGTGGGCAGCTCCAGGTCATCTTCAACGCCGGTGGCGACACCAACATCACCAAGTTCCGGTACAGCGTCGGCGGCACCGCGCTGGACACCGAAGTGAACGCCGCCGCCGCAGGCGGGACCGCCACAGTGACCCTCAACGTCGGCACCACCAACGGTGAGCGGCCGATCCATGTGGTCGCGGTCGACGACGGGGGCCGTGTCGGTGGCATGTCCCGGGGACTGTTCACGGTGAAGCCCACCGCGTTCCTCAACGGACAGGTACTTGATTTCACCACCTTCCTCCCGGTGGCCGGCGCCACCGTCAGGATGGAACCGGGCGGGCTGCAGACGGTCACCGCTGCCGACGGCGGGTACTCCTTCACCGGCTTCGCGCCCGGCATCTACACCCTCCACGCCGCCGTCGGCGGCCGGTGCGGCCTGGCCGGCAGTGGGTCGGTCGAGATCGACGGCCAGGGCAACTACCTGGAGCTGTACCTCTTTCCGCACACCGACGACCTGGGCCACACCTGCTCGGAGCAGACGGCCGCGTTCAGCACGGCCGGCAACGCCCTGGCGTTGACCGGTGACAACGCGGTGACCAGCGTGAACCTGCCGTTCGCCTTCCCGTTCTACGGGTCGGCGTACCGCAACGCCTGGGTGGACACCAACGGGCTGCTGTCCTTCACCGACCCGGGTGGCTCCCACCCGTACACCGGCGGTGGACAACTCCCGGCCCCGGCGGACCCGAACGCGCTGCTGGCACCCTTCTGGGACGACCTGGTCGTCGACGCCTCGGCCAGCGTGCGGACCGCGACCACCGGCACCGGCGACGACCAGCGGTTCACCGTCGAGTGGCGCAACGTGCACCGTAAGGGCAATACCGCACAGCGGCTGAGTTTCGCGGCTGTCCTGGCCCCGGACGGCACCGTGACCACCAGCTACGACCAGCTCGACAACGATGCCGAACGCGGCGCCAACGCGCTGGTCGGCATCGAGGCCCCCGCCGGTGAGGACGGACTGCCCTACTCGGCCGACGAGCCGGTGCTGACCACGGGCAGGACGATCACCTTCGCCCGCCCTGCGGCGGTCGACCCGCTGGAGAAGCACAACCTTTCCGGCACCCTGGTCGACGCGGTCGGCAACCCGGTGGTCGGAGCCACCGTCACCCTCGACCCGAGTGGGTTGACCGCCACGACCGGCGCGGGTGGAGCGTGGAGCTTCACCGGTCTGGTCGCCGACAGCTACACCGTATCGGTGAAGATGGCCGGCCGGTGTGGCACCGCCGCACGCAGCCAGGTCGAGCTGGCCGCGGACACCGTCCGTAACCTCCAGCTCGGACCGGACCACGGTGGTCTCGGGTACGCCTGCACCACCGGTGCCTCGGGCTACGTCGCGGCCTCCACGGTGCTCGCACTGACCGGCGACGACGCGGTCACCATGGTCACCATGCCGTTCCCGGTCACCTTCCACGGGCGGTCGTACAGCCAGGGCCGGGTGCACACCAATGGCCTGATCAGCTTCGGCAACGCGTCCGGTGAGCCGGATACCTGGGCGAACCCGACGATGCCGACGGCTACGGCACCGAACGCGCTGGTCGCCCCGTTCTGGGACGACCTCGAGGTGGACGCCTCGGCGAGCGTGCGTACCCAGTCCATCGGCACCGCCCCCAACCGGTCGTTCGTGGTCGAGTGGCGCAACGTCAACTTCCGACCGCCGAACGCCGGGCGGCTGACCTTCGAGGTCATCTTCCACGAGGATGGCCGGATCGCCTTCCACTACGGCACCATGACCACCCCCACCGAACAGGGAGCGGCCGCGACCATCGGGTTGGAGAACGGCTCGGGTACGGTCGCCGCGCTCTACTCCTTCCAGGAGGCGGCGCTCACCGGCAACAGTTCGATCACCTACACCCCGGCCCCGGTCGGCTCGGTCAGCGGCACGCTCACCACGGCGGTGACCGGTCAACCGGTCTCCGGCGCGACAGTGACCCTCAACCCGGGTAACCGCAGCACCACCACCGGCGCCGACGGCAGCTATCAGTTCACCGGCGTCGCGGTCGGCGAGTACACGCTCGCCGCGTCCACCGGCGACGACCGTTGTGCCGGGCAGTACGCCAAGGAGACCGTCAACCACCCGGGCGGGGTCTCCGGGGTGGACCTGTCGGTGATGGTCGACGGGGACGAGTTCGGTTACAAGTGCACCACCGGCGCCCAGACCTTCGTCCCCGGTGACGTGGTCGAGGGGTGGAGCGGTGATGAGACGGTGTGGCCCAAGAACCCGCCCTTCCCGGTCAAGCTCTACGGCGAGTCGTACACGTCGGCCTGGATCAGCGCCAACGGCCTGATCAGCTTCAAGGACCCGGCGTACTTCGGGTGGATCGGTTCGGTGCCGGGCACCCTTCCGTCGCCGGCCGCCGAGGGCTCCCCGAACGCCGCCGTCTACGTGCACTGGGACGACTGGGTCGTCGACTCGGAGGCGAAGATCGCCACGAAGATCAGCGGCACCGCGCCGAACCGGCAGTGGGTGGTCGAATGGCGCAACGTCCACCTCTTCGGGGACACCAACACCCGGGCCACCTTCGAGGTGATCTTCAGTGAGGGCGGGGACATCACCCTCGCCTACAGCGGGATCGACCCGGCCAAGCCGGTCGAGCAGGGCGCCGAGGCGACCGTCGGCATCGAGAACGCCAGCGGGTCGCTCGGCTTCCAGTACCTGCACAGGGAGGCGTGGCTGGCCAGTGGGCAGGGAGTGACGTTCAAGCCCAACCCGCCGGGATTGGGTTCGGTCACCGGCGTCGTCACCTGCCAGGGCACGCCGGTCTCCGGGGCCAGCGTCACGGTGGCCGGCCTGTCGGCCACCACCGCGGCAAACGGCACCTACCAGGTCAACAACGTGCCGGCCGGATCGTACGCCGTGATCAGCACGGTATCCGCCGGCGCCTGCAAGGGCTCCTCGGTCCACCAGGTCGTGGTCGGCACCAACACCCAACAGGTTGTCGACTTCGCCCTGGCGACCACCCCGGCTGGGGCCGGCTACACGGTGACCGAGCAGCCCGTGGCGTACACCCCGGCGGACACCACGGTCCTGCCGATCACCGGGGACGACGCGTACACCCAGGTCAGCCTGCCCTTCCCGGTCACCCTGTATGGCCAGACGTACACCACCGGCTGGGTGGACATCAACGGTCTGGTGACCTTCGTCGACCCGGGTGAGCCGTCGCCGGACGCCTGGCCGATCCCGTCGGTGGAGAGTCCGGAGGAACCGAACGCCGCGCTCTACCCGTTCTGGCACGACTGGGTGGTGGACGCAGGCGCCAGCGTGCGGACCTCGGTCCGGGGCACCGCACCGAACCGCCAGTTCGTCATCGAGTGGCGCAACGTGCACTCGTACGAGGACCCGCTCACCCGGGTCACCTTCCAGGCGATCATCGACGAGGCCGGTGGGTACAGCTTCGCCTACACCGACAACGACGGGACGTTCCTGGAGCGTGGCGGCGGCGCCACCATCGGTATCGAGAACGGCGACGGTAGCTCCGCGATCCAGTACACCTACCGGCAGCCGGTCCTGCGACCGAGCTTCGGGCTGCGGTTCAACGTACCGACGCCCTGACCGTAGCGCCCGACGGATCGTCGGGTACCGGCTGGTCTGCCGGTACCCGACGATCCACCTGCCCGGGTCCACCGGCAGATCGTTCACAGTGCCGGCGGGCAAGGCTCCGCCGGGTCACAGCCGGCCGGCGGCCTTCAGGCCCAGTACCGGTCGGCGACCTCGGACGCCAGGCCCGCCACCGGACCCTGCACCACGTGCATTCCGTACCGGGTCAGGGCCCGGGCACCCGGTCCAACTCGACGAGACTCCGCTCGGCCGCCGCCACGTGCAGACCGCCGGCCCCGGCGCGACCGGCGGCGAGTACCCGCAGCGACGGGTCCTGCACGGCGGCGACCAGCATGGTGTTCCGGGCGACGAACTGCGGCAGCACCGGTTGCAGCCCTTCCCGAGCGCGCCGGGGTCCAGGGCGGCAAAGCGCAGCAAAGTGTTGATTAAGGTCAATAGGTGAATTAACGTTCTGGCCCCTTGCAAGTTGCGCGTCACTGCGCGCGGCGGTCGCCAGCCGATTCGTTGATTTCTGGTGGCCGGCTCAAATGTGGCGCAAGTCACACAATCGCCGCGTGTGGGGCTGCTGACTTCCTGGCGTCCCTGGTCTGGGTTGCGTCTTTGACCGGGCTGACATTGCCAAGCAGCCCCGCACAGCGCCTCCCGGTAGCCGTCGAAGCGCGTGGACTTCATGGAGCTGAATGGGCTTCTGGGGGATGATCAATACTCGCAAGAGGTGGCTCGTTCAGCGGTCCGGCTTTCAATACCGTGACCAGATGCCCGACTTGATTCTGCCGACTATCCGCCTGCACGCCGCGTTCGTGGAATGCCGCGACGACTGGGGCCCTGGCCTCCACGAGGACGGCTTCGGCCTGGGGGCCGACGACGACGTGGACTCGCCCGAAGGCTTCGCCGCTTGGGTGCACGAGCGGGTCCGACTGACCCATCCGGCTGGCGACCCCTGCCCTGACGAACAGCACGGCTCACCCCGGTGGATCGTCGAGAACGGCCACGTACTCGGGGCAATCGCCCTGCGGCACAAGTTCGACGACGAGATCGGCCAGATCGGCTACGGCATCCGGCCGTCCGCGCGCCGCCGAGGACTGGCGAGTTGGGCACTCGGCGAGATGCTCAAGGAAGCTCGCATCGTCCTGGGCCTAGAACGCCTCCTCATCCCCTGCCTGGCCGACAACATCGCATCAGCCCGGACGATCGAACGCAACGGCGGCGTCCTCGAGGACATCCGCGACACCGAGCACGGTCCAGTGCGGCGCTACTGGATCGTCTTGGATCGGTGATGGGTCACGCATTGCGCACGGCAACCCCGCTGGGACCGAATCCAGGAACCACTCGTCTTGAGCCAGGACGGCCCCGAAGGTGCGGACCGTGTTGGATGTGAAGCCGTACCGGGACGCGCTCGCGCTGCCAGGGTTGCGGCCCCTGCTGCTGGTCGCGATCCTGGCCCGGGTACCGGTGGCGGCCACCGCGGTGGTCATGACGCTGCACGTCCTCGATCTAGGTCACCGGTACTTCGCCGCCGGACTCGTCGGGTCCGCGATGACGGTCGGTTCGGCGCTCGGCGCCCCACTGCTCGGCAGGCTGGTCGACCGGCGTGGCCTGCGACCGATGCTGCTGCTGACCACGGCGGTCTCGGCGCTGTTCTGGGGAACGGCACCGGTCTTGCCGTACCCGGTGCTGCTCGGTGCCGCGTTCGTCGGCGGACTGCTCACTCTGCCGGTCTTCTCGGTGGTCCGGCAGTCGATCGCCGCCCTGGTCCCGCTGGCCCAGCGCCGTCAGGCGTACGCGCTGGACTCGATGTCGGTCGAGTTGAGCTTCATGGTCGGGCCGGCGGGGGCGGTGGCTCTGGCCACCAGTCTCTCGCCCACCCTGACCCTGTACGCCGTCGGCGGAGGGATTGTGCTCGCCGGACTCACCCTGCTGGTGCTGAACCCGCCGACCCGGGCGAGTGACGAGGAGCCGACGCAAGCAGAGAAGCTGCCCAGGCGGCAGTGGCTGACCCCCCGGCTGATCGGGCTGCTCACCGGTGGCGCGGCGGGCACGCTGGTGATCGCCGGCATCGACGTGTCGGTGGTGGCGGTGCTGCGCGACGCTGGTCAGGTCGACTGGACCGGTGTGGTGCTGGCGCTCTGGGCGGCGTGCTCGTTGATCGGTGGCTTCATCTACGGGGTGCTGTCCCGTCCGGTGCCGTCGCTGATCCTCACCCTGGTCCTCGGTCTGATCACCATTCCGGTCGGCCTGGGCAGCGGACAGTGGTGGCTGCTCGCCCTGATGCTGCTGCCGTCCGGAGCGCTCACCGCGCCGACCGTGGCAGCCACCGCCGACGCGGTGAGCCGGCTGGTGCCGGCGAGCGTACGGGGTGAGGCGATGGGCCTGCACGGATCGGCCATGGTGATGGGGGTGGCCGCCGGTGCCCCCCTGGCCGGGGCGGTGATCGATGCCACCGGGCCGGCCTGGGGCTTCGCCGCGACGGGCCTGCTCGGCGCGCTGATCGCGCTGGCGGTACTGCCGACCCAGTCGAGTCACCGCCACTCCAGAGCCGCGGCGGAGCCCACCGTCATCCCCACCGCCGCTCCCCGCTCGATTCCGCCCCCGCTCGATCATCGATCTAGACGAGCCGGAGTACCGCTACCCACAAACACACCTGAGCGGGCACCAGACCAGCCATCCAATCACACGCTGTGACGGATCCTTCCTCGCGACCGGGCACTCGCACTAAACGAATACGCGATTCTGCCAGTCCCGGCGCGCGGATCATTCCGGTTCGTGGGCCGCTGCGGGCGCGTCCCGCCCTCGCCGCCGCGATCCAGTTCTCGCTCGGGCATCCCGCCCGTGGCGAGCGTCCTGGTGAAGCCCGAGCGTGGCCGTTCCGACGGCACGACGATCGACCGTTCATATACGTGCATCAATCTCTGGTATATCGTCCTTCGGGTATATGTCAGCCTCTCAGCCCCCCTCTGGAGCGGACATGATGAGTACTCGACGCTGGCTCGGTACCGCCACGGCGGTCCTGCTCGTTGCCACCATGGCCAGCACCGTGCCGAGCGGCGCCCACGCCGCGTCGGCCAACGACGTCACCGCCGCCGTACAGCAGAAGCTGCTCGCGGAGGCAGTCACGGCGGACCAGGCGTTTCGGACCGCCGATGTGGCGGACACCCGGGTGAACGTCACCCGCAGGGACGGCCGGGCCTGGGCCTTCGGCACCGCCGTGCTCGTCGCCCCGCAGGGAGAGGACCTCCACCCGTCCGGTTGGCTCTTCGTCGCCCGTCAGCAGCGCGGCGGCTGGCAGGTCGCCTTCGAGGGCGAAGCCACCTTCGCCGAACTGACTGCGGCCGCGCCCGCCTCCGTCGTCGCTGAGCAGGAGAGGGACACCTTCACCGCCCCCAAGACGATGGCCGCCAACGGGGACTTCCGCACCGGCATGCGCCTGCCGTTCACCGTCGGCCAGTCCTGGATCCTCCGGGGCGGCCCACACGGCTGGTCCGGCTCCCCGCGACCGTTCAGTTCCATCGACCTCTACGGCGGTGACGAGCGGGTGCTGGCCGTGCGCGCCGGCACCGCGTACACGATGTGCAAGGGTTGGATCCGGGTGGTCCACGACCGGGGGTACGCCACGGACTACTACCACCTCTGGAACAACATCAACGTCGACGGTGCCTCCGTCTCGGCGGGCACCTTCCTCGGCAACACCGGCACCGACATCACCTGCGGCGGCTCCGCCAGCAGCCGGCACGTGCACCTGGGGCTGCGGCAGAACAGCGCGTACGTCGCGGTCGCCACCCACAACCTCGGCAAGTGGGTGCCGCGGGAGGGCAGCACGGCCTACGAGGGCTACGCGCTGCACGGCTCGAAGCGCGTGAACGTCAAGGGCACGCTCTACAACTACGGCGCGCTCGGCTTCACCGAGGGCATCGTCGACAGCAACGGCGGCACGTCGGTCAGCCGGCGGTCCGGGCCGGGCACCGGGTACGGCGTCGTCGGCTCGATCGCGGACGGCGCCACGGCGGCCGTGGCCTGCTCGGCGAACGGCACCACCCACAGCGGCCGCTGGGGCACCACCGCCCTGTGGAACCAGCTCACCGACGGCACCTGGATCCCCGACGCGTACCACTACACCGGAGCGGCCAACCCGGTCAACGGCTGGTGCTGACGCGCCGCGCCGCCCCGCCCGGTGCCGGTGATCGGTAGCGCCAGGGTGAGTGGTCGAGTAGCCGCGTCGTGGCGGCGCTGCGTCTCATAGCCGGGACTGCCAGTCACCTGGAGCCCTCGTGCTCTCGGCCCGGCCGGGCCTGGAACGTGGTCGGCCAGCGAGGCCGGCGACCCGTCCCGCAGGCGACCGGTCAGCGCGGCGGCCGGCAGGGAGCGGCCTGGCCCAGGCTCACTGCGGTCTCCAGCATGAGCGCATGCACGAACGCCTGCGGCAGGTTCGCGCGCAACTGCCGCTGCTGCACGTCGTATTCCTCGGTGAAGAGCCCCGGCGGACCGCAGGCGGCCCGGTTGCGCTCGAACCACCGATTTGCCTCGACGACATCGCCGGCCTGCCATGCGGCGAGCGCCGCAGCGAAACCACAGAGCAGGAAAGCGCCTTCGGCGTCGCCCAATGGACGGCTGTCGGGACGGAACCGGTACAGGTAGCCGTCGCACTCCAGATCTGCCAGTACGGCCTGTCGGGTGGCCTCGGTGCGTGGGTCACCCTGCGGTAGGGCTCCCCGGATGCCGGGGAACAGCAGCGCAGCGTCGACCCGCCCGTCGTCGTAGGCCCGCTGCCAGCGTCCGGAGGGGTGCAGACCGTGCCCGGCGGCGTCGGCGAGGATGGCGTCGGCGAGCGAAACCCACCGCCCGGCGAGCCCGTCCGGCGCGACCTGGGCGGCTGCCCGCAGCCCGGCCACACACATCAGCTTCGAATGCGTCCACTGCCGGGCGGGCAGCTCCCAGATCCCTGAGTCGGGTTGACACCAGCGGTCCCGGATGATGTCAGCCGTCAGCTTCAGAGCCCGCCACGATGTGTCGTCCAGACGGTCGTGCTGACCGGCGGCGGCCAGCAGCAGCAGGATCTCGCCGAAGACGTCGAGCTGCAGCTGTGTGCCGATCCAGTTGCCGACTCGTGGCGCCGCGCCCGGGTATCCCGGCAACGATTCCAGCCTGCGTTCCTGCGGTACGGGGCCGCCGTCGACGGTATAGGCGGGGGAGAGGCGGTCCCCGTCGTCGAGCACCCGTTCGGTGAGGAAGGCGACTGCGTCGTCCAGCAGGTCGTACCGGCCGATCAGGCCAGCCGCACGGCCGGCCAAGGACTGGTCTCGCAGCCAGGCGTAGCGGTAGTCGTAGTTGCGTCCGGCGAGTGCCCGCTCGGGCAGCGAGGTGGTGGCCGCCGCCACCATGCCCCCGCCCGGCCGGGTCAGGCCGCGCAGCACCGCGTACGCGAAGACAGCATCCCGTTGGGCCGGCCCGCCGGCCAGTGGCGGCACCGACCTCCGCCACGAGAATTCGGTGGTGCGCCACGATTCGGCCGGGTCTGGCGGCTCGTCCGTGAACGGCTGTGCCGAGATCTCCAGCACCAGATCGTGCCGGCCGCCGGCTGGCACCCTGAGCTCGCCGCAGAGCGGGCCGTCGCTGGTCGGCCCGAGCGGCTCGCCCCCGCTGTGGCGTAGGTGCAGGCCGCCCGAGCGGGCCCACCACAGCGGTCCGTCACGACGCACCTCACGTACCGGAGCGCGACCGAAGTCAGCTTGCGGGTCGAGACGGACGCGGACCAGCGCGTCCTGATCCAGCGCGCGAATCTGCCGCAGCAGCATCACCCGCTGCCGCTCTGCGGGGAACAGCAACGCCTCCCGGCATTCGATGATCCCGCTCGTGGTCACCCACCGGCTCACCCAGACGAGAGACCCGGGCTCGTAGTGCCCACCCCACACGAACCGCTGGTTCGCCGGCGTCACCAGGTAGTCACCCGGGCCGCCGAGCAGGCTGCTGAACACGGGTGAGTCCGCCCATCCGGGGGCACAGAGCCAGCTCACGTTTCCGTCCGGACCGACGAGCGCGCCACGGTACCCGTCGGCGAGCAGCGCGTATTCGCGTAGCACGTTCGGTGCACGGTCGTCTCCATCGGGCCGCCCGCCTCGCCTCACCGTCCGCACCTCCCCGAGCATCGCGCGCACCGCTGCCCCTGGTCTTCCCACACCTGCCCGCGACACACGGGCCCGCAGCCCGATCCACCACCCCCGGCCGCAGCGGTAGCCCAGGGACGGGAGAGGCGACCCGGGAGCGCCTGAGCTCGCGTTGTCGTGCTGCAGACACCGCTGCCAGGGTCGATCAGGAGACCAGCAGCCGGCGGATCTCCGCGGCGGCGGGGTGCCCGGGCGCAGTGGCGAGGAACCGCCGCAGCGTGGCCGACGCCTCCTCGGGACGGGTGGCGCGCTGGGCCAGGCCCAGCACCAGCAGCCCCTCGGGTGAGTCGGGCGAGTTGGTGAGCACCTCCAGCGCGGTCTGCTCCGCGCCCGCGGCGTCGCCGGACCGCAGCAGGGCGAAGGCGAGGCGTAGCCGGACGGCGTCGTCGGGGAGTTCCCGCAGCACTTCGCGGTACATCTGAGCGGCGGCGTCGTACCGTTGCTGGGCCTCCAGGTCCTGCGCCAGCCGAAGCACGACCACCGCCGGGTCGGTGGTGGTGGGTTGCGGCGCCAGCCGGTCGGCGGCCACGGCCACGGCCACCACCAGGACCGCCAGCCCGGCGGCGGAGAGCCACCAAGCCGCCCGCGGCCGTCCCCCGGCCCGCGCCGAAACGTCGTCCGGGCTGCGGCATCCGCCGTTCCGCTGGCGGGGACGCAGGGTACGCAGCGCGGCGGTGCCGGCGCCGAGCAGCGCCACCGCCGGGACCACCCACAGCAGCGGCGCGGCGCGCAGGGGCGGCTGCGCCAGCACCTCCTCGCCGTACCGGTCGACGAACCACCGGCGGACCTCCTGCGGGCTACGGCCCTGGGCCACCTGGTCGGCGATCACCTGCCGCATGGACGCGGCGATCGGAGACCGCGAGTCGGCCACCGACTCGCCCTGGCAGGCGGGGCAGCGCAGCCCGGCGGCGATCGCTGCGGCGGGGTCGGCCCGGTCGGCCGGCCCCGCCGACCGGACCAGCCCGGCGACCGCCAGCGCGACCAGCGTCGCCAGGCCCAGCGCGACGAGTAGGCGGCGGATCACCCTGACTCCAGCCTCGGGGACAGATGGTCCTGGAGCCACTGCCGGCTGACCACGCCCGCCTGGTGGGCCACGATGCGCCCGTCGCGGTCCACGACGAAGGTCTCCGGTACGCCCCGGACGCCCCACGCGACGGCACGGGTGCCGTCCGGGTCGGGCAGCACGGTGAGATCCTCGGCGTGCGTCTGCTTCAGCACCGCGCGTACCGCGTCCGGGCCGTCGCGTAGGTTGAGTCCGACCACCTGCAATCTCTGCGGGGACCAACGCCGGGCGGTCTCGACCAGCAGCGGCAGTTCCTCCCGGCACGGCCCGCACCACGAGGCGAAGACGTTGACCACGACGACGTGCCCGCGCGCCGCCGCCAGATCGAACCGGGCGCCGGTGAGGGTGGTGCCGGTCAGCGGGGGCGCGGCGACCGGCTGTCGTCCGACCTCGCCGGGCTCGGAGTGGTGCCCGGTGGCGAGGGCGATCCCGAGGCCGACGGCGAGCAGCAGGACCGTGGCCGGGGCCGGCCTCATCCGCCGCCAGGACCGCCTGGCTCGCGCGCTCACGCCGACACTCCGGCCGCGGCCACGGATGCACGCTGCCCGGCCGCTTCCGTGCGCCGCTCACGTCGTGTCCGTGCCGCGCCGTTCAGGGCGATCAGGCCGCCTGCGGTGGCGACCGCGCCGCCGGCCCAGATGAGTCCGACGAACGGGTTCACCGCCACACGTACGGTCGCGCTGCCGCCGTCGTCGGACACGGCGACGAGGGTGAGATAGACGTCGCGGTGGAGGCCTTCGTCGATCGCGGGCACGGTGACGGCGGCATCCCGGGCCGGGTCGTAGCGCAGTTCCGGCACTGCCGTGTGGGAGGTGCCACCCGCGGACACCGCCAGCCGTGCCTGCACGGCCATCCGGCCGCCGGCGGAGCCACGCTGCACCGACACCAGTCGGGCGGACACGTCGGCCACCCGCAGCGTCTCGCCGACCCGCAGGGTCCGCTCGTCGGCCCGCCCGTACGCGGAGGAGGCCGTGACCCCCACGGCGACGAGGGCGAGTCCGGCGTGCGCCAGCACCGCGGCCCAGCGGCGGGGGCGCGTGGCGAGCAGGCCGGTGAGGACGAAGGCGGCCGCCCCGAAGGCGGTGAGCGCCGTGGGTCCGGGCCGGCTGAGCTGGCCGACGGTGGCCACGGTGGCCAACGCCGCGGCACCGGGCAGGGCCAGCCGGCGCAGCGCGCCGGCCCGGTCCCGTACGCGCAGCGCGGGGGTGACCCCGGCCAACAGGAGCACCACCACGGCCAACGGGACCGCGGTGCGTTGGTAGTAGGCGGCGCCGACGCTGGTCCGGCTGCCGGTGAGTGGCTCGCTGAGCAACGGCTGCACGGTGCCAATCAGCACGACGGCGGCGACGGTGACCAGCAGGACGGCGTTGGTCAGCGCGGCGGTCCGCCGGGACCACAGCGGCGTGGCGCCGTGGGCCGGCGCCGGTTGCCGGCGACCGGTGAGGATGGTGGCGGCCAGCACGGCGAGCAGGACGAAACCAAGCAGCAGCGGCCCCAGCGGCGAATCGGTGAACGCGTGCACGCTCGCCACGGCCCCGGAGCGGGTCAGGAAGGTGCCGAGCAGCACCAGCAGGAAGCCGGCGCAGGCCAGCACGCTGTTCCAGCGCTCCCGCCCCCGGCCGCCACCCAGGCTGGTGTGCAGAAAAGCGGTGGTGGTCAGCCAGGGCAGCAGTGAGGCGTTCTCCACAGGATCCCAGGCCCAGTAACCGCCCCAGCCGAGGACCGCGTACGACCACCAGGCGCCGAGGACGATGCCGGCGGTGAGCGTGCACCAGGCCACCAGCGCCCAGGGGCGGGCCCGCCGGACCCAGTTCCGTCCGGCTGTTCGGGCGAGCGGAGCGGCCAGCGCCAGGGCGAACGGCACCACCGCGCCGAGGTAGCCGGCGTACAGCAGCGGTGGGTGCACGCCCATCGCCGGGTGCTGTTGCAGCAACGGGTTCGGTCCCGGCCCGTCCAGGGGCACCGGGTTCACCGCGCGGAAGGGGTTGGCCGCGAAGGTGGACAGCGCGAAGAACAGGGTGGTCGCCACACTGACCACGACCATCGCGTAGGCGCGCAGCCGGTCCGGTCGTCCGCGCGCGAACAGGGCGCCGTACCCGCCGAGGACCAGTAGCCAGAGCAGCAGGGACCCGTCCATCGCCGACCACAGGCTGGTGATCGTGTAGTAGGTGGACACGTGGCGGCCACCGTTCTCGGCGACGAACCGCACGCTGAAGTCGTGGCTCAGCAGTGCCACCTCCAGCAGGAGGCAGGTTCCGGCGGCGGCGAGCAGCGCCCCCAGCGTGGCCAGCCGGGCCGGCCGGGCCGGCACGCCGAGCAGGGCGACCCGCAACCAGAGCAGCGCGGCGAGCGCGGCGGCGAGCAGTCCGGCGGCGAGGCCGCCGGTGCCGAGGTCACCGAGCATCGGACGGTTGCGGGTCGGCGGGGGAGGAGGGACGGTATTCGTTGCCGTGGCGCACCAGCACCTGGTCGGCGTCGAAGACCCCGTCGGTGCCCAGACGCCCCTCGACGACCGCGTCCTCGCCCTCCCGAAAAGCCTGCGGGGGCACGCCGCGTTGGCGTACAGGCACCCGGTGACCGGCGTCGGCCAACTGGAACACCACGAGGTCACCGTCGTGGCGCAGCGAGCCGGGGACGACCTCGCCGCCGAGGCGGATGCGCTGCCGCCCGGCCTCGGGGTCGCTGAGCACCTCACTCGGGGTGCGGTAGTAGATGAGGGTGCCGCGCAGAGCGCTGGTGACCAGCAGACCGCCGATGGCGAGCAGCACCGCGACCAACAGGAGACGTCCGGGTCGGCGGATCATCTCACCCGCGCCAGGCCGCGTCGGGTGGTGCCGGCCCCGGTCGTCGATGTCTCGGCTGCGACTGCGAGCCGGCGCTCCAGCCGCAGCGTGCGGTGTGCCAGGACGAGGAGCGCACCGGTGCTCGCCGCCGCCACCGCGAGCAGCAGCGCGAGCGCCATCCGCGGGTCGATCGGCGGTTGTCCGGGAGCGAGGACGGTGGCCTGTTGGTGCAGCGAGCGCCACCAGAGCACCGAGAAGTGGACCACGGGGACGAGCAGGAAGCCGGCGATGCCGGCGAGGGCCGCCACGCGCGCGGTCCGCCGGTCGCCGCCGTCGGTTCCGCCGACGCGTTCGGCCAGTGCCCGGCGGAGGGCCAGATAACCGATGTACGCCAGCAGCAGCAGCGCGGTGCTGACCAGCCGCGGGTCCCAGGCCCACCAGGTGCCCCAGACCAGATGCCCCCACAGCGATCCGGTGCCGATGGCCGCCGTGGTGAGCGCTACCCCGATCTCCGCGCTCGCCCGGGCGATGCGGTCCCAGCGCAGGTCCCCGCCGATCAGGTGGGCGACGCTGGCGGCCAGAACGGCGGCGAACGCCAGATACGCCACCCAGGCGGCGGGTACGTGCAGGTACATCAGCCGTTGCGCCTGTCCCTGCACGGCGTCGGCCGGTGCCAGGAGTCCACCGGTGAGCCCGGCCGCGGCGGCGAGCCCGCCGGCGATCCAGGCCGTCGTGCGGCGCGCGTGGGCGCCCCGTGGATTGTCGGCGGTCAAGTCCGCGGTGGTTGGCATGATCTTCCTGTCCGCGCCGTCGGCGCTTGCCCAGCTGGTGCCGAACATCAACTGTAAACGGACGAAAGCTGATACCAGCGACATGTGGGTAAGAGAGGATATAAACCTCAGTAATCGCTAGTGTCGGTGCCGGTGGATACGAGAGGCGATGCGACGACGCACCCCGGACCACAGCGCCGCCGAGGGCTGCTCCCGGTCGTGGTGCTGGGTGGCGGGTTGGCCCTCGCCGGCTGCTCCGCAGGTGCGCCGTCGACACTGGACCCCGCAGGCGCCGGGGCAGGGCGGGTCGCCAACCTGTGGTGGCTGCTGTTCTGGATCTCCATCGCCGTATTCGCCGAGGTCATGGTCGTGTTGGCGTGGGCGCTGCTGGTTCGCCGCGGCCCCCACGTCCGCATCCGGCACGGGCAGCCGCTGCGTTTCGTCACCGTCGCCGGCGCGGGCGTACCGCTGGTGATCCTGGTGGCCGTCTACGCCATCGGCCTGCGCGACCTCGCCGCGCTCGGCGACGACCCGGGCCCGCACGCGCCGACCATCGAGATCACCGGCCACAAGTGGTGGTGGGAGGTACGGGTCCCGGGTGTCGACGGTGCCACCGCCAATGAGCTGCACATCCCGGTGGGGGAGAAGGTGCGCGTCCGGCTGCGTACCGCGGACGTGCTGCACAGCTTCTGGGTGCCGCAACTGATGCCCAAGACCGATCTCATCGCCGGCGAGGTACGGGAAACCTGGCTGCACGCCGAACGGACCGGCAGCTACCGGGGTCAGTGCGCGGAGTACTGCGGCACCCAGCACGCCCACATGGCCTTCATGGTCGTCGCTGAACCCCGGCCGGCATTCGACGCCTGGGTGGCCCGGCTCTCCGCGCCGGCTCCCGCCCCGCAGACCGACGCCCAGCGCCGCGGCAAGGAGGCGTTCGTGCGGGGCACCTGCGCCGGCTGCCATGCCGTCCGCGGGACCGACGCGAACGGCCGGGTCGGACCAGACCTGTCCGACGTCGGCTCCCGCTGGAGCATCGGAGCCGGGGCGGTGCCCAACGACGGCGGCCACCTCGGCGGCTGGATCGCCAACTCGCAGACGGTCAAACCGGGCAACCGCATGCCGCCGCAGCCGGTGGAGCCGGGCCGGCTGCCGGACCTGATCACGTACCTGCAGTCGCTGAAGTAGGCGGAGGGAGGGAAGGATGTCCACGACCGCGACACCGGCGTCCGGCGTCAGCCGGGAGGAGTTGGCGGCACTGGAGGCGCACTGGGGGGAACGTCCCTCGCTGCGCTCCTGGTTCAGCACCGTCGACCACAAGAGGATCGGCCGGCGCTACCTGGTCACCGCCGGCTTCTTCTTCACCCTCGCCGGCCTGAGCGCGCTGGCCATGCGTACCCAACTGGCCCGCCCGGAGTCCGGGCTGCTCTCCCCGGAGGAGTACAACCAGCTGTTCACCATGCACGGCACGGCGATGATCTTCCTGTTCGCCACCCCGATGCTGTTCGGGTTCGGCAACTTCCTGGTTCCGCTGATGATCGGCTCCCGGGACATGGCGTTTCCGAAGCTCAACGCGCTCGGCTACTGGGTGTTCCTGTTCTCCGGGCTGTTCATGTGGGCCAGCCTGCCCTTCGGCGCCGCCCCCAACGGCGGCTGGTTCGCCTACGTGCCGCTGACCGGGCGCACGAACACCCCCGGCCTGCACATGGACGTCTACAGCCTGGGGTTGCTGTTCCTCGGTATCGCCACCACCGCCGGATCGATCAACTTTATCGTCACCGCGCTCAAGCTGCGTGCGCCCGGCATGTCGCTGAACCGGGTGCCGCTGTTCGTCTGGGCGATCGTCGCCACCGCCTTCATGGTGATCTTCGCGCTGCCGGCGCTGAACCTCGACAACGCCATGCTCTTCCTCGACCGGCGCTTCGGCACCCACTTCTTCGACCCCGACGCCGGCGGCAACGTGCTGCTCTGGCAACACCTGTTCTGGATCTTCGGGCATCCCGACGTCTACATCATCGTCATGCCGGCCCTGGGCATCGTCTCGGCGGTGCTGCCCGCGTTCACCCGGCGCGGCGTGGTCGGTTACCCGCTCATCGTGTTCGCCATCGTCGCCATCTCGATCATCTCGTTCGGCGTCTGGGTGCACCACATGTTCGCCACCGGCCTGCCACGACTGTCGTACAGCTTCTTCAGCGCGGCCAGCGCCATCATCACCATCCCGTCGGGGATCCAGATCTTCGCCTGGCTGGCCACGATGGCGCTTGGCCGGCTCGTGCTCAAGGTGCCGATGCTGTTTCTGATCGGGTTCATCGTGACGTTCGTACTCGGCGGGTTCACCGGGACGATGTTCGCGCTGACCGCCTTCGACCAGCAGGTCACCGATTCCTACTTCGTCGTGGCCCACTTCCACTACGTCCTCATCGGCGGGGCGGTGTTCCCCATGCTCGCCGGCATCTACTACTGGCTACCCAAGATCACCGGCCGGATGTACCACGAGAAGCTCGGCCGGTGGGCGTTCTGGCTGGTCTTCGCCGGCATGCACGTCACCTTCTTCCCCATGCACCTGTACGGGCTGTTCGGCATGCCCAGGCGGGTCTACACCTACCGCAGCGAGCCCGGCTGGGACGGCTGGAACCTCGTCAGCACCGGCGGGTCCTACCTGCTCGCCCTCGGGCTGCTGCTGGTGCTGGTCGGCGTGGTGCACGCGATCCGCCGTGGGCGGCCCGCACCGCCGGACCCCTGGGGCGGCGACAGCCTGGAATGGTCCACCGACTCACCGCCCAAGCCGTACAACTTTCCCGTCCTGCCCGAGGTGCGCAGCGTGCATCCGACGTGGGACGCGGCCAGCCGGGAATCCATCGACGGCGGCGTCACCGGGGACCGGATCCTCGCCGACGGACGCAGGACACTGGTCACCAGCGAACTCGACGGTCGCCGCGAGCGGGCGGTGGAGATGCCCGAGTCCTCTCTGCAACCGCTGCTGCTCGCCTCGGCGATGCTGGTCTTCTTCATCGCGATGCTCGTCGCCTGGTATCCGGTCGCCGCCGTCGCGGCGACCGCCGTGGCGGCCACCATCGCCGTCTGGCTCTGGCCACCCCGACAGCCCGAACGGGAACTCGGAGTGCAGCCATGAGCGTGCGGGGAGGCGTTGCCGCCACCACCGGCACGGAGGCGCTGACCACCGAACTGCCGGTGGGCCGGTCGACCGGCTGGTGGGGAATGGTGATGTTCGTGGCCACCGAGGCGACCCTGTTCGCCTGCCTGCTCGGCAGCTATTTCTACCTGCGGTTCCAGTACGGCGGACCGTGGCCCCCCGACGGCATCGGCAAACCTAAGCTGCTCGTCCCGCTGGTCATGACCGCGGTACTGCTCCCCAGCAGCCTGCCCGTCATCTGGGCTGAGCGCGGCATCCGCAAGGGGCAACGCTGGCGGATGCGCTCCGGGCTGGCTGCCACCATCGTCCTCGGCGTCACCTTCCTGACCCTGCAGGCCGGCGAGTACGCCGAGAAACTGCGCGAGTTCACCATGACCACCAACGCGTACGGCTCACTGTTCTACCTGATCACCGGGTTCCACGGCCTGCACGTGCTGGTCGGCCTGACCATGATCAGTTGGCTGCTCGCCGCCTCCCTGCGCGGTGGCAGCTTCGGCGCCCACCGCCACGAGCGGGTACGCAACGCGGCCATCTACTGGCACTTCGTCGACCTCGTCTGGGCAGCGATCCTGTTCACCGTCTACCTGTCGCCGAGCCTGTGATGAGCACCCACCCCGGCCCCCGCGCCCGCCTCGCCGGTGGCTTGCTCTTCTGGTATGCGGTGCTCGGCGGCGCGATCGCCTGGGCGGTGCACCTGCTCGCCGCGTGGAGCGTGGACGAGCTGGCTTGCGCCGGCGGCCGGGAGCAGATCGGGGCGCTGCCGCTGCGGGCCGTCATCGCGGTCGCCATAGTGCTGCCCGCCCTGGCGACCGTCGGTGCCCTGCTGGCCGCCGCGCTCGTCTGGCGGCGCACCACGCACCCGCCGAACGGGCTCGACGAGCGGCCGGTGGGCCGCGGCCGGATGGCCGCGGTTGTCGCCATCTGGTCCAACCTGCTGTTCCTGACCATCATCGTGCTGGGCGGCATCGCCCTGCTGGTGCTGCCGCCGTGCCTGCGCTGAACGCGACCGGCACCACCACCGGCGGCGACGACATGGTGGCCGGGCTGCTCGCCATGCTGCTCGCCGCCACCCTGGCCCTGCTCGCCGCCGGCTACGGCAGGGGAGTGCACGAGCTGTGGGCGCGCCGGGGACCCGGCCGCGTGCTGTCCGGCTGGCGGGTGGCTGCCTTCGGCGCCGGCCTGCTCTGCGTACTCGCCACGCAGGACGGGCCCCTCACCGACCTCGCCGAACGGTCCTTCGCCGGACACATGACCCAGCACATGCTGCTGCTGCTCGGCGCCGGCCCGCTGCTTGCCGCCGGGGCCGCAGGCCTGCCGCTGACCCTGGCCTGCCCGTCGGCGCCACGCCGCCGGCTGGCCCGGCTGCGGGTGTCCGGGCCATTCCGCTGGCTTCGGCGACCGGCCGTGCTGGCGCTCACCGCCGGCGGAATCCACGCCGTGGCGCTCTGGTTCTGGCATCTGCCCACGCCGTATGCCAGCGCCGAACGGCAGCCGGTCGCGCACGCCGTCGAGCACCTCTGTTTCATCGGCTCGGCCTGGTTGCTGTGGGCGCCACTGGTCGGAGCACCGCGGCACCGGTTGCCAGTCCCCGCCGGAATGCTGCTGCTGGTGGGCGCAACGCTGCCGGCGTCCGCGCTCGGGGCGGTGCTGACCTTCGCACCGCAGCCCATCTATCCGGCGAGCGTCCTCGGGCCCGACCCGCTGGCCGACCAGCAGCTGGCCGGGCTGCTGATGTGGGGACCGATGGACGCGGCGGTGCTCGCCGTCACCCTGACCGGGTTCCTGCGCTGGCTCCTCGGTATGCAGCGGCAGCGCCCCGAGCGGGTGACCTCACCCGAGTCCGCCCGCCCGGCGGTGGCCCACAGCGGCAGAGTCGTGCCATGAGCCGCAATCTCCACCGCTGGCTGCTGTTGGTGGCGCTGCCGTTGCCGCTCACCCTGCCCGGCTGCGCGCGCACCTCCGCGCCGCCACCGCCGGAGGTCCGCGACGGCCGGCCTGACCGGGGCGCCACGCTCATCGCCCAGTACGGCTGCGGCTCCTGCCACACGATTCCCGGCGTCAACCGGGCCAACGGTCTCGTCGGTCCCCCGTTGACCCGGTTCGGCTCACGCTCGTACATCGCCGGGAAGCTGGTGAACAACGCCGACAACCTGCAGCACTGGATCACCGACCCGCAGGCGGTGGTACCCGGTAACGCGATGCCGGACCTGGGCGTGAGCCCGGTCGACGCCCAGGACATCGCCGCCTACCTGTACACGCTGGACTGAGTCGTGGGCACGGGGACGTACCGGTTGACGCGCCGGTGGTGGCACCCGGGACGAGCGGTCGCCCTCGGTGCGGCCCTCAGCCTGGCGGCCGGTCCCGCAGCCCTCGCCGCTCCCGCGGCCCCCACGCCCTCCGGTTCCGCCGCACCCGCTCCGAGCGGCGCGGCGCGCGGTGGTGGGCGGGGGGAGGAACTGTTCCGGCAGAACTGCGCCAGCTGCCACGGCCAACAGGGGCAGGGTGCCCAGCGCGGCCCGTCGCTGGTCGGTGTCGGACCGGCGTCGGTGGACTTCCAGCTCTCCACCGGGCGGATGCCGATCCCCGACGAGATCCAGCAGCCGCGCCGCAGCGAACCGGTCTTCTCCGCCGACGAGATCGCTGCCCTGGTCGACCATGTCGCCAGCTTCGGCGGCGGCCCCCAGATCCCCCGCGTGGCGCCGGGCAACCTCGCCGCCGGCCGGGAACTGTACGCCGCGAACTGCGCTCCGTGTCACGGCGCCACCGGCTCCGGGGCGCCCCTGACCAACGGCTGGATCGCCCCGCCGCTGTACGAGGCGACCTCGGTGCAGGTCGCCGAGGCGATCCGGGTCGGTCCCGGTCTCATGCCGGTCTTCCCGAGCCAGGTCCTCACCGACGAGCAGGTGAACGACCTGGCCACCTACGTCCGGCGACTGCGCGCCGAGGACCTGGACCGGGGCGGCAACCCGGTGGGCCGGCTGGGGCCCCTGGCCGAAGGACTCGTCGCCTGGATCATCGCCCTTGGGCTGCTCGTGGCGGCGGCCCGCTGGTTGGGCGGGAGAGCGGGCGAATGAGCCGGCGTGCACGAGTGCCGGCCGCGCCACCCACAGTGAACGGCCGGATCATCCTGTCCTTCCTGGTCAGCGCGGCCGGTGCCGTCGGCTTCGCGGTCACCTACGGTCTCGGCGGCCAGACCCAGTGGGAAGGGGTCTGCCTGGGGGTGGCGTTCGCCGGGTTGGCGACGGGCCTGGCAATCTGGGGACGACGGCTGGTGCCGGTCGGCGGCTACGTCGAGGAGCACGAGGGCTTCACCTCGCCCCCCGCCGAGCAGGCCCTGACCGCGGCGGTGTTCACCGCACCGGACAGCCCGATCCGCCGCCGTGGTCTGCTCGCCACGCTCGGGCTGGCGCTGACCGCGCTCGGCGTCGCCGGGTTGTTCCCCCTCCGGTCGCTGCTGCCGTGGGACCGCACCGGGCCGGTACGGGCGCGCAGGGACACCCCGTGGGGGCCAGGTGTGCGGCTGCTGACCGTCGACGGACGGCCACTGCGGCCGGCGGACGTGCCGGCCGGCACCGTGGTGGGGGTGTTTCCCGAGGGCGGCACCGAGGCCGGCGACGCCCCCGCCTTCGCGGTACGGCTGCAGCCCGAGCGGTTCAGTCGGCCCCCGTCGGCCGGCCACCTCGCGGGACTGGTCGTCTACTCGCTGCTCTGCACCCACGCGGGCTGCCCGGTGCGGCTCTACCTCAAGGGAACCGGCCGGCTGCTCTGTCCCTGCCACCAGTCGTCGTTCGATCTGTTCGCCGACGCCACCCCGGTTGCCGGGCCCGCTGCCCGGCCGCTGCCCGGCCTGCCCATCGAGGTCGGACCCGACGGCTACCTGCGCGCCAGCGGCGACTTCACCACGCCGCCCGGCGCCGGCTTCTGGAGCCGGCGATGATCTTCGACCGGCTGGCCCGCGCGATGGACGACCGGCTGCGGCTCTCCCCGCTGACCCGTCGGGCGCTGGCGAAGGTGTTCCCGGACCACTGGTCGTTCATGCTCGGCGAGATCGCTCTCTACTCCTTCGTCGCGCTCATCCTCACCGGCATCTACCTGACCCTGTTCTTCGAGGCCAGTTCCGCCGACCGCGTCTACCACGGTTCGTACGCCCCGCTGGACGGCACCACCACCTCCGCGGCATACGCCTCCACGGTCCGGTTGAGCTGGGACGTCCGGGCCGGGCTGCTGATCCGGCAGACCCACCACTGGGCAGCCCTGATCTTCGTCGCGGCGATCCTGGTGCATCTGGTGCGGGTCTTCTTCACCGGCGCGTTCCGCAAGCCTCGGGAGCTGAACTGGCTGGTCGGCGTGACCATGCTCCTGCTGGCCCTGGCGAACGGATTCACCGGCTACTCCATGCCCGACGACCTGCTCTCCGGTCTCGGCCTGCGGATCATCGTCTCGGTGGTGGAGTCGATCCCGCTGGTCGGTTCCTGGCTGGCCGCACTCGGCCTCGGCGGCGAGTTCCCGTCCGACGAGATGATCCCACGGATGTTCGTCACCCATGTGCTTCTGGTCCCCGCGGTGCTGGTCGCCCTCGTCTCCGTGCACCTGGCGATGATCGTCCGGCAGAAGCACAGCCAGTTCCCCGGCCCGGGGCGTACCGAGCACAACGTCGTCGGCTCCCGGCTCTACCCCAGCTACGCCCTGCGGTCGCTGGCGCTGTTCCTCTGGGTGCTGGCGGTGCTGTTCGCCCTCGGTGGACTCGTGCAGATCAACCCGGTCTGGCTCTACGGGCCGTTCGCCCCGGCCGAGTCCACCTCACCCGCGCAGCCCGACTGGTACGTCGCCTGGGGCGACGGGGCACTTCGACTGTTCCCCGCCTGGGAGATCCACATCGCCGGCCACCTGGTGCCGGCGCCGTTCTTCCCCGGCGTGGTCCTCGGCGGCGTCACGTTCCTCGCCCTGTACGCCTGGCCGTTCATCGAGCGGTGGTGCACCGGCGATCGCCGCCCACACCAGCTGCTCGACCGGCCCCGCGATCACCCGGTCCGGATGGGCGTGGGCGTGATGGCCCTGACCTTCTTCGGGGTGCTGGTCGTCGCGGCCGGCGACGACATCCTCGCCCGGCTGCTCCGAGTGCCGGTGTACGACCTGCTCAACCTGCTGCGTGTGCTGGTCCTTGTGCTGCCGGTGCTCGCGGGGGCCTCGGCTTTCCTGGTGGCCCGGGCACTGCGTCGCGGCGACGCGGCCCGCCTGGGTGAACTGACTCGGGCCGACCTGCGGGCCGCCCGGCAGCCGTCGGACCCCAGCGACGCGGAGGCCATGGCCGACGAGCCGGAACTGCCGGCGCCGGACCGCCCGGGGGAGCGGATCGAACTGTGGCCCGACGGCGACGTGTGGCGCTGGCGTTACCGCGACGAGCCGGCCGGCGTGGCGATTCTCGGCAACCGCGCGGTGCTGAGCGAGCAGGAGGCCGCCGACGCGGCCCGGCTCGCGTACCCCGGGATCGACCACGTGGCGGTGCCCGGCCCGCCCCCGCCGTCGCGCCGGGTCCGCACCGCGCTGCGGCGGTGGGGCAACGCCGCGCTGGGCGTCTCACTGCTGACGGCGGCCCTGCGGCAGCGGCGTGACCGACAGCGTGGCGTGGACGGAGACGAACCGGAGCGGCGGTGAGCGCGGTCTGCACCGGCCCGCACCGCCGCAACCTGCGGGTGGGCGCGGGGAGGCGGCGTTTGGTGCCGGCCGCGACGGGTACGGCTGGCAGCAGTGGGACCGGCAGAAGGGGCGGCAGGGGAATGGACAGGGGCCGGATGGGTGACGTCGTTGTCGGCACGGCCGGCAATGTGGCGGGTGCGGTCGTCGATCCCCGGGAGGGCTTGTCCCGGCTCCGCGCGGTCGCCACCGGGCGTACCGTCAGCATCCTGGTCGTCGGGCTGATCATCGGTTATCTGGCGACTCGCCTCGGCCGCCGCAGGTGACCCTCCGCGGGTCCGCCGACCCGGAGATCGGGCCGACCTGACCGACCTGTTCAACGTGCCGCACGATGCCGGGCGACAGTTTCAGATGCTGTCGCGCCCGTGAGGTTCGGGGGCTGCCCAGGTGCGCTGGCCTCCGCTAAATGCGGTCATTTCGGAGTTATCGGTGAGGGATCCGGCTGGTTGCCGGAGAATTCAGGGCGGCCATGACCGCCTCGCGGCAGGTGAGTAGGGGTCTGCTGGCACCCCGTCTCCGATAGAGCGGCCGGAGCGGAAGGGATCGCGGTCCATCGGCCCGAGCGGGTCGACGTCGACAGGGCCGCGAACCGGGAAACTCCATGATCGGGAGGCGTGAGGTGCAGGAGATCGTTGGCGAGAGCGTGGCCCGACGGTTGGTGGAGTGGGGCGTCGACACCGTCTTCGGCCTGCCGGGCGACGGCATCAACGGCCTGATGGAGGGATTCCGCCGGCAGCGGGAGAAGCTCAGGTTCGTCCTGGTGCACCACGAGGAGGCAGCCGCCTTCATGGCCACCGGTTACGCCAAGGCCACCGGCCGTATCGGCGTCTGTGCCGCCACGTCGGGACCGGGAGCCATCCACCTGCTCAACGGGCTGTACGACGCGAAGCTCGACCATGTGCCGGTGCTGGCGATCACGGGCATGCAGGAGACGTCGGTGCTCGGCTCGCATTACCAGCAGGAGGTGCACACCCCGCTGCTCTATCAGGACGTGGCGGCCTACAACCTGATGGTCACCAATCCGCAGCAGGTGCCCGGAGTGGTGGACATCGCGATCCGCCACGCCCTTGCCATGCGGACGGTGGCCCACCTGACCTTCCCGAACGACGTGCAGGTCGCCGCAGCCGACGAGGACCCGTACCGGCACGTCAGCCCGGGTGAGCCGCCGATGAGCAGGGCGGTGGTGTCGCTGCCGGCGGTACCGGCGGAGCAGGCCGATCTGGCCCGGGCGGCGGAGGTGCTCAACGCCGGCACGAAGGTGGCCATGCTCGTCGGCGTGGGCGCCCGGCACGCCCGTGACGAGGTCATCGCGGTGGCGGAGGCGCTGGCCAGCCCGATCGTCAAGACGCTGCCGGGCAAGATGGTGGTGCCCGACGACCATCCACTCACCACCGGCGGCCTCGGCCTGCTCGGCACGAAGCCGAGTGAGGCACTGATGGAGGAGTGCGACACCCTGCTCATGGTCGGCACGTCCTTCCCGTACGGGAAGTACCTGCCGAAGCCGGGGCAGGCCCGCGTGGTGCAGATCGACATCGACGCCAGCCTGATCGGCATGCGGTTGCCGGTCGACGCGGCGCTCACCGCCGACGCCCGGCTGGCGTTGCAGCAGTTGCTGCCGATGCTCCAGCACCGGTCGGACCGGTCCTTCCTGACGAAGTACCAGCGGGAGCGGGATGCGTGGCGTTCGGACATGGTCGCGCTACAGGATCCGGCGCGGGAGCCGATCGCCCCGCAGTACCTGATCAGCTGCGTCGACGAAGCGGCCACCTCCGACGCGATCCTGACCTGTGACTCCGGCACCATCGCCACCTGGGCGGCCCGGCATTGGACCATCCGGGGCGGGCGGGAGTTCTACCTGTCGGGCAACCTGGCCACGATGGCGCCGGGCCTGCCGTATGCGGTCGCCATGCAGCACGCGTATCCGGGCCGGCAGGTGATCGCCTTCGTCGGTGACGGCGGGTTCGCCATGCTGATGGCCGAGTTCCTCACCGCCGTGCGGCACGAACTGCCGATCAAGGTGATCGTCAACAACAACAACTCGTACGGGCAGATCCTCTGGGAGCAGATCATCCTCGGCTATCCCGAGTACGCGGTGCGACACCGCCAGCCGGAGGCAGACTTCGGCGCCTGGGCCCGCGCCTGCGGCGGCTACGGCGCGAAGGTCACCGACCCGAAGGCGTTGCCCGAGGTGATTCGGGAGGCCCTCGCCCACCCGGGCCCGGCGCTCGTGGACTGTGACGTCAACCCGAACGAACCGCCGATGCCCGGAAAGGTCAGGTACGACCAGGCGAAGCACTTCACTGAGGCGTTCCTGCGCGGACAGCCGCACAAGGTCGCGACGCTGGCCACCGTCACTCGAGACAAGCTCAACGAGCTGCGGTCATGACCCGGGTCGCCGCTACACCGGTCGCGCTGCCCGACCCGGTGACCCGGGCGCCCGCGCCGGCCACGGGCGTGGACCTCGACGCCCTGGCCGCACGGCTGCGCCCCGTGGTCGACGGCGAGGTCCGGTTCGACGCCGGCTCACGCGGCGCCTACTCCACCGACGGCTCCAACTACCGCCAGATCCCGCTCGGCGTGGTCGTGCCCCGTACCGTCGAGGCCGCCGTCGCCGCGATCGAGGTGTGCCGCCAGACGGGCGTGCCGGTGCTGTCCCGCGGTGGCGGCACGAGCCTGGCCGGCGAGTGCACGAACACCGCCGTCGTGATCGACTGGTCGAAGTACTGCAACCGGCTGCTCGACGTGGACGTCGAGGCGAAGACCTGCCTGGTTGAGCCGGGCATCGTGCTCGACACGCTCAACGAGTTGCTGGCCCCGTACGGGTTGGAGTTCGGCCCCAAGCCGGCGACCCACAACCACTGCACCATCGGGGGGATGATCGGAAACAACTCCTGCGGGGCGACGGCACAGCGCACCGGCAAGACCGTCGACAACCTCGTCGAGATGGAGGTACTGCTCTACGACGGCACCCGGATGTGGGTCGGCGAGACCAACGACGAGCAGTACGCCGAGATCCAGCGCCGGAGCGGCCGCCAAGCCGAGATCTACCGCCAGCTGCGGGCGCTACGGGACGAGTACCTGAGCGACATCCGCACCCGATACCCGGACATCCCCCGGCGGGTCTCCGGCTACAACCTGGACAGCCTGCTGCCGGAGAGGAACTTCCACGTCGCGCAGGCCCTGGTCGGCTCGGAGAACACGTTGGTCACCGTGCTGCGGGCCCGGCTCAAGCTCGTCCCGGTGGTCCCGGCCAAGGTGATGGTCTTCCTCGGCTACCAGGACATCGCCGCCGCGGCCGACGACGTGAAGCACATCCTGCCGCACAACCCGATCGCCCTCGAAGGGCTCGACGACAAACTGATCAACTTCGAGAAGCGCAAGCACATGCACCCCGCCGCGGTGCACCTGCTTCCGAAGGGCGGCGGCTGGTTGATGGTCCAGCTCGGTGGCGACACACCGCAGGAGGCGGAGGACGCCCTCGCCCGGATGCTCGCCGCGATGCGACGCGAGGCCGGGCCGCATGTGCACCGATTCGACGACGAGGCCCACGAGGAACAGATGTGGCGGGTCCGCGAATCCGGCCTCGGCGCGACCGCCCGCGTGCCCGGCGAGGACGACACCTGGGAGGGCTGGGAGGACTCAGCCGTCCCACCGGACCGGCTCGGCGACTATCTGCGCGATCTCGACCGTCTGTTCCGGGAGTACGGCTTCGAACAGGCGTCGCTGTACGGGCACTTCGGACAGGGCTGCGTGCACACCCGGATTCCGTTCAAGCTGACCACCGCCGACGGCGTGCGTCAGTTCCGCTCGTTCATCGAGCGCGCCGCGGACCTCGTGGTGTCGTACGGCGGATCCTTCTCCGGGGAGCACGGCGACGGACAATCCCGGGGCGAGTTGCTGCCAAAGATGTACGGCGAACGACTGGTCCGCGCGTTCGGCCAGCTCAAGGCCATCTTCGACCCGGACGACCGGATGAACCCGGGCAAGGTCGTCGGCCCCTACCCGCTGGACAGCCACCTGCGGATCGGGGTCGACTACAACCACGGCGGCGTGCTGACCCACTTCCGTTACCCCGATGACTCCGGCAGCTTCGGCCGGGCGGTGCTGCGCTGCGTCGGCGTCGGCAAGTGCCGGCGACAGCACGGCGGCGTCATGTGCCCGTCGTACATGGTCACCCGGGAGGAGGAGCACTCGACCCGGGGCCGGTCCCGGCTGCTGTTCGAGATGCTCGACGGCACCGCCCGGGGCGGGGTCATCGGCGACGGCTGGCGCTCCGAGGCCGTCCGGGACGCCCTGGACCTCTGCCTGGCCTGCAAAGGCTGCAAGGCGGACTGCCCGGTCAACGTCGACATGGCGACGTACAAGGCGGAATTCCTCTCCCACCACTACCAGGGGCGGCTACGCCCCCGGTCGCACTACTCGATGGGCTGGCTGCCGGCGCTGGCCGCGGTTGCCGCCCGCGCGCCACGCGTGGTGAACGCGCTGACCCAGGCACCCGGACCGGATCGGCTCGCCAAGCTGGTCGGTGGCATCGACCGCCGCCGGGACATCCCCCTCTTCGCGCCGGAGTCGTTCCAACGCTGGTTCACCCGCCGGACGCCGAACGGGGACGGCTCCCGCGGCGAGGTGCTGCTCTGGCCCGACACCTTCACCAACCACTTCCACCCCGGCGTCGGGCAGGCCGCGGTCGAGGTGCTGGAGGCGGCCGGCTGGCGGGTGCGGGTGCCGGACCAGCCAGTCTGCTGCGGCCTGACCTGGATCTCCACGGGCCAGCTCGGCGTCGCCAAGCGGGTGCTCCAACGGACCGTGGACGCACTCCGTCCGCATCTGCGGGCCGGCACCCGGGTGGTGGGCCTGGAGCCGAGCTGCACGGCCGTGTTCCGCAGCGACGCCCACGAACTGTTCCCCGACGACGAAGATGTCTCCCGGCTGCGGAAGCAGACGGTCACCCTGGCCGAGCTGCTGCACGAGCACACGCCGGGCTGGCGACCGCCGTCGCTGCCGGCGCATGCGCTGATCCAGACACACTGCCACCAGCACGCCATCCTCGGCACTGCCGCCGACCAGGCAGTACTCACCGCAGTGGGAGTCCAGGCGGACATCCTCGACTCCGGCTGCTGCGGACTGGCCGGCAACTTCGGCTTCGAGGCGGGGCACTACGAGGTCTCCGAGGCGTGCGCCGAGCGGGTTCTCCTCCCGGCCGTCCGGGCCGCCGCCGACACCGACGTCATCCTGGCCGACGGTTTCAGCTGCCGTACCCAGGTCGCGCAGGGAGCCGCCAGCGGTCGGGGGGCGATCCACCTCGCCGAGCTGCTCCGCGCCGGTCTGCACGGCGACCCGGTCGACGACCGCCCGGAACAGCGGTGGGCGCGGCGGCCGGACAAGCCCTCCCGCACGGCCCGGCTGTTCGCCGCCGGACTCGTCGGCCTGGCCGCGCTCGCCCCGGTCATCGCGCTGGCCGTTCGGCAGCGGCGGCGGTGACCGGCCTTGCGACTCGACGCGGCGGCATACCGGGTGCCGACCGACGCACCCGAGGGAGACGGCACCCTCGCCTGGACCGACACCACCCTCGTGCTGGTCCGAGCGGCGGCCGACGGCGAGACCGGCACCGGCTGGACGTACGGACCGAGCGCGGTGGTGCCGGTCGTCACCGACCTGCTCGCACCCGTGGTGGCGACACTCGACCCGGACGACGTGCCGGCCGCGTGGTCAGCCATGCAGCGGCGGCTGCGCAACGCGGGACGGCCCGGCGTGGCCGGGCTGGCGCTGTCCGCCGCCGACTGCGCGATCTGGGACCTCAAGGCCCGCCGCCACGGCCTGCCGCTGGCCCGCCTGCTCGGCACCGCCCGCCGGCAGGTCCCGGTGTACGGCAGCGGCGGCTTCACCACCTACGACGCCGAGCGTCAGCATCGGCAGCTTTCCGGCTGGGTGCACGACGAGGGCATCCCACGGGTGAAGATCAAGATCGGGGAGTCCTGGGGGACGGAGGTGCCCCACGACCTCGCCCGGATGGCGGCCGCCCGGCGCACCATCGGCGACGACGCCGAGCTCTACGTCGATGCGAACGGCGGCTACCAGCGCAAGCAGGCCGTCCGGGTGGCCCTGGCGGCCGCCGACCTCGACGTGCGCTGGTACGAGGAACCGGTCAGCTCCGACGACCTCGTCGGGCTCGGTCTGCTCCGCGACCAGGTGCTGCCCGACGTGGCGGCCGGCGAATACGGCTTCGACCTGGCCTACTTCCACCGGATGGCCCCGTACGTCGACTGCCTCCAGATCGACGTCACCCGGTGCGGCGGGATCAGCGAGTTCCTGCGCGCGGCGGCCGTCGCCGACGCGGCCGGCCTGGAGGTCTCCGCGCACTGCGCACCCCACCAGCATCTGCCGGTTGCCGCCGCGACGCCGAACCTGCGGCATCTGGAATGGTTCCACGACCACGTGCGGATCGAGTCCATGCTCTTCGATGGAGCGGTGCCCGCGGCGGGAGGCAGCGCACCGGCAGTGCTGGATCGGCCCGGTCACGGGCTGGAACTGCGCGAGACTGAGGCGGAGGGGTACCGGGTGCGCTGAGCGCGCCGGAAACAAGCAACCGATGGACGGGGCGAACCCCGCCAGGCTGCGCAGCAGCCCGCGGCGTCCCGTTGGGCGGGGCGCCACCGGGCACGCGATCTCCAACGCCGAGTCTCACCGGCCGACGTCGCGGGGGACGGGCAGGGCGTAGCGGTCGGACAGCTGCGCCGCGACCTCCTCGGCCGTTCTGGCCCGGGCCCTCGTGATGGCCCACTCCCGCGTCTCACCGCATGGTCGCAGGGACGACGCGTGCCGGTTCGCCGGACACCTCGACTCGGCGCGGTTACCTCGTCGGGTACCGGGTAGCTGGCGGTAGAGGCCAGGCCGGGAGGGGCGACATGCGGCGATCCGGGCGGGACGCAGGGGTTGCGGTGATCACGGGAGCCAGCGCCGGCGTGGGCCGGGCCACCGCCCGGCTGCTCGCCCGGCGGGGAATCGCCATCGCGCTGCTGGCCAGGGGGCGTACGGGGCTGGACGCCGCCGCAGCCGAGGTAGGCGCGTACGGCAGCCGGGCACTGCCAATCGAGGTGGACATGGCCGAGTACGACCAGGTGGTCGCGGCCGGGCAGCGGGTGGAGGACGAACTGGGGCCGATCGACCTGTGGATCAACGACGCCTTCAGCTCCGTGTTCTCGCCCTTCCAGGAGACCCGGCCGGAGGAGTTCCGGCGTGCGATGGAGGTCACCTATCTGGGGTACGTGCACGGCACCCGGGTCGCGCTGGCCCACATGACGCCTCGGGACCGAGGGACGATCGTGCAGGTGGGATCGGCGCTGGCGTACCGGGGAATCCCTCTGCAGGCCACCTACTGCGGGGCCAAGCACGCGATCGTCGGATTCACCGAATCGCTGCGCTGCGAACTGATGCATGACAAGAGCAATGTGAAAGTGACAATGGTGCACCTGCCGGCAGTCAACACGCCCCAGTTCGACTGGCTGCTGACCCGGTTGCCCCGGCATGCCCAGCCGGTGCCGCCGATCTACGAGCCCGAGGTCGCCGCCCGAGCGATCGTAGGTGCTGCGGACCGGCCCGGACGCCGTGAGTACTGGGTGGGCATCTCCACTGTCCTGACCATCCTGGGGAATCGGATCGCTCCCGGGTTGCTCGACCGGTACCTGGCCCGGACCGGGTACCAGTCGCAGCAGACCCGGCAGTCGACCGATCCGCGCCGGCCCGCGAACCTGTGGCACCCGATGGACGGCCCGAACGGCCACGACTTCGGCGCGCGGGGCAGTTTCACCGGGCGCTCACACCGCCACAGCCCTCAAGCCTGGATGTCCCGCCACCCCCTGGTCACCGCAGCCGGCCTGACCGTGGCGGCCGGCGCACTCGGCACCCTGGTCGCCACCCGTGACCGTCATGCGGCCGAAGCCAATTCCTGACGTCGTCCTCGGTGACCCCATTCAGCACTCCGGCGGCATTTAAGGATGCCGATGCGATGCCACGCATGCGGCCGACGTCGCCGGAGCCTGTGCGGACCTGCAGCGGAACAGGCCTGCCAACAGCAGCACAGCGAGTTGAAACGTTGCAAGCCCTAGCTGAAAGGCTGTTAGGACCGGATCCCGACAGATCGCAGTCAATCCGGAAATCAAAGACCATCATCGAATCTGCAACGCCACACGTCGATGTTTTGGGGCTGCGATGGATGACACGCTGCGGATTCGGGTGGAGGCCGGCGCTCAGGCCACTGCCCTCCTTGGCTGGCTGCGGGCCGAGCCAGAGCTGAGCGGCTACGTCGACCGAGATGCATCGCCGCCCACAACGGGCTCGCTGGGCACCGTGACGGACGTCCTGGTCGTCGCGGTGGGCTCCGGCGGGATCGCTACGGTGCTGGCCAGCGCTTTGGTCTCCTGGATTAGGCGGCGCACTGGCAGCGCCGAGATCACGGTCACTCTGTCCGACGGCAGCTCGATCGAGATCAGGGCCACCGACGTGCACGGCCTCGACGCGGACGGAGTCGCAGCCCTGGTACGTCAGGTGCGCGCCGCGATCGCCGGAGCGCCGGCCAGCGATGGCTGAGACCGTGCCTCCCGGCACGCGGGTCCTGATTGTGGCGACCGGAACCCATGTCGAGGGCTCGGTCCTGCCGGACGTGCCCGCTGCGGCGACCACCGCGCATGACCTGAGAAGGGAGTTGATCCTGCGCCGCGTGGTCGTGCCCGGGAACGTGCGGACTCTGCTCGACCCGAGCGATCCGGTCGCGTTCGGCGAGGCGGTTATCGCGGTGGCCGAGGAAGCCGACAGCGTGCTGATCGTGTACTACGTGGGCCACGGGCTCGTCGGCCTCGACGGCAGGCTGTACCTGGCCACCAAGATCACTGACCATCTGACGCGTGGCCTGGAATTCAAGGCTTTCCCCTACGCGGTTCTGCGGGCAGGGCTCGCCGCCTCCCGAGCGCGGTCGATCGTCCTCGTGCTGGATTGTTGCTTCTCCGGTCGCGCGGATCCTGGCTTCGGTGGGGTGGCCGGATTGTTCGACCAGGCTGACGCCCAGGGCGGTTTCGTGCTGGCCTCCGCCGCGCCGGAGGAACTGGCGCTCGCGCCTGAGGGCGAGCGGAACACCGCGTTCAGCGGCAGGTTCCTCCGGTTGCTGCGCGAGGGCGATCCCGGCGGGCCTCCGCTGCTGACCTGGGATCACGCTTTTCGGTATCTGTCGCGGCATCTGCGGGACACTGGTTTCCCGCCGCCACACCGCCGGTCGCGGGACCGGGCTGGCGAGCTGGTCCTTGCGGTCAACGAGGCTTACCAACCGCCTTCGGAACCAAACCGGCCGGTCGACCCCGAGGACGAGGACCGGGCGTCGGACTTCTGTCCGTTCCAGGGCTTGGCCTCGTTCGGCGCGGACGACGCGCGGTACTTCTTCGGCCGTGACCGGTTGGTCACGGAACTGGTTGAGCGGATGTCCGCCCAACTGGTGGCGGACGGACCGGTGATGGTCGTCGGCCCGTCTGGAGCAGGGAAGTCCTCGCTGTTACGTGCGGGACTGCGACCGGCCCTGGACCGAGGGCTGCCGGCCGCACCACAGGTGCGGGGCTGGTCGCATCTGCTGTTCAACCCCGGCGAGCACCCGGTACGAGAGCTTGCGAGGGCCCTCGGCCACACGTTCGGCGGGGACCCGCAGGAGATCCAGACAGCGTTGACCAAAGACCCGCATTCGATCACCAGCTACCTGCGGCGACCTGGCATGCTGGCGGACGGACACCAGTTGGTCCTGGTCATCGACCAGTTCGAGGAGTTGTTCACCCTCTGCGTCGACGAACGACAGCGTGAGGTGTTCGTGGCGAACCTCGTCGCCGCGTGCACTCGCACTGCGGAGGCTGACGCTCCGCCCGCCGTCGTGATCCTTGGGCTGCGCGCCGACTTCTACGGACATTGCGGTCAGTACCCTGCGTTGGTCGATGCCCTGCGCGAGGCCCAGGTGCTGGTCGGCCCGATGACGACGGGCGAACTGCGAGACGTGATCGAAAAGCCGGCGTACCTCGCCGGACTGGCCTTGGAACCGGGACTTGTCGATCTGGTGCTGCGGGACCTGCGGACCGGCGGGCCCGGCGCCGGCCCGGCGCTGCCGCTGCTGTCGCACGCACTGCTGTCCACCTGGCAGAACCGAGTGGGTCGAACGCTGACCATGGCTGGCTACGAGGCGGCCGGAGGGATCTGGGATGCCGTTGCCCGCACCGCCAACCACACCCACGACCGGCTCGACGAGGACGGCAGGGCGGTGCTGCGCCGCGTTCTGCTGCGCATGGTCCGGCTCGGCGACGACACGGAGGACACCCGCCGCAGAGTCCCCCTCACCGAGTTTGACGAAGACGGACCGGCTGCGCCGGCGGTGCTCGATGCGCTGGTACAGGACAGACTGGTCACCGTCGACAGCGAGACCGCCGAGCTCAGCCATGACGCGCTACTGCGCCACTGGCCTGAACTGAAGGGCTGGATCGAGGCCGACCGCGCGGGCCTGTTGGTCCGCCAGCGCTTGCACGAGGCCGCGGAGGCCTGGGAGCGCGACGGTCGCGACCCTGGCGCGCTATACCGTGGCGTCCGGCTTGACGCGGCCCAGCAGTGGCTCGAGGAGTTCGGTCACGTTCACGGAACGACCGCCGAAGCGCGGGCGTTTCTCGAGGCGAGCATCACCCAGGCGCACGCCGAGCGGCGGGCCGTCCAACGCCAGGCCAGGCGGCTGCGGGTACTGGCCGGCATGCTGGCGATCTTCCTGGTGGCGACTGCCGCCGGGGGTGGCACGGCCCTGTGGCAGCGCCAGGTGACAGCCCAGCAGCGGGACCTGCTCGCCTCCAAAGCCGTCAGCGCGACCGCCGATCGGCTCCGAAGCACAGACCCTGGCCTGGCCCTGCAGCTTGCGCTGGCCGCCCGCCGGGTCGCCGACACACCAGAGGCCCGGACCAGCCTGCACAACGCCGCGGCTGCACCGTACGACATCCACCTCGACGGGCACACCGCAACCGTGACCCGGCTCGCCTACCACCCGGGCCGGCACCTGCTGGTCAGCACCGCAGAAGACCACACCGTCCGGCTCTGGGATATCAGCGAGCCGAGCCGACCCAGGACAACAGCCGTGCTGCCCACCCCGGCCAGGTCGGACGTGGTCCTCAGCCCGGATGGCCGACTGCTGCTCGCAGGGCAGACCGGCACCGCGCAGCAACTGTGGAACGTCGAGGACCCGAACAAACCGGTGGCGCTCGCCGCACTGGGCATCGGGCCCAGCCACGTCGCGTTCAGCGCGAACGGACGCACCCTGTTCGCCCTGAACAAGGCCACCCTGACCCGGTGGGACCTCACCGACCCCGGGCGTCCGGTCGAGGTCGATACGCTGCCCGTCGGGCTGGCGGACGTCAGGTCCGTCTCACTCAGCGCGGACGACCACACCCTCGCCGCTGCGATCGACCCAGGAAACGGCGAGTACGCCGTCCGACTGTGGAACGTGACCGACCCGCGTCGGCCAGTGCTGGCGACCACTCTCGCGGACGCCGACGCGCTCTCGGTGGCCTTCAGCCCTCGCAGTCCGATACTCGCGGTCGGTAACACCGGTACTGGGGTGGAGCTGTGGGACACCACCGATCCGAACCGGCCCACCCAGCCGCGCAAGACCAGCATCACCAAGGGTTTCGGGGCGGTGGCGGCCCTGAAGTTCCACCCCGACGGCCACGCTCTCGCGGCGGGCGTGTCCGCCACGACCGGCAACCGCATCGAGCTCCTGGACGTCAGCGATCCGGCGGCTCCGAAGACGACCGCCGAATACCCCGAGCCCACACTCGTCAACCAACTGGTGTTCGGCGATGACCCGGCAACCGTCTTCAGCATCGGCGAGGAGAACAACTTCATCCGGTTCTGGCGGCCCGCCCTCAACACGCGGTGGCCGGTGAACGAACCTGTCGACGCGCGCCAGATCACCTACAACGAGAGCCAAGTCCTGGTGCTGCCGAGCGACGCCCAAAAAGGGGAGTTCACGTTGTGGCGCACCAACGGATTCCGACAACCGCACCAGGTCGGCGTCCTGAAGACCGGGACGGAGGACTCGAAAGTGCTCGCCGTCGATGACCGCCTGCTGGTTGAGTACAGTCGGGAGGCGCCTGTCCGGCTGTGGGACATCACGGACCCGGCGCACCCCGTGCCGCGCGCCTCCCTGGCCCAGGTCGGGGGGAAGAAGGAAGCGCCCTTCCACTCCATCGTCAGCGACCTGACCGCCGCCGGCCGCCTGATTGCCGTCAACACCGACGACGGCCGGATCCACCTGTGGGATGTCACCAACCCGGCAGCACCGACTCCACTGTCCACGGTCCCGCAGCCTGACCTGCCCGGTGGCATCTTCTTCATTCAGGGCGGGCGTACCCTTGCCGTCATCGACGGTGGCGCCACCGGCGGCGTTCTCTTCTGGGACGTCGCCGACCCCCGGCGGCCAACCGGCCCCACCTCGGTGGGCACCGACAGTGGTATCCATCAATCGAACGGGTTCAACAGTCGGCTCGCAGCGACCGGATCCGGCTTCGACCTGAAGCCCGTTTGGCTGTGGGACATCAGCGACCCGGCACACCCCGTCGCCGGGGCGCTCCCGCCGAGCATCGTGCGCGGCCTCGCAATGAGCCCCGACGAGCGCACCCTCGCCACGGCGACCGACAACAGCATCGACCTGTGGAACATCGAAGACGTACGAAAGCCGGTGCAGGTCGGCCACATCACGGTCACCATCCCCGTCAAGCTCACTTTCAGCCCCGACAGTCGTCTGCTGGTCGCCCAAAGCGGCGAGAGGCGTTCCCGTTGGTTCGACAATGCCAGCCAACTACAGCTCTGGGATGTTACCGACCCGGCCCGCGTCGCGGAGGTGGCCGCTCCGACAGTGCCGGTCAACCTCGCGTCAGTGGGCTTCAGTCCCGACAGCAGCACCCTGTACGTCGCCGGCGACCGCCAGCTTCTCCTCCTAGACCCAAACATGGACAGTCTGACCCGGCGGCTCTGCGAGGCGGTCGGGGACGCTCTCTCCCTGGAACAATGGCGGCAGTACTTCCCCGGAACGCGATATGACCCGCCCTGCCAGCGGTGACCGGGAGTGCGGATGCGAAGTGACACTCACCGGTCGGACACCTCGATGTCTATCAGGGAATCTCGGTGAATTCTCTGGTTTCGTCATGGTCTGTCTCCCTCCCGGTCGGCGGTCGGTGAGACAGACCGTAGGAGCGTGAACCGCCGCTTCTGTCGCTGCAGGCCCTCACAACACCTCGCACCTCCTCACGCGGTCCCACATCGCAGCGCTGACTCGGCAGCCATCGATCAGAGCAGCGTCCCTGCTGGCCGCCGCGGACGCGGCCGGGATGATCGCCCAGCCGCGTGCTGGACAGCGCGGCCCCATAGCCCTTTCCGATCGCCCACCAACTACCGACTGCGCGCGGTGCCGGCAGGGCGTACGCGGCGGAGGCGATCGGCTGAGGCGGTCAGTGGACCGTGATCCGCTGACGGGCTTCGAGTCGTCCCCGCACGCCGGGGGTGCGGTCGCCGAACACCGTTCACGTCGCGGGAACGTGATCCAGGTTCAGTTGGTGCCAGCGCTCGGCGGTGATCAGGTGCAGGACCGGACCTCGGCCGACAACCGTTACGTGAGCCGGAAGCGGGGTCCCGTCCGGTAGGACGAGCCGGTGTGTGCCGACGACGCGCATCGTTTCGCCGTCGAGTTCCCCCACGACGAACCGGTCGTGCTGCTGCCCGTACCCGCCGAGGAGCCCGATCCGGGTGCCGGCAACCGCCAAGGCCTTGGCCCCGTCGGTCTGATTGCGCCACCCGGTGACGTCGTCGCCGTGGATCCGCACGATCGGGAAGCCGCTGTAGTAGCAGGTCCAGGTCGCGTCGTCGCTGACGTTGAGGGCGTAGCAGTCGTCGATCGCGCCCGCGTCATTGTCGACGTGGGACGGGAACCGCCACGTCGGCTCCAACTCCGGCGAGAAGCGGACCAGGCCCATGTTGCCGAGCGGTGGCGGGGCGTCGCCGCTACCCCAGCCGTAGTTGCCGTACACACCCTCGTCGAAGTACCCGACCCACACGTCACCGGATGTGGTGGTGAGGACGTGCTCGATACCGTCACCGAGGGTCGCCTGGGCCTCGATACGTCCGTTGCTGTCGTAGATCACGCCGTTGCGGTCCGGGCCATCGGGGCGCCACCGGCATCGGGCTCCGACCACCAGCATCCGACCGCCCGGCAGGGGCTGCGCCGTCGGGTGGGCCAGCGTCAGCCCAGGCAGTGACATGACATCAACGGCGTCCCCGGTCTGCCGGCTGACCCGGACCGGTACGGGACGGTCGGTGGCCGGATCCGGAAACGTCGCCCAGCCAGGCTGGGTGGTGACCGATCGCAGCGCTGCCTCGTCGGCCGCGTTCGACCACAGCGCGACGAGTTCGCCGGCGGGCCCGATCGACGCCGACACCAGCACGTCGCCTTCCGCGGGCCGCACGAGCGGCACACCCTCGTCAAGCTGCCACCTCGGCGAGGTCTGGGTAGTTTGCTCCCTGCTACGCCGGCGACCGTTCCCCCATTTCATCCGAGTACCTCATCACCCGTCGCGTCCGACCGCCAGCCGATTCCACCAGGGCGACCGACGCCAGCGGAACAAGCGCAGACCCCCAAGCGGGAGCCCTCAGGCGCGCAGTCCTTTCCCGGTAGCCACGATGGCCTTCCCGAACCATGTTGCGGTGTCGGTTGCCGAGCGGCTCCAGACCGCGACGCACTGGATCACCCGATCGTGGTGCAGGCATCCGTAGCGGTGGGGGAATGACGTGCCGTCGGGGAGTGTCATGGTGGCGGTCACTGCCCGGCCGGGCGCGTCGAGCCCGGCCGGTAGGTCGGTGGCGGTATGCCCGTCAGTGACCTGGCCCTCCTCCACGTCCTGGTCGCAGGCCTCCAGCAGGTCGAAGAGCCGCCGTACGGATTCGCTGGCCATCGCTTCGCTCGCATAGACCACGGTCTGTTGGTAGACCTCGACGAACTCTCCCGGTTCGGTGTCGGCCGGGGTGCCGAAGACGCGCGCCACCGCGACCAGTCGCCGATCCAGCATCGGCATCGGTTGGCCGCACACCACCCCGTCGGAATCCAGTCTCTCGTCCACGTGGGCAGGCTTCTCGGCCAACCCGACCAGGCTTCCAGTGGCGGCGAGGCGGTCTCGCAGTTCCCGCGCGGCACCGCCGTCACTGGGCGAGGGAGCGACCAGGGCTGTGGCCGATGTCGTGGGTGCCGACGCGTCTGCCGCCGTAGTCGAGTCGCAGGCGCCGACCGAGGTGAGTACGGCCAGGGGAGCCGTAGGGGCAGCGAGACGTCGATGAATGGCGGCGAGCATACGTGCCGCACGTCAGTCGATTCGCCGGGACGCTGAGCGGGCCCAGCCGGACCGCCGCGTGCGGGTGTCCCCGGGGTGAAGCCTGCCCGGGGACGGCCGATGGGCCGGGCCGTGCGGCCCGGCCCATCGGGTTCGCGCGTCAGGTCGACGCGCTCACCGTCAGGTCAGCTCAGCTTCTGCGCGAGAGCGACGGTGGCGCCGCCGTGCTCGTACGAGACGAGCAGCGAGGTGCCGGCCGGAAGCGGGCCGCTCAGCGGCAGGACGAGGGTGCCGTCCTTACGTAGGCTGGCCTTGGCCTCCGCCACGACCTGGGTGCCGTCCCAGACGAAGACCCGGGCGGTGCCCGCCTTCTTCACCTGGAGCTGCACCGACACCTTGCTGGCGGTACGGGTGACCTTCTTGATCTTCACGGTGTTGTCCGCCAGCTTGGCGTAACCGCCCGGTGCCACCCCGTCCGAGACGGACTGCAGGAGAGTCTGGGGCGAGTCGACGCTCTGCGCCGCGGTGTCGGGCATGATCGGCGCCTTCGGCGCCGACGGCTTCGCCGCCAGGCCCGGCAGGGTCGCGTTGCCCCAGCGCCACGGGTCGGCCCGCACGCCGCTCCAGGTCGACCAGCCGACCCGGGTCTGCGCGGTCAGGTCCTGCGTGTCCGAGTCGTTGACGAGGATGTTCAGCCCCATCCGGCTCGGGTCGATGTTGTCCGGCAGCACGCTGAACGGAATCTTGACCTCGATCCGGTAACCGGTGTACGGCTCGCTGGTCACGACGGAGGCGATCTGGACACCCGGTGCGGTCTCCGGGCCGCCCTGGTGGTTGTCCCGCTCCCGGGCGAAGCACGGCGGGTTGCCGTTGGCCGGGTCCTTCGTGGCCGGGAAGAGCGCCATGTTGAACACCGTGGAGGTGTTCGCCGAGTTGCCGCGCGGGTCGATGCCGAACTCGATGTTGTCGTTGCGTCGAGGACGCTTGCAGTCCTCCGGCGGCAGGACGGTGCCGAGCACGTCGTCGGTGATGTTGAAGACGGCGTACAGGGCGTCATCGGTGTGGGTGAGCTGGGCGGTGCCGGAGATGTCCGACGCCGGGGCGGCGGTGCCCTCCCAGCGGGTCGAGATGTCGATGACCTCGCCGGTGTACTCGTGCTCGTCGGCGTGGCCGTCGACGGTCGGCGCGGTGGTGGCCTTCGGGATCGTGGTGACCGGGACCAGGTTGAACGCACCCGGCTCGGTCGCGCTGCCACCGGCGTAGCTGGTCTCGATCTGCACCCGGTAGGCGCCGTTGTCAGGCGCCCGGTTGGCCGTCGGCAGCGACGTGTCGGTGTTGGTGACCGTGAAGGTCACCGAGGTGCTGGCGCCCGGCTGGAGCCCGGTGTACGGCAGCTGCTGCTCGGCCACCGAGAAGCCCGCGGGGACGTTCAGCTTGACCGCTCCGGACTGGACCTGGGTGCCGTGGTTGGTCAGGTTGACCTGGACGCTACGGGTGCCGCCGCTGGGGACGTTCAGCAGGGACTCGATGAGCGCGTCGAGCTGCTGGGTCTTGTTCCGCACGGTCCACTGGCGGAAGTCGGCGATCTCCTCCAGCGGCTCCAGGGTGCCGCGCACCGGAGCGGTGCCCTGCACCCGGGCGCTGCTGGTGCCGCTGCCGTCCTTCTTGCTGGTCAGCGTGGCGTTGATCCGGAAGCGGGCACCCACCTGTACCTGCGCGGGCGGGGTGACCGTGAAGGTCTTCACGACCTCCTTGCCCGGGCTCAGCGTGCCGACGTTGCCGTTGCCGCTGACCGTCCAGCCGGCCGGGACGTCCAGGGTGACCTTGGCGCCCTGGATGGCCTTCTCGGCGTAGAGGACCGTGTCCACCTTGATGGGCTGGCCGGCGAGGGCCTCCCAGTTGTGCGGACGCACGTGGATCTCGGTGCCGAGCGGCAGGCCGCCCGGGGCGCGGACGGTGGCACCCTGGAGCGCACCGGTGCCGGCACCCTCGTTCGGGGCCGGGTACGGGGTGCGGGTGTCGATGAGCGTCAGCCGGTTGCAACCGATGTTGGCCGGGTTGGTCGTCGGGAAGGAGCTGTTGCCCCAGCCCTGCGACACGTACTCCCGGCGGGCCCAGGTCTGGACCGTGTTCCACCGGGTGCCGTCGTAGCGCGCCGACTCGTAGCCCTGCCAGGTGCCGAAGACGACCTCGCTGGCCTCGTTCGGCGTGAACGTGGTCTCGCAGGCGGGGCCGTTGGTGCCGGTGGTGCCGCTGCCACCGGTCTGGAAGATGCGGGAGACCCGCCAGGGCTTGAGCCCTTCCTTCTTGATCTGCTCCGGGAACGCCTTCGGGTCGGCCGCCGCGTAGAAGGCCTCCACGGCCAGCATGGCCGCCTTCTGGTGGTTGCCGTGGTTGCCCTGGGTCGCCGAGGGGTTCATCGTGAGGATGACCTCGGGCTTGGTGGTACGCAGGACCCGCACGATCCGCGACAGCGTCTCCTGGTAGCCCCAGACCTCCTCGGTCAGGGGGGCGCTGGCGGTGTACCAGAAGTCGAGCGCGTCCAGGTTGTAGATGTTGTCGATGCCGGCCCAGCCGACGGCCTTGCGCTCCTCGTCCTCCCGGATGAGCCCGAGTTCGGGCCCCTCCTCGAGACCGGTGGCGTTGCCGCCGCCCTCGCCGCGGGTGGTGGTGATGACGCCGGCCTTCATGCCGTGATACTCGTTCCAGTATCCGAGCATGCCGAGCTGGCCGGCCTCGTCGTCCGGGTGGGCGCCGATGAACATGATGTCCAGGTCGATCGGCTTGTCGGACTTCTTGGCCTGTTGCTTCGGTGCTTTGTGCTCAGGGTTGGCCTGGGCCGGAGTGGCCAGGCCCAACGACAGCAGACCGCACATGGCGATCGCCGCTGTGGTGCGCCATCTCATGGGCATACCTCTTCGTCTCGAAGCGAGAGTGCTGCGGCTGGGGACGGTTACGGGCCCGGCACGGGCCGACTGACACGTGACTCGTGCCGGGCCGTACTGCAGACAGCTGTCCACTGAGGACCGTCGGGTCCCCACGGTCGTGGTGCTCGACAACGGGATGGTGACGTACGCGCACCGTCACGGCGTGAGCGGTGCGTACGGTGGCGACGGGTCGGGCCACCGGAAGGCCTTCGGGCCGTAACCTAGGGATCTTGCTGAGGCGTCGTCAATAGTCCTGGACGACTTTCTTCCTTATTCGAAGAAACGATCTGCCCTGCTCAGGTGGTCCGCTGCTGCGCCGGTCGCGATCTCTGGGCAACCTTTGTCCGGCTTTGGGTACCCAATGTGGACGCGAGGGCCCGACTTTGCGCGTCATGTCGGGGTAGCCCGGCACGCCCCGCTTGCGGATTCGGAACTTTCCGCTGGTCGAGCGGTTGAGATCATCTCGTTACTTGACGGCGGATTTTTTTCGCACTAGGAAGAAAGTGTGTCTGACAAAGCCCCGACCAGCCCGGTCAGCCGTGAGCGGTCCCGTGAGATCAAGCGTCTCTCGGTGATCATGGCCGCCCGGCAGGCCCGGCGGTTGTCCCGGGTCGACCTGGCCGAGATGACCGGCCTTTCGGCGGCCACCGTGACCGCGCTCGTGCGGGAACTCGTCGCCGAGGGCTACCTCATCGAGCGCGGCCCGGGCGCGCCCACCACCGGCCGTCCCCGGGAGATGCTCGAGTTCAACCCCCGCGCCGAGCTGGTCGCGGCGGTGTCGCTCGAGCCGCCCCGGATCAGCTGCGAGATCGCCGACAGCGAGGGCGCGGTCATCGCGCACCGCGTCGCGCGGCTCGGCGACGACGTGGTGGAGACCGTCTGCGAGTTCGTCCTCGACCTGGTCGGCGACAACCTGCCGTCGCTTCGCGGCGTCGCGATCGCGGTGCCGGGGGTCTCCAGCAACGGCGCGGTACGCCTCGCGCCGTCCGTGGGGCTGGTCGAGGCGAGGCCGATCGGCGAGTCGGTCCAGCGGCGGCTCGGCGTACCCGTGGTCGTCGACAACGACGTCAACCTCATGGCCGCCGGCGAGTGCGTCGCCGGCGCCGGCGCGGACGTGGCCAACCTGTTGCTGATCCACGTCGCCGACGGCATCGGCGCCGGGCTCGTGCTCGACGGCAAGGTCCGCCGGGGCGCCAGCGGAGCGGCGGGCGAGGTGGGCTTCCTTCCCCTGGGCGCCGCACCCGAGCGCCGCTACAGCGGCGTCGGCGAGTTCGAGGCCCGGTGGTCGGTCAACGCCATCGCGGAGCGGGCGGTCGCGCTCAACCCGGGGCGCCGACCCGAGTCGCCGGTACGGGAGCTGATCCAGCTCGCCGCGACGTCGGCCCCGGCCCGCGAATACCTCGACGAGGTCCTCAGCGCCTGGGCCCGGCTCATCCTCTCCTGCGCCTGCGTGGTCGATCCGGGGCTGGTGCTGCTCAGCGGCGCCGCCGCGGAACTCGACGACCCGGCGATCGAGCAACTCCAGGCTCTCGTCTCCGCCCGGACCCCGGCCCCCACCGAGGTGCGCCGGGCCACCCTCGGCGACCAGGCCGTGCTGCACGGAGCGATCAGCTACGCGCTGTCGGCCGCAGTGCCCCGACCCTCGCTTCCCTGACCCTCACCTGACCCCCGGCCCCCGACAACCCCCGACACCGACACCCCACCACAGCCCATCACCACCGCCGCCGTCGCGGCGGCCGCGTCCGTACCCCGGACGAGCGGCCGCGGCGCGGTGCGACGCGCCCCGGTCCGTGCGCGACCTGCGGATCTCCGACCCGTCCGGGAGCCGGCGAACCATCGGCGCCCCGGGTCGGGGACCGCACACCGTCTCTTCCCGCTTTCGATAGTTCCCCCTTCGAGTGGAGGTACCTGATGAAACGTCGTTTGGTCCTGGCCGTCGCGTTCAGCACGCTGCTGGCCGTCACCGCCTGCGGCGGCAGCGACGACGACAAGGACGCCGGCTCCTCCGGCTCCGCGCCCGTGGAGAAGGTCGTCATCTACAGCGCCCGTGACAAGTCGGTCACCGACTACGTCGTCGAGCAGTTCACGGCCAAGAACCCCGAGTACAAGGGCAAGGTCGAGGTGCTCAACATGGGCGCCCAGGAGGTGCTGGAGCGGGTCCGCGCCGAGAAGGCCAACCCGCAGGCGTCGGTCTGGTGGGGCGGCACCCAGCAGGGTCTCGCCGCCGGTGCCTCGGAGGGCCTGCTGGAGGCCTGGCAGCCGTCGTTCGCCTCGAAGATCGACGCGCGGTACAAGGACGCCGAGGGCCGCTGGTTCGGCGAGATCCTGCTGCCCGAGGTCATCATGTACAACAACAAGGCGCTGACCCCGGAGACGGCGCCGAAGGACTGGGACGACCTGATCGACCCGAAGTGGAAAGACAAGATCATCATCCGGGACGTGGCCGCCTCCGGCACCATGCGCTCGATCTACGCCTCGATGATCCAGCGCTTCTCGGCCGACGGATCCAACCCGCAGCCCGGCTACGACTGGCTGCGCAAGCTCGACGCCAACACCGTCGAGTACGCGGCCAACCCCAGCGACCTCTACCTGAAGATGTCGCGTGAGCAGGGCGTGGTCAGCGCCTGGAACCTCCAGGACATCCTGCTGCAGGCCAACGAGAAGATGCCGTTCAGCTACGTCATGCCGGCCTCGGGCGCCCCGGTGCTCGTCGACGGTGTGGCCGCCGTCAAGGGCGGCAACAGCGAGGGCGCGAAGAAGTTCCTCGAGTTCCTCTTCGACGACTCCCTGCGGGCCAGCCTGGCCAAGGACTACTTCCAGATCCCCGCGGTCGAGATCGCCGAGAAGCCCGAGTGGCTGACCAAGCTCGACCTCAAGCCGATGGACGTCGACTGGGACGTGATCGGCAAGAACGAGACCGCCTGGATCACCCACTGGAACGCCCAGATCAAGGGCAAGGGCTAAGACGCTCGGAACCGGGCCGTGCCACGGCACGGCCCGGCTTCGTCCTGGAAGGACCCACGAAATGATCGATGTCCGACTGACGGCGGTCAGTAAGCGCTTCGCCAAGTCGAGCGACTCCGCGGCGGTCGATGACGTCACCATCACCATCGGAGCCGGCGAGTTCTTCACGCTGCTCGGGCCGAGCGGTTGTGGCAAGACGACGACGCTGCGGATGGTGGCCGGCTTCTACTTCCCGACCTCCGGGCACATCCACTTCGGCGATGACGACGTCACCCGCTGGACGCCGAACAAGCGGGACACCGGCATGGTGTTCCAGAACTACGCGCTGTTCCCGCACATGACGGTGGCGCAGAACGTCGCGTACGGGCTCAAGGTCCGCCGGGTCTCCCGCGCCGAGCAGGCCCGGCGGGTCGAGGAGGCACTCGCCCAGGTGCACCTCGCCGGGTACGGCGACCGGCGCATCGACGCGCTCTCCGGCGGCCAGCAGCAGCGGGTCGCGCTGGCCCGGGCCCTGGTCATCCGCCCCCGCACCATGCTGCTCGACGAGCCGCTGTCCAACCTCGACGCGAAGCTGCGCGAGGAGACCCGCGCCGAGATCCGGCGCATCCAGCGGGAGAGCGGCACCACCTCGATCTACGTCACGCACGACCAGGCCGAGGCGATGGCGATGTCCGACCGGATCGCCGTCATGCAGTCCGGCCGGGTCCAGCAGGTCGGCTCTCCCCACGAGATCTACTACCAGCCCGCGAACGCGTTCGTGGCCCGGTTCATCGGGCGCAGCAACGTGCTGAGCCTGCCGGTGGTCAGCGCGGGGGAGAAGCGCGTCGGCGTACGCCTGCCCGGCGGCGCCACGATCGACGTCGGCGCCCCCACCGGACACGGGCTCGCCGAGGGCGACACCGCGCTGGTCTCCGCGCGCCCCGAGCACATCGCGCTCAGCGGCGCCGACGACGACACGGCGGCCATGCGCGGCCGGATCAGCCACGTCGAGTTCACCGGCATGGCCACCCACATCAGCGTCGACGTCGACGGTGACGACGTGATGGCCGCCCTGGTCGACGCGCCGGCCGGCATCCGGCTCGGCGACGTCGTGGGCCTGCGGCTCGTACCGGAGCGCCTCTGGGTGGTCAAGCCGTGACCGCTGCGACCCGACCCGCCCCCGGCTGGGCGGCGGCCCTCGGCCGGCGCCTGGCCGGCGGGGCCAACTCACGATGGTTCCCCTACCTGCTGGTGTTGCCACTGATCCTGGTGCTCTGGGGCTTCGTCGTCCAACCGATGTTCGCCACCTTCCGCGAGAGCGTCAGCGCCAACGGCACCGACAACTACCTCCAGTTCCTCTCCTCCTCCGGGGTGGCCCGCGAGTCGCTGTTCACCTCGCTGTTCATCTCGGCCGCCAGCGTGCTGCTCTGCGGGGTCGTCGGCGTGGCGATGGCGTTCCTGCTCAAGCGGTTCCACTTCCGCGGCCGGCGGCTCATCGAGGCGTTCATCCTGGTGCCGGCGGCCCTGCCGCCGCTGATCGGGGCCGTCTCCTTCCAACTGCTCTACAGCAACATCGGCATCGTGCCGCGCGGCCTCCAGGCGCTGCTCGGCACCGACAAGCCGGTGCTGGCCTTCGACGGCATCGCCGGTGTGCTCGTGGTGCACACGTTCACCATGTACCCGTTCTTCTTCCTGGCCGCCTCCGCGGCGCTGGCCGGGATGGACCCCTCGGTCGAGGAGGCGGCGTACAACCTCGGCGCCGGCCGGGTACGCGTCTGGCGGACGATCCTGCTGCCGATGCTCACCCCCGCGCTGATCTCGGCGTCGCTGCTGGTCTTCATGACGTCGCTGGCGTCCTACACCGCGCCACTGCTGTTCAACGTCAGCCAGACCATGACGATGCAGATCTACATCAACCGCACCAACGGCGACCTGCCGATGGCCTCGGCGTACGCCTCCGTGCTCGGCATCGTCTCGATCATCTTCCTGCTGGCGATGCGCTGGTACGAGGGACGGCGCAACTACCAGTCGCAGTCCAAGGGGATCTCCGCGGTCCGGCGGGAGATCACCAACCCGGTCGGCCGCTGGCTCGCCCCGCTCGCCTCGGTGCTGGCCACGCTGGTCCTGCTCGCCCCGGTCGGCGCGATCGCGCTCGTCGCCTTCTCCGAGGACCGGTCCTGGACCACCGAGGTGCTGCCGCCGACGTACACGTTCGAGAACTTCGTCACCATCTTCACCGACCCCAAGGCGTTCCAGCCGATCCTCAACTCGGTGCAGATGAGCCTCCTCGCGGTCGTGGGCTGCGTGGTGATCGGCGTCCTGATCGCGTACGCGGTGCGGCGGCTGAAGTTCGTCGGGCGCGGTCTGCTCGACGTGGCCGTCATGATCGCCTGGGCGCTGCCCGGAACGGTCGTGGCGATCAACCTGATCTCGGCGTTCAGCACCGGCAACGCGTTCAGCTTCGGACAGGTGCTGGTCGGCACGTTCTGGATCCTGCCGCTCGCCTACTTCGTGCGCTTCCTGCCGATCGTGTTCCGGTCCAGCTCCGCGACCCTGGCGCTGATCGACCCGTCGCTGGAGGACGCCGCCCGCAACCTCGGCGCCTCCTGGCTGCGTGCCTTCTACACCATCACCGTACGGCTGATGCTGCCCGGCGTGCTCGCCGGCGCGCTGCTGGCGTTCGTGCACGGCGTCGGCGAGTTCGTCGCCTCGGTGCTCATCTACACCTCCTCGACGGTGCCGATCTCGGTCGCCATCAACAACCGCATGTACTCCTTCGAGCTGGGCACCGCGGCGGCCTACGGCATGCTCCAGGTGCTGCTCATCTTCGTGGTGATGTGGTTCTCCGGCCGGCTGGAGAGCAGCCGGACCGCGACCCGGAGGGCCGAGCAGTGGACGAACTGATCGAGCGGTGGCGGACCGGGGGAGGACTGCTCCCGGTCACCCGGGTACCCGGCCACGCGTTCGCCGCCGTGACCGAGGCGGCCGACCTCGCGGTGCTGCCGGTCGGCGCGGTCGAGTGGCACGGTCCGCACCTGCCGATCGGCGCCGACCTGATCCTGGCCGAGGGATTCGCCGGGGAACTGGCCACCGGCTCCGCCCGGGCCGTGCTCTTCCCCGCCGCGCCGTACGCCGCCTGCCCGGGCCAGACCCGGCCCTGGCCGGGCACGGTGGCGCTGCGGCCGGAGATCGCCGTCGGCTACCTCGGCGACGTGCTCGGCGGCATCGTCGAGGCGGGCTTCACCCGGCTGCTCGTGGTCAACGGCCACGACGCCAACATGTCCACCGTCCGCGCCGCGATGGAGTGGGTGTCCGGCCGGCACCGGGCCAGCATGATGCTGGTGAACTGGTTCCAGCTCCTCGGCCCGGACGAGACGGCCGAGATGTTCGGGGACCTGCCGGCCCGGGGGCACGGCGGCGCGTACGAGAGCTCCGCCGTGCTCGCCTTCGACCCCGGCGCGGTACGCCTGGCGGCGGCGCCGGACCTGCCCCCGAAGCCGAAACTGCCCACCCCGTACCCGTACGTGCTCGTGGAGTCACGGCCCGACCCCTGGCAGGGTTGGTCGGGCCACGTCTCGCTGGCCGGCGAGGAGGCGGGCGGCCGGATCCGCCGGACCGCGGGCGCACGCCTGCGCGAGGTGGTCGACGCGTGGCTCGCCGCCCCGCTGCCCGGACCGCCCGGAGCCGACCGGCCGGAACAGACGACCGGATGACCACGCGCGGCACGCCGCAGGACAACGCACCGCCTCGGGAGGCCACCATGACCCCGTCACTGACCGTCTACCAGCAGCACCACCTCCGCGTCGTGTTCGAGCACCACGTCGCCCACCTCTACCCGGCGATGGTCACGGCCAGCCAGGCCCACGTCGTCATGCTCGCCGAGCAGGGACTGATCTCCGCCGAGTCCGCCGCGACGATGCTGCGCGGCCTGGTCGTCCTCGCCGGGGAACAGCCCGCCGAGCTGGAGTACGACGGCAGCGTCGAGGACGTCTACTACACGCTGGAGAAGCGTCTCGCCGCCGCCAGCGGGATCGAGGTGTCGCAGCTCAGCGTGCAACTGGCGCGCAGCCGCAACGACCTCGACGCCGGCGTCTTCCGGATGGTGCTGCGCGACCAGCTGCTCCAGGTGCTGGACGCGCTGCTGGCCACCGGCCGCACCGTGCTGGACCGCGCGGACCGGCACGCCGACGTCGTGATCACCGGCTACACGCACCGCCGCCCCGCCCAGCCGACGAGCATCGGGCACGTCTTCGCCGGCTACGCCGAGGCGCTTGCCGGCGAGGCGGCCGCCTACGCCGACCTGCTGGACGAGATGAACCGCTCGCCGCTGGGCTCCTGCGCCTTCGCCGGCACCGACCTGGACATCTCTCCCCGCCGTCTCGCCGACCTGCTCGGCTTCGACCAGCTCATCGTCAACTCGTACGAGGCGGTGGCCGGCGCCGACCACCTGGTCCGGGTCGCCACCCTCAACGCGCAGGCGCTCGCCACCGGCGCGCGGCTGGCCCGCACCCTGATGGACTGGCTCAGCTGGGGCTGGGTGGTCACGCCCGCCGAGTTCACCCAGGGCAGCAGCATCATGCCGCAGAAGCGCAACCCGGTGGTGCTGGAGCACCTCGTCTCGATGGCGGGCGCCGCGGCGGCCGACGCCGCGAGCGTGCTCAACAACGTCGGCGCCGCCTGGTGGGAGGACTCCAACAACGCCACCACCGACGTGCAGGCCCGGCTCTGGGACGGCGACGACCGGGCGTACCGGTTCTTCTCCCTGCTCGGCGGGCTGATCACGGAGCTGGACCCGCTGCGCCCGCCGACCGCCGAGGAGATCGTCGCCTCGGGTGCCACCACCACGGCCGCCGCCGACGCGCTGGCCCGCCACGGCGTGCCGTTCCGGGGCGCCCACTCGCTGCTCGGCCGGCTGGTACGCGGCGGCGCGCCCGCGACCTGGACCGCGGAACTGGTCCGGTCGACCGCGGCTGACCTCGGCCTGGGCGACCAGCTCGACGACGCCGCGGTACGGGATCTGCTGGCCGCCGCGGTCCGCCCCGAACTCGTGCTGCGCCGGGCCCAGGCCGACGGCCCCGGCGAAGCCGCCGTCCGCGATCAGGTCGGACGACTGTCTACAATGCTGGATGCGGTGCAGGCGCGGGCGCAGGCGTTGCGCGACCGGCTGACCCGTGCCGACGCGGCTCTCGCCGAGGCGGTCGCGGCGAGGGTAGGCCCGTGACGGGGCGACAGACGCAGCAGGCCGTGGTCGCGGACGTCGTGTCGCGGCGACCACGAGAACTGGACCGACGGCCCGAAGGGCGATTTGACATCACCATGGAACGACCGGCAAATCCACGGCTGCTCGGCATCGACTTCGGCGGCACCAAGATGGCGATCGGCGTGGGCGACACCGACGGCCGGCTGCTCGTCTCCGAGCGCCTGCCCACGAACGCCGAGCAGGGTGCGCAACAGGCCCTCACCCGGGCCCTCGACCGGGCGCGCGAACTCGCCGACCAGACCGGCGGCACGATCGTCGCGGCCGGCATCGCCTCTCCCGGCGTGGTCCACGACCACGGCATCGAACTGGCGCCCAACGTCCCCGGCTGGGAGCAACTGCGGCTGGCCGAGGCGGTCCGCGCCCACCTGAACCTGGCACACGTGCGGGTGGCCAACGACCTGAAGGCCGCCGCCTACGCCGAGCTGCGGCTCGGGGCGCTGCGCGACGTCGACCCGGGACTGGTGGTCGGGCTCGGGACCGGGGTGGCCGCCGCGGTCACGATCAACGGCGAGGTGCTGCCCGGCCGCCACGGCGCGGCCGGGGAGATCGCCTACGGCCTGACCGACCACAGCTGGCCGCCCCGCCTGGAGCCGATGCTGGAGGCGACGTTCTCCGGCCGGGCCCTGGACGAGCTGGCGCAGCGGCTGGGAGTGACCGGCCGCGCCGCCGGCCTCTGCACCGTCGCGGAGCAGCCCGGCCGGGTACGCGAGCAGCTTCGCCAGCGCGTCGACGAACTGGCCCGTCAGCTCGTCACGTGCTGCCTCCTGCTCGACCCGCAGCGGATCGTGCTGGTCGGCAGCGTCGCGGGCAACGACCTGGTGCGGGAGATGCTGATCGAGCGGCTCACCCACACGCTGCCGTACCGACCGGACATCGTCCTGTCCGACTTCCCGCAGGACGCCGCGCTGCTCGGCTCGCTCGCCATGGCGACCGAGGCCCAGCCCGCGGTGGTCTGAGCGGCACGCGGGGCGCGGCGAACCGGCGCCGGGCGGGCGTGCGGGGGCACCCCGCCCGGCTGCCCGGCGTCGACCCCGCACAACTTCCCGCCGCCCCTGGCAGCCGGTCATACCGAACCACAAGCAGGAGCCCGTGGCCCGGGCGAACGGCGGGACGCAGTCAACCCGGCAACTGACACACGCGAACACGTCCGCCGGACGCGGGTCGCCGGGTGAGTTCCCCGCGCCCCACGCCCGGCGGTGGGCAGAGCTGGTCTACCGCGCTGTTGGGCGCGGTCCGTCACACGTCACGGTCAGTGGCCCATGACGAGATCCATCACCTCACTGCGCAGCTTGCCGAAGAGCGGTTCCTGCTTGGTGAGGATCTGGTCGCGGTCCCGGGGGAGCGGCACGTCCACGGTCGCCTTCACGGTCGACGGGCCCTTGCTGAGGACCACCACCCGGTCCGAGAGATAGACCGCCTCATCGATGTCATGCGTGATGAAGAGGATGGACTTCTGCCATTCCCGCCATACCCGCAGCGTGAGGTCTTCCAGGCTGATCCGCGTCTGCGCGTCGACCGAGGCGAACGGCTCGTCCATCAGCAGGATCTTGGGCTTGTTGATCAGCGCCCGGGCGATGGCAACACGCTGCTGCATGCCGCCCGACAGCTGCCACGGATACTTCCCGATCACGGAACGCGGCAGCCCGACGGCCTCCAACAGACTGTCCACCGCGCTGCTCACGCTGCTGCGGCTCGCCCCGGTACGGCGCAGCGGCAGGCCGATGTTCCGCTCGACGGTGAGCCACGGGAACAGCGACCGGCTGTAGTCCTGGAACACGATCGCCATGTCCTCGGACGGGCCGTCGCCGATGGGCTCGCCGAACGTCCGGACCTGGCCGGCGGTGGGCCGCAGCAGCCCGGAGATGCAGTTGAGCAGCGTCGTCTTCCCGCTACCGGACGGCCCCACGATGGAGACGAATTCACCGGCGTACACCTGCAGGTCCACCTGCTCGATGGCCAGATGGTCGACCCCGTTGGTGGTGTACGTCTTGGACAGCCCCTCCACGACCAGCGCGGCCGCAGTGGTATCCGCGTTGCTCATGCCTATCTCCCTACCGTTGGCCGCCCGCGGAGCGCCCACCGCTCATACAGGCCGAAGAGTGCGTTGAACAGGATGCCGATCGTGCACGCCATCACCACGCCGGCGAACATCTTGGGGGTGTCGAACTTGTACTGCTGAAGCAGAATCTGGTAGCCGACCCCGGACGTGGAGGCGTACAACTCGGAACTGACCATCAGCACCACCGCGACACCCAGACTGACCCGCGCCCCCGCCAGGATGCGCGGCAGCGCCGCGGGAAACACGACGAACCGGTAGCGGTCGACCCGGCGCAGCCCGATCGCCCGCGCGCTGTTCAGGGCCAACCGGTCGACGTTGGCCACCCCGTCCATCGTGTTGAAGATGACCGGCCAGATCGAGCCGAACGCGATCACGAAGATGGGCATCCGGTCGTTGATCCCGAGCAGCACGATCGCGATCGGGATGAGCACCACCGCCGGTGTCGCGACGCCGAGCCGGACCACCGGCGCGCACAGCCACTCCAGGCGTTGACTACGGCCCAGCGCCATCCCGACGAGGATGCCCACCGACAACGCGAGGGCGTAGCCGAGGACCAGCCGGAACATGCTCGCACCGACATCCGCGACGAACGCGTCGGAGACGAAGAGCCGGTCTGCCGGGCCGCTCAACCACAGCTCGACGAAGGCGGTCGCCACCCGGCTCGGCGGTGGGGTGAACGAGGAGTCCCGCCAGCGCAGCAGCAACTCGGCCACGAGCACCAGCGCGATCACGAGCCACACGTAGGAGACGACCCTGACGACGATCCTGCGCACTGTCTCACTCCTGCCTGGACGGGCGCCAGCGGATCAGGCGCCGCTCGGTCAGTTGGGCCGCGATGTTGAGCACCATGCCGGTGATGCTGACTGCGAGCACACCGGCGTAGACCGAGTCCACCCGTTGCGCCTCCTGATAGCTGACGAGCACCGTGCCGACGCCGGTGGTGGCGCCGAGCAGTTCCGCGCTCAGGGTCACCACGAACGCGATGCCGGTGGCGATGCGGATGCCGGTCACGACGTACGGCAGCGTGGTCGGCAGCAGCACCCGACGCATCGTCTCCACCCGGCCGAACTTCAGTGCCCGGGCCACCTTCAGCGCGAGCGGTTCGACGCTGCGTACGCCGTAGATGGTGTTGACCAGGATGATCCAGAAGACCGAGAAGGTCACCACCGAGATCTTCATCTGGGGCCCCAGGCCGATGAGGACGATCGCCGCCGGGATCAGCGTCACGACCGGCATCGCCCGGCCGATGTCGATCACGAGTGAGCTCGCTCGGGCCAGCGGCTCGAAGTACCCGATCAGCAGGCCCACCGGGATGCTGATGACGGCCGCGATGCCGAGGCTGACCGCCCAGGTGGCGAGCGTGTCCAGGTACTCGCGGACGAAGTCGGCGTCGTTCAGCAGGCCCCAGAGCGCCTGGGCGACCGCGGCCGGGCTCGGCAGCCCGGACGCGGGCACCACCTCGGCCGCCACCACGGCGGCCCAGCCGGCGATCAGGAGGCCCAGGCCCGCTGCTCCCCAGATCACCGGCTGGCCGCGCCGAAGCCCGCTGCGGATGGCGCTCATCCAGCTCGCTCGTAGATGAGGCCGGACGTATCCACCTTCTGGCTGATCGCACCGAACTCGTGGGCGATGTCGGCCATCTTCTGCAGCGCCGCCGCGTCCACCTCGCTGGACAGTTCCTCGAACTGGCTGGCCCGGATCGCCTCGACCGTCGTCTTACCGAATTCGGCGGCCATCGCCTGCCACTCCGCCTCGTTCGCCGGGTCCAGGATCTGGCTCAGTGACTCGTCCATGGCGGCTCGGAACTTCTCGATCCGGTCCGCGTTCCCGGCGACGAACTTCTCGGATGCGACGTAGTTGGCATAGTTGATCCGCCCCTGCACGTCCGCGTACGGCTCGCCGAGCCAGACCGCTTGGCCCTTGCGCACGAGGGCCTGGCCGATCGCCCCGCTGGCGTTGATCGCGTCGACCGCGCCGCCCTCCAACGAGGTGGCCATCTGCGCACTCGGGATGTTCACATACTTGATCTTCGTGTCGTCGCAACCGGCCTTGCGTACGGCGGCGCTCGTGTAGACCTGGCCTGGGCCGTTCAGTTCGGTGACCCCGATGGTCTTGCCGACCAGGGCGCAGTAGTCCTTCGCCCCGCTCTTGGTGGAGGCGAAGACCCCGCGGCTGCGCTCCGGGTCCGGCGTCGCCGGGTTGAAGTACGCCCCAATCACGATCTTGACCTTCACCCCCTGCGAGGCGGCCACGATGGCACCCCAGCCGCCGGAGAAGGCCAGGTCGACCTGGCCGGAGTCCGCCGCGGCGACAGCCGACGCGGCGGAGGCGAGGGTGACCGGCTCCACGGCGATGCCGTGCTTCTCGAAGATCCCCTTCTTCAGCGCCCAGACCAGGGTGATCTCGTTGGGGAAGCCGATCTGGGTGACCTTCAGCGGCTGCCCCAGGGACTTGTCGGTGGCCGTGGCCGAACCGCCGTCGGAGAAGCAGCCAGAGAGTACGAGCATGCTGGCGGTGGCCAGCGCGAGGCCGAGGCGTCCTCGTCTCATCAGTTGACCTCCCGGGCGGCGGGGCGGGGAATGGTCCCGTCCTCGACGAAGTCCTTCTGCAGCCTGTTTCGGTGCGCTACGCACGCTGGAGTCCACGGTGGAAACCATGGGAATGTCCTCCACTGAGTTGACAGGCATCCCGAGCGGGTGGCCGAGCCGGTCCGCGCGGAATCGCCGGCGATGCGGACGTCAGCGTGGTCTACCGGGCCGGCGGGTGTCCGCATTCGGTGGCGGGTCGCCTGATATGGGGGTTGAGAGAAGTGCGACGGCGTCCGATCGGATTGGAACGATCGGGCTTACTGGGTGACGCGGGCCAATTCCGCCAGGACCGTCGTGACCGGCAGTCAAATGGCCCGCGTCTCGGTCACGGACACCAGGGGGACGGCGGCCGTGCCGACAGTTAATCAGCGTGAAATGTTTGATCCGAATCCTCTATGCGAGATGGCATCTTGTCAAGTGATCCATCTGGTGCGGCGTCCCAGGTCGCGGCATGGTTCCCCTGCCCGGGGCAGGCGGCGGCCCTGACCGCGCGCGGAGGCTCGGATGCTGCTGCTGCGGAGGGCGCGCGGCCGCTGGGCTGGCGGATCAGCCGGGCCGCCTCAGGTCACGCGAAGGGCCGGAGCCGGCGCAGTTCGCTGATTACGGCGCCGTCGGCGAGATGGATCGCGGCGAACAGGCCCGTGACGCCGTTACGGACTGGTCGTGGGCGTGCCGCCAGGACATGCCCGGCATCATCGGCGGCACCGGCTGCGAGCGGTCCGACGCGTGAATTGACTTCCCGTCCACACGCAGCACGACGGCCCGTTCGGCCGGTTGTGGTGCTGAATCTGTCGCCCGTGATCGTCGCCCGGCTGCTGCCGCCGGGATCGCGTGTGCTGCCCAGAGCGAACAGAAGGGCAGCCCGCACTCAATTGCGGGCCGGATCACTCCGGCGGGAATCCGGCTTGGCTCTTGGCCTCTGCGTCGCGGGGTCGGACTGTTCGAGGTCTCGTTCCCTCTTGTCCGTGTGGTTGCCGCTGCTGGTCACGAGGTGCGAATCGTGGTGCGGTGCCTGCGGCGGTCGGGTGTTCGGGGGGTCGTCCGGGCCTGGTCGGCCGGGGTCCGGGCGGCTGGGTTCCGGGCGGCTGGGTTCCGGTCGGCGGCGGGGCGGCCGGCGGTGCTTGCCCACCTTCGGGTGGGGCGACTGTCCTACGGGGGTGGCCGTGGCCATCGGGCCACGGCCACCCCCGCTCACCGCGGCGGACGGCACGCGGTCCGCCGCGGTGGACAGCGGTCACCGAGCCAGGGCGACCGCGCGGGGGACGATGCCACCGGCGTCGAAGGCCGGGGGCAGACCGAGGTCACGGTCGATGACCAGCCAGAGTCGGATCAGGTCCCGCTTGCGCTCCGGCTCCGGGTAGTCCTGGTAGTCCGTACGGGCGTGCATGATCGTGTAGTTGTTCAGGAACTGGATGTCGCCGGGAGCGAAGTTCATGTTCAGGACGAACTCCTCTGAGTTGTTGAGTTCGTCGAGCAGGTCCATCGCCTCGATCTGGGCCGGCGTGAGCTCGGGAACCCCTTCGCCCCGGGGCGCCGACTCGATGTACGCCCGGCCGTAGTGCGCGAACAGCTTGCCCTGCTCGTTGCGGCCGAAGATCGGGCACTGGAAGAAGCTCTCCGGGCCGTTGCCGGAGCGACGGTCGTGCCACCAGTCCTCGGCCAGGACCTCGGCCAGGTCCGGGCGGCGCCGCACGATCTCGTCGTGGACGGCGACGGAGCTGACGATCGTGCTGACACCGCCGGACATGGCCGGGCGGATGCAGAGCAGCCCCACGATGTCCGAGGAGTCGGCGTGGTAGTCCAGCCGGGCGTTGGTCTGGAACCCGCGCACGAGCGGATCGTTGCGGTCCACCCCCTGATCCCGGATGTGGATCAGCAGGTCGTCCTCAGACTTCTGGTGGATCGGGATGCCGACGTAGAGCCCGATGCCCCAGTACATCAGCTCGGCCTGCCGTTCGGTCAGTCGCTCGACCGGCACACCACGCACCAGGACGAACCCACGGCCGTCGACCAGTTCGTCGACGGCGCCCTCCAGTACGGGAGCGAGCGTGGGCAGCACGAAGTTCTCCTTCGTGATCTCCCGCAACCCGATCCCGGGCCGGTCCACCGCCGCCAGCGCCGTCATGAGCTCGGCGACGTGCCCGTCGGTCAGTTCGATCTTCCAGTCCGGGCTGTTGACGATCTCGGGCCCACGCCATGCCGCTGGGCCGCCCACCACCTTGACCACGTCAGATCCTTTCATCGATGGAAAACTAGGTAAGACGTGTGAAGACGTTCTTCTGCTGGAGGTACTTCTCCATCCCGACGCCGCCGAGCCCGCTCTGCTTGTATCCCTGGGAGCCGATCGCCACGCCGCCGGTGCCGAACCACTGGTTCACGAAGACCTGCCCGGCCGCGAGGGAGTCCGTGACCGTGCCGGCTGTGGTAAGGCTGCTGGTGAACACTCCGGCGGTCAGCCCGTACCGCGAGTCGTTGGCCAGCCGGATGGCCTCCGCGGTGTCGTCGAACGGAGTCACGGTCACGACCGGGCCGAAGATCTCGTCCACCGCCGCCGGACAATTCGGGGCCACGTCCGCGAGCACCGTCGGGGGGATGTACCAGCCGTCGCGGCGTACCGGGTCGTCGTACCGCACGCCCCCGGTGAGGACCGTGGCCTGCTCCCGGCCGATCTCGACGTACTCCCAGATCTTGTCCCACTGGCTCGCGCCGTTGACCGGCCCCAACTGGGTGTCCGGGTCGAGCGGGTCCCCAACCACGAAGGACTCGGCGTGGGCGACGAACGCGGCGAGGAACTCGTCGTACACCAGCCGCTGCACCAGGATCCGGGAGCCGGACGCGCAGATCTGACCGCTGTTCGAGAAGCCGCCGATCGCACTCCACATGGCCGCGGAAGGCAGGTCCGCGTCGGCGAAGACCAGGTTCGGGTTCTTGCCGCCGAGCTCCAGCACCGTGCGTTTGATCGACGCCGCCGTCAGGCCGAGGATGTGGGCGCCGGTCTGCACCCCGCCCGTCAGCGACACCAGGTCGACGCCGGGGTGCGTCACGAGGGCCTCACCCACGACCCGTCCCGGGCCCGGCAGCACCTGCACCGCGCCGGGCGGGAACCCGACCTGCGTGATCAGTTGCGCGAGGCGCAGGAACGAGGCCGACGAGAGTTCCGCCGGCTTGAGGATGGCGGCGTTGCCACCCGCCAGGATGGCGGCCATCCGCTGCACCCCGGTCCACAGCGGCCCGTTCCACGGCAGGATCTCGAGCACCACGCCGACCGGCTCCCACCGTGACCGGTGGTGCACCACCGGGTCTCCGGTGTCGACGGCGGCCCCGGCCCGGAACGAGGCCCGGCTGGCGAAGTAGTCGAGCGCCTCCAACGACACCGCGATGTCGTTGGAGCGCACCCCGCTGATGGCCTTCCCACCGTCGACGGCCTCGAGGAAGGCGAGTTCGTCGGCGTGCTTCTCGACCAGTTCGGCCAGCCGCCGCAGCAGGTCGCCGCGGTCCCTGCCGGTCAACCGCGACCACGCGCCGCCGTCCACGGCCGCCCGGGCGGCCGTGACCGCCTGCTCGATCTGGCCGGCGTCGGGCACGGAGAACCGTCCCACCACCTGCCGGTTGTGCGGTGCCACGAGCTCACCGACGCCACCGGAGCCGGCCACGAGTCCGTCGCCGAGCAGGATGGGGAACGGGTCCGTGCCGAACAGCGACCAGCGCGGATCGGTGCGGCCGTTCGTGCTGTCAGCCATCTTTTCTTCCGTCCCGGGGCGTCACGGCATGCGCTCGTAGGCGGGCAGGGTGAGGAACTCGGCGAAGTCGTCCGCCAGGCTCACCTCGACGAAGAGCGCGCGGGCGGAGGCATAGCCGGCGGCGTCGAACGTCGGCCCCTGGGCGGCGGAGATCTTGGCGATCTCCTCGTCGATCACCTGCTCGACCAGGGCCCGGGTGACCGTACGCCCGTCGGCCAGCGCGGTGTCGTTGTGCACCCACTGCCACACCTGGGAACGGGCGATCTCGGCAGTGGCGGCGTCCTCCATCAGGTTGAAGATCGCGACCGCGCCGAGCCCGCCGATCCAGGCCGCGAGGTACTGCAGTGCGGCGCTCACGTTGTTCCGCAGGCCGGCCTCGGTGACCTGCCCGCCGGCCGACCGCACGTCCAGCAGCGCGGCGGCGTCGACCTTGACGTCGTCGCGGGTCCGGTCGAGCTGGTTCGGTGTGTCCCGCAGGAAGCCGTCGAAGACCTCCCGGCACAGCGGCACGAGGTCGGGGTGGGCCACCCATGACCCGTCGAACCCGATCGTCGCCTCGCGGGTCTTGTCCTCGCGGACCTTCGCGAGCGCCGTGGCGTTGACCTGTTCGTCCCGGCGGCTGGGGATGAAGGCCGCCATCCCGCCGATGGCGTGGGCACCCCGCGCGTGGCAGGTCCGCACCAGCAGCTCCGAATAGGCCTGCATGAACGGCGCCGCCATCGTGACCGAGTTGCGGTCGGGCAGGACGAACTCCGACCCGCGGTTGCGGTACTTCTTGATGATGCTGAACAGGTAGTCCCAGCGGCCGGCGTTGAGCCCGGAGGAGTGCTCGCGCAGCTCGTAGAGGATCTCTTCCATCTCGAACGCCGCCGGGATGGTCTCGATCAGCACCGTGGCCCGGATCGTGCCCTGCGCGATGCCGCGCTCCTGCTGGGCCCAGACGAAGATGTCGTTCCACAGCCGGGCTTCCAGGTGGCTCTCCAGCTTGGGCAGGTAGAAGTAGGGGCCCTTGCCGGCGTCGATCTGCCGCTGCGCGCAGTGGAAGAAGTAGAGCCCGAAGTCGACCAGCGCGCCGGCGACCGGCTGGCCGTCGACGAGGACGTGCTTCTCCCGCAGGTGCCACCCGCGGGGCCGTACGACGATCGTGGCGAGGTCTTCACCGAGGGCGTAGGACTTGCCGTCGGGCGTGGTGAAGTCGATGGTGCGGTCCAGGGCGTCCCGGAGGTTGAGCTGGCCCGAGACGACGTTCTCCCAGGTCGGGGTGATGGCGTCCTCGAAGTCGGCGAGCCAGACCTTGGCACCGGAGTTCAGCGCGTTGATCGTCATCTTCCGGTCGGTCGGGCCCGTGATCTCGACCCGCCGGTCCACCAGGCCCGGGGCCGGAGGCGCGACCCGCCAGTCGCCGGAGCGCACGTGCGCGGTCTCGGACAGGAAGTCGAAGTTGGCGCCGGCGTCGATCTCGGCCTGCCGCTTGACGCGCAACGCCAAGAGTTCGTCGCGCCGGGCGCCGAACCGGCGGTGCAGTTCGGCGACGAACGCCACCGCCTCCTGGGTCAGGATCTGATCGAACCCCGGCGCGAACTCGCCGGTGATCGTCACGTCAACGTTCTGCTGGTCGCTCACGGGCTGAACCTCACTGTTTTGTTCGCCGGTCACCGGCGTCCCGGGCCCCGCGACGATGCTCGCGCGGGTCGTCCGTCGGGCCGTCGAACACTCAATGGATGAGACGCTATCTCGTATTACGACATGCTCGTTCATCCTCGCTGGGCTGTCAACCCTCCTTGCCTGGAGGAGCCCGGGTCGGGGCCCGACCGCGGCGACCTCGAAGGAAACCGCCGCGCGGCTCGACACCGGCACACCGGTACACGAAGGCGACGGCGTCGCGGACCGGCTGCGGTACGACATCGGGTCCCCGGCCGCGCATGCGCCGCACGCGTGGCCGGGGACCCACCGAGATGCTGGAGTCGAGTCGGATGTGCGGTGACCGCCTGCGGCTCAGCGGGCGGCGTCGGCGATGGCGTCGACGGCGCGCAGCGCCAACGCGGTGATCGTCAGCATCGGGTTCAGGCCGGCGCCCGTGACGAACAGTCCGGCGCCTGCCACGAACAGGTTCGTCGTGCCGTGCACGAGGCCGCGGTCGTCCGCCACCGAGGTGGCGGGATCCGTTCCCATCCGGGTCGTGCCGTGCGCGTGGCCCGCGAACATCCCGCCGGGTACCGCCGACGGAGCGCTCGCGATCATCGTCGCTCCGGAGGCTTCGAGCAGTCGTACGCTCGCCGCGACGAGGTGTTCGATCTGTGCGATGTCCTCCGGGTGCCGGCGGTACCGCATCCGCACCGCGGGAGTGCCGGCCGAGTCCCTCCGCTCCGGGTCGAGCACGACCCGGTTGTCGGCCTGCGGCAGGTCCTCACCCAGGGAGTACACCGCCTGGTGCCGGGTGTAGGCGTGTGCCGCGAACTCCATCAGGCCCTGACCGTAGGCGGGCACTCCCGCCGGCAGCGGTGCCATGCCGCCGAGCGCGCGGGCGAAGAGGAGCGGTCCGCCCGCGAACGACACCGGCATGCCGCCGTGCAGCACTCCTCCTCGCCGGAAGCCGGCTCCCGCACGCCAGGGGCGGTCCTCGTTCAGGTCGTCGACGGCGACCTGCTGGGCAGGGCCGGAGTCGACGTGCAACTGCTCGTCGTAGACGCCCCAGGCGACGCCGCCGGTATGGAACGTCAGGTGCCGGCCGACCTGGTCGGAGTCGTTGCCGAGCCCCCGTCTGTGGTGCGTGGACGTGCTCTGCAACAGCAGTTTCGCCACGTAGACCGCGTTGTTGGCCAGCACCACGACGGAGGCCGGCTGCTCGCCGGCGGTGCCGTCCGAGCGCAGGTAACGGACCCCACGCGGTCGACCGCTCACCGGATCGCAGACGACCTCGGTGACCAGCGTGTCACCGGCGAGCCGCAGCCGGCCGGTCCGCAGCCCCAGCGGCAGCGCGAAGACGCTCGAGGACGCCTTGGCGTCGCGGTGGCAGGCGTAGTTCGTGCACAGACCGCAGCGGGAACACCCGGACCGCTCGCCGCGAGCTGCCGACAGGATCGCGGCCGGCGGCTGGTACGGGTGCCAGCCCAGGGACCGCGCGGCGTCGTCGAGGAGGGTCGTGCCGGGTACCCGGCGGACCGGCCGCTGCGGGAACGGCCCGCGGCGGGGCGGTTCGAACGGGTAGGTCCCGGCGTCACCGCTGACGCCGATCAACTGCTCGGCCGCTTCGTACCACGGCGTCATCTCGTCGTAGTCGATCGGCCAGTCCTCGACCGAGGAGCCGTCCGGGATCCCCACCGTACTCGCGACCCGGAAGTCGGACGGGTGGAAGCGGTACGCGAAGCCACTCCAGGCGAAGGGGCCGCCGACTCCGCGGTTGCGTTTGAGCCAGGTCGCCGTCGTCGCGGCACCCTCGAAGTCCAGCACCTCCGGGTCGGTCCACAGGTGCTTGCGGTCCACGGAGTTGACGAGTTCGTCGTCGGTGTAGTCGTCGGGTCGGGCCGGCTGCGGGCCGGCCTCCAGCCCGACGACGTCGAGGCCGCGTTCGGCGAGCGCCGCGGCGATCGTGCCGCCCGCGGCGCCCAGGCCGACGACGACGACGTCGACATGTTCATCGATAATCATGACTCTCGCTCTCGGGGTGGACCCGCCCATCCGAAGTAGGCCCAGCCGAGCCCGCCGCGGTTGACGCCCCAGCGTGGGTGGGCGAGGAACCCGTCCCACGCCCATGCGCGCAGCCGCTCGAACAGCTCGCCGGACTCGGTCTCGGCCGTGGCGAGCCACTGCTCCTCCCGCCCGGATGCCGCGGTGAGCGCGGCGCGCAGCGCCGCCGCCCAGGCGCAGTCCTCGGCGGTGAGCCGGCGCTGCACGTACGCGACGGTGTCGGCCACGACCGGACCGCCCGGCTGCGGCGGGTACGGCAGGACGCGGTCCAGCAGGCGGGCCAGCACTGCGGACTCCGCGGCGTCCAGCGGCCCGCCGTCGGGGCGGCCGGCCTCGACGTCAGGTTGGGGCACGTGTGCTCCTCAGTGGGTGGAGGCGGCTTCCTTGGCCGCCTTCGGCCGCATGACCAGCTGGAAGACCTCGCTGCGCAGCCGGGCGAACTCCGGGTCGAGCTTGGTCTGGACCTGGTCCCGTGGGCGCGGCAGATCGACCGCGAGGTCGGCGATGATGCGGCCGGGGTTGGCTGCCAGGACGACGACCCGGTCACCGAGATAGACGGCCTCGTCGATGTCGTGGGTCACGAACCCCACGGTGACCTTGTACTCGTCACGTACCCGCAGGACCAGGTCCTCCAGGTCGGCCCGGGTCTGGGCGTCCACCGCCGCGAACGGCTCGTCCATCAGCATGACCTGCGGCTGGACGATCAGCGCGCGGGCGATGGCGACGCGCTGCTGCATGCCACCGGACATCTGGTACGGGTAGAGGTTATGCGTGTCCGGCAGGCCGACCGCGACGAGGGCGTTGTCGACGCGCTCCCGCACCTCCGCCTTGCTCAACTTGTACGCCGCAGCCGCCATCGCCAGGTTCCGCTGCACGGTCAGCCACGGGAACAGCGAACGGGAGTAGTCCTGGAACACGACGGCCAGGCCCATCGGGGGCTTGGTGACGGCCTGGCCGCCGAGGGTGATCTGCCCGCTGGACGGTGGCAACAGCCCGGCCATCATCATCAGCAGGGTGGACTTGCCGCAGCCGGAGGGTCCGACGATGGAGACGAACTCCTTCTCGAAGATCTCGATCGACGTCGCCTCCAGCGCGAGTCGGTCGCCGTAGGTCTTCGACACCCCATCCGCTGTGAGCATCATGGTCGCTTCTCCTTGTTTCTGTGCGCCCGTCATCAAAGACCGCCCAGTCCGGTTCGCCGTTGCCACCGCACCGCACGCCGCTCCAAGGCGGTGAAGGCCATGTTGAGCAGGATGCCGATCAAGGCGATGAGCAGGAACGCGGACCACATCCTGACGTACTCGAACGTGCTCTGGAAGATCGCGATCTGGTAGCCGAGACCCTCGGTCGTCGCGTACAGCTCGGAGACGATGACCAGGATCAGCCCGATCCCGATGCTGACCCGCAGCCCGGTGAAGATCTGCGGCGACGCCGCGGGCAGGAGCACCCTCCGGTAGAGGGTGGGTCGGCTCAGCTGCATGCTGCGGGCGCTGCGCAGCCAGGCCGCGTCCACCCCTGCCACGCCGTCGGCCGTGTTGATCAGGATCAGCCACACCGTGCCGAAGAAGATCAGGAAGATGTTCATGCTGTCGGCGATGCCGAAGATCTGCACGGCGATCGGCAGCAGCACGACCTTGGGGGTGGCCATCCAGAACCTGATCACCGGATGGAACATCCGTGCCGTGAGTCGACTGCGGCCGATGATGAAGCCACAGACGATGCCGACGACGACGGCGAGCCCCCAACCGCGGGCCAGCCGCGACATGCTCGGTACCACCGTGTCGTAGAACAGGTCCGACAGGAACAGCCGCTGCCAGTCGGACGACAGCCACATGACCTTGAACTCGGCCATGACCTCGGACAGTGGGGGGAAGTACCTGGTCGGGCTGGTGCGCGCGACCGCTTCCCAGAGCAGCGGCACGATCGCGATCAGCCAGACGTTGGCGATCGAGGCCGACATCCGCCGCAGGGCCCGGCGCACCCGTACCGACGGGGGCACCTGCCGCAGCGCGCGGACCTTGGTCAGTTCGGCCGCCTCCGCGCTGGCGTGGCCGACGGGGCTAGCCAACGGGGGCCCACTTCACGATGCGCCGCTCGGCGGCGGCGATACAGGTGTACATGATTGCTCCAAGTGCGCCGATGCACAGCACGCCGGCGTAGACGAACTCGGCCATGAGCGCGTTCTGGTAGCGCAGCATGACCGTGCCGACACCGGACTTCGCGCCCAACAGCTCGGCCGACAGCACCACGACGAGCGCGGTGCCGGAGGCGATCCGGATGCCCGTGGTGATCGACGGCAGCGCGCTGGGCAGGACGACGTACAGCTGCCTGCGCCACCACGACCACCGCATCGAGCGGGCCGCGTCGAGGCGCATCGGTTCGGTGTTGGCCACGCCGTAGACGGTGTTGATCAGCACCGGCCAGAAGATCGCGTAGATCGCGACCGACACCTTCATCTCGACGCCCAGCCCGAACAGCAGGATCGCGATCGGGATGAGCGCGGTGGCCGGAATCGACCGGAAGGCGTTCACCGCCACCGCGCTCGGCCGGGCCAGACCCGGCGTCGTGCTGGTCAGCAGACCCGCCGCGACGCCCGTCACGGAGGTGATGACCAGCGCGAGCATCCATGCCAGCAGGGTGTTCCCGATGCCGACGACGAACTCTCCGTCGGAGAGAAGGTCGGGAAAGTGGGTCAGGACGGCCCACGGGCTCGGCAGCGACCCGCTGGGAACGACCTCCAGCAGGTGCAGGATCTGCCACCCGAGCAGGACCGTCGCGATCCCCAGCAGGCCGAGGCCGATGCCCGTCAACCTCTTCAACATGTGCTCCTCCTCCGTGCGGGCAGCCGCGGCACCGGTCTAGGCCTGGCGTGCGAAGGCGGGGACGACGTCTTCCCACTTGGTCTCGCCAGGGATCAGCTTCTGGTCGACCAGGACCTTCACGAGCGCCCGGTACGGATCCATGGAGACCTTGCCCTCGTAGTCGGACTCCGGCTCCTGCTTGATGATGTCGACGGGCTTCTTGCAGAACTTGGCCAGGACGGGGAAGCGCTTGTCGTCGTTGGCCGGGTCGTTCGCCGATTCCGAGGCCTTCTGCATGCCGTCGGCGAACCGCTTCGCGGTGTCCGGGTTCTTCTGCACCCACTCGGACTTCGCCAGGTAGAACGCGGTGGGGATCGGGCCGGTCCGCACGAAGAAGGGGTTGCCGAGCGACACGGTCGTGCCGGCCTTCTGGCCCTCGCTGACCTGTGACGCGGTGACCTGCGCGGCCTCGACCCGGTTGCCGACCACGGCCGGCAGCAGCTGGTCGAACGGCAGTTGGGTGAACTTCGCCGTGGACTTCTCGCCGACCTCCTGCTCGATCCAGTAGTTCGTCATCGCGTGGCCGATCGAGTTGAGGCCGTTGATCGCGATGGTCTTGCCCTGCAACTGCCGTACGGAGGTGATGCCGCTCTTGGCGTTCACGATCAGGCCGTTGGCCTGTTCGGTCGACAGGGCGCTGTTGCCGACGATCTGCACGGGCTCGCCCTTGCCGATCGCGGTGAAGGAGGTCAGGGCGTTGACGAACGCGACGTCTGTCTCACCGGCGGTCAGGGCGGCCAGGGCGGCCGCTCCGCTCTGCACCGGCACGAGTTCGACGTCCAAGCCGTCGAACATCTTCTGATCGATGCCCCAGGCGATCTGTTCGTTGCACAGTCCGATGGTGGTGACCCGGAGCTTGCCCGAGTTGGTCCCGTCCGAGCCGGAGCTGTCGGAGTTACACGCTCCGACCGCCAGGGCCATGGTGGCTATCAGTGTCACCGACGCGAATCGCTTCATTTGAGATTCTCCTCGACCAAGTGCGAAGGGGGGTCTGGCACTTCTGTCCTGATGGCGGCCGCCGCTCGATGTGGCGCTGCTCTCAGGGGGTCTGTTGGGTGAGAGGGTGGCACGGCCCCAGGCCGGAGTCAACGTTATGCGTAATGCCATCTTGCAGGGCAAGACGTCGACCTGGTGCCGTCGGGCGTCCGCGCGACGTCCTAAGCGGGCTGAGAATCGGTACATAGCCGTGCATTCGGGTCAGGCTGTGGCCGGCATCGGCCGGGGGCGCGGGTGCCGATGCCGGCCACAGCCCTGCCAGTCCCACTGCGCGGGCTGGCGGGAGAAGGTCACAGGTCGAGAACGAGCCGCTCCGACGTGCACCGACCGACGCAGATCATCATGCTGCGCCCGGCGAGCCGTTCCTCCGCGGTGAGCAGGGAGTCGCGGTGCTCGGGGGTGCCGGCGAGGACCCGGGTCTCGCAGGCCCCGCAGTAGCCCTTCTCGCAGTCGTAGGTCAGGCCGGGCACCGCCTCGCGCACCACCTCGATCAGGCGCTTGTCCCGGGGCACGGGCAGGGTCACCCCGGTACGGGCCAGGTGCACCTCGAAGGCGGTGTCGGCCGCCGTGTCGAAGTGGACCTCCAGATCGTCGCCGGCGGTGAAGCGCTCCACGTGCAGCTGGCCGGCCCGGTCGGCCGCGGCGCAGACGCGTTCCACCGCACCGATCATCGCGCTCGGCCCGCAGCAGTAGACGGCGGTGCCGGCTGCGGTGGCCCCGATGAGGGGGGCCAGGTCGGGCAGGCCCGCCTCGTCCTGCGGAAGCAGGGTGGCCCGGTCGCCGGCCAGGGCGAGCAGGTCGTCGGCGAAGGCCATGGAGGCGCGGCTGCGCCCGCCGTACACCACCCGGTAGGGCAGCTGTCGACGGGTGGCCTCGCGGACCATGGCCAGGACCGGGGTGATCCCGATGCCGCCGGCGAGGAAGAGGTATTCGTCGGCGTCGACGAGCGGGAAGTGGTTGCGCGGCCCGCGCACGGTCAGGGCGGCCCCGGCGCGGGCCAGCGCGTGCAGTTCGACCGAGCCGCCCCGGCCGGCGGGCTCGCGCAGCACGCCGATGCGGTAGTGGTCGGTCTCGCCCGGGTCGCCGCACAGCGAGTACTGCCGGATCCGCCCGGAGGGCAGCCGTACCTCCAGGTGCGCGCCGGGCGCCCAGGCCGGCAGCGGGTCGCCGGTCGCGGCGGCCAGGCGTACCTCGATGACGTCGGTGGCGGCCGGGGTGACGGCCGTGACGACCAGGTCCAGGTCCCTGGCCGGGCCGGCCGGAGCGGCGCCGCCCGTCGTCCCGGCGGCGCGGGGGCCGGGGGTGAACACGGCGGGGATGGCGTCCCAGCCGCTCTGGTTGCCCCGGGTGGGATAGCCGACCAGGCCCGCTTCGACGATGCGGTAGTCGGGCAGCCGGGTGAGCACCTGGGTGATCATCTCCTGGAACATCAGCCGGGCCAGGTGAGCCCCGGCGCAGCGGTGGCTGCCGATGCCGAAGCTGAGGTGCCGGGCCGCGTCGCGGTCGAGCCGGACCTGCTCCGGGTCGGGGAAGACGGCCGGGTCGTGGTTGGCGGCGACCCAGGGGATGAGGATCCGCTCCCCGGCGGCCACCGGACAGCCGCCGACGTCGGCGTCGGCCCGGGCGGTACGCGCCATCGACTGCGACGGGGCGAAGACCCGCAGGAACTCCTCGGTGGCGGTCCGCAGCAGGTCGGGGGAGGCGATCAGGCGTTGCCGCTGCTCGGGGTGGCGGCTCAGGTGCACCAGCGTGGATCCGGTCAGCGAGGTGGTGGTGTCCACCCCGCCGGCGATGAGCAGCCCGATCACCGAGACGAGTTCGTCGACGTCGAACAACTCGCCGTCGGCGCGGCGCTGGTTGGCCAGGTAGCTCACCGCGTCGGTGGTCGGCTCCGCCCGGCGCTCCTGGACGAGGTCGCGGATCCGGGAATCCATGTACGCCAGTCCCTCGGCGCCGCGGCGGGCGCGTTCGCTGCCGGGCAGAGCGGCGAAGATGTCGTGGATCGGGCCGGCGAGGCGGGCCCAGTCGGCCTCGGGGAAGCCGAGCCAGTCCAGGGTGACCGCGGCGGGCAGCGGATTCGTCAGGTCGCGGACGAAATCCACGGAACCCTGGGCGATGAAGTCGTCGATGATCCGGGTGGTGTGCCGGGCGACCATCGGCGCGAGCTTCGCGACCGCCTCCTGGGTGAGCAGCGGGTTGATCAGGTTCCGGTAGTCGGTGGCGGCCGGCGGGTCCAGTTCGATCGGGTACTGCTCCAGCCCCGGGCCGCGGGGGATGACGATGGCGGTGCCTGCGCCGCCGGCGGTGGACCGGGCGGAGGAGAAGGTGTCGTCGTCACGGGCCACCCGCACCACGTCGGCGTACCGGGTGGTGTAGACGAAGCCACCGTGGGCGTCGGTGCGTCCGACCGGGCAGCTCTGCCGGTACGCCCGGTAGTAGCCGACAGGGTCGGCGTTGCACCCGGCGGAATGGTGGTCGAAGCGGTCGGCTGCCGGGACGGGCGGCGCGACGAGTGGGGTGTCAGTCATGGTGGGGACTCCACAGCTGCGGTGTCGCGCGGTGTTTCCCAGCCGCGCCACTGGGTGTGTCAGATGCCGAGCGTAATGTGTCTCACATTGCGCAACAATGTTTCATCATCAGACTTTCGTCTGGTAGATGGCCTGGTCAGAAGGTCAGGACGGCCTTGCCGACCGCGCCGGCGCGCACCGCCGCCACCGCCTCGTTGATCTGCTCGAACGGGATGTGGGTGAGCAACCGGTCCACCGGGAACCGGCCGGCGGCGTGCAGGTCGAGCAGGCGGGGCAGGAACACCTGGGGCAGACTGCTGCCACCGATGATGCCGGTGACGCTGCGCCCGTTGAGGATGCTGCGCCACTCGAAGCTCATCCGCTCGCTCGGGCCGACGCCGACCACGCCGGCGCGACCCAGCGGGCCGAGCGACTCGACGGCGGTGCGCAACACGTCCTCCCGGCCCGTGGTGTCGATGGCGAAGTCGAAGCCGTACGGGGCGATGGCTCGCAGCAGCTCGCGCGGGTTCTCGGTGGCCGAGTGCACGCCGTGGGTGGCGCCGAGCAGTCGGGCGGTGTCCAGTTTGTCGGCGTTGACGTCGACGGCGGTGATGGTCGAGCAGCCGCTGACCCGTGCGGCCATGATCGCCGCGACACCGACCGCGCCGGCGCCGAAGACCACCAACGAGGAGCCGACCGGCGGGCGGAGCACGTTGAGCACCGCACCTGCGCCGGTGCCGAACCCGCAGCCGAACGGCCCGACCACCCGTAGGTCGGTCTGCTTGTCGATGGGCACCACCGCGCGGGCCGGGGCGACCACGTGGCTCGCGAACGACGACTGACCGAGAAAGTGCCCGTTGACCGGCTCGCCGGCGAGGGACAGGGCCGAGGTGCCGTCGGGTCGCCGGCCGCTGAAGTTGACGGCGTCGAAGTGGTGGCAGTACGCCGGGCTGCCGCTCAGGCAGAGTGGGCAGGTGCCGCAGGAGGCGAAGCTCATCGTCACGTGGTCGCCGATCGAGATGCCGGTGACCTGGTCGCCGACCTGCTCGACCACCCCGCTGCCCTCGTGGCCGAGCACCGCCGGAGTGGGGAAGAACGTGGCGAACTCCAGGTCCGTCCCGCAGATGCCGACGCTGTCCACCCGGACCAGCACCTCGGTCGGTCCCGGGCCGGCGAGGTCGACGTCCCGGAGGGTGAACGGGCCACCCGCCTCTTCCAGTACCGCAGCAGTAATTCGCACGAGGACTCCCTATGTATCGCAAAACGAGACAGCATATTGACATGCGGAACACGGAGGGTCAAGGATGCCCCCATGGCTGACCTGGACATTTCCGCTGCCCACCAGTTGATCGACGGGGTCTGGGCACCCGCTGCCGACGGCGGTGAGGTGCCCGTGCTCGATCCGGCGACCCGCGAGCGCATCCAGGCGGTGCCGCGCAGCGGGGCCGTCGACGTCGACCGTGCCGTCGCCGCTGCCAGCAAAGCCGCTCCGGCCTGGGCGGCGACCAGCCCCAGCGAGCGCGGAGCGATCCTCCGCCGCTGGGCCGACCTGATCGCCGCCAACGTCGAGACCCTCGCCGCGTACGAGGCCCGGGACGTGGGCAAGCCCCGGTCCGCCGGGCGCCTCAACGTCTACATCGCGCACGGCATCATCGACTACTTCGCCGGGGCGGCCGACAAGCTGACGGGGGTCACCCTGCCCAGCCGTACGCCGGACTTCTTCGGCTACACCCGGCTCGAGCCGCACGGGGTCTGTGCCGTGGTGCTGCCGTGGAACGTGCCGGCCGTGCTGACGGCCGCGAACGTGGCGCCGGCCCTCGCCGCCGGCAACACGGTGGTGCTCAAGCCCTCCGAGGTGGCCCCGCTCGCCCCGTTCGCGTTGGCCGAACTGGCGCAGTGGGCCGGCCTGCCGCCGGGGGTGCTCAACGTGATCACCGGCCTCGGACCCGAGGCGGGCGCCGCGCTGACCGGTCATCCGGGCGTCCGGCACATCAGCTTCGTCGGTTCCACCGTCACCGGGCGGGCGGTCATGCGGGCCGCCGCCGAGAACCTGGTGCCGGTGAAGCTGGAACTCGGCGGAAAGTCGCCGAACGTCGTCTTCGCCGACGCCGACCTGGACGCGGCCATCCCGGCGATCGTCGCCTCGATCACCGAGAACGCCGGGCAGAACTGCTACGCCGGCTCCCGGTTGCTGGTCGAGGAGTCGATCCGGGCCGAGGTGGTGGAGCGCGTCGCCGCCGGCATGGCCGCGGTGCGGACCGGCCCCTGGGATCAGGACCTGGACATGGGGCCGCTGGTCAGCCAGGCCCAGTACGAGCGGGTGCGCGGCTTCCTGGCCGAGGCGCCAGCCGCCGGGGCCCGCCTGGTCACCGGCGGGGAGAAGGCGACCGAGGCGCTCGGCGACGGCTGGTTCGTCGCGCCGACCGTCTTCGACCAGGTCGACTCGGGCATGCGGCTGGTGCGGGAGGAGGTCTTCGGACCGGTCCTGGCCGTGCAGGGCTTCCGGGAGACCGCCGAGGCGGTGGCGCTGATGAACGAGACCGACTTCGGGCTGCTGTCCTGCATCTGGACCAGCGACGTGTCCCGCGCGCTGCGGGTGGCCGGGCAGGCCCGCAGCGGACAGGTGGCGGTGAACCAGTTCCACGACGCCGGGGTGATCGGCTTTCCCTTCAACATGCAGAAGGAGAGCGGCTTCAGCCGCGGCGGCGGTTACGCGGCCCTGCGCGAGTACACCCAGGAGAAGGCGGTCGCGGTCCGCCTGCTCGATCGACCCTCGGCGTGACCGGGCGGGAGCGGTTCGCGTAACGCCTGGTGAGGCGTTGACAGAGCGCCGAGCCGCAGGCAAAGTACCTCGCTAATGCGAGACCGATCACAATTCAAGACGGCATATTGGACTGTAACCCAGGCGGGCGGGCCGGGCGGGTGATGGTGCGGACGGGCCCTGACGTCCTGCGCCTGCGCTGTCCGCCCGACCCCGGGTCCGGACCGGCGGAGGTCGTCGAGGTGCCCGCCGCCGCGCTCCACCACCTCGACCTGCTCCAGCGCCGCTCCGCCGTGCCCGCCGGTGTCGGCGCACCACCACCACCAAGGCGAAGGGACCCACCATGCTCACACGTATCGGACGAGGCCGGGCGGCGCTGGCCGCCACCGCCGCCGTCAGCCTTGCCCTGGTCGGTTGCGCCAGCAACGACGCGACCGCCCCGGGCGCCTCGGCGGGCCAGAGCACCACCACCGTGCTCGCCGGCCAGCCCGACGTCAACGGTGACGGCAAGGTCGTCATCGGCGTGCTCAGCCCCGGCGACATCAACGACAAGGGCTACTACGAGAGCTTCGTCGTCGGCGCGGAGACCTTCGCCAAGCAGAAGGGCTGGGAGATCATCAAGCGCGGCAAGGTGCCGCTCAGCGAGGCGCTCAACGCCGCCCGGGCCCTGTGCCAGCAGGGCGTGGACATGGTGGCGCTCGGGGCCTCCGAGCTCAAGGACGCCATCCCCGCCTCCGAGGAGCCGGTCTGCGCGAAGACCGCCTGGTACGTGCCGTCGTCGGAGAACATCGCGCAGACCCCCCGGGTGATGCTCTCCAACGACGATCCGAGTCACGCCGCGTTCGCCGGAGGCTACGCCGCCGGTCTGCTGATGAAGGAGCAGAACGCCACCAAGGCCGGGTTCGTCACCGGGCTCGAGGTCGACTTCGCCATCAACGCGGCCAAGGGGTTCAAGGCCGGCATCCGGATGGCCGTGCCCCAGGCCGACGTGGTCACCACCTACACCGGTGACTTCGACGACTCGGCCAAGGCCCGGGAGGCCGTGCAGGCGCAGATGAGCCAGGGCGCGAAGGTGATCTTCCCGTACCTGGGCGGGGCCACCGACGCCGCCACGAAGTTGGCCAACAGCCGGAACATGGTCACCCTCACCCCGGGCACGGACCGGTGCGCCTCGACCGACCCGCGCTTCGACATCTCGGTCATCTACGACCCGGGCGTGTACTTCACCAGCGCGCTGAACCTCTTCGCCGACGGTCAGCTCACCCTCGGCACCACGAAGAAGTGGCGGCTCGGCGTCGACCCGTACCCGGCGATCAAGTTCTGCGCCGACAAGGCGGAGCTGGCCAAGCAGATGGAGACGTTCGTCGCCGACATCGCCAGCGGAAAGATCAACATCGCGGCGGAAATCGACCGGCTCGGCTCCTGACCCGGCCACGACCTACGAGGTGCTACGGACTGTGGACGTTGACGACCAGGTGACGCCGGCACTCACCCTGCGCGGGGTCAGCAAGCGCTTCGGTCCGGTCGTCGCCTGCGACGCCGTGGATCTCGCCGTACGGCCCGGCGAGATCCACGGCCTGCTCGGCGAGAACGGGGCCGGGAAGTCGACCCTGATGAAGATCCTCCTCGGGCTGGTGCAGCGCGACGCCGGCACCATCCTGCGCGGCAGCGAACCGGTGGAGATCTCCACCCCGCAGGTCGCCGCCGATCTCGGTCTGGGCATGGTGCACCAGCACTTCAGCCTGATCGAGCCCCTCACCGTCTGGGAGAACGTCATCCTGGGCGATGCCGGGCGGGTCCACCGGGCCGCCGCCTGCGCGCAGGTGGCGGAGGTGGCCCGCCGGTACGGGCTGCCGATCGACCCGCACGCCCGGGTCTACCAACTCTCCGCCGGGGAACGGCAACGCGTCGAGCTGATCAAGTGCCTGCGCCGCGACCCGTCCGTGCTGATCCTGGACGAGCCGACCTCGGTGCTCACCCAGGCCGAGTCGGCCGAGCTGTTCACCGTGCTGCGCCGGGTGGTGCAGGCGGAGAACCGCGCGGTGATCCTGATCAGCCACAAGCTCGCGGAGATCATCTCGGCGACCGACCGGGTGACCGTGCTGCGCCGCGGCACCGTGGTGTTCCACGCGGCGACGGCGGAGACCACCCCGCAGCTGCTGGCCCGGCAGATGGTCGGCCGGGAGGTGTCGCTGCAGAGCGAGAGCGCCGCCCTGGGACTGCTGCCGGTGGCCACCCCCGCAGCCAGCCCCGCCCCCGCGGCCAGCCCCGCCCCCACGGACGCGACCGCGCCGGCGGAGACGACCGCGTCGGTGGCCGGACCGGCGGCGTTGCGGCTGCACGAGATCAGGGTGCTGGTCGGCGGCCTGCCGTTGCTTGACCGGCTCAGCCTCGACGTCGCCCCGGGCGAGATCGTCGGCCTGTACGGGGTGGAGGGCAACGGCCAGGCCGCCCTGGGTGACCTGCTCTCCGGGCTGGTGGTTCCGGACTCCGGCACCGTGGAGGTCGGCGGCCGGCCGGTCGATCTGGCCCGCGCCGGCGCGCTGCAGGACGCCGGCCTGGGCATCGTGCCCGAGGACCGGCACCGCTCCGGGGTGGTGCTGGACATGAGCATCGCGGAGAACCTGGTGATGAAGTCCCTCGCCGGGGTCTGCACCCGGGGGGTGCTCAGCCGCCGGCGGATGAACAGGATCGCCCGCCGGCAGATGGCCGAGTTCAACGTCGTCGCGCCGTCGCCGGACACCCCGGTGCGCAGCCTCTCCGGCGGCAACCAGCAGCGGGTGGTCCTGGCCCGCGAGCTGTCGGCCGGCCCCAGGGTGCTGGTCGCCGCGCAGCCCACGCGCGGCCTGGACGTCGGCGCCATCGAAGACATGTACCTGCGGTTGCGGCGCGCTGCCGCGGAAGGGGTGGCGGTGTTGCTGATCTCCACCGAGCTGGAGGAGGTGATGGCCCTCGCCGACCGGATCGCGGTGATCTCCTCCGGCCGGATCGTCGGGGTGCTTGCCACCGCTGAGGCCACCGCCGAACGTCTCGGCATGCTGGTGGGCGGGGTGAGCCACTGATGGCCGTCACCGACGCCACCGGCCGGCGGCTGCTGCACCGGCTCAGTCCCGGGGTGGGCGGCTGGCAGGTCGGCGCGGCCACGGTGGTCACCGTGGCCATCTCCGTCGGCCTGTGCGCGCTGCTCATCGCGGCCACCGGTGGATCCCCGACCGCTGCCGGCAAGGCGCTCTATCAGGGCGGCATGGCCACCCAGTCGGCGTGGACGAACTCCCTGCTGTACGTCGCACCGCTGCTGCTGGTCGCGGTCGGGGCCTGTGTCAGCGCCCGCTCCGGATTCTTCAACATCGGCCAGGAGGGGCAGGTCCTCATCGGGGCGCTCGCCGGCGCCTGGGTCGGGCTGCGGTTGGCGCTTCCCGGGCCGCTGCTGCTCGTCCTGGTGCTGCTGGCGGCGCTGCTCGCCGCCGGCGCCTGGGCCGGGCTCAGCGCCCTGATGTACCGGTTCCGGGGAGTCAACGTCGTGGTCAGCACCCTGCTGATGACCTTCCTGGCCCAGCAGCTGGTGGCGTTCGTGGTCAACACCCCGTGGCTGTTGCAGGAGTCCCGGATGGGCAACGGGGTGATCTCGCCGCAGTCGAACCCGCTGCCCGCGAACGCCTGGCTCGGCTCGTTCGGCGAGTTCCCGAACCTTCAGGTCAACGCCGGGCTGATCCTGGCTGTCCTGGTCACCGTCGCGCTCGCGGTGGCGATGGTCCGCACCCGGTGGGGTTTCCGGCTGAAGATGCTCGGCCTCAACCCGGTGACCGCCCGGCACGCCGGTGTGCGGGTCGGCAGGCTCGGCGGCCTGGCCCTGGCCACCTCGGGCGCGCTGGCCGGCCTGGCCGGGGCGCTGCTGCTGACCAGCCCGGTCGGTACGCACCGGCTGCAACCCGGCATGTCGCTCAACATCGGCTGGGACGGCCTGCTGGTCGCCCTGGTCGCCCGGAACAACCCGCTGCTGTCCATCCCGGTCGCGCTGCTGTTCGGCGTCCTGCGGGCCGGCGGCGGCTTCCTCGCCTCGACCGGCGTGCCGTCCTTCCTGGTCGACGTGGTCAAGGCGCTGCTGGTGCTGGCCTTCGTGGCGCCCCCGGTGCTTGTCGCGGCGCTGCGTCGGCGCCGGGCGGGCACGGCGACGGGGACCAGCGCCACCACCCCGGTCGAGCCTCCCCGCGCAGCGTCCCCGACCGCCGGGGACGACGCCGCGGCCGGGCCGGACCGCGCGCAGGTCGCCGGCGTGGCCAGCGACCCCGGTCACGCGAGCAGCCAAGACGTCATGGAGGGCAGGCCGTCATGAGCGCCGCCGACAACATCGCCACCATCCTTTCCAGCGGGGCCCGGCTCACCGTTCCGTTGGCGTTCGCCGCCTGCGGCGAGTACGTCGCCCAGCGCGCCGGCACCCTGAACATCTCCGTCGAGGCGATGATGCTCGGGGCCGCGTTCGGGTCGGTCGCGGTGGCCAGCGCCACCGGCAGCGCCAGCGTCGGGCTGCTGGCCGGCGCTCTGGTCGGGATGGCGGTGGCGTTCGTGCACGCCAACCTCTCCCACCGGGCGCAGATGAACACGTTCGTGGTGGGCCTGGTGCTCAACGCCCTGGTGCTCGGCCTCACTAGCTACCTGATCACGATCAGCAGCTTCACCGGGCACCAGGTGTGGCAGGTCGACCTGCCGGTGCTGCGGGACGTCCCGGTTGTCGGGCCGCTGCTGTTCGTGCAGCGCTGGCCGGTGTACCTGCTGCTGGTGATGATCCCGCTGACGTGGTGGTTGCTGGAACGCAGCCGCTGGGGGCTGGAGTTGCGGGCGGTCGGGGAGAACCCGCAGTCGGCCGACGTGAGCGGGATCCGGGTCAACCACCGTCGCCGGCAGGCGCTGCTGTTCTGCGGGCTGCTCGCCGGGCTCGGCGGGGCGTACCTGGCCGTGGGGGAGGTGGGCTCGTTCAACCAGAACATGACCGCCGGCCGGGGCTATCTGGTGATCGCCGCCGTGATCTTCGGGGCGTGGCGGCTGCGCCGTACCCTGATCGGCTGCGCGGTGTTCGGCCTGGCCGACGCGATGCGGTTGGCGCTGCCGGCGCTGGGGATCACCGTCAACTCGCAGCTGTTGATCGCCGCGCCGTACCTGCTGGCCCTGCTGGCGATGCTCTTCTTCGCCACGAAGGACCAGGAGCCGAGGGCCCTGGCCAAGCCGTTCCACCGCGGCACGGTCTGACCGTTCCGCCGACGCCGGGTCCGGCGGCGCCGCCGTACCGCAGCACATTCCGGTACGGCGGCTCGCCGGTGCGCCCCGCCATGCTGTCGCCCTTCGACGTCGCGCTGGGTAGAGTTCGTGATCCGTGCGACAACAGGTGCGAGGTGACGCGATGGCGGGCAGGGGCGGAGCGGAGAACGGCGACGCGCCGGCGATCCAGACCGTGCAGCGGGCCGCGACCATCCTGCAGGCGTTCTCGGCTGAGCGGCCTCGGCTCACCCTGGCCGAACTCACCGCCGACCTGAGGATCAGCCGGGCGACCGCCCACCGGTACGCCCGGGCGTTGCGCGCGGCCAACCTGCTCCGGTTCGACCTGGCCACCACCACCTACACGCTGGGCCCGCAGATCCTCGCGATGGAGGCGGCGGCCCGGGCGGCCCTGCCGATCGTCACCGCCGCCGAGCCCTACCTGGACCGACTGACCGGGCTGACCAACCAGAGCACGGTGCTCAGCGTGTGGAACGGGGAGAGCCCGACGGTGGTGCGGTGCATGGACAACACCAACGGTGACGTGCGGCTGAGCGTCCGCACCGGAACGCCGCTGGACCTGACCCGCTCGGCGCAGGGCCGGGTGTTCTGCGCGTACCTGTCGCCGGCCGAGACGCCGACGGTGGCCCGGCAACTCCGCCTGTCGAAGGAGTTGCGCGCGGTGGTGGAGCAGGTCCGCCGGGACGGGTACGCGGTCAACTCGCCGGAGGATTTCGGGGTACGGGTGCTGGCGGCGCCGGTGTTCGAACGTACCCAGGTGGTGGCGGCACTGGCCGTGCTCGGCACCAGCGTGGCGTTGGCCGGCGCGGCCGAGGTCGCCGTGCTGCGCCAGCTGCGGCAGGTGGCCGGGGAGCTGTCCGAGGAACTCGGCGCGGTGGGCGACTGACCGGTCGCGGCGTCCGGCCCGCGCGTCCCGGGGCGGTTACGCCTGGGGCGGGTGGCCGTTGCCGTTGACGCTGCCCAGCTCGGCGGTGACGACCGTGGCGGTCCGTTGCAGGGCGGTGGCGAGCAGGCTGTCGGTGCCCTCGGGGACCGAGGTGGTGGTGCCGACGATGGCCATCGCGGCGATCAGGGTGTTGCTGCGGAAGATCGGTGCGGCGATGCTGCGGACCCCGTTGACCGAGGGGGTGTTCGCTGAGATACCGGTACGCTTGATCTTGGCGATCTCGCGGCGCAGTTCGGCGGAGGCGGCCAGATCGTCGGCGAGGCCGGGCACCTCGGCCTCGGGCAGGAAGGCGCAGAAGACCCGCCCCTGCGCCGACTCGGTGCGCGACAGCCGCGAGCCGGTGCGGACGCTGACCCTGATCACCCGGTCGGTGTTGTCGTCGGCGCGGACCACCACGGCGGTGTCGCCGTCCCAGACGCTGAGCACCACCGTCTCGTCGATCTCGCGGACCAGTTGCTGCATGTGCGGCCCGGCGATGCTGATGACCGGCATCGCCGCCCGGGCGGCGGAGGAGAGGGTGAGGATCTGCGGACCCAGGGAGTAGAGCCCCTCCCGCTCGTCGTAGCGCAGCAGGTTGCTCTCGCGCAGCGCCTTGGTGTAGCGGTGCGCGGTGGCCTTGCTGGTGCCGAGGCTGGCGGTCAGCTCGTTGAGGCTGAGTCGCGGGCGGGCCGCAGTGAACGTGTTGAGGATGACCGCCGCACGTTGCACGGTCTGGATCGCCGGAGCGCTCTGGTCCGAGGTCTTCTCCGACGGAGGGCTGCGATCCGCCATGGGGGTTCCTTCTTGCGTAAGCTGAGACAGCATCATGGCATATGGTACCTCACTCTGTCGATGGGGTGTGGTATCGCACCGCGATCCCCGCGTACGCACGGGCGAAGCGTAGTAGTTCGGTCACCGCGTACCGGTCCCGGCGCGGGTCCCGCGGGTCCCCACCCAGCGGTGCCGGGCCCAGCCGGACGGTGGGCACGCCCCGACCGCGTAGCACCACCCCGTCGGTGGAGCCGGTCCAGCCCCGGATCGGAGCCGGTGGCGCCCCGTGCACGGCCAGCCAGACCGCGTGCGCGTGCCGGCTGACCGGCGCGTCGTTCGGCGTGGCGGCGGCCTCGTGCACCGCCCAGCCGTCCACAGTGAGCCGGCAGTCGCCCAGCGGGGTGTGCCGCAGCGCGTCGGTGAGCAGGTCGCGCAGCGTGGCGGTGATCGCCGCCGGGTCGTCGCCGGGCACGGTGACCAGGTACAGGTGCAGATCGAGTTGGCCGGGCAGCAGATCGGGTTTCCCGGGCTGGCCGGCGCGGATCGAGCCGACGCCGACCTCGGCGCCGACCTGGTCGGTGCGCCCCGCCCGCTCGCGCAGGTGCTGGCGGCGAAACGCCTCCAGCGCCGCCAGCACCGGTCCGAGATGCAGGATCAGGCCACCCGGGGGCGCCGCGGTGTCCCGCGCCAACGCCGGGTGGTGGCGGGTGGCCAGCCGTACCCGTAGGAACATCGCCCCCGGCTCGGCGGTGAGAATGCCGGGCGGGCCGCTCTTGGCCACGACGGCGGCGGCGGGTGCCGGCCGGTGGTCGAGGTGGTGCGCGACGCCGCCGGGGACCGGGCCGGTGGGGTGGTTGCGGTGCGTGCCGGCGGCGGCGAGCAGCAGGGTCAGCCGGTGCGCCTGCCCGGCGGTCCGCAGGGCGTACGCGGCGGCGGTGAACCCGACCAGGGCGGCTGCCGCGGCGGCGCGGGCGACGCCCAGGCCGAAGCCGTCGACCACCTGCTCCGGGTCGGCGGGTGCGGGTCGCCGCAGCGCGGGGACCGGCTCGGGGCGGCCGGTGATCGGCTCGTCGAAGGCCGCCGCTCCGGTGAGCGAGGTGTCCAGGTGCGAGTAGAACAACAGCTCGGGGGGCCCGGAGCCGAGGGCGGAGCCGGCGACCAGGTTCGCGCTGTCGGGCAGCGCGTCGCTGACCGGCAGCGGCTCGACCTGCCAGGACAGCTCGGGCCAGCGGGCGGCCGCGTACGCGGCGAGGCGTTCGGCAGTGGCCCGCTCCCGCCCGTACGGGCTGGGCTCGGCGGCCAGCACCGCGAGGGTGTCCAGGATCGCGTCGCGGTCGATCGCGTCGTCGACGGCCCGAAGCAGTGCCGCCGGTGTCTCCCTGACCATGGCCACCCTTCCCGCCGGTTCCTCTAATTCAAGATGACATCTCGTATGTTGACATAGCCCGTCCGAGGTCTCTAGCGTGGCGTGACATCAGCGACACCGCTATTCATGCCGAACCCGCAGGTCTCGAAGGTGACCGGGCGGCAGGCGGTGCGACAAGCCACCGACACGCGGGAGGACCGATGGCCTACGTGGTCACCGACGAGTGTGTGGACGTGCAGGATCGGTCCTGCGTCGAGGAGTGTCCGGTCGACTGCATCTACGAGGGCGACCGGATGATGTACGTCAACCCCGACGAGTGCGTCGACTGCGGGCGCTGCGAACCTGTCTGCCCCGTCACCTCGATCTACCACTTCGACGACCTGCCCACCGACAAGGCGCACTTCGGCCCGATCAACGCCGAGTTCTTCCTCGAGATCGGCACCCCCGGCGGGGCGCGCAAGATCGGCCGGGTCGGCCGGGACCACCCGGCGATCACCGAGAGCGCCACCTGATGGCCGGGCAGATCGAGGTCGACCTCGCCGTCATCGGCGCCGGGCCTGCCGGCCTCTACGCGACCTACTACGCCGGGTTCCGGGGCATGAGCGTGGCGGTCATCGACTCGCTGCCCGAACCCGGCGGCCAGATCGCCGCCCTGTATCCGGAGAAGGACATCTTCGACATCGCCGGCCTGCCGGCGATCAAGGGCCAGCAGCTCGTCGACGCGCTGCTCACCCAGGCCGCCACCGCCAAACCGACGTATCTGCTCGGGGAGAGCGCCGTCGACCTGACCCCCGGCGACGACCACGCGCTGATCGGCACCGACGCCGGCAGCCAGGTCCGGGCCAAGGCGGTGCTGCTGACCGCGGGCATCGGCACCTTCACCCCCCGCGAACTGCCCGTCGGCAGCGAGTATCTCGGGCGGGGCCTGCGCTACTTCGTGCCCCGGCTGGAGGACCTCGCCGGCCAGGACGTCGTCGTGGTCGGCGGCGGCGACTCGGCCGTGGACTGGGCCCTGGCGCTGGAGACGTACGCGTCCAGCGTCACCCTGGTGCACCGCCGCCCGCAGTTCCGCGCCCACGAGCGCAGCGTCACCATGCTGGAGCGCTCCAGCGTGCGCATCCGCACCCCGTACGAAGTCGTCGCGGTCACCGGCGAGCCGACCGTCACCTCGGTCACCATCGCCGAGGTCCGCGGCGAGGGCCGGGAGGAACTGCCCGCCCAGGCGGTGGTCGCCGCGCTCGGCTTCATCGCCGACCTGTCCGCGATGGAACGCTGGGGCCTGCGGATGCGCCGCCGGTACATCGAGGTGGACCGGTCGATGCGCACCAACCTGCCCCGCGTCTTCGCCGCCGGGGACATCACCGACTACGACGGCAAGGTACGGCTGATCTCCGTCGGGTTCGGGGAGGCCGCCAGCGCGGTCAACAACCTCGCGCCACTGGTCAACCCGGGACTGAGCACCGTTCCCGGGCACTCCTCGGACGCCGCGTGAGCGCCCCCGTCGCGGACGTCGCGCCGCGCCGCACCGCCGGCCCGCACCTGCTCGCCACCCGGCGCGGGATGGCCCGTCTCGCCGACGACGGCACCGCCGAGCTGCTCGACCTGCCGTACCCCGACGTGGCCGCGCTGTTGCGCGCCGGCGCCGGACTGACCCCGGCCGCCGAGGCCCCGGCCCTGGACCGGCTGCCCCTGGACACGCTCGCCGGGGACCTCGTCGCACCGTTGGGCAGCACCCGCGCGATCTGGGGGGTGGGCCTGAACTACCACTGCAAGGCCCGGCTCACCGGGCGGGGTGTCCCCGAACAGCCGCTGCTCTATCTCAAGGCCGCCAGCGCCGGCTGCGGCCCGGACGCGGTGGTGCCGCTGCCCACCTCGGTCAGCGCCCAACCGGACTACGAGGGAGAGGTCGCCCTCGTCATCGGCACGCGCATGCACCACACCCCGCCCGAGCTGGCCTGGGCGCACGTCGCCGCGATCACCGCCGCCAACGACCTCACCGCGCGGGACGTGATGAAGGCGTTGGGGAACCCCACCCTCGCCAAGAGCTTCCCCGGCTTCGGCGCGCTGGGCGCCTCCGTGCTCGACCTGTCCGCCGTTCCCGACCGCGACGCCATCACGGTGCGGACCACGGTCAACGGCGAACTGCGTCAGGAGGCGAGCACCGCCGACCTGATCTTCCCGGTGCCGGAGCTGCTCGCCTGGATCTCCCGGCACGCGGTGCTGGAACCCGGTGACGTGGTACTGACGGGCACTCCGGCCGGCACCGGACAGGACCTCGGCCGCTTCCTCACCCCGGGTGACCTGGTCGAGGTCACCGTCGGTGGGGTGCTGCCGCTGCGTACCCGGTTCCGCGCCGAAACCCCCGACCCCGACACCGCGCCACCGACCGGCGTCCTTCCCGCGGCGTGATTCGCCGCCGATTCCGAGAGTGAGACCAACCTGATGACCGAGAACTCCCCCCGGTACGACCTGGTGCTGGCCGGCGGCGCGGTGTTCGACGGCGCCACCGGCGACAGCCGGACCGCCGACGTCGCGATCGTCGGTGACCGGGTCGCCCGGATCGCCCCCGGCCTGGCCGCCGCGGGCACTGAGGTGATCGACTGCACCGGCCGGTACGTGCTGCCCGGCCTGATCGAGGCGCACACGCACATCTTCGCCGAGGTGTCCAAGGTGGGCGCCCCGCCGGACGAGGCGCACCTGCGCCGGGGCGTCGTGGCCGCCTGCGACGCCGGCACCGTCGGCGCCTCCACGTTCGCCGCCTTCGAGAAGTACGTCGCAGCCCCGGCGCAGCTCCGACTGGTGAATTTCCTCAACGTCTCCGTGCTGGGTCTGATCGACTTCCGCTTCGGCGAGCTGATGAACCCGGGGACGCTGGTGCCGGAGGACGCCCTGGCTGTCGCCGCGGCCAACCCGCACCGGGTACGCGGCTTCAAGATCCGGCTCTCCGAGGACGTCGTCGGCCTGGAGTGGCGGCCATTGCTCAAGCGCTCCCTGGCGCTGGCCGCGGAGGCCGGGCTGCCGCTGATGGTGCACATCGGGGAGACCCCGGAGCCGCTGCCGGTCATCCTAAACGAGCTGCGGCCCGGTGACGTGGTGGCGCACTGCTACACCGGCAAGCCGTACGGCATCCTGCGTGACGGCACCGTCCTGCCCGAGGTGTACGCCGCCCGCGAGCGCGGGGTGCTGTTCGAGTCCGCGCACGGCAAGAGCAACCTCAGCTTCGCCGTCGCGAAGCCCGCCATCGAGCAGGGCTTCCTGCCCGACGTCATCACCTCCGACACCAGCGCCCGCAACTGGCGTGGCCCGGTGTTCGACCTGGTCACCAGCATCTCCAAGCTGCGCGCCCTGGGCATGACCATGGCGCAGATCGTGCCACGGGTGACCTCGGCGCCGGCCCGGCTGCTCGGGTTGGACGCCGAGGGCTACGGCAGCCTGGTCGAGGGCGGGCCCGCGCACGTCACCGTGCTCGCCGACGCCGAGGAGGCGGTACTGCCGGACGCGGCCGGCAACAGCATGCCCGCCGTACGGCTGGAGCCGGAGGTGGTGCTGCGCGCCGGAGCGCGGATCGCCACCGTGCCGTGGCGCGGCCTGCCGGCGGATGGCGCGTGAGTCGACGATGACCGCGCGCGACCCGCTCGGGACGCACCGGGCCCGCCGCCGACTGCGCATGGCGCTGCGCGACGGCGGGCCGCTGGTGGGCACCTTCCTCAAGCTGCCCGGCGCCGACCCGGTGGCGCTGGCCGCCCGGTCCGGGCTCGACTTCGTCGTGCTCGACCTGGAGCACTCCGCGCTCGACGAACGCACCGTCACCGGCCAGCTCCGGCTCGCCGCGACGTCAGGCCTGCCCGCGCTGGTACGGGTGCCGTCGGTGGATCCCGGGCAGGTCAACCGCCTGCTGGAGGCCGGCGCGGTCGGCGTGCAGCTCTCCACCGTCCGGGCCAGTGCCGAGACGCGGGCGCTCGCCGACGCCGTCCGGTACGCCCCGGTCGGCCGTCGCAGCATCAGCCTGGCCCACCCGGTCGCCGGGTACGGCGACGGCGGGCTCGACGCCTACCTGGCGGCCGAAGCGGCCGACCCGCCGCTGCTGGTCGCCCAGATCGAGACCGCCACCACCGACGACCCGCTGTCGCAGTTGCTGGCCGGCGTGGACGTCGCCTTCGTCGGCACCACCGACCTGACGGTGAGCCTGGGCCTGTCCGCCCGCGACGACCCGGCGCCGCTGCTGGCCCGCACCGGGGAGGTGGCCAGGGCGGCCGGCGCCGCCGGTGTCGCCCTGGGCGGGTGGGTGTCGCGGCACAGCCCCGAGGCCCTGGCCCGGTACGGCCTGACCGACGCCCGGTACCTGGTCGTCGGTTCCGACCTGCAGCTGCTCGGCGCCGGCCTGCGTGGCCTGGTCGGGCGGTCCTGAACCCGTGGAAGGGGACTGACATGCTCAATCCGCAGCTCTACCGCACATCGGTGAACTGGGACGACATCCCGGCCACCGACGTGCGCCCCGGCGTGCGCCGCAAGGTGTACGCGACCGACGAGGTGCTCTTCGCCTGGCACGAGCTGGCCGTCGGGATGGACCTCAACCCGCACCACCACGACGACTTCGACCAGCTGGTGCTGATCCTGGGCGGTCGGTGCAACTACTACGTCGACGACGTGGCGCACCCGATGGGGCCGGGGTCGATGCTGCTGGTGCCCCGGGGTGCCGTGCACTACATCGAGCCGACCGAGGGGCCGTGCATCAACGTGGACGTCTTCGCTCCGCCGCGGGCGGACTTCCTGCCGTACGCCTGGCGGCCAGGGCAGAGCTGACCGGACGGCGGCCCGCTCGCCGGGCACCCGCGGACCGGTGGCGTGGGCACGGACGGCGCCCTGGTCGGCACGAGCCGGGTCGCGGCGGTGACGGTCGCTCCGGAGGGCGCGACGGTCGCCGTGCCGTGCCCGGTCGGGCGAAACATGCCGGCAGGCGTGGCGTGATGAGCTACAGACGGTAACTGAACTGACATAAGACCTGCTCTTGACAGGTGACAGCCTGCAATAGGAGCATCAGAGCGCGAGATGCTGTCTCGCATAACGTAGAAGGCGGTGGGTGATGACGCAGCAGTCGCCGGTACGCCCGCACGGCGAGCCCGGTGCCGGTGCGATGATCGACGAGGACTGGAACGCACTGCGGTTCCGGGTGCACCGTTCGGCGTACCGAGACCCGGCGGTGTTCTCCGCGGAGGTCGCCACCATCTGGGGGCGCACCTGGCTCTACCTCGGTCACGATACGGAGATCCCCAATCCGGGCGACTTCAAGACCCGGACCCTGGGCGGACGACCGTTGATCTTCGTCCGGGACTCGGACGGGAAGGTGCGCGCGTTCCTCAACTCCTGCCCGCACCGGGGCACGGTGCTGTGCCGTCACAACGAGGGCAACGCCAAGTTCTTCCAGTGCTTCTACCACGCCTGGGCGTTCAGCAACTCCGGTGACCTCGCCGCGCTGCCGGGCGACGAGGCGTACCCCGACGACCCGGCCTTCCGGGCGTCGATGTCGCTGCGTGAGGTGCCCCGGCTGGACATCCACGAGGGCTTCGTCTTCGTCTCCTTCACCGCGAACGTGCCCGACCTGCTCACCCATCTCGGCCCGGCCGCGCACTACATGTCGCTGACCGCCAAGATCGGCGAGCAGGGCTTGACGACCCTGCCCGGCGTGCAGCTCTACAGCGTCAAGGGGAACTGGAAGCTGGGCGTGGAGAACGCCATGGACGGCTACCACTTCGCGCCGACCCACAACACCTTCGTCGGCTACCTGCGGGAGACCGGCTTCGCCGTCACCGACGACGACCAGTACGCCTACGACCTCGGCGGCGGCCACGGTCTGCTGGTGCTGACCGGGCACAACGGCCGCATCGGCATGGTGTGGGAGCCGCGCTTCGGCGACGAGGAGAAGGTCCGCACCGACGCCAAGCGCCGCGAGATGGAGGCCCGGCTCGGTCCCGAACTGGCGGCCGAGGTCGCCGACGCCAGCCGGATCCTCTACGTCTTCCCCAACCTGTTGCTGTTCGACCTGGAGGCACTGACCATCCGCCAGCTCGAACCGGTCGCCGCCGACCGCACGGACGTCCGGGCCTGGCAGTTCGTCGAGGTCGGCGAGCCGGAGTCGGTGCGCGCGCTGCGGATCAAGACGATGGTCAGCTTCGTGGGCCCGGGCGGCCTGGCCACCCCGGACGACATCGAGGCGTACGAGGCGGTGCAGCGCGGCATCGTGGCCACCGCCGACGCGACCGACCCGGACCACGACTGGAGCGACATGTCCCGGGGCATGGCCAACGAGAAGCAGGGCAACCAGGGGCGATCCATCGACGAGGGCGCCATGCGCAGCTTCTGGCGGCACTGGGCCGACCGGCTGAACATGCCCACCAGCGTCGTCGGCACACCCCCGGCCGGCCCGCCGAAGCCCGGGCCGAGCGCGCAGCTGTCCGGCGCCGGTGCGACGACGGAAGGGGCATGAGCGCGATGTCGTCGACACCCGTCAGCCGCAGGGGAGTGGTCAGTGTGGGATCGCGTGAGGTGACCCGGGCGGAGGTGGAGGACTTCCTCTACCACGAGGCGCACCTGCTCGACACATGGCGCCTGGACGAGTGGTTCACCCTGTTCGAGGAGGGCGGCCGGCTGGAGGTGCCGACCACCGACTGGGCCGGCTGGGCCGCCGACACCGCCGGCTACTTCGTCTGCGACGACTACGAGCTGATCCAGGCCCGGGTCAAGCGGCTGAAGAGCCGCAAGGCGCACGCGGAGAACCCGCACTCGCGTACCCACCGGATGGTCTCCAACGTGGTCCTGCTGGAGGCCGGCGAGGAAACCATCTGGATCAACGCGAACTTCGTCATCCACCGCTACCGCGACGGCGGCGCCTACACCTACGTCGGCCGCTACGAGCACGTGCTCAAGGTCGATCCCGACGGGCTGCGGTTCCGGGCCCGCCGGGCGGTGCCGGTGATGGAGTCGATGGACCCGGGCGCGCGTCTGAGCTTCATCCTCTGACCCGGAAGGCACCTCCGATGATCACTCACATGCTGGTCTTCCGGTTCCGCGACGACCTGCCACCCGGCGCGGCCGAGTCGGTCCTGGCCGAGCTGGAGACCTTCCCCGACCGGTACCCGGCGATGCGCAACTGGCGTAGCGGGATCAACATCAGCAACCGGGACACCACCATGACCCACGGCTTCGTCGTGGAGTTCGACACCGAGCAGGAACTGCTCGCCTACCTCACCAGCGAGTCGCACGAGCGGTTCGTCCGGGAACGCTGGCGCCCCGTCATCGAACGCCAGGCAATCGTCACCCTCCCCGGGACCGGGGACGCGTCACGCACCGAGAGGAGTCGCTGATGTCCACCGAGGCCGCCACCCGCCGCCGTGGCCCGTACGGGATGGAGTACGCCCGAATCGAGGTGCCGGACCTGGCCGCCTCCATCGAGTTCCTCCAGTACCACGTCGGCCTGCAGTTGGAACAGCACGACGACGAGTACGCGTTCCTGCGCGCCGACATCGAGCACCACAGCATCGAGCTGGTGGCCGCTCCGCAGCGCGAGGTCTCCTGGACCACCGCGGTCGGGTTCAGCGTCGAGTCCGAGGCGGTGCTGGACGACCTGCGGGAGCGGGTGACCGCCGCCGGCCACGAGATCCTGGAGCTGGCCGACCGGGTCAAGGGGCTGGTGCAGGCCGGGTTCGCCGTGCGCGACCCCAACGGGCTGATCGTGGAGCTGTTCACCGAGTTCGTCGAGTACGCCGAGCCGCCACTGATCGAGCTGCGCCCGCTGGACCTGGTGCACCCGTTCCTCGCCACCGACAAGTACGAGGAGACCCTGGACTTCTACTCCAACGTGCTCGGGTTCCTCGTCTCGGACCACGTCGGCGACGTGACCGTCTTCCTGCGCTCCGAGGACCGCTACCACCACAGCCTCGCCCTGCAGCGCAACAAGGAGTTCTACGTAGCGCACCTGTGCTTCATGATGAAGAGCTTCGACCACGTGATGCGCGGCCGGGCCCGGGCCCAGTACAAGAAGGTGCCCATCGCCTCCGACCTGGTCAACCACTCGGCCTCGACGTCGATCGCCTTCTACATGCACGACGTGCGGCACGGCCCGCGCTACGAGCTGTGCGACCGGCACCGGGTGTTCACCCCCGAGGAACACGAGACGCACCGCGCCCGGCGGATGGCGGTGGACCCGCGCAACATCGACGTGTGGCGCCCGGCCGCCGACGACTGGGGACGCTTCTGAGCCGCGGTCCGTGGAGCGGCTCGTCCCCGCGGTAGGCGACGGCGTGGACATCCGTCGACGGATGTCGCCTGCCGTGCGGGGGCCCGTGCCTGGGCCGGTCGACGAGTTCCTGCCACGAGCACATCCACGTCGGGCGACCCGCCTCGACCGTCACGGCACCGCTCACCACAGAGCCGGACGCGGCACCACCCGCGTCCGGTGCGGCGGGAGGCCGCGCGGAGAAGGACCCACACGGCGGGTGTCGCGCCGCGCGGCCCACCCGGGCCGCCACGATCGAGGTCAGCCCGCTTGATCCTCAACCTCCGAGGGGCCTGTGGAGGCCCTGACCGATCACGGAAACAGCCCGACAGGAGTACCGGTGGACAAGGTCATCGCGAGTGCGGCCGAGGCGGTCGCGGACATCCCCAGTGGTTCCACGCTGGCAGTCGGTGGTTTCGGGTTGTGCGGAATTCCGTCGGTGCTCATCGAGGCCCTCCTCGACGTCGGCGTCACGGATCTGGAAGTGGTGTCGAACAACTGCGGTGTCGACGACTGGGGCCTGGGACGTCTGCTGAACGCGAAGCGGATCCGTCGGATGGTGTCCTCCTACGTGGGGGAGAACAAGGAGTTCGCCCGGCAGTACCTGTCCGGCGAACTCGAGGTCGAACTCAACCCGCAGGGCACGCTCGCCGAGCGGATGCGGGCGGGCGGGTCCGGGATCGCCGCGTTCTTCACCGCGACCGGTGGCGGCACCCAGATTTCCGAAGGCGGCCTTCCCTGGCGCTACGACAGCGAGGGCAACGTCGTCACCGCGTCGCCTGCCAAGGAGACCCGCGAGTTCGGTGGCCGTGAGTATGTGCTCGAGGAGGCGGTCGTCGCCGACTTCGGGCTGGTACGCGCCTGGAAAGGCGACCGGCACGGCAACCTCGTCTACAAGGACTCCGCACGTAACTTCAATCCGCTCGCCGCGATGTGTGGCCGCGTCACGATCGCCGAGGTCGAGCACCTGGTCGAGCCCGGCGACATCGACCCCAACGACGTGCACACCCCGGGCGTGTTCGTCCAGCGGGTCGTCGCCCTCACGCCCGAGCAGGCAGCCGACAAGCGCATCGAGAGGGTCACCGTCCGCTCCCGGTGAAGGAGGCGCCGGGCGGTGGCGCCCGTCGCCGTACCCACCGCGGGACCGGGCGTCCACAGCATCGAACAGGAAGGAAACGACCGTGGCATGGACTCGTGAGGAGATGGCCCAGCGGGCCGCCAGCGAGTTGACCGACGGCTCATACGTCAACCTCGGCATCGGCCTGCCGACGCTCGTCCCGAACTACGTCCCCGATGACGTCGAGCTCGTCCTGCAGTCGGAGAACGGACTGCTCGGTGTCGGCGCCTACCCGTACGAGGGCGAGGAAGACCCCGACCTCATCAACGCGGGCAAGGAGACAGTGACCTTGCGCAAGGGGGCGTCGGTCTTCGACTCATCCATGAGCTTCGGCATGATCCGTGGCGGCAAGATCGACGCCGCCATCCTCGGCGCCATGCAGGTCTCGGCAACCGGCGACATCGCCAACTGGATGATCCCGGGCAAGATGATCAAAGGCATGGGCGGCGCCATGGATCTGGTCCACGGCGCCAAGCGTGTCATCGTCCTGATGGAGCACACCGCGAAGGACGGCTCGTACAAGATCGTGAACGAGTGCTCCCTGCCCTACACCGGCCGCGCGGTGGTCCAGGAGATCATCACCGATCTGTGCGTCCTCCAGGTCACTCCGGACGGTCTCGTCCTCACCGAGCTGGCCCCCGACGTCAGCCTCGACGAGGTACGCGACAAGACCGAACCTGAGTTCGCGGTCGCCCTGAGGCGCCAGGACGACGCCGGGGTCTGATTAATCGGATGGGCCCGTCGGTGCTGGTCACTATGGTTGGTCGATGGACGTTGTCAGCACCGCCGACGTCTCGCCGGGCGACCGGTTCGCCTTCTGGCGCGAGGTCAGCGCGAAGCTCTGGGTGCCGTACGACCTGGCCCGGGAACGGCAGGCGGAGACCGGCTTCGAGGCACGGGTCGGCATCAGCGAGTTCGGCCCGGTGCAGGCGACCCTGATGACGACGACGGCGCACTCGGTGCGCCGTACGCCCCGGCTGATCCGCCAGGCCGACCCGGAAGTGTTCAAGGTCAGCTGCATGGTCAGTGGCAACGGCAGGCTCACCCAGGACGGCAGGTGCGCGGAGTTCGGCGCCGGGGACCTCGTGCTCTACGACACCTCGCGTCCGTACGTGGCCGAACTCCGGCCGGACGATGCGACGAGCCGGATGCTGCTCCTGCGTTTCCCACGGGCGCTGCTGCCGTTTCCTCCCCGGGACCTGCGTGAACTGAGCGCCGTCTGCATTCCCGGCGCCCGCGGCGTCGGCGCGTTGTCGTCGCGTTTCCTGCTGCAACTCGCCGACCAGTTGGACGCACTGACCCCGGCCGAGACCGCGCGTCTGGCCACCCTGACGCTCGACGTGCTGATCACGGCGTTGGCCGACGCGCTGGACGCCCGGACGGTCGTCCCCGCGGACACGTGCCGACGGGCGCTGACCGCCCGCATCCACGCCTTCATCCGCGACCATCTCGGTGACCCGGACCTGACCCCGAGCGCGATCGCCGCGGCGCACCACATCTCCCTGCGCTACCTCCACAAGCTGTTCGAGCAGGAGGAGCACACCGTCGCCGGCTGGATCCGCGAACGGCGCCTCGAGCGGTGCCGATGCGACCTCGCCGAACCCCGGCTCGCCGCCCGCACGGTCAACGCGATCGCCGCCCGGTGGGGATTCGCCAGCGCCGCGCATTTCAGCCATGCGTTCCGCGCCCGGTACGGCCAATCGCCCACCGAGTTCCGCCAGCAGCTTCCGAGCGTGCACGGAGACTGAACACCTGTGCACCCGGCCGCAACGACAGTCGCGGATGCAGCGGGCAGTCTCGTCTCAGGAAGTCGGCTTGTCCGAAGCGACAGCACTGAGAAGGGAATCGAATTGTGCGCTCGTGGGCGAAGAAGCTCCACCGGGCCACCGCCGTGGCCCCGGTCCTCGCCATCCTGCCGATCATGTCCGGCCCGGCGCAGGCCGCCGACGTGGCCTGCAACCAGAAGAACCAGAGGCTGACCGCCACGCCGTACGGCGGGAATCCGGGCGGCTCCGTCCTGATCGGTCGATCATCCGCCACCGGGCGGTGAGTAGTGTCGGCGTCATCGGCAGCCCCGTCGACGGGGCAGCCCGATGATCAGGGCGGCGCCGACGGTCAGGTGCATGCCGAGCAGCACCAGCCGGCTGCTGCCCACGCCGCTGCCCAGCGGGCCGGCCAGCGAGAGCACCAACACGATCAGCGCGATGACCCGGAACGTCCGGGCGGGACGGCGGACCGTACGCTCCAGCAGCGCGAGCAGGCCCCAGGCGGCCAGGCCGGCGACCAGCGCGGCCACCACGACGGCAGCCGGGCCGATGTGCCGCGTCGCCTCACCCTCGCGGACGGTGAGATCGATGCCGGCCCAGGGGTCGTTGAGGACCCACAGGAGAAGGGCGCCGGCTGCGCCCGCGGCGACGGTGAGCGCGCGGCCCGTGCGCCGCGTGGTGGTCCAGGTCGTGTCGGTCCGTCGCATGTCGTTCGTCATGCCGATGAGCGTCGCGGTCCGCACCGGGTGGACACATCGGTCCGCGAGCGGCGCCGGTCCTTCCTGGGAGAACGCGACCACCAACTTTGGCAGGTGTCGGGGCCGGGTGCCCGCCGGTTAGCCTCGCCGCGTGCACCGCTTCCCGCTCGGGTCGGAGGACTGCGACCGCCGCCCCGGTCTCGCCACCACCGCCGTGCTGCTGGGCGTGTCCGGCGTGCTGACCGCGGCGACGATCCTGGGCTGGTGGAGCGGCCGCTCGCCCGGCCCGCTGCTCGCGCTCGACCTCGCGGCCGGCGCGCTGAGCTGGCTGCTGACGCCGCTGATGTGGTGGCGGCCGGTCGCCAGCACGGCCGTGCTCACCGTGCTGGCCGCGGTGTCGCCGGCCGCCACCCCACCGGCCACGATCGGCGCGCTCCAGGTGGCGCGCCGCCGGCGCGCCGCGGTCGCGGTCGCGGTGGCGGCGGCCGGGGTCGCCGCGCACGCGGTCCAGGGCGTCTGGCGGTCCAACGGCGGCATGTCGTACGGCTGGTGGCTGGCGCTGGTCACCATCGGCTACGGTGCGCTGCTCGGCTGGGGCGCGTGGGCGCAGGCCCGCGAAGCGCTGATCCGCTCGCTGCACGAGCGGGCCCGCCGCGCCGAGGCGGAGCAGGGCCGCCGGGTGGCCGAGGCGCGCATGCTGGAACGCCGCAGGATCGCCCGGGAGATGCACGACGTCCTCGCCCACCGCCTGTCGCTGCTGGCGACGTTCGCCGGCGCGATGGAGTACCGCCCGGACTCCTCACCCGAGCGGTTGTCCCAGGCCGCGGGGGTCGTCCGGGACGGGGTGCACCAGGCGCTCGAGGAGCTGCGTGAGGTGATCTCGCTTCTGCGCGACGACGAACCGCCGGACGGCGAGAACAGCCGCCCGCAGCCGGTGCTGGCCGACGTCCCGCGCCTGGTCGACGAGTCCCGCGACGCCGGCGCCGAGGTGCTGCTGCGCGAGGCGGTGGACGAGCCGGCCGAGGCGCCCCCGTCGGTGGCCCGCACCGCGTACCGGGTGGTCCAGGAGGGCCTGACCAACGCCCGCAGACACGCCGCGGGCCAGCCGGTCCGGGTAGCCCTGCGGGGCGGGCCCGGCGCCGGCCTGGAGATCGACGTCCGCAACGTGCTGGCGGCGGAGCGCACGACGCCGCCCGGCTGGTCCGGGGGCGCCGGGCTGGTCGGGCTCACCGAGCGGGTGCACCTGGCCGGCGGGCGGCTCGACCACCAGGTGGTCGACGGGGAGTTCCGGCTGCACGCGTCAATACCATGGCCGGCATGACCCCGCCGGTGCGCGTGCTCGTCGTCGACGACGACGCGCTGGTCCGCGCCGGACTGACCATGATGCTCGACGGTGCCGAGGGCATCGCGGTGGTCGGCGAGGCCGCTGACGGCGACCAGGTGCCGGCCGCCACCGACGCGCACGCCCCCGACGTCGTGCTGATGGACCTGCGCATGCCCCGGGTCGACGGCATCACCGCCATCCGCCGCCTACGGGCGCGCCCGCGACCGCCCGAGATCATCGTGCTGACCACGTTCGACACCGACGAGAACATCCTGTCCGCGCTGCGCGCCGGGGCCAGCGGCTTCCTGCTCAAGGACACCCCACCGGCCCGGATCGTCGACGCGGTACGGCAGGTCGCGGCCGGCGAGCCGATCCTGTCGCCACGGGTCACCCGCCGGCTCATGGCCCGGGTCGCCGTCCAGGCCGGCGCGTACGCCCGGGCGAAGGCCGCCCTCGCGGTGCTCAGCCCGCGCGAGCGCGACGTCGTGGTGGCGATCGGTCAGGGGCGCAACAACGCCGAGATAGCCGCCGCGCTCGGCATGACCCTGGCCACCGTGAAGACCCACGTGTCGCACATCCTGACCAAGCTCGACCTCTGCAACCGCACCCAGATAGCGCTCCTCGCCCACGACGCCGAACTCTCCTGACCGCTGGGCTCGGCGACCTCCTCGCCACGGGCCTGGCGAAGCCGCACGCCCGCGGGACGCCGGTCAGCGGCCCACCCGCGGGGTGCGCGGATTCCGCCCGTCGAACGGCGGCCGGCGGTGCGGCTGAGCGAGGCCGTCAGCGGTTCTGCGCCGGTGCGGCGATGCCCTCCTCGATCGCCAGTCGGGTCAACTCCGGCCGCCGGCGGCGTCCCGTCTTCTCCCGGATCCGGTCCAGGTGGGAGCGGACCGTACGGACGCTGATCGCCAGCGCCTCCGCGATGTCCTGGTCCCGTTCACCGGCGGCCAGCAGCGACAGCACCTGACGCTCCCGGTCGGACAGCGGGACCCGGTACAACGGCTGTCGGCCACGGGACGAGTCCAGCAGGATCGAGGCCAGCGTCGGCGACACGTAGGTGTTGCCGGCGGCGATCTCCCGTACCGCCCGGAGGATCTCGTCGGCGTCGGCGTCCTTGGTCAGGTACCCGCGGGCCCCGGCGGCGATCGCGCCGAGCACGTCGGACTGGTCCCCGTGCGCCGACACGACCAGCACCCGGTGCCCCATGCCGGTGACCGCGACCACCGCCGCCGCGTCGCGTACGCCCGGCAGCCTCAGGTCGAGGATCACCACCCCGCCCCCGGGCTGCTGGTACGCCGCGAACTCCTCCACCGACCTCGCGGTGGTGCTGACCAGGATGTCCGGCGCGTCGCCGAGCGCGCGGACCAGCGCGGCCCGGTAGAGGGGGTGGTCCTCCACCACCGACACCTCGATCGTCGTCCCCCCGGTCACCGCGTCCCCTCCGTGCCGGCGGCCGGCCGGACCGTGACCGGGGCGGGCCGCTGGGCGGCGGCCGGCTCCAGCACCGGCCCGGTCGGGAACAGGGCCAGCACGCTCGGTGGCACCGCCGTGGGCTGGACCGTCCCGTAACCGAGTGCCTTCAGCGCGTCCCCGTCCGGTATCGGATACCGCACCCCCTGGTCGGTGAGGAGGAAGACGGTGCCGAGCGCGGCCTGCGGTGCCGGCCGCTCGCGCAACACGGCGGCCCGGCCGGCCGGCACGAACACCGCGTCGGCCCGGGATCCGCCACCGGCCGCGATCGGCGCCGCGCCGGCCGGCACACCCGTCGAGGCACCCAACCTGATCACCGCCCGGTCACCGTCCAGCGTCGCGCACACCGCGACCCCTTCGCCGGAGACCGCCAACGGCGGGGCGAGCCGGGCCGGATAGTCGCCGGCCGGCCCGGTCACCGGCTGCGACTGCGCCACGTCGGCCGCGGTCACCCCGATCTCGCGCGCCGCGCCGCCCGGGTACGCCGCCCGGTTGGCCGGGTTGCCGAGCACCAGTGCCGCCTCGGTCTGCCCGATCGCCAGCAGCCCGTCGGCGCGGACCAGGTAGTAGCGGGGCTCGGTGCCCACGTTCGTGGCGGCGAGCACCTGGCCGACCCGCGTCGGTTGGTCACCGACCCGGGGCCCGGCGGAGCCCACCCCGGCCACCGTGATCAGCCGCAGGTCCGGGCCGGGGGTCACCGCGTTCAACCAGGCCGTGCTGACCGGCAGTGGGCGTACCGCGTCGTAGCCGAGGGCCACCGCGGTGGCCGGGTCGGCGATCCGGTGCCGGCGCCCGGCCACCAACGCGTGCTCGGCGCCGTCCGGGCTGGCGACCAGCAGCGCCGTCGCCGCGCCCACCTCGGTACCGACAGGCGGCACCCCGGCCAGCGCCGTGGTGACCGGCGGGGTACCGGCCGGCCGTCCCTCGGCGCTGCGCGCGCAGACGGTGAACGGCGCGGTCAGCAGCCGGTCCCGCGCCGGCAACGACGACGGCGCGCCCGGGATCCCGAGCGGTACGCCACGCGGCGCACCTGCCAGGGACTTGCTCGACACCCGGCTGGTCGCGGTGCCGTCACCGCCGGCGAGCAGCCGCGCCGAGGCGTAGTTGAGCATCGGATGCAGCAACCCGTCGGTGCCCATCACGTACGCCGCGCCGGTGTCCTTCTCGATGACCACCTGGCCGGGCTTGCGCCAGTCGTTGTTCGCGCCCGGCCGCAGGAACCCGTACACCCCGAAGCCGGCGGTCACCAGCAGGGCCGCCGCGGCGCCGAGCGCACACCCGATGACCAGGCGGCGACTCGGCGACACCGGATGGTTGGCGTCGCCCACCTGGAGCGCCGAGACGAGGCGGCGGCGCAGGAACTGGTACGCCTGTAGTTGGTCCCGCTGTGTCCACATCAGTTCATCCCCGCCATGGTGCGGTGCACGCCCGGTGCACTAGAACTACGGATGCAAGGTACGGATCGACGACGAGTTCGACCCCGGGGAGCCACGCCATGCCACCAGCCGCACCCGCCACCGCGCTGCTGTTCAGGTCCGTACGGCCTGGTGGCGGGCCGTCGATGCCCGTACCGCCGGTGGGGCAGCGCAGGTGGCGCGGACTCGGCGTCGGCCGCCTGGTGCTCTGGCAGACGGCGGCGCTGGGCGCGGTGGCCGCCGGCGGCCCGTACGACGCGGTCGGCGGCACGGCCACCGCGGCGGCGGCGGTCGTGGTACTCGGTACCGGGGTGCGGTGGCGCGGCCGGTGGCTGTCCGACTGGGTGGCGGTCCGGCACCGCTTCCGGCGTCGTTCGCGACGCCCGTTGCCGGCGTTGCCCACGCTGCGGATCCGCACCGACGCCGACCGGGCGGGCAACCGGGTCGGGCTCGCCGGCGACGGCAACTCGTGGACCGCGCTGCTGCGCGCCGAACCCGACGGCGACCTCGACGACCTGCTGCGCCGGCTGGTGGCCCGCTACGACGACCCCGACCTGCCGCTGGCCGGCGCGCAACTGGTCGACTGGCACTCCCCGGGCACCGGCAACGCGGCCCGGTGGATCGCCATCCGGCTCGACCCCGCGACGGCCACCCGGGCGGTGCTGGCCCGGGGCGGCGGCCAGCCCGGCGCGGTACGTGCCGCCGGCGCCGCCGCGCTGCGACTCGCCGCCGACCTGCACGCCGCCGGGCACCAGGTCACCGCGCTCGACGGCGGTCAACTGCGCGACGCGTGGGCCACCGTGCTCGGCGTCGACCCACGGCGCGGGGGCGATCCGGGCACCGAGACCTGGCACCACTGGTCGCTGGGCATGCTGCACCAGGTCTGCTACCGGCCACGCCGGGCTGTCCGGAACCTGGCCGGGGCCGCGGCGCTGCTCCGCCGGCACGCCGCCGCACCGGCCCTGGTCAGCGCCGTGTCGGTGCGGTGGGACCGGCAGCGGGGCGGCGGTACCCGCAGCACGGCGCTGATCCGGGTCGCGGTGCCCGCCGGCCCGGCCCGGGAGGCGGTCGCCGACAAGGCCCGGCAGGCCACCGCCGGGCTCGGCGGGAACCTGGTGCCACTGGACGGGGCACATGCCGAGGCGGCGTGGGAGACGCTGCCGCTGGCAGGCCTGCCGGTGGGTTAGCCGCCCCATGCGCGTACCGCGCCGTAGATGTCGAGCACCGCGCCCGCCACCGGCACCAGACCGACCAGCGCCAGGAACTCGACCACGTCGAGCAGCCGGCCCCAGTACGGCGACGGTGTGTTGGCGGCCGCCCGGACCGCGTACGTCGCGCAGACCACTCCGGTCACCAGGAGCAGCGCGGCGAGGAACAGCCGCGTCCCGGGGCCGCCGGCCAGGCCCGCCCGGGCCGTCAGGCCCAGCACCGACCCGGCGCCGGCGACCAGCAGCGCCGCCCGCTGGCCGAGGCCGACGTAGGCACGGGCGCGCAGCAGCAGGCCGGTGCCGGCCAGCCCGGCCAGCGCCCACGCCCAGCGCCCGCCGGTCAGCAGGAGTATCCCGGCGCAGCAGGCCACGATGACCGCCAGGCCACACAACAGACCGGTCAGGACCCGCTCGGCCGCCTCGGTGTCACCGACCACCTCGGGCCCGAGGGTGGGCCGCTCGTCCCGGCGGAACGCCTCCACGTCGGTCGGCACGCCCGGTAGCGGCAGCCGGCCGAGCCGCAGCGCGAGCATCGGCAGCGCCGGGCTGGCCATCACGGCCGCGCAGCAGGTGACCGCCGCGACCGAGGCGGGCGAGGCGGCGGTGAGCAGGTCGGCGAGCGCGCCGAGAGTGCCGACCGCGGCGGCCACCGCGGCGGCGGCGAACCGCTGTTCGGCCACCACCACGGCGGCCAGCGCCGTGTAGAGGGTGGCCGCCGCGCCAGCCAGGGCCAGCCGGCCCGCGGACAGCCCCATCGCCGCGCCCGGACCGGCGGTCACCGACAGCCCGCCGATCAGCGCGGCCGGCACGCCACCGGCGGCCACCGCCGCGCCGAGCCCCCGATCGCCGTACGCCCGCGACAACGCCCCGCCGGCGACCAGCAGCACCACGGCCAGGGTGCCGGCGAGCAGCGCGGTGGTCAGCGCGGGCAGCCCGCTGTACCCGACCGCGACCGCGACCGCGGTGAAGGCCAGCGCGGCGACGGCACCGCCGACCCTCCGCGACACCGCCGCCCGCCACACGCCGGGCCGGTCCGCGGCGGCACTCGCGATGGCATCCACCACGTCGTCGAAGAGCATCGGGGTGGCCCGCCGGTCGACCGTGCCCAGGTAGAGCACTTCGCCGTCGCGTACGCCGGCGCCGCTGACCGTGACCGCGCCGTCGAGCGGTGGGCCACCGAAACGGCGCAGCTCCCAGCCGACCCCGCCGGCCCGGTCGGCGTTCGTGGCGAGGAGCCGGACCAGTTGCGGAAGCAACTCCGCGACGGTGCTCTGCACCGGCAGCGACACGTCGAGCCGGGCATGTGGCGCCACCACGGTGACGCGCCGGGGAGCGAGCGCAGTGGTCACTGCTGGGCCTCGCCGAGCAGCGGGGCGTACCTCGCCTCGCTGACCGAGGCGAGTTTGGCCAAGCCGTCGTTCACCGCCTCGAGCACGAGTTGGCCGAGGGCCTCGGCGTCGTAGCGGCGCAGCACCTGCGGGTCGATGGTCACGTCCGTGAACCGGCCGTCGCCCTTGAGCTTCACGGTCACGTCGCCGTTGCCGGCGTACCCGGTCACCTCCAGGGCCGCCACCGAGCGCTGGATGTCCTCGATCCGCTGCTGCTGCTCGCGCACCTGGGCGAGCAGATCCTCGATCGCCGGTTCCATCTGTCGTTTCCCCTCCGGTCTCCGCCGCCCGCCGGCGCCGCATCCGCCACCCGGGCTACGGCCGCCGCCCCTGTACGTCGAACAGGATCGACTCACGAGTATGCGTGGCGACGTTCCCGAGGTACACATACTGCGCGGCGGAAGTGTAGGCGTCGATGTAGTCGGCCCGTCCCGGGTCGGTCCGGGCCCACCGTACGGCCTCCTCGGCGGCAGCGCCGTGCAGCGTCCCGACCGGCACGGTCGGCGCCGACCCGCCGGTGCGCAGCTCGTAACTGGCGAGGTCGGCGGCTGCCGTGTAGACGGCGCCGTTGCCGGTCAACTGTGGATGGTGGAACACGTCGGCGGGCAGGCCCTGCGGCAGCACCGGAGCAGGCGCCTGCATGGCACCGGTGACGACGTTGGCCGTCTGCCCGAACGCGAACCCGGCGAACGAGCCGACCTCCGGCAGCTTGCCGACCCCGAACCCGACCACGTCCTTGACCGCGTTGGCGATCGCCACCTGCCGGGCGTACGCCTCCTGCGCGGTCCGGGTGGCCTGCTCGGCGTCCTGCACGTTGGCGTACCAGATGGCGTTGGCGGCCGCGGCGTTGGTCAGGCCGTCCACGTTGCCGGCGTACCGTCCGGCCTGCTCCATCGGGATCGTCCCGGTGTCGGCCTGCCGCAGCAGGTACTCCTGGTACAGGTCGGCGGCCGCGTTGATCTCGTCGCGGCCGTCCTGGGTGACCTGGCCGAGCATCAGCATGTGCCGGGCGTCGGTGCTGCCCAGCCGCTGCGCCGCCGGGTTGGTGTCCAGGCCGTCGAGCGGCTGGGCGTACAGGTCCATGTTCGGCGCGGTGGCCCGGGCGATCGCCTCGGCGAAGTGGGGGTTCTCCCGCATCGCGGCCAGCGTCTGCGGCAGCGACGCCGGCTCGGTGACCGTCTGGGCGAGGTTCACGTACGCGCCGCGAGCCAGGTCGTGTCGCGCGGGATCGGCGCTCGCGGCACCGATCCAGTCGACGACCCGGCCCGCGGTGGCGCCGTCGTCGGCCCACGCGAAGCCGGCCAGCCGGCGCAGCGTCTCGCCGTCGCCGGCCAGTGCCGCGTCGGCGACGTGGTTGCGGGTGGACACGTCGAGCAGCGAGGTCAACGTCGCGTCCACCCGCGGCTTGTCCCAGAGCACCGCGTCATTGGTCGACACGTAGTACCCGGGCTGGCCGGGGTTGTGCCGGGAGAGGTCGTCGAGCCGCTGGGTGACGTCGGCCATCTCGCCGACCCGGCGGGTCACCGCGGCGGAGTAGTCGGCCCCGGCGACGAGGTTCCGGTCGGCCGCGCCGGTCAGCTGGGACAGCGCCTCCCACTGCGCGTAGCGGGGCACGTCGAGCCGGTTGGTGTAGACCGTCTCGCCGAGCACCCCGGTCAGCGGCGCGCGGCCCGGCGTCGACGGCATCTCGTGGGTGAAGCCGAACGAGTTGGTGCCGATGTTGGTCTCGGTGGCGGCCCGGGTGTGCACGAGGTCGCGGACCGCGGCGGGCAGGTCGGCCGGGTCCCGCGACAGGATCAGGATGCCGTTGCCGACGGTCCGCAGCATCTCCTGTCGGTCGGCGGCGGCGAAACCGGGAGCAATCTCCCCGAACAGGCCGAACAGGCTGGTCTGGTAGCGGTGCTCGGTGGCGTTGAGGTAGGCCGGCAGGTCGAACACCCGGTCGCCGAGCGCGCCGTGGAACGCGGTGAGGAAGGCCTTGTCCGCGGCCGACGGCGGCTGCGCGGCGCGTGCCCGGTCGGTGACCACCGCGAGTTGCGTCATGGCCTGCCGGAACTGCGCCGGCGCGACGTCCCCGGCGAGCGCGGCCCGCACCGTCTCCCCGGCGGTACGCCCGTCGGCGCCGGCCGCGGCGGTCGACCCGGCGGTACCCGCGGGGGACGACCCGCCGAGTTCGGCGGCGACCTGCGCCAACACGACGCCGAGCCGCTCGTGGACGCCGCGCATCGCGGTCACCGCCTGCTCCCCGACGGTGCGGGCCTGCTGGATCAGCACGCCGATCTGGCTGATCGGCACCGCGCGGGCGGCGGCCACCAGGAGCTGGGCGTTCGCCCGGAAGCGGGCGATGACCACGTCGCCGGTACCGGCCGCCGCCTGCAACCCGCCGGCCGCGCGCTCCAGCGCCGCCGCGTGCCGGCGCAGCCGCGCCTCGGTGCCGTCGAGCCCCGTGGTGACCCGGCAGGAGGCGGAGCCGAACGCGTCGTACGCGGAGCCGTGCCAGTGCGCCCCGAGCCCGCAGCGGCGGCGGTCCAGGTCGCTGGAGACGCCCGCCGTCCGGTCGGCGACGGCGAGATAGGCCTGGGCGGTGGCCCGGAGCCCGGCCGGGTCGCCGGTGACCTGCCGGCGGTACTCGGTGAGCACCGTGGCGTACCGCTCGAGCAGCCAGGACAGTACGCCGGACAGGTCCATGGTGCTGCGGGCCAGGACGGGGAGGACGCCGGTCACCGGTCAGTCCACCTTGACCGAGCCGTCGGCACCGACGCTGATGTCGGCGTCGACGGTCTGTCCACCCGAGCTGGCGGTGACCTCGATGTCGAACGCGCGCCCGGTGTCGACAGGCACCTCGACCGTCACCGACAGGTCGCCCTTGGTGGCGGTGACCGTCACGTCGCCGTCGCCACCGGAGCCGCCTGGCGCGGGTACGGGCACGCCAACCGGCGCGGCCGGCGGGATCGGCAGGGTCTGCACCGGGCCGGTGGGCGTCGTCGTCACCGGCGCCGCACCGGAGAGCGAGGACTGTCCGGGTTGGACCGCGACCCACTGGTCGGTGCCGAGCGCCGACGGCGTGTAGCTGCTCATCGACCCGCCGGCCGGATAGCCCGCGCCGGTGAACGACGGCATGCCGTAGCCCCCGGTGCCGTAGCCGCCGCCCAGGGCGGCCTGCCCCGCGCCGGTGGCGACGCTGGCCATCGGTGGCGGCGCGAGCACCGGATTGCCCGCGCTCCCGGCCGGCAGCGCCGGAGCGGGCGTCGCCCCGCCGTCGTTGTTCTTCGAGAACAGCTGCTCGACCTGGTCGACGATGCCGGCCAGGCCGGTCAGGATCTGGCCGAGGTTGGTCACCCCGATGGCGGTGAGGATGCCGCCGATGCCGGTGAGGAAGGCCTTGAGGATGCCGGTGGTGCTGACCGCGAGCGCCCGTCCGGCCGCTTGGGTGTACGGGTTGGACATCAGCGCGGCGACCGTCGGGTTGACCGCGCCGATCACCGCCCGGTACGCCGTCTGCGCGGTGGTCAGCTGCGCGGCGGCACCCTCCAGTTCGCGGATGCCGGCGTACACGGTCTCGATGATCTTCTGGAAACTGGCGAAGGAGCTGTTCAGCTTCTGCACCACGGATTCGCTGGCCGACCCGGCGGACCAGACCTCACGGAGCTGCTCGCGGGCCCGCTCCAGGTCGGCGAGGAGGGTGACCAGCCGGGCCACCCGCGCGGTCATGGCGGCGGCATGGGCGAGGATGGCCGCCGGGTCGCCGCCCACGATCGAGGGCAGCGCGACGGTGCCGGGCCCGCGCCCGCCGGCGGCGGCGTCCATCGCACCCGAGTTGGGGATGTCAAGCACGGCGCACCTCTCTCGGCGTCACGTCGTCGGGATTCACCACAGCGCTGTCGCGTCCGTCATCGGCCGGTAGACGCGCACGCGCCCGAACTCGGCCGCCGAGCCGACCGCGCCGTGGTTGTAGAGCTGGCCGTTCGCGCCGGCGACACCGATCACCGGGCCGCCGTCACCGGTGAACGGCTGCACGACGACCACGTCGCCGGGGTGCACCAGGCCGGAGACGTCCCGCCCGCTGCCCGAGTACACCGCCAGCAGACCGACCCGTTCCTGGTTGGCGGGGCTGCGGTCGAGCCAGTCGGCGAAGTCCCGCGCGTCGCGGAAGGTCACCTCGGTCAGCGGGCGGGCGGAAAGCTCGCCGAGACCGGCCCGGCCCAGGTAGTTCAGCACGTTGCCGACCGACCCGGGCTCACCCGCCGCGCCCGCGCTGTCGTTGGCCGCGTAGCCGGCGAGCGCGGCACCGGGTTCCGTGCCGGGCGACGGACCGGCGCCGGCTGGCGATCCGCCGAGCGCGGCGGCGACCGCCCGGTCGGCGTCGTCGTAGTCGTTGGCGCTGCGGTGCACCAGGTCGTTGACCTCCTGCAACAGCTGAAGCAGCGTCCGCATGGTGCCGACGACCTGCCCCTGCATCGCGACGTTCGCCGAGGCGACCGGCGAGCCGAGCTTCGCGAACGACGTCGGCGCGACGGTCAACCGCTCCAGCTCCACCACCGTGCTGTACGCCTGGAGCAGGATGCCGACGACGTTGCCGACCACTCCGCGTACGGCGTCCGGCCGCACGTTGTAAGACGAGCCTGTCGTCATCGTTGGCACCTTCCCGCCAGATCGCCCGGCCCGTGCCACGCCGGGCCGGGCAGCTCCACCGCCTGAGGCGGCTTCCGGATGGTTGCGGGTCATCGTAGGTTGGTGCGCGCGAGCCCTTAAACGGCAAAACTACCCACGACCTGCCCCGTCAAAGTGACCACGGGTTACCGAGCCCATCGGGCCGAGGAGGCACCGCCGGATGTCTGTCGACACCTTCCGTCGTCGCCGGGCCATGCTGCCCGAACCACCGCGCGGTGAGATCATGCTGCAGGCTCCGCCCGCCCTGCCCCGCGGCGGCGGCCAGGGCGGCATGCAGCTGATGTTCATGCTGCCGATGATGCTCGGCATGGGGGCCATGTCGTTCGTCTACATCGGCCGGTCCGGCGGGGCGATGACCTGGATCTTCGGCGCGCTGTACATCAGCGCCATGGTCGGCATGCTGGTGATGAGCCTGTCCCGCGGCGGCGCCTCGAAGAAGGCCCAGATCAACGACGAGCGACGCGACTACCTGCGCTATCTCAGCGGGCTGCGGGGGCAGGTCCGTGAGGTGGCGGTCCGCCAGCGGGAGGCGGCCCTGGCGGCGCTGCCCGACCCGGCCGACCTGTGGTCGTTCGCCGGCACGGAGCGGCTCTGGGAGCGGGCGCGCACCGATCAGGACTTCGGCCGGGTACGGGTCGGCACCGGGCCGCAGCGGCTGGCCACCGCGCTGCGCGCGCCGCAGACCGCCCCGCTGGAGGACCTCGACCCGGTGTCGTCCACCTCGCTGCGGCACTTCATCCGCACCTACGCCACCGTCGGAGAGCTGCCGGTCGCGGTGTCGCTGCGCTCGTTCCAACGGGTCACCCTGACCGGCGACCGCCCCGAGATCCTGGACCTGGCCCGAGCCCTGCTGGCCCACCTGGCGACCTTCCACTCCCCGGACGACCTGCGCGTCGCCGCCTGCGTCGGACCGGACCGGCAGGACGGCTGGGACTGGCTGAAGTGGCTGCCCCACGCCGTGCACCCGGGCCGGGCCGACGCCAGCGGACCGACCCGACTGGCCGCCCCCAACCTCACCGAGCTGGCCGCGCTGCTCACCGACGACCCGGCCGCCCCGGCGACCCGCGGCCCGTTCAGGCCCGGGGCCCGACCCGAGGCGCCGCACCTGCTGATCCTCCTCGACGGCGGTGGCACGCTGCCCGACGCCGGCCTGGACCCACCCGGCGGGCTGGCCGGCACCACCGTCCTCGAGATCGGCGGCGGCCCCGGCGGCGGCGCACACGGTCTCGACCTGATGATCTCCGAGGGGCGCCTCGGCATGCGCACCCAGGACGGTGTCGCGCTGGTCGGCGTACCGGACCGGCTCAGCGTCGCCGGTGCCGAGGTGGTCGCCCGGCAGCTCACCGCGCTGCACACCGGCACACCGGCGGCCAGCGAACAGCCGATGTCCACCACCTTCGGCCTGGCCGACCTGCTCGGCATCGGCGACCCGCGCCGGCTGGACCCGGCGGTCACCTGGCGGCCCCGGTCGGCCCGGGACAGGCTGCGCATCCCGATCGGTGTGGACCTCGACGGGCGCCCGGTCGACCTGGACCTCAAGGAGTCGGCCGAGGGCGGCATGGGCCCACACGGGCTGGTCATCGGCGCCACCGGCTCCGGCAAGAGCGAGCTGCTGCGGACCCTGGTCACCGGTCTCGCCGCCACGCACTCCTCGGAGACGCTCAATCTCGCACTCATCGACTTCAAGGGCGGCGCCACCTTCGCCGGCATGACCGACCTGCCGCACACCTGCGCCGTGATCACCAACCTCGCGGCCGACCTGACGCTGGTCGACCGGATGGCCGACGCGCTCCGGGGCGAGCTGGTCCGCCGCCAGGAGCTGCTGCGCGCCGCCGGCAACTACGCCTCGGTACGCGACTACGAGCGGGCCCGGGTCGAGGGCGCCGCGCTGCAACCGTTGCCCTCACTGCTGGTGATCATCGACGAGTTCAGCGAGCTGCTGTCCAGCCGGCCCGAGTTCATCGACCTGTTCGTGATGATCGGCCGGCTCGGGCGCAGCCTCGGCGTGCACCTGATGCTCGCCTCGCAGCGGTTGGAGGAGGGCCGGCTGCGCGGCCTGGACAGCCACCTCAGCTACCGGATCGGGCTGCGCACGTTCTCCGCCGCCGAGAGCCGGGCGGTGCTCGGGGTGTCCGACGCGTACGAACTGCCGTCGGTGCCCGGCTCGGCGTACCTGAAGTGGGACACCACCACCCTGCAACGGTTCAAGGCCGCGTACGTCTCCGGCGAGCTGCCACCCGAGCAGACGGCGGCCGTGCCCGAGGAGATCCCGTACGAGCGACGGGTCCTGCCGTTCGGGCTCGCCCCACTGACGGTGGCCGACCCGGTGAACGCGCCGGCCCCGGCGGCCGACGCCGGCACCACGTCGCCCAACGGTGGGACGGTGCTGAGCGCGATGATCGGCCGGCTGCTCGGCAAGGGACCCGCCGCGCACCAGATCTGGCTGCCGCCGCTGGCCGAACCGCCCACCCTCGACCAACTGCTGCCGCCGCTGGGCATCGACCCGCGGCGCGGCCTGAGCCCGGTCGGGTGGGCCGGCAACGGCCAGCTCACGGTGCCCTTGGGCATCGTGGACAAACCGTACGAGCAGCGCCGGGACCTGCTCTGGACCCAACTGTCCGGGGCGGCCGGGCACGCGCTCGTGCTCGGCGCACCGCAGAGCGGCAAGAGCACCCTGCTGCGTACCCTGGTGACCGCGCTGGCGCTCACCCACACCCCGACCGAGGTGCAGTTCTTCCTGCTCGACTTCGGTGGCGGCGGCCTGGCCAGCCTGTCCGGCCTGCCCCACGTCAGCGGCTACGCCAACCGGATGGACACCGAGCGGGTCCGCCGGATCATCGCCGAGCTGACCGGCCTGCTGGCCGAGCGGGAGCGGTCGTTCGCCGCGCACGGCATCGACTCGATCGCCGACTTCCGCCGCCGGCCCCCGCCCAGCCCGGACGGGCGGAACTTCGGCGACGTCTTCCTGGTCGTCGACGGCTGGATGACCCTACGCCAGGAGTTCGAGCCGCTGGACGAGTCGGTCACCACCCTCGCCGGCCGAGGTCTCGGGTTCGGCCTGCACGTCGTCCTGTCGGCCAACCGGGCGATGGAGATCCGACCGGCGCTGCGCGACCTGATCGGCACCCACGTCGAGCTGCGCCTCGGCGACGCGGCCGACTCGGCGTACGACCGGCGGGCCGCGGCCAGCGTGCCGAAGGGCGTACCGGGACGCGGGCTGACCGCCGACAAGCTGCACTTTCTCGGCGGGCTGCCCCGCATCGACGGCCACACCTCGGTCGCCGACCTGCCGGACGGCGCCAGTGACCTGGTCAAGCAGGTGGACGCGAGCTGGCACGGCCCGCGCGCTCCCCAGGTGCGGCTGCTGCCCCGGCTGGTGCCGGCCGCCGAACTGCCCGGCCCCGTCCCCGGCGACCGGCGGATCCCGATCGGCCTGGCGGAGGCGGACCTGGGCCCCGCCCACCTGGACTTCGACGCCGATCCGCACTTCATCGCCTTCGGCGACGTGGAGTCCGGCAAGAGCGGCCTGCTGCGGGTGATCGCCCGACAGATCGCGGCCCGCTACCCGGTGGCCGACGCCGCCGTCATCATCGCCGACTACCGGCGCGGCCTGGTGGACGCGCTCAGCGGCGAGCACCTGCTCGGCTACGCCGGCAGCGAGCCGGTGCTCACAAAGCTCGTCACCGAGGCCGCCGAGGGGCTGCGGCGGCGGCTGCCCGGCCCGGAGCTGACCGCCGCCCAACTGCGCGACCGGAGCTGGTGGACCGGCCCGGAGCTGTTCATCCTCGTCGACGACTACGACCTGGTCGTGTCACCCAGCCACAACCCGCTCGCGCCCCTGCTGGAGTTCCTGCCCCAGGCCAAGGACGTCGGCCTGCACCTGGTGGTCACCCGCCGTTCCGGTGGCGCCAGCCGCAGCCTGTTCGAGCCGGTCGTGCAGCGGCTACGTGACCTGGGCACGCCCGGTCTGCTGCTGTCCGGGTCCCGGGACGAGGGCGCGTTGCTGGCCGACGTCAAGCCCAGCAAGCAGCCGCCCGGCCGCGGACAGCTGGTGGACCGGCGCACCGGGGTCTCGCTGGTGCAGGTCGCCTGGGCCGGGACCGAGCCCACCTGATCCGGGTCCCGGACACCGCTGGTCCGGCCGGCCGGCGCGCGGCGCCGGTCGGCCGGCCAACCGGGGCCGTGTGGGTAATAGTGCCGTGTCCGTGACGGGTACTTGTGCCGTACTAACGATGGGTGACGACTGAATAGCATCCCCAGCGTGTACGGCGCCGCGAGTCGGCGCGCGACTCCGCCAAGAGGAGGTGACCCGACGTGGCCAGTCCCGGATACCAGAGCGATGCCGCCGCGATGACGCGAGCGGTCAGCGGGTTCGACGAAGCCGCCACCAACGCGGCTCGGACCATGTCCGAGCTGGAGAGCGAGCTCGTGTCGGTACTGAGCCGGTACGCCGGTAACCAGGCCACCGCGTTCTGGCAGCTGCAAGGCCGGCTGCAGGAGAGCATGCGGATCGCCTCACGAGAACTGCAGACCATGTCCGGTCTGGTGAACGAGAGCTTCCGCAACTACAACACCGGTGACGTGGCGGCCGCCGACTCCCTGCGGGGCCTCACCGGCGCCGTGGGCGAGGGCAGCGCCGTGCTCAGCCGGCTGGCCGGTGCCTAGACCCTCTGCCCGGAAGGGGTGATGTGAGATGTCCGCCGATGTGATCAACGTCGAATTCGCCGCGCTGCGTGCCGCCGCCGACTCGTTGCAGGTCAAGGCCCGGGCGCTGAACAGCCACATGGACCAGCTGCAGAGCAGCCTGGCCCCGATCAAGCAGACCTGGTACGCCTCCGGCAGCACCGCCGGCCAGTCCGCGGAGCAGTCCGAGACGCGGCTGCGGGCGGCACTGGCCGACATCATCGCGGTGATCGGTCAGTTCTCCGGCAAGGTGCACGAGGCGCACGACACCCAGTTGGCGTTGGAGAACCGGAACACCAGCTTCTTCGCCTGAGCCGGGCGATCGGCGGCGTGCGGTGCGGGCGGACAGCCCCCACGGCACGCCGCCGCCCCACTTGCCGCCGCCCGCTGGCGGCGTTGTTCTCAGCCGAGCTCCGAGACAGGAGAGCGCGACGATGTCCCAGGAGGAGTCGTTCCGGGTCCACCTCGAATCGCTGCTGGCGTTCGCCCGCGAGTTGGAAGACCAACTGGAGGCGATGCGCAGGCCGACGGACGGCCTCGGACAGTTGCGTATCCGGCCGGTGCTGCTCGGCGAGTTCGGTGAGGCGGTGTCGCTGGCCGATCGGCACCGGGCCGCCGCCGAGCAGATGCACGAACTGCTGCACACCGTGCGGGAGGCGATCGCCTTCGCCAACGACGTGACCCGCATGATCGCGGACGGGTACGCCGACCACGACTTCGGCGTCGCCACGTCGTTCCGGGCCCACGGAAGGGACTGACACGATGCCGCGTCGACGCGGTCGGGCGCGTACCGACTTCAGCCAGTACAGCCATCAGCAACTCGCGCAGATGCTGCACGCCGGCAAACCGGAATCGGTGGTCGAGGCGGCGGAGGGCTGGGCAGCCGCCGGCACCGCGCTGCACGAGCGCGCCGGCGACATCGAACGCCAGCTCCGCGAGTTCGAGCAGTGGTGGGACGGCGGCGCCGCCCGGCAGTACCAGACGATGATCAACGATCTGACCTCGGGTATCCGGCAGGTCGCCAACACCGCGTACTCGGTGCGGGACCTGGCCCACTCGTCCGCCGACGCGCTCCGTGCGGCCCAGAAGGCGATGCCCGCGCCCGTCGCGGTACCCGACGTCGCTCCCTCCGTCATCGCCGCCGCGACGACGCCGTTGGTCGTGCCCGCGGACACGCCACCCGTCATGGTCGACGCGCTCCGCCAGCAGCAGGCCGAGGCGGCCACCGAGGTCCGGGCCCAGCAGCAGGCGCAGGCCGCCTCGAACGCGGCACACCAGCAGGCGGTGCAGGTGATGGCCACCCTCGCCGCCGACTACGTCACGAACGAGGACGCGATGCCGGTCACCCCGCGCGCCGCGTCCAGACCCACCACCGGCACGCCCATCGAGGAACCGCCGCCGGTCGCGCCCGCCCTGCCGCTGGTTCCGCAGCCCGGTGGCGAGGCGCCGTCCGTACCGGTCGAGACGCCTCCGACCGGGACTCCGGCCGAGCCGGGCCAGGCGCCGCCGGCGGCCCAACCCCGGCCGCTGTTCGGCACGATGTTCACCGCCGGGCTGGCTGCCGCCGCCGCCGCGCTCGGCGGGCGGTTCGCCACCGTGCCACCCGGGCTGGGCGCCAAACCGAAGACCGAGAACAAGGGTACGGAGCACAAGGGTGGCGCCCCGGTGGCGACGGCCGACGGCGGGGGTGCCGGCACCGGCGCCCGGATGTCCGCTGGCGGCGTGGGTGGCGGCGGGGGCGGAGGCGGCGCGGGCGTCGACCTGTCGCCGGTGGCGAACCAGTCCCTGGCTGGTCAGGCCGGCGGTCCGGCGGCGAGCGGGCTCGCCGGAGTCGCGGGAACCGCCGCCGGGATGGCCGCGGCGAAGGGCATGGCCGGCGGCTTCATGCCCGCGATGCCCTTCGCCCCGATGGGCGCGGGCGAGGGGGCCGGCGGCCGGCGCATCCCGCCCTGGCTCGTCGAGACCGAGGACGTGTGGGGCGAGCAGTCGGTGGTGACGCCGGCGGTCATCGGCGAGGAGCCCGAGCCGGGTCAGCCGGGCGGCCGGTCATGGAGGTGACCGCCGCCGGATTCCGCGCCGTTCCGAGCGCCCTGGACACCGCGGCGAGCGAACTCACCGGAAACGCCGAGCGGTTGAACACCATCCGCGGGCAGCTCGCCACACCGGCCATCGACGGCAGCGCGTTCGGGTTGGTGCCGCAGTCCCAACGGGTCATGCAGGCACACGGAAGCAGTCTGCAACTCAGCACCGTCGAGTTGGAGTCGGCGGCGACGCAGACCCGGCGGCTGGCCACCGGGGTGACCGCCGCGGTGACGAACTACCGGCGGGGTGACAACCAGGCGAGCCAGGCCTTCCGGCAGCTGCTGAGCGGCCAGGCCGGTGGCACCACGCTGGCCGCCGCCGGGGCCGCCGCGCCCGCCGGCACCGCCCCGTTCGGCGCCCGGATCGCGGCCAACCGGGCGGCGGTCACCGCCGAGCTGGCCGTCGAACGGCAGCGCCTCGCCGGCTATCAGGCCCAGCTCACCGGGGACCGGTCCGACGACCACCGGCTGAGCCAGACCATCGCCAAGTCGCAGGCGCGCATCGACCTGTACGAGAGCGTCATCGCCGAGAACCGCAAGATCCTCTCGTTCGACCCGTCCGGTGACGGATCGATGGTGGAGCTGGTCGGCGACATCGACGCCGGCACCCGCAACGTCGCGGTCTTCGTCCCCGGCACCACCTCCGAGCTGGCCAACTTCGAGCGCTACCACGACGGCGCGCTCGGCTTCGTCGACGCGGCCCCTCGCCGGGACCTGGCCATGGTCGTCTGGTTGGACGGTGACCTGCCGTCCAACCTGTTCCCGCAGGCGCCGTCGGCCCGCTTCGCCGACGAACTCGGGCCCAGACTCGCCGACTTCTCCGGCCAACTGCGCGCCGAGATCGCCGGCTCCGCCGCAGCGGGCAACGACGTGCAGATCACCTACGCCGGCCACTCGTACGGCGGTGCGGTGGTCGGGACCGCCGAGCAGCACGGGCTGGACGCCGACCGGATCCTGCACATCGAGTCGGCGGGCATGGGCCACCGCGTGGACGGGCCGGAGGACCTGCGTCCGGTCCAGCCCGACGTGCAGCGCTACTCGATGACCGCGCCGGGGGATCCCATCACCTGGGTCCGGGACATCAGCATCGGCAACTGGGGGCACGGGGCCGACCCGGACGAGTTCCCGGGTGTGGTTCGGCTGGAGACCGGCAACTACGCCGACGGCCGACCACTGCAGGGCAGTGCCGCGCACTCCGGCGTGCTCACCTACCACAGTGACGCCTGGTGGAACATCTACCAGGTGTTCACCGGTGGTCCGCTCGTCACGGTACCGTCGGCGCCGTGACCGAGCCGATCGACTTCGCGCCCCTGGCCGCCGTGGCCGGGCCGTTGCGGGCCGTGCTGGACGACATCGCCGCGCGGTTCGGCGCCGACGTCCGGATCAGCCGCGACGAACAGCTCGACTGCGACCCGTTCCGGCCGGCCGGCGTGCCGAGCGAGTCGGTGCGCTGGGAGTACAACCTGCGGGTCCCCGCCCGGCCCGGTGCCGTCGAGATCCTGCTGACCGAGGTGGTGCCCCAGCTGGGCGCGGACGGGTGGCGGACCACCGACCGCAGCGGCGACGCCGAGGTGGCCTACCAGTTCCAGCGGGACGGGGCGAATCTCGGCGTACACATCTCCCGGGACGGCACGGGCGACGTGGTGGTGGGCGGATCGAGCCGTTGCGTGCCGACCGGGGCGCGCTGACGCGGCGGGCCACTGTGGCCGGTCAGCCGCCGGGACGCCAACCGCGGGCCCGGCCTCGACGGGTCACCGCCGTACCGATCCCGAGCAGCAGCGCCGCCACGAGCCCGGCCAACGCCAGCGGCAGCACCCACGGGTCCACCTGCGGGCCGGGATCCGCACGGGCCGCGGCGACGGGCCGGGCGCTCGCGTCCACGGCTCCCGGCGGATCCTCGACACCCTCGGCGGCCACCGCCCGGTACGGGTCCACCATCCCCCAGCCGAGCTGCGGGTGGTGCCCGTCGAACGCCGTGCGGTGCGCCGTCGACTCGATCCGCCGCACGACCTCGACGGTCCTGAGCTCCGGCCGGTACGACCGCAGCAGCGCGACCGTGCCCGCCACGTACGCCGCCGCGTAGGCCGGATCGTCGACGGTGGGGGAGTGGCCCAGCCGGCCGTCGGCTCCGGCGGAGAGGCTCAGCAGTTGTCTGCCGGGGGCGGCCACCCCGATGTGGTCCCCGGACTCGGTGGAGGCCACGGCGCCGTCCGGGCCGAACGCGCCGACCGCCAGCACTCCGGGCAGCGCGGTCGGGTAGCTGGTCGCCCCCCTGGTCCGCGCGCCCGAGGAGGCCGGGGAGACCACCACGATGTCGGCCGCGATCGCCCGTGCCGTGGCAGCGCGCAACCGGGCGGTGTTGCGGGCCGCCGGTAGCACCACGTAGATCACCTGGGCCCGCGCGGTGACCGCGAAGTCGATGGCGGCGGCGAGCCGGTCGGGGTCGACGTCCTCGTCGCCCTGCCTGGTGGTCTGGGTGTAGCGGACCGGGAGCACGGTGACGCCGGGAGCCAGACCGGCGAAGGTCGTCTCGTCGTGCGGCCGGGCGGCGATCAGGCCGGCGGCGAACGTGCCTCGACCGTCACAGTCGTCCGTGGCGCCGGCACCGCCGCGCAGGACGTCCCGGCCCTTCTCCACCTGACCCGGGCGGAACTGTGCGTTACGGGCGTCGACGCCGGTGCCGAGCACCGCGACCCGTACCCCGGAACCCGTGCTCAACGGCCATACCCGGCGCGGCCCGAGCAGGTCCGTCGCCCACGGGGTGCCGGCCGTGTGCACCCCCACCGGCCTGGCGCAGCCGGCCGGCGCGGCCGATACCGGCGGCGTGACGCCGACCGCGCAGACGAGGCCCGCCAACGCGCAGAGAACGAGCCACGAGCCGCCCGGCCGGGCCGCCGCGCCGACGTCACGCCCGGGGCGGCCCGGCCGGATCATGCGGGCACCCGCAGGGTCACCCGGGTACCCCTGCCGGGCCAGGACTCCACGGTGGCCTTGCCGCCGATCTCGTACAGTCGGGCCACGATCGACTCCCGGATGCCGAACCCGGGCCGGCCGAGGACGTCGAAGCCACAGCCGTGGTCACGGACCACCACGACCAGGGCGCTGCTCTCCTCGTCGGCGCGGACCACCGCGTCACCGGTCCCGGCGTGTTTGGCCACGTTACCCAGCGCCTCCCGCACCCCACCGAGGACCGCGTCCCGGTACGGCCCCGACATCCGGCTGCCGGCGCCGGCGGCCACCACCAGCTCCACCCGCAGCCCACGCCCCGCGAGCTCCTCGACCAGTCCGGCCAACCCACTGGCGAGCGGGTTGTCGTTGCCGCCGCCGGGCTCGTCGAGTGCCTGACGCAGCCGGGCGGCCTGGGCCCGGGCGGTGGCCCGCACCTCGGCGAGCTGGGCCGCCGGCGAGGTCGCATCCGCCGCGCTGTGCAGGGCGATCGCCTCCATGGTCTGCAACACCGTGTCGTGCAGCGACCGCAGCCACCGGATCCGCTCGGCCTCCCGACCAGCGCGTATCCCGTACGACATGGTCAGGTGCAGGCTCAGCCCACAGGCCACCAGCGTGGCCAACGTGACCACCACCGCCAGCCCGAGCCACCCGACCCGGCCGGCGAGGGCCGCGCTGTCGGCGGCGGCGCCGAACGCGCCCATCGCCAGCTGGGCGGGCACCGACAGCAGCACCGCGAGCACGCCACCAACCAGGCCGTACGTGCCGGTCACCAGGACCACGACACCCGCCAGGTACGCCCAGAACACGTCGGTGTGCGGCGCCACCGCGCTCGCCCCCACATTCACCCCGTACGCCACGGCGAGGTCGACCAGCACGGCCCCGCGCAGCCGTTCGAGGTCCACCGTCGACCGCCGGTAGACCGCGACGAGCGCCGCGACGTTGGCTGCCAGCAGCAGGGCCGTGACGGGCAGCAGCGCCACCAGCGCCACCGGATCGCCACGCACCACGAGCAGGCCCAGGGCGAGGGGCAGGACGCACACCCGGTACGCCAGGGCACCGAGCAGCAGACAACGCGACGTCTGCCGGCGCAGTACGGCGCCGACGGTGCCGTCGACCGGACCGAGCCCCTGCGCGCCGACCTCGGAAATCGACAGTGGACGGCGCCTCAGTGCCACGACGCCCGCGACGGCCGCGCGGGTCAGCAGCGCGAACATCACGCCGGGCGCGGCAGCGCCGTCGAGTGCCACGGACCCTCCCGCGCTGCGCCGACCAGTGCCCACGCGTCAGCTCCTTGCCCACATCACGGACCGCGCGTAGCGACTGGCCCACACGAGGATCGTGCCAGTTTTCCCGACTTCTGACCTTCAGGGCAAGAGCCGACGGCCCATCGATAGAGGTCCACGCAAGTCGATCGTGTCGAGCGCGTGGGTACGGCGTTCCGGCCGGCAACTGTCCGAATAGGCCCTCGCCGGAGTCGCCGCTCAGCAGATCCGAATCGATGTCCACAGTAGCGGGTGGACGTGACACTGGCGGTCGAGGTCAGGGCCGGTAGGCCGAAGGGCTACGCACACCCTCGCTGACCCTGAGGTCAGAAGGTTCGTACTCGGTACTGCCGGATCCGGGCAACACCGGCGAGCGGATGCGCATTGGCGCCAGGGCGAGGGGGCCCGGCGTACGCCGGGCCCCCTCGTGAGCGGCCGGCCGCGCTGAGGTGGCGGCCGTACCTCCCCCCGATGGTTCAGTAGTGGACGCGAGCCCGGATCGCGCGGTGGTCGGAGTAGCTCAGGTCGGCGTTGTCGCTGCCGGTGTACTTCTTGTCGGCCGCGTCGCCCTCGTTGAAGGTGATGGTGTGCTCGGCGCCCATCGGCGCCACGCCGTTCGGACGCTTCGCGAACAGATAGTCGATTCGCCGGCTACCGCTACCGATCGTCCAGTGTTCGTCGAGGGCACAGGTGCGGATTGCCGCCTGGGTGCTGTGCCGCTCGGAGCAGTCGTTGTACGCCGCGTCCGCGTAGCCGTGGGTGCCTCGCATCGCGTTGTACCAGCCGGTCCAGTCCCCGCCGGCACGGTCAGGGGCGTTGGCGTCACCGCCGGCGATGTAAAGCGATCCACTGTGGGTGGCCATCTTCTGGGCCGTCAGCTTCGCGTTCGCACCGGCGCAGCCCGGCACACCGTTCGCAGGTTCGGGCACGTCGTGCTTGACGGTCGGCCAGTGGATCGAGCCGACGACCACGTCCTTGTTGGCGATCTGATCGCGCATCTGGAGCACGAGGTTTTTCGAACGGGCCTGCGTGTTCCATACACAGGCGCCGTCGACCTTCTTGTACGCCTGGAAGACGGTTCGGGCGCTCTTGATGTCGAACCGTCCTTCCCGGTAGATGAACGCGTTGCTCTGTTTCGCCTCCTCGTTGCCGCACGGAGAGTTCATCCGGGTGCCTGGCCGCGCTGTTCACCGAATGGACCAAGGGGTTCCTGGTAACCCGCGCGTCAGGAGAAACTGCTCGACGCCATCGACGCGGCTCTTGCGTCCCTTCGCAGGTGATCCGACGCCGATCGACGAGTCGGCAACTTGGGTCCTGACGAAAGCCGCCGTCAGGTTGGCCTTGACGGTACGCGTTGCCGGCACCGCACCACGGCACGGCTCGCGTACCTGATCAATGGAGCGCCGCCTCCGAGGTGACGCGGCTCGGCCGTTGTGGGCGGCTGCCAGGGCGTTCGGGACGTGACGAGCGGCCGATCCGTCAGCGGCCAGCGGCCAGCGGCCAGCGTACGACTGTCACCTGTCCGACATCGGTGTTCATCGATCACTACTCGTTGGTAGCTTGACGAGGTTCGTCGATACGGGGACGGCGACCAGGCTGATCAGGGCACTCGCGTGCCGTGTGACGGCGGTCGCGGTGGCGTCCGGCAGCATCGCGTCCACCACCCCCTTCGGCGGATCCGACCATCGGAGCAACGCGGAACACGGGGAGGGCACATGCACCACCGCAAGTCACCGCGTCATCGCACGACGGCCTGGTTCGCCAGCGCCGTCGCCGCACTGATCATCGCCGCCGGGGCGCCGGCCGCCGCCGCGCCGACGCCCCCGGCCCACGCCGGCGCGGAGTGCGCGCCGACCCGCTCGGAGTGGCTGCGCTGCGTGACGGTCACGGCGGCGCTCAACCGGGCACCGGCAGTCGGGCAGAGCGCCCGGCTCACCGTCACCGTCGACACCCAGGTGGCGATCGACGGCCTGCGGGTACGGATCGCGCTGCCGTCGGCCCTGACGCCGGCCGCGCCCCCGGCCGGCTTCACCTCGGCCCGGACCGCCTCGCGCGTACCGTCCGACGCCGGCCAGGTCACCACTCTCAGCACCACCGTCGACGCGGTGCCCGGCCGGGCCCTGCGCTACCGGATCGAGCTGACCGCCGCCGAGGCCGCCGCCACGGTGGTGCGGGTGCAGGCCACGTCCGCCGGCGGGCCGGTCCTCGGCAGCGACGAGGTCCACGTGCCGGTCACGATCGGCGCCACGCCGCGGGAGTCCCGACTGGGCAAGGCCGACGGGGACGCCGCGGCCGCGCAGACCCCGGCCGGCACCCCGGCCGCCCCGGCCAACCCGGCGGTGCCCTACCGCCCGGCCGGCACCGCCGGGCTGCCCACGCCGCACAGCGACGACGTCCGGTCGCCCGGACCGGCGCCCGCCCAGGTCACCTGCGTCACGGGCAGCTTCGACTACAGCGACAACAACGGCGCCTGGCACCCGTCGAAGAACCTCCAGTACCAGGTGTGGGACGACGACAACTTCGGCGACGACCTGCTGGCCACCGGCCTCACCGACGCCAACGGCGCCTACCGGGCCTGCTTCGACAACGACGACGGAATCGGCGGCGGCGGCCAGGACGTGTACGTCCGCGCGGTCACCGAGGGCACGCAGTACAAGGTGGAGGACTCCGACGACGACGCGTACGCGTTCCGGAGCACCACCCGCGACGACCTGGGCGACGGCCGCACGTACGACTACGGGCGGCTGCACATCGCGGACCCGACGCTGATGCCAGCGTTCCACGCGTACGACACCGCGGACGACGCGCTGTCGTGGACGCCCGGCGACTGCTGGGACATGCGCGACGAGAGCTGCCAGAACATCGACATCGAGTGGGAGCCCGGCTCGACCGACGGCACCTACTACGACACCGGCGACGACGAGGTACGGCTGCTCGCCGCCGACCCGGGCACCCCGTGGGTGGTGATCCACGAGCTCGGCCACGGCGTCATGGACGACGTCTACGAGGACAACTACCCGCAGATCGGCGCGGAGTGCAGCCCGCACTACGTCACCCGTCGCTCCGGCCCGGCCTGCGCCTGGTCCGAGGGCTTCGCCGACTGGTTCGGCGCCGCCGTGCTGAACCAGCCCGACCTGCCCGGCCGGGGCAACATCGACACCGCGACGTGGGGCACCAACGGCTGGGACGACGGCGACCAGGTCGAGGGGCGCGTCGCCGGCGCGATCTGGGACCTGATCGACGCCGGGACCGAGGGCACCGACGCCTACAGCGACTCGCTGACGGACGTCTGGAACACGTTCCTGGACCACCGGGTGACCAGCTTCGCCGCCTACTGGGCGGCACGCGGCCGGGACGGCCACGAGGTCGGCGACCCGGCGCTGGGATCGCTGTTCCAGAACACGATCGACTACGGGTTCCGCCGGGGGCTGACCGACGGCGCCGAGGTCAGCGCCACGACACCGCCGAACGACCAGAACTTCCGGTACGACACGCGCCACGAGGCGTGGTCGGTCGTGGCGGTACGCCCACCGGCGGGCGCCGACGACGACCTGACGCTCTTCGACGACCGGGCGCAGACCCAGCGGCTGGAGGACAGCCTGCTCGGCGCCGACACGACCGACTTCGTCGCCGTCGACTCGAACGCCGGCCGGCGTCCGCTCGGCGACTACTACCCCCGGGTGCACCGGGTCACCGGCACCGGGGCGTACACCATCGAGCTGGCCGACGGCGGGCAGACGCTGGTGGACACCGCGAAGCGGCAGATGGGCGCGGGTGACGTGGTCGCGGTCTGGAACTCCTGTCTGACCGCCGGCCAGCAGGTGACCTTCACCGTCACGCCCGGCGACCCGGGACAGGACGCCGAGCTGTTCGTGGTGTCGTCGACGGCCGGCGCGCCGGCCACGTACGTGCGCGACCGGGCGAGCGCGGCGGCCTCGACGGGAGCCGGGGCCGGCCAGCCGGAGTCGGTCGGGTACACGGCACCGGCCGACGGCTGCGTCGGCGTGATCGTCGTCAACCGCGCGGGCAGCGGCGTCTACACGCTGACCCGTTCCTGATCGGCGTAGCTCCGGCGGGTGCCCGTGGGGGCACCCGCCGGAACCCGCACGTCACGGGGAGCGTCTTACGGTGATGACCCGACGCCTGCTGCTCGGCACGGTGCTCCTGCTCGCCGCCTGCGGTGACGGGCCGGCGCCCCGGCCGCCGAGCGACGCGCGGACCGTCATCGCCGAGGTCGACCGGCGTGGTGGTCCCGCCGTCGCCGCCGGGCAGTGGGCGCTGCCGGCGCTCACGCTCTACGGCGACGGCACCGCCGTCACCCGGGGAGACGACCGGGGCGCACTGCTGACCGGCCGGCGCCGGACGCTCTCGGCGGCACAGGTCGACGCGCTGTTCCGGCGGGCGACCGAGACGGGCCTCCTCGCCGACCGTGACCACCCGCGGCGGGTCACCGACGCGGTCACGCTCACCGTGCGGCTGACCACGACCGACGGCACGTACGAGACGTCGGTGACGCAGCCGTCGCCCGGCGAGGCCGGCGACCGGGGCGCCGTGATCGCGTTCGCCGACGCGGCGGCGAACGCGGGCGTCGACGCCGGGGAGTACCTGCCGCAGCGGGTCGCGGTGCTGGTGGTGGCCGACACGGAGGACGACTCCGACGTGCGGCCCTGGCCGCTGGACGTGCCGCCGTCCGCGATGGACGGCGCACCCCGGCGGCCGTGCCGGGTCGTCGACGGCGCGGCCCTGGCGGCGCTGCGGGCCGAGGCCGGCGCGGCCCGCCCCGAGACCCGCTGGCAGGCCGACACCCAACGCGTACGCCTGGTGCTCCGGCCGCTGCTGCCGCACGAACGCGACTGCGCGGACCTCGACTGAGGAGGCGGCCATGGGGCACCGCGACGGTGGGACCACCCCCGCCACCACGCCGGGTTGTCGAAGACGGGCCAGCAGTGATCGGCGTACTATCCCGGCGGCCCCACGTGCGCTAGCGTGCCACCGTGGAGCCAGTCCAAACGCGACACTCGGGCACCCCGGAGCACGATGCCGGCGTGCGCCCAGACGGGATCGCACCCCGCCCGATGCCGGAGGTCGGTGGCGCTGTCACGCTGAGCTCGGCGGAGCTGCGCAAGGCCATCTCCCAGGCGAACGACGCCACCATCGAGCTCACCGGCACGCGCAGCGCCTGGGCCGGCGCCACCGATGAGCCTCGGCAGGCGCTCGGCCTCCGCGAGGCGACCCAGACCTACCTCGACATGCAGGACGCCTGGTTCGACGAACTCGGCGTCTACATCGAGGTGCTCTCGCTGGTGCACGACGGCCTGGAACGCGCCGCCGACTCCTACGAGGACAGCGAGTACGTGGCGGCGCAGGCCCTCGCTCGGGAGCTGTAGCCGTGGCGTCGCGGGAGCAGATCGGCGACATCATCAACGGCATCGAGAACGAGTACGCCGATCTCGCGCGCGACAGGGAGGACGCGAGCGTCAGACGCAGGGCGTTGCAGACGAGCATCGTCTCTGTCCTGCACCTGATCGGGTCTCCGCCGCCGGGCCGCCCCGCGGACCTGCGCACGCTCGCGCAGTCCTTCAGGAAGCTCGGCACGCGGGTCGAGGAGATCGCCGCCGACGTCGAAGGGCTGGCGCGGAAGCGACTGCCCGAACTCTGGGAGAGTTCGGCCGGCCTGTCGGCCCGCGAGGTCGTCAGCGCGACGAGCAAGCTCATGGACCGGACCCAACCGGCGATGCGGCTGGCGGCGCGTGCGCTGACCGAGCACGCCGAACGCGTCGAGAAGCTCAACGCCCGGCACCGGGAGCACTACGCCGGGCTCACTGACGTGTTCCACGACGCGGCGAGGGCCACAAGCCGGGCCGAACTCGACCGGCTGACGACCCGCGCCCTCGACCTGTACGCGGACTGCCGGCAGGTCTACCAGCGCAGTCTGGCGGCTGCCGACGACCTCGTCGAGGAACTCAAGGCGGTGCAGAAGCGCGCCGTCGCGCAGCGGTTCGAGGACATGGGCGCGGCGAACGCGGTGATGCTGGCGACGGCGACCCGGGGCGGCAAGTTCAAGACGATCCTCACCGAGGCCGAGGCCAGGAAGGCGGCCGAGCTGCGGCAGAAGCTGTCTCCGGAGGAGCGCGCCCGCCTCGGCGCCCTGCTGTCCGAGGCGCCCACGCCGGAACACCAGGCCTATCTGCTCAAGGCGTTCGCGGCCGGTCACAGCCTGGACGCGGTGGGGAGGTTCGCCGAGCAGATCAAGGACAAGAGCCCGACCTGGCTGAGCAGCCAACCGAACCTGATCCGCCCGGCCGGCAACCAGAACTCCGGGAACCCGAACGATCCGAACGCCACCAACCAGAACGCCGACGACCAGAACGCGAACAGTCAGAACGCCAACGACCAGGGCCAGCAGGCTCCGCAGGCCGGGCAGAACCCGCCCGGATCGCCGGGCTCGTCGAACTCCCAGCCGGGCAGCTCGGACCCGTCGGCGGGGGACCCGAACAGCACCGGCGACAACCAGACTGGCGACCCGGGCGACAACGGCACCGGTCAGAACGGCAACAGCACCGGTGCCGGTGGCAACCCTTCGGAGCAGCCGCGACAGCCGACCGGCGAGATCAGCGCCCGGGCCAACCCGTACTGGGCGGGCATGGCCGGCGAGACTCCCGAGGGCATGGCCGAGGGGCTCAACGCCCACGCCGCCGAGCTCGGCACCACGTACGAGTCGCGCGAGGTCGACCGCGGCTCGGTACGCGACGCGCTGAAGGATTCGGTCAGCGCGGTCGACAAGGGGCACGGCGTCCCGGTGCGCATCGGCGACGCGCAGTCCCAGCAGTGGTTGCTGCTGATCGGGCGCGACGGGGACGAACTCATCTTCGACAACCCGGACGGGAAGGTCGTGCGGGTCAAGGAGGACGACTTCCTCAACGGTTGCCTGGGCGAGGACAAGAAGGCGGTCGTCTCCAGTGTGGTGCTGCCGAAGGGCACCGCTACGACGGCCGCGCCGGCGTAGGCGGGCGGTTCACCCGCCAGTTCCGCAGGCCGGGATCCCGTCCGGAACCGGCGTCGTCGGCTCGCCGGCAGTGGCACGGAGGTCCGTCGTACGTCTCGCGCCCGGTCACCGCCTCGCGCGCGACCCGGTCGCGGGATGGCCGATGACGGCGAGGCTCTCCCGCTGGGGGAGTTCCACCGCCACGGCGACCGTGCTCCTGCTGGCGGCCTTCGTGGCGAGGGCACCGATGGCGAGGCTCCGGCCGGAGCCGTCGGTGACGAGGCCGGCGTTCAGCCGCAGGTCGGCGACGGGCGAGCCGAACGCGGTCGCCGCGGCCTCCAGCAACCGCTGGCGGGCCACGGCCGCGGCGACCCGGATGGGGGTGTGAGTCGAGACGGTCGTGTTCGATCCGCCGGTGACCTGGTTGAACATCAGATCCGGCCGGGCGTCGGTCAGCGTGACGTGGACGCGCGTCCGGGGCACGGACATCTCCTCGGCGATCAGCATGGCGATCGTGGCGGTGGTGCCCTGTGCCACCCTGGCCCGGGGCAACGTGAACGACACGCTCCCGTCCTGGCTGACCTCGACCGAGATCAGTCTCGACGCCGGCAGCGCCGCCGCGGTCATGATGTCGTTGAGGCCGAGCAGCCCCGCCAGGTCCGACGGCGGTAGCGGTAGCTGGGCCGCTGCCGGGCAAGCCGCCGCCAGTTCGGCCGCCGTCACGAGGATCGGGGCAGCCAGCACGTACCCGAGGTACCGTCGCCGGGGGATGGGTTCGACCATGGTGGCTCACTCGGGGCGTTTCGTCGTGAGGATTTCGATCGTCGTCGCCGGCGTGCCGGGAGTTGCCGATTCCCCGCCCGTCGACAGGACCCTGCGCCTGTGCAAATCAGTCATGCCTCGACTCCTCACCGCGTCACTGTCAACGGGCATGCTGTCTCGCAAACGGAGTTGCGGTTTGTCGGCGGTGCGCCGGAAAAGCCATGGACGCGGGACCGGCCCGCGCCCGTAGCCTGTGACGCTCGCGATCAGAAATCGCGGTTGCCGAGTGGGATCTCGATGTTGATCGACTGCCCCTCGGACAGGAAGAGCAGAGCCAACTTGCGCAGGAACTCGTCGAAGAGCCAGTAGCACTCCGGGGCGAGGGGGAGCGGGAGCAGCGCTTCCCGGACGGCGATGAACGGCCCCCAGGACGTGCGCAGCAGCGTGTCCCAGAGCAGGTCGCGGGGGATCTGGAGCCAGTTGGCGATCTGGTTGCCGAGCATGAACCGCGTGAACGAGCCGAGGATGGGCTTGCTCAGGAGGCCGGCGTCGATCTCCTTACCGAGGCCGAGCAGGATGTCCGCCAGCGCGTTGCCCTCGCGGGTCGGGGCCAGGATCGGGTCGAGGACCTCGCTGGCCTGGGCGTTGGCCTCACTCCACGACGCCGGGATGTACTCGTCCTTGATGCCGAGCATGTGGCCGGCCACCTGCCACAGGTGGAGGAAGGCCGTCGACTCGTTGGCGGGGATCGGGACGTTCCAGTCGTCCAGCTTCCGCATGACGGTGGTCGGCAGGCTGTGCCAGGTGACCATCAGGTCCCGCTGACTGATCGGGATGTCCTCGGGCGCGACCTCCGTCCAGTCCGGAGACTGCGGCAGGAGGTGGCGCACGCCGGCGTGCGCCAGCCGGGTCTTCACGGCGGTCACGATCATCGAACCGCTGGGCTGGTAGGCGTTCGCGGTCCCGATGTCGTACCCCAGCTTGGCGGTCTTGGAGATGCGGTCCTTCATGTCCGCGCCGCCCTTGGAGTAGTAGACGGCGCGGGCCTCCTTCGGGATGACCGTGCTCATCATGCCGCTGGCCAGGCCGTACAGCACGCCGAGGTAGAGCCCCCGCTTCTCGTTGAACTGCACCGCGGTGGCCAACTTGCCGTGGTCGACCCACGACGGCAGCGTGCGGGCGCGCTCGATGAACTGGTGCACATCCGCCGGCAGCCCGTCCGGCAACGGCTGACCGTTCTTGGTCCAGGTCCGGAGCAGCCTGTTGACCAGGGGCACGTCACCCCGGTCGAGCAGCGAGGCGACCAACGGGTCCGCCTCCTCGTCCCACACCCATCGCGGGTCGACGCCCGCGCCGGCGCCCGCCACCGAGCCCTTGGGGGACCAGGTCCACTGGGCGTGCGCCGGCGTGGCGGCGCTCAACGCGCCCAGCGCGCCCAACGCCCCACCGGCCTTCAACATCCTGCGCCTGCTGACAGGTTCCACGTTTCACTTCTCCTCAAGGTCGAGGCCGCTGATACGATGAAACGAATATTGCGCCCGTGTATCAAATGAGAGCACACTGTGTCGGTGATCACAAGGCTCGCTGTGACAACGGTCTATGTTTCGTCCGAGCTGGACCAACGGGCGCCGCAGTCGATCTGTTTCTGCGGTCCCGCAGGGGTGAGCAAAAGGGATCGGATGTAGCAGCATGGCTGGGCGGCGGCGCTCGTGGAGATGAGCCTGCGAGTCGCCGCCGGGCACCGGATCGCGGCGCTGGGTCCGCGACGAGACCTCCCGGAGGGGAATCCGACATGACCATGGTCAAGGGACTGCTTCAGGGCAAGGTCGCCTGGGTGACGGGCGCCGGCCAGGGGGTGGGGGCGGCGATCGCCGAAGGGCTGGCGGAGGCCGGCGCGTCCGTGATCCTTCAGTCGCGTCGGATGGAGGCGCTGCGCGCGGTGCGGGACAAGATCGTGGCCAACGGGGGTGCGGCGGACGTGGTCGCCGGTGACGTGACCGACGAGTCCGTCGCCGATGCCGTCGTGGCGTTGGCCCGGCAGCGCTGGGGCCGTCTCGACATCCTGGTGAACAACGCCGGGATCAGCCCGGCGCTGCAACGCAGCGAGCAGTTGAGCGTCGCGGACTGGCAGCAGGTGATCGACACGAACCTGTCCGGGGTGTTCATCTGCGCCCGCGCCGCCGGCGCGATCATGATCGAACAGGGCGCGGGCAGCATCGTCAACATGTCCTCGGTCCACGGTCAGGTCGGCTTTCCGCGACTGGCCGCCTACAGCGCGAGCAAGGGCGGAGTCGAGCAGCTCACCCGGACGCTGGCGCTGGAGTGGGCGGCTGCCGGCGTACGCGTGAACGCGGTGGCGCCCGGTTACCTGGAGACGCCGATGACGGAGGGGTTGCGTAGCCACGACCAGTGGTCGAAGCGGCTGCGTGAGCGGATCCCGATGGGCCGGTTCGGTCTGCCGCGCGAGGTCGTCGGCGCTGTCGCCTTCCTGGCGTCGGACGCCGCCAGTTACGTCACCGGCAGCGTCCTGCACGTGGATGGCGGCTGGACGGCCCAGTGACAGGTCGGGAGCCGCGGGCGGAGCCCGCGTCCCGTCGCGCTCCCGGTTCGCCCGCAGCGACGTCGCGGTCACCGTCGGCCATCCTGCGGGACGGGCCTGACTGGTTAGTCTGCGTTCGTCCGCCGATCACGCCGGTAACCCGGACGAGCACGTGCTCTCAATCGCTCCTTCCCAGGAAGTTAACCCTCGTTTACAGTGCTGTCATAAGGCTGCGGCGCCCTTGACGGCACCACGGTGAGGGTTCGCCGGCCTCCACATCACCAGGCCCGGTCACGGTTGAAGGAGTAACCCATGGACCCTGCCGACGCCCTTGCCGACCGGTGCGCCAAGACGGCTGCCGATCTGACTGTTCCCGCCCTCCTACACCGCAACGCCACCGAGTTCGCCGACCTACCGGCGCTGACCACGTTCAACCGCGACGACACCCGCACGTGGGCCGAGCTTCGCGACGAGGTCGCCGAGCTGTCCGGCGGCCTGGCCGAGATCGGCCTGGAACCGGGCCGCCACATGCTGATCATGATGTCGAGCCGGCCGGAACACTGGCTGGTCGACCTCGCCGCCGTCCATCTGGGCGCGGTGCCCTCCACGATCTATCCGACGCTGAGCGCCGAACAGATGCGCTACCTGGCGCTGCACAGCAACGCCCAGGTGCTTGTGCTGGAAGGGCCCGCCGCGCTGGCCCGCTGGCGTCCGATCCTGCCGGAGCTGCCCGACCTGCGCCGGATCGTGCTGGTCGACGAGGCCGAACCCGGCGACACGGGCCCGACGACGGTGCCGCTGTCGCAGGTGCGCGCCCTCGGCCGGGCCGCGCACCAGGCCGACCCGGACGCCTTCGAGCGGCGCTGGCGCGAGGTCCGACCCGAGCAGCCGGTGACCCTGCTGTACACCTCGGGGACGACCGGTGAGCCGAAGGGCGTCGTGCTCAGCCACCACAACGTGATCTATCAGGCCGTGTCCCTCGAGGCCAACGTGTCGGTTCCCAACCACGCGCCGTCGGTGGCCTACCTGCCGCTGGCCCACATCGCCGAGCGGTTCCTGGGCATCTACAACCCCATCTACCGCGCCGGCCACGTGACCATCTGCCCCGACCCCACCCAGCTCATCGCGACCCTGCGCGCGGTCGGTCCCCCCTCGTTCTTCGGCGTACCGCGGATCTGGGAGAAGATGGCCGCGGGCGTCCAGGCCCATCTGGCCGCCGCGGAGCCGGCGGTGCGGGACGCCTTCAACGCCGCGAGCGCCGTCGCCCTGGAGGCGTACGAGCTGCGCGCGGCGGGCCAGGCGGTGCCCGAGGAATTGGCGGCGCGGTTGGCGCAGGCCGAAGCCACCGTACTGCGACCGCTGCAGTCCACGCTGGGCATGCAGAACATGGTCTGGGCCGGCAGCGGTGCGGCCCCGATCCCGGTCGACGTCCTGCGGTTCCTCGCCGGGCTCGGCATCGACGTGCTGGAGGTGTGGGGCCTGACCGAGACCACCGGCACCGCCACCATCAACACCCCGGAACTCTTCCGCACCGGGACCGTCGGCCGGCCCCACATCGGGATGGAGGTCCGCCTGGCCGACGACGGTGAGATCCTCGTTCGGGGGCCGCTGGTCTGCTCCGGCTACCTGCGCGGCGACGGTGGCGTCGAGCCGGTCACCGACGCGGACGGTTGGCTGGCCACCGGCGACGTCGGCACGCTCGACGAAGACGGCTTCCTCACCGTCACCGACCGCAAGAAGGAACTCATCATCACCTCGAGCGGCAAGAACATCTCGCCGGCGCACATCGAGGGGCTGCTCCGGGCGCACCCGCTGATCGGTCAGGCGGTCGCGATCGGCGACCGGCGACCGTACGTCACGGCGTTGATCGTGCTGGACGACGAGGTCGCGCCCCAGTGGGCGCGGGCGCACGGCATCAGCGAGGCACAGCTGCCCGGTCTGGCCTCGGAGCCGCTGCTGCTCGCCGAGATCCAGGCCGCCGTCGAGGCTGCCAACGCCAAGCTCGCCCGGCCCGAGCAGGTCAAGACCTTCCAGGTGCTGCCGTCGAGCTGGACGCCGGAGTCGGGCGAGCTGACCCCCACCCTGAAGCTACGGCGTCGGGTCATCGTCGACCGGTACGGCGACAGCATCGACGCCCTCTACGGGTCGACGGGTGCGGCGGTCGGGTCCGCCACGGGTTAGTGCCGGGTCGAGGTCGGGCGGCGGTGGCGGCGCACCGAGATCGGTGAGCTGGTATCCGTGTGGATAGCCGGGGTAGGTGCGGTTGCGTGGCGCGTGGGTCAACCGACTCGTGCGGCGCGGGGGCAGCATCCGCACCACCCCGGCCCGGGCGCGCAGACCACCCGTGACCACGGTGGACAGCCAGCGCGGTGCGGCCGGCAACCCGAAGGCGGCGCGCAGCTCGGCGGGCAGCAGTGCGACCACGCCGAGCCGCGCGCCGCGGCGCAACGGCCTCGGGTACCACGAGCCGAACAGGTCCAGGGTGTGTTCGGCGATCCGCTGGTTGGTCGGGGCGTAGCGGAAGGCGGTGTGCTCGTACTCACGCTTGAAGTCCCAGAACGCGTCGAAGTCGTCCGGCACGTCGCGGATGCCCATCCGCGTACCGACCGCCCGGTAGTAGTGGAACGCGGCCAACCGCTCGTGCTCGTGCAGCCGGCGCCAGCCGAACCGGTCCAGCCACTCGATCGGCTCGTACACGAACGTGGACAACACGTAGCGCATGTCGTCGTTGGAGATCACGTACCGGTGGTGCGCCCGGTTGATGACCTTCAGCGCCTGCCTGCCGCGCGGCGAGTCGTATCCGTGCTCCGCCATCTCCGCCATGAGCAGGGCCGTGTCGTCGTACCGCTGCTGCGCCCGGAGCCGGAACTCGCCGGTCGCGTCGAGCAGGGCGGAGATGCTCGGCACGCAGTACGTGCGCAGCAACGCGAGCTCCAGCGCCCGCTGGTAGTCGAAGGGAAACTCGTATCCGATCGAGATCCGGTAGATTTCGTGATGGTCGCGTACGGGGTCGAGGGCCTCGATACGACGCAACCAGCGGTATCGACCGCCATCAGCCATCGCCACCACCTCGCAAGCAGATTCGGCGACCGTCCGCCTCGTGTCAAGGCAGGACGAGGCGCCCCGGCCGACGTCGCCTGCCGATCGCGCATCGACAGGCGTCATCCGTACCCTCGCCGCCGCGGGCTCTTCGCGGTCGTGCGATGTCCCGACGACCGCTGTCTCTCCTGCCAGCCGCGACCGACGTTCCGACCCATGCCACACGGCGAGAGGAAGCCATGATGGACGCCACCAGGGCCCGAGCCCGCTTCTCCGAGCTGCGCGGGGAGGACGGCCTGGTCTCCGCCGCCGAACTCGACGAGATCTGGGCGGCGTTGGACACGGTTCGCCCCGAGGAGATTCTCGGCGAGTGGAAGGGCAGTGAGTTCGTCACGGGACACCCCCTCAACGGGCAGCTCGACCGGGCGGGGTGGTATGGCAAGACCTTCGTCACCGTCCAGGACGCCAAGCCGTTGATCTGCCGGAACGACAAGGGCGAGCTGTACTCCAACACGGTGCTCGGCAAGGGCGAGGCGAGCCTGTGGACCGTCGAGTTCCGTGGCGAGTCGACCGCGACGATGGTCTACGACGGACAGCCGGTCTTCGACCACTTCAAGCGGGTCGACGAGCACACCCTCATGGGGATCATGAACGGCAAGCGATTCGCCGCCGAGGGCCCGTTCTTCTACTTCGTTCTCGAGCGCGTCGCCTGAGTCAGGTCGCACGGAGGAGTTCGTCATGCGGATCCGGGCAGCCGTCACCGACACCCCGGGCGGGCCGTTCGTCATCCAGGCCGTGGACCTCGAAGCACCACGGCCGCACGAGGTGCTGGTCAGGATCGCCGCGGCAGGCCTGTGCCACACCGACCTCAGCATGCAGGCGATCTGGCCCCGGCGGCTCACTCCCATGGTCTTCGGCCACGAGGGGGCCGGTGTGGTCGAGGCGGTCGGCGTGGCGGTCACCAGTCTCGCGCCGGGCGACCACGTCTGCCTGACCTTCAACAGCTGCGGATCGTGTGAGCAGTGCGCGGCCGGCCAGCCGGCCTACTGCGACTCCCAGCGGAGCCTGAACACCTCCGGCGGCCGTGGCGACGGCAGCACGCCGTTGTCGCGCGACGGCGCCCCCGTGCACGGCGGCTTCTTCGGCCAGTCCAGCTTCGCCACGTACGCGCTCGCGCATGAGCGCAACACGATCCGGGTGCCCGCCGACCTGCCGGCCGTCGTCGCCGCGCCGTTGGGCTGCGGTGTGCAGACGGGGGCGGGCACGGTGATCAACCGGCTGCGCCCCGAGCCGGGGAACTCCCTGGTCGTCATCGGTGCCGGCGGGGTCGGGCTCAGCGCGTTGATGGCGGCGGTCGTCCTGGGCTGCGACCCGGTCATCGTCATCGAACCGGTCGCCTCGCGGCGCGCCCTGGCTGTCGAGCTCGGCGCGAAGGCAGCCCTGGATCCGAAGGCAGCCGACGACCTGGTCGCCACCGTGCGTGACCTCACCGGCGGCGGCGTACACCACGTCGTGGACACCACCAGCCGACCGGAGCTGCTCGGGCTGGCCGTCGCAGCCCTGCGTCCCCGGGGCGACCTGGCCCTTGTCGGCATCGGGTCGACGGTCTCATTCGACGTCATGAGCCTGCTCACCAAGGGGGTCCGGGTGCACGGCGTGATCGAGGGCGACGCGGACCCGGCGCGCCTCATCCCCGAGCTGGTCGATCTTCACCAGCGCGGGCTCTTCCCGCTGGACCGGCTGATCGCCACCTTCCCCTTCGAGGACATCGGTGACGCGGTGGCCGGCATGCGTGCCGGCACCGCGATCAAGCCTGTCCTCACCTTCGGCTGACGGGCAGAGCCGGATCGGCCGGCCATCCGCGTGGATCACGTCCGCCGCAGCCAGCCGCCCCTGTCGACCTGCTCCGGGCCGCCGGGCGGCACCCTCCTCCCGGGACTCGGGTGGAGGTGATCTCGTATCGAAGATGACCTCTTGCCGGCAGAGTCAAGCTCCTCTATGTTAATAGAAAATCACACGCCCGGATAACTCGAAACCTGCCTGTATCGCCTCTACGGGCCGGTGTTCAGGGCGATGTCCGGCCGACCGGGAAGTGGTGCTGAATGGAAAATCTCAGCAGAAGAGGCATCTTGACCCTCGGTGCTGCGCTGGGTCTGGTAGCCGTGACGGAGACGCCCAAGGCGTGGGCGTGGTCGTCCGCCAACTCGATCGCCGGGACCAACTCGGTCACCGACCCGTGGGACGTCTGGGACGACGACACCGACCCGCTCCTCGTCTCGCTGCTCGACAACGGCCAGATCCCGGCGGTCAACAACGCCTTCAAGTCGTACATCAAGAACGGCGACGCGATCCCCGCCGGGCTGCCCCCCGCGCTCACCAACTACCTGCGTACGCACAACAAGCTTCCGGCCTGGGCCGACCAGGCCAAGCTGGACCGCGCCGCCGCCTTCAACAAGCGCATGAGCCTGTACCTGTTCGTGCTCTACGGCCTGGGCAGCGGAATCATGAGCACGGTGATCCCGCGGGAAGCCCGCAACGTCTACTGGTCCGAGGGCGGCGCCGACATGAAGTCGCGCGCGGCCAAGACCTTCACGTACGGCTACGACCTGAACGCGCCCGATGCCTTCAAGCCGTCAGGCATGTTCATCACCACCTCCACCAAGACCCGCCTGACGCACGCCGCGGTGCGGCACCTGTTGCCGCAGTCGGCTGCGTGGCGGGGGGTCACGGACCACCCGATTCCGATCAGCAACGGCGACATCCTGATCACCTTCCACAGCCTGGGCACCTACGTGCACCGCAAGCTGACGGAGTGGCGCCGCTTCGGCCTTCGGATCTCGGCCGCGGAGGAGGAGGCCTTCCTGCACATGTGGCAGGTCGCGCTGTACCTGCTGGGCGTGCGGCAGGAGTTCATCCCGGCTACCTGGGCCGCCGCGTACGAGCAGTCGGAGTACGCGCTGACGCCGCTGCTCGCGCCGACGCGGGAGGGCATCGACCTGGCCGACATCCTGTTGAACCTGACCTCGTCGGCCGACCTGGGCATCACCAAGGGGTTCCAGCGCGAGTTCTCGCGCTACGTGCTCAGCGACGAGATCGGCAACTGGCTGAGGCTGCCGCGTGACTTCGTCTCGCGGGGCGTGATCGAGACCGCGTGGCCGACGTTCGTCATGTTCCGCGAGGGGTTGTCGCCGGTCATGCCGGGCACCTTCTCCATGTTCGACAAGTTCATCCGTGGCCTGGCGATGCTGTTCCTCAACAACGGCACCTCGGCGAGCCACACCCCCATCACCATCCCGACCCACAACCGCCCCGGCGCCTGACCGGCGCTGCGTTCAGCAGGTCAGGGCGCCGGTCACCAGAGCGGTGACGGCGTTCCGATGGCCGGGCGTGTCCTGCCAGCGCAGGGCGCGCCCGGCCTCGACCACCACGCCGAACCCCGCGTGGACCAGCAGCCGGGCCTGTCGCGGGTCCAACTCCGGACGGACCGTCCGCAACTGCTGCTCCCAGAGGGCGATGTGCTCACGCTGCGCGACGATCAAGGGGCGCCGCAAGTCGGCCGGAAGGCTGGCGACCTCGGCTTCGGCGACACTGTTGAGGGCGTTGTGCTCGAAGCAATAGGCCACGTACGTCGCCGCCAGCGCGACCAGGGCCTGCCGCGGATCGGTCGCCTGATGAAGGCTCCGGTCCACCGCCTGGGCCAGCAGTCCCGCCGCCTGCAGGCAGGCGGCCACCAGGATGTCGACCTTGCCGGGGTAGTGCCGGTAGAGCGCGGACGGGGCGAGCCCCACCGCCTGCGCGATCTGTACGTTCGTGACGTTGGCGAATCCGTCCCGCGCGAACAACGGGACGGCCGCCGCCAGGATCTCCGCGCGCCGAGTGCGCGGCACGGGCTGGGCGGGCAGTTCGACCAGGCCCGGGGTGTCCGTGACCACCGCCGCCGGATCGGTGGCGACCACGCGCATGGCGGATGCCAGCAGCAGATCCTCGATCCGGCGTTGGGCGATCGAGGTGTGGTGCATCGTGACGGACCCGATCACCCCGAGGGCCGCCACGGTCCGCAGGAGCTCGTCGGGCAGCGGGTACTCGCGCCGCACCATCTCGCTCACCCGCCCCACCACGTGGGCGAACTTCGTCCGGAGCAGCCGGCGGTCCTCGCGCTCGAGGTAGCGGGCCTCCCAGCGGTAGAGGCCACCCGACGCCCGGTGGGAGACCGTCACCCGGGTGAGGGCGACGAGCACGTCCCGCAAGGCCGCCTCGGGCGGCCACTCGTCGACGATCTCGACGAGCTTGTCGACGATGACGTTCGCGCACTCGGCGAACAGCGCGTACTTGTTCGGGAAGTGCCGGTACAACGCCGCCGCGCTGATCCCCACGACCGCGGCGATCTCCTCCATGGAGGCCCCGTGGTAGCCGCGCTCGCTGAACACCTGGCCGGCCGCTTCGACGATGATCTGCTTGCGGTTGCGAGGTCGGGTGGCCGAGGTCGGCCCGGAGGTCACCAGATGACTCGATCAGACGTGGGCGGGCGCAGGACCATGAGTATTAGTCAATCACAGCACCATCGCAGCCCTCGACGTCACCACCAGGTCACGCACGGTCGATGCCGAAGGCTTCCGACAGCGGGAGGCGCGGGCGGTCGACCGCCGGTCATGCCTGTAGCACCGCGAGGGCGAGACGGGCCGTCTGGGCGTCGTAGCCCTCGGTGCGGTCGAAGCGGCCGAGCCGGCCGATGTCGGTGACCACGTTGAGCGCGGCGTGCACGAGCACACGTGCGTCGGCGCCGGGAAGGTCCGGTCGGACCGTACCGACGAGTCGCACCCATTCCTCGACGTGCGCGCGCTGCGCCCCGCGCAGCTGGTGGCGGTCCTCGTCGGGCAGGTTGTTGTTCTCGGCCAGGTAGACCGCGACGAGGTCGCTCTGACCGAACGCGAAGGCGACGTAGGCCTGCACGACCCGGCGCAGGGCGTCGGCCGGGTCGCTCGCCTCGGCGATCGCCGCCGTCGTGGCGCCGGCGAGGCGGTCGGTGGCGCGGTAGTAGGCGGCAGCGAGCAGGTCGGCCTTGCTGGGGAAGTAGCGGTACACGCTGGAGGCCTGCATGCCGGCCGCGCGCCCGATGTCCTCGACGGCGACAGCATGGTAGCCGTGGTGGTGGAACAGGCGGATCGCCTCGCTCAGCAGCAGTTCGCGGCGCGACGCCGGGCGCACCGGCGCGGTGCCGGGCGTCGCGCGCCGCGGTGGCGGCAACTGGGGCGCGTCGGCCCGCAGCAGGGTCCAGGCGACCCGGGTGAGCAGCTTCTCGGTGTCGGTGCCGGTTGCCGCCGCACGGTAGGTGGTCACGCTGCCGAAGGCGCTGAGCGCCGCGTTCACCAGCAGCTCCGCCTGCCCGGCGGTCAGTTCGGGCCGCAGCTCGCGCAGGGGCCCGGCGAGGCGGCCGACCAGCGTGGCCAGGGTCGCGGCGAACTCCCGCCGATGCTCGGGGGTGAGGTAGCGGCCCTCCCACTGGTACAGCCCGGCGACGCGCCGTTTGTTCACGGAGATTCCGGCGATCGTGCCCAGCAGTTCGTCGAGGACTGCCTCGGTGGTGCCCGCCTGCGGCTCGGCGGTCGCGGCGAGCAGGGCGCCGACGACCTCCCGGGTGGCGTGCACGAGGATCGCGTACTTGTTCGGGAAGTGCCGGTAGACGGCCGGGCCGCTGATGCCGACGACGGCGGCGATCTCGTCGACGGAGACCCGGTGGTAGCCCCGCTCGCAGAACAGCTCGGCACCGGCCAGCGCAATGCGGTCCTTGCGGTCTTTCGGCCGCTTCGTCGCTACGGGGCCCACACCGCTCGCTGCTGGTCGCACCCCTACACGTTAGCGCCCCCTCGCGATGACGCCTCGGTGGCCGTCGGTCTTTCCGCTCGCCGTACGCGGGCGAGGCCGATGGCGGCCAGCGTGCTTCGTGCGCGGGAGCTCCTTGACAAGCGGCTGCGAACTCAACGAAAGTTAGGCTGAATTCGCATTGGGGTGAGTGGCGAGGAGCTTGGCCATGACGACCGAGGTGTTCATCTACGACGCGCTGCGCACACCACGCGGCCGGGGGAAGCCGAACGGATCGCTGTACGGGGTTAAGCCGGTTTCGCTCGTCGCCGGTCTGATCGAGGAGAGCCTGCGGCGGATGCCCGGCCTGGATCCGGCGCTGATCGACGACATCGTGCTCGGGGTGGTGTCCCCGCTGGGCGACCAGGGCGCCGACATCGCCAAGACGGCCGCCATCGCCGCGGGCCTGCCCGACACAGTGGCCGGCGTCCAGCTCAACCGCTTCTGCGCCTCGGGCCTGGAGGCGGTGAACATCGCCGCGCAAAAGGTGCGTTCGGGCTGGGAGGACCTGGTCCTGGCCGGCGGCGTCGAATCGATGTCCCGGGTCCCGATGGGCTCCGACGGCGGAGCGTGGGCGCTGGATCCGGAGACCAACTTCACCACCAACTTCGTGCCGCAGGGCGTCAGCGCGGACCTCATCGCGACCCTCGACGGCTACGACCGCGACGTGGTCGACGGCTACGCGCTGCAGTCGCAGGCCCGGGCCGCGAAGGCGTGGGCCAACGGCTACTTCAACCGCTCGGTCGTACCGGTGCGGGACCGCAACGGACTGGTGGTGCTCGATCGCGACGAGCACATCCGTCCGGACTCGACCGCCGAGGGCCTCGCCGCACTCCGTCCCTCCTTCGCCGGCATCGGGGAGAAGGCCGGCTTCGACGCGGTGGCGCTCCAGAAGTACCACTGGGTCGAGCGCATCAACCACGTGCACACGGCGGGCAACTCGTCCGGCATCGTCGACGGCGCCTCCCTGATGGTCCTCGGCAGCGAGGCGGTCGGCACGGCGGCCGGCCTCACCCCGCGGGCGCGTGTCGTCGCCACCGCACTCAGCGGCGCCGATCCGACGATCATGCTCACCGGCCCGGCCCCGGCCGCCCGCAAGGCGCTGGCCAAGGCCGGCCTCCGCGTCGAGGACCTCGACCTGGTGGAGATCAACGAGGCCTTCGCGGCCGTGGTCCTGCACTTCGTCGCCGACATGGGCCTGAGCATGGACGTCGTCAACGTCAACGGCGGTGCGATCGCGATGGGGCACCCGCTGGGAGCCACCGGAGCCATGATCCTCGGCACCCTCGTCGACGAGCTGGAGCGGCGCGGTGGTCGCTACGGGCTCGCCACGCTCTGCGTCGGCGGCGGCATGGGCATCGCGACCGTCATCGAACGAATCTGAGGAGTCAGACGAATGGTCAACACGATCCGGTGGGAACACGGCGACGACGGCGTCGTCCTGCTCACCCTCGACCATCCCGGGCGTTCGGCGAACGTGATGAACGACGAGTTCACCGCGAGCTTCATGGCGACCGTGGACCGGCTCGAGGCCGAGCGCGACCAGATCGCCGGCGTGATCGTCACCTCGGCCAAGAAGACGTTCTTCGCCGGTGGCGACCTGGAATCCCTGCTGCGGCTGGCGCCCGCCGACGCCGAGGCGTCCGAGGCCGACACCCGCGCGCTCAAGAACGCCGTGCGCCGGTTGGAGACACTCGGTCGTCCGGTCGTGGCCGCCATCAACGGGTCGGCCCTCGGCGGCGGGCTGGAACTCGCCCTGGGTTGCCACCACCGCATCGTGGTCGACGACCCGGCCATCGAGATCGGCTTCCCCGAGGTCACTCTCGGCCTGCTGCCGGGCTGCGGTGGCGTCGTGCGCAGTGTCCGGCTGCTGGGCGTGATCGACGCGCTGACCAACTGGCTGCTGCGCGGCCAGCGGCGCCGACCGCAGGACGCACTCGCGCACGGGCTGGTCGACGAGCTCGCCGCCGACGCGGCGGGCCTGATCGACGCCGCCCGCGCCTGGATCGCCGCGAACCCCGACGCGACGCAGCCCTACGACCGCAAGGGCTACCGGATCCCGGGCGGAACCCCGGCCACCCCGGCGCTCGCCGCCCAGCTGCCGGCCATGCCCGCCACCCTGCGCAAGCAGCTCAAGGGTGCGCCCTATCCCGCGCCGGTCAGCATCCTCGCCGCCGCCGTCGAGGGCGCGCAGGTCGACCTGGACACCGCCTTCACGATCGAGGGGCGGTACTTCATCGAGCTGGCCACCGGCCGGATCTCCAAGAACATGATCAAGGCGCTCTTCTTCGACGTGCAGACCGCCAACTCGCGGGAGGTCGGTGAGGGGCATCCGCCGCTGCGGCGGGTGGCGGTGATCGGCGCGGGCATGATGGGCGCCGCCATCGCCTACGTGTGCGCCCGGGCGGGGATGCAGGTGGTGCTCAAGGACGTGACCCTCGACGGCGCGCTGCGCGGCAAGGCCTACTCGGTGGGCCTGCTCGACAAGGCCGTCGCCCGGGGCACGACCACCGCGGACGACCGCGATGCGATCCTGGCCCGGATCCAGGCGACCGAGGAGCTCGCCGACCTGGCCGGCGTCGACCTCGCCATCGAGGCGGTCTTCGAGGACCCCGCGCTCAAGCACAAGGTGTACGGCGAGATCGAGCAGGTCGCGCCGGACGCGCTCATCGCCTCCAACACGTCCACCCTGCCCATCACCGTGCTCGCCGAGGGCGTCAGCAAGCCGGAGGAGTTCGTCGGGCTGCACTTCTTCTCGCCGGTGGACAAGATGCCGCTGGTCGAGGTGATCCGCGGCGAGCGGACCAACGAGGCCACGGTGCAGCGGGCCCTGGCCGTCGTACGCCGGCTCCGCAAGACGCCCATCGTCGTCAACGACAGCCGCGGCTTCTTCACCAGCCGGGTCATCGGGACGTTCACCAACGAGGGCGTGGCGATGCTGGCCGAGGGGATCCCGGCTGCCACGATCGAGCAGGCCAGTAGCCAGGCCGGATACCCCGCGCCGGTCCTCGCGCTGATGGACGAGCTGACCCTCACCCTGCCCCGCAAGATCCGGCAGGAGACGGCCGCGGCGACGGTCGCCGCCGGCGGCACCTGGGAACCGCACGCCGCCGACGCCGTCATCGACCGGATGATCGACGAGTACGGCCGGCCCGGACGCTCGGGCGGCGCCGGATTCTACGACTACCGCGACGGCAAGCGGGTCGGGCTCTGGCCGGGCCTGCGGGACAACTTCGGCGGTACGAACCTCGACACGCCCTTCGAGGACCTCAAGGAGCGGATGCTCTTCATCGAGGCGATCGAGTCCGTGCGGTGCCTCGAGGAGGGCGTGCTGACCTCGGTGGTCGACGCCAACGTCGGCTCGATCCTGGGCATCGGCTACCCGAGCTGGACCGGCGGTGTGTTGCAGTACATCAACCAGTACGAGGGCGGGCTGCCGGGCTTCGTCGCCCGCGCGCGGGTGCTCGCGGAGCGCTACGGCGACCGGTTCAGCCCGCCCCAGCTACTGCTGACCAAGGCCGATCGGGGCGAGCGGTTCGAATAGGTCGGTCAGAGTCCGGCGGCGAGTCGTTGGGCGTTCATGTACGCGATGGCCTCCACGGAGATCATCGGGTTGACGCCCAACGACGCCGGGAAGGTGGACGCGTCGGCGAGGACCAGGTTCGGGACCTCCCACGTGGTGCCGTCGGGCCCGGCGACCGACGTCGCCGGGCTGCCGCCCATGCGGGCCGCGCCCATGATGTGCAGGGCGGCCATGGCGATCTGGCCGGGTGCGGTCCCCAAGGTGTCCGTGTGCCGGATGAAGTCGTCGATGGAGCCCTGTCCGCGTTCCCAGATCCTGCCGCGCTGGTGCCCGGAGAACAGCTTGCGGGCGCCGGCCGCCTCGACGATACGGGCGGCGCCCTCGATACCGGCCCGCATGTGGGCGGCGTCGTACGCCGAGAGGCGGTAGTGCACCACCGGCTCGCCGTCGCTGCCGACCTTGACCTGTCCACTGTCGCGGTCGCGGGTGATGATGCCGACCCCGCTGAGGTTCGGCAGCGACCGCATCTGGTCCAGGTGGGCCTGGGCGCCCCTCCAGCTCATGAACGACACGGCGGTGGCGGGGTTGGTGGCGGCCGTCTCGTAGATGACGCCGTAGCCGCGACCGTCGAGATCGGCGTGTTCGGTGGAGTACCGGGTCTGCATCCCGCCCTCCCAGGGCCGGACCTCCTCGTCGAACACGCCCCAGACGCCGGTGGCCGGGTGCAGGTGCAGGTGCCGGCCGATGTTCGGGTTGGTGAGGCCGGAGCGGCGCAGCAGGGCCGGCGTCTGCACGCTGCCGGCCGCGGCGACCACGGCGCGGGCGCGGATGGTCACCGGGTTACCGTCGGCCGTGTGGCCGGCGACGCCGGTCGCCCTGCCGGCCTTGACGGTGACGGTGCGCACGTCGACGCCGACGACGAGCCGTGCGCCTGAGGCCTGGGCGTCGACGAGCCAGGTCTTGGTCGCGGACCGCTTGGCGCCGATGCGGCAGCCCAGGCCGCACCGCCCGCACTCGATGCCGGTGTCGCAGCCGTCGACGTTGCGGGGCATCTCGTCGACGTGCCAGCCGAGCTTGGCCAGTCCGCGCTCCATGAGCGCGTCCCGGGACGAGATCCGGCCGTGGTCGCGATTGACGCCGAGCCGGGACCACACCGCGTCGAGGCAGGTGTCGTACTCGTCCGTGGCGAACTGCGGCACGCCCAGCGCGGCCCACTCCTCGCGTACGCGTGGCGGGGTGCGGAACGACGTGGTGTAGTTGACGACGGTGCCGCCACCGAGGCACTGGCCCTGGAGGATGCTCAGCTGGCCCTCGGCGGTGGCCGCCGGGCCCGGGGCGTAGAGCCGCGACAGTCCGGACAGTTCCCCGCCGTCGAAGTCCCGATCGTCGTAGTACCCGCCCTTCTCCACGACGATCACGTCCAGGCCACGGCCGGCGAGGACGGCCGCGGCGGTACCGCCGCCGGCGCCCGACCCCACGATGACGACGTCGCAGTCCAGGCTGGTCGCCTCGGTCGGGCGGAGCGGAGCGAGGACGGGCTCGGGGGCGTCGGTCCTGGTGCCGAGCGGACCGGGGTAGCCGATGGCCTGCCACACCGGCGATCGACCGGTCGGCCCGGGTGCCATGTAGTAGGACAGGGTGGCGGCGCCCTTGAGGGCCTGGAAGAGCGCCCGCTTGCGGGTGACGCCGGAGTTGGCCAGGGCGAGCAGCATCTGCTCGCGGCGCTGCTGGGTCTGTCGGGAGAAGCGCCGTGCGCCTCCGCCGAGGACCAGCCGGGTGACGGGGGACTCCCACAGGTCCAGCAGCCGGAGGAACTGCTTGACCTCGGCGGCGCGAGGGTTGTGCAGGACCAGCGCGGCCATGATCTCGACGGCGCCGAGTTGACTGGCCGGCGGCAGGTCGGCCCCGTCGCCTGGTGCGAACGTGTCGCAGATGCTCGCCAGGGCAGCGCGCTGTTTGGCAGATAGTTCCATGGTTCTTCCGTTTCAGAGCGGTGGGCGGGTTTCCGAGTGGCCGGCGTCAGGCGTGGGGGCGGTACCGAAGTAGGCCTCGGCGACGCTGCGCCGGTCGGCGCGGAGCTCGGCGGCGGATCCGGTGAGCACGACTCGGCCGTGGTGCAGCACCATCGCCCGGTCGGCGATGGACAGGGCGAGATCGATGTGCTGCTCGACGAGGACGATGCCGACACCGAGCCGGTCGGCCAGTGCACGGATGCCGGGCAGCAGGGCCTGGACGGCGATCGGGGCCAGACCCATGCTCATCTCGTCGATGAGCAGGACCCGTGGCCGGCAGACCAGTGCCTTGGCGATGGCGAGCATCTGCTGCTCACCGCCGGACAGCTGACCGCACCGACGCGACATCAGTGGTTTCAGGGCGGGGAAGAGGTCGAGGGCATGCCCGAGGTTGGCGCGCCATCCTCGGGCGAGGGCGAGGTTCTCGCGTACCGACAGGTTGTGGAACACCCCTCGGGTGTCAGGCACCAGGATCAGGCCCGCGCGGGCGTTCTGCTCCAGCCGTCCACGCAGCGGCCGGCCGAATGCGGTGACGGTACCGTCCATCGGCCGGATGACCCCGGCAGCGGTCAGCAGCGCCGTGGTCTTTCCCGCGCCGTTGGGGCCGAGCAGGGCGAGGACCTCGCCCTCGCCGACGTGGAGGTCGAGCTCCCGGACGGCGGGGACACCGGCGTAGCCGGCCGTGACGCGGTGCAGACTCAGGACATCGCTCACGGCACGAGCTCCGATCCGAGATACGCGGTACGCACGGCCGGGTCGGACAGCACGGCACCCGGTGTTCCGGAGGCGATGACGGCCCCGTAGTCCAGGACGTACACGCGATCGCAGATGTCGGCGACGAGGTTCATGTCGTGCTCGATGAGCAGCACCGCCCGGCCCGATGCGGCGATGGCACGGACGTGGCCGCCGAACTCGGTGCTCTCGTCGGTGTCCAGCCCGGCCGCCGGTTCGTCGAGCAGGAGGACGCGAGTGGCGCCGGCGAGGGCTCGGGCGGCACCGACGACCTTCTGCCGGCCGAGGCTCAGCTCGTCAGGACGGTGATCGGCGATCGCGTGCAGGCCGAACATCTCCATCACGCCGTCGACGTCGTGGGCCGGCTGGCGACGACCGACAAGGTCACTCCAGAGGTTGTGCAGGGGTCCCCGGCCGGACGCGATCGCGATGTTCTGGCGCACGGTCAGGCCGGTGAAGAGTTCTCCCGCCTGCCAGGTCCGGGCCAGGCCGGTACGGCGGCGCTCATGGGGCGCGAGCCGGTCGATCCGTCGTCCGGCCACGCTGATCGTGCCCTGGGCCGGGGTGAATCCGGTGACGGCGTCGACGAAGGTGGTCTTGCCGGCGCCGTTGGGGCCGATCAGCCCGACGACCTCGTTCTCGTTGACCTGGATGCTGATGTCGTTGTTGGCCACCACGCCGCCGTAGCGGACGGTCAGGCCGGTCGTGGTGAGCAGCGGCTGGGTCTCACTCACGAGGTGACCTCCCGGCGGGTGTGTCCGCGCAGCAGGCCGGTGGCGCCGCCGGCGATACCCGCCGGATTGAGTACGGCGGTCACGACCAGGGCGCAGGCGGCGATGAGGGTGTAGTACCGGCCGAGGCCGAGCGTGCCGTTGAGCAGCGTGTAGAGCACGCCGAGGGGGGCGACGAGTCCGGCGATGAGCGCACCGCTGATCCGGGTGATCCCGCCGACGTAGGCCATGCACAGGACGCTGAGTCCCACGATTATGTTGAACGACTCGACCGACAGCTGTGAGCGGCTGTAGCCGATGAGGCATCCGCCGACACCGGCGAGGAACGCGGAGAGCGCGAAGCCGGTCAGTTTGACGCGGGCCACGTTGATGCCGGCGCTTGCCGCGGCCCGCTCGTTGGACCGGACGGCCAGGAACGACTGGCCGGTGGCGCCGGCCAGGATCCGGGCGACGGCCAGAGTCAGCACACCGACGATGACGATCACCGTGGTCGCGAACGCGGAGGTCGTCAGGTCGGTACCGCGGCGTACCGCCAGATCCCAGCCGAACAGGGTGGGGTCCGCGATGAGGTTGCCCTCGAACGGGGTCAGCGCCGGGTTGGCGAAGACGAGTTGCTGCAGGGCGACGGCACCGGCCAGGGTCACGACCGCGAGCTGCGCCCCGCGAACCCGCAGCGCCGGCAGGCCGACGACCACACCGACGAGCGTGGCGGCGCCGGCCGAGACCACGATCGACAGCGGGAACGGTATGTGCCAGGACATCGTCGCGCGGGACAGCAGGAAGCCGGCGGTACCGGCGAAGGCCATCGCGGCGAGCGAGATCTGACCCAGATAGCCGGTGAGCACGACCAGCGAAAGTGCGATGAGCGCCATGATGATCGAGGTGACGACGCCGAACCGCCAGCTGCCCGACGTCAGGCCGACGGCCAGGGCCGCCGCCCCGGCCAGCGCCACGGCGGCCGGCAACGGCCGTCGGGGCAGCTCCACCGCCGGCATACGTACCGTGCCCAACGCGCCCCGTGCGGGGATGTGCCGCCCCAGGACGACCAACGCGACGATCACGAGCAGGAACGGCACCACGTCGCCGAGGCCAGCCTGGGCCCAGACCGGCCAACCATCGAAGCTGCTCAACAACAGCAGCACCGACTGGAGGACGCCGATACCCACACCGGCCAGGCACGCGATGATGACCGAGGTCAGGCGGGCCAGCAGGGCGGCGGCGAGCCCCGGCAGGACATAGAACATGTAGCCGATCGGGTCGAGGCCGAGCGTCGGGGCGGCAAGGACCGCCACCAGGGACGTCGCCGCACCGGTGAGCAGCCACATGACGCTGGCCAGCCGGTCGGGCGACAACCCGGTCAGTCTGGCGGCCAGCTCGTCTTCGGCTCCGGCCCGGGTCGCCACGCCCAACCTGGTGAACCGGAAGTAGACCGAGAGGACCACCGCCACCGTCAGGGCCGCGACCAGCAGTAGCAGGTCACTGACGTTGACCACGGTGCCGCCCACGGACAACGTCCGGTCCGTGAGCAGGGCGGGCGCGAGCACGCCGTCGGTCGAGAAGCGCAGCGGAACCAGCGCGGCGATCGCCAGCATCAGCCCGACCGATGCGACCACCTGTGACAACGGTGGAGCGGTGCGCAGCGGCCGGAACACCAGCCAGTGCGCGGCGATCGCCAGCCCGGCCGCGCTGAGTACGCCGAGCGCGACAGCGGGCCAGGCCGGCAGCGGCTGCGAGCTGAGCTGCACCGAGCCGACGGGAAACACGAGCGTGCCGCTCTGCCGCAGCTCGGCCACCACCCACACCGCCCAGAGGGCCAGGGAGCCCTGCGCGAAGTTGAGGACCCCGGTGGCGGCGTACAGGGACACGATGGATGCGGCGATCACGGCGTACACCGCACCGCCGGCGAAGCCGAGCGTGACGAACAACAGGAGTTGATCCATGGTCGATTCCTTGTGCTGGCCCGGATGTGGACGGTGGGCGACGGCGTGCGGCACGCGCACGCCGTCGCCGGGGGCTTACACCGCGCCGGGGATGACGCTCATGACCTGGGGGATGGGCGTGATCCAGGTGTCGGTGACGGGCTTGATCGAACCGTCGGGCTGGACCACGAACAGCAGTAGCTGGGTGGTGCAGTTGGGCGAGGTGGCGCTGCCGCAGGTGACTTTGGGGCCGAGGAAGCTCGGGAAGTCCTTGAGCGCCTTGAGTGTCTTGAGGACACCGGGGCCGGTCAGGTCGGCGTCGGTGGCCGTGGACATCGCGTTCGCGAAGTTCATGAAGAGCGCGAACTCCCCGAACGCGTAGTACCCGGCGGTGCCGCCGGACACGGCGGAGATGTACTTCTCGGCAAGTGCCAGATCGCGCTGGGCCTCCGGGGGCGCGTACCGGGCGGCGGCGGGCAGCCAGTTCGACGAGTACAGAGCGCCGCCGGCAGCCTGCTGCGGGGCACCCTTGACGTAGTCGGTGCACGCGGCGGTGAAGATCTCGCCCTGGTACCGCAACTGTCGCAATGCCTTGACCAGGGCGGTGCAGACGGCCTCGCTCGGCGCGGCGACCAGGCCACCCACATCCGGGTTGTTCCGGGCGATCGTGGAGGCCACGGCGGTGAAGTTGGGGTTCGTGGGGGAGAAGTAGATGCCCTTGGCGTCGATTTCGAGCGCCTTGGCCACCACCGGAAGGAGATTGTCGATGGTCTGGTGCGACGACGGGGTGTCGACGAGGGCCAGCGTCACCGACTTCTTACCTTCGGTCTTGAACGCCTGCAGGGCGCCGATGAGGAAGGCGGCCTGCGGCGCGGCGAAGAACACGCGGTTCTCCGCCTTGGCGCCGGTCACGGAGTCGAACGGAATCATGCCGACGAGCGGGATCTGTGCGGCGGTCAGGGTCGGCAGGGCCGCGCTCGACGACAGGTTGTAGCCGTCCATGACGGCGACCACCTTCTTCTCGACGAACATGTTGGCACACGACTGTGCCCGCTCAGGCGTCGTGTCGGTGTCGCACGAGACGACCTCGATCGGGTGGCCGTTGATGCCGCCGAACTCACCGTTGATGTAGGACACCGCCGCCTTGGCCCCGGTGTCGGCGCCCGGCTGGGGGACCGGTCCGCCGGACGGGTTGAGGAAGCCCACGACGATCGGTGGCTTGGACAGCGTCGAGGTCGTGCTCTGGGCGCTCGGGGCGTCCGAAGCGCAGCCGGTCGCGGCCACCATGGCGGCGACGAGAATCGTGGAAGCCCGGATGACGGCAGGGGCTCTATGCATGGAACCTCATTTCGACGCGATGGTCGGTGCCGTCAACGGTTCGAGGCGCCGACCGAACGACTCTCCGTGATGCGACGGGCCGGTCCTGTGGCGTTACGTCAGACATTGCCGCTGGTGACCGGCGGTGTCGGTGAATGCCAGGGACGGCGCACCGCCGGACCGGTGCGTGACCGGACCGGCGGTACCGGCGGTGACATGCGATCGGCCCGCGACCGATAGCGCGGGCGTCTTGGTTCGTGCTTACGGCACTGTAAATCACACATAACTTCTTGGGAAGGGTCGCGGACCTCGCCTGACAATCGGATTTCCCGCGCTCTTCGAGCTTTGTGTGGCCTGTGGGACCTGGGCGTCGGCTGGACGGCGGCGATGCCGGGTGGCCTGAATCTGACCAATGTCTGCGAATCATGCCTAACAAAACACCCCGGCCTGTGAGTGTTCGGCACACTCGCAGGCCGGGGTGTGCACCGTTGGTGACGCGTTCACCGACGGCGTGTCACTGGGGGCCGGTGGCGATGGCGGGATCCCGCGTCCGACCGGCGGCGGGCGCGGTGCTCAGGTTGGTCGTGGACGAGCCTTACTGCAACTGGTCGGACAACCCGTAGGTCTTCGCGATGATCTCGCGCTGGATCTCGCTGGTGCCGCCGTAGACGGTGGACACGATCGAGGACCGGACCAGGCGCTCCATGTCGAACTCGGTCGCGTACCCGTAGCCGCCCATCATCTGCATCGCGTCCAGGGCGACGCGGCGGGCGACCTCGGTGGCCTTGAGTTTGGCCATCGAACTCTCCCGGGGCAGCACCGTGTCCGGGGACCGGTCGACCTTGGCGGCGGTGTCGTAGATCAGCAGCCGGGCACACTCGATCTCGGTGGCCAGGTCGGCCAGGCGGTGCCGGATCACCTGGAACGACCCGATAGGCCGGCGGAACTGGCGTCGGTTCTTGACGTAGTCCACGACGTCGTCGAACGCGCGCTGGGCGGTGCCGAGCATGACGCTGGCGAGGATCAGCCGCTCCATGTTGAGCCCGGCCATCAGCTGCCGCCAGCCGTGGTCGATCTGGCCGACCACCGCGTCGGCGGGCAGTACGCAGTCGGCGAAGTAGAGGTCGTTGACCTCGCGCCCGCCCATGGTGTCGATGCCGGAGATGGTCAGCCCCGGCGCCGTGGCGGGGACCAGGAACATGGTCAGGCCGTCGTGGTCGCCGGCCCGGCCCGAGGTGCGGGCGACCAGCAGGATGTGCTCGGCGAGATGGGCGTTGGAACACCAGGTCTTCTGGCCGTTGATGACGAACCCGTCGCCCCGGCGCTCGGCGCGGCAGCTCAGGTTGGCCACGTCCGAGCCGGCCTCGGGTTCCGACATCGCGACGGCCTCGATGACGCCCCGGGCCACCCCGCTCAGGATGAGCTTCTTCTGCTCCGGTGAGCCGAACCGCTCGTAGGTGGCGGCGACGATGATCGACGTGGTGAAGCCGCTGATCGGCGCCATCGCCTTCCCGGTCGCCTCCAGGAAGAGGCACAGCTCCACCATGCCCGCGCCACCGCCGTCGAACTCCTCCGGCAGCGACAGGCCCAGCCAGCCGAGGTCGGCCATCTTGCGGTACAGGTCCGGGCTGTGGGTCTCCCGTCCGCCGTCGGTGAGTCTCTGCCGCTGTTCACGGGTGCCGACCTCGCGGCGGCAGAAGTCCTGCACGGCCGTGACAAGGGATCGTTGCTCGTCGCTCCACTCCACAGCTGTACCTCCAGCGTCACAAAGGGATTGACAGCAAGGCTAGACTATCGAATATCAAATGTCAGGAGGCTGTGCCGATGACGTCCCTCGTTGAGCACCCTCGCCGGCTCCGCGTCGTCGACCCGATGACCGGCGAGTCCCGCACCGAATACGACACCGCCGACGAAGCCGCGGTGCGCACCGCCGTCGAGCAGGCGCGCGATGCCGCAGGCTGGTGGTCCGGCCTGGACGCCCGGCAACGCCGGCGCCATCTGCTCGCCTACAAGGCGCTCGTCGCGAGCCGCATCGAGGAGCTGGCCGCCCTCATCCGCAGCGAGACCGGCAAGTCGGTCGCGGGGGCCCAGCTGGAGGTCATGCTCGCCGTCGAGCACCTGGACTGGGCCGCCCGGCACGCCCACCGGGTGCTGAAGCGGCGGTCGGTGTCCTCCGGCATGCTCGCGTTCAACCAGGCCAGCTCGGTGGAGTACGTGCCGTACGGCGTCGTCGGCGTGATCGGGCCGTGGAACTACCCCGTCTACACGCCGATGGGGGCGGTCTCGCACGCGCTGGCCGCCGGCAACGCGGTGGTGTTCAAGCCCAGCGAGTTCACCCCTGGCGTCGGCGTGTGGCTGGCGGAGCGCTGGAGTGAGCTGCTTCCCGACCGGCCGGTGCTGCAGGTCGTCACCGGTGACGGCACGACCGGGGCGGCGCTGTGCCGCGCGGGGGCCGACAAGATCGCGTTCACCGGATCGGCCGCGACCGGGCGTGCGGTCATGGCCGCCTGCGCCGAGAGCCTGACCCCCGTCGTGATCGAGGGCGGAGGCAAGGACGCGCTCATCGTCACGGCCGACGCCGACCTCGACGCGGCTGCCCAGGCGGCCGTGTTCGGTGGCTTCGGCAACGCCGGGCAGACGTGCGCCGGAGTCGAGCGCGTCTACGTCGAGCAGGCCGTCTACGAGCCGTTCGTGGCCAAGCTGACCGAGCTGGTGCGGCAGGTCCGGCCGGGTGCCGAGCCGGATGCGCCGTACGGGCCGATGACGACGCCGGCCCAGTCCGGAATCGTGCTGAGCCACATCACCGACGCGCTCGAACGGGGCGCCCGGGCGATCGTCGGTGACGCGAGTTCGGTGCGGCCTCCGTTCGTCGACCCGGTCGTGCTGGCCGACGTCCCCGAGGACAGCGCGGCGGTCACCGACGAGACGTTCGGTCCGGTGCTGGTGGTCAACCCGGTGGCCGACGCCGACGAGGCGCTGCGCCGGACGAACGCGACCAGCTACGGGCTCTCCGGCTCGATCTTCACGCGTAGTCGCCACCGCGGGTTGGCGCTCGCCGCACGGCTGCGGGCCGGCGCGGTCTCGGTCAACTCGGTGCTCGGGTACGCCGGGGTGCCGTCACTGCCTTTCGGTGGCGTCGGTGACTCGGGCTTCGGGCGGGTCCACGGCGCGGACGGTCTGCGCGAGTTCAGCCGGCCACGGTCGGTCACGTGGCAGCGCTTCCGGGCACCGATCGATGTGATGACGTTGCAGCCGACCGCTTCCGCCATGCGGACCTCGCTGTCGATGTTCAAGTGGCGTCATGGTCGCCGGTGACCTACTCGCTCCACAGCCCCAGACCATCGAGATGCTTGACCAGGCGCTCGGCGCCGTCGGTGAAGTGGCGGGCCATGACCGGTCGGACGGTCTCGGGATCGTGGGCCTCGAGCGCGCTGATCAGGGCCTCGTGATCGGCGATCATCCCCGCCCGCCACTCCGGGTTGGCCGCGTAGAACCGCGACGGTGTGTAGCGCGTCGCGGTCCGCAGCAGCCAGGACAGCTTGCGCGCGTCGGTCAGCCGGTTGATGCTGCGGTGGAACTCGAACTCGAGCTGCTCGACCTTGCTGATCTGCCTGGCCTGGGCGGCCCGGCGCAGCCGCTCGTGCTGCTGGCGCAGGTCGTCGAGCTGGGCCGGCGTGATGCTGACGGCGACCCGGGCGGCGAGCTCACCGGCGATGTCGCCCTGCAGGCTGAACACGTCCAGGATGTCCTGCCGGGACAGCGGCGCGACCACGTGGCCGCGGCGCGGCTGCAGCTCGACCATGTCCTCCGCGCGCAGCATGAGCAGGGCCTCGCGGACCGGCGTGATGCTCAGCCCGGTCTCCTGGGCGACCTCCTCGAGCCGGATCCGTTCGCCGGGGCGCAGCTGGCCGGACATGATCCGGTCGCGCAGCAGGATCGCCACCGTCTCTGACAACTGAGGATGAGAAACGTCTCGAACCTTGCTTCGCTCCGCCACACGGGTAAGACTATCAAATGTCAAATGTCACAAGGGATGCGCGGATGAGCTCGTCGATGCTTGAGGCCGAACCGGCCGGTTGTGGTTTGCGGGCCGCCACCAGCGCCGGCGTCCGCACGATCTGGTTCGACCGGCCCGAGCAGCGGAACGCGATGACGCTGGACATGTTCCGTGACTACTACGCGGCGCTGCTGGCCGCCGACGCGGATCCGCAGGTGCGGGCGATCGTGGTGACCGGCACCGGCGACTGGTTCTGCGTGGGCGCCGACCCGGAGGCGCTGCAGGCGCTGCTCGACGAGCGTCACCGCGACCGGCTGGTGGACGAGTTCGGCTTCGAGCCACATCTGCCGATGACGCTGGGAACGCCGATCATCGCGGCGATCAACGGCGGGGCCGCCGGCCTCGGCCTGGTCCACGCACTGTATGCCGACGTGCGGTTCCTGTCGGCGCAGGCGCGCGTGGCCGCCGCGTTCAGCCGGCTCGGCCTCATCGCCGAGTACGGCAGCGCCTGGCTGTTGCCCCGGCTGGTCGGCGTGGGCAACGCGCTGGATCTGCTGGTGTCCGGCCGCAAGATCGACGCGGCGGAGGCGCTCCGGATCGGACTGGTGCAACGGGTGCTCCCACGCGACGAGGTGCTGGCCGAGGCGCAAGCCTATGCCGAGGATCTCGCCGCGCACTGCTCGCCGGCGTCCATGGCGGTGATCCGACGGCAGGTGTGGTCGGGCCTGGAGACCGGGGCGGCCGAGGCGGCCGCCGACGCCGGCCGGCTCATGACCGAATCCCTCGCCGGGGCCGACTTCGGTGAGGCCCTCGCCAGCCAGGTCCAGGGGCGTGCTCCCCGCTTCGCGGCGCGGGCCGGCGCATGAGCGGCCCGCTGGCCGGCGTCCGGGTCGTGGAGCTCGCCGGGATCGGGCCGGGCCCGTTCGCGGCGATGCTCTTGGCCGACCTGGGGGCCGACGTCGTCCGAATCGACCGACCGGAGCCGGGCGCGCTGGCCGCCGGCGACCCGAGGCGGGACCTGCTCAACCGGGGCAAGCGGTCGGTCGTCGTGGACCTCAAGCATCCCGACGGGGCCGAGGCCGTCCTCGCACTGGTCGACCGGGCCGCGATCGTGATCGAGGGCTGGCGTCCCGGAGTGGCCGAGCGGCTCGGCATCGGGCCGCAGGCCGCGCTGGAGCGCAACCCGGCTCTCGTCTACGGGCGGATGACCGGATGGGGACAGCAAGGGCCACTGGCCCACGCCGCCGGCCACGACATCGGCTACATCGCCGTCGCCGGGGCGCTCCACCCGATCGGCCGTTCGGGCGGGCCGCCGCAGATCCCGCTCAACCTCGTCGGTGACTTCGGTGGTGGCTCGCTCTATCTCGTCGTCGGCTGTCTGGCGGCGCTGCACGTGGCCCGGAGCACCGGCCGTGGGCAGGTGGTCGACGCCGCCATCGTCGACGGCACGGCCCACCTCACCACGCTGTTCGCCGGTCTCCTCGCGGGCGGCGCCTGGCAACCCGAGCGCGGCGGCAACCTGCTCGACGGCGGGGCGCCGTTCTACGACGTCTACGCCACCGCCGATGGCGGGCACATGGCGGTGGGCGCACTGGAACCCCAGTTCTACGCCGAGCTGCTGCGGCTGCTCGGGCTGGCCGACGCGGACCTGCCGGCCCAGCACGACGTCGCCGGATGGCCGGTGCTGCGCGCGCGCTTCGCGGAGGTCTTCGCCCAGCGCACCCGCGACGAATGGACCGGGCTGTTCGAGGGCACCGACGCCTGCGTGGCGCCGGTGCTGTCGCTCGCCGAGGCGCAGCACCATCCGCACCTGGTGGCGCGCGCTACCTTCGAGGAGCACTTCGGAGTTCGACAGCCCGCCGTGGCGCCCCGCCTGTCGCAGACACCGGGTCAGATCGGCGGCAGCCCGCCGGTGCCGGGCGCGGACACCGAGACCGTGCTCACCGAGTGGGGTCTCGGCGCACATCTACCGCAGTGGCTGGGCAACGGCGCCGTCAGCCAGACACGAGGAGAGCGTTGATGCGTATCGCGACACCGCTGGCCTATGCCACGGACCCCAGGAGCGGCGCCGACGCCGTGGCCGCCTGGGAGGATGACGGTCTCGACGTGGTCTGGGTGTCGGAGGCCTACGGCTTCGACGCGCCGACCATCATGGGCTACCTCGCCGCGAAGACGACCCGGCTGCAGATCGGCTCCGCCATCCTGCCCATCTACTCCCGTACCCCGGCACTGCTGGCGCAGACCGCGGCCGGCCTGGACGCGATCTCGGGCGGCCGGGCCATTCTCGGCCTGGGCGCGTCGGGGCCGCAGGTGATTGAGGGATGGCACGGCATCGCCTACGACCGGCCGCTTGCCCGGACCCGCGAGGTGATCCGGATCTGCCGGCAGGTGTGGCGACGCGAGACGCTGGTCAACGACGGCATCTACCCGCTGCCGCTGCCGGCCGGGGAGGGCACCGGCCTCGGCAAACCGCTGAAGATCCTCACTCACCCGGTACGCGACCGGATCCCGATCTACGTGGCGAGCCTGGGCGACAAGAACGTGCAGATGACCGCCGAACACGCCGACGGGTGGCTGCCGTTCCTCTACGACCCCGAGCGCGCGACCGATGTCTGGGGCGGCGCGTTGGCGGCCGGCCAGGCCAGACGGTCCGACGATCTCGGACCGCTCGAGGTCGTGGCCGGCGGCCCGCTGGCCATCGGCCCGGACGTGACCGGCCTGCGTGACCTCGCCCGGCCGCTGATCGCCCTGTACGTCGGCGGCATGGGCGCCAAGGGCCGCAACTTCTACCACGACCTGCTGTCCCGCTACGGCTACGCGGCGGAGGCGGACCGCATCCAGGACCTCTACCTGGCCGGCCGCAAGACGGAGGCCGCCGCCGCCGTGCCGGCGGAACTGCTGGAGCGCACCAGCCTGATCGGGCCGGAGAGCTACGTGCGAGACCGGGTCCAGGCCTACCGCGACGCCGGTGTCACGATTCTCAACGTCACGCCGTTGGGTTCCGATCCGCGGCGCCTCATCGCCGCAGTGAAGGACATGGCCCAGTAGGGCCTGTGCAGCAAGGAGCTGACGCACATGGGGAACCGCAGCATCCTCTCCGCCGACCACCTCGCGTTCGCCGAAATGGTGCGCGCCTTCATCGACAAGGAGATCACACCGAACCACGACCGCTGGGAGGACGACGGCATCGTCGACCGCGGCGTGTGGCGGGCCGCCGGTGCCGCCGGCCTGCTGGGATTCTTCGTCGACGAACGGTACGGCGGCGGCGGGGTGACGGACTGGCGCTTCAACGCCGTCCTCACCGAGGAGATGGCCCGGGCGGGCGCGAGCGGCCCGGCGTTCGGCCTGCACAACGACATCATCGGGCCGTACCTCACCGATCTGACCAACGACGAGCAGAAACAGCGGTGGCTGCCGGGGTTCTGCTCCGGTGAGCTCATCACCGCGATCGCCATGTCCGAACCCGGCGCCGGCAGCGACCTGCAGGGCATCACGACCACCGCGGTACGCGACGGCGACAGCTGGGTCCTCAACGGGCAGAAGACCTTCATCAGCAACGGCATCCTGGCCGACCTGGTCATCGTCGTGGCCCGTACCGACCCGAGCGCGGGGCACCGGGGGATCAGTCTGCTGGTGGTCGAGCGCGACATGCCCGGCTTCGAGCGGGGCCGCAACCTCGACAAGATCGGGCAGAAGGCGCAGGACACCGCCGAACTGTTCTTCGCCGACGTCCGGGTGCCCGCGGCCAACCTCCTCGGGGTGGAGGGCCAGGGCTTCGCCTACCTGATGCGCAACCTTCCCTTCGAGCGGCTGTCGATCGCCGTCGCGGCGCTCGCCGGCGCCGAGGCGGTGTTCGAGCAGACCCTCGCCTACTGCAAGCAGCGCCAGGCGTTCGGCCGCCCCATCGGCAACTTCCAGCACAACCGGTTCGTGCTGGCCGAACTCGCCACCGAACTGCGCCTCGGCCGTGTCTTCGTCGACCAGTGCCTGGTCGAGCCCACCCTCACGGCGGAGACGGCGGCGATGGCGAAGTGGTGGTGCACCGAGTTGCAGCACCGCACCGTCGATCGTTGCCTGCAGTTGCACGGCGGCTACGGCTACATGCGCGAGTACCCGGTGGCCAAGGCGTACCTGGACGCCCGCGTCCAGACGATCTACGGCGGCACCACGGAGATCATGAAGGAGGTGATCGGTCGGTCACTCGGCTTGTGAACCGTATTCCAGCATGGGCACGAGGAACCGCCGGGCCACGGCGCGCAGCTGTTCGGCGTCGTCGATGTCCACGACCTGACTGGGGGTGATCAGGAACGAGCAGGACAGCCGCGTCATCAGTTCGGCCACCACCTCGACGTCGGCCGTGTCGGAGATGTTGCCGGCGCGTTGCTCGCGGCGGAGCTGGCCGGCGACGAACCGTTGCACCGTGGCCAGCGTCCGCCCGCCGTCGCTGATCATCGAGGGGACGAGCACGTCCGGCTCGCCGGCCATCAGCCCGCCGATCAGCGGGTTGCGGCGGAAGGCCTGCAAGGCGCTGACGAAGCCCAGCACCACCCGGTCGCCGACGGTCGAAGCCTGCTGGATCTCGAGGAGGAACTGGTCGAAGTAGCGGCGGAACTCGCGACGGACCACCTGTTCGACCAGCCTGTCCTTGCTGGCGAACCGGCGGTACGCCGTGATCCGGGAGACCCCGGCCCGCCGGGCCACGTCCTCCATGGTCGACCGCCGGATGCCCATGCGGCAGAACTGCTCGTAGGCGGCGTCGAGAATCCGCGCGGCGACCTCGTCGTTGTCGTCGGCGCGTTCCAACGCGTCGGTGAAGGCGCGCTCGAGCAGTGACTCCGAACCGGATGCGGCGCCCAGCGCGGACAGCAGCGGCTCTACGGTGTGCCCGTCGTGACCTGCCTCGGACAGACCGGGGGATGACGCGTTCGCGGAATCGGTCCGGGCCATGGTTGCCCTCTCGTGAGATACGGTGACGCGATTTTTGCATCACGGTACCAATCACGAGCTCGGAACTTCGAACACTGCGGAGCCTGTCCGCCGTGGCGGGCGCCGGTGTGCTGGCTCCTCGACGTGCTCGGGACGGGCCGGGTTGGCGGGGAGGTGGCGCTGCGTGGCGTCACTCCCGGGCAACTGTCTGCGATGCTGTCGTCCATGCCTTCCTATCCGCCCACCTTCGCCGACCAGGTCGTCGCACAGCCACCCCGTGCCCAGTTCGAGGCGTTCCTCGACGAGCACCGCCGCGCGCTCAACGGCTGCCTGGACGGGCTGACCGAGGAACAGGCGCGCCGATCGTTGGTGGCGTCCCGGACGACGCTGCTGGGTCTCGTGAAGCACGCGACCTTCGTCGAGAGGGTCTGGTTCGACGAAGCCGTCACCTGCCGGTCGCGAGCTGAGATCGGCATCCCTGCGACGCCGGACGAGTCGTTCATCCTCGATGACGACGACACGATCGCCACCGTCCAGCGCGCACACCGCGAAGCCTGCGAAGCAGCACGCCGGGCGACGTCATCCCTGGGTCTGGACGACATCCTGCGCGGGAACAGACGCGGCCCACTTCCGCTGCGATGGGTGTATCTCCACGTGCTGCGCGAGCTCGCCCAGCACTGTGGGCACGCGGACATTCTCCGGGAGCAGCTCCTCAACGAGTAGTGCGCGACTCGGTGGGGCTCTCCGGGCGTCGGTGCCGGGCGACCGGCGTCGGGTCTGCGGGTTGATCGGGGACAACCCTCGGCAGGACACGCTCGTAAGATCATCGTCATGCAGCTGATCGAACGGCCGTGGGGTGTCACCGCGTACGGCGCGGCGAGCGTGAAGTCCATGCCGGACATGGTCCGGGCGAGGTTCCGGGTCGTCCGGGTGGAACAGACGCCGTCAGACGCATTCGCCACGGCGGCTGAGGCGGTGGGCGCGGTGCGTCAGGCGCTGCGGAACCACGGCGTCGCCGACAGCGCCGTGGAGCGGTCACGGCTGGACCTCAAGAGTTCGTGGAGCGGCTACGGCTCGGAACGGGTGTTCCTCGGCTACCAGTGCCAGGCGTCGTTCGCCATGGAGTCGCGCCGTCTGGATGTCGTTCAGCAACTGCTCGACGACGTTGTGGCCGCTGGTGCGAACGAGATCGAGGCGGTTGACTTCGACGTCACGACGAAGGCCGAGATGCGTGCGGAAGCTCGGCGTCAGGCGGTAGGGGCTGCTCGACGGAAGGCCGAGTTGTACGCCGACGCGGCCGGTGTCCGGCTCGGTGCTGTCGTGCACATCGACGACGTCGATCCAGAAGACGTGGGACACGAACGTTACCGTGGCCACGGTTCGGGCGGCCAGGCTTCCGCCCAGGATCTCGCACCCGGGCACGTGGTGGTCTCGGCTGCGGTGATCCTCGGTTTCTCGATCACCCACGACTGACACCGCGTCCTGAGCGCACCGGATGCTCCACCGCCACCGTCGGGCGTGACACCGGCGGGATGGTGTCCGGGCCGGCCTGGCGTCGTCTTCGCGATGCGGTCCTGCTGCGCGGCGGTGCTCCGGTGGGCGCCGAACGACGTGCGGGACCCCCTTGCCGAGATCCATTCACGAGCGTAGGAAGAACACCACGCTGCAACCACCACCGCCGGCTTCCGCAGCGCGTGACCGTCCAGTGTCGAAGGAGACGCGCGTGACCACACCCAGACGGCTTCGTCTCGTCATGTCCGCGCTGGTGACCGCAGGTGCCGTCCTGCTCGGCGCGGGCGCCGCCGCGGCGCCGCCCGCGACCGCCGTACCGGCCGGACAGGGCAGCTGCGACCCGATCGATCCGACAGCCTGCCTGCTGCCGTTCCCGAACGACTTCTTCACCGTGCCGGACCGGACCAGCCGGACCGGCAAGCGGGTGCGGTTCGCCGCCTCCGCGATGCCCGCCAACGCGACGGGTACTCCGATCGACCCGACGGAGTGGAACCGGCAGGACGGGTTCAGCCCCGGCTCGCCGATCCTGGTGCACGTGCCCGGCCTCGACGTCGCCGCGACCGGGATCGCGCCGGTCACCGACATCGGCCGCTCGCTGGCACCGGACGCGCCGATCGTGCTGCTCGACGCCCGCACCGGCAAGCGCACGCCGTACTGGGCCGAGCTTGACGCGCGCGCAGCCGACCAGCCGGACCGGCAGGTGCTGATCGTCCGGCCGGCGGTGGCGTTGACCGAGGGCACCCGGTACGTCGTCGGCCTGCGCGGCATGCGTGACGCCGACGGGGCGCTGATCCCGGCGCCGAAGGCGTTCACGTCGTACGTGACCGGCGCCGGCCTCGACCGTCGGGACCCTCGTGTCCCGCAGGTGAAGCGGATCCTCGCCGACCTGACCCGGGCGGGCGTCAAGCGGCACAGCCTCTACCTCGCCTGGGACTTCACCGTGGCCAGCCGGCAGAGCCTGACCGGGCGGACGCTGGCGATCCGTGACAGCGCGTTCGCCGCCCTCGGCCGGGCCGCGCCGTCGTTCACCGTCACCCAGGTGACCGACTACCCGCCGGAGCAGGAGCCGCTGATCGCCCGGCAGGTGACCGGCACCGTCGAGGTGCCGTCGTACCTGACCGGCGACGGGCTGCCCGGCTCCCGGCTGCACTACGGCCCGCTCGACGGCGGCGGGACAGCACCGACGCCGGACGCCCTGCCCACGCCGTCCGGCGCGACGGTGGCGGCGGACTTCGTCTGCAACATCCCGCGCAGCGCCTCCGCCGCGAGGCCGGCGCACCTCTCGCTCTACGGCCACGGTCTGCTCGGCCGGCCGACCGAGATCAACGCCGCCAACGTCAGGACGATGTCGCACACGTACGACTTCACCTTCTGTGCGACCAGCTGGATCGGCATGGCCGCCGGCGACCTCTCCTACGTGGCCGGCGCCTTCACCGACCTCCGGGCCTTCCCCGCCGTGGTCGACCGGTTGCAGCAGAGCTACCTGAACTTCCTCTTCCTGGGCCGCACGATGATCCATCCGGGCGGGTTCGCCGCCCATCCGGCGTTCCGCGACGCGACCGGACGGCCGCTGATCAACGTTGCCGGCGGGCTGCACTACGACGGCAACAGCCAGGGCGGCATCAACGGCGGCGCGCTCACCGCCATCGCCCAGGACTGGACCCGGTCGGTGCTGGGCGTGCCGGCGATGAACTACTCCACGCTGCTGCAACGCAGCGTGGCCTTCACCCCGTTCCAGGCGACCCTGGACCGCTGGTACCGGGACAAGGCGGACCAGCAGCTCATTCTCGCGCTGCTGCAGATGCTGTGGGACCGGTCCGAGGCCAACGGGTACGCCCGGCACATGACCGACCGGCCGCTGCCGGGCACCCCGGCACACCAGGTGCTGATGCACGTGGCCTTCGGTGACCAGCAGGTTTCCCCCGCCGCGGCGGAGGTCCAGGCGCGCACCATCGGCGCCCGCCTGCACACCCCCGCCCTCGCCGACGGCTGGTCACCGGACGTAAGGCCGTACTGGGGCATCGCGCCGATCCGCAGCTACCCGTACACCGGCTCGGCGATGGTGGTCTGGAACAGCGGCGCGGCGTACGCGCCACCGCCGACGAACCTCGCCCCAACCGGGCCGGAGTACGGCGAGGACTCGCACGAGTTCCCGCGCGCCCAGGCCGCGGCCCAGCGGCAGAAGGCGGTCTTCCTGCTCACCGGCAAGGTCATCGACGTCTGCGACCGGAAGCCCTGCGCGTGACGCGGTAACCGGTAGCGCGCGGTTTCCCGGTCGTGCGCGGGCGTTCCGGGAGCACGACGCCGACGGCGGTGCCGATGATCATGAACGCCAGCCGGACCCCTCCGGCTGGCCGCTGCCCGGCGGGCCGCTGTCGTCAGGACCTAGGCGGGAACCCGCTGCGGGTCACCGGCGGCGTCGTGGGCGGCCATGCTCTCCTGCCGCTGGGGCTCCTCGCGCAGGATGGCGCAGTGCAGCCACGCGTCCGGGATGGCGAAGCCGTCCACGAGCGTCCGCATGTGCGGGCGCAGCTCCTTGAGCAGGCTGTTCACCACGCCGGTGATCGCCTTCGAGCGGGCCGGCGTGAGACGGCCGTGCTCCAGGAACCAGCCCTTGTGGGCCTCGATGACGCTGAGCGCGTACAGGTCACAGACCTGGGAGAGCAGTTCCTGGACCGCCGGGTCCGCAGTGTCCTCGATGCCGGCGACGAACGCCTCCAGGGTGACCCGGTCGATGTGCGCGGCGGCCACGGCGAGGACGTGGTCCTGCACGTCGTTGAAGATGTCGAAGGGACGGTCCTTCTTCGTGGCCGCGCCGCCGCGCAGGCGACGGACCGCGCCGTCGAGGAGGTGCCGCTCCCGGTCCTCGAAGAGCTTGAGCTGCCAGCCGCGGTCGGTGACGGCGACCTCGTCGTCGCGCCCGGGCACGGCGCTGATCAGGCGCTCGATGAGCGACCGCGCGGCGGTGCGCTCGAGCACCATCTCGCGGACCTGTTCGGCGACGAAGGAGGCGCGCCCCCAGCCGTCCAACGAGCCGAACTCGTCCCGGTAGCCGGTGAGCAGCCCCTTGGCCACCAGTTGCAGCAGCACCGTGTTGTCGCCCTCGAACGTGGTGAAGACGTCGGTGTCGGCCTTGAGGCTGGGCAGCCGGTTCTCGGACAGGTAGCCGGCGCCGCCGCAGGCCTCGCGGCAGGTCTGGATGGTGCGGGTCGCGTGCCAGGTCTGCGCGGCCTTGAGGCCGGCGGCCCGGGACTCCAGCTCCCGCTGCCGGTGCTCGTCGACCGGCCCGTCGCCGCTCTGCACCTGACTGAGCGCGGCGACCAGCTCGGCCTGGGCGAAGGTCAGCGCGTACGTGGTGGCCAGCGCGGGCAGCAGCTTGCGCTGGTGGGCCAGGTAGTCGTTGAGCAGCACCTCCCGCTCCGCGTCGGGAGTGCCGAACTGGCGGCGGATGTCGCCGTAGCGTACCGCGATGGCCAGCGCCGACTTGGTGGCCGCCGACGCGGCGCCGCCTACGCTCACCCGACCACGGACCAGGGTGCCGAGCATGGTGAAGAACCGCCGCGAGTCGTTCTCGATCGGGCTGGAGTACGTCCCGTCCTCCGCCACGTCGCCGTACCGGTCCAGCAGCATGTCCCGGGGCACCCGCACGTGGTCGAAGCTGAGCCGCCCGTTGTCGACGCCGAGCAGCCCGGCCTTGGCCCCGGCGTCGCCGATGGTCACGCCGGGCAGCGGGGCGCCCTGCGCGTCGCGGATCGGCACCAGCCACGCGTGTACGCCGTGCCGCCGCCCGCCGGTGATCAGCTGCGCGAAGACCACCGCCATCCGCCCGTCCCGGGCCGCGTTGCCGATGTAGTCCTTGCGGGCCGCCTCGTGCGGGGTGTGCAGGTCGAAGGTCTGCGTCTGCGGGTCGTACGTGCAGGTCGTGCGCAGCTGCTGGACGTCGGAGCCGTGGCCGGTCTCGGTCATCGCGAAGCAGCCGAAGATCCGGCCGGAGATGATGTCCCGCAGGTAGGCGTCGTGGTGCCGTCGGGTGCCGAGGGCCGCGACCGCGCCGCCGAACAGGCCCCACTGCACACCTGCCTTGACCATCAGCGACAGGTCGACCTGGGCCAGCATCTCGGTGGCGACGATCGACGCGCCGACGTCGGATCCGCCGCCGTACTCGGTGGGGAAGCCCGAGGCGATCCCCAGCTCGACGGGGAGCTCGTGGAGCAGCCGGGTGATCCGCTCACGTGCCTGGTCACCGCTCTCGCCGTACACCGGGAGGAAGCGCGCGTCGAGGTGCTCCCGGTGCGCCTTGCGGACCTCGGCCCACGGCCCGTCGAGCGTCTCCTGCAGGCGGGCGAGGTCGATGCGGCCGGACGCGTGCTCGGGCATGGTCACCCCTCGAATAGCGGACATATACGCACAGTCTGTACCCGATCAAGGGTACCGGCTGGACGGAGCCCAGGCACCGGTCGCCGGCAGGACAAGGTCACATCTCACGTCGACGACCACGCCGATCCCTGTCCCGCCGCGCCGCCGTCAGGCCAGGAGGCGCTCGCGCATCGTCGCGCCCAGGTTGATCGCGCCCACCGGCCGGGGACCGGTCGGATCGTGCACGGCGAAGCTGTTGTTGCGGCGCATCAGCTCACGGACCGGAGGCGGCAGCCGGGGTGGGTCGTCCATCGCCGCGAGGACCTGCGCGGCGCTCGAGATCAGTCGGTCGGCCAGGGCCGCGGCGTCGGTGTCGAGCCGCACCCGGCCGTACTCCCAGCCGGCCGTGGTCAGGTCGAGCACCTCGAACACGCGGGTCACCAGCGGGTTCGGGTCGGTCACCCGGTCGAGCCGGGGCGCCTGGCTGCCGACCACCGTGACGGCGGCGGCCACCTGGGCGTACGGGTGGAAGCCGCACGGCAACGCGAACAGCGGCCACCGCAGGGCCTGGCCGGCCTCCACCCACAGCGGCCGGTAGTTGCGGCGGTTCACCAGGAGCCGCCGGCCGGTCCGTCGGTGGATGTCCTGGGCCTGGGCCTGCAGGTCCGCGTGGGCCTCGTCGGCGACCTGGCTCACGATCCGGGCCGCCACCACCAGCCCGTCGTCGCTGTCGAGCGTCGCGGCGATCGCCTGGACCTGCTCGCCGAACGGGACCCGCGCGTGGGTGCCGTAACGCTGCCGGACGTCCCGTAGCAGCGCTTCCTGTCGTCCCGCGTCGAGTTGGACCCGCCCGCCGCCCAGTAGCCGCTGCAGCCAACGCATGTCGCCTCGTTTCAGCAGAGCCGTCCCGGACCGCGGCAATGCTAGTGCGTCGGAGGTGGCACGCACGGCAGGGGTGGCCGGTCGGCACGGCGCACCCGTGTGCCCGGCTGGCGACGGTGTCGCGGCCCACCCGGTGTCGCGGCCCGCCACCGGCGCTGACGGCACGGCCCGTTACGACTTGACGAACGACATGTTATCGCTCACAGTCGATGGCTGAGGGCGTCGGCAGTGGCTCACCGGGCGAGCCGTGCTGATCCGCCTCGGTTCGGGATCCGCCAGGGCGTGCACGTGACGTGTCGGCGCTTGATTCTGCGCGCAAGGGGCCTGGCCGCCCGTCGTGTCGCGCTCATCTCCGTACGCCATGAGGTTCTGTCATCTAGGGAGGATCATGTCCGCCGTTCGTAGAGTTCTGTCGATCGCGCCGCCGTCGCGGCGGCGCGGGTGGTTGCTGCGGATCGTCGCCGCCGGCATGACCGTGCTGGTCGGTGGCGCCGTCGCGGCGGTCGTGTCGTCGCCACCCGCCGCCGCGGCCACGGTCGACACCAGTGCCTGGTACGTGTTGCTCAACCGCAACAGCGGCAAGGCGCTGGACGTGTACAACCTGGCCACGAATGACGGCGCCCGCATCGTGCAGTGGGCGCGCAACAACGGCAACCAGCAGCAGTGGCAGTTCGTGGACTCCGGCGGTGGCTACTACCGGCTGCGCTCGCGACTGTCGGGCAAGGTGCTGGACGTCTACAACTTCTCGACCGCCAACGGCGGCAGCATCGTGCAGTGGACCGACAACAACACGACCAACCAGCAGTTCCGGCTGGCCGACTCCGCCGGTGGCTACGTCCGCCTGGTCAACCGCAACAGCAACAAGGTGGTGGAGGTGCAGGGCGCCTCGACCGCCGACGGCGGCAGCGTCGTGCAGTACGACGACTGGAACGGCAACAACCAGCAGTGGCAACTCGTCCGCGTCGACGGCGGTACCGACCCCACCACGCCGCCGCCCACGACGCCGCCCCCCGGCACGTGCGCCCTGCCGTCGACGTACCGCTGGTCGTCGACGGGTGCGCTGGCGCAGCCGAGGGCGGGATGGGTGTCGCTGAAGGACTTCACCCACGCCCCCTACAACGGTCGGCAACTGGTCTACGCGACCACCCACGACACCGGGACGACGTGGGGCTCGATGAACTTCGGCCTCTTCACGAACTGGTCCGACATGGCCTCGGCCAGCCAGAACCAGATGCCGTTCGCCGCCGTCGCGCCCTCGCTGTTCTACTTCGCCCCGAGGAACATCTGGGTCCTGGCCTACCAGTGGGGCGGACCCGCCTTCTCCTACCGCACGTCGAGCGATCCCACCAACGTCAACAGCTGGTCGGCGCCGCAGACGCTCTTCTCCGGAAGCATCTCCGACTCGGGCACCGGCCCGATCGACCAGGCCGTCATCGGTGACAGCACGAACATGTACCTGTTCTTCGCCGGGGACAACGGCAGGATCTACCGGGCCAGCATGCCCATCGGCAACTTCCCGGGCAGCTTCGGCTCCACCTCGACGGTGATCATGAGCGACACGACGAACAACCTGTTCGAGGGCGTCCAGGTCTACAAGCTCCAGGGCCAGGAGCGGTACCTGATGCTCGTCGAGGCGATCGGCGCGCAGGGCCGCTACTTCCGCTCCTTCACGGCCACCAGCCTGGGCGGTACGTGGACGCCCCAGGCCGCCACCGAGGGCAACCCGTTCGCCGGCAAGGCCAACAGCGGCGCCACCTGGACCAACGACATCAGCCACGGCGAGTTGATCCGCAGCAACGCCGACCAGACCATGACCGTCGATCCCTGCAACCTGCGGTTGCTCTACCAGGGTCGTTCCCCCAACTCCGGCGGCGACTACGGTCTCCTGCCGTACCGGCCGGGTCTGCTGACCCTGCAGCGGTGACGGCGTGACGCGGTTCGGCCCGACCGTCGCCGTCGGCTCCTGACCTCCGCGCGAGAAACGGCGGGGCGCCGACGAGCAGCGAGCGAATCGCGATCAGGATCATGCGAAGGGGCGGGCCCGGCACTGTGCCGGGCCCGCCCCGAAGCGTGCGGGGCGCGAGGCGCCGGGCTGCGCAGCCCGACGCCGGCGTCCCCGGTCCGGCCCGAACGCGGCGATTGTCCCTCCATTTCGGAGCTGTTGCCGGCTGATGTCTTGACGGCATTCGATGTGAGCGTTAACACTGAAGCGTCGTCGCGCGGAGGTGGTCATGGGCGGGTGGGACGGTACGGGCGATCGCTACGTGGTCGGAATCGACTACGGCACGCTCTCCGGGCGGGCCCTGGTGGTCCGGGTCCGCGACGGCGCCGAAGTCGGAACCGCGGTGCACGAGTACCGCCACGGCGTGCTCGACGCGGTGCTCCCCGACGGCGGCCCCGCACTGCCCCCCGACTGGGCCCTGCAGGATCCGCAGGACTACCGCGACGTCCTGCGCCACGCGGTCCCCGCCGCCCTGGCCGACGCCGGCGTCGACCCGGCACGGGTCATCGGCGTCGGCACCGACTTCACCGCCTGCACCGTGCTGCCGACGCTCGCCGACGGCACCCCCCTGTGCGAGGTCCCCGAGCTGCGCCACCGGCCGCACGCCTGGGTCAAGTTGTGGAAGCACCACGCCGCCCAGCCGCACGCCGACCGCATCAACGCCCTGGCCCACGAGCGGCACGAGCCGTGGATCGGCCGCTACGGCGGCAGGATCTCCGCCGAGTGGCAGTTCGCCAAGGGCCTGCAGATCCTCGACGAGGATCCGGAGGTCTACCACCGCGCCGAGCGCTTCATCGAGGCCGCCGACTGGATCGTCTGGCAGCTGTGCGGCGAGGAGACCCGCAACGTCTGCACCGCCGGATACAAGGGCATCCGGCAGGACGGCCGATACCCGTCGACCGACTACCTGAGCGCCCTGCACCCGCACTTCGCCGACTTCCTGACCAAGCTGGACGGCCCGCTGCTCCCGCTGGGCGGGCGGGCCGGCACCCTCAGCGCCCGCGCCGCCGCCTGGACCGGGCTGCCCGAAGGCATCGCGGTCGCGGTCGGCAACGTCGACGCCCACGTCACCGCCGCAGCCGCCCAGGCCCTGCGGCCCGGTCGACTGGTGGCGATCATGGGCACCTCCACCTGCCACGTCGTCAACGGTACCCACCCGGCCGAGGTGCCGGGGATGTGCGGTGTCGTCGACGGCGGCATCAGCGCGGGCGCGTGGGGCTATGAGGCCGGGCAGAGCGGCGTCGGCGACATCTTCGGCTGGTTCGTCAGGCACGCCGCCCCGGCCGGGATCGCGTCGCACGAGCGGTTGACCGAACTGGCCGCCGACCAACCGGTCGGGGCACACGGCCTCGTCGCGTTGGACTGGTGGAACGGCAACCGGTCACCGCTGGTCAACCACGACCTCAGCGGGCTGGTCGTCGGCCTGACCCTGGCCACCCGGCCGCAGGACGTCTACCGGGCGCTGCTCGAGTCCACGGCGTTCGGCACCCGGATGATCATCGAGGCGTTCGTCGAGGCCGGGATACCGGTCACCGACCTGGTCGTCGCCGGTGGCCTCGCCTCGAACCGGCTGCTCATGCAGATCTACGCCGACGTCACCAACCGCCCGCTCGGCATCATCGGCTCCAGCCAGGGTCCGGCGCTCGGCTCGGCGATCCACGCGGCCGTCGCCGCCGGGGCGTACCCGGACGTCCACCGGGCCGCCGAGGCGATGGGCCGGGTGCACGAGGGCGTGTACCAGCCGCACCCGGACGACGCGCGGGCGTACGACGCCCTCTACGCCGAGTACCGCACGTTGCACGACCACTTCGGCCGCGGCGGCAACGACGTCATGCTCCGCCTGCGGGCGATCAGGAACACGGCCCTGGAAGCGGCACGGACCGACCCGGTTCTGGAGGTGCTCGGATGAACACCGACGTGGCGCGGCAGGTGAGCGCCCTGCGGGAGACGGTGGCCCACCTGCACGGCGAGTTGACCCGGTACGCGCTGGTGGCCTGGACCGCCGGCAACGTCTCGGCGCGGGTCCCGGGCCAGGACCTCATGGTGATCAAACCCAGCGGAGTCGACTACGACGCCCTGACGGCGGACACCATGGTCGTCTGCGACCTGAACGGGACCGTGGTCGACGGGGGCGGGACACCGTCCAGCGACACGGCCGCGCACGCCTATGTCTACCGGGCCATGCCGCAGGTCGGCGGCGTCGTGCACACGCACAGCAGCTACGCCACCGCCTGGGCCGCGCGGGGTGAGGCCATCCCGTGCTGGCTGACCGCGCAGGCCGACGAGTTCGGCGGAGAGATCCCCGTGGGTCCGTTCGCGCTGATCGGTGGGGACGACATCGGCAAAGGGATCGTCAGCACCCTGTCCGGGCATCGCTCGCCCGCGGTGCTCATGCGCAACCACGGGGTCTTCACGATCGGCAGGGACGCCCGGGCCGCGGTCAAGGCCGCGGTGATGTGCGAGGACGTCGCCCGCACCGCGCACCTGGCCCGGGCACTCGGGCAGCCGCTGCCGATGGCGCAGGCCGACGTCAGCTCGCTGTACGACCGCTACCAGAACGTCTACGGCCAACGCCCGACCACCGGGTCACCGGGAGCGCCACGAGGTTCCTGACCGGCGGCACCCGCCCGGCAAGGCCCTGCTCGACGCCCCTGACCACCACACCGGGACACGCACGCCCAGGCAGGTGTCCGGATCACCCCACCCGAGGAGAACCGATGAGAACCAGGAGAACGATACGCACCCTCGTCGCAGTCGTCGCCACCGTGCTGCTCACGGGCAGCGCGGCGGCCTGCGGCAACAGCGACACGGGCGGTGGCTCCGCCGACGACGGCACGCTCACGCTGGGCTTCTCGCAGGTCGGCGCGGAGAGCGGCTGGCGGACGGCGAACACCACCTCGATCAAGGAGGCCGCCACGGCGGCCGGGATCGAGCTGAAGTTCGACGACGCGCAGCAGAAGCAGGAGAACCAGATCAAGGCGATCCGCAACTTCATCCAGCAGAAGGTGGACGTCATCGCCTTCTCGCCGGTGGTCGAGTCCGGTTGGGACACCGTGCTCAAGGAGGCCAAGGACGCCGGCATCCCCGTGATCCTCACCGACCGCGCCGTCGACTCGGCCGACAAGTCCCTCTACAAGACCTTCCTCGGGTCGGACTTCGTCAAGGAGGGCCGCCTCGCCGGCGAGTGGCTGGTGGCGCAGACCAAGGGCGCCAGTGGCCCGGTGCACATCGTCGAGCTGCAGGGGACGACCGGATCGGCGCCGGCCAACGACCGCAAGGAGGGCTTCGCCGAGGCGATCGCCGCCAACCCGAACCTGAAGATCGTCGCCTCGCAGTCGGGGGACTTCAAGCGGTCCGACGGCAAGCAGGTCATGGAGCAGTTCCTCAAGGCCAACCCGAAGATCGACGTGCTCTTCGCGCACAACGACGACATGGGTCTGGGCGCGCTGGAGGCGATCACGGCGGCCGGCAAGGTGCCCGGCAAGGACATCACCATCATCACCATCGACGCGGTGAAGGACGGCATGCAGGCCCTCGCGGACGGCAAGTTCAACTTCATCGCCGAGTGCAGCCCGCTGCTCGGCCCCCAGCTGATGGACCTGGCGAAGAAGGTCCACGCCGGCGAGGAGGTGCCCGCCCGGATCGAGACCGAGGAGACCACCTTCACCCAGGAGCAGGCCAGGGAGGCACTGCCGAACCGCAAGTACTGACCGGTGCCGGGGCCGCCGCCCGGCGGCGGCGACCCCGGCTCGTCGCTGGCCCTTCTCGTCACGCCACCATCCAGAAGAGGTCCGATCAGATGACGGGTAGCCGTCCGGTCCTGACCATGACCGGGATCAGCAAGACCTTCCCCGGGGTACGCGCGCTGCACGACGTCGACTTCCGGCTCTTCCCCGGCGAGGTCCACGCCCTGATGGGCGAGAACGGCGCCGGCAAGTCGACCCTGATCAAGGTGTTGACCGGCGTGCACGCCATCGACGAGGGCACCGTCGTGCTCGACGGCGAACCGGTCGCCTTCAGCGGCCCGATGCAGGCGTCGGCCCACGGTGTGAGCACCGTCTACCAGGAGGTCAATCTCTGCGCCAACCTGTCCGTGGCGGAGAACATCTTCATCGGCCGGGAGCCCCGCCGGTTCGGCGCGATCCGCTGGGGCGAGACGCGCCGGCGGGCGCGGGAACTGCTGGCCCGGCTGGACCTCGACATCGACGTCACCGCGCAGCTCGGGACGTACTCCCTGGCGGTGCAGCAGATGGTGGCCATCGCCCGGGCGATCGACGTACGCGCCCGCGTGCTGATCCTGGACGAGCCGACGTCCAGCCTGGACGCCGGTGAGGTCGCCCAGCTGTTCCGGATCATGCGGCAGCTGCGCGACGAGGGCATCGCCATCCTGTTCGTGACGCACTTCCTCGACCAGGTCTACCGCATCGCCGACCGCATCACGGTGCTGCGCAACGGCGCCCTGGTGGGGGAGTACCGGACCGAGGAGCTGCCCCAGCTGAGCCTCGTCGAGAAGATGATCGGCAGGGAGCTCGACGTCCTGGAGCGCCTCGACGAGCAGCAGCGGCGGCCCACTGCCGTCTCCTCCGACGCGGTGCCGCTTTTGGACGCGTCGGCGCTGGGCCGCAGGGGCGCCGTCGCCCCCTTCAGCCTGCGGATCCACGCCGGTGAGGTGGTCGGACTCGCCGGCCTGCTCGGCTCCGGCCGCACCGAGGTGGCGCGTCTGCTGTTCGGTGCCGACCGCGCCGACCACGGCAGGGTCGCCATCGACGGCGGCGGGACGCAGCTGCGCCACCCCGGCCAGGCCATCGACCGCGGCGTCGGGTTCTGCTCGGAGAACCGCCGTATGGAAGGCGTCATCCCCGAGCTGTCGGTGCGGGAGAACATGATCCTCGCGATGCAGGCGGCCCGTGGTTGGCTGCGCCCGATTCCCCGCCGCCGGCAGGACGAGCTGGTCGAGAGGTACGTCCGGGCGCTCAGCATCCGGCCCGCGGACCCGGATCTGCCGGTGCGCAACCTCTCCGGCGGCAACCAGCAGAAGGTGCTCCTGGCCCGCTGGCTCATCACCGAACCGCGGCTGCTGATCCTCGACGAGCCCACCCGCGGGATCGACGTCGGCGCGAAGGCCGAGATCCAGAAACTGGTGGTCCAGCTCTCCGACGACGGCATGGCGGTGTTGTTCATCTCCGCCGAGCTGGAGGAGGTGCTACGGCTGAGCCACCGCGTCGCCGTGATGCGCGACCGGACGATGGTCGCCCAGCTCGACAACGACGACACTCTCGACGCCGACCGCGTCATGCGGGCCATCGCCCGTCACACCAGCGGCGAGGAGGTGTCCCGGTGAACGCCGTCGCCGACCGCCTCCGTCCGCTGACCGGCCACCGCCTGTTCTGGCCGGTGCTCGTGCTGGTGGTCATGATCCTGGCCAACGCGGTCTACCGGCCCGGCTTTCTCTCCGTCGAGGTGAAGAACGGGCAGCTCTACGGCACCCTGGTCGACATCCTCCGGCTGAGCGCACCGCTGATGCTGGTCGCGCTGGGCATGACCCTCGTCATCGCCACGGGCGGCATCGACCTCTCCGTCGGCTCGATCTGTGCCATCGCCGGCGCCGTCGCCTGCCTGCACATCAGCGCGGCGCCCGACCAGAACAGCCCGTCGACCGTCCTCACAGCGCTCGCGCTGGCCTTCGGCGCCGCGCTCGCGCTCGGCGCCTGGAACGGGGTCCTGGTCGCCGTCATCGGCATCCAGCCCATCATCGCCACGCTGATCCTCATGGTGGCCGGTCGGGGTGTCGCGCAGTTGGTCACGGAGGGGCAGATCCTGACGATCAACTCCGGGCCGTACCGGGCGATCGGGCTCGGACACTTCCTGACCCTGCCGCTGGCCATCCTCATCGCACTCGGGGTGGCCCTGCTCGTCGCCGCCCTGACCCGTCGTACCGCGCTCGGTCTGATCGTCGAGTCGGTCGGGGGCAACGCCGAGGCGAGCCGGCTGGCCGGCATCCGATCCGGTCGCGTGGTCTTCCTCGTGTACGTGGTCAGCGCCGCCTGCGCCGCGATCGCCGGGTTCATGATGACGGCGAACGTGTCCAGCGCCGACGGCAACGCCGCCGGGCTCTGGGTGGAACTCGACGCGATCCTCGCGGTGGTCATCGGCGGCACCTCACTCGCCGGCGGCCGGTTCTTCCTCGGCGGCACCATCCTCGGTGCGCTGATCATCCAGACCCTCACCACCACGGTCTACGCCATGAACGTCTCGCCGCAGACGGCCCTGCTGTTCAAGGCCGTCGTCGTCATCGCCGTCTGCCTCATCCAGTCACCGGCGTTCCGGGCCAGGTTCCGCCGCCGTGGCGGGAGAAGGCCGGGGTCCGCGGTGCCGCGCCGGGAGAAGGAGCAGGTGCCGGCATGAGCAGTACGCCACTGACCACCGTGCGCACCTGGCGGCCCGGTGTGCCCCGGCGGCACGTCCCGGTCCTGGCCACGCTCGCCCTGCTGCTGGTCATGTACGGCGTCGGCGTGTCCCAGTACCGCGCGTTCTCCAACGTCCAGGTCGTCTTCAACGTCTTCATCGACAACGGGTTCCTGCTGGTCGTCGCGGTGGGCATGACCTTCGTGATCCTCACCGGCGGCATCGACCTGTCGGTCGGCTCCGTCGTCGCGATGACCGCCATGGTGTCGGCGTCGCTGCTGCGGGCCGGGCTGCCGGCGGCACTCGTGCTGGTCGTCGCGCTGCTGATCGGCCCGATCCTCGGGTTCCTGATGGGCTGCGCCATCCACTTCTTCGAGATCCAACCGTTCATCGCCACCCTCGCCGGGATGTTCTTCGCCCGGGGCATGTGCACGTTCATCAGCGACGCGTCCATCCCCATCACCGACGGGTTCTGGACGGCGGTGTCGCAGGAGCGCATCGGCGATCCCCGCGGCAACTTCGTGTCGATCAGCGTGCTGATCGCGTTCGCGGTGGTGCTCGTCGCCGCGTACGTGCTCACGTACACCCGCTTCGGCCGCAACGTGTACGCGATCGGCGGCAACCCGCAGTCGGCGTTGCTGATGGGCCTGCCGGTGGGGCGCACCCGGATCGCCGTCTACACCGTCAGCGGGTTGTGCTCGGCCGTCGGCGGCATCCTGCTGTCGTTCTACACGCTCTCCGGCGCGCCGCTGATCGCCGTCGGCATGGAGCTGGACGTGATCGCGGCCGTCGTCATCGGCGGCACCGTGCTCACCGGCGGGTCCGGCTACGTCTTCGGCACCGTGCTCGGGGTGCTGGTGCTCGGCGTGATCCAGACCCTGATCACCTTCGACGGGAGCCTCAACTCCTGGTGGACGAGGATCGTGATCGGTGGCCTGCTCTTCGCCTTCATCCTCCTCCAGCGCCTCGTCGGCATCCGCCTCAAGTGACCGCCCTCTCGGAAGGCAACCGCATGGCAACGCACCCCGAACCCGAGGTCTGGTTCCTCACCGGCAGCCAGGGCCTGTACGGCGAGGACACCCTCCGGCAGGTAGCCGAGCAGTCCCGGCAGATCGCCGCGCGGCTCGACGAGTCGCCGGACATCCCCGTCCGGGTGGTCTGGAAGCCGGTCCTGACCTCCAGCACCGCCATCCTCGACGCGTGCCGGGACGCCGCCGTGCGGGGTGCGGTCGGGGTGATCGCCTGGATGCACACCTTCTCGCCGGCCAAGATGTGGATCGCCGGGCTGGACGCCCTGCAGACGCCGCTGCTGCACCTGCACACCCAGGCCAACGTCCTGCTGCCCTGGGACGAGATCGACATGGACTTCATGAACCTGAACCAGGCCGCGCACGGCGACCGCGAGTTCGGCTTCATCCAGACGCGCCTCGGCGTCGCCCGCAAGACCGTCGCCGGGCACGTCAGCGATCCCCGGGTGACCGTCCGGATCGGCGCCTGGGCCCGGGCCGCGCTGGGCTACTCGGCGATGCGGTCGCTGCGGCTGGCGCGCTTCGGGGACAACATGCGCGACGTGGCGGTGACCGAGGGTGACAAGGTCGAGGCGGAGCTGCGTTTCGGCGTCTCGGTCAACACCTACGGCGTCAACGACCTCGTGGCGGTCGTCGACCAGGTGGCCGACGCGCGGATCGACGACCTCGTCAAGGAGTACGACGACACCTTCCGGGTCGACCCGCAGCTGCGGCCCGGCGGGGCGCGGCACTCCTCGCTGCGCTACGCCGCACGTCTGGAGCTGGGCCTGCGCGCCTTCCTGGACGAGGGCGGCTTCCGGGCCTTCACCACGAACTTCGAGGACCTGGGCGGGCTGCGCCAGCTGCCGGGCATCGCCGTGCAGCGACTCATGGCCGACGGTTACGGCTTCGGCGGGGAGGGCGACTGGAAGACCTCCGTGCTGGTCCACGCGCTCAAGTCGATGGCGGTCGGGGTCGACGGTGGCACGTCCTTCATGGAGGACTACACCTACGATCTCACGCCGGGGGACGAACTGGTGCTCGGCGCCCACATGCTCGAGGTGTGCCCGACGATCGCCGGCGACACCCCGAAGGTCGAGATCCACCCGTTGAGCATCGGCGGGCGTGAGGACCCGGTCCGGTTGGTGTTCGACGCCGCGCCCGGTCCGGCGGTCGTGCTGGGCCTGGCGGACATGGGGGAGCGCTTCCGCCTGGTGGCCAACGAGGTCGACGTGGTGGCGCCGCCGCGTCCGCTGCGCCGGCTGCCGGTCGCGCGGGCCGTGTGGCGGCCCCGCCCGCACCTGGCCGGCTCGGCGGAGGCCTGGATCACCGCCGGCGCCCCGCACCACACCGTGCTGTCCCAGGCCGTGGGCGTGGCGGAGCTGCACGACCTGGCGGAGATGACCCGGACCGAGCTGCTCGTCATCGACGCGCACACCGACCCGCGCCGCCTCGCCGACGAGATCCGGTGGAACCAGGCCTACTACCGGCTCGCCCGGGGGTTCTGACCGGCGGGCGCGTACGTCGGCTCAGCCGCACCCTGGCCGGCGGGAGCGCTGGCGTAGACTGTCGACGTTCCAACCTCGGTCACCCGGCACACGTCGCCGTGGCGGATGGGAGGGCGGATTCAGCACCACGTGGTCCGCTCCCGCCGATTCGACGTGCGCGATCACCGACGGGGCCGGTGGGGAGGAGTGAGGTAGCCCGTGCGCAGTCCCGCGATGACGGACGTGGCCCGCCTCGCCGGCGTCTCGCACCAGACGGTGTCCCGGGTCCTCAACGGGCACCCCAACGTGCGCGAGCAGACCCGGCTCCGCGTCCAGGCGGCGATCGCCGAGCTGGGTTACCGGCCCAACCGGGCCGCGCGGGCACTGGTGACCGGCCGGTCCCAGGTGATCGGTGTGGTCGCGCAGAACACCACCCTCTACGGCCCGGCGTCGTTGCTGGCCGCGCTGGAACAGGCGGCCGCCGAGGCGGGCTTCGCGGTCAGCGTCGGCAGCGTCAGCGACCTGGACCACCGCTCCATCTCGGCGGCGGTGGAGCGGCATCTGGCGCACCGGGTCGCCGGCGTCGTCGTGATCGCGCCGGTGGAGTCGGCCGGGGAGGCCCTCGAACGACTTCCCCAGGACGTGCCCCTGGTCACCGTCGACGGTGACCCGGGCCGATCGATCCCGCTGGTGACGGTCGACCAGGTCGCCGGCGCCCGGGCCGCCACGCAGCACCTCCTCGACGCGGGGCACCGCACGGTCTGGCACGTCTCCGGCCCGCCGGACTGGTTCGACAGCGCTGGCCGCATCGAGGGCTGGCGGGAGGCTCTGCAACTGGCGGGCGCCGAGGTGCCGCCGTTGGTCCCGGCGGACTGGTCCGCGGCGGCGGGCTACCGGTGCGGGCAGATGCTCGCCCGGATGCCAGAGGTCACGGCGGTCTTCACCGCCAACGACCACCTGGCGCTGGGCGTGCTGCGGGCGTTGCACGAGCACGGCCGACGGGTGCCCGCCGACATCAGCGTGGTCGGCTTCGACGACGTGCCGGAGGCCGCGTACTTCATCCCGCCGCTGACCACCGTGCGGCCCGACTTCGCCGCGGTCGCCCGGGCGAGCCTGGACATGCTGCTCGCCCAGATCGAGTCGCCGAACGCCGCCGGCCCGTTGCGGCAGACCGTCGCGCCGAGCCTGGTCGCCCGCGACAGCGTCGCAGCCCCGCCGCGCCGCTGACGGGCACCGCTTTGCGTGCCCGAGCGCGGCCGGCGCGGCCCGTCCACCTGCGCCCGTGGGGCCGTGCGCGGTGATCGTCGTCATGCCGGCGACAATCATCGATATTGACGTTCGGCGACGGCGCGGACAGAATCACGGCACCCACCATGATCCCTGGAGATGCCATGACCCGTCCCCGCCTGCCATTCCTCCGGGCGGCCAGCCGGCTGGCCGCGTTCACCGCGGCCACCGCCGGTGTGCTGCTGGCCCTCGCCGCACCGGCCAACGCGGCCCTGCCCACCGGTCGCTACGTCGCGCTGGGTGACTCGTTCACCTCCGGCCCGCTGATCCCCACGCAGGTCGACCTCAACTGCATGCGCTCCAACCGCAACTACCCGTCGCTGGTCGCCACCGCCGCCCGCTCGTCGTCGTTCGCCGACGTGAGCTGCTCCGGCGCCACCACCGACGACATCCTGTACGGCGGCGACGGCGCGCTGGGCATCTCGCTGCCGCCGCAGCTCAACGCGGTCACCTCGAACACGGCGCTGGTCACCGTGCAGATCGGCGGGAACGACATCGGCTTCGCCGGCATCATCACCGACTGCGCGGAGGCGAGCCTGCGGAGTCCGCTCGGGTCACCGTGCAAGAACCAGTACACCGCCGGAGGCGTCGACCAGTTGCAGGCCAGGATCGCCGCCACCGCACCGAAGGTGAACGCCGTGCTGCAGGGGGTCCGCCGGGCCGCCCCGAACGCCCGGGTCGTGGTGCTCGGGTACCCGGCGATCCTGCCGGACAGCGGTAACGGCTGCTGGCCGGTGGTGCCGATCGCCTACCAGGACGTGCCGTACCTGCGTGGCATCCAGAAGTCCCTGAACACGATGCTCGCCAACACCGCGGCGGCGAACAACGCCACCTACGCCGACGTCTACGCCCCGTCGGTCGGCTACGACACCTGCAAGAGCAGCGGCACCCGGTGGGTCGAGGGGCTGATCCCGCAGAACGCCGCCGCCCCCTTCCACCCCAACGCCAGGGGTGAGCAGGGCATGGCCAACGCGCTGGTGGCCAAGCTGAACAGTTGACCCGCCGTCACGGGCGGGGGAGAGGCTCGCCTCCGCGCCGGGGCCCGGGCGACGGCCACGAGGGCTGTGCCCGGGCTCCGCACCGGCCGGGGTCGCGACGTCGAGAGATGTCGCCGGCCCACGGGACCGAAGCCCTGCTCCGCCCAACCCGGGCAGAGCAGGGCCGGCTCGGCCGGCGTCAGGCTCAGGGCACCGTTCAGCGGACGGCTCCGCCCCGGGCCCGGCAGATGTCCCGGACGTGCCAGAAGTCGTTCAGGTAGTCGTCGTGCATGCCGCGTCCCATGATCCGCAGCAGCGTCTCGTCAGCCTGCCGCAGGGCCGAGACGGCGTAGTTGTGACTGCCGGTGAAGACCCGCGGCACGATGTCGTCGTCGTACGCGCCGTCGATCAGCATGTACTTGTTGTGGGTCCGGATGTCCAGCCCCGGGCCGACGTTGAAGTTGCACCTGGTGAGCTGGATGTTGCTGCCCAGCGCGTTGAGCACCGCGGTGTTCGCCTCGGTGTAGACGACGTCGACCCAGCAGCCCGCGTTGCGCAGCGCGGTGAGCCGCTTGGCCACCTCGGGTCGGTTGAACGAGTACATGTTGACCCGGATGTCGGTCTGTCGGCGGGTGCCCGCGTCGTCGTAGGTGCACGACGCCACCGAGTTCAGGATGCTGACCACGGTGTCGGTGGCGGGATCGGAGACCGGCTGGCCGGACCGCTCCCGGCGGGGGAAGAAGTGCGCCTTGTAGGTGCTGCCGGTCGGTGTCACCCAGTAGTAGTCGTTGTCGCCGGTCGAGCTGTACCGGTGCGAGCGTAGGTCCGCGAAGTACGTCCGGTAGGCGTTGAATGTCGTGGCGTCGCTGAACGTCACCCCGTTGTTGTACGCCTCGTTCGCGTCCCACCACGTCAGGTTCGCCGAGCCCTGGAACACCACGTTGGACACGGTCGCCCCGGTGTCGAGCACGATCTTCGAGGCGGTCAGGAACTTGTTGTGGTTGTAGGCGGTGACCGTCGAGTCGGTGTACTGGATCGCCCTCGTGCCGATGCAGCCGCGGTCCTGGCTCGGGAACCGGTCCGCGCAGTGCACGATGTACGAGCCGGCGGTGTCCGTCGAGCCGAGGACCGGTTGCAGTCGCTGGAACGGGCGCCCGGTGGCCGAGGCCTGGTCGACGATGATCTTCACCCGGACGCCCCGTTGGTGCGCCCGGATGAGGCGACCGGGGAGGTCCGGGGTGGTGGCCGAATCGGTGACATCCGAGAACGAGAAGTGGAACCACGACATCTGGATCTCCTCGCCGGTCGGGACCCGGTCGATGATCCGGGCCAGCTGCGTGAAGATCGCGTTCTGCTCGGCGGCCGAGCCGAGCGGGCGGCTGAACACCGGTTTGTTCATGACGGGGTCGGGCTCGGCGGCGCTGGCCGGCGCGGGGAGCAGGGCGGGGACGCCGCTGGCGGCGAGGACGGTCACGAAGACCAGTGCCGATCGGGTCGCGAGTGGTGAAATAAATCGACGAATAGACATGTACGGATGGTGTCACCGCTCGCGCCCGACCGGCTACCCCGCGCCGGCACGCCCTCCGGTCGGTTGCCGGTCAGGGCAGGATCTCGACGTACCCGTCGGCCGCGTGCACGCGGATCCGCTGCCCGTCCCGGATCAGCCTGGTCGCGTGCTCCACCCCGACGAGGGCCGGCAAGCCGTACTCCCGGGCGACCACCGCCCCGTGGGTCATGAGGCCGCCCACCTCGGTCACCAGCCCGGCGATCGCGACGAACAGGGGTGACCAGCTCGGATCGGTGTAGGCGGTGACCAGGATGTCGCCCGGTTCGAGATCGGCCCGGGCCAGGTCCAGGACGACACGGGCCCGCCCCTCGACGATCCCGCCGGAGACCGGGAGGCCGACCAGCGCGCCCGCCGGCACGCCGTCGCGGCGGTACGCGCCGTTGATGCCCTCACCCTCGGACGTGAGCACCCGGGGCGGCGTGAGCGTCCGGTACGACCGGAACTCCTCCTTCCGCCGGCGGATGAGCTGATCGTCCACCTCGTGCGTACGCGCGACGTCGTGCAGTTCCTGGAAGGTGAGGTAGAAGATGTCCTCCTGCTCCGGAAGCACGCCGGCCCGCACGAGGTGCTCGGCCTCTCTCAGCAGGGCCTGCTTGTAGGTGAGGTAGCGGCTGACGATGGCGTACTTCGGATACTCCCGGTACCCGATGAAGGTGCGGACCCGGTCAATCATCCGCTTCGTCTCCAGCGCCTTCCGCTCGCCGTCGGGCTGGGCCCGCAGGCGCTCCAGAACCTCCTGTTCCTTCATCTCCGCCTGCCGGCGCCCCTGCTCGAAGCGCCGCTCGCGGGCGCCCGGCGCGAAGTTCCTGACGTTGTCGAGGATGAGGGGCACGAGCGTGGTCGGGCGTTCGCTCCAGCGTGGCCTGGTGATGTCGATCTCCCCGACGCAGCGCATGCCGTACCTGTCGAGGTAGGCCTGGATGGCGTCGCGCGCTTCCGGGCCGCCGGGCAGCGCGGCCAGTTCGTCCAGGAAGCCCTCGTCGTCGGCCTCCTGCAGGAAGGCGACCACCTCCGGGTACGGACGGATGACGTCGGCGACGTCCAGGAGCGCCAGCCCCATCTCCGACGTGACGTTGTGGGGAGCGGACAGCGTGAGCGTGTCGGCCACGTTCTTCTCGCCCAGCCATGCCTCCAGTTGCTCGTTGAGCCACCACGAGGCATCCATGGCCGCCATCAGCACCTGCATGCTGCGCGGATCGGTCAGCAGTCGCTTGTGTTCCTCGAAGGCCGCCAGGAGGAAGTCGAACAGCGCCGGGCCGGACTTCGTCCCGATGTCGCGCCGCAGGGTGGCGTTGGCGGCCCGGCTGAGTTCGATGAGGTCGGTGACGATGGCCGGGTCGGTCTCGATCGGGGCGGGCGCGTCGCCTGCGGGCGGCCCTGCCGGAGGACCCTGGTCGGGCAGCGGCGAAATGAGGTCGCCACGGTCGACGATGGTCTCCAGCGCGTCCCTCACCAGCGGATCGGACCTTCCCGCGAGCTGGAACAGGGCGGCGCGGCCCGAAGGCGACGCCAGGGCCCGGGTGACGTCGACGAAGAGCCTCCCACCGGCGTCGTGCATGGGCGCGAGGGCCGTCAGCTTCCACACCGAGAGCCCCAGCGGCTTCATGGCGTCGGTCATCATCTGCTGATGCCCCACGGAGAGGTAGACGTGGTTCTCCCCGTCGCGGGCCTCGGGGACGGGGAACAGCGTGGTGATCGGCCGGCTCTGCACGATCTGGAAGTCGTCGTCGACGAGGCACCACTCGATGTCCTGCGGGTGGCCGAAGTGGGCTTCGATCCGCCGGCCCAGCCGTACCAGCCGCACGACCTGTGCATCCGTCAGCGCCGGCTGGTCCTGCCGCGCCGGGTCGACCGCCCGTTCCACCGTCCCGCCGCCCGGTCGGGCGTGGACGGCGAGCGCTTTGCCGGCGATCGCCCGGTGGACGATCTCATCGCCCCGCACCCGGTAGGCGTCCGCGTTCACCAGCCCGGAGACCAGAGCCTCGCCGAGACCGAAGCTGGCCTCCACCGAGGCGACCTTCCGGTGGGACGTCACGGGGTCGGCCGTGAACAGGACCCCGGCCGCCTGCGGGAAGACCATCTTCTGTACGACAACGGCCATGCGGACCGTGCGATGGTCGATGCCGTTGCGTTGCCGGTAGGCCACGGCCCGCTCCGTGAACAGCGAGGCCCAGCATCGGCTGACGTGCTCGAGCACCGCCGCCTGCCCCAGGACGTTGAGGTACGTGTCCTGCTGGCCCGCGAAGGAGGCCGTCGGCAGGTCCTCCGCCGTGGCGCTGGACCGGACGGCGTACGCGGCCCGCTCACCGAGTTCGGTGAGAGCCCGTACGATCGCCGCCGCCACGTCGTCGGGCAGGACGACCGCCTCGATGCTCCGGCGGATCTCCGCACTGAGGGTGCGTACCGTCTCCCGGTCGTCCGGGGCCACCTGCGACAGTTGGGCGAGCCGATCGTCGATCGACGGCACGTCGGCCAGGATCCGCCGGTAGGCGTCCGTCGTCACGCAGAAGCCGGCCGGTACCCGGACGCCGTCGATCCGTGACAACGCCCCCAGGTGCGCGCCCTTGCCGCCGACGATCGCGACATGCCTGTCGTCGACCTCCCGGAGGTCTGACACGTACCGGTTGCTCGACAACGACACACGCATGCCGTACCCCATTTCTTTCCACCGTTCCCGGGCCCGGCCGACGATTCTGCGGCAGGACCCCGGTCTTGCGGCAAGCCCCGGGGTGCGATATACGTTTAAGTGGGACCACAGCCACTGTTTTCCGCCGCGAACTGAAACAGTTCTCACAAAGCGTGACGCGCGCTGTCGCACCTCGCCAGTCGTCAGGCGAGGTCCTTGATGACCTGGTCCCACTCGTCCTGGTACTCGTTGGAGGCCCACACCACGGCCACGGCGAACTCGGCGTGCCGGATCTGGACGGTCGACTCGGGGCCACGCCAGTGTGCCGCCGGCGATTCGCCCGACGTACGCCCCGTCGGCGGGCCAAGGACATCGGTGGCGGCGTCGACGGCGTCGGTGAAGGTGTCGTACAGGAAGACCTGCGACTCGACCGGCGGGTCTTCGATGGTCTCCGTCAGCCAGATCATGATGTCGTCGACATGGCCGGCGTCGAAGGTCAGGACGATCTGCTTGTCGCCGACCTCGAATCCGCCGTCGGCAACCGCGCCGAGACCGTCGATGGTCTCCCGGACGTCCCAGTGCATCCGCTCGGCCAGAGCCGGCACCTCGCTGATCGACCAACTCCACGAGGCCGATCCGAGCCGGGTGAACAGCAGTCGGAGTGACGCCATGTCCAGCCGCCGCCAGGTCACTATTCCTCCACCTTCCGGCATCGGTGAATCACCTTACCAAGCGGATCGAACCGCGACGCAGCTTGTCCGGATCGATGACGAATTCCCTGACGGTGATCTCGCAGTCGTCGTTTGTGCGTACCAGCAGATAGCGGATCGAGCCGGGGCCGCCATTTGTGATGGCGGACTGGATCTCGGACCAGAGTTCCGGGTTCTCCCGGAGGACGGGACCCAGCTTGCTGTCCTGTTCGAGTTGTTTACGCAGATAGAGCGCGCTTCCCTGCTCGACCGTCACCTCTGGGCTGTTCGGCTTCCGTGGGTCGGGCGCCTGCGCCTGGCCCAGTCCCGCCCTGCCACCCTTCTCCTCGATCGCGATGAAGGAACCCCGGCGATAGAGCGTGCGGTCGAGGTTGCCCGCGGTGCCCCGCTCGTAGGTCGCGCCCGTCAGGGGCCTCGCGTCGGAGAAGTCCCGCGCCACCACCACGGACCCCCCGGCCGACCCGAGCCGTTCGCTGGTCTGATTGACCCGCCGCTGCAGCCTGAGGAACCGTCGCCCCTCTGTCGCCAACCGCACGTATTCCTGGTTACTGAGGTGGGGCCGCGCCCTCGCCAGGAGGGCGGTGAGCTTGTCCGCGCTGAACCTGTGCATCGCCAGGCCGGCCCCGAGTCTGGTGACGACCGGTGCGATCTCCCGGTCCCACGCCAGATCGCGGAGACGTTTGTATGTCTTGGACATCTTGGCGAGCTTCCGTACGGCGGCCTCCTGCAGGCTGTTTCCGGACGCCGTGAGGCGGTACAGATGGCCCGACACGGCGCGTTCGGACAACTCACCCCGCAGGGGCTTGTTGTCGTCGTGTACGTACTGCTTCGAGTCGCGGAGTCTTCCGTCGTCCGTCCGCCACGCACCCATCCGGTCTTTGATGAAGTGGTTCTTGTCGTCGGGTCCGGCAAAAAGCCGCCGTCTGTACAGCCGGTCCCTCTGTCCGGTCCGCCGGAGGTCGCGCCGTTCGTAGCGCGGGAGTCGGTGATCCCAGGCGTCGGGCAGGCTCTCCACCTGCGGGATCGCCAGCTGGATCAGCTCGACGCACCGCCTCTCGGCCAGGGAGTACTGCTCCAGCACCCTCCGGATCGAATTGCTGGAGTGCTGTCGCTGTAGTTCCCAGTGCTGCGCCTGGGTTCCGATCCGCCAGGCCACCTGCCGTGCCACGGGGTCACGGTTGATCGTCAGCGCCAGCGCGAACTCCGGGTCGAGGCCGCGCCAGACGGGCCTGCCGGGGGGCACCGGCCCGATCAACACGCAGAACTGCGCCAGCAGGCAGCGGTACTGCATGTCCGCCTGCACCGCCCGGGACAGGATGCTCCGGGTGGTGGCCCTGGTCTGGTCGGTCAGGGTCTCGAAGTCATGCAGGATGTCGGCGCATGCGGCATAGGCCGAAGCGATCTTGGCGGCCTCTCCCGGCAGCTCGGACAGGCCCTGCCGGAACACGACGGCGAAGTCCCCTCTCAGCCGCATGCGGTGGCTGCCCGCGGAGACGGCTTGCAGCCGGTTCGCGAGCCGGCGGGCGTAGGCGGTCCGCCGACGCAGCTGCGCGACCATCGTCCGCAGTTCGCCCGGCGAGCCGGGGACGGGGTCGGTGGGCAGGTCGACGGCCTCCCAGACGTTCATGGGTCGGGGACAAGCGTCAGCCGATGCCGCCCGCGAGTCGGTTGTCGAGGTCCTGGTACTCGCGGATCGTGTCGTTGAGGAAGGCCGCCATCCCCTCGAGTCCGTCGATCATGTTCTGCGCGCCGGTCGACCACTGCTGGTAGGAGTCCTGGAAACGTGAGGAGGCGAGTTGGGTGCGGAACTCGCTGGTGACGAGCTGGTCGATCATCGACTTCATGGTCTGGAGCCGCTGAGTCATCTCGGTCTGGCCGGTCCGCAACTGGCCCGCCGCGCGCTGCAGGCCGTCATATCCGATATTGACGTCGACCACGTGTCGTCCCTTCTCCCCATCACTGTTCGGGAGTCGCCAGGTCCGCCTGGATCCGGTCCAACTCCAACTGACCGTCAACGAGGTGGTCGAACCACCGCGCGACGAGGTCCACCGACTCGTGCACGGTGGCGTGTGCCGCCGCCATCCCGCTGACGAAGCCGTGCAGCGCGTCCACGACCGGCTTCGGTTCGACCATCGGTACGCCGTCCGGCTGTTGCCGGGCGGCCGCCAACTCCGCCCGGACGCTGGCGAGTTCCCGCCGGGTCTGATCCACGGCGGCACGATCGAAACCAAACCCCGATGCCATGGTCTGATCATCCTTCCGGCACCTGCCCGTCGCCAACGCGGTGATCGCGCTGGGAAACTCATGTCAGGAACCTTTTGATGGACCTTCGTCGACCTCTGAGAACCCTCGACGATACTGGCACCGCAGGAACATGTAAATCGATTCGTGGACCGGTGCGGGGAGGAGCGCCAGGGCAGCTGATCCCGTAACTCACCCGCGGCTGCTGGCGGATCCGGTATCGGTTGTCGACGTACGCGGCCGGGGGCGGGACGCGTCTGATCACCGGACCGGTTCGTCAGGACGGCGGTGCACTCGGGGCGCGGCTCGGGTCGAAGCCGTCGAGGTGCAGCGCGTGGTCGACCGAGCGGCGCATCGCGGGCCGGAACTTCTCACCCCGGGTGTAGGCGACCGGCAGCAGGCCCACCTGGCGTACCGCGTCCACCGGGATGTCGAGAACCTGTGCGACCTCCGCCTCGAACATCAGGTGCAGGGTGGTCCAGGCCGTGCCGAGGCCACGCGAACGGGCCGCCAGGCAGAAGCTCCACACGGCCGGGATCACGGAACCGAACATGGCGGCCGACATCAGGCGTTCCATCGGACCTGGATCCCACGTGCTCACGCACGGCACCACGAGCATCGGCACCTCGTGCAGGTGCTCGGCGAGATACTCGACCGACGCCATCACGCGCTGCTGGGCGGCGTCGCGCGCCGCGTCCTCCTTGGTGATCTTGTCGGCGGCGAAGGGGAGGTCACGGTAGATGGCGAATGCCTTGCGGTAGATCTCGGCGATCGCCATCCGTTTCACCGGGTCGGAGACGACCACGAAGCACCACGGCTCCAGGTTGGATCCGCTCGGCGCCTGCAGTGCCAGGTCCACGCACTCACGCACCACGTCGAGGGGGACCGGGCGATCGAGGTCGAGTCGCCGACGGACGGCCCGGGTGGTGCTGAGAAGTTCGTCGGTCGAGAGGCCCAGGGTGGCTGGCATGTCTCGAAGAGTAGTGATTCGGCTGGGGCGTGATCTTCTTTGAGCTTGCGGCATCTGGCCGGCCTTCCCGGCCCGTGCCGCCCCCGGACAGCAACCGGCTAAAGGGGCGTTCCCGGATGACTACGAGTCTCTGGCCCTATACTCCGAGATATGACGATTCAGCGGATGGATCACGTCGGCATCGTCGTCGACGACCTGGAGGCTGCTGCCGCGTTCTTCGTCGAACTTGGTATGGAGATGGAGGGCCAGGGGCCGGTCGAGGGTCGTTGGGTGGACCGGGTCGTCGGGCTCGACGACGTGCGGGTCGAGATCGCGATGATGCGGACCCCGGACGGCCACGGTCGGCTTGAACTGACGAAGTTCGACGCCCCGACGGCGTTCAGCGCTGAGCCGAAGGTCGCACCGCCCAACACCCTGGGTATCCGTCGCATCATGTTCGCCGTCGACGACATCGAGGACGTCCTCACCCGTCTGCGCAGTCACGGCGCCGAGCTCCTCGGCGAGGTGGCGCAGTACGAGGACAGCTACCGGCTCTGTTACGTCCGTGGCCCGGAGGGAATCATCATCGCACTGGCCGAGCAGCTCGGCTGAGCCTGCCGGCGGTCGTTCGCCAGGAGACGATCCGCGCGGTCCAGCTGTCACCGGTGTCGGGCGGGGACACCTGGTCCCCGCCCGACACGGCCATCTTTCGCGTCTAACGCAGCACGCTGTCGCTGACCACGAACAGCAGGCCATGTGGCCGGGCCTCGCCCACCGAGCCGTGCGGCCATTTCTGGCGGTTGAAGTTGAGGCACTCGGCGCCGTTCACCTCGTCCCGGAACGAGGTGTCCATCGACACCTCACCGCTTGCACTGAAGTCGTACATGCAGATCCGGTGGTCGCCATCGAGCAGCGGGGAGACGAAATAGTTGGCCGACGCTATCCGGCTCAGCCCGCCGTTCTCACGGTAGATGCCGTCCCGGCCGCGGGTGAAGTTGTCCATGGCCCCCCAGTGCGGGCCGACGCCGGCGAACGTGGAAACGGTGTCACGGACCGGCATCACCCCGGTCAGCGCCGGGCAGTCAGACTCGTGCCCGCCAGCGGTCACTTCCTCGATCTCGTCGATCTTGCACTTCGGATTGTTGCCGGAGGCCAGCAGCTTCTGGATGTCCAGCACGTACACCATCCCGGTCTGTGCGTCCCGGGGCAGGCGCCAGTCGGCACCCATCACCGTGTGCACCAGGAACCGGTCGTCCGGGGTGACCCAGAGCCAACTGCCGCCACTGTTGGACCCGCTGAGCAGGCCGGACGTGTCGAACTTCCGATACGCCGTGCTGTCGTCGAAGACCTCGCGCCACTCCGGGTCCGGCTTGGTGATGTCCGGCGTGTAGTAGACGGCCCCACCCGCCATGGTCGACGCGAACGCGCCGCGGTGCCGAGGCTGGTGGGTGACCGCGGGCTCCATCACCATTCGGGGCTCGGCGAACGCGGGTTCATCCACCCGCGGGCCGTCGGGCAGCCGGGAAACCGACTTCAGTTTCGGCCGGTTGCGGTTGGTGATGTCGAAGATCCGCACCGTGTCGCGCAACCAGAGCGGATCGATCTCCGGGGTCGGCGGATTGAGATTGTTCTTGATCTCGGTGTAGTCGGTCACCACCATCCGGTTGAGATCCTCCCGCACCGCGATGCCGTGCGGGTTAGCGCACGTCGCCTTCTCGAGGGCCGGGTAGTTGTGACACTTGGTCGGATCCTCGCCGTACGGCAGTGCGGTCGCGATCTCCGATATGGTCCTGCCGTCCTTGCCGATCCGGACTATCTCTCCCGGAGAGCCCGCGTAGCCGTTACCGACCCGCACCTGGCCGTCGGAGTAGGTGCAGGGCCCGGGGACGTTCGGGCCGCCCATGTAGCTGGCGTAGGCGGTGCCGTCACTGAGCACCGCGAAGGCGTCCGGCGCCGAACCGCACGGAGTGTCGGCCGGCAGGTTGACTCCGGTAATCCTCAGCACCGGCAGTCGGCTCGCGTCGAGCACGAAAACCGTGTCCGAGAAGATGCCGCCGGCGTAGATCCGCTGGCCTTTGTGCCAGACGTACTGCATGTGGTGCGGTTCGTTCTGCCGCTGCGGGCCGAATGTCGCCGTGTTGACCACGCGACCGTAGCTGCGGGAGCCCTTGGTGGCGTCGATGACCGCGAGGAAGTCCTTGGCGTCGGGATTGGCGGCATCCACCGCACCGGACCAGGCCAACAACCACTTCCGCGGGCCGCCACGGAACGCGTCGACGGTCAGGTGGTTGGTGACGGTGTAGATCGTCCCGTCGGATCCCCGCACCCCGGAGGACTGCTCCGAGATCGCGTTCGCCGGGCCCGGCGGACCGAGCAGCGTGGCGACCATCGACCCGAGCATCACGAGGGCACCGATCCGCCTGGCGCGTCTCCTGAACGGAGTTCGGGCGGGCCCGGCCCCCTCCACGGCGGTGCCATCGCGCCTGCCGCCCGCTCTGGTCGAGCGACCGGCACCGAATCTGTAGATTGTCACGGGCTTCGTCCTATCGTGAGTGCTGATGGCGACTACTGCCTGGTCGCTGCGGCAACAGCGGCGGTCAGGACCATTTCCGAATCAGGGCGCGTCGCCGCTACGCATCGTGCCGCGATTCTCACCAAGCGTGGTCATCGTGCGCAGGCTCCTCCTCGGCCGATCACCGTCGGCGGCATACGGGCTTTCTGTCAGAGACTTCCTGAGAATGCTCGTATCCCCGAGGAACGGCCGCATCTCTGAGATTGCGGAGAATTCGCGGACAGCGGCGGTTATCGCCAACTAGCCGGACGATTCGCGCGTGAACCGGTGTCCTTTCCGCCGGCCGTGATCATTCCTGCAATTCTTGGCTACGCCGCTGGCGTCGACCGGCCGATCCGCATCGTCGGCCTGTCGTCCGCATCGTCGGACTGTCGCGCGATGACGAGCCCGAGTCGGCTGGCGTCGTGGCGGGTCAGGCCACAAGCAGACGGAGACCGAGTTCCGCCGTGTCGAGATCGACCGCGTCGGCCAGCTCGGTCAGCTCGGTCAGCGAAGGCCGGCCGACCACGAGGCTCGCGACCTCGGGCTGGTAGGCGCGGGTGAGCCAGAACCGCCGAAGCCAACGCGCATCGCCCAGCGCTGCCCAGACCTGCGCGGCGATCCGTGGCTCGGTCCGCCGCGTCACCGTGTAGGCGGCACCGATGGTGTCGTACAACTGCGCGCCGGACATGTCGCTGCCTCTCTGGCCGGCACGCACCCCGCACCGCGCCGGTGGCCGGGTGTCACTGCCCCCGATGCTCCGTCACCGGGGCGCCACTCCACCACACCGACGGGCCCTTCATCGAGATGCTGCCGTCCGTGAGGCGCCGCTCGCCGCCGTGCTCGCCCCGGCGGCACGGTGCTCGCCCGGTCCCGGGTTCGCCGCCGTGCTCACACCACGGGGTCGCGGCGCAGCGGCTGCCACCACTGCGGGTTGTCGCGGTACCAGGCGACCGTCGCGGCCAGGCCTTCGGCAAACGCGACCCGGGGCGTGTAGCCGAGGGCGCGCAGCTTCGCGTCGTTGATCGAATACCGCCGGTCGTGGCCCGGGCGGTCGGGCACCGCGCGGATGCGCTCCGGGCCGGCACCGCAGATCTCCAGCAGCAGGTGTGTCAGCTGGCGGTTGGTCAGTTCCTGCCCGCCGCCGATGTTGTAGACCTCACCCGGCTGTCCCTGCTCGAGCACCAGGTGGATGCCCCTGCAGTGGTCGTCCACGTGCAGCCAGTCGCGCACGTTCAGGCCGTCGCCGTACAGCGGAACCGTCTCTCCCCGCAGGAGATTGGTCACGAACAGCGGAACGATCTTCTCAGGGTGCTGGTAGGGGCCGTAGTTGTTGCTGCACCGGGTCACTCTGACGTCCAGGCCGTAGGTGCGGGCGAACGCCCGGGCCAGCAGGTCGGCGCCCGCCTTCGCCGACGCGTAGGGGGAGTTGGGCAGCAGCGGGCTCTCCTCCGTCCACGAGCCGGAGTCGATCGAACCGTAGACCTCGTCGGTCGAGACGTGGACCACCCGCGGCACGCACGCGTCCATCGCCGCCTGCAGCACCCCGGCGGTGCCGACCACGTTCGTCTGCACGAAGGCGTCCGCGCTGGTGATCGACCGGTCGACGTGCGTCTCGGCGGCGAAGTTGACCACGGCGTCGTGGCCCGGCATCAGCTCCGCGAGCAGCCGGGCGTCGCAGATGTCGCCGTGGACGAAGGTGAACCCGGGATGGTCGCGCACCGGGGTGAGATTCTCCAGGTTGCCCGCGTACGTGAGTTTGTCGAGCGCGGTGACCTGTACGCCGGAGTCTCCGTAGGCGCCGGAGAGGAGATTCCGGACGTAGTTCGAGCCGATGAAACCGGCCGCCCCGGTGATGAGCAAGCGCATTCTTACCCTCCTCAAGATGCCGGACCGGGACTGCGCCGGCCGGGACGCAACGGCAGGCGTGCGCCGCGCGGACTCCCGTCGGCCCGCTGCGAGGCGAAGGCCGCAAGGAGGGTCAACCGTACGGCGACCGTACGCCTCGTTCCCCGGCTGGACGGCGGCGGTCGCGTGTCGCGCGGACCGCCGCCGCCGAGCCGGTGTGTCTCCCGCCGTACGAGTGCCCTGCCCGAGGGCTCGTCGGCGTGGTGGGTCAGTGCGCCGTGGAATCCGGTTGCCGGTGCCGGGCGACCATCCGCTCCAGGATAGGAACGAATTCGGCCGGACTGGGCGTGGCCAGCAGGTCGTTGTGCATCCGCGCGACGCCCTGCCGGAACGAGGGCTCGGTCAGCACCCGCATGATCTGCTCGCGCATCTCGTCGACGGACGGCTTGCTAACGTCAATGATCAACCCCGCGCCGGTTTCCGTGAGGTACCTGGACAGGGCGGGCCCCAGGCTGTACCGGGAGCGGCCCATCCGACCTCCCAGGGCGGTCGCCGAGATCTCGTTGCCGACGAAGTCGAGCACGAGTTGCGGCACGCAGTTCGCCACCGCGGGCATGACGGTGCCCATACCGCCGTGGTGGATCAGCAGCGAACAGGTCGGCATCAGCTGGTTGAGCGGGACGAAGTCGAACACCCGGACGTTGTCCGGGATCTTGGACACCGCCCCCAGCTGGGTCTTGTTCAGCGTGGCGATGACCTCGACGTCCAACGTGGACAGGGCTTCCAGCAGGGCCGGGATGTGGGCCCAGCCCCCCTCCATGAACAGTCGTTCGGACAGGCCGAGCGAGACGGCCACCCGCGGGCGCGCCGGAACCGGGTACATCCAGTCCGGCATGACCTCCTGCCGCGCATGCGGGATCCACCGCATCGACAACGTCTGCGCCGACACCTCCGGCCCTACCGCCGCCGGCTGCTGATTGACGGTCCACTGCCCGAACAGCAGCTCGTCGTCGATCTCGACGCCGTACCGGTCGGCCAGCGGCCGTACGGTCTCGACCAGCGGGTTCTCCACCGACGGGCCACCGGGCCTGCTGGTGACCTCGGTGAACCTGTCGATGCTGCGGCAGAACACGTCGGGTGCGGTCCACCAGCGCGCCTGGACGGCGCCGCTGGCCCGGGCCGCGACCGCCGCGCCGGGAATGCAGGGGTCCCAGAGCACCAGATCCGGCTTCCAGGTCCGGGTGAACTCCACCAGGCCGTCCATCGCGGGCATCGGCTCGCCGGGGTCGCCCTTGTACGGGATGAAGTCCCACATCGCAGGCAGGTAGAACTGGGTGAGGACATCCCAGTGCTCGCGGTCCGGATCGTCGGGTCCGAAGGCCATGGCCTCGGTGACGCGAGCCAGCTCCGCGCGCTCCTCCGGGTAGGGCCGTCCCGGGCCCATCGGTATCGGCATGCTGTTCGGGTCACACCACGAAACCGGGGTGAGCCCCATCGACGCCGTTGACTCCGCGATGGACGCGTGGGAGACGACACAGACCTCGTGCCCCGCGGCCTTGAGCGCCCACGCGAGTGGAACCAACGGATACAAGTGTGCGGCCGCCGGCCAAATGACGAATACCACCCGCATCAAAGACTCCTTACGGCTCGCTGAGGACTTGGGGCTCGGGCAACGGAACGACGAACTTCCCGCGGAATCCTTCTGCGCGCAGCCGGGCAGACAGTTCATCCAGGATGTGCCAGGAGAACAGGATGGCGTAGTCCGGCTGATCCGGCCCGCACAGCTCCTCCTGCGAGATGACCGGAATGTGGACGCCAGGGAAGAGCCGGCCGATCTTGAGGGGACTGATCTCCGAGACGACGCTGATGTCCGCGGGTCCCAGCGAGCAGTAGTTGAGCAGGGTCACCGCACGGGCGGGGCAGGACGAGCCGGCGATCCGCGATCCGTCGCCGGCCAACTTTCTGACCAGGTGTCGGAAGCGGTCCCGGTGGTCCTCCACGCGGGCCGCGAACTCCCGGTAGGTCGCCTCGTCGGTGAGCTTCTGCGCGTCTTCCGCGCGGCGGAGTTCGGTGACGGAATCGCGGATCTGGTGCGCGCCCTTGAAACCGGCGTAGACGCGGACGGAGCCACCGTGGGTGTCGACGAGTTCGACATGGAAGACTTCGAGACCGTGCAGTCCGAAAACGTGCTGCAACGCGGTCAAGGAGTAGTACCGCGAGTGCTCGTGGTAGGCGAAGTCGTACTGCAACGTCCGCAGCATCTCCGGCAGGTAGTGCGACTCCGACACGAACATCCCGTCGGCTTCCAGGATCGTGCACAACCCGTCCAGGAAATCGCGCAGGTTCGTGACGTGGGCGAACGTGTTGGTGGCCACCACGATGTTCGCCGGCCGGGAGCTGGACATCATCCGCTGGGCGAGCTCCGCGCTGAAGTAGTCGGTGACGACCGGCGATCCGTTCGGCGACACCGAACCGCACGGATCGACGCCGAGCACGTTGAAGCCGCGCTCGGCCAGCGCGTCCAGCAGACTTCCGTCGTTGCTGCCGATCTCGATGACCCGGCGGCGCCGCGGATCGGGGTCCTGTTGCGCGGCCAGTACGGCCGCCAGTTCCACCAGGTGCTCACGGAAGCCCTTGGTGAGTCCGGCGAGGTGGTGGTAGTCGCCGGAGAAAAGAACACGCTCACTGACCGGTTCCATCACCTGGACCAGGCTGCACCGCGGGCAGAATCCGAGATCCAGTGGCCAGGTCTGTTCGGTCCGGGCCTCCTCGTGATTTTCCGGAAATACGCAAGCGGGCTGTTCGCCGAGTGACAGGAACTTGGTAACCGGGACGTCTCGGCAGGTCTGACAAAGCGTCCTGTCATCACCCACAGATGATCTCCTAACATAGGGGCGGACCGCTGTCTCGTCAGTTGTATCGCGGAGCCGTCGGCTTCGGCATCCTCACGATTGCGGTCCATGCTGGCGCCCGCGAACGGTGCGGATGACAACGCAGCGGACATCCCCGGAAACAGGCTCATTCTGTTTCCGGAGTCGCCGCTGTCGACGGCAGTGGTCAGATCGTCTGGGTATGGGGTGGCGCGGACGATGCGGGTTGTCTGTCCGCTGGTCGGGGAAAGCCGGTCCGTTGTCACGCGGCGTGGGCGTCGTGGCAATCGCTCATGTCACTCGCACTACTGCCACGGATATGGACGACGTCCATGGACCTGTCCGACCACGAGGAGTTCCCTCGTGGTCGGACAGAACCCCATTTGGAGGCCATTGTCGACTCCAGAGCCGACCCGATTTCAGGACGGCGGCGAGGTGTTCGGGAAGCGTCCTGCCCGCCACGGCGACGGATACGCCGAACACCTCGCCACACGTCGTCGGCGCTCAGGACTTCTGCTGCACCCCGTACTGCAGGAGCACGGTGTCAAAGCCGTCGAACGTGCGCACGCCCAGTCGCCGCAGCGACACCGGGTGCTCGAACAGCGGAGTGCCACCGGCGAGAGCGGCCGGGCCGAGCAGCAGGTGAAGCTCGTCGACCAGCCCCTGCTCGAGCAGCCCGTTCCACGTGGTGCGGCTGGCCCACGTGACGATCTCCTTGCCGTCCTGCTCCTTCAGCCTGGCGATCTCCTTGGGGGCGTCCGCCTGGGAGACGATCCGGGTGTTGTGCGCCCACGGGTGACCGGCCCCCGGCGGGGTGGCGTGATCGGAGATGACCACCTTGTCGACGACGTTGTAGAGCTTGGAGAACTCCCGGTCGGCCTCGAAGGCGGAGGGGTCGTCGGCGACGCTCGGCCAGTAACCCGAGAACATGGCGTAGGAGTTGCCCCCGAGCAGCACGGTGTCGGCCGCCTGCATCCGCTCAAGGTTGTACGAACCGAAACAGTTCTCCATCGGCACGGCCATCAGGTCGTGCCCAGGGCCCTCGTAGAAGCCGTCCATCGACACAGCGCTCACCACGATGAACTTGCGCATGCGAATCCCCTCCTCGTTGATCGTTCTGTGGCCGGTCGCAGCGGCGGCCGCAGCTACACGACCTCGCCTCCGCCCAGCCGTCCTGGCTTTCGTGTGTAGGACGGAGCGGCGGAGCGGAATTCGACATCGTCGGAGTGGCCGGCGCGAGTTTGACCGCCCGGTCCCGACCTGGCCCGTCGTCGTACCGCCGCTCGGCCCCGGGCCGCCCCGCGGTCGTGGCGCCTCCCGACCGGGCAGCCGCACGCGCATCAACCACTGAGCCGGGCGGCCTGGGAGATCAGGTACTGCCGTTCGGGCAGGCTGGTGGTGCGGTCGGCGGCTGCCCGGTAGTGGGTGGCCGCGGCCTTGGTGTCGCCGAGCATCTCACGCAGATGTCCGCGTACCGCGTCGAGCCGGTACTGGTCGCCCAGTTGTTCGTCCAGGGGTTCCAGGAGCTTCAGGCCGGTCTCCGGGCCGTGCACCATCGCCGCCGCGACAGCCATGTTGAGCGTCACGATCGGGTTGCCCGACAGCCGTTCCAATATCTCGTACACGGCGAGGATCTGCGGCCACGCGGTCTCCGCAGCGGTGGGGGCCTGGGCGTGCACGGCCGCGATGGCCGCCTCCAACTGGTACACGCCGATCTGCCCCCGTGACATGGCCTCCACCACCAGGGCGACGCCTTCGGTGATGAGCAGGCGGTTCCACCGGCTGCGGTCCTGCTCGTCCAGTGGGATCAGCTCGCCGTTCGCCCCGGTGCGGGCGGGCCGGCGCGCGTCGGTGAGCAGCATCAGGGCCAGCAGACCGGTGACCTCACCGTTGTCGGGCAACTGGGAGTGGAGCATCCGGGTCAACCGGATCGCCTCGTCGGACAGGTCGGCCCGGTGCAGCTCGGTGCCGTTGCTGCTCGTGTAGCCCTCGTTGAACAGCAGGTAGAGCACTCGTAGCACCGAGTTCAGCCGCTGGGTGTAATCCTCGCCGGCCGGCATCGTGAACGACACGTTCGAGGCCTTGAGCCGTTGCTTCGCCCGGCTGATCCGCTGCCCCATCGTCTTCTCGGGCACCAGGAACGCCTTGGCGATCTCGGCGGTCGTCAGCCCGGCGATCGCCCGCAGCGTCAACGCGATCGCGGACGCCGGCGTCAGGACGGGATGGCAGCACATGAACAGCAGCGTGAGGGTGTCGTCCTGGCCGGAGATCTCCACGGCCGGTGGTTCGAGACGGGCCACGGCCTGTTCGCGGCGGCGTCTGGCCTGGGTGCTGCGGATCTGGTCGGTCATCTTGCGCATGGCCGTCTGGATCAGCCAGCTGCGCGGACTGTCGGGGAGACCGTCCTTCGGCCAGTGCAGGGCGGCCGACAGCGACGCCTCCTGCACCGCGTCCTCGGCCGTGTCGAAGTCACCGGTCCGGTGGACGAGGACGCCCAACACCTGCGGTGCGAGCTCGCGGAGCAGTTCCTCCAAGCGCCTGGCGTGACTCATAGTGCGGCGATTACGCAACCCATCACTTGGCGTACCTCGATCCGTTGCCGGATCGGCCGACCGCCCGGGCCGGGCGCCGCCGACACCTGCGCGGCGATCTCGATCGCGCGGGCTTCGGAATCGACGTCGATGATCCGGTAACCGGCGAGGAGTTCCTTGAACTCCGGAAACGGACCGTCGGTGACCACCGAGGCGCCTGTGCCGTCGGAGGTGACGAACTTGGCCATTTCCGGGCCGGTGAGGCTCTGGACATCCACCAGCTCACCAAGTTCGGTGAGACGCCGGTTCAGTTCATTCTGGAACTTCAGATGGGCTTCGACGTCCTCGGCGGGCCAGTTCGCCATCGGCTCGACGCCCTCCGTGCCTGGATAGTTCTGCAGCAACAAGAACTTCATGTCTGCACCTCCCACGGATGATGGCCGCACCTCTGGCAAGTGTCGGTGACGCTACCACCCCGACCGGCGTCGAGCCGGGAACGCGCGCTTCGGTATTCGTCGAACGGTGGGCTCGATCTTGGAGCCGGCTACCGATTGGCGCGCCAGCGTCGCCTTTCGATCGTCCACGGGTACCGGTGGACGGTGCTGCCGACTCCAACGGCCACCGGTATTCGACCGAATACCGGTGGCCGTCCGAGTCGGGCGTCCCGCAGGACCGGCGAACCGTCTTCTCGCCTGCCGGCCGACAGGCGGCTACGGACCCTGGACGCCGGAGACGTCCCGGCGAAACTCACGCACTTCCGGAGAGTTGTGGACTCGGGGCCGTGCGGGGGCGGCTCCACCGGCGCATCATGGGCATCTCCACGAACCGGTGCAGCAACCAGCCGCCGAGGATGGACAGCGCGAGCAGACCGATTATGACCAGGACGGCGGTCGGCGTGTCGAACTTTCCGCCACCCGTCACATGGCGGATGTAGAAGACCGTCACCGTCTGGCACATGTAGAAACCAAAGGAGATGTTGCCGAGCCAGACGGCGAGCCTGCTCCGCAGTCCCGTCGGCGCGCCACGCATGTCCGCATCCGCGAACGTCGCCAGGAGCACGCCGATCGGAATGAGCGTGGTCACGTTGAAGGTGAGCTGCGCCGGAACGAAGTAGGTGGCGACGTAACCGAGCACCATGAACCCGACCGCGAGCAGCGGATTGATCCGGATCCACTTCCCGGCGAGGACGATCCTGGCCAGGATCGCGCCGAACGCGAACTCGAACATCCGCCCGGCCGGGAAGAGGTAACCCCACCAGAACTGCACGTCGCCCACCGGCGTGAAGCCGCTGCTGCGAGTCGAGAGGAAGAGCGTGGCGATCATCTGGAAGGCGACGAGCCCGGCGAACAGCGCCGCCGCGGTGATCCACATCTGGCGTACGGACATTCGCAGGATCGGACGGATGAGCAGGGGGAGGGTGACGTAGAAGAGCAACTCGCTGCAGAGCGACCAGGACGGGGTGTTGATGCTCTGGCTGATCGAGAAGTCGGGGAACCACGCGTGCACCAGGAACAGGTTGGGCAGCCACGTCTTCCAGCTGGCCACCCCGCCCGCGAAGAGCAGCATCACCAGCGCCCACATCACCACGTGGGTGGGGAAGATCTTCACCAGCCTGCGCCGGATGAAGGCTCGCGCCGAGCTGTCAGGTCTCGCCGACCAGGACAGCACGAAACCGCTCAGCACGAAGAAGAAGGAGACCCCCACGAAGCCGCCGTTGCTGAAGGCGTACGCGTACGATTGCGCGATGTCGGGGTTGGCGAACGGATTGATCCCCGGACCGGTGAGGTCGACAGGGTTCACCACCACTGCGGTATGGAAAAGAAACACCAGTAGGGCGGCGAAGAACCGCAGCCCGGTCAGTGAGTCGAGTTTCCTAGGCGCCCTTACGTCCTGAGGTTCAGGGGCGACTCGCACAGCTTCGGCCATGCCGGTTTCTCTCCCTTCAATTTGTCGGGTTTCCGGGTCCGGTGGAGGCACCGGCGCCGGCCGTCACCCTCGGTGAGTCCCGCTCAACCTCGCGGCCACCACCGCGCCCGCCGTGCCGGCGGGCCGCCGTGGCGTTCTCATGCCTGGTCAGGCCCCCTTCCCGGACCTGAACACCGTGCTCACACTGTTCACTCGCCGCACGGGGGTCGCATCTTCCGATGTGCGCTGCGTTGCGCACTCTGGAAGATGCGCATCCGCACCGGGTCAGGCGACAGTTGCCTGCCAGTACGTTCGAGGTTCCATCCAGCAACCTGCGGGTTCAGCGGGCGTGGCCTCTGGATGACCGGTTGATTTTGGGCACGAGGAGGCTGAACGAATGACCGTCCCCGTTGAACTCGGCGCGATCGATCTCTCCGACAACGACTTCTGGACCGAGTCGATCGAGTACCGGCATGCCGCGTTCGAGGCGCTGCGCGCCCAGCCCGGGCTGCCGTTCTTCGCCTCCCCGGAGTTCGGCTCGGCGCCGCGCGGTCGCGGATACTACGCGCTGACCAGGATGGACGAGATTCTGTTCGTGAGCCGCAACCCTGCCACGTTCATCTCCGGCAAGGGAAACGTCGCGATGGACCTGCCGGTCGAGTTCCTCGAGCAGTCGCTGATCACGATGGACGATCCCCGGCACGCCAGACTGCGGCGCATCGTCTCCCGGGGCTTCACCACCAAGGCGATCGCGGCGCTCACCGACAACGTGACCCTGATGGCCAAGGACATCGTCGACGAGGTGGTCGAGCGGGGCGAGTGCGACGCGGTCGCCGAGATCTCGGCGAAGCTGCCGCTGCGCGTCATCTGCACCATGATGGGCATCCCGGACTCGCAGCAGCAGTTCGTGTTCGAGCAGACCAACGCCATGCTCGGCGTCCAGGACCCGGAATACGTCGGGGAACAGGACGACGCCATGCTCGCGATGAACAAGGCGAGCCAGGAACTGGCCAACCTGATGCACGAGCTGGCCGCCCACCGCGCCACGAACCCCGCCGACGACCTGATCTCCAAGCTGCTCAACGCCGAGATCAACGGCGAGGCGCTCACGCCCTCGGAGCTGACCCACTTCTTCATCCTGCTCACCGGCGCCGGGACCGAGACCACCCGCAACGCGATCACGTGGGGGATCCATCTGCTCACCAAGTTCCCCGAGCAACGCGAGGCCTGGCTCTCCGACATCGACGGGGTGACCCCGACCGCGGTCGAGGAGATCGTCCGCTGGTGCGCACCGGTGATCTCCCAGCGGCGCACCGTCGCCGAGGACGCCGAGCCGATGGAGATCGCCGGCCAACCTCTGGGCCCGGGTGACAAGGTGGTGATGTTCTACTGGGCCGCCAACCGCGACCCGCGCTACTTCGAGAAGCCCGAGTCCTTCGATGTGCGGCGCTCGCCGAACCCGCAGGTCGGCTACGGCGGGCCGGGCCCGCACTTCTGCCTTGGCGCGCACCTCGCCCGCCTGGAGATCAACGTGATGTTCCGCGAGCTGCTGACCCGCATCCCGGACATCCACGCCACGGGGGAACCGGCGCGGCTGAAGTCGCCGCTCATCAACGGGATCAAGCGTCTGCCGGTGGCGTTCACCCCCGGCGCGCGCTGACCGTCGCCTCGCTTTCGCCGTAGCCGTAGCCGTAGCCGTCGCCGTCGCCCTGGCCGTCGCCGGGTGGCGAGCCGCCGCAGGTCGGCCACGTCGCCGTCGCGGTCTTCACCCATCGGCGCTCCTCGTTGCGGCCGAGGAGCGCCGATGCAGGGCGATCGCGCGGAGAGCGAGCCGGATCGCGTACGGGTACGGATCGGTGGACCTCCCGGGCAGCGTCCGGTCAGCCTCTCGTGGGAGCGCGGCCCCGTGCGGCCGTGGGCGCGTGTGGCACTCCGGGCGGGGTCCGCCGGACCGGATGCCCCCGGGACACGGCACGTCCCGTCATCCGGCTCCGGATCGATGTCGAAAACCGGTTCTCGGCTCCGTCCTACCCACAAAGACCGTCACGACGGATGAGCAGAGGGTGAACAGCCCTCCGCCCCGGGCCCGCCCGAGCCCGGGAACGTGACCGTACGAGGGGTGGATGACCGATGCGCGAGCTCGTCGCAGCGAACGTCGAGTCGTTCGGCGGCGTCCACGAGGGCCGGCGAACAGCGTCCCGGCCCTGCCGATGGACGACTCCTTCGACCACCTCGAACGGATCAACGCCTGCCGTCGCCGTCTTTGGTTGGCAGCCGGCCCGCTGACTCCGCGCCCGTACGCGTGACACGGCTGGATCGGCGACCGATTAGGGAGAGGTTCCTTCATGAGTACCGTTACGTCAGCCCAGGCCCAGACCGATGACCGGGCTGGTCCCCGGCAATGGATAGCACTGGCCGTACTTGCCCTGCCGTCCTTGCTGCTGTCCCTCGATCTGAGCGTCCTGTTCCTGGCGCTGCCGCACCTGAGCGCGGACCTGGGAGCCAGCAGCTCGGAGCTGCTGTGGATCGGGGACATCTATGGCTTCATGGTCGCCGGGTTCCTCATCACGATGGGCGCCCTCGGTGACCGGATCGGCCGCCGCAAGCTGCTGCTGCTCGGCGCGGCCTCGTTCGCCGTGGCCTCGGTGGTGGCCGCGTACGCCACGAGCCCGGAGATGCTGATCGCCTCCCGGGCGCTGATGGGCATCGCCGGCGCCACCATCCAGCCCTGCACCCTCGGCCTGATCAGCAACATGTTCCGCAACGCCAAGCAGCGGACGGTCGCCATCAGCCTCTGGATGACCTGCTTCATGGTGGGTCTGGCGCTCGGCCCCTTCGTCGGCGGGGTGATGCTCCAGTTCTTCTGGTGGGGCTCGGTGTTCCTCCTGGCTGTACCGGTCATGGTCCTGCTCCTCGCGACCGCGCCGGTCCTGCTTCCCGAATTCCGCGACAGCCAGCCCGGCAGGGTCGACCTGCTCAGTGTGGCCCTCTCCCTCGGCACCATCCTGCCGGTCATCTACGGCCTCAAGCAGGTGGTCACCGACGGCCTGACCTGGCCGACCGTCCTGTCCGTCGTCGTGGGCCTCGCCATCGGCGTGGTGTTCGTCCGCCGGCAGCGCGCCCTGGCCGACCCGCTGTTCGACCTTCGCCTGCTCGGCAACCGGGCGGTCAGCGGCGCGCTCGGCACCCTGCTGTTCGCCGGGGTCGCCGTCAGCGGCATCCTCCTGTTCTTCACCCAGTACCTGCAACTGGTGAAGGGACTGCCGCCGTTTCGTACGGGCCTGCTGATCATTCCGTACACCATCGGGGTGATCGCCGGATCCCTGCTCTCCCCGGGCCTCGCGCAGCGCATTCGCCCGGGGACCGTCGTCGCGGGTGGCCTGGCGATCGGCACGCTCGGGTTCCTGCTGGTCAGCCAGGTCCAGAACCTGCCCGGACTGACCCTCACCGAGATCGGTCTCGTCATCGCCTGCGGCGGCGTGGCACCCGTGTACGTACTGGGCACGGACCTGGTCGTCGGGTCCGCTCCGCCGGAGCGGGCCGGATCCGCGGCGTCGCTGGCGATGACCGGCGGTGAGGTCGGCACGGCCCTGGGCATCGCCGTCCTCGGCAGCGTCGGGACCGCCGTCTACCGCAACGAGATCGCCGACACGATGCCCGCGGACGTTCCGTCCAGTGCCGCGCAGTCCGCCAACGACACCCTGGCAAGCGCCGTCGAGGTGGCCGCAGGGCTGCCCGGAGCACTCGGAGCGGACCTTCTCGAGGCCGCACGCGACGCCTTCACGGACGCGTTCGTCGCCGTCGCCGTCGTCAACGCCGTCATGGTCGCCCTGCTCGCCATCGTCGTCGCCGCCGTACTCCGGCACATTCCTCCGACCGGCTCGAACGCGAAGGCGACGACGCCGACCGAGCCGACCGCCGAGGAGGCCAGGAACGGCCAGCCGGCAACGGTGGCAGGCGAGGCGTCCGGCGACTGACAGCGCAACCCGGTCGAGCCCGCCAGGAGGGCCGGTTGGTGTCGGGGTGGGAGGGCGCCCACCCCGACCGTACCGGTGCTCCTGGCGGCGGCTGGTCGGGAGACGTCCAGGCAAGCACCTGTCGCGTGTCACTCCGGTCGGCCGCACCTGCCGACGCCGGCGTGACGGCCCAGGGCACGCGCGGATGCCGGCACAGAGCTGGGCGGGCCGGGGACGCGCCGCGGCGCAGCGGCTCACCCGACGGCAAGCAAGTCTTCTACGAGGGGCGGACAGCACCGCCGGCCGCCACCAGCGTGGTGACGGCCGGCTCGTGCGGCAGCTGGGTGGGTCGCCCTGCTCTCCCCGGGTGCGCTGGTCACCCCGCAGCGCGGGCAGACCGACCCGGGCGCGGAGGAGCGGTGCGGGTCAGCCGTAGATGGGGCTCGACTGGTGGGACATCAGCTGCCAGTCGTCGCCCTGCCGGACGACGACCCAGACGGCGCGGATCTGCCGCTCCCGTGCGGTCTCGGTCTCGCCCGGCATGCGGATACCGCCCTCGGTGACCAGGACCGCGGCGTCGTCGCTGAGGAAGGTCACCGAGATGGGCCAGCCCTTGACCGAGGCGCCCCGCAACGGACCATCGAATCCGGCGGACATGTAGGCGTGGATCTCGTCGCGCCCCCGCAGCTGGTTGTCCTGCATCAGCAGGCTGCCGTTGGGCGCGAAGACCCGGGCGAACGCGTCGGCGTCGTTGTGCAGCCAGGCGTCCTGGATCCGCATCGGCACGGTCAGCGCCGCCTTCTCCCGTTCCTCCAGGAAGGGGCCGTAGTAGGACGTGTCCTCCTCGACCCCGGCGGTGGCCAGGATCGCGGCGGCGGTGCCGGGCATTGACGCGGTGCTGGGCACGATGGGCTCCTGTTCGTGACGGCGGATCCCGCCCTCGCGACGCGGCCGGCGGCCCGTCGCGCGGCCACCCTCGCCGGCCTGGTCCAGCGTCCGGGTGCCGGGCGCTGTGCGGCCCGGCGACGGGTGACGCGCCCGAGGCGGGCGGGCCGCCTCGGAACGCAATCGTCGGCCCGCCGGCGCGACGTCCGCACCTTCTGTATTGCCCCGCGCCGAGCGCCTGGTCGACGGTGCGGGGCGCCAGCGTCTCGGCGTCGGCCTCGCCCCGCATCGCCGCGATGCGGACGCCGGTCGCGCCGTGGCGGCCGGGGAGGGCACGGGCAGAGGTGCGGCGTCACCGGGGGCGCGGGGATGCTGCTGGAGCGCCGCCGGGGCCGGCGGTACGAGGAGGTCCACCCGGCTGCACGGGCACCGCCTGTGCCGAAGCAATCGGGCCGTCCGGATGACAGGAGACGCGTGATGACTACCGATCTGGCACGTACCGGGGCGGTGACCTTCCGGGGCCGCCCGGTCACCCTCGCCGGCAGCGAGGTGAAGGTGGGGGACCCCGCGCCCGGGTTCACCGTACTCAACAGCGACTTCTCCCCGTTGGGGCTGGACTTCGCGCCGGGCTCGGTCCGGATCCTCTCGGCGGTGCCGTCGCTGGACACCGACGTCTGTGACCAGCAGACCCGGCGGTTCCACGAGGAGGCCACGGCCCTCGACGGGGTCGCCGCGCTGACCGTGTCGGTGGACCTGCCCTTCGCGCAGGCGCGTTGGTGCGGGGGGAGCGGCCTGGAACGGGTCCGGACCGCCTCGGATCACCGGGATCTGTCCTTCGGGCTGGCGTACGGCGTGGTGGTGGCCGAGTTCCGGCTGCTGGCCCGTGCGGTGTTCGTGGTCGACCAGGCCGATCAGCTCGTGCACGTGCAGTACGTTCCGGAGATCGGCGCGCACCCCGACTACGAGCGGGCGCTCGCCGCCGCCCGTTCGGCGCTGACCCGCTGACAAGCTCAACCGTCGAACCGCTCCCGCTGACCCGCTGACCCGCTGACCCGCTGACCCGCTGACCCGCTGACCCGCTGGTCCGCTGGTCCGGCTGGCCCGCTGCGGGCCTGCTGCGGGCCTGCGCCGTTCCGACACCAGCCGACGGTCGTCTGCCGGCCACACCACCCGGTCGACGACAGGCCGGCAGCTGCCACCCGCCAAGGGGCCGCCATCACCGCGATGGCGGCCCCTGCGCGTGTTTCCAGGGCCGCCCTCGGCCGGAACGCCACCGTCCGCGGTGCCATCTCGCCCCGTGCGCTCCTGCCGCAATCGCAGAGAAGCTTCGCCGTCACGGAGAGATACATCATGGCGGAGCAAGGTCGATCGACGGAGGAGATGACCGTGTCCACAGCGACCTCGGCGCCCGGCGTGGCGAACGACAAGGCAGCCCTAGACGCCTATTACGGCGAGTTCACCGGCGAGAAGGAGAAGGAGGCGCTCAGCGTTCCGCTGCGTCTCGTCGCCGCCTGGGCCCGCAACGACGCCGACGGCGTCGCCGACGTCTTCACCGAGGACGGGATCCTCATCCTGCCCGGTGACGTGTACAAGAAGAGCCGCGAGGAGATCCGGGCCTTCATGGCCGCCGCCTACGCGGGCCCGTTCAAGAACAGCGGCGTGACCGGTCGGCCGGTGGACGTCCGCTTCATCGGTGACGACATCGCGCTGCTGCGCACCCACGGCGGCATCCTGGCCGAGGGCGAGACGGAGATCTCGCCGGAGCTGGCCGTCCGGTCCACCTGGGTCGTCGTCAAGCGCGACGGCGAGTGGAAGCTCGCCGCCTACCAGAACAGCCCTCGGGGTGCCGGCGCGACGCTGCGCTGGTGATCCCACTGCCCGACAAGCACATCCCGGAAGGAGAGACGATGGAGTCAAAATCGGCGGTGCTCGTCGATCAGGCGAAGAAGTGGGCGACCCATTACGGCGCGTTCACGAAGGGACCCGAGGGCGCCGCGCTGAGCGCTCCGCTGCGGGTGCGGGGAGCGTGGGACCGCAACGACGCGGCCGGCGTCGCGGACGCGTTCACCGCCAACGGCAGCATGCTGCTCGGTGACGAGCAGATGCGGGGCCGCGAGGCCATCCAGGCGTACCTCGGCGAGGCCTTCGCCGGGGGCCTGGCGGGCTCGCGGATCGAGGACGAGCCCGGTGACATCTTCTTCATCGACCCCGACACGGCGCTGGTGATCTCGACCGGCGGCATCGTGTCGAAGGGGGAGAGCAGCCTGTCGGCCAGCCAGCGGCAGCGCGTCTCCTGGCTGGTCGTCCGCGACAACGGCGAGTGGAGACTCTTCTCCTACCAGAGCAGCCCGATCAAGGGCTGATCCGCCACGGCGGGCCGGCCGGGACGCCGACGTGCGGACCCCGCAACGAAACGGGGGCCGGCCGGCCCGCTCCAATCATTCATCGGTGCTGTTCAGGTGAGGGAAAACGTGACCATCAACCAGTTGTTTGCCACATTGTCCAAAGCCGACGCCGACGAACTGGAGGCTCTCGACCGTCGCCACCTGATCCGCTCGATGCACCGGGGGGACATCGCCGACCGGGTGGTCATCGTCCGCGGCAAGGGGTGCACCGTCTGGGACTCGCGCGGTGAGGAACTGCTCGACGCCGCCGGCGGCGGGGTCTGGCACTCGCCGCTCGGCCACGGCCGCGAGGACCTCGCCGAGGTCGCGGCCCAGCAGATCCGGGAGCTGGAGTTCTTCACCAGCCTGCTGGAGTTCTCCAACGACAAGGCGATCCACCTCGCCGCCCGGCTGACCGAACTGGCTCCGGCCGGCATCGAGCGGGCGATGTTCTCCAGCGGCGGTTCCGAGGCGGTGGAGACCGCGATCAAGGCGGCCAGGCTCTACCACTTCCGCCGCGGCGAGCCGGACCGTACCTGGATCATCGGTCGTCACTACGCCTTCCACGGGGCCGCGTACGGCAGCGGCACGCTGACCGGTTTCCCGCCCATGCAGCACGGCGTCGGCCCGAACCTGCCCCACGTCGAGAAGGTCTCGCCGCCGTACCTGTACCGGGCGGCGCAGATGTACGGCGACACCGACCCGACCGACTGGCTGATCCAGGAGCTGGAGCAGACGATCGAGCGGATCGGCCCGGGCAACGTCGCCGCCTTCGTCGGTGAGCCGATCATGGCCGGTGGCGGCGTCCTCACCCCGCCCGAGGACTACTGGCCGCGGGTCCGGGAACTGCTCACCCGCCACGGCATCCTGCTGATCGCCGACGAGGTCGTCACCGCCTTCGGGCGTACCGGTGCGTGGTTCGACTCGCCTCAGCGGGACCTGAAGCCCGACATGATCACCATGGCGAAGGGGATGGCGGGCGGCTACGCGCCGCTCGGCGCCACGCTGATGACCGACGACATCGCCGAGACGCTCATCGGCCACGGCGGCTTCTTCCACGGCTACACCTTCCAGGGCCACCCGGTCGCCTGCGCGTTGGGCCTGGCGACGATCGACGTCATCGAGCGCGAGGGCCTGCTCAACAACGCCCTCGCCATCGGCGACTGGTTCCGTGCCGGCCTGTCGCCGGCGACCAGCCTCCCGGTGGTCGGCGACGTGCGGGTCGAGGGTTCGTTGGCCGCCGTCGAGCTGGTGGTCGACCGGCAGACCCAGCAGCCGATGGAGTGGCCCACGGTGGATCAGGTGGCCTTCGAGGTCCGCCGGGCCCACGGCGTCATCGCCCGGCCGTACGGGCACAACCTGGTGCTCGCGCCGCCGCTGGTGATGACCGAGCAGGAGGCCCGCCGGACCACCGACGCCGTCGTCGAGGTGCTTTCGCGCACCACCGCCGACGGCCGCATCGCACCGCGCTGAGTCCGGCTCTTCGACAGTCCCGCAGGGCCTTCCGCCCCGGCGTCCGATCCCGCGATCGTGGAGCGGGTCCGCCTGCACCCAGCGGATCCGCTCCACCGCTCCGACGTGCCCGCTCCACCGCTCCGACGTGCCCGCGCTGTCGTGCGTGCGCCGTCGTCATCCGACGAGCCGGGCCTTTTCCGCCGTGCTGCCGGCTCTTCGTACCTGCCGCCGGCAGCCGGTGTCGAGCGCGACCCCGACCGCGTGGCGTCGCCGAGAGAGCACTTCCACGCGCAGCTTCGGGCCACTCCCGAGGCTGCATCCCGCTGATCCATCATCCCCTCAAGGAGATTGGCATGTACGACTACGTGATCGTCGGTGCAGGTTCTGCGGGATGCGTTCTCGCGGCCCGGCTCAGCGAAGACCCGGACGTCAAGGTCTGCCTGATCGAGGCGGGAGGGCCGGACAGCGTGCCGAACATCCAGATCCCGGCGATGTTCGGTGAGCTGATGCGCACCAAGTGCGACTGGGACTACGACTCGCACGAGGAGCCGCGACTCGGCAACCGGCGGATCTTCCTGCCGCGCGGACGCGTGCTCGGCGGCACCAGTTCGATCAACGCGATGCTCTACATCCGCGGCAACAAGCTCGACTACGACGGCTGGAACCAGCCCGGCTGGAGCTACGAGGAGCTGCTGCCGTACTTCAAGCGCTCGGAGGACAACGAGCGGGGCGAGTCGCGCTACCACGGCGTCGGCGGGCCGATGAGCGTCTCGGACAGCCGCTCGAGGAACCCGATGTCCACCGCCCTCATCGAGGCCGCCCAGCAGGCCGGCCACCCCGCCAACGAGGACTTCAACGGGGCCGGCCAGGACGGCTTCGGCTACTTCCAGCTGACCCAGCGCGACGGACGACGGTGCAGCACCGCCAAGGCGTACCTGCACCCGGCGTTGAACCGGCCCAACCTCACCCTGGAGACGCACCTTGAGGTGCACCGGGTGCTCATCGAGAACGGCCGCGCCGTCGGCGTAGTCGGTGAGCGGCTGGACCAGCCGATCACCATCCGGGCCGAGCGGGAGGTCATCCTCAGCTCCGGCGCGTACAACTCGCCGAAGCTGCTGATGCACTCCGGCATCGGCAACGGCGAGATGCTCAGCCGGCTGGGCCTGCCCGTGCTCGTCGACAACCCGCAGGTCGGCCAGAACCTCCAGGACCACGCCTTCGTGCCGCTGATCTTCACCCACGACGAGCCGGTCAGCCTGATGATCGCGGAGGACCCGAAGTACCACCGGGAGTTCGAGGAGCAGGGCACCGGCCCGCTGACCTCCAACGGCCCCGAATGTGGCGGCTTCGTGCGTACCCGCTCGGGTCTGGAGGCGCCCGACGTCGTCTACTTCTCCGGTCCGCTGATCTTCCCGGACAGCGGGCTGAGCATGCCGAACGGGCACGGCATCACCTACGGCCCGGTCATGCTGACCCCGCGCAGCCGGGGCCAGATCACGCTGATCGCCAACGACCCGACCACCAAGCCGAAGATCGAGCACCGGTACTACACGGACGAGGACGACCTGGTCACGGCGGTGGAGGGGGTGCGGATCGCCATGGACATCGCCAGCCAGCAGGCGCTCAAGCTCTACACCACGACCCGCCACCAGGCGCCGGAGTCCGGCTCGGACGCCGACATCCGGGCCTTCGTCCGCCGGCGGACGCACTCGATCTTCCACGCCTCCGGCACCTGCGCCCTCGGCGAGGTCGTGGACGCCGAACTGAAGGTGCGCGGGGTGGAGGGCCTGCGGGTCGCCGACGTCTCGATCATGCCCAAGGTCGGCCGCGGCGCGCCCAACGCCTCGGCGATCATGATCGGCGAGAAGGCCGCCGCGCTCATCACCGATTCGGTGCCCGTCGCGGCGTGACGCCCCGGGCCGAGCGGCCCGCCGGGACTGCTCCCGGCGGGCCGCCGCCTGTTGCTGCCGCTCCCGGTCCGCTCGCTGGGCCCGACCGTCTCGTCGCACCCGGTGCCGGCTACGGGGAGACGCCCCGATACGCAACGGCCACGGGCCCGCCGGGAACGGCGGGCCCGTGGCCGGGGCGGGTGGTCAGGAGCGCAGCGAGGCGGCGAAGCCGCGCAGGTCCTCGACGAACGGTCCGGCCTGCTCCATCGGGCCGAAGTGGCCGCCCTTCTCGAACGTCGTCCAGCGCCGGATGGTCGACGTCTCCAGCCCGCCGAAGGCGCGGAACGGCGGGGCCGGGTCGTGCGGGAAGAAGCCCACCGCGACCGGCACCTCGATCGGCTCGCTCGGCACGCCGGGGGTGAACAGGGCGCCCAGCGCCATGCCGGACTCGTAGTAGAGCTGCAGGGCCGACCCCGCGGTGTTGGTCAGCCAGTGGATGCTGACGTTGGTCAGCAGCCGGTCCCGGTCGATGACGTCCTCCGGCGACTTGGCGGCCCGGTTCCACTCGTGGAACTTCTCGACGATCCAGCTGAGCTGGCCGACGGGCGAGTCGTTGAGGGCGTACGCCAGCGTCCAGGGCCGGGTGGTCTGGAGCCTCAGGTAGGCGGAGAGCTCGCTGTTGAACCAGGACATCGAGACCTGGTCGAGCTCGGCCAACTCCGGCTCGGACATGCCGGTCAGGCCGACGGCGTCCTGGGACGGCACGGTCGGCCAGGAGATGTGCACGCCGGCCACGTGCTCCTTGTCCACCCGGGCCAGGTCCAGCGAGATGATCGAGCCCCAGTCGCCGCCGGCGGAGAGGTACGACGAGTAGCCGAGGCGCCGCATCAGCTCCGCCCACGCGCTGGCCACCCGGGTGGTGGTCCAACCGGACTCGCGCAGCGGGCCGGAGAAGCCGTAGCCGGGGATCGACGGGATGACCAGGTGGAAGGCCTGGCCCGGGTCCCCGTCGTGCGCCCGCGGGTCACTCAGCGGGCCGATCATGTCGAGGAACTCGACGATCGAGCCGGGCCAACTGTGCGTGAGCAGCAGCGGCCGGGCGTCCGGCTCGGGGGAGGTGACGTGCAGGAAGTGCACGTTGGCGCCGTCGATCTCCGTGACGAACTGCGGGTACTGGTTGATCTCGCGTTCGGCGGCCCGCCAGTCGTAGCGGTGCTGCCAGTGCTCGGCCAGCTCGCGCAGGTAGCCGAGGGGAGTGCCGCGCTCCCACCCGGGGCTGGCGTAGGCGTCCGGCCAGCGGGTGGCCGCGATCCGGCGGCGCAGATCGTCCAGTTGGGGCTCGGGAATGTCGATCCGAGTGGGCTTCATGGGCCAACCTCTCCTCACGCAGGATGACGACCCGTCTACGGTGGGTCGAAATCAGGCTCACGCTAATGACCCCGGCGCGGCCGGTGCACCTTGCGGAATGCGGTCACGACCAGCCCCGGTGGTACGCCACCAGCACGGCGCGGGGACCGTCGGCGCAGGTCCCGGAGCCGGCTCGTCCGGCGCGACGGCAGGGCGCAAGCGAGAAGATGCGGCGCTGTCGCGCGGCGTCGCATGCTCGGTCCTGCTGGATACGAGGAACGTTTCGTACCGGGTGTGCGGTCCTGTGGTCCGGCGGCGGGCGGGCCGCGAGGTGCACCCGAGGCCGATGACCGCTGTCGAGACACGAGGAGGACGTGGTGTCGCCAGAAGCCGTATCGCGGGATGAGCTGCTCAAGCGGGCCGAGGACCTGGTTCCCCTGATCCGTTCCCGAACCGCCTGGTCGGAGGAGCACCGCCGCCCGCACGACGACGTCGTGGAGGCGCTCGCCGGGTCCGGGATGACCGACCTGCGCCGCCCCCGCCTGTACGGGGGGCTCGAGACGAGCGCCCGTACCCTGGTCGAGGTCATCTCCGTGTTGGCCCACGGTGACGGGTCGACGGCGTGGAACACCGGGGTCTGGGCCATCGGTGACTGGTTGGCGGGCAACTTCCCCGACCACGTCCAGGACGAGGTCTTCGCCATCCCGCACACCCGCATCTGCGTGGTGCTCAGCCCCACGGCGGTGGCGACCGCCGCGCCGGGCGGTCTGACCGTCAACGGCAGCTGGCACTTCATGAGCGGCGCCCACCACAGCCACTGGCAGGTGGTGATCGCGATGGCGCCGGCACCGGACGGTTCACAGTGGCCGGTGGCCGCGCTCGTGCCGATGTCGGAGCTGGAGATCGTCGACGACTGGCACACCACCGGCCTGGTCGGCACCGGCAGCGTCACCACCGTCGCCAAGGACGTCTTCATCCCGCAGGAGCGGGTGCTGCCGATGGTGGCGATCCTCCAGAGCCAGTACGCCTCCGAGCGCAACGCCACCTCGCCGGTGTACAACACCCCGATGATCCCCACCGGTGCCGCCGGGTTCATCGGGGTCGCCATCGGGCTCGCGCAGGCCGCCCGGGACGAGTTCCTGCACCGCCTTCCGGGCCGCAAGATCACCTACACCGGGTACGAGCACCAGGCCGACGCTCCCGTGACGCACTTCCAGGTGGCGGAGGCGTCGTTGCTGGTCGACGAGGCCGAGTTCCACGCGTACCGGATGGCCGACCTGCTCGACGACAAGGGCGCCAGCGGCGAGCCGTGGAAGATGGACGAGCGGATGCGCAACCGCGGCTGGCTCGGCCGGGTGGTGCACCAGTCCAAGGCCGCCGTCGACGTCCTCGCCACCGCCAGCGGCGGCTCGTCGCTGTACCGGTCGGTGCCGATCCAGCGGATCCAGCGCGACATCCAGGCGTTCAGCCTGCACGCGTTGATGCACCCGAACACCAACTTCGAGCTGTACGGCCGCGGCCTGTGCGGCCTGGAGCCCAACACCATGTACCTCTGAGCATCCGGAGCGGCCCGAGGGTGGGCCGTCGACGCGCGCCGACCGCCGAGCGTGCGTCCGCCGCGCGTCGCCGGCGTCCCCGCCCGCACCGTACCGATGACCCGGCCGACCGGCGCCCACCGCGCCGGTCGGCCTCGTCGTTCCCGGGCCGGCACGGCCCGGGTGTCCTGCGCCGTGGCCCGGGAGCCGTCGCCGGCCACCTCGGCGGCCCCCGCAGTGGGGGCACATGCCGCGAGGCGGTCCTCGCGGACCGGCCGGCGCGGGAAGCCCGTACGGAGGCGGGCGGCAGTGGACCGTTCCTTCCAGGCATCCGGCGCGCGTGATCCGCGCCGGATGTCAGCCGAGCCGGGCAGCGTTCCCGGCGGTCGCGCGGTGGCACCGCTGGCCGGCCCGCTCAGGCCGGCAACGACCCCGTCACCGGGACCACCGAGCCGTTGGGTACCCAGGCGGACCGGGCGGCGCCGTGCTGGTGGCCGCCCTGTCCCGGCACGTACAGCGCCGAGGCGGCGTAGAGGCGCAGCTCGCCGCGACGACCGCCGTCGCCCAGGTACCGGTGGTAGCCGACCGCGGTGGCGGGCGCGCCGGGAAAGAGCCGGTCGAGATCGCGCAGGTAGCGGGCGGCGTCAGCCTGGCGGGGATCGAAACGGAGGGCGAGCAGCGGTGCCGCCGGTATCTCCAGCAGCGGCCCGGTGAGCAGCCAGGGTGCCAGATAGCTGCCCTCGGCCAGCCGGCCGCCGCCGGCCACCTGCCGCAACACGGCCTCCGCGCCGGTCCAGCCGGCGACCACGAAGAGCGGGTGGCGTCCGCTGTCGGCAACCGGGAGCCCACGTGCCGCCGCCGCGGCGCGGACCTCCGCCACGGCACGGACGCCTCGGGGAGAGTCGTCGCCGACCACCGAGATCGCCGACACCCCCCGTCCGGCGACGAAGCCGACCATCGCCCGCAACGCCTCGGCGTCCTCGGCGCTGAGCCCGTCGGCCGGGCAGGACGACACCGGGCGCGCCGGCCCGGTCAGCGCCGAGCCGAGGCTGGCACTGGCACACTCCGGGCCGTCCGGTCCGGTCAGCCGGGCATCGTCGACGCGGTCGTGGCCGGTGTCCACCGGCAGCCAACCCGTGGCCGTGCCCTTCCCGATCCAGAGCCGGCTCGCCCCGGCCGGAAGGCGTACGTTGACCCAGCTTCCGGTGCTGCCCGGCCGGGTCGTGCCGGCGGTGAGCCGGGTGCGCCCGGTGCCGGCGGAGGCCTTCGCGGAACCGATCTGCACCAGGTTCCAGCCCGGCCGGTTCGGACTGACCAGGACGGGTAGCCGCTCGGTGCCGACGTTCACGGTGCGGAGCAGCGGCACCCCCGCGACGGCGGGCGGTGGCGGCGGGGGGAGCAGCGGCAGCACCGCGGCCACGACGAGGGCGAGCGCGGCCATCGCGCCGGCCACCCCGGCCGGCCGGACCGGCGCGTCGGGGTGGGCGAGCACCAGGACGGCGACCACCAGGGCCGCGACGACGACCACCACGGCGAGCACGGTCAGCCGACCGAACCAGGTCAGCGGGGCCCACCGGTCGGGGCGTACGCCAGCCGCGTAGCCGGCCAGCGCCGTGGCCGTCGCGGCGGCGAGCAGGGCCGCCACCAGGGCCGTCGCCCCGGTGCGACGCAGCGATCCGATGACGGCCACCAGGGCGGCCGCGCTGATCGCCGCGCTAAGACCCGCCACCCGGACCGCCTCGATCACCGGCTGGTCCGCACCGGCGGTGGCACCGACGCGTACCGCGAGGAGCAACCAGGTCGCGACGGCGGCGACGCGCAGCGTGCGGGGTCGACCGAGCAGCAGCGGCAGGACGAGGGTCGCCCCGGCCAGCAGCGCCACCGGCGTGACGGGCGCCGGGTCCACCTCGGTGCCGAGTACGCCGCAGAGGGCGGCGGCGACGGCCGTGAAGGTCAGCGCGGGGCGTACGCGGCGGGTGGCGTGCGGCGCGGCGAGCGCGAGGCCGACCGCGACGGGGGTGGCCAGCAGGACGACGATCCGCAGGAACAGCGCGACGGCGGGCGGCTCGGCACTCGCCGCGTTCACCCCGGCAGCCCAGGCAGGCCCGGCATCGAGCAGGAGCGTACCGGTCGCGACGGCGACGACAGGATGCGACACGCTTGATCGTCACCCGCGACCCCTGCGGACGCACCTTCCTGCGTGCGGTCCACCGCCGCCGCCGATGCGGCCGGTCGCGCCACCCGACCGGGCCGCATCCGGACGGGTGGCGCCGCCGGCGCTGCTAGGGTCGTCGTCGTGGCACGAGGTATCTGGTCGCAGAAGGTCCGCTCCGCCCGCTGACGGCGGCGCCCTCTCCTGCTGAACGCGCTCGCCGTCCCGGTTCCCGCCGGGCGGTCGCCTGACGCTGCCCGGCTCCACAACGAGCTGCGGAGCACCGTTGAACCTCATCCCGAACCCCGAAACCACGTCCCTGCCCGTCGAGGCGGGCGGTGGCGCGCACGTGCGCGCCACCGACGTCACCGTCATCCGCGGGTCCCGGCGCGTCTTGAACGACGTCTCGGTCACCGTGTCCGCCCGAGCGCGGGTCGCCGTCGTCGGCGAGAACGGCCGCGGCAAGACGACGCTGCTGCACGTCCTCGCCGGCCTGATCCCGCCCGACGAGGGCACCGTGCACCGGGCCGGCACGATCGGCCTGGCCCGGCAGGAGTTGACCGTACGAGATGGCGGGACCGTCGGCACCCTGACGTCCGAGGCGCTGGCCGCGTCGCTCGGGGCCCTCGCCGCGCTGGACGAGGCGACCAGCGCCCTGGCCGCCGGCGATCCCGCTGCCGACGACCGCTACGCCGCCGCGCTCGACGCCGCCACCCGGCTCGACGCGTGGGACGCCGAGCGCCGCGTCGATGTCGCCCTGGAGGCCCTCGCCGCCTGCACGGACCGCGACCGCCCGCTGTCGACGCTGTCGGTCGGGCAGCGTTACCGGGTGCGGCTGGCGTGCCTGCTCGGCGCGCGGCACGACGTGCTGCTGCTCGACGAGCCGACCAACCACCTCGACGCCGGCGGGCTGGACTTCCTGACCCGCCGACTGCGCGAGCACGACGGCGGCCTCGCCGTCGTCAGCCACGACCGGGCGCTGCTGCGCGACGTCGCCGACCGGTTCCTCGACCTCGACCCGACCCGTGACGGCAGGCCGCGTCTGTACGCCGGTGGCTACGACGCCTGGCAGGACGCCCGGCGCCGCGAACGTGAGCGCTGGCAGCAGGACCACGAGGAGCAGCAGATCGAGCACCGGCGACTGCAGGACGCGGTGTCCCGGGCCCGCGACCGGCTCTCCACCGGCTGGCGGCCGGACAAGGGCACCGGCAAGCACCAACGCCAGTCCCGCGCGCCGGGCGTCGTGCAGGCGCTGCACCGCCAACAGGACGCCCTGCACGCGCACCGGATCGACGTGCCGGAGCCACCGCCGACGTTGCGGTGGCCCGACCTGGGCGTACGACCGGGGGCGCCGCAGGTGCGGGCGCACGGCGTCGCAGTCGACGGGCGCCTGGCCGGTCCGGTCGACCTCACCCTCGACGGCGGCGACCGGCTGCTCGTCACCGGAGCGAACGGCGCCGGAAAGTCCACGCTGCTCGCCGTGCTGGCCGGTTCGCTCCCGCCCGACGAGGGGCACGTCTGGACGGCGACGGCGGCACGGGTGGCCCTGATCAGCCAGGAGACCGCCGAGCAGGACCCGGAACGCACCGCCCGCGAGGTGCACGCCCGCCACGCGGGGCGGCTGGTGGCTCGCGGGGTGCTCCGCGACGGCGACGTCGTCGCGCTCGGGTCGCTCGGGCTGCTGGACTCCGAGGCGATGCGTACGCCGATCGGGCGGATGTCGCAGGGGCAACGGCGGCGCGTCGACCTGGCGCTGGCGCTGGCCGGGCGGCCCAGCCTGATCCTGCTCGACGAGCCGACCAACCACCTGTCGTCGGCGCTGGTCGACGAACTGACGGGGGCGATCCGCGACACGAGCGCCGCCGTCGTCGTCGCCACGCACGACCGGCAGCTGTTACGGGATCTCGTCGACTGGCCGCGCCTGGAGATCAAGGGTCGGTAGCGTGCCCGGGTAGAGGGGCCGGTGGGCCGTGTCAGCCGCTGACGAACAGCTCACGGAGCTCGGCGAGGCCCGTACTGCCGCCGACGGCCACCAGCGAGTCGCCGGGTTCGAAGGTGAAGTCGGGATCCGGCGACGGGATCACGCGGTCGTCCCGGACCACGGCGACGATCGACGCGCCGGTGCGGGTCCGCGCGCGCGTGTCACCGAGCCGGCGGCCGAGGTACGGCGACCGGGCGGGAATCGGCAGGCGTACGGTCTCGACGCCGTCCATCGGCGGCGTCAACTCCGTCAGGTGGTCCATCACCAGGGGGAGACCGAGCAGTTCGGCGATCGTCCGCGGCTCCGCGCCCTCCAGCGCCAACGTGTACCGCACCCGCTCGGGGTCGTCGGAGTCGTAGAGCACGATGTCGCGTCGACCGTCGTCGTGCACGATCACTGCGCCTCGCTGGCCCGCCCCGGTGGTGAACGTGTACGACACTCCGACACCGAAGAGCCGGGTCCTCTCCAGGTTCACGTCTCCGCCTCCCGTGGACGGGTGCGCCGCGGCCGGACGCCTCGACCTCCAGACTAGGCCACGCCGCCGCGGCGGGCGGCGTTCTCGACGGCAGCCGGCCGACGTGGGCGAGGGTCCCCTGCCAGGCGCGCTGGCAGGGGACCCTCGCTCGTACACGTGGCCGCCGGATCACCGGCCGGTCGGTGTTGCGGTGCTAGACGCGGGTGATGCGGATCGCGTCGGCGATCACGTAGCCGGTGCTACCGGACCACCGGCTGACACCCACCTTGTTGGCGTCCCCGGCGGCCAGGGTGAAGGTGCCCAGCGAGCGCCATCCACCACCGTTGGCTGACTGGTTCACGTTGACTGTCTGGTTGCCGCTGCTGGTCACCACGACGTACGGCGTGGTGGCGTTGTAACCGGCGACCGCCGGGTACCAGGCCTCCACCCGGTAGGTGGCGGTGGCCGGGATGTTCACCTTGTACCAGGCGACGTCGCTGGCCGCGACCGGGTCGGCGAACCGGTAGTCGGTGCCGTAGCGCTGCGACGAGTACGTCGAGGTGCCCCAGTTCGCGCTCGCGGTGAACCGGCCGGCGGTGGTGTTGTCCACGATGGTCGACCAGGAGGGCGGCGGCGTGGTGGTGCCGGTGACGAGCTGCATGTAGTAGGTCCAGTTCCAGTTCGGACCCGGGTCGGTGTGCGTGGCGCCCGGCACCTGGTTGTGACCGATGATGTTGTTGCGGGTCTTCGGGATGCCGTACTTGTCGCACAGGTACCGCGTCAGCGCGGCCGATGACCGGTACATCGCGTCGGTGTACCAGGAGGCGTTGTCGACGTAGCCCTCGTGCTCCAGACCGATCGACTGGGTGTTGTAGGTCCAGTTGCCGGCGTGCCAGGCGACGTCCTTGTCCCGCACCATCTGGGTCACCGCTCCGTCGGAGGAACGAAGCAGGTAGTGCGCGCTGGTGCCGGCGGCGGCGTTCTGGAACCAGCTGATCGAGCCGGAGTAGCTGCCCTGCATGGTGTGGATGACGATGTAGTTGATCGGGTACGACGACTCGCGGCTCGACACCGTGTAGTTGGACGAGTTCGCCGGCACCCAGGCCGCCGGGCCGTAGTCGGTGCTCTGGATGCCGATGTCGGCGGCGCCCACCGGCGCCACGTCGGCGTACTCGCCCCGCTGGGGCGCGACCGAACGGCCGGCCACGGTGACCTGGCCGGTGGCCGTGGTCGCGCTGAAGCCGCTGGCGAGCAGGTCGTACACGGCGTCGGCGTACAGCCGGGCGGTGGCCTTGTCCGACGAGCCGCCGTAGCGGGCGATCACGCCGTACCACTGGTTGACGTCGTCGCGCTGCGTCGGGGTCAGCCCGGCCTGGTCGGCGTACGAGCGGAGCACCGCCGCCGCGCCGGTGACGTTCGCCGCGTCGCGGCTGCGCAGTTCGGCACGGTCCAACCGGGTACGGCGCACGGCCTCGTCGAGGGTCTGCACCTTCGGGTTGCTGGTCAGGTGCATCACGCCGTACCCGCCGGAGGCGCTGGGTTCGCCGTTGTGGTTGTCCAGCCGGGTCTCCGCGTATCCGAGCGCGGCGAGCAGGTCGCGCGGTACGTCGGAGCGGGCCGCCGCCTGGTCGAAGGCGACGGCGAGCGTCTTCGTGTCTTGCTGGGGCCCGGCCTGGGCCGGCTGGCCGGTCAGCCCGATCGTCAGGATCATTGCCCCGCCGAGCAGTTGGCTCACCCGGCGTGAGGGTCTCCGCACAGTCACCGTCACTCCTCATCGACTGCGAAGGGGCGACCGTGATCACGCCGCCCGGTTCGCCGTACCATATAGCTCGACGTTCGTCTATGTCGAGACCTTGCGCCGAGCTTCTTGTTGGCGAAGGATTCCTTCACCGGGTGGGCGTCGGGACGAGCGGCACCCCTAACTCCGGCGGGAAATAGCGACATTTGCATATCTGAGCGTTAACATCCAGCCGGTCGTCCGGCTGGCCGTCCACGAACCGGCCAACCGGACGCCGTCCTCGAACCAGTTGCGCGAGCGACGGCCGGGGACACCGCGCCGCACTCGCCCGTCCCCTGAATTGGCAGGCAGACACCGTGAACCTGAAAAGAATCACCGCCGTCTCGGCGGGCCTCCTGCTCGCGATCGGCATGGCCCTGGCACCCACCCCGGCGGCTCAGGCCCACGCCGTCGCGGACACGGTGAACATCTACCCGCCGATCCAGGGCGCCTCCACCTGGGACCGCTTCGGCGTGTCCGGACCGGCGAGGCACCACCGGGTCTTCTCGAACTGGGGATACCTCAACGACTGGTCGGTCGACATCTACCGCAACCCGGGCGCGACCGTGGTGTCGCCCTTCGGCACCAAGACCGCAGCCGGGCACGCCGTGACGGTCCGGGTGGTCACCGTCAGGGCCGGCTGCGCCACCGGGCAGCTGGCCGACGGCGGATACCGCATCGGGCTCGAGGCGCGTGACGCCAGCACCGGCGAGATCCTCGGCCGGGCGGACGTCATGCACGTCACCAACAAGCCCGCCGGCATCTACGTCGGCGCGACGGTCGGCCCGTGGACCAAACTCGGCGAGACGGGCCGGTTCCGCTGGTCGACCTGCTACCAGGTCAACGGCGACAGCGGCGCGCACATCCACCTGGAAGTGATCAACCAGCACCGGTACTCGTGCTACATCCACCGGGGCGCGAACACGGCGCTGACCGACCTGACCGTGGTCGGTCGGGTCGGAACGCACAAGTCGGGCCCGGTCCAGACCTGCTGATCGGCCCTCCGACCCTGCGTGTCCGGCCCGCCCCGCGCGGCGGGCCGGACCCGGGGCCTCGCGGACGCCGCCGGTGACGGCGGCGTGCCGCCTGCCGGTGCGGGAATATGGGGGCCGTTCCCCGTACCGGTCGCCGGGGCCGCGGTGACATTCTCCTTGCCGTCCGTCAGCGACGAGGAGCCAGGAGTGGTGCGCATGGACGAGCAGACACGGGTGCAGGTCATCGCCGCCGATCCGGCGGTACGGGCCGGGGTCGACGACATCGTGCGGGCCTGCCCGGAGCTGACCGTGGTGGCCGACCGGCCGGACGTGGTGCTGATGGTGACCGCCGAGGTCAGCGACGCCGTGCTGGTCCTGTTGCGCTCGCTGTCCCGCGCCGGCCGGCGGGTGCTGCTGATGACCGACACGACGGGGGAGTCGGATGTGGTCGAGGCCGTGGAGGCGGGTGCCGGCGGACTGCTGCGCCGGTGCGAGGCCCGCCCGGAGCGGTTGCGCCCGGCGATCCGGGCGACGGCCGGCGGCAGCTTCACCGTACCGTCGGACCTGCTGACCCGGGCCGGCGACCGGGCGCCGCAACGGCCGGTGGCCCGGCAGCTCACCAAGCGGGAGCGGGCGGTGCTGCTCATGCTCGCCGACGGGCACGAGACCGCGGAGATCGCCCGCTCGCTGGCCTACTCGGTCCGCACCGTGACCGGCATCGTGCACACGATCACCCAGCGCTGGCAGGTGCGCAACAGGGCGCACGCCGTGGCGCGCGCCCTGCGCGAGGGGCTGATCTGAGTCGGACGCGAGGGGCTGATCCGAGTCAGATCAGCCCCTGCCGGATGGCGTACGCTGCCGCATGGACCCGGTTGGACACCTGCAACCGGGCCATGAGGTCGTAGATGATGTTCTTCACGCTGTGCGGTGAGCAGCGCAGCTCCCGCGCGATCCCCGCGTTGTCGTAGCCCTCGGCGACGAGTTCGAGCACCCGCAGTTGCTGGGCGGTGAGTACGGGCTTCGACTCGTTTCTCATGATCGTCTCCTGGGCTGGTGGGCGTGGTGGCACCTTCCGGCCCAGGCTAGGAACGGCCCACCGGCCCGCTCATCGGGCCGCCTCACCCACATTGTCGGCCGCCGCCCCCGCATTCTCCGCGGCGGAAACCGCGACCCACTGCCGCGCCAACCTCCCGACCGCCTGGTCGGGACGGCGCACCGCCGCCGTGAGGATGCCGGTGAAGCTGTCGGCGATCGAAGCCGCGCGGTCGGCGGTGAACAGCTCGCCGTGGTACTGCAACCACCCGGTCAGCCGCGTCCCTTCCTCCCGCACGGTGAGCAGCAGGTCGAAGGGGGAGCCGCCCTGGCCGTGCCGCAACGGTTCGGCGGTGACCCCGGGGAGCCGGAGCCGACCGGTCAGGTCGCCGAGAAGTTGGAAGGCGACCTGGACCACCGGGTTGTGGCGCAGGTCGCGCTTCGGGCGCAGCGCCGTCACCAACCGGTCGAACGGGTACCCCTGGTGCCGGTACCCGGCCAGCGCCACGTCGCGTACCTGGCGCAGCAGGTCGGTGAAGGTCGCCCCGGACGGGCAGGGCAGCCGCAGGGCGAGGGTGTTGGCGTACATCCCGATGCCGTTCCCGGCCTCCTCCGTGTCGCGGTTGCCGGCGAAGGTACCGATCACCAGGTCGTCGCGGCCGGCCAGCCCTCCGATCAGCACGGTGAACGCGGTGAGCAGCACCATGTACGGGGTCGAGCCGGTGGCCCGGGCCAGGGCCCGTACCGCGGCGGTGGTCTCCGCCGGGAGACCGAACCGGAGGGTGGCCCCGGCCGGCCGCGGGCGCGCCGGTCTGGGCCGGTCGGTCGGGAGGTCCAGGGTGGACGGCGCGCCGGCGAGGTGCCGACGCCAGTAGTCGAGGTCGGCCGGGTCGGTCGGCGGGAGCGGGGCCGGCGGCAACGGGTCGACGGCCTCCGCGTGGCCCTGGCGGCGCCGCGCGTACGCCTGGCAGAGGTCGCGCCACAGTACGTCCATCGACCAGTCGTCGGCGATGATGTGGTGGACGGTGGCGGCCAGGACGTGATCCCCGGAGGCCAGCCGCAGCAGGGCGACCCGCAGCAACGGCCCCTCGGCGAGCGCGAACGGCACGGCGGCGAGCCGTTCGACGGCCGCCTCCGCCTCGGCGACGTCGGCCACTGCGCGCACCTCGATCGGCACCCGGGCGTCCTGCCCGACCTGCGCGTACGGCACGCCGCGCCGGGACCCGAAGGTGGTCCGCAGGGCCGGGTGCCGGCGTACCGTGTCCGCCAGGGCGGCGCGCAGCGCGTCGACGTCGACCGGTCCGCGCAGCCGGTAGGACTCGACGATCGTGTAGGTGGTCGACCCCGGATCGAGCTGGTCGGCGAACCAGATCCGGTGCTGGGCGGCGCTGAGCGACCCTTCGGCCGGCCGGGCGGCGTCGGCGCCCGGTGCGGCCGACGGCGGGGCCCCGGCGGCTGCGGCCCCCGCGCCGGTCGCCGGACCACCGCCGGTGCCCCGCGTGGCGAGTTCGGCCACGGTGGCGGTGAGCACGTCGGCGGGGGAGAGCGACCAGCCCCACAGTTGGCGGACGCGGGAGCAGACCCGGGTGGCCGCCAGCGAGTCGCCGCCCAGCTCGACGAAGGCGTCGTGCACCCCGACCGGCCCGGTGCCGAGCACCTCGGCCCAGAGGTCGGTGAGCCGGCGCTCGTCGTCGGTACGCGGGGCGACCCGCTCCCCGTCGGCGAGCCGGTGCCCGTCGGGCGCGGGCAGGGCCGCCCGGTCCAGTTTGCCGCTCGGGCTGACCGGCAACGCCGGCACGGCCACGAACACCGACGGGACCAGGTAGCCGGGCAGCCGTTCGGCGAGGTGGGCCCGGAGCACCCGGACGGCGGGGACGGTGCCGGCCACGACGTACCCGACGAGCTGCCCGGCGTGCACCGTCGTGGCGGCGGCGCGTACCCCCGGGACGGCACGCAGCGCGGCGTCGATCTCACCGAGTTCGACCCGGTGACCCCGGATCTTGACCTGGTGGTCGATCCGGCCCAGGTAGTCGATCGCGCCGTCGGGCCGCCGCCGGGCCAGGTCCCCGGAGCGGTACAGCCGCGAGCCGGGCGGGCCGAACGGGTCGGGAACGAACTTCTCGGCCGTCAGCCCCGGCCGGTCGAGGTAGCCGCGGGCGAGCTGCACCCCCGCCAGGCAGAGCTCGCCGACCTCCGCCGGTTCGCCGCGCTCGTCGAGGATGTGGGTGCGGGTGTTCGCCCCCGCGTGCCCGATGCTGACCGGCTCACCCGCCCGGCAGCGCCATTCGGTGACCTCCACCGCCGCCTCGGTCGGGCCGTAGAGGTTGAGCAGCTCGCAGCCGACCAGCTCGTCGGCCTCGGTGACCAGGTCGTCGGTGAGCTCCTCGCCGCTGCAGGTGATCCGGCGCAGGCTGGGCAGGCGGGCCCCGGTGTCGCGAACCTCGGCGAGGAACACCCGCAGCATGGACGGTACGAAGTGGATGGCCGTGATCCCGTACCGGCGGATCGTGTCGACCAGGTAGGCCGGGTCGCGGTGCCCACCCGGGCGGGCCAGCACCAGCCGCGCGCCGGCGGCCAGGGTGCCGAAGACCTCCGGCACCGAGACGTCGAAGCCGTACGGGGACTTCTGGAGCACCCGGTCGTCGGGGCCCAGCGGATGCGCGTCCAGCCCCCAGCGGACCCGGTTGACGATGGCCCGGTGCGGGACCACCACGCCCTTGGGCCGGCCGGTGGAGCCGGAGGTGTAGAGGACGTACGCCGGGTGTTCCGCGTCGACGGCGACCTGCGGTGCCGGGGCCGGCCAGCCGGTGCCCTCCCGGCTGACCGACACCGTGGCGACGCTCCGGCCCGCCTCGGCGAGGGTCGGCAGGTCCGGGTCGGCCACCAGGGTGTGCAGCCCCGCGTCGGCCACCAGCAGGGCGAGCCGCCGGGGCGGGTGATCCGGGTCCAGTGGCACGTAGGCGGCGCCGGCGGTGAGGATGCCGAGCAGCGCCACCACCATGTCGCCGCCCCGGTGCAGGCACACCCCGACCCGGGACTCCGGGCCGACGCCCCGGGCGACCAGCTGGTCGGCGAGCCGGTTGGCCCGCCCCACCAGTTCGGCGTAGCTGAGCTGTTCGCGCTCGGTGACCACGGCCACGGCGTCCGGCGTGCGCGCCGCCTGCCCGTGCACCAGCTCGTGCAGGGCCGGCTGTCCCGGGTACGGCGTGGCCGTGTCGTTCCAGGGTGCGACGGCGGGCTCAGTCGGCATCCGGGTCCTCCGGCGGGACGGTCAGGAAGTCCGGCAGCCGGGTGCCGGTGCCGTCGCGTTCCGCGGTGCGCCGTACCAGCTCGGCCACGGCGAGGTCGAGCACGCCCAGGCCGAACGGCGAATAGACGGTGACCCGGTGCGGATCGTGCCGCCAGGACGCCCCGTCCAGGATCTCGCCGATGCCGGCGGCGATGAAGTCGCGGTTGCCGGTCTCCTGTTCCGCCAGGTGCAGCGAGGTGGCCGCCCGGCAGACGTGGTCGGCGTCGTCGACCACGTTGACGGCGGTGATGATGTCCGCCGGGAAGATGTCGCGCAGCGACAGGTGCAGCACGAGTGCCCCCGGCCGGCAGTGCGCCAGCCCCAGGTGCGGTACGCCCGCCGTCGTGGCCAGGCAGACCCGCGGGTGGGCGCCGAGGGCCTCCTCGACGTCGCCGGCGACGCGTACCTTCAGGTCCCACCGCGCGCAGCGCCGGGCGAACGCGGCGGCCCGCCCGGCGTCCAGGTCGAAGACGGTCACCTCCGTCAGGCCGGGCAGCGCCGCGCGGAGGAACCGCAGCACCTCGAAGTTGATCACGCCGCAGCCGATCAGGGAGACGCCGCCGGCCGGCGGGGCGAGGGCGCCGGCGGCCAGGGCGGCGCTGGCGGCCGTCCGCCGGGCGGAGATGGTGGCGCCCTCGATCAGCGCGACCGGGTGGCCGTCGGTCATCGAGTTCACGACGATCGCGGCGGAGGCGCGGGCCAGCCCCCGGTCGACGTTGCCGGGGAAGGACGAGATCCACTTCATGCCGGCGACCGGCGCATCGTCGCCCAGGTACGCGGGCAGCCCGATGATCCGGTTGCGCGCGTCCTCGGGGAACCGCAGGAACACCGAGTGCGGCAGCACGGTACGCCCCCGCGCGTGCAGGACGTAGGCGCGGCGGACCGCGTCCAGGACGGCGTCCTCGCGGCCGGCCAGGATCTGCCGGACCTCGGCGGCGGATGCGATCAACATGGCGGCACGCTCATGCTCCGGTCCCTCCACAGGTGGGCGACGTCGCCGAAGTGCCCGGTCACCCAGTCGTCGTCGTAGATCGTGTTCAGGTAGCGCTCGCCCCGGTCCGGGAAGATCAGCGCGCACGTCGCGCCCGCCGGGATCAGGTCGCGCAGCTGCCGCACGGCGGCCACCACCGCGCCGGACGAGCCGCCGGCGAGGATGGCCTCCCGGCGGGCCAGCCGGCGGCACCCGGCCACGCAGTCCAGGTCGTCGACGTGCACCACCTTGTCGGCCAGCCCGTCCCGGTAGAGCTTCGGCCGGATCCCCGCGCCATGGCCGGGGATGAGCCGCTTGCGCGGGGGATGGTCATCGAAGATCGCGCTGCCGGCGGCGTCCACCGCGACGATGGTCAGCGCCAGTGCGTGCCGGCGCGCGTAGTCGGCGCAGCCGCGCAGGGTGCCGCAGGAACTGGTCGCGCAGAACAGGAAGTCCAGCGGGGCGGGCACCCCCTCGACGATCTCCCGCATGGTCGTCTCGTGGGCGCGGGGGTTCAACGGGTTGGCGTACTGGTCCGGCCACCAGGCGTTCGGGATGGTCGCGACCAGCTCCTGGACCCGGCGGATGCGTTGCGGCAGGTACTCGCCGGTGGCGGGGTCGGTACGGGTCACCACCTCCACCTCGGCGTCGAACGCCCGCATGACCGCGATGTTCTGCGCGTTCGTCCGGGGATCCACCACGCAGATGAACCGGATGCCGAAGTAGCGGCACACCTGGGCCAGCCCGATGCCGAGATTGCCCGAACTGGACTCGACCACCACCGACCGGCCGGGTTGCAGCTGCCCGGCCCGGAGCCGGTCGATCAGCATGCCCAACGCCGAGCGGTCCTTGATGCTGCCGCCCGGGTTGTGCGCCTCCAGCTTCGCCCACAGGGTGAACGGGGCGTCGGGCATCAGCTTGTCCAGCCGGACCAGTGGGGAGCCGCCGATCGCGTTCAGCACCCCGCCGACGTCGGTCTCACCGGGGGGCATGTTCGCTCCCGCTACGGCGCTCCGTAGCTGCCCGCAGGGTGTGCCCGGAGACGGTCGCGGTGCCGGGGATCGCCTCGGCCGGGTCGTCGGTGGTGCCGAGCATCCGGTTGGCCTCGTCCACCATCACCACCCGGGGCGTGTACCCCTTGGCGTCCGGGTCGGCCATCGCCGCGTAGCTGATGATGATGACCAGGTCGCCGGGGTGGATCAGCCGCGCCGCGGCCCCGTTGATCCCGATGACCCCGCTGCCGCGTTCCCCGGCGATGACGTACGTCTCCAGGCGGGCACCGTTGTTGATGTCCACCACGTGCACCTGCTCGCCGGCGAGCAGGTCGGCGGCGTCCATCAGATCCTCGTCGATGGTCAGCGAGCCGACGTAGTGCAGGTCGGCCTGGGTGACCACCGCGCGGTGGATCTTCGATTTCAGTATGGTGCGCAACACCTTCAGCTCCTCCTAGGGGGCTCGATCGGCAGAAAGTCCGCTCGACGTACCGAGCGGCTCAGCGTCGCCAGTGCGGCGAGCAGGACCATCCAGACGGCCATCGACCACGCGGCGTGGGTCGGCCCGAGTGCCTCCAGCAGGTAGCCCCCGGCCAGGGAACCGGCCGCGACCGCGCCGTTGGCCAGCAGGCTGACCGCGCTGAGCACCCGGCCCTGGATGCGATCGGGGGTGCGGGCCATCTGGTAGCCCGCGACCGCCACGTTCCAGATCGGCCCCACGAACCACATCAGGGCGTACGCGGCACCGATCAGGTAGCGGTCGTCGGTGACCGCGATGACGGTGGCCATCAGCGCCCACACCCAGTTCGCGGCGATGACGATCGTGCGCATCGGGAACCGGCCGGCGCACCAGGTCGCCACCAGCGAACCGAGCACCCCGCTGGTGCCGGCCACCCCGAGCAGCAGGCCGATGGCCGCGGGCGCCGCTCCGGCGGCCTCGAACGCCACGATGACGATCAGGAACAGGACGCGGAACAGCAGGTTGCTGCCGGCGACCAGCAGGGTGGCCGTCCGCAGGAACGGCTGCCCCCACAGCCAGCGCAGCCCGTGGGTGAGTGCGACGGCCGGCGTCCCGGTGCCCGCGTCCGGGGCGGTCGCGCCGCCCGGCGCGGCCTGGAAGTCGCGGCGGATGAACAGCAGCGTCACCAGGGAGACCAGGTAGGAGACCGTGTCCAGCACGAACGGCCAGGCCCGCCCCAGCCCGAACAGCACGCCGCCGAGCGGGGTGCCGGCCATCACCGCGGCCCGCTCCCGGGCCTCGTTGCGCGACAGCGCGGTGGTCACCTGACTCGGGTGCACCACGTTCGGGATTGCGGCGCCGGCCGCCAGCTCGTACGCGACCGACAGCGTCCCCTCGACGAACCCGACGGCCAGCACGTGCCACAGGTGCAGCTCGCCGCCGGCGATCGCCGCCACGATGCTGCCCACCCCCAGCGCACGCAGCACGTCGCACCAGATCATCACCCGCCGGCGGTCCCACCGGTCCACCAGCGCTCCGGCCGGCAGCTGGAACAGCAGCGTCGGCAGCAGCGATACGAAGCCGGCCAGCCCGGCGGCGCCCGGCGAGCCGGTCAGCGCCAGCACCAGCAGCGGGTACGCCACCAGCGACGCGGTCGAGCCGAGCATGGAGACCGCCGACCCGCTCCACAGCAGCAGGAAGTCCCGGTTGCGGTGCAGCGGTGGGATCCGCTCCCCGGCGACCGGACCGTCGAGCCGGGTCACCGGGCACCCCGGCGGGCGGCGACGTCGGCCAGCCGGTTGCGGGCGGTCAGCCTCGGCAGCGCCCGCTGGTCGTCGAGCTTCGGATAGCCGGGCAGCGCCCCGGCCAGCCGGGCGACGGTCGGGTGGTCGAACAGGGCCCGGACCGGCACGTCGACGCGCAGCAGCGTACGCAGCCGGATCGCGACCCGGGTGGCCAGCAGCGAGTGCCCGCCGGCCTGGAAGAAGTTCTCGTGCACCCCCACCTCGTCGGTGCCGAGCACCTCGCCCCACACCTGCGCGACCGTCCGCTCGTCGGCGCTGCGCGGCGCCGCCCGTACGGGTTCGCGGCCCCCGTCGGCCCCCGGGCGCGGCACCGGCAGGGCGTTGCGGTCGACCTTGCCGGTCGGGGTGAGCGGCAGGGCGTCCAGCGGTACGTAGGCGGCCGGGCACATGTGGTCCGGCAGGGTGCGGAGCAGGAACTCGCGCAGCTGTGCACCGGTCGGCACCGGGTGCTCGCCGCCGACCAGGTACGCGACCAGTTCCTGCTCCCCGCCGTACCGCTGCGGGTGCACCACGGCGGCCCGGACGTGCCGGTGGGCCAGCAGCGCCGCCTCGATCTCGGCCGGTTCGATCCGGTGCCCCCGGATCTTCACCTGGTGGTCGACCCGGCCGAGGATCTCCAGGTGCCCGTCGGCGTGCCAGCGGGCCAGGTCGCCGGTGCGGTACATGCGCGCACCCGGCAGCGCGGAGTGCGGGTCGGGGACGAACCTGTCCGCGGTGAGCGCGGGCCGGGCCCGGTAGCCCCAGGCCACCCCGTCCCCGCCGATGTGGACCTCACCGGGGACGCCGACCGGCACCGGCTCCAGCCGCTCGTCCAGCAGGTAGAGCCCGGCGTTCGGGGCCATGCCGAAGTCGACGGGCCGGCCGTCCGGAGCCAACCGGGTCGTGGTGGACCAGACCGTGGTCTCGGTCGGCCCGTAGATGTCCCACACCGTGGCCCCCGCCGAGGCGAGCCGGACCGCCAGTTCGGTCGGCAGCTTCTCGCCGCCGCAGAGGACGACCGTGCCGGCGGGCGCGGACCAGCCGGAGTCCAGCAGCATCCGGTAGGTCACCGGGGTGGCCTGGAGCACCGCCGGCCGGGCGGTGTCGATCAGCTCGGCCATCCGCTGCGGGTCCCGGGTCTGCTCCGCGTCGGCCACCACCACCCGGCCGCCGACCAGCAGCGGCAGGTACAGCTCCAGCACCGAGGGGTCGAACGACACGGTGGTCAGCCCGACCACGGTGGCGCCGGCCGGCAGACCCGGCCGGTGCCGCATCGCGGCGAGGAAGTTGCCCAGCCCCCGGTGGCTGATCATCACCCCCTTCGGGGTGCCGGTCGATCCCGAGGTGTAGATGACGTACGCCAGGTCGTCGGCGGACGGCCGGTCGGTCAGCGGCCGCTGCGGACGGGCGGCGATCGCCGCGTGCTCGGCGTCCAGCAGCACCGTGCGGATGCCGGCGGTGTCCAGCCGCCCGGCCAGCGCGGTCCCGGTCACCATCACCTGCGCGCCGGCGTCGGCCAGCATGAAGGCCGTCCGCCGCGCCGGGTGGTCGGGATCCAGCGGCAGGTACGCGCCACCGGCGGCCAGCACCGCGAGGAACGCCACGACCAGGTCGGCGCCGCGGTGCAGGTGCACCCCGACCAGCGTCCCCGGCCCGACGCCCAGCTCCCGCAGGTGGTGGGCGAGGCGGTTGGCCCGGCGGTCCAGCTCGGCGTAGCTGAGCACGTCGTCGCCGAAGACCACCGCGTCCGCGTCCGGGGTGGCCGCCACCTGCCGGGCGACCAGCTCGGGCAGCGTCGCGTCCGGGACCGGCAGCGGGCCGCCGGCGCCCAGCTTGAGCAGGACGCACCGGTCGGGCTCCGGCAGTCCGACCCGGCGCGGGTCGCCCGCCGGGTCGGCGACCATCGCCTCCAGCACCCGCCGGTAGGTCCGGGTGACCAGGTCCAGGTGGCCGTCGGAGATCCGGTCGGTGCCGGCCTCGATGATCAGCTGACCGGGCTCGCTGGACACCGAGAGGCCGAACTCGTTCGGGGTGGTGTCGGTGATCGCCGACCGGTCGATGCCGTCCAGGTCGAGCACGTGCATGTCGGTGTAGTTGAAGAAGATGTCGACCAGCGGCTGCTGGTTGCCCCACTCGCGTTGCATCGCCGGCAACGGGTAGTGCCGGTGCGGCCAGAGCGCGACCTCCTCGGCGAAGACCTCGCGGGCCTGCCCGGCCCAGCTCGATCCGGTCAGCTCCACGGCGAACGGCACGGTGTTGAGGAACATCCCCCGCGCCTGGTCACCGTCGGTCAGCTCGGGCCGTCCGTTGCAGACCAGCCCGCTGTGGAAGCGCCGCTGCCCGGTCAGGGTGCCCAGCACGGCCAGGTGCGCGGTGAACAGCAGGCTCTTCAGCGGTACGTCCGCCGTGCGGGCCAGCTCCCGCAGGCCCGGCATGAGGTCGGCGAAGGGCAACCGCACCGCCCGGTACCGGGCACCCGTACCCGCCCATGCCGTCGGGACAGCGAGCCGCTCGTGGGTGCGTACCCGGGACGCCCAGAACTCCCGGTCCACCCCGGCGGCCACGGCCCGCCGCTCCAGGGCCACCGCGTCGGCGAACCGGACGGCCGGTGCCGGGGCGGGCCGCGGATCCTGCCCGTCGCGGATCCGGCGGTAGTACGACAGCAGCTCCGGGACCAGCGAGTTCTGGCTCCAGCCGTCCAGGATGGCGTGGCTGTAGCTGACCAGCAGCCGCCACCGGTCGTCGGTCAACCGGTAGGCGTGCAGCCGCAGCAGCGACGGCGTACCCAGGTCGAACCGGTCCCGCCGCTCCTCGGCGACCAGCCGGGCGACCGTGCCTTCCCGCTCGGCGACCGGCACGTCCCGCAGGTCGGTGTGGCCGACCCGGATCTCCGCGTCCGGGTGGATCAGCTGGAGCGGCTCGCGGTAGGAGGTCAGATCGATCGAGGCCCGCAGGATCTCGTGCCGGGCGGCGAGCAGCCGGGCGGCGGCGCGCAGGGCCGGCAGCGCGAACGTGTCGCCCTCGACCGGGTAGCAGAGACTGTTCAGGTAGAGCTCGCCGGTCGGATCGGCGAGCATCTCGTACGCCATGCCGGCCTGCACCATCGACAGCGGGTACGCGTCGACCACGCCCTCGGGCAGCCGGGCCCGGTCCTCCTGGTGGATCAGCGCGAACCGCTCCACCAGGCGGGTGGCCCCGGTCGGCAGTCCGCGTTCCCGGGCGTCGACGGCGTCGGCGAGCTCGGCGACCGTCCGGTACCGGAAGAGATCGGTGACGGTGACGTCGAGTCCCTGGTCGCGGAGGTTCCCGACGACCCGGATGGCGCGGATGCTGTCGCCGCCGATGTCGAAGAAGCGGTCGTGGACGCCGATCGGTCCGCTGTGCTCGGCGAGCGCCTGGGCGTAGGCGGCGACGACCAGGTGCTGGGTGGGGGTGGTCGGTGGGGTGTGGTCGCCGGTCCGCGCGGCCTGGGCGTCGGGCGGGGCGAGCGCGTTGCGGTCGATCTTGCCGCTGCTGGTCAGGGGCAGTGCGGGGAGGGTGATCCAGCGGGTGGGGACCATGTACTCCGGCAGCTGGGCGCGCAGGTGGGCGCGCAGCGTGTCGGGGTCGACGGGATGGCCGTCGGCGACGACCAGGTAGGCGACGAGTTGCCGGTCGTCGCCGGGGCCGTGCGGGTGGACGACGGCGGTGTGGACGCCGGGATGGCCGGCCAGGGTGGCTTCGATCTCGCCGAGCTCGATGCGGTTGCCGCGGATCTTGACCTGGTGGTCGAGGCGGCCGAGGTACTCGATCGTGCCGTCGGGGCGCCAGCGGGCCTGGTCGCCGGTGCGGTACGCGCGCCGACCGCCGTCGGTGGGGGTGAAGCGTTCGGCGGTGCGGGCGGGTTGACGGTGGTAGCCCCGGGCGAGTTGGACGCCCGTGAGGAGGAGTTCTCCGGGGACGCCGACGGGCACGGTGTTGCCCCAGCGGTCGTGGATGTGGGTGCCCGTGTTGGCGATCGGGGCGCCGATGGTAACGGCACGCCCGGGGTGGACCGGGGTGGCGGTGACGTCGACGGCGGCCTCGGTGGGACCGTAGAGGTTGTGCAGCTCGACGTCGAGATGGGCGTGCACGGCGGCGGCGAGGTCGTCGGGGAGGGCCTCGCCGGAGCAGATGACGCGGCGGAGGTGGGGCAGCGTGGTGCGCGTCGTGGCGAGATACGTGGTGAAGGCGCGCAGCATCGACGGGACGAAGTGGATGGTGGTGACGCGTCGCCGGTCGATGGTCTCGGCGAGGTAGGTGGGGTCGCGGTGCCCGTCGGGCCGGGCCATGACCAGGGCGGCGCCGGCCGTCAGGGGCCAGAAGAACTCCCAGACGCTGACGTCGAAGGTGTGCGGGGTCTTCTGCAGGACCCGGTCGGCGTGGTCGAGGCGGTAGGCGTCCTGCATCCAGCGGAGACGGTTGACGATGGCGCGGTGGTCGACGAGGACGCCCTTGGGGCGGCCCGTGGAGCCCGAGGTGTAGATCAGGTAGGCGGGGTTGCGGTCGTCGGCGCTGACGTGGGGACGCCCGCCGGGTTCGTCGGCGAGGGTGGCGTCGTCCAGGTGGACCCGTGGGCCGGCGTGCCAGTCGTGCTGGTCGGGGGTGTCGACGAGGGTGATCGGGTCGCCGGTGTCGGTGAGCATCCAGCGCAGCCGCCCGACGGGATGGGTCGGGTCGAGCGGGAGGTACGCGGCGCCGCTCTTGAGCACGGCGAGCAGGGCCACGGCGAGCGCGACGCGGCGTCGCGCGCTGACGGCCACGATCTGTTCGGGGCCGGCGCCGAGGGCGATCAGCCGGTGGGCGAGCTGGTTGGCGCGGGCGTCGAGCTGGGCGTACGTCAGCTCCTCGGCATCGTCGAGCACGGCGACCGCGTCGGGGGTGGCGTCCGCCTGCGCCTCGATCAGTTCGTGCAGCAGGGTGTGGCGGGGATGGTCGACGGCGGTGTCGTTCCAGGCCGCGAGCTGGGCGGTCTCGGTGCCGGTGAGCATGGGCAGCCGGGTGACCGGGGCCTGCGGGTCGGCGACGACCGCGCTCAACAGCTGCCGGTAGTGCCCGGCCAACCGCTCGGCGGTCGCGCCGTCGAACAACGCCGTCGCGTACTCGACCACCGCGGCGAAGGAGCCGTCCGCCTCCTCGGCCATCTGCATGGTCAGGTCGAACTTCGCGGTGTGCCAGAGCGTGGGGACCTGCCGCGCCCGCAACCCCGCCCCGGCGAAGTCGGCCGCCGTGGCGTTCTGCATCACGAACATGGTCTGGAACAGCGGGTTGCGGGACAGGTCCCGCTCCGGGGCCAACGCGTCGACGATCCGCTCGAACGGCACGTCCTGGTGCGACTGCGCGTCCAGCACCGTCTCGCGGACCCGGGCCAGCACCTCGACGAAGGTCGGCTCGCCGGACAGGTCGGTGCGCAGCACCAGCGTGTTGACGAAGTACCCGATCAGGTCCTGGACCTCGGGCCGGGTACGCCCGGCGACCGGGGTGCCCACCGCCACGTCGGTCTGCCCGGTGTAGCGGGCCAGCAGGACCTGGAACACGGCCAGCAGCACCATGAACGGGGTCGCCCGGTGCCGGCGACCGAGCGCGGCGAGGGCGCGCCCGAGATCGACCGGCACGGTGAACGGCAGCGTCGCACCCGTCGGGTCCTGCACCGGCGGGCGGGGCCGGTCGGCCGGCAGTTCCAGCGGCACGAGGCCGGCCAGCCGGTCGCGCCAGTGGTCGAGCTGACCGGTCCAACCGGCCGCCCGCTCCCGCTGCCGCAGCGCGAAGTCCGCGTACTGGATCGGCGGCGGGGCGAGCGGGGACGGTACGCCGGCGACCAGCGCCGGGTAGAGCGCGCCGAGTTCCCGGGCCAGTACGCCGACCGACCAACCGTCGAACGCGATGTGGTGGGCGACCAGCACCAGGACGTGCTCCTGCTCGGCGAGCCGGACCAGCCGGACCCGCAGCGGCGCGTCCCGCCCCAGGTCGAACGGCACGCTCGCCTCGTCCCGGATCAGCGTCTCCAGCAGCTCCCGCCGCTGCGACCCGGCGTACCCGCTGAGGTCGACGACCGGCAGCGCGACCGGCTCGGCCGGGCCGACCACCTGGCTCGGCCGGCCGTCCACCACCTGGTAGCGGGTCCGCAGCACCTCGTGCCGCCGGACCACCTCCCGCCAGGCGTCACGGAGGGCCGCCGGGTCGAGCGGACCGGTCAACCGCCAGCTGAACGGCACGACGTACTCGGCGCCGCCGGGCCGGATCTGGTCGAGCAGCCACACCCCCTGCTGCGGATAGGACAGCGGCAGCGGACCGGCCGGCCGGCGCGGCGAGTCCGGGGTGGCCCGCGACCGGCCGCGCGCCCGCCCGGCCAGCAGGGCCGCCATCAGCGCCTGCCGGCGGTCGTCGGCCGGGGGCGGGGTGCCGGGTACGGGAAGCGGCGGAGTGTGCGCGGGATCCGTGGCGGTGCCGGCGGGAGCCGGCTCGGGGACGGACCGGGACGGGACCTCGGGAGTCTTCACGCCTTACCCACCTGCGCCAACATCGTCTCCAGTTCGGACTCGGACATCCCCGCCACCCGTTCCTCGACGGCCCGCCGCAGCACCGTCGCCAGCTCCGCCACGGTCGGTGCCTCGAAGACCGCGCTGACCGGCAGGTCGACCGGGAAACGTTCGTGCAGCAGGGCGACGACCTGGGTGGCCAGCAGGGAGTGGCCGCCGAGGTCGAAGAAGTCGTCGTGCACCCCGCAGCCGTCGACGCCCAGCACCTCGGTCCACACCTCGGCGACGGCCTGTTCGGTGGAGTCACGCGGCGCCGTCGGTGCGCCGTCGGTCACCGACCCGGCCGGGGCGGGCGCCGGCAACCGCCGGCGGTCGACCTTCCCGCTGTCGGTCAGGGGCAGCTCGTCGAGGGCCACCCAGCTCTGCGGGACCAGGTGCTCCGGCACCCGTTCGGCCAGGTACGCGCGGACCGCCCGGTGGTCGACCGGATCCGGTCCGGCCGGCAGCAGGTACGCGACGAGCTGCGGGCCGCCGGCCGCGCCGTGGTGCACGTCCACCACGGCGGCGCGGACGGCGGGGTGCTGGCCGAGCACCGACTCGATCTCGCCCAGCTCGATCCGGAAGCCCCTGATCTTCACCTGGTGGTCCCGCCGGCCCAGGTACTCGATGCTGCCGTCCGGCAGGTGGCGGGCCAGGTCGCCGGTGCGGTACATGCGCTGCCCGGGTCGGCCGGCGAACGGGTCGGGGACGAAGCTGGCGGCGGTCAGCCCCGGCCGGCCGAGATAGCCCCGGGCGAGCTGGATCCCGGCGAGCGCCAGCTCTCCGGTCTCCCCGACCGGCACCGGTCGCAGCTCGCCGTCCACGATGTACGTGCGGGTGTTGGCCACCGGGCGGCCGATGGTCACCGCCTCGCCGGGCCGGCAGCGGGTGCTGGTCACCTCGACCGCCGCCTCGGTCGGTCCGTACAGGTTGACCACCTCGCAGTCGAGCCGGTCGTGCGCCGCGGCCACCAGGTCCGCGGGGAGCGCCTCGCCGCTGCACAGCACCTGCCGGATCGACGGCAGGGCGGTCCGCCCGGCGGGCAGCACGTCCAGGAAGGCGCGCAGCATCGACGGCACGAACCGGATCGAGGTGACCCCCTGATCGGCCACCACCCGGGCCAGGTACGCCGGATCGCGGTGCCCGCCGGGACGGGCGATCACCAGGGTCGCCCCGGTGGTCAGCGGGGAGAAGATCTCGCACACCGAGACGTCGAAGCCGAACGGCGTCTTCTGGAGTACGACGCCGCCGTCGGCGCCCCGGGCGTCCGGCATCCAGCGCACCCGGTTGACGATCGACCGGTGCGCCACGACGACGCCCTTCGGGCGGCCGGTGGAGCCGGAGGTGTAGATGACGTAGGCGGCGTTGTCCGGACCGGCGAGCGGGCCGGGGTCGCCGTCCGGCAGCCCCCGGTGGTCGTCGTCGACGCGGACCGGGGCGCCGGTGGCGGCGGCCAGCGGCCCGTGGCCGACACCCGGGCCGGTGACGACGGTCGCCGCCTTCGAGTCGGTGAGCAGGTAGCGGATCCGCTCCGCCGGCTGGTCCGGGTCCACCGGCAGGTAGGCCGCGCCGGACTTGAGCACCGCCAGCAGCGCCACCACCAGGTCGACGCCCCGGTGCAGGCACACTCCCACCACCGACTCCGCACCCACCCCGGCTGCCCGCAGCCGGTGGGCGAGCCGGTTGGCCTCGCGGTTCAGCTCGGCGTAGCGGACGGTCCGCTCGTCGGCCACCACGGCGATCGCCTCCGGGGTACGCCGTACCTGCGCCTCGACCAGCTCGTGCAGGCACGGGTCGGTCGGGTACCCGACCTCGGTGTCGTTCCACGCCGTCGGGACCCGGTGCCCGTCGGTCGCGGTCAGCTTCGCCATGGCGGTCACGACTACCGGCCCGCCGCCTGCTCCATGCGCTTGCGCAGGCTCAGCGGGCGCATGTCGGTCCACACCTCGTCGATCCGCCGCAGGCACTCCTCGCGGGTGCCCTCGGTGCCCTCCGCCCGCCACCCCAGCGGCAGCTCCCGGTCACCCAGCCAGATCGAGTACTGCTCCTCGTCGTTCACCACGACCCGGTAGACGCGCTCGTCGGTGTTCTCGTCGGACATGCCGGCTCCTCCTTGCGAAAGGGCAGCCGTGTCGTACGACACGACACTGGTCCCACTGCCGGTCACACCCTGCCGGGAGGCCGATCACCGGGCGTAGAGAAGAACCGGCAGAAAAAGGCGTACGAGCCTTGCCGGGGATTCTCTTTCTGACCCGTTGCTCAGCGGCCAGGCTGGGCCGTGCCGCGAAACCGGCAGCCCCGCGGCCGACAGGAGAAGCGATGAGTACGTCCCGGATGACGGTGCCACCGCTGCCGTGCGGGTCGGCCGAGAAGGCGCTTCCGTACGTCCTGACCGCCGGCACGCCGGGGGAGCCGATCGGCACCCGGCTGGCCGCGAACCGGGCCGAGATCCGGACCCGGCTGCGTGAGCACGGGGCGGTGCTGCTGCGGGGGTTCGACGTCGGCGGCGTGGACGGCTTCGCGGGGGCGGTCCGGACGCTCTCCGGGGAGCCGCTGGACTACGCCGAGCGGTCGTCGCCCCGCAGCACCATCAAGGGGCAGGTCTACACCTCGACGGACTTCCCGTCGGCCGAGGAGATCTTCCTGCACAACGAGAACTCGTACCAGGCCGACTGGCCCATGACGCTGTACTTCTGCTGCCTGCGGGCCCCGGCCACCCGGGGCGCCACCCCGCTGGCCGACACCCGCCTGGTGTGCCGGTCCATCGACCCCGCGGTGCGCGACGAGTTCGTCGCCCGGGGCTGGATGGTGGTGCGCAACTTCCACGAGGGCTTCGGCGTGCCCTGGCAGCGGGCGTTCAACACCGACGACCGGGACGAGGTGTCGCGCTACTGCGCCGGCAGCGGCATCGAGGTGGAGTGGACCGGCCCGAGGCTGCGCACCCGCGCCCGCCGCGACGCCGTGCACCGGCACCCGGGGACCGGTGAGCTGCTCTGGTTCAACCACGTGACCTTCTTCCACGTCACCACGCTGGCCGAGGAGGTCTGCGCCGGGCTGCGGGAACTGTTCGACGAGACCGAGCTGCCCACGAACACCTACTACGGCGACGGCGGGCGGATCCCGGACGACGTGGTCGCCCACCTGCGGGACTGCTACCGGGCGGCACAGCGGCGCTTCGACTGGCAGCGCGACGACGTCCTGGTGGTGGACAACATGCTCGCCGCGCACGCCCGGGAACCGTTCACCGGCGACCGGAGGATCGCCGTGGCGATGGCGGAGCCGTACCGCGCGGCGCTCGCGGCGGCCGACGCCGACCCGGGCTGACCGTCGCCGGTGCGCCGAAGACCCTTCCGCACCGAGATGGCGTACGGCAGCACCCCGGCGCGGCGGCAGCGCCGCCCACCCGGCAACGGCAACTCTCCACGGCATCGCAGCGATGCCCGGGCCTGGACACGGAGGCGAAGACCCATGGCAGACGGCGACAGCCGGTACCTCGACACCGGCGGGGCGGCACCACCCGATCACGAGGGCGGGCACGCCATGTCGTCGGCGCAGGAGCAGCTCTGGTTCGTCGACCAGCTGCGCTCCGGTGCCAGCGAGTATCTGCTGCACCAGGCGGTCCGGGTGCGTGGCCCGCTCGACACCACGGCCCTCGGGGCCGCGTTGACCGAGATCTGCGCCCGGCACGAGATCCTGCGGACCCGGTACGACACGGTGGACGGACGTGCCGTGCAGGTGATCGACCCGCCCGACCCGGTCGGGATCGACCTCGTCGACCTGGGTGGGACGCCGGACGGCGACCGGGACAGCCGCCTCGACGAGGTGGTGGACGCGGCCCTCGACCTCCCGCTCGACCTGCGCAAGGACCCGCCCCTGCGGATCCGGCTGATCCGCTGCGCGGCGGACGAGCACGTCCTGCTGTTCGTGGTGCACCACATCGCCTTCGACGGCTGGTCCTGGGGCGTGCTCGCCCGGGAACTGCACACCCTCTACGAGGCGTTCGCCGCCGGCCGGCCCAGCCCGCTGCGGCCGCTGCCCGTCCAGTACGCGGACTTCGCCGCCTGGCAGCGGGAGAACTGGCTGTCGGGGCCGCACGTCGACGCCCAGGTCGGCTACTGGCGGGAGCGGCTGGCCGGGCTCGGCCCGCTGGAGCTGCCGACCGACCGGCCCCGGCCCGCGCACTGGCAGGCCGCCGGCGACGGCCTCACCTTCACCGTGCCGGCGGACCTGGCCGCCGCCCTGACCCGACTCGGCGCGGACCGGGGCGCCACCCCGTTCATGGTCTTCCTCGCCGCGTTCCAACTCCTGCTCGGCCGGTACGCCGGTCAGCGCGACGTGGCGGTCGGGGTGTCGGTGGCCGGGCGGCACGAGGTGGAGCTGGAGGGCATGATCGGTCTCTTCGTCAACACCGTCGTGCTCCGGGCCGACCTGGCGGGCCCGGCGTCCTTCCCCGACCTGCTCGACCAGGTGCGGGCGACCACCCTGGACGCGTACGACAACCAGGAGGTGCCGTTCGACCGGATCGTCGCCGAGCTGGCCCCGCAGCGGGACCTGTCCCGCAACCCGCTGTTCCAGGTGGGGTTCGGCCTGCACAACGCCGACCGGGCGCCCTTCGCCCTGCCCGGCCTGACCGTCACCGAGCAGCCCACCTGGTGGACCTCGTCGGCGTTCGACCTGTCCCTGCAACTGGTGGGGCAACCGGACGGCTCGTACCACGGGGAGGTCGTCTTCCCGACCGCGCTGTTCGACGCCGCCCGGGTGCACCGGATGGTCGCCAACTACCTGCACCTGCTGACCGTCGTCGTCGACCGCCGGGACCGCCTGGACGAGTTGGACCTGCTGGCTGCCCGCGAACGCCGGGAGGTGCTCGGCGGGTGGAGTCGTGGCGCCGAGCGCGCCGCCGGCCCGGGGCTGCCGGAGCTCTTCCTCGCCCAGGCGGCGGCGACCCCCGACGCGATCGCGCTGGTCGCCGACGACGGCACCGAGGTCGGCTACGCGGAGCTGGCCGGACGCGCCCGGAGTCTCGCCGCGCGCCTGCGCACCGGCGGGGTGGCCGTCGGCACCCCGGTCGGGGTCGCGGTGCACCGTGGACCGGACCTGGTGACCGCGCTGCTCGGGGTGCTGCTCGCCGGCGGCGTCTACGTGCCCCTTCCCCCCGACCAGCCGGTCGGCCGGCTGGAGTTCATGGCGGCCGACGCCGGGGTGTCGGTGCTGGTCACCGAGTCGGCCCTGCGGGGCCTGCTGCCGGCCGGTGACGCCCCGGTGGTGCTCGTCGACGCCGGCCCCGACACCGATGGCGTGGCCGACCCCGGCATCGATGGCGTGGCCGGCCCAGGCACCGAGGCCGACGCCGGGCCGGCTGCGCTGCCGGCCACCGATCCCGACGCCGCCGCCTACGTCATGTACACCTCCGGGTCGACCGGCCGGCCCAAGGGCGTCGTGGTCACCCATGCCGGCCTCCGCAACCGGGTGCTGTGGTCCGTCGAGCAGTACCGGCTCACCGCCGCCGACCGGGTGCTCCAGAAGACCGCCCTCGGCTTCGACGCCTCCATGTGGGAGTTCCTCGCCCCACTGGTCAGCGGCGGCGCGGTCGTGCTGGCCGCCCCGGACGCCCACCGCGACCCCGGCGCGATGCTGCGGGCGCTGCGGGCGCACGACGTCACGGTGCTGCAACTGGTGCCGTCCGTGCTGCGGGTGCTGCTGCACGAGACCGACCTGTCCGGCTGCGCCGCGCTGCGGCTGGTCTGCTCGGCGGGCGAGCCGTTGCCGGTGGCGCTCTGCGAGCAGCTCCGCGCCCTGCTGCCCGTGGAGATCTGGAACACCTACGGCCCCACCGAGTGCGCGATCGACGCCACCGCCTGGCGGTACCGCGGTGACGAGCAGGTCGGGACCGTACCGATCGGCCGGCCGTTGCCCGGCTGCACCGTCCGGGTCCTCGACGCCGGCGACCGGCCGGTGCCGGTCGGGGTGGCCGGCCAGCTCTGCCTCGGCGGCGTCGGCCTGGCGCGCGGCTACCTGGGGCGAGCCGCCCTCACCGGGGAGAAGTTCACCCCCGACCCGTACGCCGGCACGCCGGGGGAGCGCCTGTACCGCACCGGTGACCTGGCCCGGTGGCGCGACGACGGCAGCCTGGAGTACCTGGGCCGCCTCGACGACCAGATCAAACTGCACGGGGTACGCATCGAGCCGGGCGAGGTCGAGGCGGCCCTGCGGCGGCAGCCGGGCGTCGACGCGGCGGCGGTCACCCTGTACCGGCCGCCGGCGGGCGACGCCGAGCTGGTCGCGTACGTGGTGCCCGCAGCCGGCGCCCGGATCGACGCGGACGGACTGCGCGACGCGCTCGCCGACGGGCTGCCCACCGCGCTGGTCCCGTCCACCGTGATCCGCCTGGACACCCTCCCGCTGACCGCGAACGGCAAGCTGGACCGGGCGGCCCTGCCGGCGCCCGACGGCCCCCGCCCCGGCGCCGACCGGAGCCACCTGCCGCCGGTCACCGACACCGAGCGGACGATCGCCGGGATCTGGGGCGACCTGCTCGGCGTCGAGCGGATCGCCCGGGACGACAACTTCTTCACCCTCGGCGGTCACTCCCTGCTCGCCATCCGGGGCGTGCTGCGGCTGCGCCGGGCACTCGACGTGGAACTGACCATCGGGCAGCTCTTCGCCGCCCCCACCGTCGCCGAGCTCGCCGCCCTGCTCGACGGGGCCCGCACCGGTTCCGGCGGCCCCGCCGACGAGCCGGCCGGCGCGGCGATCCGGCCGGTGCCGCGGGACGGGGACCTCCCGCTCTCCCTCGGCCAGCGCCGGCTGTGGTTCCTGGACCAGCTCGAACCGGGCAGCCTCGAATACCTGATCCCGATCTCGATGCGGCTGACCGGCCCGTTGGACGTGGTGGTGTTCCGGCGCGCACTGGACGAGGTGGTCAACCGGCACGAGATCCTGCGCACCCGCTACCGGTCGGTCGACGGCGAGCCGGTGCAGGTGGTCGACCCGCCGGGACCGGTCGGGTGGGAGCTGATCGACCTCAGCGGCGCCCCGGACGTCGTCGAGGGTGCCGAGGCGCTGCTGCGGGTCGCGGCCAGCCGGCCCTTCGACCTGGCCACCGAACGCCCGGTCCGGGCCCAGGTGATCCGGGTCGCCGCCGACGAGCACCTGGTCGCGCTGACCCTGCACCACATCGCGTTCGACGTGTGGTCGATGGAGATCCTCCTGCGCGAGCTCGACACCCTCTACCGCAGGTACGCGCGGGGCGGGGCCGCCGCCGTCCTTCCCGACCTGCCCGTGCAGTACGCGGACTTCGCGGTCTGGGAGACGGCCCGCCAGGACAGCCCCGAACTGGACGCCCAGCTCGCCTACTGGGTCCGGCAACTGGCCGGGGCGACCCCGCTGGAGCTGCCCACCGACCGGCCCCGCCCGGCGCTGCGGGACCCGGCGGGCGACAACGTCATCGTCGACGTGCCGACCGACGTCGGGCGGGCGTTGGCCGAGCTGGGCAACCGGGAGGGCGCCACCCTGTTCATGGTGCTGCTGGCGGCCTTCCAGGTCATGCTCGGCCGGTACGCCCGGCAGCACGACGTGGCCGTCGGCACCCCCGTCGCCGGCCGGACCCGACCGGAGACCGAGGACCTGCTCGGCTTCTTCGTCAACAACCTGGTGCTGCGTGCCGAACTGGTCGACGACCAGCCCTTCCCGGTGCTGCTCGACCAGGTGCGCCGCACCGTGACGGACGCGTTCGGCAACCAGGACGTCGCCTTCGAGCGGCTGGTCGACACGCTGCGGCCCGATCGGGACCTGTCCCGCAACCCGCTGTTCCAGGTGATGTTCGAGCTGCAACACCTGGACCGGATGACCGCGACCCTCGGCCCGGCCGCCATCGAGCACGTCGACAGCGCGCACCCGGTGGCCAAGTTCGACCTCACCCTCTCCGTGGAGCGGCACCCGCACGGCCGGTTGCGCTGCTGGTTCGAGTACGCCACCGCGCTCTGGGACCGCGGCAGCATCGAGCGGATGGCCGGGCACTACCTGCACCTGCTCGCCCAGTTGGCGGCCACGCCGGGGGCCGCCCTGCGGGACCTGACCCTGACCACCGACGCGGAGCGGGCGTACCTGACCGGCCCGTTGGCCGGGGAGCCGGCCGGAGCGCTGGACGCCGCCGCAGCGGCGGGCGCCGGCGTGGTGGAGCTGTTCGCCCGGCGGGTCCGGCGGCACCCGGACGTCGTGGCGGTGGAGTTCGACGGCCGGCGGCTGACCTTCGCCGAGCTGGACACCCGGGCCAACCGGCTCGCCCACCACCTGCGCGCGCTCGGCGTACGCCCGGAGGTCCCGGTCGCGGTCTGCCTGGAACGCGGCCTGGAGGTGGTGGTCACGCTGCTCGCGGTGCTCAAGGCGGGCGGGGTGTACCTGCCGGTCGACCCCGAGCACCCCATCGAGCGGCTGCGTTTCCTGCTCGCCGACGCCGGGGCGGCGGTGGCGGTCACCACCGAGCGCCTCGCCGACCGGGTCGCCGCCGACGGGGTGGCCGTGGTGGCCCTGGACGCCGACCGGGCCCTGGTCGCCGGCCGGGACGGGACCGCGCCGGACGCGTCGACCGGGCCGGACGATCTCGCCTACGTCATCTACACGTCGGGCTCGACCGGACGGCCCAAGGGCGTGATGATCCCGCACGGCGCGTACGCCCACCACTGCGGCGTCATCGCCCGCGCGTACGACATCAACCCGGGCGACCGGGTGGTGCTGCTCTCCGCGCTCACCTTCGACGTGGCGATGGACGGCATGATGGCCACCCTGCTGGCCGGGGCGACGCTGGTGGTCAGCGACCCGCTCTTCTGGAGCCCGGCCGAGCTGCCGGACCGGCTCGCCCGGCACCGGGTCACCCACATGGAGATCACCCCCGCCTACTACCGGCAGGTGATGGACGCCCTGCCGGCCGGTGACGACCGGCTGCGGCACCTGAAGCTGATGAACGTCGGCAGCGACGTCGTCACCGTCGCCGACGCCCGCCGCTGGGCGGCCACCGGACTGCCCGGCCGGTTCCTGGTCAACTACGGCCCGACCGAGGCGACCGTCACCTGTCTGCTGCACCCGGTCACCGGCGACCCGCCCGGCGAGCGGAACGAGGCCCTGCCGATCGGCCGTCCGGTCCCCGGCACCCGGGCCTACGTGGTCGACGGGCAGCTGGACCCGGTGCCGGTGGGGGTGCCCGGTGAACTCCTGCTCGGCGGGGAACGCCTGGCCCGCGGCTACCTGAACCGGCCCGGGCTGACCGCCGACCGGTTCGTGCCCGACCCGTTCGGGGACGGGCCCGGCGGCCGGCTCTACCGCAGCGGCGACCTGGTCCGGCACCGGCCGGACGGGACGATCGAGTTCCTCGGCCGGATCGACCAGCAGGTCAAGATCCGGGGTTTCCGGATCGAACTCGGCGAGATCGAGTCGGCCCTGGCCGAGCACCCGGCGATCCGCGCGGTCGCGGTCGTCGCCCGGGAGACCCAGCCGGGGGAGAAGGGGCTGGTCGCCTACCTGGTCTGCCGGGACGGCACCGCGCCGGCCGTCGGCGAACTCCGCGCCCATCTGCGCGACCGGCTGCCGGAGTACATGGTGCCGGCCCAGTGGACGGTGCTGGACGCCCTGCCGTTGACCGCCAGCAAGAAGGTGGACCGCCGGGCACTGCCCGCCCCGACACCCGTCCGCGCCGGCAGCCGGGCGTACGAGGCACCCCGTACCCCGGTCGAGGAGGCCGTGGCCGACATCTGGGCCACCGTGCTGGAGGTCGACCGGGTGGGCGTCCAGGACGACTTCTTCGACCTCGGCGGCCACTCGCTGCTCGCCACCCGCGTGCTCGCGCACCTGCGGCAGAGCTTCGACATCGACCTGCCGCTGCGTCTGCTGTTCGAGCGGACCACCGTGGCCGGGCTCGCCGACGCGGTGCACACGGCCATCGAGAACGAGATCGCACGGCTTTCCGACGCCGAGGTGGCGGAACTGCTCAAGGAGGCAAACCTGTGACCGCCAGCCACACCCCGAGCGCGTCCCTGCGACAGGAACTGCTGCGGCGACGCCTGCGTGGCGCCGGTCAGTCCCGCCGCGCCGACGCCATCGCCCCGGCACCCCGTACGGGTCCGCTGCCGCTCTCCTTCGCCCAGCACCGGCTCTGGGTGCTCGACCAGTTGCAGCCCGGCGGCACCGGGTACCTGATGTCCGTCGGCCTGCGGCTGCGCGGCCCGCTGCACTCCGACGCGCTGCGCCGGGCGTTGACCGAACTGGTCGCCCGGCACGAGATCCTGCGGACCCGCTACGTCGTGGTCGACGGCGAGCCGGCACAGGTCGTCGACCCGCCCGCCCCGGTCGAGGTGGCGGTGACCGACCTCGGCCATACCGACCAGGACACGGCCCGGCAGCGCCTCACCGAGCTGCTCGGTACACCGGACCCGGTCGACCTGGCCGCCGGCCCGGCGCTGCGGGCCCGGCTGGTCCGGCTCGCCGGGGACGACCACGCCCTGGTGCTCGCCCTGCACCACATCTCCTCCGACGGCTGGTCGGAGGGGATCATCCTGCGCGAACTGGCGGCCCTGTACGGGGCGTTCGTCGCCGACCGGCCCTCCCCACTCGCCCCGCTGCCGATCCAGTACGCGGACTTCGCGCTCTGGCAGCGGACCCGGCTCGCCGGGGACCGCCTGGACCGGCAGGTCGCGCACTGGCGGGACCGGCTGGCCGGGCTGACGCCGTTGGAGCTGCCCACCGACCGGCCCCGGCCGCCGGCGTGGAACCCGGACGGCGGGCTGGTGACCTTCACGGTGCCGGCGGCCGTCGCCGGGCGGCTGCGCGAGCTGGGCCGGGCGTCGAACGCCACCCCGTTCATGGTGCTGCTGGCCGCGTTCCAGGTCCTGCTGGCCCGCTACACCGGGCAGACCGACCTGGCGGTGGGCACCCCGGCCGCCAGCCGGGACCGGTTGGAGACACACGACCTGGTCGGCCTCTTCCTCAACACGCTGGTGCTGCGCACCGACCTGTCCGGCGAGCCGACCTTCGTCGAGGTGCTGGCCCGGGTGCGGGAGGCGGTGCTGGACGCGCAGTCCCACCAGGACGTGCCGTTCGAGCGGATCGTGGACGCGCTGTCGCCGGAGCGGGACCTGTCGCGCAACCCCCTGTTCCAGACCATGTTCCTCTTCCAGGAGGGCGGGTCGGCCGGCTTCGACGCGGGCGGCCTGGTGGGTGAGGAACTGTCCGTTGGCCCGACCACGGCGAAGTTCGACCTGACTCTCGGGCTGACCGAGGAGGCGGACGGCTCCCTCTCCGGCGGGGTGGACTTCCCGACGGCGCTGTTCGACGACGCGACGGTGCGGCGGCTGGCCGGGCACTACCGGCGGTTGCTGAGCGCCGTCGCCGCCGACCCGGACGCCCCGGTCACCCGGCTGCCCATGCTCACCGACCCCGAGACCGCCCAGCTCGCGGCCTGGAACGACACCGCCGTCGACCACCCTCTGCCGGGCGTGACCCTGACCGGACTGCTGGACGCGCAGGCGGCCCGTACGCCCGACGCGGTGGCGCTGCGCTTCGCCGGCGAGGAGCTGACGTACCGCCGGTTGCACGCCGACGCCGACGTCCTCGCGCGGCGCCTACGCCGGGCCGGGGTCGGGCCGGAGTCGGTGGTGGCCGTCTGCCTGCCGCGCGGCCTGGACCTGATGCGGGCGTTGGTGGCGGTCCTGAAGGCCGGCGCGGCCTACCTGCCGCTGGACCCGGACCTCCCGGCGCGGCGCCGCGCCTTCATGGTGCGCGACTCCGGCGCCCAGCTCGTGATCGACGAGGGCTTCCTCGCCGCCGGGGACCACGCCGCTCCCGCCGGCGAGCCGTCCGCCGCCGGTGACCTGCCATCCCCGGCCGAGATCACGCCCGGGCACGCCGCCTATCTCATCTACACGTCCGGATCGACCGGCCGGCCCAAGGGCGCCCTGATCGAGCACCGCGCGATCGTCAACCGCCTGCTGTGGATGCAGGACGCCTACCGTCTCGACGCCGCCGACCGGGTGTTGCAGAAGACGCCGATCGGGTTCGACGTGTCGGTGTGGGAACTCTTCTGGCCGCTGGTCACCGGCGCGACGCTGGTCCTCGCCCGCGCTGGCGGGCACCGCGACCCCGCGTACCTGGCCGAGGTGATCCGGGCGGAGGCGATCACCACCATCCACTTCGTACCGTCGATGTTGAAGGCCTTCCTGGCCGAGCCCGTCGGGGCGCTGCCGTCCCTGCGGCGGCTGATCTGCAGCGGCGAGGCGCTGCCGCCCGAGCTGGCCGCCCGCGTGCACGAGCGGATCGGCTGCGAGCTGCACAACCTGTACGGCCCCACGGAGACCGCCGTCGACGTGACCGCGACGCGGTGCGAGCCCGGCGAGCCCGTGACCATCGGCCGTCCCATCGCCAACACCACCGCCCACATCGTCGACGCCACCGGGCAGCCCGTCCCCGTCGGGGTGCCCGGCGAGCTGCTGATCGGTGGCGTGCAGCTCGCCCGGGGCTACCTCGGCCGGGCCGCGCTGACCGCCGAACGGTTCGTCCCCGACCCGTTCGCGGCCGCGCCGGGATGGCGCCTGTACCGCACCGGGGACCTGGCCCGCTACCGCCCCTGCGGCAGCATCGAGTACCTCGGCCGCATCGACGACCAGGTGAAGATCCGGGGCCAGCGCATCGAGTTCGGCGAGGTCGAGGCCGTGCTGTACGAGGCTCCCGGCGTCACCGCCGCCGCGGTGGCCGTCCACGACGGGCAACTCGTCGGCTACCTCGTCGGGCCGGAGACCGCCGACCGGGTGCGCGCCTACCTGCTCGAACGCCTGCCGGACGCGATGGTCCCGGCACGCTGGGCGATCCTGCCCGCCCTGCCGCTGACCGCCAGTGGCAAGGTGGACCGCCGCGCCCTGCCGGCGCCCGGGTCGGCTCCGGGCCCGGTGGGCGGCGGCCACGTCGCCCCGCGCGACGAACTCGAGGCGCGGATCGCCGACGCGTTCTGCGCGGCGCTCGGCATCGACACGGTCGGCGTCACGGAGAGCTTCTTCCTGCTCGGCGGCGACTCGATGCGGGCGATCCGGATGGTGGGGCTGCTGCGCGCGGCCGGCCTCGCGGTGTCGGTCCAGGACCTGTTCACGCACCAGAGCGTGGCCGACCTGGCGGGCGTGGCCGTGCCGACCGGTCCGGACGGGGAGGCGGAGTCGACCGTCGGCCGGTTCGCGCTGGTGAGCGACGCGGACCGCAGCCGGCTGCCGGACGGGCTCGTCGACGCCTACCCGATCACCGAGAACCAGGCCGGCATGCTGTTCGAGATGCTGGCCGGCGGGGACCGCCCGGTCTACCGCAACGTCTCCTGCTACCGGATCGACGACCCGCTGCCCTTCTCGCTCGACGCGCTGCGGGAGGCCGGCCGGCTGCTCACCGACCGGCACGAGATCCTGCGTACGTCGTTCGACCTGTCCAGCTACTCCGAGCTGATGCAGCTCGTCCACGCGTCGGTCGACCTGCCAATCGGCTACGACGACCTGCGCGGCCTGCCGTCCGACGAGCAGGAGGAGGCGGTACGGGCGCACCTGCGCGCCGAGCGCGTCCGGCCGTTCGACATCACCACGGCGCCGCTGCTTCGCTACCACGTGCACCAGGTCGGCGACTCCGAATGGCGGCTGACCCACTCGGAGAGCCACGCGATCCTCGACGGCTGGAGCCACACCTCCACCGTGGCGATGCTGATCTCGCTGTACCGGACGCTGCGCCGGGGCGAGCGGCCCGCCCTGCCACCACCGCCGGCGGTGCGGTTCGCCGACTTCGTCGCCCGGGAACGCGAGTCCCTCGCCTCGGCGACGGACCGTGGCTTCTGGGCGGCGACCGTCGCCGGTTCCGACCGGATCGAACTCCCGCCCGAGTGGGGCACCGGATCGGACGCGCCGGCGAACATCGTCGAGGTGCCGTGGGCCGACCTGCGCCCCGGACTGCGCCGGCTCTCCGCCGCCGCCGGCACCTCGCTGAAGAGCGTGCTGCACGCCGCGCACCTCAAGGTGCTGAGCATCGTCACCGGCCGGCAGCGGTTCTTCACCGGCCTGCTGTGCAACGGCCGGCCCGAGCGGCTGCGCGGCGACGAGGTGTTCGGCATGTACCTGAACACCGTCCCGTTCGCCGCCGACACCTCCGCCCGGACATGGCGCGCCCTGGTCCAGGCCGTCTTCGCCGGCGAGGCGCGTCTCTGGCCGCACCGCCGCTACCCGCTGCCGTCCATGCAGCGCCAGTGGGGCAACGGCACGCCACTGCTGCGCGTCGGCTTCTCGTACCTGGACTTCCACGTGCTCGACGGCCCGGCCGAGTCGGTCGGGATGGTCGACGACTTCAGCCCGAGCAGCGTCGGGTTGGACGTGTGGACCTTCCCGGGGGTCCTGCGCCTGGGCGCCCGGCCCGCCGACATCGACCGGCCGTACCTCGAACTGCTGGCCCGGACCTACCGGCACGTGCTGGAGGCGATGGCCGCCGGGCCGGACGGCGACACGGACGTCGGCCTGAGCGCCGCCGACCGGGCCTGGGCGGTCGAGGCGTACCAGCCCGTCGAGCGGTTCCCGGCGGCGCCGTTCGTCCACGACCTCGTCGCCGAGCGCGCGGCCGCGGCGCCCACCGCGGTGGCGGTACGGCACGGCGACGCCACGCTCACGTACGGGCAACTGGACAACCGCTCCGACCGGCTCGCCGCGCGCCTGGGCGAACTGGGCGTACGGGCGGACACCATCGTCGGCATCCACCTGCCCCGCGGGATCGACCTCGTCGTGGCGATGCTGGCCGTCCTCAAGGCCGGCGGAGCGTACCTGCCCCTCGATCCCGCCTATCCCGCCGAGCGGATCGGCGACATGATCCGCGACGCGACGCCCGTGGTCGTGCTGACCGACGCCGACCTGGCGCCGAGGCTGCCGTGCACGGCCGCGACGGTGCTGATCGCCGACCTCGCCGACGGCCGGCCCCGGGCGGCCTACCCGCCGGCGGCGCGGCTCAGCGGGGACAACCTCGCCTACGTCATCTACACGTCGGGCTCCACCGGGCGGCCCAAGGGGGTCGCGGTCACCCACCGCAGCGTGCTCAACTTCTGCCACGCCCAGCGGCGGATCCTGGACGCGCACGCCGGGGACGAGGTGTTGCAGTTCGCCTCGCCGAGCTTCGACGCGTCGGTCTGGGAGATCCTCCTGGCGCTCGCCAACGGCGCGGCGCTGGTGCTGCCCCCGCCGGACGCCGACCCCGGTGACCTGCGCCGCCACGCGGCTGAGCTCACCCACATGACCCTGCCGCCGCCGCTGCTGGACCGCCTCGACCCGGCCGCCTTCCCGCGCCTGCGGGTGCTGACCACCGGCGGCGAGGCGTGCACGGCCGAGCAGGCGGCGCGGTGGGCCGGCCGGGTGCGCGTCCTGCACGCCTACGGCCCCACCGAGACCACCGTCGTCGCCACCATCGCGCAGCTGCGGGCCGGCGACACGGCGCCGCCGCCGATCGGGCTGCCGCTGGCCAACGTGCGCGCCTACGTCGTCGACGACGAGCTGCGCCTGCTGCCCCCCGGCGTACGCGGGGAACTGGTGCTCGGCGGGGCGGGCGTGGTGCGCGGGTACCTCAACCGGCCGCGCCTCACCGCCGAGCGGTTCGTGCCGGACCCGTACGCCCCCCGGCCGGGGCAGCGCATGTACCGCACCGGCGACGTGGTCTCCCGGGACCCCGACGGCACCCTGCACTTCCACGGGCGCCGCGATCACCAGGTGAAGGTGCGCGGGTTCCGCATCGAACTCGGCGAGATCGAGCACGCCCTCGCCGCCCACCCGGCGGTCGCCGCCGCGGTGGTCACCGTGCACCGGGCCGGTACGCCGGACGCCTCGCTGGTCGCCTACACCCGCCCCGCGAACGGGACCCCGGCGTCGGCGACCGCGCTGCGCGACCACCTGCGCGAGCGGTTGCCGCAGCACCTCGTCCCGCACCACTACCTGTCCGTGGACGACTTCTCGTACACCCGCAACGGCAAGGTCGACCGGAACGCCCTTCCGGCGCCGGACGGCTCGCGGCCGGCGACCGACGTCGACTACGTCGCGCCGCGCTCGGACGTCGAGAGGCACCTCGCCTCCGCCTGGAGCGAGGCGCTCGGCATCGAGCGGATCGGCGTGCACGACGACTTCTTCGCCCTCGGCGGCCACTCGCTGGCGATGATGCGGCTGACCGCGACACTGCGCAGCCGGCACGGCTACGAGCTGACGTTCGGCTCGTTCGTCGAACACCGCACCGTCGCCGGGCTGGCCGCGACGCTCCAACAGCCAGCGGGACCGGTTGGCGCGATGATGTGGCTGCGGCGCGACGGCGACGGCCGGCCCCCGCTGTTCTGCGTGCACCCCGGCGGCGGCAGCGCCCACTGGTACCTGCGCCTGGCCCCGCACCTGCACCCCGGTCAGCCGGTGGCGGCGTTCGAATGGCCCGGCCCGCACCCGGAGGGCACGCCCACCACGGCGGAGATCGCGCGCCGCTACGGCGACGAACTCCGCCGGGCCCAGCCGCACGGGCCGTACCGGCTGTTCAGCTGGTGCGGCGGCAGCGGCATCGCCAGCGAGATGGCCCACCGGCTGGTCGAGGACGGGCACGAGGTGACGCTGATCCTGCTCGACCCCGGTCTGGACATCCACACCCGGGCCGACGCCTGGCGCGAGCTCGACCTGATCCGCCGCCTGGAGTCGCTGCTGCACGAGGCGGAGATCGGCGGCGACGGGGCCGACACGCCGGAGCGCCGCCGGGAGATCCTCGACCTGCTCGACCACCTCGTCGACGACATCGACGAGGAGACCGGCATCGCGCTGCCCGAGCGCGGCGTGGGGGACGAGTGGCCCCGGCAGGTCCGGATCTGGCGCGAGGTCATGGAGGTCGACGTCGAGTACCGGCACCGCCCCTGGCCGGGGCGGCTGGAACTCGTCGTCAGCGACGAACTCGCCGACGGCCAGCACGAGGTCACCTCCGGCCAGAGCTACCCGGACTACCTGGCGCGCTGGGAGGAGCTCTGCACCGGCGGCGTACGGGTGCACCGGGTGCCCGGTGACCACTTCAGCGTCATCAAGCCGCCGCTCGTCGACACTCTCGCCCGCGTCATCACCGACGTGCTCGATGCGGCCTGACCGCTGTCACGGATGCCGGCCGCGCCTGCTCGGGCGCGGCCGGACGAAAGGAGGAACTGGATGAGTACCCGCACGAGCCCCGCACCGCTCAAGGTGGCGATCGTGGGCACGGGCAACATCGGGACGGACCTGCTGTTGAAGGTCGAGGCGTCCCCCCTGCTGGAGTGCGTCCTGTTCGCCGGGCGCCGCGCCGGATCCCCCGGCATCCAGCTGGCCGAGCGCCACGGGGTGCCCACCAGCGTGGACGGGATCGACGCGGTCACCGCCCGCGCCGAGCACATCGACCTGGTCTTCGACGCGACCTCGGCCGACGACGCCACCCGCCACTGGGCGACCGTCGCGCCCACCGGGCTGCCCTTCGTCGACCTCACCCCGGCGCACCTCGGGACGTTCTGCGTACCGGCCCTCAACCTCGACGACTGCCTCGACGAGCAGTACCTCAGCATGGTCACCTGCGGGGGACAGGCGGCGGTTCCGATGGCCCACTGCATGGCGGAGGCCGCTGCGGGGATCGACTACCTGGAGATCGTCTCGGCCAGCGCCTCGGCGACCGTCGGCCCCGCGTCCCGGGCCAACCTGGACGAGTACGTGCACACCACCGAGCAGGCGACCATCGAGTTCTGCGGCGTGCGACGCACCAAGACCGTGCTGGTCATCAACCCCGCCGAGCCCGGCATCGTCATGCGCAACTCCATCGCGGTGACGTCCGCCGAGCGGCTCGACATGGACGCCCTGCGCGCCTCCGTCGCCATGATGGAGAAGCTGATCAGGTCGTACGTCCCCGGCTACCGCGTCGTCGTGCCGCCGGTGGCCGTCGGGGACCGCATCACCATCGTCGTGGAGGTCGAGGGCCGGGGCGACTGGTTCCCGCGCTACGCCGGCAACCTCGACATCATCACCTGCGCCGCCCTCGCGGTCGGCGAGGCCCGGGCGGAACGGGGTCGGTCATGAGCGGCGCACCGAAACTCAGCATCTGCGACACGACCCTGCGCGACGGTAACCACGCCGTCGGCCACCAGCTCGGCCGGGCCGACATCAGCGCGTACGCGCGGGCGGCCGAGGCGGCCGGTGTGAACGTTGTGGAGGTCGGCCACGGCAACGGCCTCGGCGCCTCGTCCATCCAGGTCGGCATGGCCGCGCTCAGCGACGCGGAGATGCTGCGGGCCGCCAAGGCCGAGCTGCGGAACGCCCGCCTCGGCGTGCTGTCGATCCCCGGGTTCGCCAGTGTCGAGCGCGACCTCAAACCGGCCCTGGAGTGCGGCGTGGACGAGGTCCGGGTCGGCGCGCACTGCACCGAGGCGGACGTCACCCGGCAGCAGGTCACGATGCTGCGGGCGATGGGCGTCACCGTCAAGGGGATGCTGCTGATGAGCCACATGGCCTCCGCGGCGAAGCTGGTGGAGCAGGCCCGGCTCATGCAGAGCTACGGCGCCGAGGCGGTCGTGCTGATGGACTCCGCCGGCGCGTACACGCCGGAGAAGGTCCGCGAGAAGGTCGGCGAACTCGTCGAGCACCTCGACATCGCCGTGGGCTTCCACGCGCACAACAACCTCGGCATGTCGGTCGTGAACAGCATGGCGGCGATCGGGGCCGGGGCCACCATCGTCGACGTCACGGCGCGGGGCTTCGGCGCGGGCGCGGGCAACGCGCCGATCGAACTCGTGGCGGCCAACCTGCACGTCGAGCAGGTCGAGACCGGCGTCGAGCTCTTCGGCGCCCTCGACGCGGCCGACGTGGCGCAGGAACGGTTCGTCAAGCACGTACCCACCAACGACAGCGTCACCATCGCCAGCGGGATCGCCGGGGTGTTCTCCGGCTTCGCCGCGCCGGTGCGGCGGGCGAGCGCCCGCTTCGGCGTCGACCCCCGCAGGATCCTGCTCGAGCTGGGCAACCGGCGGGTGGTGGCCGGCCAGGAGGACACGATCATCGAGGTCGCCATGTCGCTGGCCGCCGAGCAGTCGGCATCGAGCCAGGTGTGAGCGCTCGTCCGGGGTTCGCACCAAACGACGTAGGAGGAGCAATGCGACACCATTCCCCGCTCGACGCCGCCGCCGACCTGGCCGGGGTCGCCGCGCTGCTGCAGATCGGCGCGGAGATCGGAGTGGACCGGCTGCTGGACTCGGGCGACACGTTCGGCGCCGCCGAGCTGGCCGGGGTCGCCGACCTGCCGCAGGCCGGCGTGGACGACTACCTCGCCGCGCTGGTCGCCGCCGGACTCGTGGTCGGCACGGACGCCCCGGACCGGTTCCGGGCCGCCGAGGACTACCCGGACCGGCGGTACGCGGCCGGATACCTGTCCTGGGCCATGAGCGCGAACGGCCCGTTCCTCGCCAACGCCCGGGAGTTCCTGACCGACCGCGACGCGGCGGCCCGGCTTTACCGGCGCGACGGGCGTCGGGTGGCGGTCAGCTCGCGGTGGATCGGCGAGCGGGCGTTCTATCCGCCGATCATCGACCGGGTGGTCTCGGCCGGCGCGCTGCGCGTGGCCGACCTCGGCGCCGGCGCCGGCGGGCTGCTCATCCGGCTGCTGGATCAGGATCCGGCGCGTACCGGCGTGGCACTCGACAGCAGCGGCGCCGCGTGTGCCGCGGCGCGGGAGGCCGCCGCCGCAGCGGGGGTGGCCGACCGGCTCCGGGTCGTCGAGCGTACGGTGCAGTCCCTCGCCGACGACCCCGGACCGGTCGAGGGCGCGGACGCCGTGCTGGCGTGCTTCGTCATGCACGACATCGTGGCGGACGAGGCGGTGGCCAAGGCGGTCCTGGGCGCCTGCCGCGACGCGCTCGCCCCCGGCGGGTTCATGGCGGTCGCCGACGCGATCTCCTATGCGCCCGACCCCGCGGAGCGGCGGTTCAGCGCGCTCTTCACCTACCTGCACGCCAGCTTCATGAGCGTCACCCTGCCGAGCCAGCGGCGGTGGCTGGACACGTTCCAGGCCGCGGGCTTCTCCGAAACCGGGTGCGTGCCGCTCGGCGTGCCCGGCGGCCGGCTCTTCGTGGCGGTCAAGTAGTGGCTGCCACGCCGCCCCTGCACCGCGAGCTGGCCGGGGAGCTGTGGACGGCGGCGCGGACCCTCCGTGCCGTGCCGCCGATCTCGGCCCGGCATCCACAGCTCGACCTGGCGGACGCGTACGCCATCCAGAGCGAGGTACGCGAGCTGGACCTGGCGGCCGGCGCGGTCCTGGCCGGGCTCAAGATCGGTGCGACGAGCGAGGCGATCCAGTCGATGTTCGGCATCGACCATCCCGACTTCGGTTACCTGACCGACCGGATGGTGCTCGCCGACGGCGCCGAACTCGACCTGAGCCGGTTCATCGCGCCGAAGGTCGAGGGCGAGGTCGCGTTCCGGTTCGCGGAGGGCATCAGCGGCCCGGCGGTGACCGCCCACGACGTGCTGGCCGCGACCGCCGAGGTCCTGCCGGCGCTGGAGGTGCTGGACAGCCGGATCCGGGACTGGCGGATCGGCCTCGTGGACACCGTCGCGGACAACGCCTCGTCGGCGGCGGCCGTCCTCGGCGCGGGCGTGCCGCCCGACACGACGGACCTGGCCGACGCGCGCATGCGGCTGCGCAGCCGGCACGGGGTGCAGGAGGGGCGGGGTGCGGCCGTGATGGGGCATCCGGCCGAGTCCGTGGCGTGTCTGGTCCGCATCCTGTCCCGGTTCGGCACCGGGATCGAGGCCGGGCAGCTCGTGCTCTCCGGATCCTGGGCGGCGGCCGTGGACCTCGTGCCGGGGGACACCGTACGGGCCTCCTTCGGCGCCCTGGGCTCGGTCGCGCTGACCACCCGTCCCGGCACCCCGCCCGCCCGACAGGGCTGATCGACCGGCTGTCGCCCGGGGACCCGCACCCGACGGTCCGTTCGCGACAGACACGACTACCACCGAGGAGACCCCGCACCGATGACCATGCTGGTGGACGAGACGGTACCGCCGCACAAGGCGGCCTACGACTTCTCCCTCTTCGAGGCGATGGAGTCGGAGGTGCGCTACTACTGCCGCAAGTTCCCGGTGGTGTTCGACCGGGCCCGGGGCGCCGAGCTCTACGCCGAGGACGGCCGGATGTTCACCGACTTCTTCTGCGGCGCCGGCACCCTGAACTACGGCCACAACCATCCGCACCTCAAGCGCCGCATCACCGAGTACCTCGCCAGGGACGGCGTGATGCACGGCCTGGACATGTACACCGTGGCGAAGCGGACCTTCCTGGGCCGGCTCCGGGAGCAGGTGCTGGCCCCGCGCGGGCTGGACCACAAGGTGCAGTTCTGCGGGCCGACCGGCACCGACGCGGTGGAGGCGGCGCTGAAGGTGGCCCGCCGGGCCACGGGGCGGCGTGGCATCGTCTCCTTCACCGGGGCCTACCACGGCATGTCGCGCGGGTCGCTGGCGGTCAGCGGCGGCCGCCGGGCCCGCGCCGCCGGGCAGGTGGGCGCGGCGGCGGAGGTGACGTTCGTGCCGTACGAGGACGGCCCGGCGGGACCGTTCGACTCGATCGGCTACCTGGAGCGGATGCTGTCCGACCCGTCGTCGGGGCTGGACGTCCCGGCCGCGGTGATCGTCGAACCGTTGCAGATGGAGGGCGGGGTGTATCCGGCCTCGGCCGACTGGCTGCGCCGGCTGCGCGACCTGACCACCCGGTACGGGATCCTGCTCATCTTCGACGAGATCCAGTCGGGCTGCGGACGGACCGGCACGTTCTTCTGCTTCGAACACGCCGACGTGGTGCCCGACATCATCACCGTCTCCAAGGCGATCGGCGGGTACGGGCTGCCCCTGTCGATGGTGCTGATCCGGCCGGCGCTCGACGTCTGGTCGCCGGGCGAGCACACCGGCACCTTCCGGGGCAACCAGCTCGCCTTCGTCGCCGGCGCCGCCGCCTGCGAACTCTGGGGCGAGGACGGCTTCCGGACCACCGCCGCGGTCGGCGCCCGGCGGCTGGAGCGCTTCGGCGCCGAGCTGCGCGACAGCGATCCGGCGCTGACCGTACGGGGCCTGGGCATGGTCCTCGGCATCGACCTGCGGGCGGCCGGCGGCGCCGGGCGGGCCGATCGGATCCAGCGGCGCTGCTTCGACGACGGGCTGATCGTCGAGCTCTGCGGACGCGACGACGAGGTGGTCAAGGTGATGCCGCCGCTCACCATCGACCTCGCCCGGCTGGAGCGGGGCCTCACCGTCCTGCACCGGGCCATCCGATCGAGCTGACCCCGCGACCGTTCGAGGAGGATTTCGATGGACCGTCGTCCCCGCCGCCACCTGTTGTCGATCCGGGACCTGAGCGACGCCGAGCTGCGGCAACTGGTGACCCGCAGCGCCGCGCACGCCGCCGGCCGGGTCCGCCCCGCCGGGCGGTTGCGCGGCCTGGTCACCGCGGTCTACTTCCGCCGTACCTCGACGCGGACCCGCACCGCCTTCTCCAGCGGGGCGCTGCGGCTCGGCTCGCACCTGATCAGCTACGGCCCGGGCGACCTGCAACTGAACACCGGCGAGACGGTCGAGGACACCGCCCGGGTGCTGTCCGGGATGGTCGACCTGTTCGTCGCCCGCACCGCCGACCCGGTCGCCGAGCTGCGGGCCTTCGCCGGGCAGGACCGGATGGGCGTGATCAACGCGATGAGCGCCGAGGAGCACCCCACGCAGGCGCTGGCCGACCTGGGCACCATGACCGAGCGGTTCGGTCGGGTCGACGGGCTGCGGGTGCTCTACGTGGGCGAGGGCAACAACACCGCCGCCGCGCTCGCGCTCGCCCTCAGCCGGTTCACCGGAACCCGGCTGCACCTGCGCACGCCGCCCGGGTACGGGCTGGCCCCCGGCATCCTCGCCGCCGCCCGGGTGGCCGCCGAGCGGACCGGCTCGGCGGTGGCCGAGGCGCACCACATGGACGACCTGCCGGAGGTCGACGTCGTCTACACCACCCGCTGGCAGACCACCGGCACGGCCAAGCCGGACCCGGACTGGCGGCGCGTCTTCGAGCCGTTCCGGGTCGACGGGGCGGTCCTGGCGGCGAGCCCGGAGGCGTTGTTCATGCACGACCTGCCGGCGCACCGGGGTGAGGAGGTCACCGCCGACGTGCTGGACGGTCCCCGCAGCATCGCCTTCGACCAGGCCAGGCACAAGATGTCCAGCGCCCAGGCCGTGCTGGAGTGGTGCGCCGGGTGACCCGGCCGCCGGTCACCGCCGGCGGGCGTCCAGGGCCGCGCGGGCGCCGTCGAGAATCTGGGTACCGGTTACCCATGTGAGCCCCGGCGGGGCGCCGGCACGATACCGGCGTGGAGAGAGCGCGGACGCGGGATGCGGTAGCGGTGAGCGGTGCGGGCGGCGCCTGGTGGGCGGCCGGCCTCACGCTCGCCGAACGGGTACGGGCAGCCGACCACGGCGGGCCCGTCGCCGCCGACCCCGTGTCCCCGCACGCCGTGCAGCGGTTGCAGGACTGGCGCTCGGCGTACGAGCTGGGCACGACGGGGCAGTTCGCGCACCGCCTGGCGGCCCTGCGGATCACCGAGCGGCAGTTCCTGGCCCTGCTCGACCAGCCGCCGGCGGCGCTGGCGGCCGGGTCGGGCGTGCCCGCCTGGGCCGAGTTCACCGAGCGGGCGCTGGGCCTCGCCCCTGAGGGAGCGACCCACCTGCCCGTGCACACCCCGTGGTCCGACGCGTTCGGCGACGTGCTGGCACCGTTCGTCACGGCCGCCTGCGCCGACCTGCGCCAGCGGGTGCGGGCCCCCGGGGCGGCCACGGTGGTCGACCTCGCCGCGGTGTACGTCGGGTTCGCCGACACGCTGCGCGGCAGGCTGGTCGCGATGGCCTCGCGTACCTTCGTCCTGGAACTCAACCGCGCCCGCGTCGCGGGCCGGCTGGTGGGTCCCACGCCCGAACACCGGTTCGCCGCCTTCGTGGCCGACCTCGCCCACCGCGAGCGGCTGACCCGGGTGCTGACGGACTATCCCGTCCTGGCGCGGCTGCTGGCGACCGCCTGCCGGCACGCCGTCGAGGCGACGGCCGAACTGCTCGACCGGTTCGTCGCGGACCGCGCGGAGATCCTCAGCCGGTTGCTCGGCGGCCGCGATCCGGGGCCGCTGGCCGGGCTCGACGCGGCGGGGGACTCGCACGGGCACGGGCGGGCGGTGGCGCTGCTGCGCTTCGCCTCCGGCGCCCGCGTGGTCTACCGGCCGCGCCCGGTCGCTGTCCACGTGCACTTCAACGAGGTCCTGGACTGGCTGAACGCGGTGCTGCCCGACCTGGAGCTGCGCACGCTGACCGTGCTGGCCCGCGACCGCTACGGGTGGATCGAGGTCGTCGACCGTACCGACTGCTCGGAAGCCGGCCAGGTCGGGGCGTTCTACCACCGGCAGGGGGCGCTGCTCGCGCTGCTGTACCTGCTCGGTATGACGGACATCCACCACGAGAACCTGATCGCCTGCGCCGACCAGCCCGTACTCGTCGATGTCGAGACGCTGCTGCACCCCGACCTGCCCGTGCCGTCCGCCGCGCCCGACCCCGCCGCCCGGGCGCTGCGGACGTCGGTGTACCGCACCGCCCTGCTGCCCCAGCCGCTCATCGGCGATCACGGCCTGCTCGACATCTCCGGCCTGGGCGGCGACCCCGGCGCGCAACAGCTCCGGGAGGCCGTCGGCTGGGCGGCGGCCGGCACCGACACGATGCACCTGGTACGTCGTCCCGCGCCCGTGCGCGCGGCCGAGAACCGTCCGACGCTCAACGGCGTCCCGGCCGACGCCGCCGAGCACACAACCGAGCTGCTCGCCGGCTTCCGCGCCGCGTACCGGGCCATCGGCCGGCGGACCGAGGACCTGACCGGCCCGGACGGCCTGCTACGGCGGTTCGCCGACGACGAGCTGCGGGTCATCGTCCGGTCAACGCGGACCTACACCGTGCTGCTGAGCGAGTCCACCCACCCCGACGTGCTGCGCGACGCGCTCGACCGGGACCAGATCTTCGACCTGCTCTGGGCGGCCTCGGTGGACGACCCCATGCGCGAGCGACTGGTGTCCCGGGAGATCGAACAGCTCTGGGACGGCGACGTCCCCCTGTTCACCTGCCGTCCCGACGACACCGACCTGACCGGTGGTGACGGCGTCCCGTTCGTCGACGTGCTCGACGAGCCGGTACTGGCGGCCACCCTGCGCAAGATCGCCGGCATGGGCGTGATCGACCGACGCGACCAGGAGTGGATCGTCCAGGCCGCGCTCGCCGGCCGGCTCGGCGGGGCGCGCCACGAGTGCGCCGGGGCCGCGTCGGTCCGGTGGGAGGCGACGGCACCGGACCCGGGCCGGCTGCTCACGGTCGCCTGCGGCATCGCCGACAGGATCATCGCGGACGCCTACGACGACGGCGTGTTCGCCAACTGGCTCGGGCTCGAGCCGTTGGACGGCGGGTACAGCACGGTCCTGCCGCTGGGCGCGGGGCTGGGCAGCGGATATCCGGGCACCGCACTCTTCCTGGCCGAACTGGCCCGGCTCGCGGACGTCGACCGCTACGCCGAGGCCGCCGGCCGGGCGGTGCGCCAACTGCCCCTGCTGCTCACCGCGATGGGGGACCGGCCGCACCTGGCGAGCACCGTCGGCAGCGGCGGGTTCACCGGCCTCGGGGGGATCGCGTACGCGGCGGCCCGGCTCGCCGAGCTGCTCCGGGACGACGCGCTCGGCGACTCCGTCGAGACGGCGGTACGCCTCGCGGCGATCGCCGCCGCGACGGACACCAGCCTGGGCGTGCTCGACGGGCTTGCCGGCTGCCTCGCCGCGATGCTCGCCGTCCACGAGCTGACCGGGCTGCCGCTCGCGGCCGAGACGGCCCGCGACTGCGCCGAGCGGCTGCTGGCCGCCCCCGCGCTGCCCGCGCAGGCCGGCTTCGCCACCGGTACGGCCGGGATCGGCTGGGCCCTGCTGCGATTCGCGCAGGTCGACAGCGACGAGCGGTACGCCGAGGCCGGCAGGGCGTTGGTGGCCCGCGCCGCCACCGGCCCGGTGCCGCCGCCGTCGACGCACTCGTGGTGCCACGGCGTCCCGGGGATCGCGGTCGCCATCGCCGACCAGGGGCGGTTGCTGGCGGATCCCGCGCTGGCCGCCTTCGTGGACGGCGCGGCGAGCGCTGTGTCGAAGTCCGGGCTGGTCAGCGACCACAGCCTCTGCCACGGGGAGTTGGGCCGGCAGGAGATGCTGTCGGTGGCCGCCGCGCACGGTCGCCAGGCCGCCGTCAGGGTCCGCTTCGCGCAGGCCGGACAACTGGTCGCGGCGCTGGACCAGGCCGGCCCGAGGTGCGGCGCGGCCGGCGGCGTGAGCGTCCCCGGCCTGCTGGACGGCCTGGCCGGGATCGGCCACGGACTGCTCCGTATCGGCTTCGCCGATCATGTGCCCTCGGCACTGCTGCTGCATGCCGAGCCGACGACATCCGGACGCGGTGTCGAGAACTAGAAGGGGGACAACATGCGGGACGACGTGACCGCTCCTCATCCGGCGGGGCCGGTGGCGGAGCACGAGTCAGCCGACACGAACCCGGCGGGCGAGATCAAGCTCAGCTTCCTGGGGCACATCGGAAGGCGGTCGGGCATCCTCACCGGACTGATGGTGGCCGCGCCCGCCATCGCGGCCATCATCGACACCGGGGGTACCGGGGGACACTCGTCGTCGTAGCCGCCGGCCGGCGAGCGGCACCCGCTCGTGTCGTTTCATCGACAGCGGGTGCCCCGCGTTGGACGCGGCAATGCGGGTGCTGCTCACGTTAGCCTGCGGCATGCGCTTCTCCTCGCCGGTGATGATCGGACGTGACCCCGAGCTCAGCGCCGTCGACGCTCGACTGACGGCCACTCGGGGCTCGTCCGGTGGCACGATCTTCGTGATCGGCGAGGCGGGGATCGGCAAGACCCGGCTGGCGGAGCACTGCGCGCACGCGGCGGCGGAGGCCGGCATGGAGCTGCTACGGGGCCGTAGCAGCTCCACCGGCCCCATCGTTCCGTTCCGCCCGCTGACCGAGGCGATCTTCTCGCTGTCGCGTACGGGCCGGCTGCCCGACAACACGGAGCTGGCGCCCTACCGGCCGGCCCTGGCCCGGCTCGTCCCGGAGTGGCGGGATCCCACGGTGCCGGAACGGGTGGCCTCGATCGTCGAACTGGCCGAGGCCGTACTGCGGCTCGTCGCCGCCGTGGCTGGCCGCCGGGGCTGCGTGCTCATCCTCGAGGACATCCACGACGCCGACGCCGAGACCCACGCCGTCGTGGAGTACCTGGTCGACAACCTCGCCGACCTGCCCATCCTGATGGTGGCCACCATGCGGCCGGGCAGCGGCCCCGCGACCGAGCTGGCCTGGGCCGCGGCGGTGCGCCGGTCCGCGACCGTCGTCGAACTGCGCCCCCTGTCCGGGCCGGAGGTACGCGAACTCGCCTGCGCCTGTCTCGGCACCGATGCCCTGCCCGCCGAACTCACCGACCGGCTGGTGCACGACAGCGAAGGCAACCCGTTCGTCGCCGAGGAACTGCTCAACAGCATGATCGGCGCGCGCGCACTGGTCCGCGACGACGACGGCTGGCGGTTCACCGACGACTCGGCCATCGCGTTGCCGAACACCGTCACGCTCAGCGTGACACGCCGGTTGGCCAGCCTCGACCCGCAGGCGCGGACGCTGCTGCACACCGCCGCGGTGCTGGGCCGTCGTTTCCCCGTGGCCGCGGTCCGGGCGGCGACCGGCCTCGAGGAACGGGCCATGCTGGGCCACCTGCGGTCCGGGGTGGACGTCGAGGTGATCATGCCCGACCGGTCCACACCCGACTGGTACTCCTTCCGCCACGCGCTGACCGCCGACGCGATCCTGGCCACGCTCACCCCGGCCGAACGGTCCGCGCTCGCGAAACGCGCCGCCGACGCGTTGGAGTCGGCGTACGCCGGGCTGCCCGGACACTGGTGCCAGCTCGCGGCCGAGCTCAGGCAGACCGCCGGCGACCACCACGCCGCGGGTCTGTTGTTCGCGGAGGCGGGTCGACGGGCACTGGGCGACGGCGCCACCACGTCGGCCGTCACCCTGCTCGACCGCGCGTACGAGCTGATGTCCGATCCGCCCGACCCCGACGCCCGCGCCCGCATTCTCGAGTCGTTGCTCAACGCCCTGGCCGAGGCCGGTCACGCGAACCGGGCGTTCGCCCTGGTCAACGACGCGACCTGGGTGAACGCCGTGACCCTGGGCGTCGAGCAGCACGTCAGCATCCGGACCCGCCTCGCCTGGGTGGCGGTCATGACCGGCCGGTGGTCCGACGGCGCGTCCCAGGTACGCATCGCCCGGGCGGTCCTCGGCAGCGATCCGCCGCCGGGGCCGGCCGCCCAGGTGGACGTGGTCGAGGCACACCTGATCTTCGGCGACGGCGACGGCGGCGGCCGGACCAGGCAGGCCGAGCAGCTCGTGCTCCAGGCCCTGGCGGTGGCCGAACAGGTGCCGATGGCGGAGACGGCGTGTCAGGCACTGCAACTCCTGGCCGTGATCGCCCGGGGCCGCAGCTTCGACGAGGCGGAGTCCTACCTGACCAGGATGCTGACGACGGCGGAGGAGCACCGGCTGCCCCTGTGGCGCATCAACGCGCTGTTCCGGCTCGGGGTCAACCAGAGCATGCGTACCGGTGAGCAGACGCTGCTGCGCCAGGCGGAGCAGGCCGCGCAGCTGTCCGGCGCCATCATGCTCCGGCACAGCATCGAGGGCGTGTACGCGATCCGTGCCGTGATGCAGGGCGACTACCCGACAGGCGACGAACTCGCCGCCCGGTGCGCCTCGGCCACCGCCCGGCTGCGCAACATCGACGACCAGCAGTTCGCACTGGTCACGGCCGCCGCCTCCGCCGCCCACCGCGGCCAGCGGCGACTGATGGAGCGCCGCCTCGAGGAGTTCCGGGCGGCCGGTGGGGGAGAGTCCGGGCACGTCCCCCTCGCCTACGGCTTTTGCGAGGCCGTCTGCGCGCTGCTGGAGGAGGACCGGCCGGCGGCGATCCGGGCCCTCGACCTGGCCCGGGCGTGGGAGGACGACCATCCGAACACGTACTACATGACGGGCCGTTTCGGCCTGCGGCCGCTCCTCGACGCGCTGGCCGGGTCACTGGACCGCACGGGCATGGACGCGGTGGCGCTGGCCCCGGGCGCCGCCCTGCGCTGGAACCGGCAGTTCCTGCACCTGGCGAAGGCGGTGGTGCTCGGGCGCGCGGGGCAGAGCGAGCGGGCCGCCACGGAGGTCGCACTGGCCCTCGACGCCGCCGCGCCGTACCGCATGGCCTACCACCTGGGACTGCGCCTCGTCGCCGAGGCCGCGCTCGCCGACGGGTGGGGCGAGCCGGTCGCCTGGCTGCGGGCGGCGGAGGACTACTTCCACAACGTCGACGCGCCGGTCGTCGCCGGGGCGTGCCGGGGTCTGCTCCGCCAGGCCGGTGCCTCGCTCGGGCAACGGCGCTCGGGCCATGACCGCATCCCGGCCCCGTTGCGGGCCGTCGGGGTGACCGTACGCGAGCACGAGGTGCTCGTGCTGCTCGCGAAGGGCCACGACAACCAGGACCTCGCCACGCTCCTGCATCTCTCGCCGCGTACGGTCGAGAAGCACGTCGCCAGCCTGCTGCTGAAGACCGGGCACGCGAACCGCAGGGCCCTGCGCGACAGCGTGGACGACCTGCTGCGGGCTCCGCCGCGCCCGTAGCCGGGCGACGTCGGCCGGCACCGGTCGCCGAGGCCCTGCGACCGGGCGGTGGCCCGCCCGACCCGGCGGTCCCCGCCCCCGTGGGGACCGCCGGGCCCTGCCGGGTGCCGGTGGTGCGTGCGACACCCGGCAGGGGTCGCGGGGTCAGGCTCCCTTCACCCAGTCGAGAGTGAACCGGGCGAAGTGGATGCCGCCGGTGTCGCCGACCTCGTACAGGTCGCCGACCGTTCCGTCGGCAAGCACGGCCATCGTGGAGTAACCCGCGCCGCCCGGCTTGAGCAGCGCCCGGGCCGGCCAGCTGGCGCCGTCGTCCGTGGAGAGTCGTACGGTGAGGTCGTTGCGCGCGCTCGGGTGCGCGTTGTTGCTGAACAGCGCCGTACGGGTGCGCACCGGTGCCCCGTTCGCCCCCACGTCCGACGGGCGCAGGTAGGACAGCTCGTCGGCGTTGCACAGCGGATCGGTCAGCACGGCACTGGCCGTGGCCGGGCCGAAGGTCGCGCCGCCGTCGGTGGAGGTGGCGTAGAACCGGCTGCGGGTCGAGTTGTGGCGCATGTTCTGCACGACGGCCCCGGTACCGCGCTCGATCGCCTTGCTCTCGTTGATGTTCCCGCCGGCGGATCCGCCCCGTCGCCACGTCACGCCGTGGTCGTCGCTGTAGATGTTGCCGGCGTGACTGGTGCCCGCCGCGTCCCGGTAGGCGATCGGCTGGACCAGGCGGCCGGTGCTGGTCTGGATGCCGTGGCCGGAGGAGAAGAACACCTGCCGCCAGGCCGGGTCCTTGATCGCCGGGTTCAGCTCCACCGGAGCGCTCCAGGTGGCGCCGTCGTCCCGGCTCGTGATGTAGCGCAGGTGCATGCTGTTCGGGTCGTCCGCGGTGTTGAGGCCGGAGCTGCCCGACCAGAAGCTGACGCCCGGCCGGGGGGAGTAGGTGAAGAAGCAGTAGACGGTGCCGGTGGCGCGGTCGACCAGCAGGCTGGGATCACCCGCCCCCTCGCTGGTGGTGGCGGGGGCGTGGATGACGCGTGGCTGTTCGAAGGTGCGGCCGCCGTCGGTGCTGCGGATCATGGCGATCTGGATGTTGTTGGTGCCGCCGCCGAGGTCGTACGAACCGTTGATCCGCGCGTCGGCGACGGCGATGACGGTGCCGTTGTTGGTGACGGCCAGGCCCGGGATCCGGACCGAGGCCGCGGTGCCGTCGTAGCGACCGCCCGCGCCGTTGAGGTTGCGGATGACCGATCGCGTGGTGAGCAGCGTCGTCGTGTTCATCTGCGGGGTGCCGGCGGCCATGCCGCAGGCGGCGGTGCCCCGCAGCGTCGTGTCGAAGCCGGCAGCGGTGACCCGCAGGGTGTACGGGGTTCCGGCGGGGACCGTCCAGTAGTGCAGGTGGTTGCCGCCGGCGGCCACCGTCGTGGTCCACGGCGAGCCGGCGCGTCCGGGCCACGTGGCGACGAAGGTGCGGGCGGTCGTGGTGCGGTTCTCCAGCGCGAGCTGCAGCCGGCTCGCCGTGCAGTCGAAGCTGGCCAGCGCGGACATGCCGGTGCCGCAGTGGAAGATGCCGGCGGAGGTGTCGTCCAGCCCGGTCGGGGTGGTCGTGCGCAGCGTGTAGGCGGTGCCGGCCGCCAGGGTCCAGTACAGCTGGGTGCTGCTGCCGGCGGCGACCGTCCGGGTCCAGGGGGAGTTGAGCCGCCCCGGCCAGGTGACGGTGAAGGTCTGTGCGGTGGTGCTGCGGTTGTCGAGCAGCAGGTTGAGTCGGCTGGTCGTGCAGTCGGCGCTGGCCGTCGCGGTCACGCCGGCGGGTGCGGCGTGCGCCGGCGTGGCGGGCAGTACGGCCGCCAGGCCGAGGACGGCGGCCACGGCCGCCACCAGTCGGCGCGGTGTTGCTCGGACTCGGGACACAGGGATTCCTTCCGGGTCGGGGGTGGGGCGGAAGTCGAATCAGCCATAAGACGTCGGATGTCCGACGTCCGTGACGCTAAGGGGCGCCGACGGGGATCGTCAAGGGATCGACGGAAGACAACCGTCCATCCGGGACGGACCGGGGCGCTACCGCGAGTATTCGGCGTGCAGCTGCGCGGACGGTCGACGTCGGTCCGAGTGGCGCCAGGTCCGTCCCATGCCGATCTCGGCGCAGCAGTGCGACTCCGGGACGCGGGCCCGATGGGCCGGACACTCCTCGGCCAGGATGCGGATCTGGTCGGCCTCCAGCTCGAACGCCCTGCGGCTGCCGGTGAGGACCAGCGTGTCGGCGGCGACGTCCCACCGGAGATGATCGCGAAACTCCCGATGCCGGGTGCGTTCGTGCTCGGCGGTCGAGGGCGCCGGCCACGCGTCGCCCGGTAGGACGACGCGGTGCGGCCTGCCGGCCCCCAGCCGGGAACGGACCTGCTTCCACCGGGACGGCGGGAACGCGAGGCGGTGGTGCAGCAGCACCAGGTCGAGTGGGCGTCCCCAGGCGTGGTGGGTGGGCAACTTCGCGCGGCGCAGTGGGAGGTGGACGATCGTGTGCGGCGACCGGGCGGCCAGGCCCCACGCCTGGGCGAGCATCACCGCTGTCTCCTGGTCGAGGCAGAACTGGGCGCCGAGCCGGCCCTCGTAGAGGCTGGCGAACGCCGGCGCCTGCGCCGGCCGCACGACTCGGTACCGGTGAGGGCCGAGCCGGACCGTGCTGACCACGACCGGCCAGCTGCTTCCGCCCAGCCGTCGACCCACGCGGCAGCACCTCCGAGCACCCGTCGCCTCGCCGTCCGGCGAGCATTGTCGCCGGATCCGACGCGAGACGGCGAGCGGGTTTCCCGGCGGCGGGGTCCGGCGGTCGGGCCCGCGCCTCAGGGCTGTACGGCGCGCGCGATGCTCGCCCTGATGGGCGCGTAGTGCTCGGCGATGGCGGAACGCAGGCGCTGCGCGTCGCCGGCCGCGACCGCGTCCACGATCGCGCGGTGCCGCTGGGCGGTGATCACGCGGTCTTCCGGCTCGATGCACAGGGTGGGTGCCACGATGGCCTGTACCTGCCAGAACGCCTCGGTGAGTTGGAGCAGCAGGTCGTTGCCCAGGGGCTCCATCAACTTGAGGTGGAATGCCCGGTCGACCTCGAGGAAGTCCTTCCCCTGGGCGGCGAGCCCCTCCATCTCGTCGGCGAGCGCGGCGAGCGACGCGCGGTGCTCGTCGTCGAGGACGCCGATGGTCTCGGCCGCCAGCCCCTGCTCGAGGGTCTGCCGGACGTCCACGACCTGCCCGAGCACGTGGTGGTCCTCCTCGCCGCTGAGCAGGCCGCGAAACGCCAGACTCTCCACCAGGGCGTTGAGGGACATGCGGCCGACGAAGGTGCCGTGACCGTGCCGCACCTCGACGATGTCGAGGGCGGAGAGGATCTTGACCGCCTCCCGGACGCTCGAGCGGCTGGCGCCGACCGCCTCGCACAGCTCCACCTCGGTGGGCAGGAGATTGCCCGGCTTGAGGCGGTTGCGCAGGATGTACTCCTTGATCCTGGTCGCCACCTCCTGCCGGCGGGGACCCGGGCGCTCCGCGCCGCGTAGCGGACTCGCGTCGATGGTCGTCATCTGCCCCTTGCCCTTCGTTCACGGATCTGAGACGCTCACCCTATCGGCATCAGACGTCAGACGTCAGACCCATACCTTGGATTCCCCCGGCGCGAGCAATCCTGCGAGCGCATAGAGCCTATGGAGGCATCTCCGTGAGCACCACTGGTAAGCCGTCCCGGAGTCGGCGCGTTCCTCCGCGCCGGGCTCGCTCTCTGGCCGTCGTCTCCGCCGCCGTGAGCCTGACGCTCGGGCTGGCGGCCTGTAGCGGCGGCCCCGCCTCGACCAACGCCGTCGGCGACGGCAAGGGAGGGGCGTCGATCGAGACCACGTTGGCGTTCACCCTCTCCAGCGGGTTCGATCCCGCGAACGCCTCCTCGGCGGTCGCGACGGCGGTCAACCAGCACATCTTCGAGGGCCTTGTGGATCTTGACCCGGTCACCCGGGAACCCTACCGGGCGTTGGCCAAGGACGATCCGGCGGCCAGCGCCGACGGGCTCACGTACACCGTGGCGCTGCGGGACGGCGCGAAGTTCTCCGACGGCACCCCCGTCACGGCCGAGGACGTCGCCTGGTCCTTCACCCGGGTGCTCAAGCCGGCGGACCCCAAGTCGCCACCGCTGATGCAGGGGTTCGTGTCGTTCATCGACTCGGTCAGCGCCAAGGACGCGACGACCGCCGAGTTCAAGCTCAAGTACCCGTTCGCCCTGTTCGCCGAGCGGATCTCCGTCATCAAGATCGTCCCCAAGGCGAAGACCGCGGACGCGGCCGCCTCGAAGGCCTTCGACACGGCACCGATCGGCTCCGGCCCCTTCAAGATGGACAGCGCGTCCAAGGAGTCGGGCATCAAGCTGAGCAGGAACCCGACCTACGACGGACCACGTCCCGCCAAGGTCGAGACGATGACGTGGAACACCACCACCGAGGCCTCGGCCCGCGTGGCCGACCTGCAGGGCGGCCGGGTCCAGGCCATCGAGTCGGTGCCGTACCTGAACGTCGACTCGCTCAAGGGCAAGTACACCGTCGAGGCGAAGCAGGCCTTCAACCAGGTCTTCCTCATGTTCAACTCGGCGGCGGCGCCGTTCAGTGACAAGCGGGTGCGGCAGGCCCTGCACTACGCGATCGACACGGACGCGGTCATCAAGACCGCGCTCAACGGCTACGGCACCGCGGCGAGCAGCTACCTGGACGAGGGCAACAAGGACTACCAGAAGGCCGCCACGGTCTACGACCACAACATCGAGAAGGCCAAGGCCCTGCTCGCCGAGGCCGGCGTCACGAACCTCTCCTTCCAGCTCGACACCACGGACAACTCCGTCGTCAAGGACGTCGCCCCGCTGGTCATCGAGCAGTGGAAGAAGATCGGCGTCAACGCCAGCCTCAACACGGTGCCCTCCTCGGCCATCTACGGCGACATCGTGCCGAAGGACACCTTCCGGGTGCTGATGGCCTCCGGGGACCCCAGCGTCTTCGGCGTCGACACCGACCTGCTGATGCGGTGGTTCTACTACGGCGAGACCTGGCCGGGACAGCGCTACCGCTGGAGCGACGCGAACCGCAAGGCCATGGCCGACCTGCTCGACAAGGCGGCCCAGACCTCCGACGAGGCGGCCCGCAAGGCCGTCTGGAAGCAGGCGCTCGACATGGTGGCCGAGGAGGCCGCGCTGTACCCCATCCTGCACACCAAGGTCGTCACCGCGTACGACCCCGCCAAGCTCTCCGGCTTCGCGGGTGCCGCGACCACCGGCCTGTACTTCCTGGGCGCCAGCCGGACCGGCTGAGCCCGCCCCGGAGGGGGCCGGCCCCCGGCCCCTCCGAAGTCCCGCCCGGCCCGTACACCCCCGGACCGGGCGGGACGTCTCGGCGGCCCTCGACGAGAGAAAGACACCATGCTGAGCGTTCTGAGCCTGGTCGCGCGACGACTCCTGACCCTGATCCCCCTGGTCCTGGGCATCACGCTGTTCGTCTTCGTGATCATGCAGTTCTCCCCGATCGATCCCGCGCTGTCCGTTCTCGGTGACCAGGCGACCCCGGCGCAGGTCGCGGCGTTCAAGGCCGCCAACGGCCTCGACGACCCGCTGCCACTGCGCTACCTGCACTTCCTGGGCGACCTGGTCCGGGGCGATCTGGGCATGACCTTCCCGCCGTCGGTTCCGGTCGCTGACAAGATCGCCACCGCGCTGCCGCTGACGATCCAACTGACGGCCCTGGGCGTCGTCGGCGCCCTGGTCATCGCGCTGGCCCTCGGCATCCCCGCGGCGCTGTACCGGGACCGCTGGCCCGACCAGGTCATCCGGTTCGTCTCCATGGCCGGCATCGCCATGCCGTCGTTCTGGCTGGCTCTCCTGCTCATCCAGGAGTTCTCGGTGCGGCGCCCGGTCTTCCCGACGGGCGGGTACGTCAACCCCACCGACTCGGTCACCCTCTGGCTGCAGTCCCTCGCCATGCCCGCGCTGGCGCTCGCCGTGCCGGTCGGCTGCGCGCTCGCCAGGATCGTGCGTACGTCGATGGTCGAGGAACTCGACAAGGACTACGTCCGTACGGCCATCGGCGCCGGGCTGCCGCCCCGCGTGGTGATCGGCCGCAACGTGCTGCGCAACGCGCTCGTCAACCCGCTCACCGTGCTTGGCCTGCGGATCGGCTACCTCATCGGCGGCACGGTCGTCATCGAGGCCATCTTCTCGCTGCCCGGCATGGGCACCCAGATCATGAGCGCGGTGCAGCAGAACGACACGGCCCTCGCGCAGGGGACCGTCCTGACGATCGCCGTCGGTTTCGTCGTCGTGAACCTGGTCGTCGACATCCTCTACCTCTTCGCCAACCCTCGACTGCGCGGAGCCCACTGATGCGTCGCACCCTCACGGCCCGGCTGTCACGCCCCGGCATCGCCTTCAGGAGACTCAGCGTCACCTCCCGGATCGCGCTCGGTTTCGTCCTGCTCATCGTCCTGGTGGGCGTCTTCGCGCCCCTGCTGATCCGGTACGACCCCGCCCAGACCGGGCTCGGCCCGGCGCTGACCGGTCCGAACGGCGACCACTGGTTCGGTCTGGACAAGCTCGGGCGTGACGTCTTCTCCCGGCTGGTGGCCGGCACCCGGCGGTCCCTGATCGTGGGCTTCGGCGGCGCCGGGATCGCGCTGCTGGTCGGCGCGATCCTCGGCGCGCTCGCGGGAACCAGCCGGCCCGCGGTCGACGAGGCGCTGATGCGCTGCCTCGACGTCGTCATGGCCTTCCCCGCCATCGTGCTCTCCGCGCTGCTGATCATCTCCTTCGGCAAGAACAGCCTGCTGGTCCTCGTGATCGCGATCGGCTTCGTCTTCACCCCGTCCGTCGCGCGGATCGTGCGCGCCAACGTGCTCTCGCAGTACCGGGAGGACTACGTTGCGGCCGAGCGGATCATCGGCGCGCGGCGGCTGCACATCCTCTGGCGGCACGTCCTGCGCAACTGCGCCGCGCCCATCCTCGTCTTCGTCACCGTCATGGTCGCCGACGCCATCGTCTTCGAGGCCTCCCTCTCCTTCATCGGCGGCGGGCTGGCACCCCAGGAGGCGGAGTCCTCGTGGGGCTCCGTCATCGCCTTCGGCAAGGAGATGGTGCAGATCGGTGGCTGGTGGGCCACCTTCTTCCCCGGCCTGCTGATCCTGCTCACCGTGCTCGCCCTGAACGTGCTCTCCGAGGGGATGTCCGACGCCTGGGCCGCCCCGGCGGCCCGGCGCGCCACCGTCTCGCCGGCCGCCGATCCGCTGGTGCGGGCAGAGACCGGCCCGGGTGAGGTCGTCGAGCTGCCCGGCCTGCCGGAGGCGGCGCGGCGGCTGCGCGAGCGGGCCCGTCCGCTCCCGCAGGGCGAACCCGTCATCGAGGTCAGGAACCTGTCGATCGGCTTCGAGGGACGCCACCGGGGCGTCGACATCGTCGACGACCTGACCTTCGACGTCCGACCCGGCGAGGTCGTCGGCCTGGTGGGGGAGTCGGGCTCGGGCAAGTCGCTGACATCCCTCGCGGTCATGGGGCTGCTGCCCAAGGGCGCCAGGGTGCGGGGGGAGATCCGCTTCGAGGGTACGGACCTGCTGACCGTGAGCACGAAACGACGGCGGGCCCTGATGGGGCGCGAGATCGCGATGGTCTACCAGGACGCCCTCTCGGCCCTGAACCCATCGCTGCGCATCGGCCCCCAACTGGCGCAGATGATCCGCCGTGGCGGCACCCGGTCGGCCGAGGAGCTGATGGGGCTGGTGGGCCTGGACGCCGCTCGCACCCTGGCCGCGTACCCGCACGAGCTCTCCGGCGGGCAGCGGCAACGGGTGGTGATCGCGATGGCCCTCTCCCGGGACCCGCGCCTGATCATCGCCGACGAGCCGACCACCGCGCTCGACGTCACGGTCCAGGCGCAGGTGATGGAACTGCTGCTGCGGCTGCGGGACCGGCTGGGCTTCGCGCTGATCCTGGTCAGCCACGATCTCGCGCTGGTCAGCGACGTCGCCGACCGCGTCGTCGTCATGTACGGCGGGCAGATCGTCGAGAGCGGGGTCACCGCCGACGTGGTCGGGGCCCCGGCGCACCACTACGCCCGTGGGCTGCTCGGCTCCGTGCTCTCGCTGGAGGCCGGCGCGCAGCGGCTCACCCAGATCCGCGGTGTGGTGCCGTCCCCGGCCGACTTCCCGCCGGGATGCCGGTTCGCGGACCGCTGCCCCATGGCCACGCAGGTCTGCCGTGACACGGCGCCCCGCCTGGAGGGCACCGCCGCCCACGGGTACGCCTGCCACCACCCGGCCGTCACCGTCAGCGAAGAGGAGCTGGCCCGATGAGCGCGACAGTCCCCGGTCAGCCGATCGTCGAGCTGCGCGACGTGCACGTGGTGCACCGCACCCGCGGCGGCGGCATGTTCAACCGCGAGCGGGTGTACGCCCTCACCGGCGCGCACCTGACCGTACGCGCCGGGGAGACCATCGGCGTCGTCGGTGAGTCGGGCTGCGGCAAGTCCACGATGGCCAAGGTGCTGGTGGGTCTCCAGCGACCGACGAGCGGCACGGTCAGCTTCGCCGGCACCGACGTGTGGTCGATGAGCGCGGCGCAACGACGCGAACGCATCGGTTCCGGCGTCGGCATGGTCTTCCAGGACCCGGCCACGTCGCTGAACCGTCGGATGCCGGTACGCGACATCCTGCGGGACCCGCTCGACGTGCACCGCCGCGGCACCCGCACGCAGCGGGAGGAGCGGGTCGACGAGCTGATGGCCCTGGTGGGGCTGCCCCGCTCGGTCGCCGACGTCCTGCCGAGCCAGCTCTCCGGAGGGCAACGCCAGCGGGTGTCCATCGCGCGCGCCCTGGCGCTGGAGCCGGGCCTGGTCATCGCCGACGAGCCCACCAGCGCCCTCGACGTCTCGGTGCGGGCGCAGATCCTCAACCTGCTCCTGGACCTCAAGGACCGCCTCGGGCTGGCCATGGTCTTCGTCTCGCACGACATCCAGACCGTCAAGCGGATCAGCGACCGCGTGGTCACCATGTACCTCGGCCGGATCGTGGAGCAGGCGCCCGCGGCCCTGCTGCCCGAGGGCGCCCGACACCCGTACACGCGCGCGCTCTTCTCCGCCACGCCGGGTCTGCTCTCGCCCATCGACCCCATCCCGCTCGTCGGCCCCGTCCCACTCGCCACCCGACCGCCCAGCGGATGCCCGTTCCGCACCCGCTGCTGGAAGGCCACGGACGTGTGCGCCACCGAGCTGCCGCCGCCCGAGCGGGACGCCGACAGCGCCGGGGACCACGAGTTCCGGTGCCACCACCCCGTACCCGCTGGATCCAGCAACGCCGAGCTGGTGGAACTCGCCAGAGCCGCCACCGGCCGCACCACCCCCCTACACGTCGAGGAGACAGCGTGACCACGCCAGCCCCGCGGATCGCCGGCGTCGTGCCGCCGGTCGTCACCCCCCTGACCGAGGAGGGCACGGTCGACGTCCTCTCCCTGGAGCGACTCGTCGAGCGGCTGCTCACCGCCGGAGTCGACGGCATCTTCGCGCTCGGCAGCTCCGGCGAGACCGTCTTCCTCACCGACAGCCAGCGCGACCAGGTCCTCGAGACCGTCGTGAAGACCGTCGGCGGCAGCGTGCCCGTCATCGCCGGCTGCATCGAACCGACCACGCGCCGGGTCCTCGACCGCGCCGAGGCGTCGACGCGCCTGGGCGCGGACGGCCTGGTGGCGACGGCTCCCTTCTACGCCATCGTCGGTCCCCACGAGATCGAGCGGCACTTCCGCGCGATCGCCTCGTCGGTCGAGCTTCCCCTGTTCGCGTACGACATTCCCGTCTGCGTGCACACCAAGCTCGCCACCCAGCTGTTGACCCGGCTGGCGGCGGACGGGGTCATCGCCGGCGTCAAGGACTCCAGCGGCGACGACGTCGCCTTCCGCCAGCTGGTGCTGGCGATCGCCGAGCGGGCGCCGGACAGCGGTTTCAGCCTGCTGACCGGGCACGAGGTGGTCGTCGACGCGATGATGCTCGCCGGTGCCTCCGGCTCCGTGCCCGGGCTGGGCAACGTGGACCCGGCCGGTTACGTGCGACTGCACCGGGCCTGCGTCAGCGGCGACTGGGAGGCCGCCCGGCACGAGCAGGACCGGCTGACCCGCCTGTTCCGGATCGTCGACGCGGCCGACCCGGCGACCTCGGCCGGGGCGACCCGGGGCGTGGGCGCGTTCAAGACCGCCCTGGCCCTGCTCGGTGTGATCGACAGCAACGCCGTGTCCCTTCCCCTGCGGCCACTCGACGCCGACGAGACGACCCGGGTGCGTACGCAGCTGGAACTGGCGGGGCTGCTCTGAACATGTCCGAGGCACACACGCCCCGAACCGTCGCCGACGAGGCGGTCGCCGCGCTCGACATCGGCGGCACCAAGACGGCGGCCGCCATCGTCACGGGGCAGGGTGAGGTCGTCGACCGCGTCACCGCCGCCACCCCCGGCAGAGCCGGCGCGACCGCCATCCTCGACACCGCCGCCGACCTCGTCCGCCACCTGCGGACGCGGGCACCGGGGACCGGCATCCGTGCCCTCGGCGTCGGCAGCGCCGGCGTGGTCGACAGCGCGACGGGCCGGGTGCTCTCGGCCACCGACGTCCTGACCGGCTGGGCCGGCACCGACCTGGCCGGGCGGCTGCGGGAACTGCTGGCCCTGCCCGTCGCCGTCATCAACGACGTGCACGCGCACGCCCTCGGCGAGGCGCGCCACGGCGTCGCGGCCGGACGCGAGACGGTGCTCCTCGTCGCCGTCGGCACCGGCATCGGCGCCTCGTTCGTCGCCGGCGGCAGCGTGCTCGCCGGCGCCCACAGCGCGGCCGGCCACGCCGGTCACCAGCCCTCCCCGTACGCCGGGTCGCTGCCCTGCACCTGCGGGGGACGGGGACACCTCGAAGCGCTCGCCTCCGGGCCCGGCCTCGCCGCCGAGTACGCGCGGCGTACCGGCCGGCCGGTCGACGACCTGCGGGCCGTGGCCGCGCGTGCCGAGGACGGCGACGAGACGGCCGCGGCGGTCGTCCGGCTGGGCGGGACGGCCGTCGGCGCGGCGGTCGGCGGGCTGGTCAACATGCTCGACCCCGACGTCGTCGTGGTCGGCGGCGGCGTCACCGGCCTCGGCGAGCCCTGGTGGCGGGCGCTGCGTGACGCCGTGCGGCGGGAGACGTTGCCCAGCCTGGCCGGCGTGCCCGTCCTGGCCTCGGCACTCGGTTCGGACGCCCCTCTGCTCGGCGCCGCCTCGCTCGCCTGGGAGGCGGCGCGGGGCGACCATGGGCAGGGCCGGCTCCACCACGACATCCGGACAGCGTCGTGAACCCGCTGATCGCGCAGCTCCGCCACCGCCTGGTGGTCTCCTGCCAGGCGTACCCCGGTGAGCCGATGCGGGACACCGACACGATGCGCCGGGTCGCCCTCGCCGCCGCCGAGGGCGGGGCGGCCGGCATCCGCGCCCAGGGGCTGGCCGACATCGCGGCCATCCGGGACGCGGTCGACCTGCCGCTGATCGGGCTCTGGAAGGACGGCGACGACGACGTCTTCATCACCCCCACGCTCGAGCACGCGCTGGCCGTCGCCCGGGCCGGCGCGCACGTCGTCGCGCTCGACGGCACGTGCCGACCACGGCCCGACGGCCGGACCGTCGCCGAGACCGTCGCCGCCGTCCACGAGCGGACCGGCGCCCTGGTGATGGCCGACTGCTCCACCCTTGAGGAGGGGATCGCCGCCGCGGCGGCGGGAGCCGACCTGGTCGGCACGACCCTGGCCGGCTACACGTCGTACACCAGCAAGGGGCCGGGCCCGGACCTGGACCTGGTGGCGCAGCTCGCCGGCGCGATCGACGTGCCGGTGGTCGCGGAGGGCCGGATCCACACCCCGGCGCAGGCGGCGCAGGCGCTGCGGGCCGGCGCGTGGACGGTGGTGGTGGGCACCGCCATCACCCACCCCACCACCATCACCGGCTGGTTCGCCTCCGCCGTGGCACACGCCGGCTGACGGGCGGGGCGCGTCCGGCGGTCCTGTCCCCGGCAGGCGTCGCCGGCGCGGCACACAGGTCAACGACGAATCGACGATCCTGCTGGCACGGAGGTCATGACTGTGGCTCTGAGCGATCTCACCCTCGCCGACTGCTGGGCGTACCGGCCCGACCTGGCCGTCCCGGCGGACCTGGGGGCCTTCTGGGAACGGACGCTCAGCGCGGACGCACCGGGCCCGGCGACGTACGAGCCCGTCGACACCGGGCTCACCCAGGTCCGTACCTTCTCGGTCGTCGTGCCCGGGTACGACGGCGACCCCGTGTACGGCTGGCTGCACCTTCCCGCGCAGGCCAGCGGGCCGCTGCCGTGCGTGGTCGAGTACCTCGGCTACGGCCGTGGCCGTGGCCTGCCCCACGAGAAGCTGTTCTGGGCCGCCGCCGGCTTCGCCCACCTGATCATGGACACCCGTGGCCAGGGCTGGAGCGCCTCGTCCGGCAGTACGGCCGACCCGCACGGCTACCCGGCGGGCACCGTTCCCGGCTTCCTCACCCGCGGCGTCACCGACCCGGACGACTTCTACTACCGCAGGCTCGTCACCGACGCCGTGCGGTTCGCCCGCGCCGCACAGCGGCATCCCGCCGTCGACGCCGACCGTGTCGTCGTCACCGGCGTCAGCCAGGGCGGCGGCCTCGCCCTGGCGGTGGCGGCGCTGTTCCCGGGCGTGGCCGCCGTCATGCCCGACGTGCCCTTCCTGTGCGACTTCCGGCGAGGTGTGCAGGTCGCCGCCCGTGGCCCCTACGGCGAGATCGCCGAATACCTCAAGCTGCACCGCGACCGGAGCGGCCAGGTGTTCGGCACGTTGGCGTACTTCGACGCCGCCGTGCTCGCGCCCCGCGCGACCGCGCCCGCGCTGTTCTCCATCGCGATGATGGACCAGGTCTGCCCGCCCTCGACCTGTTTCGCCGCCTACCACCGCCACGGCGGCGAGAAGGAGCTGCGCGTGTACGAGTTCAACGACCACGAGGGTGGCGGGGCGGAGCACCAGCTCGAACAACTCGCCTGGCTGCACAAGGTGCTCGGCCGGGGATGAGCCCGGCCGCCAGGCCCCCGGGATGAAAACCGGCCGCCAGGCCCCGAGCCGTCGCGGCGGGGCCTGGCGGCCGGTTCGTCACGAGTGGGCGACCCGCAGCTGCGACCAGTCGATGACCCGGTCTCCCAGCTCCGCGACGGAGGCGAGGAGGCCGAGTCGGGCGGCCCGCACGTCGGGCTCCTCGGCCATCACGAACACCTCGTCGAAGAAGGTGTTCACCGGTGCGGTGATCCGTACCGTGGTCTGCGTGAACTCGTCGAGGTCGGGGCGGGCGGCGAGGTCGGCGCTGACCTGCTTGAAGGTCTCGTGCAGGCGGATCTCGGCAGGCTCGTGGAGGTGGGCGGGGTCGTAGCCGGCGGGGGTGCCGGCGGGGACGATCCGGCGGCTGCGTTGCAGTGCCTCGGCGAGCGCCCGGAACGACTCGTCGGTCAGAAGCCGATCGATCTGCCCGAGGAGCCGGTCGGCGAACTGCGGACGGTCGGCGTGCAGCAGGACCGCGCGGATCCGGTCGACGGGCTGGTTCTCCTCGCTGAGGAGCTGTTCGAGGCGGCGGGTGAGGAACTCCGCGATGCCGGCCAACACCTTCTCGTCGACGGGCACCGGCTGGTGACGCGCCGCCCGGGCGAGCGCGTCGGTCAGGGAGACGCCGGCGAGGGCGGGCTGCGAGCGGTGGACGGCCAGGAGGCCGAGGACGGCTCGGCGGACGGCGAACGGGTCGCTGCTGCCGGTGGGGAGCCCGACGGTGGCGGCGAGTCCGACGACGAGGTCGAGACGGTCGGCCAGCGAGAGCAGCGCACCCGGCAGGGTGGCGGGGAGCTGGTCCCCGGCGGCCCGGGGGAGTTCCGCGTCGAACAGCGCCTGGGCGACGGGCTGCGGCTCGCCGGCGTGGGTCGCGTACTCGCGGGCCATCACTCCGGCGAGGCTGGTCATCTCGGTGACCATCTGCGAGCCCAGGTCGAACTTGACCAGCTCGGCGGCGCGTTCGAGCGTCCGCTGGTCCTCGGCGGACAGGCTCAGCCCGGCGGCGAGCTCACGGGCCAGGGCGGCGATGCGCTCGGCGCGGTCGGCCATCGACCCGAGCTTGTCGGTGAAGGTCAACCCCGTCAGGCGGGCGCGCAGCTCGGCCAGGGGAGTGTCCCGGTCGGCTCGGTAGAAGAACAGCGCGTCCTCGTAGCGGGCGCGGAGCACCGCCTCGTTGCCGGCGCGTACGAGGTCGACGTCGATGTCGCCGTTGCCCACCGCGACGAAGGAGGGCAGCAGGGCGCCCTGCGCGTCGCGTACCGGGAGGTAACGCTGGTGCTTGCGCATGACGGTGGTGAGCACCGCCTCGGGCAGCCGCAGGTAGCTGTCGTCGAACCGGCCGAGCAGCGGGGTGGGCTGCTCCACCAGGTAGACGACCTGGTCGACGAGCCGCGCCTCGGCGGCGAGGTCGACGCGTCCACCCACGTCGGCGGCGAGCCGTTCGGCGGCGGCCGTGATGGTGGCCAGCCGCTCGTCCGGGTCGACCACGATGCCGGCCTTCCGGACGGTGTCGAGGTATTCCTCGGCGGAGGCGACCGGCAGCACCGGACGGTCGGCGGTGCGGTGGACCCGGGTGAGCCGGTCGGCGGCGAGGATGCCGGCGGTCACCGGCACCACCTCGTCGCCCCAGAGGGCGAGCAGCCAGCGGATCGGCCGGGTGAACGCCAGCTCCGGATCGCGCCACCGCATGTTCTTCGCCGAACGCAGCGAGCCGACCGCCCCCGCCAGCACGGTACGCAGCACCTCCTGGGCGGTGCGGCCCGGCTCGTGGCGGCGTACCACCAGGTGGGGCACGCCGTTGACGTCGGCCTGCGTCAACTCCTCGACCGCGACGCCCTGGGACCGGGCGAAACCCACCGCGGCCGGGGTCGGCTGCCCGTCCGGACGGAACCCGGCGCTGACCTTCGGGCCCTTGACCGTACGCGTGTGGTCCGCCTCCACGGCGGCGACGTTCTCCACGATCGCGACCAGCCGCCGCGGGGTGGCGTGCAGCCGGACCGACCCGTGATCCAGCCGGGTCGCCCCCAGCCGCTCGGTCAACTCGCGGGCCAGCTGCTCCCGCGCGGCGCGCGCCTCCGCCGGGGGCATCTCCTCCACCCCGATCTCGAAGACCACCTGCCGTGGCCCGGACGCGGCGCCGGTGCCGGCCGGCTCGGCGACCCGCGCGGCCACCGCGGCCGGCGTCACACCCAGCGGGTGCTGCAACGACTCCCGCTCGGAGATCCACAGCTTGGCCACGTCGGCGGCGAGACGCCGCATCCGCGCGAACTCCGCCGCGCGTTCCGCGGTCGACACCGCGCCCCGCGCGTCGAGCACGTTGAAGGTGTGCGAGCACTTCAGCACGTAGCTGTAGGCCGGCACCGGCAGACCGATGTCGATCAGCCGCTGGGCCTCGCTCGCGTACCGGTCCAGCAGCGTCCGGTTCGTGGCCACGTCCGCGTCGTCGAGGTAGTAGCGGGACATCTCGTACTCGGCCTGGCCGAACACCTCGCCGTAGCTGATCCCGTCGGCGTAGGTGATCTCCTTGAAGTGCCGGACCCCCTGGAGCGCCATCATGATCCGCTCGATGCCGTACGTGATCTCCACGGACGGCGGATCGAGGCTGATCCCGCCAGCCTGCTGGAAGTAGGTGAACTGGGTGATCTCCAGCCCGTCGAGCCACACCTCCCACCCCAACCCCCAGGCGCCCAGCGCGGGGGAGGCCCAGTTGTCCTCGACGAAGCGCACGTCGTGCGCGGTCACGTCGATCCCCAACGCGGCCAGGCTGCCGAGGTAGAGCTCCTGCGCGTTCTCGGGCTCGGGCTTGATGACCACCTGGAACTGGGTGTGGCACTGGATCCGGTTCGGGTTCTCCCCGTACCGGGCGTCATCCGGACGTACCGACGGCTCGACGTAGGCCACCCGCCACGGCTCGGGACCCAGCACCCGCAGGAACGTCGCCGGGTTGAGCGTGCCGGCACCGACCTCGGTGTTCATCGGCTGGACCGTCAAACAGCCCTGCTCCGTCCAGTACGCGTTCAGGCGTGCCAGAGCGTCCTGCATTGTCAGCACGTCGTGCTCCATCTCGATGACAACCGACCAGGGCACGAGGCCGCCGCTGGTCGCTGTGGAAGTGTCCCGCCAGACTATCGCTCGCGTGCGTGGGCGTATCGCGCGCGTAGTCGGTAACACACCGTTTTGGTCCGTCCCTTGCGCATTGATTGGCAGTTCAACGGTGCCCCTACCAGGGGTGGAGCGACCCTTAGTGGCCGTTGCCGGGCATCCGGCTTGGGTATAGCCTCCTGCGTCAGGAAAGTCTGAAGATCCTCTCGTGAGACCCCTCACGACCGGTGAATCGCGTCCCGGTGCGCTGGTCCGACGCTGGACAGACCGTGCCGTCCGCCAGTCTCGACGAGGGAGAGACGGGGCAACAAATGCCAACCATTCCGGAATTCTCCGATCAGTCATCGCCCCGTGCGGACGCAGGGTCGGCCGCGCACTGGAATCCGCAACGACCCAGCCCCATGCGGTACGCCCGGTACCGGCCGGCGGAGGAGCGGATCGAGATTCCGCTGCGCGGGCGCACCTGGCCGGACCGGCGGCTGGTGCGGGCTCCGCTCTGGGCCTCGGTGGACCTGCGCGACGGCAACCAGGCGCTGGCCGAGCCGATGGACCCCGCGCGCAAGCGGCGCATGTTCGACACGCTGCTCCGGATCGGCTTCAAGGAGATCGAGGTCGGCTACCCGTCGGCCAGCCTGGCCGACTTCGAGTTCGCCCGCCACCTCGCCGACGAGGACGCCATCCCCGACGACGTCACCCCGGTCGTCTTCACTCCGGGCCGCCGTGACCTGGTCGAACGTACCTTCGAGGCCGTCGCGGGCTACCCGCGGGCGGTGATCCACCTCTGCGTGGCGACCGCGCCGGCCTGGCGGGAGGTCGTCCTGGGCGGGACCCGCGCCGAGGTGCTGAAGCTGATCCTCACGGCGGGCGAGGACGTGCTGCGCCTCGCCGAGCGGTATCCCGGGGTGGACCTGCACTTCCAGTTCTCGCCGGAGGTCTTCAACCTCACCGAGCCGGACTACGTGCTGGAGGTCTGCGACACGCTGACCGCGCTCTGGGACGCGTGCCCGCAACGCCCCGTCCGGCTGAACCTGCCGACGACCGTGGAGACGACCACCCCCAACCTGTTCGCCGACCAGATCGAGTACATGTCGCGGCAGTTGGCCCGCCGGGACGGCGTCATCCTCTCCGTGCACCCGCACAACGACCGGGGCACCGGTGTCGCCTCCGCGGAGCTGGCGCTGCTCGCCGGCGCCGAGCGGGTGGAGGGCTGCCTGTTCGGCAACGGGGAGCGGACCGGCAACGTCGACCTGGTCACGCTGGCGCTCAACCTGCACTCGCAGGGCGTCGATCCGATGCTGGACCTGACCGACATCGACGAGGTCCGCCGCACCGTCGAGTACTGCAACCGGATGGTGGTGCCGGAGCGGCACCCCTACGGTGGCGACCTCGTCTACACGGCGTTCTCCGGCACCCACCAGGACGCGATCAGCAAGGGGCTGGCGCACCACCGCAAGCGGGCCGCGCAGCTCGGGGTGCCGGTGGAGGAGGCGCCCTGGGAGGTGCCGTACCTGCCGATCGACCCGTCGGACGTCGGTCGTGACTACGCGGCGGTGGTACGCATCAACAGCCAGTCCGGCAAGGGGGGCATCGCCCACCTGCTGCACCAGACGCAGGGGCTGCAACTGCCCCGGCGGCTCCAGATCGAGTTCTCCCGGTTCGTGCAGAGCGTCAGTGACGCCAGCGGGGCCGAGGTCACGGCGAAGCACCTGTGGGACCTCTTCCGGGGCCGGTACCTGGACCCCGACGGCCCGGTCACGGTCGACGACTGGCGCATCGCCGGCGCGGCGGCGGAGGGCTACCGCTTCGCCGGGACCCTGAAGACCGCCGGCGGCAGCGGCGAACGGGTGGGCGCGGGGCCGACGCCCTCGGCGGCACTCGTCGCCGCGCTGGGCGACGAGGGGATCGACGTCGAACTGCTCGAACAGCAGGAGCAGCCGCTCACCGACGGGCAGGGCGGCGTCGCGGTCTACGTCGAGTGCCGCATCCGGGACCGTACCCTGTGGGGTGTCGGGTTGGCCGACTCCCCGGCGGACGCCCAGGTGCGGGCCGTGCTCTCGGCCTGCAACCGGGCCCTGGCCGACTGACCGGCCGCCGGGACCGGGCCACGACCGGACGGACCGGAGCGCACCCGGAAGGACCCACGCAGGTCCTCCGGCGCGCCCCGGTCCGTCCGTCGCGTCAGCCGCCGTGGCCGGTGACCGGGCAGCCCGGGCCGTTCGCCCCGCCGGCCTCGCGCGGTTCGTGCGGGAAGAAGTTCGGCAGCCGTACGGTCTCCGGATACCGCCGGGAGAACGTCGCCGTGGTGGACGCCCCCGTCGGCGCCACCAGGCTGCGCCAGCAGGCGTCGACGGTGCGGCCGGCGGCCTGTTCCCGCCGTTCGTGCCGGACGAACGCCTCGGCCACGAAGTGATGGTCGACGATCGTGACGCCGTGCAGTTCGAACGAGTGCATGACGGCGGTCAGCAGCTCCAGCATCGCCCGGTCCTGCCACAACGTGCGGCTGGAGCGGCGGTCCAGCCCCATCCGGTCCGCGATGACCGGGAGCATGTCGTACCGGTTGCTGTCGGACAGGTTGCGGGCGCCGATCTCGGTGCTGGTGTACCAGCCGGAGAAGGGCACGGCCGGGTAGGTCAGCCCGCCCATGCGCAGCTTCTGGTCGCTGATCGCCGGGTGGGCGTACCAGCGCAGGCCGAGGTCGGCGAACCAGGGCAGCGTCGGATGGCTCAGCGGCACCTCCAGCACCGCGTCGGCCGGCAACGGATACCAGCGGGGCGGCGCCGTACCGGCACTGATCACCAGCGGCAGGATGTCGAACGGCCCACCGGCACCGCCGGGCCAGCCCAGGGACCGGGCCCACTCGGTGAAGGCGACCGTCTCCGGATCGCCGACGACCGTACCGTCCGGCTGGCGGTAGCCGGCGTAGCGCACGAGCTGCGAGTTCCAGATCCGTGGACCGGGACCGTCGGGTGGCTGCGCGCCGAGCACGGTGATCGTGGCCCGGATCCGGCCGCCGTTGGTGGCCCGGCGCAGGTGCTCCACGCATGCCTCGTAGATGTCGTCCGGTTCGGTCGCCTGCCGGGCATCGCGTACGTCGAGCACCCGCCAGTTGGCCTTGCCGACGCAGTGCACGCTGTTGCGCCACGCGATCTTACAGCCAGTGACGAGTTCGTCCTCAGTGTGCCGGTATCCGGAGGTCCTGGCGAACTCGGTGAGCACCGCTTCCGGCCGGGCGGCGTCCACCGTGCCGGCGGCGGTCTCCGCGCAGTCCCGGAGGAAGTCCCGGATCTCGGCGACCTGGTGGTCGGGTAGGTCCCAACCGACGGGAGGGTCTGTCACTGTCACTGTCCAAGCCTCCCCATGCTTCCCTCGGTACGGCTCCCCACCTCCGCTTTTTAGGGGTACGGGAAGGGGTGCGGACGCCGGTGGGCGCGACGGCCGGTGGCTATCTTCACCCGGTATGGTCTGCGCACCCACACGTACCCCAGAGGGTGAGACGAGAGAGGGAGACCGCATGCCGGAGCCGGTGCAGTCCGGAGCGTCGCCGTCGCCGTCCGATCGCCGCGAGCTGTTGCGGCAGCGGATCGTTCGCTCACTCTCCGTGAAGGACGAAGGTGTCCGGGAGACGGCCGTCCTCCGCTCGGCACCCGCCGAGGAGCAACGCGAGCCGTTCCCCCTGACCGACCTGCAGGCGGCCTACTGGGTGGGTCGCCGCGAGGGGCAGCGGCTCGGCGGGACCGCCTGCCACGGCTATCTGGAACTCGACGTGCGCGAACTGGACGTCGACCGGTTGAGCCGGGCCTGCGACCGGCTGGTCCAGCGGCACCCGATGCTGCGGGCGGTCATCGACGACGACGGCAACCAGCGGGTGCTCGACGAGGTGCCGTCGTACCGGATCCCCGTCGCGGACGCGACCGGCCCGGACGGTGGCCGGCTGCTCGACGACATCCGCGACGAGATGTCCCACCAGGTCCTCCGGGCCGATCAGTGGCCGTTGTTCGACCTGCGGGCCACCCGGACCGGGGAGTCGACGTCCCGGCTGCACATCAGCTTCGACATCCTGATCGCCGACGCGCTGAGCTTCCGCATCCTCGCCGTCGAACTGGCCGACCTGTACGAGGACGCCGACCGCGAACTGCCGGCGATCGGGGTCACCTTCCGCGACTACGTGACGCACCTGAACCGGGCGGACGACGGGGCCCGCGAGGCCGACTGGGCGTACTGGCGGGAGCGGATCGAGGCGCTGCCGCCGGCGCCTGACCTGCCCGTACGGCCCGCCGCCGAGCAGCCGGAGATCCCGCGCTTCTCCCGGCTTGAGACCCGGCTGTCCGCCGAGAGCTGGGCGGCGGTGCGCAAGCTGGCGGGAGCGGCGGGGGTGGCGCCGGCGGGCACCGTGCTGGGGGCCTTCGCCGAGGCGTTGGGGGTCTGGACCGCCGCGCCGCGCTTCACGCTCAACCTGACCCTGTTCGACCGTCGACCGGTGCACCCGGACATCGACCGGGTGGTCGGGCCGTTCACCAACATCAGCCTGCTGGGGGCGGACCTGGCCGCCGCCGGATCGTTCACCGAGCTGGCCGCGAGCCTGCAACGGCAGATGTGGAGCGACCTGGAGCACCGGCAGGTCAGCGGCGTCGAGGTGCTGCGGGAACTCGCCCGCAGGCGCGGGGGCGAGTCCGCGATGCCGGTGGTCTTCACCTACGTCCAGGACCCCGGCAACGACGACTTCCGTACCGACCTGAGCCGGCTGGGCACGATCCACTACGCGCTCTCCCAGACGCCGCAGGTGCTGATCGACTGCCAGGTGTCGGAATCCGCCGGGGAGGTCTGGGTCTGGTGGGACGTCGTCGCCGACGCCTTTCCGGACGGCCTGCTGGCGGAGATGTTCGCCGCCTTCACCGACCTGTTGGGGGAACTCGCCGAGCCGGCCGCCTGGGCGGCGGCCCGGCCGGCCCGGCCGCCGGCTGCGGTGGCGGCGCTGCGGGAGAGCACCGAACCGGTGGCGGAGCTGCCGGTACGACCGCTGCACGAGCTGGTGACCGAGGCCGCCGACCGGTGGCCGGACCGCACGGCGCTGGTCGACCCGGACGCGAGGCTCGACTACGCGGGCCTGCGGGACGCCGCGACGGAGCTCGCCGTCCGGCTGACCGACGCCGGGGTGACGGCGGGCGAGCTGGTCGGTGTGCACGCGCGCGACGGCATCGACCGGGCGGTCGGCGTGCTCGGCGTCCAACTCGCCGGCGGGGCCTACCTGCCGCTGGACGCGAACCTGCCGGCCGGGCGCCTCACCGAACTCGCCCGGCGGGGCGGCATCCGGATGCTTGTGGTCGGTGCGCACGACGACCTCCGTCCGGAGTGGGCGTCGGAGCAGCTCGTGGTGCTGACCGCGCGCTCGGGCGCGGGCGGACCGGTCGACGTGCCGGCGCCGGGCCGGCTGCCGGAGGTGCCGTTGGACCAGAGCGCCTACGTGGTGTTCACTTCCGGCTCGACGGGAGCGCCGAAGGGCGTGCAGGTCTCCCACCGGGCGGCGGCGAACACTGTGCTCGACGTGAACCAGCGGTACGGCGTCGACGAGCGGGACCGCGTCTTCGCGGTGTCGTCGATCGGTTTCGACCTGTCGGTCTGGGACATCTTCGGCACCCTGGCCGCCGGCGCCACGGTGGTCAGCGCCGAGCCGGGGCAGGCCGGCAAGGACCCGGCGCGGTGGCTGGCCCGGATGCAGGCCGAGCGCGTCACCGTCTGGAACTCGGCGCCCGCGTTGATGAACCTCTTCGTGGACGTCTGCGAGCTGCGCTCGGCGGTCCTGCCGGACCTGCGGCTGGTGCTGCTCAGCGGGGACTGGATCCCGTTGAACCTGCCCGCGCGCATCCGCCGGGTGGCCCCGAACGCGCGGGTGGTGAGTCTCGGCGGAGCCACGGAGGCGGCCATCTGGTCGGTCGCCTACGACGTGCGCGACGGCGACCGTGGCTGGTCCAGCGTGCCGTACGGCTTCCCCCTGACCAACCAGCGGCTGTACGTGCTCGACGAGGCGGGGCGCGAGCGTCCGGTCGGCGTCGCCGGCGACCTCTACATCGGTGGGGTCGGGCTGGCGCAGGGCTACTGGGACGCCCCGGAACTCACCGCCGCGGCGTTCGTCGAGCACGAGCGGCTCGGCCGGCTCTACCGCACCGGCGACCTCGCCCGGCGGCACCCCGACGGCTGCCTGGAGTTCCTCGGCCGGCGGGACGGGCAGGTGAAGATCCAGGGCCACCGGGTCGAACTGGCCGAGGTGGAGGCGGCCCTGGTCCGGCTCCCCGACGTGCAGTCGGCGGCCGTCGCGGCAGTCGGCCCCCGGGACGGCCAGCGGCAGTTGGTGGCCTACCTGGTGCCCGCCGACGAGCGGCTCGACGTCTCCGCACTGCGTGCGGCGCTCGGCGCGAGCCTGCCGGAGTACCTGGTGCCGAGCAGGTTCCTGGTCGTGGAGTCGCTGCCGGTCAGCGCCAACGGCAAGCTCGACCGCGCCCGGCTGCTGGAGCTGTCGCCACCGGTCCCGGCGGAGCCGGAGCCGGCCGCCACGGCGCCGCTCCCGGTCGAGACGGCGCCGCGGACCCCGCGCCCGTTCGCCGAGTACCTGCTCGGTCTCGCCCGGCAGGCGACCGGGAACGACCAGCTGGGCCTCGACGACGACCTGATGCTGGCCGGGCTCGACTCGGTGGACCTGGTCCGGCTCTGCAACGTGCTGGAGCGGGAGCTGGACTTCCGCCCGCCGTACGAGGAACTGGTGCGCAACCCGCGCGTCGCGGCGATCGAGCGGATGCTGGAGTCCGACCTGCTGGACCGGCTACGGGCCGGCGGCCGGATCGGCTCGGGCTCCGGCGACGGGGACGAGCAGGCGCCGTCGGCGGAGCTGGTGCAGCGGGCCGTGCTGCGCCACCGTACGCTGCACAGCCTGGCGGGTCGGTCGATGCCGGCACCGGACGCGGCCACGGACCTCGACCTGTACCGCGACAGCGCCTCGTGGCGGGGCGGGGACGGGGCGGGGGCGGTCACCGGCGAGCAGCTCGGCAGCCTGCTCTCGGTGTTGCGGGCCGTCGAACTCGACGGCCGGTCGAAGTTCCGCTACCCCTCCGCCGGTGGCCTGTACGCGGTGCGCACCTTCGTGCACGTGCGGCCGTCCCGGGTCGACGGGCTCGCCCCGGGGGTCTACTTCTACAACCCGGTGGCGCACCGGTTGGCGATGTTCGCCTCGGCGGTCGGCTTCGACCCCGAGTGGTTCGGCGGCGTCAACCGGCCGGTGGCCGGCGCGGCGGCCTTCGCCGTCTACCTCGCGGCGGACTCGGCGGCGATCAGCCAGAAGTACGGCGCGCGCACCGCACGGTTCGCCGCGTTGGAGGCGGGCTCGATGGCCATGCTGCTGCGGCAGGACGCGGCCCGGCACGGGCTGGGGCTGTGCCAGATCGGGGGCTTCGCGGACGATGCGGTCATCCAGTGCCTCGGCCTGGACCAGCGGGAGGACCTGCTGACCACGGTGCTCGGCGGACCGGTCGGCGGGGGTGCGGCGCTGGACTACGAGGAGGGCTTCGTGTGAGCGCCCCCGACGCCGCGACGGGGCCAGGGCCGGGCGGGCCCGGCGCACAGGAGCCCGCCGAGCTGCTCGCCGAGCTCCGGGGGCTGGGCGTGGAGCTGACCGTCACCGACGGCCGGCTCACCTTCCGGGCGCCCACCGGGGTGCTGACCGACCCGCTGCGGCAGCGGCTGCGTACCCACCGTGACGCCCTGCTCGCGTTGCTGACCGGCGGGCAGTCGGTCCGCCGGGCGCTCACCGACCGGCAGCTGCGCATCTGGCTGCTGCACCAGCGCTACGGCGGCAGCGTCGGCTACCAGCTCGGCGGCGCGTTCCGCCTGCACGGGCCGCTGCGTACCGACCTGTTCCGGGACGCGGTGCGGGCGGCGGTCAGCCAGCATGCCGCGCTGCGTACGGTGGTGGCGATCGAGCAGGGTCTGCCGGTCCTGGTGGTGCGCGAGCGGATGCCCCTCGACGTCGCGCTGCTGGACGTGCCGGGCGGCACCGACGACCTGGTGCACCAGTTGGTGGCCGAGGTGATCAGCCAGCCGATGGACCTGGTCGACGGCCCGCTCGTACGGGTGGCGCTGCTGCGGTCGGGGGCCGGGCAGCACGTCGTGGCGCTGGCGATCCACCACCTGGTCGCCGACGACCACGCGGTGCGGCTGTTCGGCGAGCAGGTGATGACCAACTACCGGGCGCTGGCCGTCGAGGCCGTGCCGGTCGACCTGCTGGTGGCGCGGGAACGGAGCGACGCGGCCGAGCCTCCCGCGGTCGACTGGCGGGCGGACCCGGCGCTTCTCGAGCGGGTCGCCCGGCGACGGGCCGCGCTGTCCGGGGTGCCGGCACCGGTCCTGCCCGCACCGGGACCGGCGGTGTCGGCCGCTTCGCCGTGGGCGGCGCGGTCGCTGGCGGTCCGGCTCGACGGCGAGGCCCAGCAGGCGTGGGACCGGGGCCGCCGGGCGGCCGGCCGTACCTCGCTCGCGGTGCGCCTCGCCGTGATCGGACTGGCGGTCGCCGCGGCGGGCGGGCCGGACGAGCTGCTCGTCGGCACGCCCGGGTTCGGGCGCGAGAACGCGGCGCAGTGGCGCACGATCGGCTACTTCGCGACCACGGCCGTGGTGCGGGTCGCGCTGGCCGGCTGCCGGACGTTCGGTGACCTGCTCGCCCAGGTCGCCGATGACCTGAACGAGGCGTGGTCGTTGCAGCGCGTGCCGTACGAGGAATTGGTGGGTAACCGGTCGCACGCCGTCTCCGGTGGACATGTCCTATGGCTTGTGGCCTATCTGGACGCGCCATTTCCCGAGGTGCCCGGGCTCGATGTCCAGCCGGTGTCGATACAGGCGCAGCAGGCCCGCCACGATCTGCGTATTGGGATCGCCCAGCGACCGGACGGTACGGATCTCGGCATAACATATCGGCAAGCTGCGGTATCCGATGGCTTTGTCACCGATTTCGCGGCCGCGCTTCGCAATTTCTCGGCGCGACTGCCCGCTCCGGACGCGTTGCTCGCCGAGCTGACCACCCCACCGCCGAAGGGCCGTGAACAGGGGATGCTAGGGGTTGCCGACGGCTCTGCGGCGCGCCTTCTGCGGGTGGCGGGACGCCGTAGAGGCGGGTCGAGATCGGGGCAGGAAACTAGTAGTTGACATCGGTAAACTGTTGGTGCATGCTCGCGATGCGAATCGGGGAGGGGCGCGAAAGTGCTCCATTCCGGAGCGTCGCGAGCAGGTTACGAATTGTTTCTGGCAGGCGCGCCCGGTTAATTGGAAACTCGTTGATGGATGTCGGCACCCGCTACCTGTCGTGGTGGGCGGGCTACCTCCTGCCATCGACGCGACCAATCAGTGAACCGAGCGTGGTGCTGCCGTGGCGGAACTGTCGAGCGGGAGGCGCGGAGACGTGTTCAACGATGATGACGACCGGCGTGTGTACCTAGTCGTGATCAACGAGGAGGAGCAGTACTCCGTGTGGCTCGCCGACCGGGAGCCGCCGACGGGCTGGCGCGCGGTCGGCTTCAGCGGTTCCCGCGACGAGTGCCTCGACCACATCGAGCAGGTGTGGACGGACATGCGGCCGCTGTCCCTGCGTACCGCCCTCGCCGAGGCCGCGGGGCGAGTGACCGACTGATGGCGGCACCGGGCCTCTTCCGCGCAGCGCCGTGGCAGCGATGGCTGGTCAGCCACCTGCCCGACCCGGCGTCCTGGCACGGCACCGCCGAGGTCCGGCTGCCCGTCGCCGTGGCCCGGGCGGAGGAGGTCGTCCACGCGCTGCGGGAACGACACCCGCTGGCGCGTACCCGTCTCGTCGGCGACGACCGGCACGGCGCGGCGCTGCAGATCCTCGACGGCCCGGCGGACCCCGCCGCGTCGGTGTGCTTCGAGGTGCACGCCGAGCCCGACGGTGGCAGCCGGGTGCTGATCCGGGTCCCCGGCACCCTCGCCGACGCCGGCACCCTCCGGATGCTCCAGTCCGCCCTGGTCGACGAGGCGGCGGGCCGGCCGGCCGACCCGGCGGGCCTGGACTCCCTGCTGCGGTACGCCCAGTGGCAGCACAACCTGCAACGGCAGGCCCCGGAGCCGCTACCGGCGCGGGGCCCGGTCAACGCGGTGCCGTTCGAACGTCCCGTGACCGGCACCGCGTCGGCCGAGGGCCTGCTGGGTCACGTCGCGACCGGGGCCGCGCGCGACGGTCTGCGGGAGGCCGCCGAGCTGCTCGACGTCACGGCCGAGGCGGTCCTGCTCGGCTGCTGGTGGCTGCTCCTGCGCGCGATCGCCGACGGCGAACCGGACCAGCTCTGGGTCGGGGTCGACGAGCGCCGGGCACCCGTCCCCGACACCGTCGTCGGCCCGCTGACCGGGTACCGGCCGTGGCCGGTCGGCCTGGCCGGTGACGCCGCCGTCCGGGACGTGCTGCTCGCCGCCGACAGGTGGCTCGCCGGTCCGGCCCTGCGGCGGCCGGTCTGGCACGAGGCGAGCGAGCCGGACGCACTGCCGGCGTACGCGTTCACCACGGCACCGGCCCACGCCGCCGTCACGGTGCCGGGCGGTGAGGCCGTGCTGTCGCCGCCCGCGCCGCCGCCGTTCGCGCGTACCCTGATGCTCGCTCCGGCCGTCGGCGCGCAGCGCGTGGACCTGCTGCTGCGCCACGCCCCCGACCGGATCCACCGCGACGACGCCGTCCAACTGCTGGACACCCTGGACGGCCTGCTCGCCGATCTCCCCACGCTGGTGCGGGCCGGCCGGCCCTGGCGGGGCGCCGCACCGGTCGGCACCGACGCCGCCGCGACGCCGGTGGACCCGCCGTCGTTCTGGCGGCGCATCCAGCAGCAGGCGGCCCGGACGCCGCAGGCGCCGGCCGTGGGCACGGGCGACGAGTGGCTGACCTACGCCGAACTGGTGCACGCGGCCCGCCGCCTGGCCGGCGAGCTGCGCTGGCGCGGCGCCCGGCCCGACGAGTGCGTCGGTGTGCTGGCGGCCGACGGTCCCGGCCTGGTGGTCTCCCTGCTCGGCGTGCACGCCGCCGGCCTGGCCTACGTGCCGCTGCACCACCGGCTGCCCGCGGGCCGCATCGCGCAGATGCTGGCGACCGCCGGAGCGCGCCTGGTCGTGCACGACGGCTCCGCGCCGCAGCTGCTGCCGGCCGACGTGCAGGTGGTCGACCCGACCGCCGGCGCGGACCCGACACCGACCGGGCCGGCCGATCCGCCCGGTGGCGGCCCGGAGTCCTTGGCCTACGTCATGTTCACCTCGGGCAGCACCGGCACGCCGAAGGGCGTCATGGTGACCCGCCGGGGCCTGGACAACTACCTCGACGTGGCCGCGCGGGAGTACCCGCTGGCCGCCGGCGCCGGGGTCGTCTCGCATACGGCCGTGATCTTCGACCTCTCGGTGACCTCCCTGCTCGCGCCGCTGCTGGTCGGCCAACGGGTGGTCGTCACCGACGCCGACGAGGGCATCGACGGCCTGCTCGCGGCGATCCGCGCCGTCGGTGACGTGAGCCTGCTCAAGCTCACGCCGGCCCACCTGGCGCTGCTGTCCCGGCTCGACCTGGCCGGCTACGGCCGGGTGCGCGCGGTCGTGCTCGGCGGCGAGGACCTGCCAACCGACGTGGTCGCCCGCTGGCGCGCCAACCACCCGGACTGCCTGGTCTTCAACGAGTACGGCCCCACCGAGACCGTCGTGGGCTGCACCGTGTGGTCCCCGGACCCCGCGGACGCCGGCTACCGCAGTGTCCCGATCGGACGGCCCATCCAGGGGGCCCGGGTCCTGGTCTGCGGGCCCGACCACCGGCCGCTCGTGGCCGGGGTGCCCGGGGAGATCTGTGTGGCCGGCGCCGGCGTGGCCCGCGGGTACCTCGGCGACCCCCGGCGCACGGCGGCGCAGTTCGTGCCGGACCCGACCGGGGAACCGGGTGCCCGCATGTACCGCACCGGCGACCTGGGCACCGCCACCGCCGCCTGCGGCCTGCTGTTCCACGGCCGCATCGACCGGCAGGTCAAGCTGCACGGCTTCCGGATCGAGCCCGCCGAGATCGAGCTCAGGCTGCGTGAACTGCCCGGGGTGACCGACGCGGTGGCACACGTCGGCACGCTGCCGGGCGGCGAGCGGGTACTCGTCGGCTACCTGGTCGCGGACCGGGAGGTCGGCACCGGGGCGGACACCGCGCTGCTGCACGCGGCGCTTCCGTGGTACATGGTGCCGACCATGCTGCGCCGACTGCCCGCGCTGCCCACCGCCGCCAACGGCAAGGTCGACCTCAGGCAGCTTCCGCCCCCGGTGGCCGCCCCCACGACCGGGGGCGGTGCCGTCACCGAGATGCAGCGGCTCGTCCGCGAGGCGTGGAGCGAGGTCACCGGGGTCGCCGAGCCGGACCTGGACACCCGCTTCTTCGAGGTCGGCGGGACCTCGTACTCGCTGGTGAAGGTCAACGCCAGGCTCCGCGAACGGTTGCGCCGCGAGATCTCCATCGCGGACATGTTCGAGCGTCCCACCATCCGCCAGCTGGCGGCCTTCCTGGAGGAGGAACCGCCAGCGGCCCCCGACACGCCGGAGCACCCGACCGGGAACGTGTCGCCGGAACCCACTGCCGACCGGCGCCAGGAGGCGTTGCGGCGGCTGCGCGCACGACGAGGCGAGGGCTGACCATGGAAGACGAACTCGCCGTCGCGGTGGTGGGCATGGCGCTGCGGTGCCCGGGTGCCGAGACCCCCGAGGAGTTCTGGCAGAACCTCGTCGACGGGGTCGAGAGCATCGAGCGGTTCGCACCCGAGGAGGTGGAACTGCCCGCCCGCCTCCGTGATCTGGACTCCGGCGCGGTGCACGTACCGGCCGGCGGCCTCCTCGACGAGCCCGCCCGCTTCGACGCCGAGTTCTTCCGCATGTCACCGCGCGAGGCCCAACTGATCGACCCGCAGCACCGGCTGCTGCTGGAGGTCGCGCACGAGGCCTTCGAGAACGCCGGAGTGGTGCCCGGCGCCGGGACCACCGCCGTGTACGCCGGTGCGGGTTTCCCCAGCTACCTGTGGTCGCGGCTGCTGGACAGCCCGACCACCGAGGGGGCGGGGCAGTACTGGCTCACGGTCGGCAACGACAAGGACCACGTCGCCACCCGGATCGCGTACACGCTCAACCTCCAGGGCCCGGTCGCCACCGTGCAGTCGGCCTGCTCGACCTCGCTCGTCTGCGTGCACTTCGCCTGCCAGAGCCTGCTGGCCGGCGAATGCGACGTGGCGCTCGCCGGGGCCGCCTCGGTCGGCTTCCCGCAGCGGCGCGGCTACCACTACACGGAGGGCGGGATCCTCTCGCCCGACGGGCACTGCCGCCCCTTTGACGCGCAGGCGCAGGGCGCGGTGCCGGGCAGCGGCGTCGGTGCCGTGGTGCTCAAGCGACTGGCCGACGCCCGCCGGGACGGCGACCCCATCCGGATGGTGATCCTCGGCAGTGCCATCGGCAACGACGGCGCGGCCCGGATGAGCTACGCCGCGCCGGCGGTCGCGGGCCAGGCCGCCGTGATCAGCGGCGCGCTGCGGGTCGCCGGAGTGAAGCCCGACGAGGTCTCCTACGTCGAGGCGCACGGCACCGGCACCCCCCTCGGCGACCCGATCGAGGTGGCCGCCCTGGCCCGGGCGATGCCCGGTGAGCCGGGAAGCGCGCCGCCGTGCTGGCTCGGTTCCGTCAAGGCCAACATCGGCCACCTCGACGTGGCCGCCGGGATGGCCGGGCTGGTCAAGACGGCCCTCGCGCTGGAGCACGAGACGATCCCGCCGACCCTGCACTTCACCGAGCCGAACCCCCGGCTGGAACTCGACCGGACCCGCTTCCAGGTCGCCGGCCGCGCGGTGCCGTGGCCCCGGACCGGTCCGGTCCGGGTGGCCGGGATCAGCTCCTTCGGCCTGGGCGGCACCAACGGGCACCTGGTGGTGACCGAGCCGCCCCGCGACCGTGGCGGCGAGGAGCCGGTGCGCGCCGTCGCGCCGCCCACGCAGCCCGTCGCGCTGCCGCTGTCCGCGGACAGCCCGGCCGCACTCGACCGGCTGGCCGACCGGCTCGCCCCGGCGCTCGGCCCGGACCTGCCCGCCGCCGCCCGTACGCTGGCCGCGCGGCGACCGCGCGGGGTGCGCCGGGTACTGCTCGCCACGGATCCGGCGCACGCCGCCGAGCTGCTGCACAGCCAGCGCCAGAGCCAGCACGCCGGGCCCGGGCGGGTGGCGTTCGTCTTCTCCGGTGCCGGCAAGCACGCCGTCGCGGAGGCCGCCGAGCTGCTCGCGTTCGACGCGTTCGCCGAGGCGTACGGGCAGGCGCGCGCCGTCTTCGCCGACCTGGGCAGCACGCTGCTGGAGCCCGACGTCACCGACCCGGAACTGCTACGCCGGCCGACGCTGTCGCTGCCGTCCCTCTTCGCCGTGCAGGTGGCGCTGGCCCGGCTCTGGATGGCCCGCGGGGTACGCCCCACCGCCGTCGCCGGGCACAGCGCCGGGGAGTGCGCCGCCGCGCACATCGCCGGGTCGCTGCCGCTGGAGGACGCGGCCGCCCTGGTCGTGATGCGGGCCCGCCTGCTGGAGGAGTCCGCCCCGGGACGGATGGCCGTGGTGCCCCTGCCGGCCGCCGAGGCGGAACGACTCGGCGCCACCTTCGGACTGACGCTCGCCGCCGTCAACACCGCCCACAGTTGCGTTCTGGCCGGCGAGGTCGCCGCGTACCAGCGGTTCGCCGAGCACGCCGAGGCCACCGGCCTGGACATCCAGCCGGTCGGCATCGCCACGGTCCCGCACTCGCCGCTGCTGGCCGACGGCGCCCGGCAGCTCACCGCCTTCGCCGAGGGCCTCGACCTGCGACCGCCCACCATCGCGTACGTCTCGGCCCTGACCGGGGCGCGGGTCGACGCGGCCGAGCTGGCCCGCCCCGGCTACTGGGGCGAGCACCTCTGCCGACCGGTGCGCTTCGCCGACGCCGTCGCGGCGCTCACCGCCGAGGCCGACCTCTTCGTGGAGATCGGCCCGGCGGGCACGGTCGAGCCGCTCGTCGCGGCCGATCCCCAGGTCGAGCGCGAGACCGTGGTGGGGTCGCTGCCGCACCCGAAGGAGGGCGTCCGGCCGCAACGGCGCCTGATCGAGTCGCTGGGCCGGCTGTGGGCGCAGGGCGCCGAGGTGGACTGGTCCACGGTGCTCGGTGCCGGCCCGCGTGCGGCCGTACCGACCGCGCCCTTCGTCGGTGTCACCCATCTGGCCAGGGCCGGCACGGACGCCGCGGTCGACGCGCCCAGAGCGCCCGCCGCCACGGGCGCCGGGCCCCGGGTGTTCGCGCCGACCTGGCACCGGGTCGTCCGGCCCCCGGCCGCCGTGCCCACCGGGAACTGGCTGGTGCTGGGCGCCGACTCGCCGCTCGCCGGTGAGCTGGTCGCCCGGATCACCGCGGCGGGCGGCGGCGCCCGCCGCGTCGACGCGCCGGTGGCCGACTTCCCCGCCGGTACGTCCGGACTGGCGGAGACCTTCGACCGGGTGGTGGCGGAGTTCGAGGCGCTGCTCGACGACCCCGAACTGGTCGGGGTGCTGGACCTCACCGGTCACGACGCGAGCCCGACGGCAGCCGGGCAGCCGGTCGACGCGAGCGCGTTCCACCGGCGGCTGGCGCTGATCCGCGCGGTCGACCACCGCCCCGAGTCGCCGCTGCGACTGGTCTGCGTGGTCTCCGGCACCTGCGCGGTGCTCGGCGACGAACCGGCCGATCCGGCCGCCGCGCTCGCCTACGGGCCGGTGCTCGTCGCGGACCGGGAGTACCCGCACCTGAGCACGAGGATCGTCGACGTCGACCGCGCCGGCGACCCGGCGGTCACCGCCGCCGTCCTCACCGGCGAACTGGGCGACGACGAGGGCCCCGAGCTGTACGCGGTGCGCGGTCGGCACCGCTGGCAGCGGTCCTTCTCGCCGGTGCCGGCCCCGCAACCGCCGAGCGAGGGGACGGACCTCGGCCCGGTGCTCGTCACCGGCGGCCTCGGCGGGATCGGCCGCTCCGTGGCGGTGGAACTGGCCCGGACCGGCACCACCGCGATCGCCTTGGTCGGCCGCGCCGCCGCGCCGCCCCGGTCGCAGTGGGAGGCGCTGCTGGCCGCCGACCCCGGCTCGCCCGTCGCCGCCCTGGTACGGGACCTGCGGGCGATCGAGGCGAGCGGCGCCCGGCTGCTGACCGTCGCCGCCGACTGCACCGACCCGGCGGCGATGCGTGCCGCGGTGGACCGGATCGCCACCGAACTGGGCCCGGTCAGCACCCTCGTGCACGCCGCCGGTGTGCCCGGCGGCGGGCTGATCCGGCTGCGTTCCGTCGACGAGTGCGCGACGGTGCTCGCGCCCAAGGTGCGCGGCGTACGGGTGCTCGCGGACGTGCTGGCGGACCAGCCGCTGCGGCGGGTGCTGCTCTGCTCGGCGCTGGACGCGGTGCTGGGCACCGTGGGGCAGGTCGACCACGTGGCCGCCAACGCCTTCCTCGACGCGGTGCCCGGCGCCGGCTGGTTCGGCGACGCGGTGGTGACCAGCGTCGGCTGGGGCGCCTGGCAGGAGGTCGGCCAGGCGGCCGACGTCTCCAAGGTCGGCGGGCTCGCCAACTGGCGTAACCGCGCGCTGGCCGACGCGCTGACCCCCCAGGAGGGGGCCCGGTTGGCCCACGCGCTGGCGTTCGGCGCCGGCGGCACCATGGTGGCCGGAACCGTCGATCCCGAGCTGCTGCTCGAACAGGCCCGCCAGGCCGACGTGGTCAGCCTCTTCGAGGACGAGCAGCCCGACGGTACGAGGCAACTGCTGCCCCGCCCGGCGCTGTCGGTGCCGTACCGGGAGCCGGAGGGGCCGATCGCGGTGGCCGTGGCCGGCATCTGGTCGGAGGTGCTGGGCATCAGCCCGATCGGCATGGACGACAACTACTTCGCCCTGGGCGGTCACTCGCTGGCGGCGGTGGCGCTGGTCGCCCGGCTGCGCCGGATCTTCGCCTTCCCGATCGGGCTGACCGACACGATCGCGCGGCCCACCGTCGCGGCTCAGGTGCAGTGGTTGGAAGCCGAGTTGGACCGCTTCCTCGATTCGATCTCCGACGAGGAGGTCGAGCGACAGCTTGCCGCACTCGAAGCGGGTGGGCAGGAGATCCGGCCGGACGGGAGTCCCGGCTGACCCGCCGGTTCCCGATCCGTGTCCACCCTCCGATGGGAGTCAGATGCAGAGCCCTTCCGAGACCGACCGGCTCGCGGCGGTCCTCGACCGTCGGCGGTCGAGGCGCCCGGAGCAGAACTCCGGCAGCGAACTGGTCCGGGTGAGCCCCGGCGTCCGGAGACCCTGGCAACCCGCGCTCGCCGAGGCCACCGTGCCCGGCGTCGACCTGTGCGACTGGGTGACGTCGCACCTGCACCCGGTACGGGAACTGATCACCGCGCACGGTGCGCTGGTGCTGCGCGGCATGGTGTGCGACGTGGAGTCGTTCGGGCGGACGGTGGCTGAGGTCGCCGGCGACCAGTTGGCCGAGTACACCAACCGCTCCACCCCCCGCAGCCGGGTGGCCGGCAGGGTGTTCACCTCCACCGAGTACAGCGCCGACCACGCCATTCCGATGCACAGCGAGCAGTCGTACACCAGCCGCTGGCCGCTGCTGCTCGGGTTCTACGGCGAACTGCCGGCCGAGACCGGTGGGGAGACCCCGCTGGCGCCGACCGACCAGGTGCTCGACCTGCTGCCCGCCGACCTCGTCGACCGCTTCGTGGAGCGCGGGGTCTGCTACGAGCGGTGGTACCACCCGAACGTCGGTCTGCCGTGGACGGAGGTCTTCCAGACCGAGGACCCGGCCGAGATGCAGCGCACCTGCGCCGACTCCGGCATCGAGGTCAGCTGGCACGAGGACGGTCTGCTGCGTACGAGGCAGCCGGCCCAGGTCGTCACCCGCCACCCGGTCAGCGGCGCGACCGTCTGGTTCAACCAGGCCAACCTGTTCCACCCGGCGGCGCTGCCGGAGTCGGTGTCCGGCCCGCTGCGCCGGACCTACGGCGAGCGGCTGCCCCGCAGCGTGTCCTTCGGCGACGGCTCACCGATCCCCGACGAGTACGTGCGCCTCATCGAGGAGGCGTTCACCACGGCGAGCTGGCGGGCGCCCTGGACGGCCGGCGACGTCGTGCTCGTCGACAACGTGGCGGTGGCCCACGGGCGGCGCCCGTACACCGGTGCGCGGCGGGTCCTGGTCGCGATGGCCGGCACCGGCCAGGCGGACGACGGGGGGAACGGGGAATGATGGGGTACGACGACACGCGGGAGACCATCGGGCTCGGGCCCGCCCAGTGGCCGCTCTACGTCGCGGCGGGCGCCGCCCTCGGCCAGCGGCGTACCGTGCTGTCGGTGTCGTGGGGCCCGGCGGCGCCGGACCTCGACAGGGTGCGTGACCTGCTCGCCCAGTACGACGCGTGCTGCCTCGCGCTGCTGTCGATGCCCGGCCTCACGGTGCCGGTGCAGCGCCGGGAGCCGGGCCCGCTCGGGCCGGCCGACACGCCGGCGCAGAGCGCGCTCCGGCTGGTCGACGCTGCGCAGGGCCGCCGGCTGGAGATCTCCCTGCCCGCCGTGATGGTGGACGCGGTGTCGCTGCGCCTGCTCTGGGACCAGCTCGCGGCGCTGCTGTCCGGCCGGCCGGTGGACCGGCCCGAACTGGACTACCTGGACGTCGCGGAGTGGCAGCGCGAGGAGGCGGAGGAGAGCTCCCCCGGCGCGGTCAGCGCGGCGTTCCGCGCGGTTCTCGCCGCCCGGGACGCGAGCGCCCAGCGGCCCGCGCCGGAGCACGTCGAGCACCGGTGCGGCCCCGAGCTGCTGACGGCTGCCCGGGCCGTCCCCGGCGACCTGTCGGACGTGCTCTCCGCCGCGCTGCTGCTCGCTCTGCCGGCTCCGCACGCCGACGGCCGGCGGCACGTCGCCAACCTCGTGCCCGGCCGGGGCATCGAGGCGCTGCGCCAGGTCGTCGGTCGGCTGGACCTGCTGGCGCCGGTGCCCGTCGAGGTGCCGGCGGACGCGACCGTACGCGACCTGCTGGCGGCGGTCGCCGACGCGCGACGCGCGGCGCAGCAGGAGTACACCCGGCAGACCGTGCCGGCGCTGCTCTCCGCGCTGACCGCCTGGCAACAGCTGGCCGGGTCCGGCGAACCGCTGGCCGGGGTGCTGGTCGAGCCGCCTTTCACCCCGCTGGAGCAGCCGTCGGCGGCACCCCTGACGCCCGAGGTGTCCGGCTTCGACGCCGGCCCGGCCGACCTGCTGGTGCGGGTCGTCGAGGGCACGGCCGACGGCGCGGTGTTCATCAGGCACGACCGGACCCGGCCAGTCCTCGCGCCGGAACTGCTCGAAGAGCGGCTGACGGTGATCCTGGCGCAGTTCGCCGGGGCCGACCGTCCGGTGCGCGGGCTGACCCGTACCGGCGCCCAGGAGCGCGCCCGACTGCGAGCCGTGCTGCGCGGTGCCGACGGCACCGGTCCCGGGGCCGGCGACGCCACCCCCGTGGAGCGGCTGATCCTGGACCGGGCCGACGCCGGACCGCAGCGGATCGCGCTGTCCGCCGCCGACGGTGAGCTCACCTACGGCGAGCTGCGGGACCGGGCGTACCGGGGCGCGCAGTCGCTGGCCGCCGCGGGGATCGGGCCGGGCAGCGTGGTCGCGGTCGCCTCCGGGCGGCTCGTCCCGTACGTGGTGGGTTGCCTCGCGACCCGGCTCGTCGGCGCGGCGTTCCTGCCGATCGACCCGACCATGCCCAGCGGGCACCGGCAGCGGCTGCTCGAGCGCGCCGGGGCGGCCGCCGTGCTGGGCGGCCCCGATCTCGCCGTCGACGCGCCGGAACGCACCGGGACCGGCCGGCCCCACGTCGACATCCCGACCGGGCCGGCGGACGCCCCGACGCCGGCGCCGGACCAGGTTCCGGTGCCGCTCTCGGCCCCGGCGTACGTGCTGTTCACCTCCGGTTCCACCGGCGTGCCGAACCCGGTGGCGGTGCCCGGCACCGCGCTGGCCGGCTACGTCCGGTCGATCACGCGGCGGCTGTCGCTGACCGCGGATTCCGTCGCCGCCAGCCCGGCGGCCTTCACGGCGGATCTCGGCGTCACCGCGCTCTGGCCGGTGCTGGCGGCCGGCGGTCGGGTGGTGGAGATCCCGCTGGCGGCGCGGCTGGACGCCGACCGGTTCGCCGGCCTGGTCGCCGGGCACGGGGTGACCCTGCTGAAGATCACCCCGTCGCACCTGCGGGCCCTGCTGTCGGCTGCCCCGGCGGCCGACTGCCTGCCCCGCGACGTCCTGGTGCTCGGCGGTGAACGGCTCGACGAATCCCTGGTGGCGCAGGCCCGGCAGCTGCGTCCGGAACTCACCGTGATCAACCACTACGGTCCCACCGAGACCACCGTCGGCGTGCTGACGGCGCCGGTGACGGGCACGGACCCCTGTCCCGTCGGCACCCCGCTGCCGCACGTCACCGTGGCGGTGCTCGACGACGCGGGCGAGCCGGTGCCGTTCGGGCACCGCGGCGAACTCGTCGTCGGGGGACCCGCACTGGCCCTCGGCTACCCGGGCGACCCACGGCTGACCGCGTGGCGGTTCCGGCCGGACCCCCAGGCGACGCACGGTGAGCGGGTCTACCGCACCGGCGACGTGGCCAGCGTCGACGAGGCCGGGCAGGTGTGGCTGCACGGCCGGCTGGACGACCAGATCAAGATCCGCGGCTGGCGGGTCGAGCCGGCGCAGAGCGCGTCCGTCCTGCGCGAGCACCCCGCCGTCCGGGACGCCGCGGTGGTGGCGGTGGAGACCGCCGGCCAGGTCGCCCTGGCGGGGTTCGTGGTGGCCGAGGCGGGCAGCACCGAGACGCAGCTGCTCCGGTACGCGGCCGAACACCTGCCGGAACAGCTGGTGCCGACCCGGCTGCACCTGCTGGACCGGCTGCCGCTGCTGCCGAACGGCAAGGTGGACCGCGCCGAGCTGGTGCGCCACGCCGCCACGCGGGCCACCGCGATCGTCGGCCCCCGTACCGACCTGGAGTTCGTGCTCGCCGACGTCTGGTCGGAGCTCATGAACGGCGCCGAGATCGACGTGACGGTGAACCTGTTCCAGGCCGGCGCGCACTCGCTGATGGCGACCCAGGCGCTCAGCCGCCTGCGCGAGCTGCTCGACGTGGATCTCAGGATCGACGACCTGTTCAGCCATCCGAGCGTCGAGGCGCTCGCGGGACGGCTGGCCGGCGGCGAACGGTCCGCCGATACCCAGCGCCGGGCGGCACTCGCCGCGCGCGTGCTGCGGATGACCGACGAGCAAGTGGACGAGTACCTGCGGAACGGCGCGGAGGCCGGACGATGACGAGCACGACCCCCAACGCGGTCGACGTGGTGACCCGATTCGTGACGTACGCCCGTCAGCAGCCCGACCAGCCCGCGTTGAGTTTCGGCGCCAAGCAGGTCACCTACCGGGAGCTGGACCGGTGGTCGGCGGCGGTGGCCCGGGACCTGGCGGCGGCCGGGGTGCGGCCGGGCGACCCGGTCGCGATCTTCTCGCCGGACCGGCTGGAGACGGTCGTCGCCGAGCTGGCCATCCTACGGGCGGGCGGCTGGTACGTGGTGGTCGACCCGCACCAGTCCGCGCACCGCCGGGACCTGCTCCTGCGTCGTACGCGCAGCCGGACCGTGCTGGTCTCCGACAGCGTCGCCGGGCAGTTGCCGGGCAACCTGACCGTGGTGCCACTCGACCGCCGGGAGGCGGAACCGTGGATGCGCGAGCCGGACCACCGGCTGCCCGCGTACGCCTGCTTCACCTCCGGGACCACCGGCGTGCCCAAGGGCGTCCAGGTCAGCCGGGACTCGCTCAGCTACTTCTGCGAGGTGATCACGAACCGGTTGGGGATGCGGGCGGGCTGGCGGGTGGCCGGATTCTGCCCGACCGACTGGGACGGCGTGGTCGTCGACCTGTGGATGCCCCTGACGGCGGGCGGGTGCGCGGTGAGCCTGGAGGCCGCGGACCGCGCCAACCCGGAGTTGATCGCCCGACTGGTCGCCGAGACGGGGGTCGAGCTCGCCATGCTCCCGACCGCCCTCGGGGAACTGGTGCTGGACACGCCCCAGATCGCCAAGGCGGACCAGCTCAAGGTGTTCGTCGTCGGTGGCGACCGCCTGATGCGCCGGGTGCCGCAGGGGGCGGCCTTCTCCCTCTGGAACATCTACGGCCCGACCGAGACGACCGTCGTGGTCACCGCCGGCGAGGTCGAGCCGACCGGTCCGCTCGACCTCATCCCGATCGGCCACCCGTTCCGGGCCGGCACGATCTCGATCGTCGACGAGTTCCTGCGCCCGGTGCCCGACGGCACCGTGGGCGAGATCCTGATCGGTGGCCCGCAGGTCGCCTTCGGCTACCTCGGCGAGCCGCGGACCACGGCCGACGCGTTCCGTCCCGCCCCCGACGGCGGCCGCTGGTACCGCACCGGTGACCGGGGCCGATTCCTGCCGGACGGCCAGATCGAGTTCCTGGGCCGGGGGGACAGCCAGGTCAGCGTGAACGGCCGCCGGATCGAGATGGACGGCGTCCTCACGCTGCTGCGCAGCCTGCCGGCCGTCGCCGACGCCGCCGTGGGCCTCACCGGCACCGGGCGCGCCATGGTCCTGCTCGCGGCCATCGTCGTACGGGATCCCGACACCACCGTCGCGGAGATCCGCGCCGGACTGTCGGACTGGCTCGCGCCCCACCAGATGCCGGACCGGATCGTGATGGTCGACGCGATTCCCCGCGACGACGCCGGCCAGCTGGCGGTCGACCGGCTGGTGGCCGCGCCGGACGCCCCGGCGGAGCAGACGGCCGACGCCGACGAGGAACTGGACCGGGTCGAGGAAGACGAACTGGACGAGTGGGTGCTCGACCTCTGGGCAGAGGTGCTCGGGCGACCGGCTGCCGACCGCACCGAGAACTTCTTCCAGGCGGGCGGCAACTCGCTCGCGGCGGTCCAGTTCGTCCAGCAGTTGCAGAGCGCGTTCGACGTGAGCCTGCCGGTGCTGCGCTTCTTCGACCGGCCGACCCCGGCCCGGCTCGCCGGCCTGCTGCGCGCCGCGCTGCGTGAGCAGTTGGCGCAGATGTCGGACGAGCAGGTGGCGCAGCTGTTGACGGAGCCGTCGTGACCGAGCAGTCCGCCGCGCTGCGGGAGCTGATCCGCCGCCGGGCCGTCCTGGCGGAGGCGCGGAAGAAGTCCGCGGACTCCGCCACCCGCCCCGTCGGCCGGTCCGCCGACGGGGCGACGGGCCGCGCTGCCGCCCGACCACTGACCGGCCGCCTGCAACTGCCCGGCTTCGCGGCCCCGGTGGAGATCAGCACCGACGCCGCCGGGGTTCCGCACGTGAGTGCCGCCTCCCGCGCCGACCTCTACCGGGCGCAGGGGTTCCTGCACCACACCGAACGGCGTTGGCAGATCGACGTCAACGGCCGGGTGGCGGCCGGCGAGCTGGCCGCGCTGCTGGGCCCCGCCGGCATCGCCTCCGATCTCCTGGCCCACCGGCTCGGCCTGCCCGACCTGCTCGACGCCGCGACCGCCCGGGCACCCGAGGACGTCCGCCAGGTGTTCGCCTGGTACGCGGAGGGCGCCCGCTGCGCGGCGTCGGCCGTGCCGGACACCGACGAACACCGGGCGTTGGGCCGGCAGCCGGCACCGCCGGACGGGCCCGCCGCGCTGCGTACCGCCACGGCGCTCTTCCTCCTGTTCGGCCTCGGCCTGCAACAGGACTGGCTGTTCGACCTGCTGCGCGCCACCCTCAACGGCGCGGCGGGGCCACTCTGGTCGGCGCCGCCCGGCGCGGCGGACGAGCCGCCCCTGGCCCCCGGTGACCTGCTCACCGCCGCCGTCGAGCGGTTCGGGGCGCTGCTGTCGACCGGCGGCGCAGGCTCGAACGCCTGGGCCGTCGGGACCCCACGTGGTGCCGCCGCGGGCCCGGTGCTCGCGGCCGATCCGCATCTGGCGCAGTACGCCCCCGGCCACTGGATGCCGATGCACCTGACCTGCCCCGACGTGGACGTCATCGGCGCGTCGCTGCCCGGCGTGCCGGACCTGGTGTTCGGCTACAACGGCAACGTGGCCTGGGCCACCACGTTCGCGCCCGTACGGACCAGCACGCTCACCCTGGAGCGGCTGGTCGACGGGGCGGCGCTGCGGCCCGACGGGACCGAGCCCGTCCGCTGGACGGAGCACACCGTCGAGGTGGCCGGCGCCGAGGCGGTGACGATCCGCACCGGCGCGACCTCCCGGGGCCGGCTGCTCGGGTTGGACCTCGGCGTCGGAGCGGGCCGGTACGACCTCGCGCTCGACTGTCCGGCGTGGGCGGACCCGTACGACCAGCGGGCGCTCGCCGGGGCGAACACCGCGGTCTCCGGGGCCGCGTTGGCCGCGGCGCTGACCGGGTGGCACGGGGTGCCGCAGTCGATCGTCTACGCGGACCGTGGCGGCCGGATCGGCACCGTCCAGGTCGGCACCCGGGCCGGGGACACCGGGGCGGGGCCCCACGCTGGCTGGGCGACGGCCGGGGCGCCGCAGGGCGTGCACCGGCACCGCGTCGACTCCGGAGAGGACCTGGTGGTGGCCGCGAACCACGCGCCGCCGGGCGGGGACGAGGCCGGCCACTGGGAGGCGCCGGTGCGGGCCGACCGCATCGGGCAGCTGCTCCGGGCGGGCCGTGGCACGTCGGTGCCCGAGTCGGCCCGGGCACAGCTGGACGTGCTGTCGCCGTTGGCGCGGGAACTGCTGCCGGAGCTGGTGCGTACGGCCGCCCCGCTGGTGCCCGCCGAGCAGCAGCCGCTGCTGACGGGGCTGGCCGGCTGGTCCGGCCAGATGTACCGCGACCTGGTGGAGCCGACCCTCTTCGTGGCGTGGCTCCGCCAGCTCACCCTGGACGTGGCGGCCGGGGCCGGCGCCGTGGCGGCCGGCCTGTTCGTCGAGCGCAAGGCGTGGATGACCGAGTGGGGGCTGGGCCTGCTGCGCGACCGGCTCGCGGCGCTGCCACGGCAGCAGGACGGCCCGGCCCTGGTGGCCGCCGCCTTCGACCGGGCGCTGACCGACCTGCGGACCCGCTTCGGACCGGATCCGGCGCGCTGGACCTGGGGGCGGCAGCACACCGTCGTCTTCTCCCACCACCTCAGCGGATTCCCCGGCTGGACCGACGAGCCGATCGCCCTGGCGCTGCCCGGCTCCGACGACACGGTCTGCCGGGGTGACGGGGGCACCGTCCCCCGGGGCGGTCCCACCTTCCGCATGATCGTCGACCTGGCGCGTCCGGACGACTCCGTCTGGGCGTTCCCGGTCGGCGTCAGCGGCGTGCCCGCCTCGCCGCACCACCGCGACCTCTGCTCCGCGTGGTCGGTCGGCCGGTACCACCGGATGCTCTACCGGCGCGGCGCGCTCCAGGCCACCCGCCCGGACACCCTCACCCTGCTGCCGGTCGGCGCGGACGCCGCCACCGGCGGCGCCGCCACGACCGACTCCTCCTCATCCCACAAGGGCGACTGATCATGACCGAGACCGAACTCATCAACCTGTACTCCGCCTGCCCCGAGCGGGTGCTCGACCCGGTCAGCCGGGAGCCGATCACCGCCGCCCGCCTCGCCGAGGTGCTGCCGGAGTCGCTGGCCGAGATGGAGCTCTCCGACCGGCTGACCATTCCCGTGCCGGAGCCGCTGCGCGAGATCTACGCCGAGTTCCGGCCGACGCCGATCCTGCGCGCCACCCGCTTCGCCGAGGCGATCGGCACGGACTGCTCGATCCTCGTCAAGGACGAGGGGAGCACCCCGTCGGGCAACCACAAGATGAACAGCGCCTACTGGATCGCGTACCACTGCGCGCGGGACGGCATCACCACCATCACCACGGAGACCACCGGCAACTGGGGGACCGCCCTGGCGATGGCCGGCCAGCGGTTCGGGCTGCGGGTGGTGTGCTTCCTCGACGAGGCGAGCGCGCTGGCCCGCCCCGACCGCGAGCAGGCGATGCGTGCGGCCGGCGCCGAGGTCATCGTGGTCGCGCCGGACGACGACGAGCACTACGACCCGCTGGTGCTCTCGGCGAGCCGGGCCGTGAGCTACACCCGGGAGATCAGCTCGGCACGGTACATCTTCGGCAGCGTCTACAACTACTTCATCCTGCCGCAGACGATGACCGGGGCGGAGGTCCGCCGCGACCTGGTCGACGAGCAGCCCGACGTGGTGGTGGGCAGCTGCGGCGGCGGCGCCAACCTGCTGGGCATCGCCGGCGCGTACCTCGCCGACGCGCTGCACGGCGGTCCCGCGCCGGAGGTGCTCTGCGCGGAGTCCGACCAGTGCCCGATCGTCAGCAAGGGCGTGCTGGGCGAGTACTCCATCGACGACCAGGACTACTACCCCCGACTCCGGACGTACGGGCTGGACCGGCTGCTCGGCGACGAGTACATCGGTGGTCTCGGCTCCACCATCGTCGCGGCCCCGGTGGCCCACTTCCACGAGCAGGGACTGCTGCGTACCGCGACCTTCACGACCGAGCAGGCGGCCGAGGCGGCGGAGCTGTTCCGGCGTACGGAGGGCCGGCGGGTGGCCCTGGAGACCGGCTACCAGCTCGCCGCGGTCGTGGCCGAGGCACGCCAGTCGCCCGGCCGCCGGATCCTTGTCAACGTCAGTTCGGTCAGCGACCGTTCGTACGCCTGAGCTGCCGCCAGCGCCGGAAGGAAACCCCGTGCACAACTCGTCCCGTCGCAGGCGGCTGCTGCAGGAGCTGCTCAACGCCGAGGGGCTCACCTCGCCGGACCGGATCAGGCCCCGTGACGCGTCGGCCGGCAACGACCTGCCGCCGTCGTTCGCACAGGAGCGGCTCTGGCTGATGGATCAGCTCACCGGTGGCTCCGCCGCCTACAACATTCCGCATGCGGTGCGTTTTCGTGGGGTGTTGCGGGTGGAGGCGTTGGAGTGGGCGTTGGCGTCGGTGGTGGAGCGGCATGAGGTGTTGCGGACGTGTTATCCGGTGGTGGATGGGCGGGTGGTGCAGCGGGTTGTGGGGGCGGGTTTTCGGTTGGGTGTGCGGGATGTGTCGGGGGAGGTGGGTGCGGGGGAGTGGTTGGCGGATTGGTTGGCGCGGGAGGCGTTGGAGCCTTTTGATTTGGCGTCGGGTCCGGTGGTGCGTGGTGAGTTGGTGCGGTTGGCGGTTGATGATCATGTGTTGTTGTTGACGGTGCATCATATTGCGTCGGATGGGTGGTCTTCTGGGGTTTTGGTGGGTGAGGTTTTGGCGTTGTATGAGGCGTTTGGTGTGGCGGGTGTGGGTGAGGTGTTGGCGCCGTTGGCGGTGCAGTATGGGGATTTTGCGGTGTGGCAGCGGGAGTGGTTGCGGGGGGATGTGGTGGCGGGGCAGTTGGCGTATTGGCGGGAGCGGTTGGCGGGTGTGTCGGTGTTGGAGTTGCCGACGGATCGGGTTCGTCCGGTGGTGTTGTCGGGGGCGGGTCAGACGCGTCGGTTTGTGGTGCCGGGGGAGTTGCGGGAGCGGTTGGTGGGTTTTGCGGCGTCGCAGGGGGTGACGTTGTTCATGGTGTTGGTGGCGGGGTTCAAGGTGGTGTTGTCCCGGTTGACGGGGCAGACCGACATCGCCATCGGCACCCAGATCGCCAACCGCAACCGGCCCGAGCTGGAACCGCTGATCGGTTTCTTCGTCAACACGTTGGTGCTGCGGACGGACCTGTCGGGTGCGGAGACGTTCCGGACGGTGCTGGAGCGGGTGCGGCAGACGGCGCTCGGCGCGTACGCCCACCAGGACCTGCCCTTCGAACGCGTGGTCCAGGAGCTGCAACCGACCCGCGACCTCGGGCAGGCCGTGCCGCTGTTCAACGTCGACTGCATGCTGCAGAACGCGCCCTACCCGCGTCGCCAGCTCCCCGGCCTGGACGTCGAGATCCTGGACCGGCACACCTGGACCGCGAAGTCGGACCTGGGGCTGATGTTCTGGGAGACCGGCACCGAGTCGGAACCCGAACTCATCGGCTGGTACGAGTACAGCACCGAACTGTTCGACGACGCCACCGTGGGCCGCTACGTCGACCACCTGCTGCGGGTGCTCGACATCGCGATCCGCGAACCGGACCGGCCGCTGTCCACCGTGCAACTGCTCTCCCCGGAGGAGATCGCCACCCAGCTGACGCGGTGGAACTCCGAGCCGGTCGCGCCGGCCGCCGAGCGGACCGCGCTGGACCTGTTCGACCTGGCGGTGGGCCGCCGTGGTGACGAACCGGCGGTCGTGGTCGGCGAGGTCGAGCTGGGCTACCGGGAACTCGACCGGCGCGCCAACCGGTTGGCGAACGCGCTCGTCGCCGCCGGCGCCGGCCCCGAGCGGCAGGTGGCGGTCTACGCCGACCGCGGACCGGAGGCCTTCGTCGCCATCATGGGCGTGCTCAAGGCCGGCGCCGCCTTCGCGTTGCTCGACCCGCACGACCCGCCGGCACGGATCGCCACGGTGCTCGGTGAGGTACGCCCCGTCGCCGTGGTGCGAGCCACCGCGTCGCCGCTGGCCGGGCTCGTCGACGGGGTCGAGGTGCTGGACGTGCCGGGGCCGGCGGAGGGCGACGCGACGCCCCCGGCGACCCGGCCGCGCGGCGACCACCTCGCGTACGTCATGTTCACCTCGGGCTCCACTGGCGTGCCGAAGGGCGCCATGGTGGAACACTCCGGGCTGCTGAACCTGACCGAGTGGCTGAGCGGGACCGTCTACCGCAACGCGACCGGGGCGGCCCGCCGGGGCTGCTTCAACGCCGACTTCACCTCCGACGCGTTCATCGAGGACCTCTGCCTGCTGCTCATGGGCGAGACCATGTTCCTGCCGGACGCGATGACGCGGCGCGACCCGCAACTGCTGGTCGACCTGCTGCACGAGCGGCGGGTGCAGCTGTTCCAGTGCTCCCCGACGCAGGTGAACCAGCTGATGGCCAGTGGGTTGTTCGACGCCGGCTGCGCGCTGGAGACCCTCATCGTGGCCGGCGAGCAGATCGACGAGGACCTGTGGCACCGGCTGGCCGGGCAGTCCCGGGTGGCGGTCTGGAACGTCTACGGCCCCACCGAGTGCGCCGTGGACGCGACGTACGCCCGCATCCTCCCCGACGCGACGCCCTCCATCGGCCGCCCGGTGTGGAACACGACGATCCGGATCCTGGACGCGGACGGAAACCTGGTCCCGGCCGGGGTGCGCGGCGAGATCTGCATCGGCGGGGTGGCGGTGGGCCGGGGTTACCTGCGCCGACCGCGGCAGACCGCCGACGTCTTCGTCCCCGACCCGTACGCGACGACCCCGGGGGCCCGGCTCTACCGCACCGGCGACATCGGCGCGTACCGGCCGGACGGCACGATCGCGTTCCACGGCCGGCGCGACGACCAGGTGAAGATCCGGGGCTTCCGGGTCGAGCTGGGCGAGATCGAAGGGGTGCTGCGCGACCTCGCGGAGGTGGCGGACGCCCGGGTGGACCTGATCCCCGGCCCCACCGGCGAGGACCGGCTGGTGGCCTACGTGGTGCCCCGCCCGGAGGCCATCGCGCGTACCGACGCCGCGGCCGAGCTCGTCGCCCTCTGGCGGGACGTGTTCGACGTCGAGCAGGCCGCGCCGGCCCTCGACGTCACCCTCGACACCGCCGGCTGGAACGACTCGGCGTCGTTCCAGCCGATCCCCGAGGCCGAGATGCGGGAGTACCGCGACGCCACCGTACGGCGGATCCGGGACCTCGGCCCGCGCCGGATGCTGGAGGTCGGCAGCGGCACCGGCCTCATCCTGTTCGGACTGGCCGAGGTCCTGGACAGCTACGTCGGGGTCGACTTCTCCCCGGTCACCGTCGCCAAGCTCCAGGAGGTCGTGACGGCCGCGCCGCCGCCCTGCGAGGTGCGGGTGCTCCAGGCGGAGGCCCGGGAACTGGAGAAACTCGGCGCCGAGACGTACGACACCGCGGTGTTCAACTCGGTGGTGCAGTACTTCCCGCACCTGGGGTACCTGCGCGACGTCCTCGTCGACGTGCTCGACCGGCTCGACCCCACCGGCACGGTCTTCCTCGGCGACCTGCGCAGCCCGCAGCTGCTGGCGCTGACGCACATCTGGATCGAGGCCAGCCGGCTCGACGACCAGGCGAGCGTCGGCACGCTGGCCGCCCGCGTACGCGGCGCGATCGCCCGCGAGCGCGAGCTGCTCGTCCCGACGGAGTTCCTGACCGACCTGCGGGCGCAGGTGCCGACGGTCGCGTGGGTCGAGCACCGGGTGCACGGCGGCAGCGGGCAGAACGAGATGGTCCGGTTCCGCCACGACGCCCTGCTGTACCGGGGCGAGCCGGACGCCCGCGTCGTACCACTGTGGCGGGACTGGACGCCCGGCGTCACCGTCGCGGACATCGCCGACCTGCTCGGGCAGGCCGCGGAGTCCGACGTGCCCGGCTGGCGCGCGGTCGGCAACGCCCGGCTGTGGCGGGAACGGGCGCTGGCCGACGCCATCGGTGCGGACGCACCGCACCGGCTGGTCACCGAGGTGCTCGCCGAGGCGGAGCGCGACGTGCTCGGGCGCGGCCTCGACCCCGAGCAGCTCGCGTCGCTCGGCCGGGAACTGGGCCGGGAGGTCCGGATCACCTGGACGCCGGGCGAGGTGGGCGGGCAGTACGACGTGGTGTTCCTGCCCGCGGCCCTGAGCGGGCAGCGCGTCGAGGTGCGCTACGAGGCGCCGGCCGCCGTGGCGGAGCCGGAGGCCGCCTCGCCGGACTTCACCCACTCGCGGCAGCAGTTCTACCTGCGGCTGCGCGACGAGGCCGGCCGCCGGCTGCCGACCCACATGGTGCCCGGCGCGATCGTGGTGCTGGACCGGCTGCCGATCAACGCGGCGGGCAAGCTCGACCGGCGGGCGCTGCCCGACCCGGACCTGGACCGGCCGGTCGCCGACCGGCACGACGAACCACCCCGCACCCCCGCCGAGCGGGCGCTGGCCGAGGTGTGGCAGCGGCTGCTCGGTGTCCCGGCGGTCGCCGCCACCGACAACTTCTTCGTCCTCGGTGGGCACTCCCTGCTCGCCACCAGCATGATCAACAGCATCAACGAGCAGTTCGGCGTGGAGCTGAGCATCCGGCACGCGTTCGAGTCCCCGGTGCTGCGGGAGCTGGCCGCGCTGGTGGACCAGGCCGCCGCCGGCGACGCCACCACGATCCCGTTGCTGCCCGTGCTGCGCGACGAGTTCCTGCCCCTCTCCTTCACCCAGGAACGGCTCTGGCTGGCCGAGAAGCTGGGCCAGCAGGCCGGCGTCTACAACATTCCGCATGCGGTGCGTTTTCGTGGGGTGTTGCGGGTGGAGGCGTTGGAGTGGGCGTTGGCGTCGGTGGTGGAGCGGCATGAGGTGTTGCGGACGTGTTATCCGGTGGTGGATGGGCGGGTGGTGCAGCGGGTTGTGGGGGCGGGTTTTCGGTTGGGTGTGCGGGATGTGTCGGGGGAGGTGGGTGCGGGGGAGTGGTTGGCGGATTGGTTGGCGCGGGAGGCGTTGGAGCCTTTTGATTTGGCGTCGGGTCCGGTGGTGCGTGGTGAGTTGGTGCGGTTGGCGGTTGATGATCATGTGTTGTTGTTGACGGTGCATCATATTGCGTCGGATGGGTGGTCTTCTGGGGTTTTGGTGGGTGAGGTTTTGGCGTTGTATGAGGCGTTTGGTGTGGCGGGTGTGGGTGAGGTGTTGGCGCCGTTGGCGGTGCAGTATGGGGATTTTGCGGTGTGGCAGCGGGAGTGGTTGCGGGGGGATGTGGTGGCGGGGCAGTTGGCGTATTGGCGGGAGCGGTTGGCGGGTGTGTCGGTGTTGGAGTTGCCGACGGATCGGGTTCGTCCGGTGGTGTTGTCGGGGGCGGGTCAGACGCGTCGGTTTGTGGTGCCGGGGGAGTTGCGGGAGCGGTTGGTGGGTTTTGCGGCGTCGCAGGGGGTGACGTTGTTCATGGTGTTGGTGGCGGGGTTCAAGGTGGTGTTGTCCCGGTTGACGGGGCAGACCGACATCGCCATCGGCACCGCCGTCTCCGGGCGTACCCGCCCCGAGATCGAGCCGATGATCGGCTCGTTCATCAACACTTTGGTCCTGCGTACCGACCTGTCGGGCGAGTTGACCTTCCGGACGGTGCTGGAGCGGGTGCGGCAGACGGCGCTGGGCGCGTACGCCCACCAGGACCTGCCCTTCGAACGCGTGGCGCAGGAACTCCGGCAGTCGACCGACGGCCGCCACGACGGGCTGCCCTCGATCGACGTGTTCTTCCAGTTCGACGACACCGCCCCCAGGCTGCCCCAACTGCCGGGGCTGGAGGTGTCGCCGTACCCGGTGCAGAAGCGGACGGCCAAGTTCCCGCTCGCCGTCACCATCGCCTCCGAGCCCGACGGCGGCCTCAGCGGCAGCGTGGAGTACCTGGTCGACCTGCTCGACGCCGAGGACGTGGACCGCGTCGTGCGCGCGCTGCTGACCACACTCGACGCCGCGGTCCAGGCGCCGTACCAGCGCCTCGACGTCGCCGCCGGGGCGAAGGAGGAGAACCGATGAGGCGCAACCCGTACCTGCCGTGCCTGGAGATGCGCGATCCGGACGCCGCGCTGACCCTGTTCTGCCTGCCACACGGCGGCGGCTCCGCGACGGTCTACCGGGACTGGCGCGCCATCTTCCCGGCCTGGGTCGACGTGCAGCCGGTGGAACTGCCCGGCCGGGGCAGCCTGCTGTCCCGACCGGCGGTCACCGACATGGACCTGCTCGTCACGACGGTGGCGCGGGCGGTGCTGCCGGCCGTCGACCGGCCGTTCGCGGTCTTCGGCCACAGCATGGGTGCGACGGTGGCCGCCGAGCTGACGAGCTGGCTGTGCCGTTACGGGCACCCCGCACCCGGTCTGATGATCGCCTCGGGCCGGGCCGCCGTGCCGGACCTGCGGCTGGCGGCGGCGACCGCCGCGCTGCCCGACGACGAGCTGTTGACCTGGCTGCTCGGTCTGGGCGGCACCGAACCGGCGGCCTTCCTCGACCCGCAGCTCACCTCGATCGCGCTCCGCGCGTTGCGGGCCGACCTGACGGCGTGCGTCGGCTACGAGAAGACCTTCGACCGGCTGCCGGTGCCGATCCTCGCCCTCGGCGGGGACGACGACCCCGGGGTGCAGGTCGCCGAGCTGGAGCGGTGGAACGAGCAGACGTCGAAGGCGTTCCGCTCGGTGGTGCTGCCCGGCGGGCACTTCTACTACCGCGACCAGATGTCGACCGTGGCCCGGCTGATCACGGCGGAACTACGGCTGGTGCCCGGGGTGGGGACGTTGGCGGGAGAGCACCGTGGCGGGTGACCGGCGCGGCGCGGCGCGGCGGCACACCGCCGAGCTGCTGCTGTTGCTGCGGTACACGTTCGCCGTCGTGCCCGGACGGGCCGGCGCCCTCCTGGCGCTGGTCCTGCTGGCCGCCGCGATGACCACGGCCAGCATGATCGCCTCGGTGCGGCTGATCGCGGCGGCCGGTGAGACCGGCGCGCTGCTGGTCGCCGCCGTGTCGCTCGGCGTCGTGGTGGTCGTCGGCGAGGCGCTGACCGTGGCCGCGAGCTCGGTCGCCGCCGACGTGGGCGCGAACGTGGAAGCCGCCCTGCGGCACCAGATGATCCGCGCGGTGGGACCGACGCGGGAGGACGGGGACCGGCCCGGTCAGGCGGAGCTGTCGGCCTTCGTCAACGGCGGCTACTCGCCGGAGACCGTCTTCATCAGCCTCGCCTCGATCAGCGTCCGGCTGCTGTCGGCGGTGGCCGCCATGGGGCTGCTGGCGCTCTTCGCCTGGTGGGCGCCGCTGCTGATCCTGGTGACCCACCTGTGGAGCCGGCGACAGAACCGGAAGATGTTCATGATCGCGGTCAGCTCCACCATCGACGAGCGGTCGTCGCTGGCCCGGGTCGGCTACCTGGTCGACCTCGCCCTCACCCCCGGCACCGCCAAGGAGTGGCGACTGTTCGGCCTGCAGTCCTTCGTGCTCGCCGAACTGCGCCGGGAATGGCGCGTACTGCTCGGCGCGGTGCGGCCCCGACGTCGCCGGATGCTGCGCTCCGCCCTCTCGTCCACCCTTCTCGTCGCCGCTGCGGTGGCGACCGTGCTGGTCTCGTTGGCCGTCGCCGCCGGACAGGGCCAGGTGACCGTGGAGCGGTTCGTCCTGCTGGTGCAGGCGCTGCTCATGGCGCGCGGGTTCACCGGCTTCGGCGGGGCCGACTACGCCGTGATCAACGGCGTGCCCGCGCTGGTCACCGCTGCGGCCGCCGCGGCGGACCGCCCCGCCGCGCCGGCCCCGAGCACCCCGGCCGGCGGCACCGGGCCGGCCGTCCGCCCGCCCGGAGTCACGATCGACGACGTCACGTTCAGCTACCCGGGGCGGGAACAGCCGGTGCTGGACGGGCTCAGCCTCCGCATCCCCGCCGGCGAGGTGACCGCCATCGTCGGCGCCAACGGCGCCGGCAAGACGACCCTGCTGCGGCTGTTGCAGGCGTTCGAGACGCCACGGTCCGGGCGGATCCGGGTGGACGGGGTGGACCTGGCGCTGCTCGACCCGGCCGAGTGGCGTACCCGGCTGGCGGTGGTCCGGCAGGACTTCGTGCGCTACCCGTTGTCGGTGGCCGACAACGTGGCCGTGGCCGGCACCGCCGACCCCCGCGAACTGGACCGGGCGCTGCGCGCCGCGGGCGCCGCCACCCTGGTCGAAGGGCTGCCGCGGGGCACCGACACGCTGCTGGCCCCCGGGCAGGAGGGGGGCGCCGAACTCTCCGGCGGCCAGTGGCAACGCATCGCGCTGGCGCGGGCGTTGTACGCGGCCCGGGACGGCGCCCGCCTGGTCCTGCTGGACGAGCCGACGGCCAGCCTCGACCCGCGCAGCGAGATGGAGATCTTCCAGAACCTGCTGGCGGCGTTGCGTGGCTGCACCGTGGTCCTCGTCTCGCACCGCTTCGCCGCCGTCCGGCTGGCACGGCACATCGTGGTGGTGGCGGACGGCCGGGTCGTCGAGGAGGGCGACCACCACGAACTGCTCGCCGCCGACGGCTGGTACGCCTCCGCCTACCGGCTCCAGGCGCAACGGTACGAGGCCGGCGACGGGTCCGTCTCCGCCGACGAGATCACGATGGCAGGTGGGCGATGACCCGGACCGCCGGCCTGCGGTACCTGCTGGCGCTCCCGCTGCGGGCGGCGCCCGGTCTCTGCGCCGCGCTGCTCGTGGTGACCGTGCTGGACGCGATCGGCGCGGTGCTGGTCGCGCTGCTGGTGCGCGACGCGGTGGTGGCGATGGGCGCCGGCGACACCGACCGGGTGGTGTGGCGCTCGGCCGCGGCCGCCGCGGTGCTGACCGTCGCGCTGGTCGCGCACGTGTTCGCGTTCCTCTGGCAGGCCGCGATGGCGGAACGCGCGCGGCAGACCGTCGACGTCGAGACGCTGACCGCAGTGGGCGGGCGCCCGCAGATCGACCACTTCGCGTCCCCCGAGTTCCTCGACGACCTGCAGATCCTGCGCCGGGAACGGGGCCGCGTCGGCACCAGCTCGATGGTCGTGTTCCAGTGCCTGGAGAGCGGCCTGCGGCTGGTCACCCTCGTGGTCGCGTTGCTGACGGTGAATCCCGCCCTGCTCCTGCTGCCGGTCGCCGCGGTCGCCGCGGTCTGGGCCGCGTCCCGTGCCGAGGGAATCACCCAGGGCGGCGCGGAGCGGGCCGCCGCCGAGCGGCGACGTGCCGGGGCGCTGTTCGACATCCTGCTCTCCGAACGTGGCGTGCACGAGAGCGCCGTGTTCGACCCGGGGCACCGGATGGTCGGGCTGCACGACACGGCGCTGCGCGCGGCGCAGTGGGTGGAACGCAAGGCCCGGTGGCGGGCGTTCTGGCTCAACGTCGCCGGCTGGTCGATCTTCGGCGTCGGGTACGCCCTGCCGCTGGTCGCGTTGGTGGTCGGCTGGCCCGTGCCCCGCCCCGGCGCGGCGGACCTGGTGCTCGTGGTCCTGCTCGCGCTGCTGCTGATGAAGGCCATCGCCGACGTCTACGACGCGTACGGCTGGATGCTCGGCGCCGCCGCCACCGCGCAGCGGCAGCTACGGGTGCTCGCCGGGCTCGGCGCCGACGACGTGCCGGCGGCGACCGGGGAAGCGACGCCCCCGCTGCGCCGGCTGACCGACGGCATCCGGCTGACCGGCGTCTCCTTCCGGTATCCGCGCCACCCGAAGGATGCGCTCAGCCAGGCCGACCTGTTCCTGCCGGCAGGGTCGGTCGTCGTTCTGGTCGGCGAGAACGGCGCCGGCAAGTCCACCCTGCTCAACCTGCTGCTGGGCCTCTACCGGCCGACCACCGGCTCGATCCTGGTGGACGGCCACGATTTGGCACGGATGGCCCCGGGCCGGCTGCTCGGGGCGGCCACCGGCGCGTTCCAGGACTACGCGCGTTACCGCCTGTCGCTGCGGGAGAACGTGGGCGTGGGCGACCTGACGCGGATCGACGACGAGTCGGCCGTGCGGGCCGCCCTGGACAGCTGTTCGGCCGGCGGTCTGGTGGAGCGGGACCCGCGCGGGCTCGCCGCACCGCTCGGCGACACCGACGAGCCCGGGACGGTACGACTCTCCGGCGGGCAGTGGCAGCGGCTGGCCGCCGCCCGGGGGCACCTGCGGCCCGCGCCGGTGCTGCGGGTCTTCGACGAGCCGTCCGCGGCGCTCGACCCGGACGCGGAGGCGGCGCTGTTCGACCGGATCGTCGGCAACGGCGGTGACCTCGCGGCGCGGTACGGCACCGTGACGGTGATCGTCTCGCACCGACTGACCACCGCCCGCCTCGCCGACCTCGTCGTGTACCTGGAAGGCGGCCGGATCATGGCCGCCGGCACCCATGACGAGCTGGTCCGGCGCTGTCCCCCCTACGCCGAGCTGTACGCGATCCAGGCCGGAGCGTACTCATGACGAACTTCGGGAGCATTGGTATGTCTGAATCGAACGTTTCCCTCGAGGTGCTCGTCCGGCGGGCCCGCCTGCGTACGGCCCAGCGGGACGAGGCGGCCGAGGTCGTCCGACCGGCCACCGAGGTCGAGCTGACTCCCGTGCAGCAGGGGCTCTGGCTCAACGGCAAGTTGCGGGACACGGTCCAGGGGCAGTTGATCACCTGGGGCGCCCGGCTGGTCGGTCCCCTCGACGCGCGGGCGCTCGCCGCGGCGCTGCGGGAGCTGACCGTCCGGCACCCCCGGCTGCGCAGCCGGCTCCGGTCGGCCTCGACCGTCCCGACGCTGCGTGTCGTGGACGACGAGGGTGACATCCGGGTGGTGGAGCTGGCGGACGCGCCGGCGGACGACGAGTCGCCGGCCGAGCGCCTGGCGGCCATGGACGCCGCCGCCGACCGGGTGCTGGCGAAGCGGTGCACGATCGTCGACCCCGAGACCGGACCCATGTTCGTCGGTACGGTGATCACCGCCGGTCCCGATTTGGGCTACATCGGGATCGCCGTGCACCACCTCGTGTTCGACGGCCGGTCGCTCGGCGTCTTCCTGGCCGAACTCGCCGAGCGGTACCGGCTGCGGCGCGGGCACGGCGCGGCCGACCCCGCCGGACTGTCGCCGGTCGAGGTGCTGCCGCTGTCCGCGTCCGGGCCGGCTGTGTCGGCCGGCGACCTCGACTACTGGCGTGCGGACCTGGCCGCCGCCCCGGCGCCGTTGCAGCCGCGCCAGCCGGGTGACGCCGAGGCGCCGCCCCGGCACGACTTCGTGCTCACGCAGGCCGTGAGCCAGCGGATCCGCGACTGCGCGGCCCGGCACCGGGCCACCCCGTTCATGGTGCTGATGGCGGCCCTGGCGGTGACCGTCCGGCGCGAGGGCGGGCCCCGCGACGTGGTGCTCGGCGCGTTGCTGGACATCCGGGGGCCGCACGAGCAGCAGCAGGTCAGCTACCACCTGAACACGGTGCCGCTGCGGATCCGCTGGCGCGACGACGCGGGCACCACGTTCGCGGACCTGCTCGAACGGGCCCGCACCAGCAGCGTCGAGGCGATGGCCCGCCGGCACACCCCGTTGAGCACCATCGTCAGCGCCGTACGCGACGGCGGCACCCGCGCCGACGCGCTGACCCAGATCACCCTCGACTATCTCCACCAGGACGACCGCACGCTGACCCTGGACGGGCTGCACTGCACCGTACGCGAGCAGTTCGGCAGCTCGCCCGAGTTCGGGCTGGGCGTCATGGTGCTCGACGCCGGGGACCGCTTCGAGGTGTGCCTCGAGCCGGGCCCGCACTTCCTCGGACCGGACGGGGTGCGCCGCTTCGCCGAGTCGCTCGACGCCGTACTGGACGCGGCGACGCTGTCTCCCGACGCCCCGCTGGAGTCGGTGTCGGCCCGCCGCGACGACGCGCTGTTCGTGACGGCGGCGAGCCCCGCGGCGGCGTCCACGGCCGGCGGGGCCGCCGACGGGGACTCCGAGCGGTCGGCCGAGCTGACGGAGATCGTCCGTGCCGCCTACGCCCGGACGCTGCGACTGCCGGAGCTGCCCGGCCGCGACGTGGACTTCTTCGACCTCGGCGGCCAGTCGCTGCTGGCGATCCGTACCGCCCTGGAGATCGGCCGGAAGTCCGGCATGAAGGTCACCATCCGGGACATCTTCACCACCCCGACGCCGGCGGCGCTCGGGCGTCACCTGGCCGGCAGGGAGGCCGCCGCCACGGACAGCACGGGCCAGAACCGGTGACTGCGCTGTCCGCCAGCGTGGCCGGCACCCTGCTGGCCCGCGCGGAGCAGTCCCCGGACCGGGTGATCCTGCGGTACCTGGACGGCGCCGGGCAGATCTCCGAGCAGGTCACCTACCGCCAACTGGTCGACTCCGCGCTGGCGGCGGCGCGGCTCCTGACCGACGCCGGTGCGACGGGGCAACCGGTCCTGCTGCTGGCCAGGGCGGACCGCAACTTCCTCGACTGGTTCTTCGGCTGCCTGTTCGCCGGGGCCATCGCCGTGCCGATGCCGCCGGCGACCGGGCGGCACCGCATCGACCGGCTCGTCGGGGCCGCCACCGACGCGCAGGTCCGGGTGGCGGTCGGCCGGCCGAGCGCCGCCGCGGTCAACGCCCTGCCGGACGTACGCTGGCTGGCCCCCGACAGCCACCGGGAGGCGCCGGCACTACGCGGCGACGGCGTACGGGCGGCCGGCCCGGTGGTGCTCCAGTACACCTCCGGCTCGACCAGCCGGCCACGGGGCGTGATGCTCACCGACGAGTGCCTCCTGCACAACGTCGGCCAGATGGTGGCCACCTTCGACCTGCGCGAGTCGGACGAGATCCTGATCTGGCTGCCGCCCCACCACGACATGGGGCTCATCGGCGGTCTGCTCACCCCGGTGCTCAACGGCATCCCGGTCAGCGTGCTCGACGCGGCCGACTTCGCCCGGCGTCCGCTGCTCTGGCTGGAGACGCTCGCCGCGCGGGCCGCGACCGTCAGCGGCGGCCCGAACGCCGGGTACGAGACCCTGGCCCGGACGCTGGAGCAGGCCCCGTCCGACGTGGCCGGTCTCGACCTGTCCCGGTGGCGGGTCGCCTTCGTCGGCGCGGAACCGGTACAGGCGAGCACGCTGGAGCGCTTCGCGGCCGCCGCCGCCCCGTACGGCTTCGACCGGGCGGCGTTGCGGCCCTGCTACGGCCTGGCCGAGGCCACCCTGCTGGTCACCTGCGCGGCGGGACCACCCGACGTCACCGGTGACGCCGGCGCGACGACCCCACCGGTCTCCTGCGGTCCGCCGGTGCGCGACACCACGGTCCAGATCGTCGACGCCGGCGGGCTGCCGGTCGCCACCGGAACGGTGGGGGAGGTGCTGGTCGGCGGCCCCGGCGTGGCGGCCGGCTACTGGAAGGCCGACGCGGCGACCGACCGCGTCTTCGGCGCCACGGTCCCGGGTCTGCCCGGCCGCTTCCTGCGCACCGGTGACCTCGGGTTCCTCACCGAGGACGGGGAACTCGTCCCCACCGGCAGGGTCAAGGACCTGTTGATCGTGCACGGGCGCAACGTGTACCCGGCCGATCTGGAGCTGGCCGCGCAGCGGGCCGTCACCGACCGCCCCGTCGGCATGGCGGCGGCGTTCCACCTCGAGCACCTCGACGAGATCGCCGTGCTCGTCGAGTGCGGCAGCCCGGCCGACGACGCCGGCGAGCTGGCTGACGACGCCCTCCTGCACCGCGTACGGGCGGCGGTCGCGGCCCACGCGCAGCACCCGCCGGCGCTGGTCGGCATGGTCCGGATGGGCCTGCTGCCCCGCACCACGAGCGGCAAGATCCGCCGCGCCGACACCCGCGAGCAGTACCGCGCCGGCCGGCTCCGCCTCTCCGCCGAGCTGGCCGGGCAGGCCACCGTCGCCGACCCGGCGGCGGCCCGCGCCGTACGGGACGCCCTCGCCGAGGCCGATCCCGCGACCCGGCCCGCCATCGTCTTGGAGCACCTGCGGGACCTGCTCGGTGCCGCCGGGGAGGGCGACGACCCCGACGCCGGCGGCGTGGCCCGCTACGGGCTGGACTCCCTGGCGCAGATGTCCCTGGTCGTGCACCTGGAGACGGTGGCCGGCGGGCCGCTGTCGTACGCCACCGTGCTGCGGGCCGGATCGCTGGACGAGGTGGCCGAGACGGTCGCCGTGGCGTACCGCCCGGACGGGAGCGGTCCGGCGGGCGAACACGGGTCGCCGCAGGACGGGCCCGAACCACCCGCCGCCCCGCCGCCCGGCGTCCCGGCCCCGACGGGAAGCGCGGAGCAGGCCATGTACCTGCTGGAGCAGATGTCCCCCGGCGGCACCACGCTCGCCGCCGCCGCCGAGGTCGAGGGGGTGGACGCCGACACGATCGGGCGCTGGGTCGACGATCTCGTGGCCCGGCACGAGGCGCTGCGCACCGCCTACCGCAGCGACAGCGCCGGGCTGGTCCGGGTGGTCGTCCCCGTCGGCTCGTACGGCCCGGTGGTGCGCGTCACCGACGGCACGGGCTGGTCGTCGGCGCGGGTGGCCGACTGGCTGTCCACCGCCGACGAGGAGCCGTTCGACCTGGCCGTGGCGCCGCTGTTCCGCGTCGAGCTGCTGCGCCGGGGGCCCGACCGGCAGCTGCTGGTGCTCTGCGTACCGCACGTCGTCGCGGACTTCGCCGCGCTCACCGGGATGCTGTCGGAGCTGATGGCGGCCGGCGCCGGCCGTCCCCCGACGGCGGTGCCGCCGTCCTACCGGGAGCACCTGGCCGCGCTGGCGGACCATCAGGCGGGTCCGGCGGTGGCGGCGGCCGGCGACCACTTCGCCCGGCTGCTGCGCGGAATCCCGGCCACGCTCGCGTTGCCCGGCGCACCGGCGAGGCACCCGGTCGCCGACGCCGCCGCGGAGCTGGACTGCGACTTCGGTCCGGAGCTGACCGCACGGGTACGCGAACTGGCCAGCCAGGAACGGACCACCACCTTCGTGGTGCTGCTCGCCATCTACCAGGCGCTGCTGCACACCGCCACCGGCCAGTCCGGGATCGCCGTGGCGGTGCCGATGTCCGGCCGGACGGACCCACGGTTCGCCGACACCGTGGGCCTGTTCATGAACCAGGTGCCGGTGGTCAGCCGGCTGGGCGCCGGCACCACGCTGCGGGACCTGGTCCACGCGGCCCGCGACCAGGTGCTCACCGCGCTGGACCACCAGCGCTGCCCGCTGCCGGAGATCGCCGCCAGGGTCGGCGGCGCGGGACCGAGCACCCTCTTCGAGACCATGTTCGTCTACTACCAGGCGTCGCCCGGCCAGCGGACCGAGCTGGCCGCCTTCGCGGTCGGCGCCGACGCCGAACTGCGCGTGGGCGGGCTGACCTGGCGCTCGGTGCGGGTGCAGAAGTCCCGGGACACCCTGCCGCTGACCGTGGCAGCCGCGACCGGTCGGTCCGGGCTCCGGTTCGTCTTCCGTTACCTGGTCGAGCGCTTCGACCCGGCCGCCGTACGGCAGCTCGCCGAGGCGCTGCCGCGACTCGCCGCGCGACTGCTCGCCGATCCCGCCGCGCCGGTGGATCCCACCGTCGCGGTGGCGGCCGGGCCGCAGTCGTCGCCCGCCCCGACCGGGATCGACCGGACCGACCCGTCGGCGCCGGAGCAGCTGGTGGAGCGGCTGTGGCACAGCGTCCGGACCCATCCCCGCCAGCTCGCCCTCGTCGACGCCCACCGGCAGCTGACCTACGAACAGCTCTGGCGACGCAGCGGCGACATGGCGTCCGCGTTGCGGACCCGCGGTGTCCTGCCCGGCGACATCGTGGCGTTGATGCACACCCGCGACGTCGACGCGATCGTCGCCACCATGGCCGTCCTGCGGGCCGGGGCGGCGTACGTGCACCTGAGCCTCGACTCGCCGCTGCCCCGGCTGCGCCGCATCGTCGCCGACTCGGCGCCCCGGCTGGTGCTGACCTGTCCGCGCCACCACGAGGACGCGAGCAGCCTCGGCGTACCGGTGGTGCCGGTCGCGGAACTCGGCACCGGGGTGCGGGCGTCCGGCGTGGGGGAGGACCCCCTGACCGGTCCCCATCCGGAGCCGCTGCCGCCTCCCGACCCGGCCGGCACCGCCTACGTCAGCTACACCTCCGGCTCGTCCGGGCAGCCCAAGGGCGTGGTCGTGTCGCACCGAGCGGTGGCCCACGCCACCGACGCGTACGCCGACCGCCTGGCCATCGGGCCCGGGGACGTGGTGGCGGGGGTGTCGTCGCTCGGCTGGGACATCGTGGTCGGCGACGTCTTCGGTGCCCTGCTGCGCGCGGCCACCCTCTGCCTGGTGCCGGACGAGGTCACCGCCGACGGCGCCGAACTCGCCGCCTTCCTGGCCGGACAGCGGGTGAGCGTGCTCGCCACCACCCCGCACCGCTGGCGGCTGCTCCTCGACGCCGGTTGGCAGCCCCCGTCGGGCTTCCGGGCGGTCTGCGGCGGGGACGCCATGACGGTCGGCGACGCGGGCCGCTTCCGCGAGCTGGGCGTACACGTCTGGAACTTCTACGGTCCGACGGAGACGGTGCTCTGGTCGTGCTGCGCCGACCTGCGGCGGTGGGACGGGCAGGGACCGGTACCCATCGGGCACGACCTGACCGGCTACCACTCGTACGTCGTCGACGACCGGCTCGCCCCGGTGCCCGCCGGTGACACGGGCGAGCTCTGCGTCGGTGGGGCCGCCGTGGCCGACGGCTACCTCGGCGATCCGCGCCTGACCGCCAGCCGCTTCGTGCCGGACCCCCACGCGGGCGTGCCGGGGGCCCGGATGTACCGCACCGGCGATCTCGTCCGGATCCACGGTCGGGCCGGGTTGACCTTCGTGGGTCGGGGCGATGACCAGGTCAAGGTGCGCGGACACCGGGTGGAGCTGGGCGAGGTCGAGGTCGCCATCGCCGGCCTGCCGGGGATCGCGGCGGCGGCCGCCGCGGCACTGCCCGCCGCCGGCGCCGGCCCCGCGGAGCTGGTCGCGTTCGTGGTGGCCGGCCCGCGTGGCCGGCCGGAACAGCGCTCCCTGCTGCGCGCCATGGCCGACGCGCTGCCCCGCTACATGCTGCCGAGCCGGGTGGTCTGGGTGCCCCGCCTGCCGGTGACGGCGAACGGCAAGCTGGACCGGGCGGCGCTGCGCGGACTGACCGGCGAGTCGGCGGTGACCGCCGGAACCTTGCCGACCACCCCGACCGAGCGGCTGGTCGCGGAGGTCTTCGGCACGGTGTTGCAGGTCGATCCGGTCTACGCCGACGACGACTTCTTCCTCATCGGCGGGCATTCGCTGCGGGCGGTGCAGGCTGCCGCGCAGCTCGCCGCGCGGGCCGGCGTGCCGGTCTCGGTGCGGACGCTCTTCCTGCATCCCACGGTCGCGGCGCTGGCCGCGCAGATCGACGGTGCGGCCGGCCAGGACCGGTCCGGCGGCGCGGCCGACGCGCCCCCGCACGTCACCGGCGGGTCCGGCGAGGTCACCCCCGGGCAGTACCGGCTCTGGTTCGACCACCTCCTGGGCGGCCGGGACGCCGGCATGGTGCTGCCCTTCCTGGTCCGGGTGGACGGCCGGATCGACGGCCCCGCGCTGCGCGACGCCTTCGACGTCCTCGTGGACCGGCACGAGTCGTTGCGCACGGTGGTACGCACGGAGGACGGCGCCCCCCGACAGGTGCCGGGCCCCCGCCCCGTCCTCCGGCTGGTGGCGGTCGGGGACCCGGACGACGGCGCCGCCGAGCGTCTCGGCCGGCGGCGGTGTGCCGAGCTGCTCGACGAGGCGTGGCAGCTGGCGGTGGGGCCGCTGGTGCGCTGCGAGGCGTTGCTCGCCGCCGACCACGCGGTGCTCGTGTTCGTGGTCCACCACGCCGTCTTCGACGGTTGGTCGGCCCGGGTGCTCTTCGAGGAGTTCGGCCGGGTCTACACCGCGTTGCTCGACGGCACCGCACCCGACCTGCCCGCGCTGCCGGTCACCGCGTACCAGGCGGCCGAGTTGTTGCGGCGGACGCGGGCGGGGGCGGCCGACCGCGAATCCCTGGACGCGCTGGTGGGACGGCTGCGCGGGGCGCCCCGGCTCCGGCTGCCGGGGCCGTCCGGTCCGAACCCGGCGCCGCCCGGCGAGCAGGCCCGCAAGCGTCGGCAGTCGATCGGCGACAGCGCGCACCGCGCCGCCCGGCGGCTGGGTGCCACCCCGTACGCCGTGGTCACCTCGGCTCTCCTGGTGGTCCTGCGGGACCGGTGCGGGCAGGACGATCTGGTCGTCGGCCTGGACCTGGCCGGCCGGGAGCGGGTCGAGCTGGAGTCCCTGGTCGGCTACTTCGGCAACCAGCTCCCGATGCGGGTGGACCTCGGTGGCCTGCGCCGCCTCGACGAGGTGGCCCGGCGTGTCGGCGCCGAGGTGCGCGACCTGCTGGGCCACCAGAGCGTCGGCTACGAACAGCTGGTCGCCGAGCTGCGCCGCACGGGGTCGGAGACCACCGGCGGCCTGTTCGACGTCAAGGTGGTCCACCAGTACGTGACGGGCCGGTTGGTCGACCCGGCCGGCCGTACGGAGTTCAACCTGCTCGACAGCGGCTGGGCCTCCCCGGCCAACCCGGTGGGGCTGTGGGTGTGGGACGACGGTGGGTCCGCGGTGCTGGAGCTGCACCACCGGTTGGACGCCTGCGCCCCGGCGTGGGCGGATGACGTGTTCGACCAGATCGTCGCGGTGCTGGGCGCCGTGGCGGACAACCCGGAGTGTGAGGTGGCGGATCTGATGGGCAGGTCATCGGCGACGGACGACACGGGGGAGGACTTCCCGTCCTTCGACGACATCGAGATCACCGAACTCGGTGGCCCGGTCGAACCGGCGGTCGAGGTGCGGCGGGCCGGCGCGACCAGCGTGCTGATGGTCAGCGGGGAGGGCTCGGCGCGGGAGTGGCTGGCCGGCCATCCCGACACCTGGCGCGACGGCCTCGACGAGCACGGCGCGGTCCTGCTGCGGGGCTTCGGGGTGGACGACCCGCAGCGCCTGGCCGAGGCGGTGGCCGAGGTGTTCGGGGAGCCGTACCAGACGACTGAGCACCCCCGCCAGGTGCTCGGCGACCGCGTGGTGATGCCGATCGACTACCCGGCGGAGCTGGAGCTGTACTGGCACAACGAGGACTCCTTCAACCGGACCTGGCCGGCCCGGATCGCCTTCGCGTGCCAGCAGCCGGCCGAGGAGGGTGGCGAGACCACCGTCGTGGACGGACTCGCGGTCCTGCAGGCGATGGACGCCGACACCCGTAAGCGGTTCACCGAGCTGGGCGTCTGCTACGTGCGCCGGTTCCTGCCGGGGCTGGGGCTGCCCTGGACGGCGGTCTTCGGCACCGACGACCGTGACGAGGTGACCCGGCAGTGCGCGGCGGACGGCGTGAGCGCCACCTGGGACGGCGACGTGCTGACCACCCGCGCGCACCGGCCGGCGGTGCTCCCCGACCGCCAGGGCCGGCCGGTCTGGTTCGCCCAGGTGCTGCACTGGCACGAGTACTGCCTCGATCCCGAGACGCGGCTCCAGCTCGCCGCCGCGCTCGACGGGGTGATGCCCCGCTCGGTCACCTACGGCGACGGCACGCCCATCCCCGAGGAGGTCGTAGCCGAACTGATCGACATCAGCCGGGCGAACGAGTGGCCCGCCCCGTGGATCCGCGGTGACCTGCTGCTGGTGGACAACCGGCGCATGGCCCACGGTCGGCGTGCCTACCGGGGCCAGCGCAGGATCATGGTGTCGTTGGGTGACCCGCAGCGTCAGTGAGCGCCCTGCGGTTCGCCTGTCGTCTCGTCGACCTCGTCCAGCGTCCGGCCCGGATCGGCCAGGAGCCGTTGGGCGAGGTCGACGAAGCGTCGGGCGAACTCCTCGACGGTCGAACGGTGGAACAGCGCGGTGCTGTAGGTGAAGAGGCACCGTAGCCTCTCCTCGGTCACCCCCACGTAGAGTTCGAGGTCGAACCGCGCGCTGGTGGTGCCGTCCAGCCGGAACGTCCGGACGGTCACGTCGTGCCACTCGGACGTCTCGTCGTCCGTACCGTCCTGGTCGAGGTCGAAGCTGAGCTGACAGAGCGGCCGGCGGCTGTAGTCCCGGGGCACCCGTAGGTCGGTGATCAGCTGCTGGTACGACACGTTCTCGTTCTCGTGCGCCAGGAGCACCTGCTCGCGTACCTGCTCCAGCACGTCGCGGAAGGTGTCCTTGTCGCTGAGCCGCACCCGCACGGCCAGGGTGTTGACGAAACACCCGATGACGTTCTCGACGTCGGGGTCGGTCCGGCCGGACAGCGGCGTGGCCACGGCGAGGTCGTCCTGGCGCAGGTACCGCCGCAGCAGCACGAAGTAGACCGACAGCATGGCCATGTAGGGGCTGACCCGTTGCTCGCGGCACAGCTCGCGCAGGGCGGTGACCGCGGGCTCGGCGACGGTCGTCTGCACGGAGCTGCCCTCGTACGACAGTTCGGCGGGGCGGGGGTTGTCGCCGGGCAGCTCGGTGGGGGTCAGGTCGGCGAGGTTCTCGCGCCAGTACTCCAGTTCCTCGCTGTCGCCGTCGTGGTCGTCGGCGCGTTGCCAGAGCTGCGGGTACTGGCGTACCTCGGGCAGGTCGACGGCCTCACCCCGGGCCAGTGCCCGGTAGGCGGCGCCGAGCTCGTGCTCGAAGATGGGCGCCGACCACCCGTCGAACACCAGGTGGTGGACGTCGACGTACAGGACGTGGTCGTCCTCGGCCAGCCGGATCAGGGTGGCCCGGACCAGCGGGCCCTCCTCGATGTCGACGGGGACCTGGGACAGCTCGTCGATCAACGCCTTGGCCTGCTCGACCCGTCGCGACGGTGGCAGGAGGTGCGAGAGGTCGGTCTCGGCCAGTGACAGGGGCTGGGTGCGCGCCACCCGCTGCCACGGTTGGCCCTCCCAGTCCATCGGGAACGTCGCGCGCAGGCTGTCGTGCCGGTCCACCACCACCTGTAGCGCCCGGGCCAGGTGGTCGGTGCGCACCGGGCCGGTCAACCGCCAGGTCAGCGGGATCGTGTACGCGCTGGACTCCGGGGCGATCTGCATGGTGAACCACAAGCGCTCCTGCACGGCGGAGAGCGGGTAGTCGACGTGGGCGCTCATCGTTGCTCCGTTCGGTATCTGGCGGCCAGGGTCCGGTCCGCCGCCGGGACGGGCGGGTGGTCCGGACGAGGCCGGTCACCGCGGCCACCAGAGTCGGTGAAGATCCAGCGATCCCGGACGAGGTTACAAGCGTCCCCGCGCTGGTCGGCGGGCACCTCCGCCTCGTCCCGGACCGTCACCAGGCCATTTGCCCTACGTGAGGGGCGGTGGCTGGGCCGCGCCGCCCGTCCATATGGAGGTACGCCGATTGACAAAGTTTGGAATCTAAACTTAATCTGCGGTCGCGATCGGGTGTCGGCCGCGTTCGTGGTGGCGCCTGCCGCGATCCCGTCCCAGCGGCATCCCAGGCGAGGAGCGTCATGGCCGAGACCCGAGGTACGACGAGAAGGACCCGATGGCGGCTGAGCCTGTTCACCGGCGCCCTCACCATGCTGGTGGTGAGCCTCGGCCTGACGTTCGCGGTGAGCGCCCACGCGGCCGCCGGCTGTCGGGTGGCGTACTCGGCCAACCAGTGGCCCGGGGGCTTCACCGCGAACGTGGCCGTGACCAACCTCGGTGACCCGATCGACGGGTGGCGGTTGACCTGGACGTTTCCCAGCGGGCAGCAGGTGACCTCGGCGTGGAACGCCACCGTCACCGCCGCCGGCGCCGACGTCACCGCGACCAACGTCGGCTACAACGCCGCTATCGGCACCAACGGCACGGTGTCGTTCGGCTTCAACGGCTCCTGGTCGGGCGCGAACACCGCCCCCACGTCGTTCGCGCTGAACGGCGTCACCTGCACCGGCGGCGTCGGCCCCACCACGGCCCCGCCGACCACCGCCCCGCCCACCACCCCGCCACCCACCACCCCGCCACCCACCACGCCGCCGCCGACCGGTGACCCGATGGCCTACGTGGCCGCGATGCAGCCGGGCTGGAACCTCGGCAACACCTTCGACGCGGTCGGCAGCGACGAGACGGCCTGGGGCAACCCACGGGTCACCCAGGCGCAGCTGGACGCCGTCCGGGCGCAGGGCTTCAACAGCATCCGGATCCCGGTCACCTGGAGCAACCACCACGGCCCCGCGCCGGCGTACACCATCGATTCGGCGTGGCTCAACCGGATCAGGGAGGTCGTCGGTTGGGCCCTCGCCGACGGCTTCTACGTGATGATCAACATTCACCACGACTCGTGGCAGTGGATCAACGCGATGCCGTCCGACCGGACCACCGTCCTCAACCGCTACAACGCGCTCTGGACCCAGATCGCGGCCGCGTTCCGGGACGCCTCACCGAGGCTGCACTTCGAGAGCGTCAACGAGCCGCAGTTCGCCAACAGCTCCGGCGACGCCCAGAACGCGCAACTGCTGCACGAGCTCAACACGTCCTTCCACCGCATCGTGCGGGCCTCCGGCGGCAACAACGCCACCCGGATGCTGGTCCTGCCGACCCTGCACACCTCGGCGGACCAGGCCCGCGTCGACGAGCTGACCAGCACCTTCACCCAGCTGGGCGACCGCAACCTGATCGCCACCGTGCACTTCTACGGCTACTGGCCGTTCAGCGTGAACGTCGCCGGGGGCACCCGCTTCGACGCCACCGCCCAGAAGGACCTGACCGACGCCTTCGACCGGGTGCACAACGCCTTCGTGGCCAAGGGCATCCCCGTGGTGATCGGCGAGTACGGCCTGCTCGGCTTCGACCGGCACACCGGCACCATCCAGCAGGGCGAGAAGCTGAAGTTCTTCGAGTTCCTCGGCTGGTACGCCAGGACGAAGAAGATCACCACGCAGCTCTGGGACAACGGGCAGCACTTCAACCGGCTCACCTTCCAGTGGAAGGACCCGGAGCTGTTCGCGCAGATCAGGTCGAGCTGGACCACGCGCTCCGGGACGGCGTCGTCCGACCAGGTGTACGTGCCGCGTACCGGCTCGATCACCGCCAGGACGCTCGCCCTGAACCTGAACGGCACCACCTTCCAGGGGCTGTACCAGGGTGGCACCGCGCTGGCGCAGGGCACCGACTACACCGTGTCGGGCAGCCAGCTCACGCTGACGGCGGCGGCGCTGACCCGGCTGGTCGGCAACCGGGCGTACGGCGTGAACGCCACCCTGCAGGCGCGGTTCTCCGCCGGGGCGCCGTGGCGGATCGACGTGCTCACGTACGACCCGCCGGTGTTGTCGAGCGCGAGCGGGAACACCACCTCGTTCGCGGTGCCCACCCAGTTCCGTGGTGACCAGCTCGCCACGATGGAGGCGAGGTACGCCGACGGCCGCAACGCCGGCCCGCACGACTGGACGCCCTTCAAGGAGTTCGACGTGGCCTTCGCCCCCGACTATCCGGGCAACCGCATCACGCTGACCGACACCTTCTTCGCCGCCGTCGACGACGGTGCCCGGGTGACCCTCACGTTCCACTTCTGGAGCGGCACGACCGTCACCTATCACGTCACGAGGTCGGGCAGCAGCGTCACCGGTGTCACCGCCGGCGCCGCCCGGGTGGGCTGACCCGGCACCGGGGTCTCCCGGCCGCGACGGGCCGTGACCGCCAGCCGGTCACGGCCCGTCGGGCGTACCCGATCGGATCATTCGGCGCGGTCCCTGCCACCCGCCGTCGCTCCGGCGGGGCGGGCGCGGGCGGGTTCGCTGAAGGTGCTGACGCCCGGGACCAGCAGCGTGAGGGCGCTGGCCGCGGCGGTCAGCACGGCCGCGGCGACGAGGGTGGGCCGGATCCCGAACGCCGCGACCGCGGGGCCGGTCAGGGCGTAGCCGACCGGCAGCAGGGCGAAGGCGCTGAGCTGGTCGAGGGCGAGGGTCTTGCCGAGCACCTCGGCGGGGATCTCGCGTTGCAGGGCGGACAGCCAGTAGAGGAAGTAGATCTCCACGACGAATCCGCCGGCGGCGAAGCAGAGCGCCGTGACCGGCAGCGGCAGGGCGAAGGCGAGGCTGGCGGGCAGGGCGGCGTAGGTGGTGAGGGCCAGCATGCTGACCGTGCCGGGTCGCCGGGGCCGCCACCGGCCGGCCAGCGCGATGGCCGGCAGGGCGCCGGCGGCGGCAGCGGCGAGGACGACCCCGTAGGCGAGTTCGCCGCCGAGGCGTTCCGCGGCGACCAGCGGCAGCAGCGTCAGGCTGGGTGCGGTGCCGGCGAAGAGCTGGACCGCCACGGCGGCCATCACGGCGGCCACCCAGGGACGGCGCCGGACGGTGGCGATGCCGGCCGCGGCGTCGGCCAGGACGCTGGTCCGGGGCCGGGTGCCGGCGGCGAGGTCGCGCACGCCCAGCACCGCGAGGGCACCGGTCGCGAAGAGGAGGGCGGCCAGGCCCAGCGCGGCGTCGATGCCGATGGCGGTGACGATCGCGGCGCCGGCGAGCGCCCCCAGCAGGGTCGCGAAGCGCTGTACGGCGGAGACCAGGGCGTTGCCGCGTACCAGCAGGTCGGCGGGGAGCAGCGCCGGGACCAGGGAACGCATGGCCGGCCGGGACAGGGACTCGGCCACGCCGGACAGCGCGGTGACGACGCCGAGCGCGGCCAGGGGCAGGCTGTCGAGGCAGAGCAGCGTGCCGAGGACGATGGTGGTGCGCATCAGGTCGGCGGTGAACAGGATCCGGGGCCGCGAGACCCGGTCGGCGAGGATGCCGCCGGCGAGCAGGCAGACCACCAGGGCGATCGCCCGGCCGGCGAGGATGACGGCGATGGTGCCGGCGCCGGCACCGCGCTGTACGGCGTACAGCGCGAACGCCACCGGCAGGATCTGGTCGGCGATCGCCCCGGCGGACTGACTGGCCCACACCCGCAGGAACAGCGGGTGCTGGCTCAGCTTCTCGCCGCTGCCGGTGGCGGTGCCGGTGGGCGCGCTCATGGCGTGGGGTGCGTCCGGCGGTGGCCCGCACCGGTGCGGCCGGCCGGGCTCATCCGGACTGCTCCGGCCGCGTCGCCTGCTCCGCCGGAGACCGGTGCGCGCTGGCGGCGAGGCGGGCCGGCGGCGGGTACTGCGAGCCGGCGGGCCGGGCGCCGTCACCGGGGGCGGGATTGCCGGCGGAGAGCAGGTACGTGGCGAACTCGTGGTCGGGATCCACCCCGAGCATCGCCTCGACACCGCTGTCGTGGAACGCGATGGTCTGGAACGGCGCCAGGCCGAGCGCGGTGCAGGTCAGCGCGAAGGTCTGGCCGTAGTGGCCGGCGTCGAACATCCACAACCGGTAGGCCCGGGGGTGCCGGTACTTCCAGGACAGGCGGGCGGCGACGGTGGTGGTGAGGCAGGTGAAGGCACCCCGGTAGGAGGGCTCCTGCTCGTAGGTCAGGGCGGCGATGCGGTCCCGGTCGACGGTGGCGTCGAGGAGCTCCAGGCGGTGCACCTCGGGCGCGTAGTGGTAGAGGCCGGGCGGCACCCCGGTGACGTCGTAGACGGCGACGTAGCACTCGACCTCGTGCCGGCCGCCGGCGGAGGCGCTGATGCGCCCCTGCTGAGGGCCGAATGCGCCGCCGTCGAGGAAGCACTGGGGTGCGAACGTGCAGGCCAGAACGGTGGCGAGCGCGTCGATGCCGACCGGGGTGTCGGCGAACGCGCGGTGGGTGCGGCGGGCGGCGAACACCTCCTCGACCGGCGTACGCAGCGGCAGGGTGCGGCGGGGAAGGTGCACGGCCGGGGCGTCCGGGTATCGCTTGAACGGCGCCGGAGGCTCACCGTCGGCGGCGATCTGGGTGGCCGTGGCGTCCCGTCGCGGCGAGTCCACGAGGTAGTTGGCGTCCCGGGCCTCGGTGTGCATGCGCGACGCGATCGGCCCCCAGTGCTGCCAGGCGGGCGGGGTGTCGACGTCGTCGGTGTCGGCGACGAGGACGCCGGCGTCGCGGAGCTGGTGGACCGCCTTGGTGGCGGCGTCGGCGGCCTCGCTGCCGAAGTGGCCGGCGATCTCGTCGACGTCGGTGAAGTCGTCCAGGCGCTGCAACAGGGTGAACAGGTCGGGGGTGACGCGCAGCCAACGGCGTTCACCGGGCAGGGCGACCATCAGCGCATCGCTGTCCCAGCGGCAGATGAGCTGCTCGCGGCGGCGTACCCGCATTCCGGTGTCCTTTCACGACGACGCACGATGGACAGAATGGTGCCGGACCCGCGTGCGGGTCCGGCACCGGGGCGCGTCAGGCGGCGCCGTGGTTCAGAACTTCCTCGTTCGTCTCGACGATCACGATGTTAAAGGCCATGGTGTGTACCTCCTCTCGGGCGCGAAGGGCTCGTGCACCCCTGGAAACGACCGTCTCCGCCGGCTTTCGAGACTGACGCTCGGGGGGAACTGCGGTGCCGTGGAAACGCATTCGGGTTGCCGCCGTCGCCGGCGGAATCCTCATCCGTTCTCCCTTTCGGCAATAGAGAACGTAGCGAATGCGTCGGCCTCCTGCCAAGGGGTCGGCGCCCATTTGTTTGTCGCCGTACAGCGAGAATCAATGGAAATTCGAGCCGGCCTTCAGGCGTGCCTTCAGGTGCGGGCTCGATCACAGGATCCGGAGGTCAGCCGCCCTCTCCGGAGGCGCGAATTACCTGTCGATGGGCTGCGGGTGGGTCGCTCGTTCGCGCCGATAGGTATAACCACCACGCGGGCACGGGAATTGCCGCCTGTGAATGCCGTGTGGCCTCGGCTCCGGTCCGTCCGGTCTATTCCGGCGGCTCCCACTGCCGCATCGAGTCCCGGTCCCCGTGCCGAGGCCCGGGACGCGACTGAGGCCGGCTGCCCTGGTCGGTGTCCAGGTCAGCCGGCCTCAGGCCGGTACGGAGCGGGTCAGGCGGCGCCGACGGGCACCGGCTCCGGGGCGGGAGCCGCGGCGGAGACCGGGGCGGGAGCCACGGCGTTGGCCGGCGCGGGGACGGGCACAGCAGCCGGCGTCTGTGCGGGCAGGTACCTGCCGAGCTTGCGGATGCGCCGGGCGTTGTTCTCCATGACGTCGATCGACGGCAGGTCGGCGTCGGTCCGCACGACCGTCGGGCTGGCGGCGGCCGTGTGGATGTTGTTCAGCAGGGTGTGGAACGAGCGGGGGAACAGCGAACTGACGAACTTCGACTGCTGCCGGCCGCGCCGGATGCTGGCCACCGGCTTGGACCAGTCGACCTGGTCGAGCCCGAACCGGTGCTGCCGGACGAGCTCGCGGCGGAACGTCGCCCACGGCACCAGCTTCAGCGTGAACCGCTCGGCGATCTCCTCGGTGGTCACGGGGGTCACCGGGTAGCTGATCACCCGTGGCGCGGCGGACAGCGCGTTGGCCACCACGGACCGGGCCAGCACGTCGCCCGCCACGACCGGGCTGGTGACCTCGGAGTCCCAGACCATGCCGAGCTGGAGGATGTGCGAGATCATGTTCCAGAACGAGTACTCCATCCCGGGGTCCTTGAACCCGGTGCTCGGGCCGCCCAACGCGAACGGCGCCTGGTAGATGTGGATCGGCACCCCGTCGCGGTTCGCCCGCAGGCTGATGTGCTTGACGACCCACTTCATCCGGCTGTAGCCGGTGTAGAAGAAGCTGTTGCGGTAGAAGTCGCGCCACTGCTGGTAGACCTCGCTGCCCACCGAGCCGATGACGTGCAGCGTCTTGAACCGCTTCTGCAGGCAGAACTCGGCGAGCCGGAGCGTCGGCAGCACCTTCTCCTCGCGGTAGCGGGAGTAGGGGTAGTCGTGCGTCGTCGCCCCCGCGGCGTCGATGACCACGTCGACCTCGGTGAGCAGCTCGTCGTACGCGGCGGGGGCGAGCCCCATCGCCGGGTCGAGGTAGCTGCCCTCCAGGACGACCAGCTTCCCGGTGTCGGGCAGCTCCATCTTGTACTTGCGCAGCTGCCGGGCGATGCGCTCCTGACCGGACTTGTCGCCCTTGCGGCGGACCAGGGCGTGGACCGTCGCCACCCGGGGGTCGCCGAGGAGTTCGCGCAGCATGTGCATGCCGACGAAACCGTTCGCGCCCAGCAGGAGCACGTTCCTGGGCTCGTCGGCGCCGCGCCGGGGCAGCCGCGCCGCCACGGCGCGCGGATCCTCCGAGTAGCCGAGCGAGATCCGGTCGGGGTTGCCCATCGAGAGCGCGATGCGGTCGCTGTGGTGTCGCAGGGAAATGTGCATGGTTCCGCCTTTGCATGGAGAGTGAGGGTCGTGGAGCCGGAACGGAACGGGCCGGGCCGTCAGGCCACGCGGCGGTCCAGGTGCTGCCAGAACCTTTCACGCAGCTCCCGCCGGAGAAGCTTGCCGCTGGGATTGCGGGGCAGTTGGTCGACGAACTCGTAGCTCGCCGGGATCTTGAAGTCGGCGATCCGCCCCCGCAGGAACGGGGTGAGATCGCGGGCGGTCGCGGGTTGGTCCGGGTGGGTCACCACGAAGCAGTGCACGACCTCGCCCCAGTGCTCGTGCGGTACGGCGACGGCGGCGGCCTCGACGACCCCCGGGTACGCGCAGACCGCGTTCTCGATCTCCGCCGGGTAGACGTTCTCGCCGGCCACGATGATCGTGTCCTTGATCCGGTCGCGGACGAACAGGAAGCCCTCGTCGTCCAGGTAGCCGGCGTCGCCGGTGTGCAGCCAGCCGTCGACCAGCGTCGCGGCGGTGGCGTCGGGCAGGCCCCGGTACTCGATCATCCGCGCCGGGGTCGACAGGCAGATCTCGCCGACCTCGTACGGCGGCAGGAGCCGGCCCGTACCGTCGATGATCTTCACGGCGAAGCCGGGGTACGGCCGGCCGGCGGCCTGCATGCGCGGCCCGCCGACGACGTGCTCCGACGGCGGCAGGCAGACGGCGGTGTTGCCGCTCTCGGACAGGCCGTAGATCTGCGCGAACTCGCAGTCGAACATCTCGATGCTGCGGCCGAGCAGCGCCTCGGAGATCGGCGACCCGCCGTAGACGATCTTGCGCAGCGAGACGAAGTCCTCCCGCTTCGGCCGGGGCGGCGCCAGCATCATCTGCAACTGGGCCGGCACGACACAAGCGGTGGTGACGCCGTGGCGGCGGATGAGACGCACCGCCTCGTGCCCGGCGAACACCCGGACCGACACGTTGGTGACGCCGGCGCTGAAGCCCTGGATCGACCACCAGAGGCCACCGATGTGGAACCCGGGGATGCCGATCAGGCTCACGTCGTCGGGCCGCCAGTCGATCCAGTCCAGGTCCTCGGAGGCGAGCGCGTCCCGCACCGCGAAGAAGCTGCGGTGGGCCAGCACGACGCCCTTGGGGTTGCCCGTCGTGCCGCTGGTGTACACCTGGGCCAGCGGCTGCTCCTCGGTCCAGGACGGGTCGAGGTCGCCGTCCTCGCCGCCCTGCCAGCCGGTGAAGTCGGCCAGCGACACGACCTCGCGCAGCTCGGGCAGGTCCGGTCGCAGCCCCTCGACGGTGTCCAGGAGGTCCGCGTCGCAGAAGAGGACCGTGCTGCCGGAGTCGCGCATGATGTGGCGGATCTCGCCGGCGCGCAGCCGCCAGTTGATGGGGACCAGCACCGTGCCGGTCTTGGCGCAGGCGAACAGGATGTCGTAGTAGTGCTCGGACTCCTTGCCCAGGTACGCGACGCGGTGCCCGGCCGCCGCCCCGGCGCGGCGCAGGGCGTGCGCCGTCGCGTTGCTGGACCGGTGCAGCTCGGCGTAGCTGACCGTACGGTCCTCGCAGTGCACCGCCGGGTGCTCCGGTCGCCGCGCGGCGTGGAACGCGATGACGTCGTGCACCGTGCGCAGCTGCGGGTGGTACGCCCTCATCGGCCCGTTCCCTCCGGCACCGCCAGCGTCTCCTCGAGGAACCGCACGATCGCCGGCCCGGACGCGAGGGCCGGCAGCAGGTTCGGGTCGATCTCGATGCCGAACGCGTTCTCGATCGCCATCATGAGCTGGATCTGACGCAGCGAGGTCCAGCCCTCCACAGTGTCCGGCTCCAGCCGCTCGGGCAGCTCGTCCGGTGCGACACCGAACACCGAGGCGATCACCTCGCGGACGCGGGTCTGCAACATTGCTACTCCTTGGGTGTCGCGCCGGGGCCCTGCCCCGGGGTGAAGAAACGTCGCGTGATCCGGGAGATCGTGCGGAAGTCGTCCGTGCTGACCTCGTCGAGGGAGATCTCCGTGCCCAGCTCCGCCTCGATCAGATAGAGCAGCTCGACGAAGTGCATCGAGTTCAGGACGCCGGTGTCGACGAGGTCGTCGTCGGCACCGACCGAGTCGATGTCGGGGCAGCGGGCGCGCAGGAACGCGGTGAGGAACTCGGGGACCGTCTCGGTGGTGGTCATGACCTCTCCTCGGGGCGCGGCGGTGCGGGCAGGATCTTCGTGCTGACCCGGGCGGCCGCCGGCTCGCCGGCGCACCGGTGTTCGGCCACGACCCGCCCGGTCGACAGGCCGGTCGGGATGAGCCGGTTGGTCCGCAGCGCGACGGCCGGGTCGCGCAGCAGCGGGTTGGTGTCCCGCACGGCGGCGGAGAACAGCGCGAAGACCGGATCGATGACCTTGGTCGCACCGTCGGAGTCCTCGACCTCGACCCAGGCGTGGACCAGGTCGAGCATGCCGACCACCCAGCCGATCCGGGTGACCGCCGGGATGCCGGCCCGGACGCAGAGCTGGGCCAGGTACCGGCTCGCCGAGTCGCAGCTCGCCACGCCGTACGTGGTCAACAGGTCGACGTCGTCGCGCAGGGCGGCGGGCAGCTTGACCCAGCGCAGGTCCATGGCGGCGAACTCGGCGGCGATCGCCCGCAGCTCGGGTGAGCGCAGCTCGGCCAGCTCGCCGCGGGTGTGGACGGTCGCGGTGACGGCGAGCTCCGACGCCGTACGGGTCACGGTGTCGCCGCTCGCGACGGCCGTGCCGTCGGCGGGCTCGACCGTCAGGTCGTGCACCGCGCCGCCGCAGCCTTCGGGGCGCGGCAGGGCCAGCGTGCTGGTCGGCGCCGGGCCGCACGTGTCGGCGGCGCAGGCGACCCGCAGCGCGAACCGGGAGGCGCGGGGCGCGAGCAGGTCCCCGGTCGACGAGCGCATCCACCGCAGCGAGTAGGCGAAGGCCTGCTCCGGCACGGTCGTGCCGGAGCCGGAGTGCAGCGCCAGGTTGAACAGGTCGTGCGAGTCGAAGCGCTCCGCGCCCGCGTCGCCGCTGGCCGGCAGCCCACGGTCCAGCAACGTGGACAGCGTGTGGTCGTCGCAGCCGAGGAGCTGTCGGGCCGCGGCGCGGTCCACGTCGTCGAGCCGGTGCTCGGGCGGGATCGCGAAGAGCGTGTCGAGCCCGCGGCTCAGTCCGGCCGCGGTCACGACCGCACCGCCCGGTCGCGCCACATCGTCCTGATGACGCTTCCGGTGCTCAGCACGTACTCGTCGACGGAGGCCCAGCCGAGCATCTCGTTGATCTGCACCTGCTCCGGGCCGGCCGACGTCTCCAGGTAGCCCGGCAGGTCGAGGGCCTCGGCCCGTGCCTGGCCGGCGCGCATGAGGACGTAGCCGACCCCGACCGAGTCGACGCGGCGGCCGAGCACCGCGAACCACACGTGCGGGCGGTCGGGTCGCATCCGGTCCAGCGCGTTGGAGATCCGGACGGCGTGCACCACGGCCCGCGGCCCGGCCAGCAGGCACGCCACCGAACGCAGCGCCCAGCCCCACCACGGCGTGGTGCGCTCGTCGCCGTAGAGGACGAGGATCCCGTCGAGCCGCTCGGCGCGGTACGCGGCGAGGGTGATGCCCGAACTCATGAGCTGGGCGATCACCAGCTCCGCGAGGTAGAGGGCGGTCAGGGCCGACCTGCGCTGCCAGCGGGGGAGCGAGCCTGCGGCGGCCCAGATCGCGCCGTCCTCGTACGCCTCGGCGAGCAGCCGCGCGCCCGCCCACAGCTGCCGCCACCGGAGGTCCCGGACCTCGAGCCGGGGCTCCGGCCGAGCGATTCTCTGACTGTTCACATTGCACCCCACGTCCGAACGGGAGCCCCGCTGACCTGGGTGAATTTATTGGTCTTGGGTAATCGGTCAGTAATAACCAGGCCCCTCCGGCGGTTTCTGCGCCACCGATGGCTGCCGGCGGACTCCCTTCCCCGCCGGCGGGCCCGGATGGGAGACTGAGCCGTGTCGCGTGACGACGTCGGGAGCCCGCCGGAACAGCCCCGCACCGATTCGGCGCCAGCGTGATCGCCGGCCACTGGGAGGTCGTCGTGGTCGGCGGCCGGATCGCCGGCGCGTCCACCGCGTGGGCTCTCGCGCCGTACGCCGAGCGGATCCTCGTCGTGGACGCCTCGCGGCCCACCGCGTTCTGGCCGCAGCAGTCCACCTGGGACCGGGACGGCAACCTCGCCTGGGCCGAGCTCGGCCTGCTGGAGACGGTGCTGGCCTGCGGCGCCCCCCGCACGTACGGCGACACGCAGCGCATCGGCGAGGAGGTCGTCGAGCGGGTCTACCCGCGCGAGGACGACCACTCGTTCCGGATGAGCGTGCCCCGCGAGGTGCTGGACCCGGCGCTGCTGGCCGCCGCGCGCAGCCGTGCCAACGTCACCGTGCTGCGCCCGGCCCGGGTGCGGGACCTCACGATCGACGCGGGGCGGGTACGCGGGGCGACCGTGCGCCACGGCGGCGTCGACAGCCAGGTCACCTGCGACCTGCTGGTGCTGGCCGACGGCCGGCTGTCGCGCAACGCCGAACGGGTGGGGGCGAGCGCCTACCGGGTCGTCGAGTCACCGTGGTTCGCGCTGCTGGCCTACTACGAGAACCTGCCGCTGCCCACCGACCGCTCGTACTTCTCGTTGCAGGACCGCAGCGTGCTCATCTCGACGCCCTGCGGCGACAAGCAGTGGTGCGTCGCGCTGGACCTGCACCAGAGCCTGATCGACGAGACCGGTCGGCACCCGGCGCACTCGTACGAGCGGATGGTGCGCGACGACCCGCGCCTCGGCCCGGCCGTCGCCGTCGGCCGCCGCAGCACCTCGATCGGCGGCGCCGGCCGGATGCGGATGCTGCGCCGGCCGATGAGCGGGCCGGGCTGGTGCCTGGTCGGCGACGCCGGCTACCACCTGGACCCGGTCACCGCGCAGGGCACCCGGGCGGCCCTGGTCACGGCCCGGATCCTGCGGGACCGGGTCGCGGGCGCCGGCCGCGTCGCGGGCGCGGACCTGACCGGCCTGAGCGACGAACGCGACGCCGCCCTGGAGGCCGACTGGGCCTACACCGAGCAGATCGTGCGCGCCTGACCCGATCCCGACGCCCGGCCCCCGACGCCCGGACGCCGCCGGCTATCCGACCGGGCGAGTGCCGTTGATGGTCACCCGCTGGCCGTAGCGGGAGTGCGGGTAGTAGTCCCACACGGCGTGGTGCTGGGTGCAGCGGTTGTCCCAGAACACCAGCGTGTTCGGCGTCCAGCGGACCCGGCAGCTCAGGATGGGCTGCTGGGCGACCCAGCCGAAGAGCATGTCCAGCACCGCACGGCTCTCCTGCCGGGAGAGCTGCACGATGTGCGAGGTGAAGCCGGCGTTGACGAAGAGCAGCCGGCGGCCGGTCTCCGGATGGCGTACCACGACCGGGTGTTCGCTCTTCGGCACGACGTACTCGGGCGGCGGGGTGTGACCCTGCCAGGGGATCAGGCCGTCGTGGACCGCGGTCAGCCCGTCGAGGAAGGCCCGCATCGGTGGGGAGAGCATCTCGTACGCCAGGTGCATGTTCGCCCAGAGCGTGTCCCCGCCGACGCCGATCTCCGGCGTCCTGGTGACGTAGAGCATCGAGCCCAGCGACGGCTCGGCCTCGGCGGTGCCGTCGGTGTGCCAGTCCTCGCCGGCCACGAACCGCGACTCCCGGCCGGCGCTGATCTCGAGGATGGCGGCGTCGCCGCCGTCGAGGTCGGCGAGGGGCTGCCGGCGCAGCTCGCCGAAGTGCCCGGCGAAGCGCTTGTGGTCCTCGGCGGAGAGCACCTGGTCGCGGAAGACCAGCACGTGGTGGGCCAGGAAGGCGCGCCGGACGTCGGCCAGTTGCGCGGCCGACAGCTCGGTGGCGAGGTCGAGGCCGGAGACCTCCGCGCCGATCACCGGAGTGATCGGCCGGACGGTGATGGTGTCGTAGTGCTCCGGCGGGCGGGTCGTCGCCCGCTCGACGGCGGCAAGGACGTGTTCTTCCATGCGTTCCCTCCAGGATTCCGTGTCACAGTCCCCGGGCCAGCAGGTCGGCCACGATCAGCCGACCGAAGGCGAGGTTGCCGTGGATGGGGTCGTCCGGCTCGCAGAACGCGGCCCGCTGCCGGCCCGAGCCGTCGGTGACCCGGGCCCGCAGGTCCACGATCTCCACGCCGGTGGCGACGAGCGCGCGGCGGATCGTCTCCTGGGCCGCCATGAAGACCAGCGGGTCGGACATGCCCGGCACCCGTTGCGGCGGCAGCACCGCGAGGACGCGCAGCCCCAGGTCGACGGCGTGGCGGTAGAAGCCCAGCGCGTCGCGGGCCATGGCGCGCACGATGTCGTCGAAGAGCCCGCCCGCGAGGAAGCCCGCCGGGAAGCTCCCGTTGCCCGCCCGGTAGATCCGCCAGTTCTCGGTGGTGGCGAAAAAGTGGGCGCTGAGCCCGAACGTCGAGACCAGCGGGACGGCGAGCTGGCCGATGTCGGGCACGCCCAGCTCGCCCAGGAAACCCCGGTAGCGTTCCTGCGCGGCGGCGTCGCGGAACACCAGGCCTTCGTCGCGTACGTCGAAGAAGCCGACGTTGAAGTCGCGCCCCGAGCCGATCGGCCCGCCGACGAAGGGCAGCTTGGCCGCCGTCGCCGCGCGTGCGACGGGCCCGGCGTGCGAGTCGCCCAGCAGCAGGAACCTAGCCGGCGCGGTAGCGGTCGAGGACGGCGTCGTCACAGTAGAGGTCACCTCCGTCGTCGGCACGAACGTCGGACGCCGTGGCGGCCGGACCCGCCGACCGGTCGCCGTCGAGGGCGTCGAAGAAGTGGCGCATGACGAAGGCGACCCCGTCCGGCGTCACGTCGCGCAGGTTCGGCGCGTAGAAGGCCCCCCGGAACGGGAAGCCGGTGATCAGCTCGTACGAGGGGAAGTAGTCGACGTGCTCGTGCTCCTGGGCCAGCTGGCCCGCCGCCGCGCGCAGCACCGCCTTGGAGTACCCGGTGGCGGTCAGCGCGTGCGCCCCCGTCGCCGTCGCGGTGAGCGGCACCGGTGACACGGTCAGCAGGACGGTCAGCCGGGGGTTGGCGGCGCGCAGCAGCCCGACGGCGGCGGCGAGGTCCCGGTGCACCTCGGCGACCGTGAAGTTGTGGAAGACGTGCCGACCGGCGTCGAAGGTGCCCCGGACGGTGCCCGGACAGACCGGCAGGACGGTGCCGGTGACCAGGTCCCGCCAGGCCTCGGTCAGGCCGAGGGTGAAGATGAGACAGCCCGCCCCGGCGACCGCACCCCGGATCGCGGCCAGGGTCGACCGGCGGGCCGCCAGGGTCGCCTCCGGCGAGTCGTAGCCGTCCGGTTCGACCGACGGGCGGTACGGATCGAAGTACCGGTCGCCGTCGCGCCAGACCTCGTCGGGGCCGGCGTCGCCCGCCAACGCCCAGCCCAGCCACTGCCGCAGCATGGCGGCCGTGTAGATGGTGCCGGTGCGGAAGGAGAACGCGCCGTAGTGGCGGGCCCGGCGGTCGGCCTCGGTCAGCCCCGGCGGTGGCAGCTCCGCCTCGCACCAGTTCATGCCCTCGTCGCGCAGGGCGGGGCCGAGGTGCCGGGCGAAACAGGACCCGGCCGTGAGGATCGGGTCGTCCGGGTCGATGACGAACTTCGGCGTCCACACGTCGCCGATGGCGAGCATCTCCGGCTCGGCCACCGCGCTGCGCCAGAACGACCGCGCCGGCAACGACTGGTACGGGTTCATCGCGCCACCTCCGGGCCATCGGCCGGCTCCGCCCCGTCGATCGCCTCGGCCACCGCCCGTACGTGCGGCGCCTCGACGATGCCGTAGTGGGTGGTGTCCACGACGTGCCACGCGAACCCGGCCAGGTGCGTCCGCCACTGCCCGGCCTGCTGCCGCGGGGCGCCGAGCGCCGGCAGGCCGACCGTCGGGCGGCCCGCCAGCCAGATCCGCCCGGGTGTCCCGGCCAACCGGGGCAGGGTGTGCTGCGCCATGCTCGCCAGGTTGGCCCGGCAGCAGCGCGCCAGCGCGTCCGCGTACGCCGCCGCCGGGGTGCCCGCGCCGGACGCGGCCCCCAACTCGTGGGCGAAGAGCGCGGCGAGGCGCTCCTCGTCGTACTGGCGGAAGGCCGGGGCGGCGTCCGGCGGCGGCGGGTCGAGCAGGTAGAGCCCGTCCGCCGGTTGACCGGCCGCCTCGGCCTCGGCCGCCATCCCGAGCGCCACCCAGGCGCCGAACGACCACCCGCCGAGCCGCCAGCGCCAGTCGTCGCGGGGGAAGCGGTCCCGCAGCGCGGCATGGTAGCGCGCGGCCCGCTCCGCCAGCGACCAGGTCGGCGCCTCGGGGTGGGCCAGCGCCGGATCGGCGATGACGCAGACCGTCAGTTCCGGGTCGAGCGCCGACACCAGCGAGCGGTACGCCTGGACGTCGCCGCCGACCGGGTGGACCAGGCAGAGCACCGTACGCCCACGGCCCGCCTGCCACACCTGCACCGTCACGGCCGGCTCCTGCGCGCCGGTGACACGCACCGGCTCGCCCAGGAGCCCCAGCACCTCGGTCAGGCTCACCCGGTGGCTCAGCTGGGACAGGCTGAGGCTCACGCCGAAGTGCTCCTTGACCCGGTCGATCAGGTCCAGCAGCAGCAGCGAGTCGGCCCCCAGGTCGTACAGGGACGCGGCCGGGTCGAGCGCGTCGACGCCCAGCCAGCCCCGCAGCCAACCGCCCACCTCCTCGGCGGCCGACCGGGGCCGACCCGCCGCGGGCGACCCGTCGCCGCTGAGCGGCACGGCGGGCGTCGGGGCCGGCGGCGCGTAGAACTCCCGTGCCCGGTCCAGCGCGGTGGTGCAGACGAGCAGGTGCGGCAGGCGCAGCCGCAGGGCCTGGGCGAAGATCCGGTGCCCGTCGTCCACTCCGAGGCCGACCGCCAGGTGCGCCCGGTGCCGGGCGTCGGTGGGCAGGGCGTCGCGGGCCAGGCCCACCTCGTTCCAGACGTCCCACCCGATCGAGATCCGCAACGTGGTGTCGGTCCCGCCCGCCCGGTGCCGGGCGAAGGCGTCCAGCAGGCCGTTGGTGGCGGCGTAGTCGAGCTGACCGATGCCGCCGAGCTGCGCCGACATCGACGAGCAGTAGACGACGAACGCCGGCCGGTGCCGGGCGACCAGCCGCTCCACGAGCAGCGCGCCGTGGCTCCTGGCGGCCGTGGCCCGCCGCATCGCGGCCGCGTCCCGCCGACTGGTCAGCCCGCCGGCCGCGATTCCCGCCGCGTGCACCACGCCGTCGACCCGTCCGACGTCGAGCCGGGCCAGCAACTGCTCGGCACCGGTCTCGGCCAGGTCCGCCTCGACGAGGTCGACGCGATCGGCCCACGGCGCCAGGTCGGCCGGCAGCGGCCCGCGCCGGGCCAGCAGGACCACCCGGCAGTCGCCCTGCCCCAGCAGCCAGGCCGCGATGCTGCGTCCGATGCCACCGGTGCCGCCCAGCACCACGTACACGGCCGGTCCGGCCGGCAGCGCACGCGTGGCCGGTACGGCCGGCGGGCGGACCGGCAGCAGCGCCTGCTCCCACCAGTAGTCCCCGCGCAGCGCGAGTCGCCGGGGTGGCGGTGCCGGCTCCGTCAGCAGCGCCGCGAGCGCCGGCCCCCACTCCGCCGGATCGGGGCCCGGCAGGTCCAGCCAGTGGCTTTCGACGTCGCTCTCCTGGGGAGCGACCTCGCACACCCCGGCGAGCAGTCCCAGCTCGGGCCGGCGTACGTCGCCGTCCACGGGTTGCGCCTGTCGCGACAGCCACCAGGCGCGCAGCCGGGGCCGGCGGGGCAGCGCGGCGAGGGCCGCCAGCAGCGCCGCCGGAGTGTCGACGCAGGCCCGGTACGCGTCAGCCAGCGCGTCCGCGCCGACCGGTCCGTCGACGGGCAGGGGCAGCGCGTGCAGCCACTCGACGCCGCCCTGCCCGGCGTCGCCGTGTCCCGCGTCGCCCTCCCCGGCGTCGCCCTGCCCGACGCCGCACTGTCCCGCGTCGCCCTGCCGAGCGTCGTCCTGTCCGACGGCGCACGGTTCCGCGCCGCTCTGTCCGGCGGCGGCCGGCGGGGTGGCGTCGGAGTCGGTCAGCGCGGCGAGCAGTTGGCGCAGCGAGTCGGGGTCGGCCGGGTCGACGGTGTAGCTGTCCGGCCCGAGCCGGGCGAAGCCATCGGCGGCGACCACGGCCACCACCCGGGCGTACGACGCCGCGAAGGCGCGCAGCGCGGCCGGTGCCGGCGGCTCCGCGACCATGATCACGAGCGTCTCCGGACGGCGGACGTCGGCCTCGCTCCCCGCGTACCGCCAGCGCACCCAGTGCGGCTGGTGCAACCACTCGGCCTCGGGCAGCCGGGCCGGCCACGGCTGACCGCCCGGCCCGGCCCCGGCCGGCGATGTATCCGGCCCGGCCCCGGCCGGCGATGTATCCGGCCCGGACGATGCCGTCCCGGCCACGGATGTCGTGCCGGCTGGCAGGGGAGCCCCGGGCAGCACAGTTGTCGTGGCCGGCGGGACGCCGGTCGGCACAGTCGTCCCGGCGGGCAGGCCCGTCCCGGTCAGCACCGTCGGCGCGGTCGTGCCGGTCGGCGGGGCGGCGCGGACGAACTCGTGGTCGACGAGCGCGAACGCCGGCGGGGGAAAGTCCCAGGGCGGCTGGGCCGGCCCGGCCGGCCACCGGACCGGTCGGCCGGCCAGCCAGGCGGTGGCGAGTTCGGTCGCCGACGGCGTACCGGCCGGGCCGGCGACCGCGACGGGTCCCGCCTCGGCGGATGCCACCTCGACCGGGACCGCTTCGGCGGATGCCACCTCGACCGGGACCGCCTCGACGGGGGCCGCCTCGACCGGGGCGACCTCGACGGCGGTCGCGGTGCGCAGCCAGGCCACGGCGGCGGCCACGTCGGCGCAGACGGCCGCCGCCCGCCAGCGGCCCGGCGTACGGCCGGCCTGCAGGTGGCGCAGCACCCGGTGGTAGCTGTCGGGCCGGGCCGCCAGGTAGTCGGCGATGCGTTCGGCGTCGGCACGCAGGCCGGCCGCGCTGCCGCTGGCGAGCACCACCACCGGTACGCCGGGACCCGGCGGGGCCGCCGAGCCGGTGTCGACCGGCTCGGCCGCCTCGCAGACCAGGTGGGCGTTGGTGCCGCCGATGCCGAAGCTGCTCACCGCCGCGACCCGTGGCCGATCGGCCGGCCAGGGCCCGGACTCCGTGGGGATGTGGAACGGGGTGGGATCCGGGCCCAGCCGTGGATTGAGGCGGCGGAAGTCGACGTTCGGCGGGATCCGCCCGTGGTGCACGGCCAGCACGGCGCGGACCAGGCCGACGACCCCCGCCGCCGCGCCGAGGTGACCGATCTGGCTCTTCACCGAGGCCAGCGCGGTACGACCGGACTCGCTGAGGTCGTACGCCTGGCGCAGCGCCGCCACCTCCACCGGGTCGCCCAGTTCCGTGCCGGTGCCGTGCGCCTCCACGTAGCCCAGGTCGCGGGCGACGTGCCCACTGCGGCGCAGCGCGGCGCGGATCACCTCACGCTGGCCGGCCACCGAGGGCGCGGCGAAGCCGAGCTTCTCCGCGCCGTCGTTGTTGACGGCCGAGCCGGTGACCACCGCGTAGACGGTGTCGCCGTCGCGGCGGGCCAGCCGCAGGGGCTTGAGCACCACCACGCCGACCCCGCTGGCACCCACGGTGCCGCCGGCGTCGTCGCTGAACGGCCGGCAGTGCCCGTCCGGGGAGAAGATGTGCTGCGGCTGGTAGCGGTAGCCGGCGGTGAGCAGCGGGTCCACCAGCACGCCGCCGACCAGCATCACGTCGCTGTCGCCCTGCCGCAGCAACCCGGCCGCGACGTGCACCGCCACCAGCGAGCTGGCGCAGGCGGCCTGCACGGTGAACGCCGGCCCGGTCAGGCGCAGGTGGTAGGCGACCTTCGTGGCCAGGAAGTCCTTCTCGTGGTGCAGCGCCAGCTGGAAGGGGTCCGGCAGCCGCGCCGGATCGGCGTCGCGCAGCATCGTCTGGAAGTAGGTGTTCTCACCGCAGCTGGCGAGCAGGCCCACCCGGCGTACGGCGGGATCGGCGATGCCGGCGTGCGCCAACGCCTGGACGCAGCTCATCAGCAGGTGCCGCTGCTGCGGATCCATCAGCCGCGCCTCCTGCGGGCTGATGCCGAAGTGCCCCGGGTCGAAGCCGAGCGGCCCGGCGAGCTGGCTGCGGGCGCCGACCAGGCCGTCGGCCGCGTCGAAGTGCTCGATGCCCCGGCCGCCGGCTTCCACCATCGCCCAGAAGGAGGCCAGGTCGTCGGCCCCGGGCAACCGGACGGCCATCCCCACCACGGCGACCGGCTCGTCCGCAGGGCCCGCGGCGGCCTCGTCCCGTACGGTCGCGACCACCCCGGACGCCCGGCGGGCCGGTTTGTGGGCAGGCGGCGTCGTCGGGGGGTGCGACGCGGGCCCGCCGGCGTCGGCCCGCTGCGCGGTGAGGAACCGGGCGAGGCGGCGGATGGTGACGTGCTCGAAGAGGTCGGGGATGCTCAGTGGCAGCCCCTCGGCGGCACAGCGCAGGTGGAAGCGCATCAGGTCCAGGCTGCCTGCGCCCTGGTCGAAGAAGCGTCGATCGGGTTCGACCGGTCTGCCGACGACCTCGGCGAAGAGTCCGGCCAGCCGCGCCTCCAGGGCCGACATGACCGGCGCGGGCGCGGCGCCTCCCGGCCGCAGCTCCTCGCCCGGCGCGGTCGACGCGCGGCGGCGGTCCAGCTTCCCGCTGGCCGTACGCGGCAGCTCCGCCAGCCGCCGGAACCGGTCCACCCGCACGTACGCGGGCAGGAGCCCCGCGAGGTGGGCGTGCAGCTCCGCCGCGGCCGGCGGATCGGCCCGGAACTCAAGGCAGGCGACCAGGTGGCCGGCGTCGCGGACCACCACCGCGTTGACGACCGCCGGGTGCGTCAGCAGTGCCGCCTCGACCTGGCCCAGCTCCAGCCGGTGACCGCTGACCTTCACCTGCTGGTCGTCGCGGCCCAGGTAGTGCAGCAGCCCGTCCCGGTCGAAGCGGGCCCGGTCGCCGCTGCGGAAGAACCAGCCGAGGCCGGGCAGCTCGACGAAGCGGGCCCGGTCGAGCGCGGGATCGTCCAGGTAGCAGGGCGCCACCAGCTCGCCGCCGATCAGCAGCTGCCCGGGGCAGTCCGGCGGCACCACCTCGTCGGCCGAGTCCACGACCCGCAGCCAGCTGTTGGCGACGGGCCGGCCGATGGCGGGACGGGCCGGCCAGGTGGCGGGGTCGCCGTCGAGGCAGAGGCTGCTGACCACGTGCGTCTCGGTCGGCCCGTAGTGGTTGAACAGGCGCGCGCCGGGCAGCCCGGCGAACCAGCGGCGGATGCTGTCGGTGCAGATCAGCTGCTCGCCGGCGGTGACGACCTCCCGCAGCCGCGACGGGTACCGGCCGAGGCGTACGCCGTGTTCGGCCAGGAGTTGCAGGGCGACGTACGGCAGGAAGATCCGCTCGATGCCGGCGGCGTCGAGGTGTTCCAGCAGGGCCGGCATGTCCTGCCGGAGCCCGGGGCGGGGAAGGTGCAGGGCCCCGCCGCCGCAGAGCGTGCCGAAGATCTCCTGGAAGGAGACGTCGAAGGAGAGCATGGAGAACTGCAGGGTCGCCGCCGCGCCCGCCAGGCCGCCGGCCTCGCTCTGCCAGCGCAGCAGGTTGCCCAGCAGGGCGTCGCCGACCTGGACCCCCTTGGGCGTGCCGGTCGAGCCCGACGTGAAGAGCGTGTACAGGGGGCGGCCGGCGTACGACGGTGCGACGGGCGTGCCCGCCCGGGACAGAAGCACCGGATGGCGGGGGAGCCGGCCGTCGTCGATCGCGTCGAGGGCGGGCTCGTCGCCGGGTGCCAGCAGCACGCAGAGCGGATCGACCTGGCCCAGGACCTGGCGCAGCAGCGTCGGCGGGTAGGCCCGGTCGAGCGGCACGACGGTGAGGTTGAGCCGGGCCGCCGCCAGCAGCGCCACCACGTGCTCCACCGACGGCTCGAAGAACAGGGCGACGCGGTGCCGGCCGTCGCCCGACACCGGATGCTGCCGCGAGAGCTCGCCGGCGAGCGCCGAGGCGTACGCGTCGAGGTCGCCGTAGCTGAGCCGGCGGTCGCCCGCGACCAGCGCGGTCGCGGTCGGCTGCGTCCGTACCCGCCGGGCGAAGGCCTCGGCCATGGTGGGGCCGTCCAACGGGGTACGCGGGCCCCGGCCGGGCTCGGGCAGGCCGCTGCGGTAGGGCCGCACCAGCTCGGCCAGGGTGCTCGTGCCGGTGCCGGTCAACGCGTCCAGGCCGCGCCGGAACAGCTCGGCCGCCGCGGCCACGTCGGCGGCGTCGAAGTGCTCGTCGGCGTACTCCCAGAGGCAGTCGAAGCCCGCCTCGTGCTCGACGACCGAGAGGGTGAGCGGGCACTTGGCGTCGGTCGGTGCCAGCCAGACCGGCCGGGACGCGCAGCCGGGCAGCGTCAACGCGGAGAAGTCGGTGTTGTCGAGGACGAAGAGGAAGTCGAACAGCGGCGCGTCGGCGCCGAAGTCGTGGTCGGCGACGGCGTGTGCGAGCGCCACGTCCTGGGCGTCGAGCACCGCGCGTACGGCGGTGGCCTGCCGCCGCAACTGTGCGCGCAGCTCCTCCTCGGGGGCCAGCGCCAGGGGCAGCAGCACCGTGTTGGCGAACATGCCGACGCTGGCCTCGAAGGCGCGTACGGGCCGGTTCGCCACCGGGCTGGCGACGCGCGGATGGGTGCGGCCGGTCACCCCGTGCACCGCCCAGCCGAAGAGCGTCAGCAGCAGCGGGAAGCGGGTCAGTCCCAGCTCGGCGCCGAGCCGGTCGAGCGCGCGGCGGCGCGCCGGGTCGATCGTGGTCCGCAGCAGGTGGTCCCCACCGCCGCCGCGCTGCCGGAGCGGGCGCAACGGCGCGGCGACCTCCGCCACCGTCGCGTAGTGCGCGCACAGGGCGTCGCGCTGCGCCCGGTAGGCGGGGTGGGCGAACCAGTCGGCCTGCCAGCGGGCGTAGTCCAGCGGGGTGGGGACGTTCCCGTCCTCGTCCCCGTCGGTGGTGGTGCCGTCCAGCGCCGCCGCGTACGCAGCCGACAGGTCGCGGAACAGCACGTCGAGCGACCAGCCGTCGACGGCGATGTGGTGCAGGTGCAGCAGCAGCACCCCGCCGTCGGCACGGGCCAGCCAGTACGCCCGCAGCATGCGCGGCTGCCCGAGGTCGAAGGGGGCGGCGAAGAGGGCGCGGGCCCGCTCGCGCCACCCGGCCGCGTCACCGTCGCCGTCGCCCGGCTCGCGCCGTGCGGCAATGTCGCCGTCGCTGTCGTCCGGTTCGCGCCGTGCGGCCATACCGCCGTCGCCCGGCTCGCGCCACGGGTCGTAGGGCTCGCCCACCTCCTGCCGCAGCCCCTCGGGCGCGGCCCGGAAGGCGGTCCGCAGCGCCGGGTGACGTGCCACCACCCGGCGCAGCGCCTGCCGCAGCGCGGGGACGTCGACCCGGCCGCGCAGCTCGAAGGCGAGCCCCACGTGGTAGGCGGTGGACGCCGGCGAGCGTTGCTGCAACAGCCAGAGCCGCTGCTGCTCGGAGGTGGCCGGTGCCCACGAGGCGCCGGCCGGGGGAGCCGGCACCGGGTACGGCGAGCCGGTCGTGGTACGGGCCGTCTCGATCGCGGCGGCCAGCTCGGCGAGGTCGCCGCCCAGCACCACGGCCTGCGGCACCTCGACGCCCCAGCGCCGCTGGATCGCGAAGCGCAGCCGCAGCGCCTTGAGTGAATCCCCGCCGCTGGCGATCCACCGGTCGTCCGGTCGCAGGTCGGGCACGCCCAGCACCTCGCCGGCCAGCGTGAGCACCGCGCGCTGCCACGCCGTGCCGGGTTCGCCGGCAGGATCGCCGTCGCGCCCGTCGCGCCCGTCGCGCCCGTCGCGGTTGTCGTGTTGGTGCGGGTCGTCGCGCGCGGCGCGCCAGGGCGGGGCGTCGCGCGCCAGCAGCGCGGCCGAGTCCACCTTGCCGTTCGCGGTCAGCGGCAGCGCCTCGACCCGGTGGATCCGGTGCGGGCGCAGGTACGGCGGCAGGGTGGCGCCGAGGTGCCGGTCGAACTCCGCGAACGAGAGGTCGGGAACCGTCACGAGGTACGCGAGCAGTTCGTTCGTGCCGTGCGCGGGGTCCCGCCGGGTGCACACGTACGCCTGACGGACCCCCGGGTGGGCGAGGATCTGCCGCTCCACCTCGCCCGGCTCGACCCGGAAGCCCCGGACCTTGACCTGCCGGTCGACCCGGCCGACGTACTCGATGCGCCCGGCGGCGTCGGCGCGCACCAGGTCGCCGGTGCGGTAGTGGCGACCGGCGGAGCCGTCCAGCCAGGGCAGCCGCACGAAGCGGGCGGCGGTCTCCTCGGGCAGGTTCCGGTAGCCGGACGCCAGCGCCTCGCCGCCGAGGTACAGCTCGGCGACCTCACCCGGTGCGGCGAGGCGGACGCCGTCGACCACCAGGTGCGCGTCGGTGCCCGGCAGCACCCGGCCGATCGGCACCACCTCCGCGTCGAAGTCACGGGGGACCGGATGGCACAGGGCGAACGTGGTCGCCTCGGTGGGCCCGTACACGTTGTGCAGCCGGGTGCGGCTGGCGGGGTTGTCGCGGTACCAGCGGCGGATCAGCCGGGCGTTGAGCTGCTCGCCGCCGACCAGCACCTGGCCCACGTCGGCGAAGCAGTGCGGCACCTCGTCGACCACCGCGTTGAACAGCGCCACCGTGATGAAGAGCGTGTCGATCCGCTCCCGGCGCAGCGCGGCGTCGAGCAGGTGCGGCGTCGCCACCGTCTCGTCGTCCAGGACGACGCAGCAGCCGCCGGTCAGCAGCGGCACCCAGACCTCGAAGCTGATCGCGTCGAACGCCGGGTTGGCGAGGCTCGCGTAGCGGGCCGCCGGGGTCAGCGTGAGGTAGCCGGGCCGGGCCAGCCGCAGGATCCCCGCGTCGCGCACCTGCACGCCCTTGGGCCGGCCGGTGGTGCCCGAGGTGTAGAAGACGAACGAGGCCGGCGCGGGCGCGGCCTCAGGCGCCGGCTGGTCGTCCTGCGCCGGCGCTTCGTCCTGCCGTCCCTGCCGCTCGTCGGCCGGTCGCCGGCGACGACTGCCGGGCGTGTCCGCCGCCAGCAGCGCCGTCGCCGCCAGCGGCCGGATCCCGTCGGGCAGGTCGTCGGGCGCGTCCGGGCCGTGGACCACCGCCACGGCGCCCGAGTCGCGCAGCATGTGGTCCCGCCGCCCGGGCGGGCTCTGCCGGTCCAGCGGCACCACCGTCGCGCCGAGCCGCAGGATGCCGAGCATGACGCAGACCAGCCGCCAGCCGCGGGGCAGGTGCACCGCGACCGCCTGCCCCGGGCGGGCCCCGGCCCGGCGCAGGGACCGGGCGACGGCGGCGCTGGCGGCGTCCAGCTCGGCGTAGCTCAGGCGCCGGTCGCCCTCGGCCACCGCGACCGCGTCGGGGGTACGGCGGGCCTGCGCGAGCACCTCGGCGGCGAGGCTGGGACCGTGCGCCATCACACCTCCCGTACGGCCGGCGTCGTCGCGCGGGCGTCGCGGATGCGGTCCACCTCGCCGCGCAGCAGCGTGGCGACCCGCAGCACCACCGCGCTCTCCAGGATGTCCCAGTGGTCGCAGTGCACCTGCTCCAGCAGGAAGTCGGCGTCGCCGCGCCGACGCCAGAAGGCGCGCACCTCGTGCAGGAACGCCTCGTCCCGCCCGGCGGTGGCCTGCAACAGCACCAGTCGGGCCGGTGACGCGGGGGTCGCGTAGTCGCGCATGGTCGACCGGTTGTGGTTGTAGACACGGTGGTACTGGTCGATCTGCTCGTCGTCGATGCCGGGATACATCCCGTTGAACTTGACGAGCTTGTCGCGGAACTCGGCCATGTCCACCGGCTCGATCGCGCCCCGGTGGGCCGGGTCGTCCGTGCCCAAAGTGTCCAGCAGGACCACGCTCAGCCCGGGATGCCCGGCGAGGGCCAGCCGGCGTCCCATCTCGTACGCGACCAGGCCGCCGTAGGAGAGCCCGGTCAGCACCACCGGCCCGTCCAGCAGGTGCCCGACCTGCTCCAGGTACGCCTCGGCCATCGCCTCGACCGTGGGCAGGAACTGCTCGCCCGGGTTCACCCCCGGCGACTGGATCCCGTACACGCCGAGGGACTCCGGCAGCGCCTTGGCCAGCGACAGGTAGCAGAACGCGGTGCCGCCGGCCGGATGCACGCAGATGACCCGGCCCGCGCCGTCGCCCGCCCGGAACTCGATCAGGTTGCTCGGTGGCCGGCCCGACGTGCCGCGCCGCAGCCGGCCGCCGAGCGCCTCGATCGTCGGGTGCAGCATGATCTCGTGGACCGGCAGCGGCTCGCCGAACGCCTCCCCGATGGCGTGGGCCAGCTTGATCGCCGAGATCGAGGTGCCGCCCACGTCGAAGAACCGGTCGCTGATGCCGATCTCCGGGTGCAGCAGCAGGCGCTTCCAGATCTGGTAGAGGGTCAGCTCGATCTGGTCGCGCGGGCTGGCCAGGTTGACCTGCCAGGGCGCCCCGGCCCGGGCCAGCCGCAGCACCTCGTCGCGGTCGAGCTTGCCGTTGGCGGTCAGCGGCAGCCGCGGCAGCTCCACGAAGAGCGACGGGACCATGTAGCCGGGCAGCCGCCGCGACAGCGCCTCGCGCCACTCGCTGACCAGCAACGGCGTCGCCCCGCCCCGGACGACGCCGGCCACCAGCATCGGTTCGCCGGTGGCGTCGGAGTCGACCAGCACCGCCGCCTCGCGTACGTCGGGGCGGTCCAGCAGCGCGGCCTCGACCTCGCCCAGCTCGATGCGGAAGCCCCGGATCTTCACCTGGCCGTCGCGGCGGCCGAGGTACTCGATGTTCCCGTCGGGCAGGAGGCGGGCCAGGTCTCCGGTGCGGTAGACCCGCTGCCCGGGCACGAACGGGTCGGGGACGAACCGCTCGGCGGTCGCCGCCGCCCGGCCCAGGTAGCCGCGGGCGACACCGGCGCCACCGATGTGGATCTCGCCGGTCACCCCGACCGGCACCGGCTCCAGCCGCTCGTCGAGCAGGTAGACGCGGGTGTTGGCGATCGGCCGGCCGATCGGGCACCGCCGGGCCGTCGGCTGCGGGTCGAGGTAGGCGGTGCTGTAGACGGTGGTCTCGGTCGGCCCGTACCCGTTGAGGATCCGCAGCCCGGGCAGGGCCTCCTGGAGGCGGTGCAGGGCCTGCTCCGGCAGCGGCTCGACCCCGACCAGCAGCTGGCGTAGCGCCGACCCGGCGAGCCGGGCCGCCGGGTCCTCGTCGAGCCACCGGACGAAGGCCGGCGGCAGGTAGGCCTGCCCGACGCGGTGCTCGCGCAGCCAGCCCATCAGCGCCGCCGGGTCGCCGCGCAACTCCTCCGGCACGAGGTGCAGCGCCCCGCCGGTGGTCAGCGGCAGGAAGATCTCCTGCACCGAGACGTCGAAGCCGACGCTCGACCAGAGCGCCGCCGCCTCCCCCTCGGCGGCGCCGAGCCGTGACACCCAGTGGTCGAGCAGGTTCACGACGCCGCCGTGCGCGACCGCGACGCCCTTGGGCCGGCCGGTCGAGCCCGACGTGTAGATCACGTACGCCAGGTTGGCGGGGTGCACGACGACGCCGGGCGGGCCGTCGTGACGCCCCTCGGCCTCGACGGCGGCCAGGTCGCCCTCGTCGAGCACCAGGGCCGGCGTGGCGTCGGCGACCATGCCGGCGAGCCGCTCCGGCGGCAGGGTCGGGTCCAGCGGCAGGTAGGCGGCCCCGGCCTTGAGCACGCCCAGGATGGCGACGACCAGCCCGGCCGAGCGCGGCGCGCGCAGGCCGACCACCTGGTCGGGGCGTACGCCCCGGGCGATCAGCGCGTGCGCCAGCCGGTTGGCCCGCCGCTCCAGCGTGGTGTAGTCCAGCCGCTCGTCGTCGTCGACCACGGCGGGTGCGTCGGGGCGCCGCCGCGCCTGCGCCGCGATCCGCGCCACCACGTCCGCCGGGCCGGCGAGCGGGCGCGTCGTGCGGTTCCACTCGACCAGCAGGCGGTGCCGCTCGTCGGGGCCGAGCAGCCGCAGCGCGCCGACCGGCGTCGACGGGTCGGCCGCGACCTGGGTGAGCAGGCGGACGAAGTGCCCGGCCAGCCGGGCCACGGTCGCGGCGTCGAAGAGGTCGGTGTTGTACTCGAAGATGACGTGCAGCTCGTCGGCCTGCTCCATCACCTCGACCGACAGGTCGAACTTCGCCGCGCCGGTGTCGCTCGACAAGGGACGCAGCACCAGACCCGGCAGCTCCAGCCGGCCGCGCGGGATGTTCTGCAACACCAGCATCACCTGGAACAGCGGCGAGTAGCTGGTGTGCCGCTCCGGGTTGAGCGCGTCCACGAGCTGCTCGAACGGCAGGTCGGGATGGGCGTACGCGTCGAGCAGGTGCCGGCGGACGTCGGCCAGCAGCGCAGCGAACGACTGCTGCGGGTCCAGCCGGTTGCGGATCACCACCGTGTTCACGAAGTGCCCGATGAGGCCCTCCACGTCGCGGTGGTTGCGGTTGGCGAACGGGGTGCCGACGCAGACGTCGTCCTGCCCGCTGTGGCGCCACAGCAGCACCGACAGGGCCGCCATGAGCGTCATGAACAGCGTCGCGTCGCCGGCCCGGCCCACCTCCCGCAGGCCCCGCAGCACCGCCGCGTCCACCGTCGTGCCGTGGGTCTCGCCCCGGTAGCGCTGCACCACCGGCCGGGGCCGGTCGGTCGGCAGGGACAGCAACGCGGGCGCGCCGGCCAGCGTCCGCGTCCAGTAGCCGAGCTGACGCTCCAACTCGCCGCCGTCGAGCTGCCGGCGCTGCCACAGGACGTAGTCCGGGTACTGCACCGGCAGCTCGGCCAGCGTCGGCGCCTCGCCCCGCGCGTACGCGACGTAGAGCGCGGCGACCTCGCCGATCAGGATGCCGACGGACCAGCCGTCGGCCACCATGTGGTGCACGGTGAGCAGCCAGCGGTGCTCGTCCTCGCCGAGCCGGAGCAGGGCGCTGCGCAGCAGCGGACCGGTGGCCAGGTCGAACGGCGCGCGCGCCTCGGCCTCGGCGGCGGCGTCGGCGCGGCGGGACCGCTCCGGGCCGGGCAACGCGGTGAGGTCCGTGACCGGCAGGGCGACCGGCCCGGCCGGCCGCACCACCTGGCAGGGCTCCCCGTCGACGGGGGTGAACACGGTACGCAGCGCCTCGTGCCGGCGTACCACCTCGGTCAGGGCGCGGGCCAGCGCCGGCACGTCCAGGGCGCCCACGACGTCGAAGGCGACCGGGTTGTTGTAGAACGGGTTGCCGGGGGAGAGCTGGTCGAGGAACCAGAGCTGCCGTTGGGCGAACGCGACCGGCACCGGTGCGTCGGGTCGCGGCCGGCGGGGGATCGTGTCCGCGTCGGCGCCGGTCAGGATCGCGACCAGCTCCTCCTTGTGCCGCTTGATGTCGGCCAGCAGCTCGGCCGTGAGGACCTCGCGGGAGCCCGTGAGGCGCAGCCGGTCGCCGTCGACCCGCAGCCCGACCGCGTGCCGGTTGAGCGTGTCGAGCAGCTCGTAGGCGTTCACAGCTCCACCGTGATGGTGTCGGTGGCCGGGGCGTCGGGCGTGGGTGCGTCCGCCCCCGGCCGGCCGCCGCCGACCAGCGCGTAGACCAGCCGGTGCGAGGGTTCGAGGTCGAACAGGGCGGCCAGCGGCGCGGTCTCCATCGCGCCGATCCCGCACAGGCCGAGACCGTGCCCGGGGGCGGCCATCGTCAGCAGTTGGGCCATCGCGCCGGCCTCGATCGCGGTGAAGGTCGCACTCTGCTCCTGGTAGAGAGGCTCGATGGCCGCGCGCTGCGCCACCAGGAAGAGCGCGAACGCGGCGGCCTCGAAGACCGGGCGGTTGACGAAGTAGTCGAAGGCGTCGGGGCTCAGCTCGCGGTCGCGGCCGAGCGCCAACAGCCGGTGCGCCGCCGGGTCGTGGTAGTACGCCCCGCCCGGCACCCCGTCGACGCGTCCCGCCTTGACCAGGACGTACGTCTGCACGGCGTAGGTGCCGCCGGCCGAGCCGTACTGGAACTTGGCCCGGCCGTCGACCTCCCGCGCGGCGAGGGCGGCCAGCAGCCGGCCGAGCGCCCCGGCCGGCACCGGGTCCGCGGTGAAGCGGCGCAGCGAGCGGTAGCCGGTGTAGCGCTCCTCGTACGCCGGGTCGGCCGGCGCGGCCAGCGCGACCGCCGGGGTGCCGGGGGCGAAGTCGCGCCGGCCCCGCCCGTCCGCCGTGAACGCGGCGCGGGCGGCCGGGTCCTCGACCACGGCGGCGGCCCGCTGCGCGGTCGCCACGACGGCCCGTTCGGCGGTGTGTTCCCGGAACATCCGCAGCAGGTCGGCGAGGGTCGGCTGGCGCATCAGCCGGGCCAGCTTCGGCCGGAAGCCCAACTCGCCGGAGAGGGCGTTCGCGATCCGCACGACGTCGATCGAGGTGGCGCCGAGCATCAGCAGGTTGGCGTCGGGCGCGACGACGGGCAGGTCGAGGATCTCGGTGACGATCTCCACCAGCCGCTTCTCGGCCGGGTCGGTGAGCACCGGCACCTCGACGGGGCGCTCGGCCGACGGCTTCGGCTCGGGCAGCAGGGCCCGGTCGACCTTGCCGTTGGCCGACAGCGGCAGCGCGTCGAGGACGGTGAACGACGCCGGCACCATGTACGCCGGCAGCCGCTCCTCCAGGTATGCGACCAGGGCGGCCGGCTCGGGCGCGGGACCGTCGGGCACCACGTACGCGGCCAGCCGCTTCTCGCCCTGCGCCCGGCCGAGCAGCCGCAGCGCGGCGGCGCGTACACCCGGGTGGCCCTCCAACGCCGCCTCGATCTCGCCCAGCTCGATGCGGTAGCCGTGCACCTTGACCTGGCCGTCCTCGCGGCCGAGGAACTCGATCGTGCCGTCCGGGCGCAGCCGGCCCAGGTCGCCGGTGCGGTAGAGCCGCTCGCCGGTGACCGGGTGGACGACGAAGCTGGCCGCCGTCGCCGCCTCGTCGCGCCAGTAGCCCTGCGCCAGCCCGACGCCGCTGATGTAGAGGTCGCCGGTGGCCCAGGTCGGCCGGGGGCGCAGCGCCTCGTCCAGCACGTGGACGCCCTGGTGGGCCATGGCCCGGCCGTAGGGGATGCTGCGCCAGGCCGGGTCGACCTCGCCGACCGGGTGGTGGATGGACCAGATGGACGCCTCGGTGGCGCCGCCGAGGCTCTCGACCCGGATCCCGGGCAGCGCCCCGCGCAGCCGGTCGGGCAGGGTGAGCGGGATCCAGTCCCCGGAGAGCATGGCCAGCCGCAGCGACGCCGGCAGCGGGTGACCGGCGTCGGCGTGGTCGAGCAGCATGCCGGCCAGCGCCGGCACCGAGTTCCAGACGCTCACCCGGTGGGTGTGGGCCACCTCCGACCAGTGGGCCGGGTCGCGGGCCAGCTCCGGGTCCAGCGTCACGACCGCCCCGCCGGCCGCGAGCGTGCCGAAGATGTCGAAGACGGAGAGGTCGAAGCTGAGCGTGCTGACGGCCAGGACCCGGTCGGCCGGCCCGACCTCGAAGCGCCCGATGACGTCGAGCAGCGTGTTCACCGCGCCGCGGTGGTCGATCGCCACCCCCTTCGGCGTGCCGGTCGATCCGGACGTGTAGATGACGTACGCGAGGTCGGTCTCCGCCCGTTCGACCGGCCGCAGCGCGGGACCGCCCGCGCCGACGCTGGTCCCGTCCACCACCAGGCGCTCGACGCCCTCGGGCAGGGCCACCCGGTCCGACTCGGCCAGCACCAGCCCCGCCCCGGCCCGCTGGAGCACCCGGGCCACCCGCTCGGCCGGCCACTCGGGATCGAGCGGCAGGTACGCGCCCCCGGCGTGCAGCACGGCCAGGGTGGCGACGACCTGCTTCCAGCCCCGGTCGAGCAGTACCGCGACGAGCTGTCCGGGGCGGACGCCCCGGTCCTGGAGCCGCCCCGCCAACCGGCGCGCCTCGGCGCGTACGGTCGCGTGGTCCAGCTGCCGGTCCACGGCGAGCACGGCGGGCGCGGCGGGGGTCGCCAGCGCCTGCCGGTCGACCAGCTCGTGCAGGAGCCCTCGATCGGCCGGCGGGGTCGCCGGCACCGGCGGGGCGAGCGGCCCGTCCACCGTGCGGTGCCAGGCGTCCGGCTCCTCCAGCCGCCCGAGCAGCGTCCGGTACGCCGCGAACATCTCGGCGACGAGGCCGGCCGGGAAGAGTTCGTCGATGCTGTCCCAGTTGACGTGCAGTCGCCCGCCGGCCTCCAGGACCGTGTGGTCGATCCACACCTGCGGGGTCTGGGTGATGCCGTGCACGACCTCGCCGCCGAGCGCCGTCGCGAGGCCGCTGTCACCGACCTCGGGGGCCGATTCGGTCAGCGTGCTGTTGAAGACGACGGGCAGGGCCGCGTGGCGGGTGCCCCGGGCGCGGGCGAGTTCGCGGTTGACCCGTACGCCGCTGACCGCCGAGTGGTCGATGTCCTGCCAGAGCTGCTCCTGCACGGCACGGGCCCGGGTCGCGAAGTCGGCCCCGGCCGCCACGTCGACCTCCAGCAGCACCAGCGAGGTGAAGTCGCCGATCACCGCGTTGATCCCGGGGTGCATCGGCAGCCGGTTGAACAGCGGCAGGCTCAGCGTGAACCGCGGCTGGCGGCTCCACCGGGCAAGCACCTGCGCGAACGCGGTCACCAGCAGCACCGACGGGGTGACCCCGTGGCGTCCGGCGACCGCCTTCAGCCGGCTCCAGCGCTCCGCGGGCACCACGTCGTCGTAGCGGGTGAAGCGCGGCCGTTCGACGCTCTCCGGCTGTCGTTCCAGCGGTAGCTGCGGCGCGGGGGCCAGCGTGGCGACCCGCTCCCGCCAGTAGCCGAGGGCCCGCTCGTAGCGCGGCGTGTCCCGCAGGGCCCGTTCGGCCAGGACGTAGTCGCGGAAGGTCACGGCGAGCGGCGGCAGGTCGGCGTCCGGGTCCGCGTAGAGCACCGCCAGCTCGTGTTCGAGGATCTGCCCGCTGGCCGCGTCGAGGATCAGCGCGTCGATGCTGACGTGCAGGCGCGCCTCGCCGTCGAGCAGCGTCACCGCGAACTCGAACAGCGGCCAGCGGCCGGCGTCGAGCACCTGGTGGGACATCCGCTCGCGGGTCTCGGCCAGGCGGGTGGCGGCGGTCCGTGGGTCGAGCCCGCGCAGGTCCTGCCGGGCCATCGCGTAGCGCGGCACGTTCGGCAGGACCTGCTGTACGCCGTCGCGGAAGACCGCGCGCAGCATGTCGTGGCGGTCGATCAGCCGGTGCAGCGCGCGGGTGAACCGCTCCTCGTCGAAGTCGCGCAGCCGCAGCTCGCTGTAGCCGTGCGCGCCGACCCCGCCGAGTTCGATGGCGGACCCGCGCCCCACCCAGTAGGCCTCCTGGATGTCGGTGAGCGGGAACGGCTCGTGTCGACCGGCGGGGTCGGCGACGAGTGGCGGGAGCGCGTCGACGGCGGGGGCGTCGGGCCCGGCCAGCTCGGCCGCCAGGTCGGCCAGGACCGGCTTGCGGAAGAGGGTACGCAGCGACAGCCGCGCCGACATCCGCTCGTTGATGGCGTGCACGAGGCGGGTCGCCAGGAGCGAGTGGCCGCCCAGCGCGAAGAAGTCGTCGAGCGCGCCGACCCGGTCGCGGCGCAGCACCTCGGCCCAGATGGCCGCCATCCGGGCCTCCCGCTCGTCGCGCGGCGCGACGTAGGCGGTGGCGACGTCGGCCTGCTCCGGCGCGCGCAGGGCCCGCCGGTCCAGCTTGCCGTTGGCGGTCAGCGGCAGCCGCTCCAGCACCACCCAGCGGGTCGGCACCAGGTGCTCGGGCAGCCGGCGCCGCAGCTGCTCGCGGGCCGCCTCGGCGGTGACGTCGCCGACCAGGTAGCCGACCAGGTGCGGGTCACCGGGGGTGTCCTCGCGCAGCAGGACGGCGGCCTCGCGTACGCCCGGGACGTGCCGCAGGGCGTTCTCCACCTCGCCCGGCTCGACGCGGAAGCCGCGTACCTTGACCTGGTCGTCGGCGCGTCCGGCGAACTCGATGGTCCCGTCGGCGCGGCGGCGGGCCAGGTCGCCGCTGCGGTACATCCGCTCGCCCGGCCCGGCGAACGGGTCGGGCAGGAACCGTTCGGCGGTCGCGGCCGGCCGGTGGAGGTAGCCACGGGCCAGGCCGGACCCACCGATGTAGAGCTCGCCGAGCACGCCGGCCGGCACCGGTTCGCACCGCTCGTCGAGCACGTAGAGGCGGGCGTTGGCGACCGGCCGGCCGATCGGTGGCAGCGCCGGCCAGTCGGCCGCCGCCGCGGTGGCCAGCGCGAACTGGCTGACCACGTGCGTCTCGGTCGGGCCGTACTGGTTGTAGAGGTACCGGCCGCCCAGGCCGGTCACCAGGGCGCGCAGGTCGTCGTCGACCCGCAGCGCCTCGCCGGCGGTGACGATCTCGCAGCCGGCAGCGAGCGGGGCGACAGTCCCGGTGAGGCCGGCCATCTGGTGCAGCACGGCCGCCGGCAGGAACGCCCGCCGTACCCCCTGTTCGGCGAGGAGGTGACGCAATTGGCCCAGGTCGCGGGTGCGCTCCTCGCCGATCAGCACCAGCGTGCCGCCCTGGCAGAGGGTGCTCCAGATCTCCTGGGCGGAGACGTCGAAGCCGATGGAGGCGAACTGGAGCACCCGTTGTGGTGCCGGGCTGCCCGGCGCGGCGTAGCGCAGCTGCCAGTCGATCAGGTTGTCCAGGCACCGCCAGGTCTGCGCCACGCCCTTGGGCCGGCCGGTGGAGCCGGAGGTGTGGATGACGTAGGCGAGGTGGTCGGGTCGGGTGCCGGGGTCGGGGCTGGTGGTGGGGTGTGGGGTCAGGTCGGCGGTGTCGAGGTCGACCAGGGGTGTGGTGGTCAGGCCGTCGAGGGTGGTGCGGGTGGCGGCGTGGGTGAGGACGGCGACCGGGGCGCCGTCGGCCAGCAGGTGCCCGAGGCGTTCGGCGGGGTGGGCCGGGTCCAGGGGCAGGTACGCCCCGCCAGCCCGGGCGACGGCCACCAGCGCGACGATCAGCTCGGGTGACCTGCGCAGGCAGAACGCGACGAGAGCGTCCGGCCCGACGCCGTGTTCCCGCAGGTGGTGGGCGAGTTGGTTGGCGCGTGCGTCGAGGTCGCGGTAGGTGAGCGAGGTGTCCTCGAACGTGACCGCCACCGCGTCGGGGGCCGCCGCGACCCGCTCGGCGAGGCGGGCGAGGACGCTCCGCTCCACCGGGGACGGCGCGGCCTGGCGCAGCGCCTGCTCGCGTTCCCGCTCGTCGAGCAGCGACAGTCGGTCGATCGGCTCGTCGGGGTGGGCGACGAGTTGGGTGAGGACGTGGTGCAGGTGGCGGATGTGTCGTTGGGCGGTGGTGGTGTCGAACAGGGCGGTGGCGTACTCGAGGCTGCCGGTGATGCGCCCGTCGTGCTCGGCCAGCGCGAGGGTGAGGTCGAACTTCGCGCTCGTGTGGGGCGGCGGCAGGGCGGTGACCCGCAGGCCCGGCAGGGTCAACTCGCCGTCGTCGGTGTTCTGCCAGGCGAACATGACCTGGAAGAGGGGGGTGTGGGCGAGGTTGCGGGTGGGGTTGACGGCTTCGACGACGTGTTCGAAGGGGAGGTCCTGGTGGTCGAGGGTGGTGAGGGTGAGGTCGCGGACGCGGTGCAGGAGTTGGGTGGTGGTGGGGTGGTCGGTGAGGTCGATGCGGAGGGCGAGGGTGTTGACGAAGAAGCCGATGAGGTTTTCGAGTTCGGCGCGGCGGCGGTTGGCGGTGGGGGTGCCGATGATGAGGTCGTGGTGGCCGCTGAGGCGGGACAGGACGATGGCCCAGGCGGTGAGCAGGGTCATGTAGAGGGTGGCGCCGTGGCGGGTGGTGAGGGTTTTGAGGGCGGTGGTGAGGTCGGGGTCGATGGTGATGGGGAGGTGGGCGCCGTGGTGGTCCTGTTCGGTGGGTCGGGGTCGGTCGGTGGGTAGGTCGAGCAGGGTGGGTGCGTTGGCGAGGGTGTGGCGCCAGTGGGTTTCCTGGCGTTGGAGGGTGCCGTCGGTGAGCCATTGGCGTTGCCAGGCGGCGTAGTCGGCGTACTGCACGGGCAGGGGCGGCAGCGGATCAGGCCGACCGGCGTGGTAGGCGGCGTACAACGCCCCCAACTCGCGGGTGAGGACGCCGATGGACCAGCCGTCGGAGACGACGTGGTGCATCGTGACGAGCAGGACGTGCCGGTCGGGCGCGAGGGTGACCAGGCGGCCCCGGATGAGGGGACCGGTCGTCAGGTCAAACGGGGCGGTGCTCTCCTCGTCCTGGAGCCGGGCCAGCCGGGCGGCGGCGTCGGGCGCGCCGGTCAGGTCGTGCGTGTGCAGGGTGAAGCCCGTCCCGGGCGGGTCGACGAGTTGGTGGACGTCGGAGCCGGCGGGGACGATGCGGCTGCGCAGGGCCTCGTGCCGGTCCACCAGGGAGTCCAGGGCCGCCCGCAGTGCGCCGTGGTCGAGCCAGCCGGCCAACTCCAGGGCCAGCGGCATGTGGTAGGTGTGGCCGAGGCCGCCGAGCCGCTCCAGGAACCACAGCCGCCGCTGCGCGAAGGAGAGCTCCAGGGCACCGTCCCGGTCGACCGGGCGGATCGGGGGCAGCACGTCGCGGCCGTCCGGCGTCAGCCGGGCGACGAAGTCGCTCAGCACCGGCGCCGCGAAGAGCGCCGCCGGCGAGACCTCCCGCCCCAGCACCTGCCGGATCCGGGAGACCAGCCGCATGGCCAGCAGCGAGTGGCCGCCCAGGGCGAAGAAGTCGTCGTGCCGGCCGACCCGCTCGATCCCCAGCACCTCGGCCCAGACGCCCGCGACCATGCCTTCCAGCAGGCCGACCGGCTCGACGTGCCCGCGCCGGCCGAAGGCCTCGCCGTCCGGCGCCGGCAGCGCCGCCCGGTCGAGCTTGCCGTTGGGTGTCAGCGGCCACGCGGCCAGCCGGACGTACGCCGACGGCACCATGTGCTCCGGTAGTTCGGCGGCCAGCCGGTCCCGCAGCCGCGCGGCGTCCGGCGCCCCGCCCAGCACGTACGCGACGAGCCGCTGGCCGCCGCCGGCGTCGGGGCGCGCCACGACGACCGTCTCCCGTACGCCCTCGACGGCCGCCAGCCGGGACTCGATCTCGCCCAGCTCGACGCGGAAGCCCCGGACCTTGACCTGGAAGTCGTCGCGGCCGAGGAACTCCAGTTCCCCGTCCGGCAGGCGACGACCCAGGTCGCCGGTGCGGTATAGCCGCTCGCCCGGCACGAACGGGCTGGGCCGGAAGCGCTGCGCGGTCAGCTCGGGGCGGTTCAGGTAGCCGCGCGCTACGCCCGCGCCGCCGATGTGGATCTCGCCGACCACGCCGTCCGGCACCGGCTCGCCCTCGCCGTCGAGCAGGTAGACCCGCACGTTGGGCAGCGGCCGGCCGATCGGCAGGCAGGTCGCCTCGGCGAGGTCGTCGGTCGGCAGCAGGTGGCAGGTGCTGTCGACGGCCGCCTCGGTCACGCCGTACGCGTTGACGATCCGCACCCCCGGGCCGCACAGGGCGCGCAGCTGGGCGGCGTTGGCGGCGGTCCAGGCGTCCGACCCGCAGACCACCGTCTCCAGCCCGGCGAGGCTCCCGCCGGTGGATTCCAGGTGCTCCAGCAACGGGTTGAGCACGGCCGGCACGAAGTCGGCGAAGTCCACGTCGTGGTGGCGCAGCAGCTCGGACAGGCCAGCGCTGTCCAGCAGCAGCGGACGCGGGCAGAGCACCAGCCGCCCGCCGAAGCCGAGCGCCCGCACCACGTCGGCGGTGAAGACGTCGAACGAGAAGCTCGCCATCTGCAGGTGCACCAGGCCGGGACGCAGGTCGAACAGGCGTTCCCAGGCGGCGGCGACGGCCACGAGCTGCCGGTGCTCGACCAGCACCCCGTTGGCGGTGCCGGAGGTGCCGGACGTGTAGATGACGTACGCCAGGTGCTGCGCGCCCAACCCGTCCACCAGCGGGTCGGTCGCCGGCAGCTGCGCCCACGCCGCCGCGTCGAGGTCCAGGTCGACCACCGGGGTGTCGAGCCCGGCCAGCGCGGCGTGCAGCCGCTCGCGGGCCGGGCCGTGGGTCAACGCCGCCACCGGGGTGCTGTCGCGCAGCATGGCGGCGAGCCGCTCGGCCGGGTACGCCGGGTCGAGCGGAAGGTAGGCGCCACCGGCCTTGAGGACCGCCAGCAGGCACACCACCGTCTCCGGCGACCGCTCGACGCAGATCGCCACGATCCGGTCCGGCCCGACGCCCCGGGCCCGCAGGTGGTGGGCGAGCCGGTTGGCCCGCGCGTTCAATTCACCGTAGGTGAGCCGCTCGTCGCCGAGGACGAGGGCCACCGCCTGCGGGTCGCGGGCCGCCTGAGCCTCGACGAGGTGGTGCACCAGGCGCCCCGGCGGGTACGCCACCGTGGCGTCGTTGCCGTCCTCGACCAGCCGGCGCCGCTCGGCGGCGGGCAGCACGTCGAGCCCGCCCACCGCCGCGTCGGGCGTGCGTTCCAGCGCGTCGGCCAGCGTCGCCAGGGCCCGCTCGACCATCGCGCAGACCCGCCCGGGTGCCACCCCGGCCGCGGCGGCGACCGTCAGCACGACGTCGTCGCCCAGGTCGTCGACGTCCAGCGCGAGCGGGTAGTTGCCGCGTTCCTGCGCCGCCAGGTAGGTCAGGTCGTCCGCGTCGGGGGTCGGCGCGGGCGTCTCCGACTCGGCCAGCACCTCGGCGTGGCGGTAGTTGAGCAGGGCGGTGAAGAGGGGAGCCGGCGGCGCCACCCTGCTGCACGACTGCGCCAGCGCCAGCGACGCGTGCTCGTGGCGGATCAGCCCGGTCAGCGCCTCGTGGGTGCGCAGCACGCACTCGGTGACGCCGGTGGCGTCGACGGTGACCCGCAGCGGGAGCGTGTTGAGGAAGGGCCCGAGGATCCGGTCGCTGCCCGCGCCGGCGTCCATCCGGCCGGAGAGCACGGTGCCGAAGACGACGTCGCGCCGGCCGCCGGCCCGGGCCAGCACCTGCCCCCAGGCGACGTGGAAGAGGCTGGTCACGCCGACCTGGAGGTCCTGGGCCCGCTGCCGCAGCCGCCGCGTCAGCTCCGGCCCGAGCCACACCCGGGCGTCGCGCATCGTGTGCCCGTCGCCGTGGATGTCGCGCAGCCCGAAGGGCACGGTCGGGTTGTCGACGTCACCGAGCATCCGGCGGAAGAAGCTCTCCTGCTCGGCCCGGTCGGCGCCGCGCCGGATCCGCGCCACGAAGTCGCGGAAGGGCAGCGGCGGCGGCAGCCGGTCGCCCTCGCCGGCCAGGTACGCGCGGACCTCGGCCCGCAGCTGCTTGAGCGAGGTGTTGTCGTCGACGATGTGGTGGATCAGCTCGACGGCCAGCCACCCGCCGTCGCGGGGGTCCCGCGCGACCAGCAGCCGCAGCAGGGGAGCCTGGTCGAGCGGCAGCCGGCCGTACCGCCGGTCGACGTGCTCGCGGAGCTGCCGCAGCGGGTCGTCGCCGGTCGGGTCGAGCGGGACCTCCTCCACCGGCAGGGGCGCCCGGCGCCACACCACCTGCACCGGCTCGTTGATCCCGTGCCACACCACCGCGGTACGCAGCACGTCGTGCCGGGCGACCACCGCCTCCAGCGCGGCGGCGTAGCGGTCCAGCCGGTCCCGGTCGGCGAAGCGCAGGACCGTGGTCACCAGGTAGGGGTCGCGGTCGCGGGCCATCAGGTGGTGGAAGAGCATGCCCTCCTGCACCGGGGCCAGCGGGTAGATGTCCTGCACGTTCGGTGTCCCGCCGGGGACCGTGGCGACGATCGCGTCGATCTCCGGCTGGCTCAGCTCCACCAGTGGCAGCAGGTCCGGCGTGATCCGCTCGCAGCCGGCCGGGATCGGCTCCGCGGTCACGTCGGCCCGGTCCGCGTCGGCACCCACCGTGGCGGCCAGGTCGGCCAGGACGGGCGAGGCGAAGAGCGCGCGTACGTCGGCGGAGAGGCCCTGGCGGCGCATCCGTTCCAGCACCCGCAGCGCCAGCAGCGAGTGCCCGCCCAGCGCGAAGAAGTTGTCGTGCCGGCCGATCCGCTCCACGCCCAGCACCTCGGCCCAGATGGCCGCGAGGGCGGTCTCCGTCGCGCCGACCGGCTCGGTGTAGTGCCGGGCGGCGAAGGCCGACCCGTCGGGTGCGGGCAGGGCCCGGTGGTCGAGCTTGCCGTTGGGCGTCAGCGGCCACTCGGCGACCCGCACGTACGCGGCCGGGACCATGTGCTCCGGCAGGACGCCGGCCAGCCGGGTGCGCAGCGCCTCGGCCGTCAGCCGGCGCACCGACGCCGTGTAGTAGCCGACCAGGCGCGACTCGCCGGTGGCGTCGGTCGTGACCGTCACCACCGCGTCGCGTACGCCGGGACAGGCGGCGAGTTGGGCCTCGATCTCGCCCAGCTCCACGCGGTAGCCCCGCAGCTGCACCTGGGAGTCGTTGCGGCCCAGGTAGTCGAGACCGCCGTCGGCGCGGTGGCGGACGAGGTCACCGGTGCGGTAGAGCCGGTCGCCCGCCACGAACGGGCTGGGCCGGAAGCGTTCCGCGGTCAGCCCGGGACGGTTGAGGTAGCCGCGCGCGACCCCCGCGCCACCGACGTGCAGCTCGCCGACGACCCCGGGCGGCACCGGCTCCCCCTGCCCGTCGAGCACGTAGAGGCGCAGGTCACCGAGGGGCCGACCGATCGGGCTCACGCCCGGCCGGTCGGCGTCGGCCGGGGTCAACGGCCGGTACGTCACGTGCACCGTGGTCTCGGTGATGCCGTACATGTTGACCAGCTCTGTGCGCCCGTTGCGCGCGTCCGCGTACCACGGCCGCAGCATCGTCGGGTCCAGCGCCTCGCCCCCGAAGATCACCGTACGAAGCTGGTGCGTCCGCGCGCTGTCGGCCTGCGCGGCGATCAGGCCCCGGAACGCGCTGGGGGTCTGGTTGAGGACGGTCACGCCCTCGTCACAGAGGAGCCGGTGGAAGTCGGCGGGGGAGCGGCCGGTCAGCGTAGGGACGATCACCAGCCGGCCGCCGTGCAGCAGCGCGCCCCAGATCTCCCAGACCGAGAAGTCGAACGCGAAGGAGTGGAAGAGGCTCCACACGTCGCTCGGGCCGAAGCCGAACCACCCGGCCGTGGCGGAGAAGAGCCGCACCACGTTGGCGTGCTCGACCATGACGCCCTTGGGCCGGCCGGTGGAGCCGGAGGTGTGGATGACGTAGGCGAGGTGGTCGGGTCGGGTGCCGGGGTCGGGGCTGGTGGTGGGGTGTGCGGTCAGGTCGGCGGTGTCGAGGTCGACCAGGGGTGCGGTGGTCAGGCCGTCGAGGGTGGTGCGGGTGGCGGCGTGGGTGAGGACGGCGACCGGGCCGCTGTCGCGCAGCAGCTCGCCGAGGCGCTCGGCCGGATGGGCGGGATCGAGCGGCACGTACGCGCCACCGGCCTTGAGGACGGCCAGCAGCGCGACGACCAGCTCGGGCGAGCGCTCCAGGCAGACCGCGACGAGGGTGTCGGGTCCGACGCCGTACGTGCGCAGGTGGTGGGCGAGCTGGTTGGCGCGTGCGTCGAGGTCGCGGTAGGTGAGCGAGGTGCCCTCGAACGTGACCGCCACCGCGTCGGGGGCCGCCGCGGCCCGCCGCGCGAACAGCGCGGGGATCGTCTGCTCGACCGGGTACGCGCTCGCGTCGCCCCAGGTCGCCAGGAGGTCACGGCGCTCCGCCGGGTCGAGCAGCGCCAGCCGGTCGATCGGCTCGTCGGGGTGGGCGACGAGTTGGGTGAGGACGTGGCGCAGGTAACGGATGTGTCGTTGGGCGGTGGCGGTGTCGAACAGGGCGGTGGCGTACTCGAGGCTGCCGGTGATCCGCCCGTCGTGCTCGGCCAGGGAGAGGGTGAGGTCGAACTTCGCGGTGGTCCACGGGGTACGCAGGGCGGTGACCTCGACACCGGGCAGGTCCAGGTCCACGTCCTCGTTGTTCTGCCAGGCGAACATGACCTGGAAGAGGGGGGTGTGGGCGAGGTTGCGGGTGGGGTTGACGGCTTCGACGACGTGTTCGAAGGGGAGGTCCTGGTGGTCGAGGGTGGTGAGGGTGAGGTCGCGGACGCGGTGCAGGAGTTGGGTGGTGGTGGGGTGGTCGGTGAGGTCGATGCGGAGGGCGAGGGTGTTGACGAAGAAGCCGATGAGGTTTTCGAGTTCGGCGCGGCGGCGGTTGGCGGTGGGGGTGCCGATGATGAGGTCGTGGTGGCCGCTGAGGCGGGACAGGACGATGGCCCAGGCGGTGAGCAGGGTCATGTAGAGGGTGGCGCCGTGGCGGGTGGTGAGGGTTTTGAGGGCGGTGGTGAGGTCGGGGTCGATGGTGATGGGGAGGTGGGCGCCGTGGTGGTCCTGTTCGGTGGGTCGGGGTCGGTCGGTGGGTAGGTCGAGCAGGGTGGGTGCGTTGGCGAGGGTGTGGCGCCAGTGGGTTTCCTGGCGTTGGAGGGTGCCGTCGGTGAGCCATTGGCGTTGCCAGGCGGCGTAGTCGGCGTACTGCACGGGCAGGGGCGGCAGCGGATCAGGCCGACCGGCGTGGTAGGCGGCGTACAACGCCCCCAACTCGCGGGTCAGGATCCCCAGCGACCAGCCGTCGCTGACGATGTGGTGCATCGTCAGCAGCAGCACGTGCCGGTCCGGGGCGAGCGCGACCAGGCGGCCCCGGAACAGCGGACCGGCCGCCAGGTCGAACGGGGCGGTGCTCTCCTCCTGCTGGAGCCCGGCCAGGGCGGCGGCGGGATCGGCGTGCCCGGTCAGGTCCTCGTGCCGGAGCGGGAACCCGGCGCCGGGCGGATCGATGTGTTGGGCCGCCTCCGCGCCGTCGGCGACGATGCGGGTACGCAGGACCTCGTGTCGGTCCACCAGGGAGTCCAGGGCCGCCCGCAGCGCGTCGCGGTCGAGCTGGCCGTCGAGCTGGAGGGCCAGCGGCATGTGGTAGGCGTGACCGACCCGACCGAGCCGCTCCAGGATCCACAGCCGCCGCTGCGCGAAGGAGAGCGGCAGGAGGCCGGAGCGGTCCGACAGGCGCTCGACTTCCGCGGACGCCCGTGCCGACGGGACGCGGCCGGGGGCCGGAACACGGATCGTCTTGTCGCCCGGCAAGTGTGCCCCCTCGAATCCCCACTGGCCTGCCGTGACACCGGACATCGGCCGAAGTGGATCAACATTAGACGATGCGGCAGACCGGTGCCAGAGCCCGACGGCTGGGCCTGGAGACCTCATTCCGACACGGCGCGCAGACTTTCGGTCAGTGTGTCGGCGAGCCGTGTGTACGCCGTCCGGAGTACGCGCGGGACAGCCCCCGCGCCGGACCGGTTCGCCGCTGCCAGGGCGTACGCGCGCACCAGGGCGGCCGGGTGCGCCGCGGCGTACGCCCGCTCGTCGGCGCCGGCCAGGGCACCCGCCAGCGCGTCGGCGTTCGCGATGGCGTTGGCGTCGGCGAACGCCTCCGCGTTGGCCCCGGTGCTCAGGTCGGCGTAGTGCGCGGCGAACTCGGTCACCTCGTCGGGGCCGTAGCCGTTGGCGGTCGCGTAGGCGTGGGCGTTGGCGTGTGCGACCGCCCGTGCCTCGGCGTACGGGTAGGCGGCCCGGTACAGCTCGCGCAGGGCGGGCCGGAGCGCGTCGCGCCACTCGTGCGCCCCGACCTCGTCGCCGGCCAGCGCCCGCCGGAACAGCCCACCCACCCGGCTGGCGTCGCCACCGGGCACCGACGCGAGTACGCGCGCGTGCCAGTCGTACACCACCGGGAACGGCACCCGGCCGGCGAGCCGGTCGAGTTCGGCGTCCACCCGTCGCCGCCAGTGCGGGGGCGCGGCCGGGTCGTGGCCCTCGGTGAGCGCGGCGAGCACCGCCACCAGCCAGTCCGGTGGCTGCCGTGGGTCGGTCACCCGTCCCACCTGGACGGTCGGTCCATCCCGGCGAGGAGGTCGTCGACGTCGTCGTCGGTCAACGTGTCGAGGGACTCCGCGCCGCCGGTGCGAGTCGCGGGGACGGTCCCGGCCGGCGCGTCGGCTCCCGCCCCGGCGGCGGTGACCGCCGCGGCGAGGCCCGCCACGGTCGGGTCGTCGAAGAGCGTGCGCACCGGAAGGTCGACCCCGTACGTCGTCCAGACCCGGGCCATCAGCTGGGTGGCCTTGACCGAGTGTCCGCCCAGGACGAAGAAGTTGTCGGCGACCCCGACCGGGTCGGGCAGGCCCAGCAGGTCGGCCACCAGCCCCGCCAGCTCCCGCTCCAGCGGGGTGCGCGGGGCGACCGGCGCCTCGCCGGAGCCGGCACCCCTCGCCGGCGCCGGCAGGGCGCGCAGGTCGAGCTTGCCGCGCGAGGTCCGGGGCACCTCGGGCAGCGCCACGAAGACCGCCGGCACCATGTGCGCGGGCAGGAACCGGCGCGCGTACCCGGACAGGTCGGCGGGCGGATCCGTCGCGGGCGGGTCGGTGACGACGTAGCCGACCAGCCGCACGCCGTCGTGGTCCACGTCGGAGGCGGTCGTCACGACCGCGTCGCGGACCTGCGGGTGGCCGCGCAGCACCGCCTCCACCTCCGCCGTCTCGACCCGGAAGCCCCGCACCTTCACCTGCCGGTCGGCCCGCCCCAGCGGTTCGATCCGCCCGCTCGGCAGCCACCGGCCCAGGTCCCCGCTGCGGTAGAGCCGACCGCCGGGGGTGAACGGGTCGGGCACGAACCGCCCGGCGGTCCAGCCGGGCGCCCCGACGTAGCCCCGGCCGACCCCCGCGCCGCCGATGCACACCTCACCGACCACGCCCGGCGGCACCGGTCGTAGCCACCGGTCCAGCACGTACACCCGGCTGCCGGCGACGGCCGGGCCGAGATCCGGCGGCGCCGACCCCGCCTCGACCTCCGCCCCGGTCGAGTAGACGGTCGTCTCCGTCGGGCCGTAGCAGTTCCACAGACGGGTGCCCGGCTCCGCCAGGGCGTCGGCCAGCCCCCGGGGCAGCGCCTCGCCGCCGCTCAGGCGCAGCCGCACCCCGGCCGGCACCCCGCCGGCCGCGACCAGCATCCGCCAGGTCGTCGGCGTCGCCTGGAGCATCGTCGTCCCGGTCGTGGCGAGCAGCCGTCGCAGCCGGTTGCCGTCGATCACGTCGTCCTCGCCGGCGACGACCACCGGCGCCCCGCACAACAGCGGCAGGAGCAGGTCGAGCAGGGCGATGTCGAACGCGAACGGGCTCACCGACAGGACCCGGTCGGCCGGCCCCAGCGGGACCATCTCGCGGAACGCGTGCAGCAGGTGTGCCACCGCGCCCTGGGTGACGGTGACCGCCTTCGGCCGGCCGGTGGACCCCGAGGTGAACAGCACGTACGCCGCCGCCGTCGCCGGCACCGCACACGGCGGCGGCAGAGCCGGCTGCGCCGCCGCGCCCGTCGGTTCCGCCGGCGGTGTCCCCGCGCCGGCTGGCACCGCCGACGGGGTTCCCTCGCCCGTCGGTTCCGTCGGGGCCAGGTCGAGCAGGGTCGCCGCCGCGCCCAGCTCGGCCAGCAGCGGGGCGGGGACGGCGCCGCTGTCGGTGACGACCACCCGCACCCCGGCGTCGGCGAGCATCCCGCGCAGCCGTCCCGGCGGGTGGGTCGGGTCGAGCGGCAGGTACGCCGCCCCGATCCGCCACACGCCCAGCAGCGCCGGGAGCGGGCGCGCCCCCCGGGGCAGGACGATGCCCACGGTCTCCTGGGCCCGTACGCCGAGCCCCCGCAGTCCGGCGGCGATCCGGGCGGTGAGCCCGCGCAGCGCGGTGCCGGTCAGGGTCGCGTCCTCGCCCGAGATCACCACCCGCTCGCCGGCGTCGACGTCGGCCACGAGCGCCGCCGCGGTGCTCCCCGGCGGCAGGACCGACCCGGAGCGGGCCGCCGGCCACACCCGGGTGACGAGGTCCGCCGTCGCCGGGGAGAGCAGGTCCACGTCGCAGACGCGGGTCTGCGGGGCGGTCGCCAGCGTGGCCAGGAGCGCGGCCAGGGCGTCGGCGAAGCGGCCCGCGCTGTCCGGGGCGAAGAGGTCGGTGAGGTAGCGCAGGCGTACCGACAGCTCGTCGGGGCCGACGACGGCGGCCAGCTCCAGCTCGAACTTGCCGGTGCCGGTGGGCACCAGCTCGGGCCGCCAGCGCAGCGCCCCCCGGTCCACGGGCGGCAGGGCCTCCTCGACCGTGCACATCACCTGCACCAGCGGCGCCCGCGTCGGCTGCCGCTGCGGCCGGCACAGCTCGACCACCCGCGCGAACGGCAGGTCCTGGTGGGCCTGGGCGCGTGCGGTGGCGGCGTGCAGCCGGTCCAGCAGCTCGGCGAGCGTCGGGTCGCCGTGCAGCGCCGCCCGGATCGCGACGGTGTTGGCGAAGAGGCCGAGGATCGGCTCGGTCTCGATCCGGGTACGCCCGGCCACGGGCACGCCGACGAGCACCTCGTCCGCGCCGCTGAGCCGGGACAGCAGGGCCGCGTACGCGGTCAGCAGGACGGTGAACAGGGTGCTGCCCCGCGCCTCGGCCAGGCGGCGCAGCGCCCCGGCCAGCTCCCCGTCGACCGGCACCGCGACCTCGGCGGCGGCCGGCGACAGCCGGTCCGGGTACGGGTGGTCGACCGGGAGCGGCACCTCCGGCGGCGCCCCGGCCAGCTCGGCCGGCCAGAAGCGTTCCGCCTCGTCGTGGCCGCCCGCGTCGGCGTGCTCCCGCTCCCAGAGGGCGAAGTCGGCGTACTGCAGGGGTGGCTCGACCGAGACGGGCGGCCGGCCGGCGCGCAGCGCCTCGTAGTCGGCGGAGAGCTCGTCGAAGAGCAGCCGCAACGACCAGCCGTCGATGATCGCGTGGTGTGCCACCAGCGCCAGCACGTGCCGCTGCGGGGCGAGCCGCAGCAGCCTGACCCGGGCCAGCGGGCCCCGCTCCAGCGGCAGCGGGGTGCGCACGTGTTCCCGCAGCGCGGCCCGGGCCGCCGCCTCCCGGTCCGCCTCGGGCAACTGGTCCAGGGCCACGACCTCGATGGCGGTCGCGGGGGCGTCCTCGTCGATCACCTGGATCGGCCGCCCGCCGTTGGCCCGGAAACAGGTGCGCAGGATCTCGTGCCGCGCGACCGCCGCCGCCCAGGCCCCGTCGAGCGCGGCCGGATCCAGCGGGCCGTCCAGCCACACGGCCCAGCCGACGTGGTAGGTCGGCTGGCCCGGGTCGAGCTGGTCCAGCAGCCACATCCGCCGCTGCGCGGCCGACGCCGGGAACTCGAAGACGTCCATCTCAGCGCACCCGCCCGTCGACCGCGACGACCCGCAGCTCGGCGGTGTACCGGCCGTCGGGTCCGGTGAGCCAGAGCTGGTCCGGCGCCGGCAGCATCTCCACCACGGAGACGGTGGTGTCCCCGGCGTGTCGGCGGGCCCGGCGCACCGAGCGGGACACCAGGTCGACCGAGGCGAGGCTGGTCAGGTCGGCGTGCACCGGTTTCCGCTCGCCCGCGCAGCGCAGGAACACGTGCCGGGGCAGGCCGTGCGTGCCCGCCCAGGCCCGGGCCTGCCGGAAGCGCAGCGCCTCGTCGCGGGTCTCGGCGAAGTCGAGGTCGGCGGCGGCGAACGTCCACGACTCGCGGCTGATCACGAGGGAGTCGACGGTGATCCGGGGCTGGTGCGCCGCCGGGGGCAGGATGCGGAAGAGCTGCGACAGCCCGGCGCCGACCACGTCGCCGAGGACGTGCATCAGGTCCAGGTCGAACCGCCCGTCGCGGGAGCGTACCCGCAGCCCGCCGGCCACCTCGACCAGGTCGCACTCGCCGACGCGCAGGCTGCGGCGCGGGTCGTGCCCGAACGAGTCGTGCGCGAACACCAGCCGGACGTCGTCGGGCCCGGTCAGCGCGTGGCTCAGCCTGGTCGGCACGCCGCCCTCCTGGCCGGTCTCGGCGGGATAGACCGCCCCGGCGCCCACGTCCCGGGCCAGCGCGGCGCGCAGGGCGTCCGCCTCCGGGTGGTAGGCGATCCAGGTGGCGTACCGCAGGGTGTTGACGCCCGGGTGCAGCTCGCCGAGGACCCACTCGTCGCCGGCGCGCATCAGGTCGGGGCTGTGCTGACGCGCGGACGGCCAGCCGGGCCGCCCCGGCGGGAAGGCGGCGGCCACCGCCGGGGCCAGCTCCGCCGCCGTGAACCGGATCCGCCGCTGGCCCGCCGGTAGCGGCAGCACGTCGGCCCAGCGCCGGTGCAGCGCGGCGGTCAGCAGGTCGGTCAGCCGCTGCGGGGGGTGGAACAGCGCCTCGCCGGCCAGCAACCAGAAGTCGGCCAGCGGAACCACGTCGGTGCCCAGCTCGGCGGCCCGGCGCCGATGGATGTCGGCGCAGAAGCGCTGGTAGAGCGTCGCGCCGGCGGCGGTGAACCAGCGCGCGCTGTCCAGCACCAGGCCGAGCGCGTCGCGGATCCCGTCGAGGCTCGCCTCGCCGATGCCGACCGTGCCGGCGCGCAGGCACTCCTCGTAGACGGGGGTGCGCCCGGCGTACATGGTGCCGGCGCGCCGGGTGGCCGGGACGCCGGCCAGCCTCGTGAAGGTGGCCTCCAGGCCGGTCATCGCGGCGGTCAACCCGGCCGGGTCGCCGGCGGACGCGGCGAGCGCGTCCCGGGCGGCGCGCAGCTCGTCGAGGGCGGCGAGCGCGGGCCCGCGTACGGCCGCGTCGGTGACCCGGTCCAGCCGGGCCCGCATGGTCTCCTCCGGCCGGGTGTCGTGCGGCGCCACCTCCGGCTGCCAGGCGATCCGGTGGGCCGTCGCCAACGTCTCCAGCACCTCGTGCACCTCCCGCGTCGAGCGCAGTCCCGACCCCGGCTCGGCCAACACAACCCCGGCGACCTCGTTCGCGTCGCGGATCCCGTCGCAGGCGCGCAGCACCGCCGCCTCGGCGTCGCTGAGCCGCACCGGCGCGGCGAGCGGCACCCGCAGCGTCGTCCCGGCCAGCTCCAGGAAGGGCATGAGCCGGGGTACGAGCCACGGACGCAGCCGCGTCGCGTACGGGGCCAGCACCGCCGCGACCGCCCAGCCCTCCAGGTAGACCGTCCGCGCGGCGAGCAGCGCCGGCGGGTCGGCGGGGTCGACGCGTACGCCGGGGCCCGGCTCGATCCGCGCCCAGCCGACCGGCCCGAAGAACCCGATGGTGTCGTTCTTGACGCAGTAGCGCTGGAGGTAGCTGGTGACCAGCGCCTCGTGCTGGCGGTGCTTGGTGTTGCGGGACGGGTTGTCGGGGCCCCGGCGCAGCAGCGCGTCGACGCCGGTGCGCAGGGCGTGCGGGTTCTGCCACACCACCGCCTCGCGGAACCGGGGGTGGGCCGCCACCGCGTGCAGCGCCACCGCGAGCCGGCCGACCGCCTGCGGGTACACGGCCGCGTACGCCGCCTCGGCGCGGGCGATGCCGGCCGGGTCCCCGTCGGCCGTGGCCGCCACCACCCGGTCGGCGGCGGCGGCGAGTTCCGCGTCGCCGATCGGGGCCAGCAGGTCCACGGGCAGGCCGGCGCCCCGCAGGCAGACCGTCCGCCACAGCGCCCACCCGTCGGTCAGCCGGGCCAGGTGCGCCGGCAGGCCCCGCGCGCTCGGCTGCGGGACCCGGTCGCGGCGGCGCAGCGCCGGCGCGGTCCGCCCCCGGCCGCCGGTCGTCGATCCGGTCGCCGCGTCGATCGCCGCCGCCGTCGCGGCCAGGGTGGGCGCCCGGTAGAACGGGCCCACGCTCAGCTCCACGCCGAACGCCTCGCGGATGCGGAACATCAGCCGGGTGACGGTCAGCGAGTTGCCGCCGAGGGTGAAGAACCCGGTCTCCCGGCCGATGCTCGCGGGCGTTCGCCCGCCGGGCAGCAGCCGGGACCAGAGTTCGGCCAGCCGGTGCTCGGTCGGCGAGGCGGGCCCGGCGACGTCCGGATCCGCCTCGGCGGGCCCGGGCGCCGGCAGTGCGGCCCGGTCGACCTTCCCGTAGGCGGTCAGCGGCAGCCGGTCGAGGACGACGAACGCGGCCGGCACCAGGTGGGCGGGCAGCCGGGCGGCGACGTGCTCACGCAGGCCCGCCGGGCTCGGCGCCGCCGGGCCGGCCGGCGTGACGTAGCCGACCAGGTGGCGCTCCGGCCCGTCGCCGCGTACGGTCACCGCCGCCGAGGCGACCCGCGGGTGCGCCCGGAGCACCGCCTCGACCTCGCCCGGCTCGACCCGGAACCCCCGGATCTTCACCTGGTCGTCGCGGCGGCCGAGGAACTCCAGCACCCCGTCCGCGCGCCAGCGCACGACGTCACCGGTGCGGTAGAGGCGCTCACCCGGCGTCTGCGGATCGGGCACGAACGCCCGGGCGGTCGCCGCCGGGTCGCCGAGGTAGCCACGGGCCAACCCGTCGCCGCCGGTGTACAGCTCGCCCGCGACCCCGACCGGCACCGGCCGGCCGTCCGTGTCGAGCACGTGGACGGTGCTCTGCGGCACGGGACGGCCGATCGGCACCCGGTCGCCCAGCGGGGCGGGGCCGCTCATCAGGTGGCAACTGGTCAGCGTGGTGTTCTCGGTTGGCCCGTACGCGTTGACCAGCGGCAGCCCGCCGCGCGCGGCGAGGACGGCGCGGACCGCGCCCGGGTCCGCCACGTCCCCGCCGGTGAGCAGTTGCCGGACGCCCGCCAGGGCCGCGACGTCCTCCTCGGCGAGCTGCCGGAAGAGGCCGGCGGTGAGGAAGGCGACCGTGACCCCGCCGTCGCGGAGCAGGGCGGACAGCCGGGTGAGGTCCACCGGGTCCGGCGGTGCGACCACCGCCGTGGCGCCGGTCAGCAGCGCGCCCCAGATCTCCCAGGTGGACGCGTCGAAGGCGGTCGGGGCGAACTGGAGGATCCGCTCGCCGGGGCCGAGGGTGGCGAAGTCCGGGTCGGTCACCAGCCGCACCACGCCCCGGTGGGTGATGCCGACCCGCTTGGGCGCACCGGTCGAGCCGGAGGTGTGCAGGACGCAGGCGAGCCGCACCGGGTGGATCGGCTCCGGCGGCGGTCCCGCACAGGCCGGGACCGTGGTCGGGGGCGGGCCGGCCGGCGTGGGTTGCGCGTCCGGCGCCTCGACGTCCAGCACCCGCACCGGGCCCAGGTCGGGCAGCCCGGCGGCGGCCTCGGCGGTGGTCAGCAGCAGGCGGGTGCCGCTGGCGGCGAGGAGGTCCGCGATCCGGGCGGGCGGGGCGGCCGGGTCGACGGGGAGGTAGGCCCCGCCGGCCTTGAGTACGCCCAGCAGGGCGCGGATCAGCGGTTCGCCCCGGGGGAGCAGCACGGCGACGGGGGCTTCCCCGGTGACCCCGTGTCCGCGCAGCGTCCCGGCCAGCCGGTCGGCCGCCCGGTCCAACTCCGCGTACGAGACCGTGCGGTCGCCGAGCACCAGCGCGGCGGCGTCGGGGGCGGCGGCGACCCGGGCCGCGAAGACCTCGGGAATCGACGCGTCGCGGGGGTAGGGCCGTCGGGTGGCGTTCCAGGCTGCGCGCAGCGGTGCCTCCCCGGCGGCGCCGAGATCCAGGTCGGCCAGGCGGGCGTCGGGCCGGTCGGCCAGCTCCCGCACGGTGTGGTGCAGCTGCGCGAGGATCCGCCGCGCCGAGGCGGCCAGCAGGCTGCTGTCGTCCCAGGTCACGCCCAGGCGCAGTTCGGGCTCGTCGAAGGCGTGCACCGTCAACGGGTAGCCGGGCATGCGGTGTACGCGCGCCGAGCGCCGGGCCGCCTCCGGCCCGCCCTCGGCCAGGGCGGTGCCCAGCCGCTGCCGTTCGAACACCACGAGGCTGTCCAGCAGCGGCGTGTCGGGCGCCAGGCCCGCCTGGTCGAGAATGGTGTGCAGCGGCGTGAGCTGGTGCTCGCGCAGTTGCCGGATCCGGTCCGCCACGTCGGTCAGGAACCGCCGCACGGTCCACCGTGGATCGAGGCGGATCCGCAGCGGCACCGTGTTGATCAGCAGCCCGAGGATCCTCCCGGCGTCCGGGACGCTGTCGTAGCGGCAGGATCTGGTGACCGCGAAGGTGACGTCGTCGACCCCGCCGTAGCCGCCGCGCAGCAGCGCCCAGGCCGCGTGGACCAGGATGCCGACGGTGACGCCGACCTCGGCGGCGGCGGCCCGGATCCGGTCGGCGTCGGGCCGGGCCAGGGCTAGCTCGTCCGAGGCCGGCACGCCGCGCGCGCCGGGGTCCGCGTCGAGGCGACCCGGCAGCGCCCGGGGGAGCGGGGCGCCGGCGAGGTGTCCCTTCCAGAACGCGTCGTCGCTGCCCGGGTCGCGCGTGCCCCACCAGCGTACGAAGTCCACGAACGGCGGCCGGGTCGGCGGGTCCGGAGCCCGGCCGGCCCGGCGCGCGGCGTAGTCGGCGAGGATCTCGTCGAGCAGCATCCGGGTGGAGCGGCCGTCGAGGATCGCGTGGTGGAAGGTGACGACGACGTGTTGGTCGCCCAGCGTGGTGACCCGCAGCAGGGGCGCCCGGCCGACGTCGAAGGGCTCGTACCGGTCGGTGTGGAGGAAGTCGTCGAGTGTGGACTCCCGCCACCGCAGGTCGGGTGCCACGTCCGGCCGGACGACCTGCGCCACGCCGTGGTCGCCGTCGACCTCGAAGGCCGTACGCAGCGCCGCGTGCCGACGGGTCGCGGCCTGCCAGGCGGCGGTGAACGCCTCCCGGTCCGGCGGGCCGTCCCAGCTGATCGTGACCTGTTGGACGTCCACCCCACCGGCGGGCTGCCGGAGGGTCTGCAGCACCATCCCGCGTTGTACGGCGAGGGCTGGATACCGCTGGAGGCTGTCGTTCATGTGCCCTCGTCCGGTGCGGGGTCAGCCGGTGGCGGCGTGCTCGTCCATCCAGCGCCGCAACGACGCGGGTCGCATGTCCGTCCACACCTCGTCGATCCGGGCGAGACACTCGGCGCGCGAGCCGGTGGTGCCCTCGCGTCGCCAACCGGCGGGCAGCTCCCGGTCGTCCCACCAGATCGAGAACTGTTCCTCGTCGTTCACGACCACGGCGTACGTCCGGGTGTCGTCGTCAGTGCTCATCGGACCCCCTTCGCGGGAAGGATTCCAGCCACGTCGATCACGTGTCAAGGAATCTGTCGATCTTCGGCCGTCAGGCGGAGGTGGGCCGTACGACCGGCTCGGGCGCGGACGGCGGCGCCTCGGTGTCCCCACAGGTCCGGGGCGTCCGGGCGACCCAGCCGACGGCCGGCCCGGCGGCGAGCGCGCAGCCTACGAAGATCGCCGCGACGACCCACCACCCCCAGCCGCCCGTCTGGATCGCGAGGAGGGTCAGGCCGACCGGCGCGAAGACGTCCGCCGCCGAGCTGATGGTCTGTGCCGTGCCGAGGTACACCCCGCGCGAAGCGGCGGGCGGCACGTTGGTCTGGACGAACCAGAGCGCCGCCGAGAACCACAGCTCGGTGGCCGTCACGAGCACCACGACGCCGAGGAGCACGACGACCGTCCATCCCCCGCCGGTGCGGCCCGCGAGCGCCGCCAGCGGGCAGGCGAGGGCGGTGACCAGGGCGCCCCGGCGGATGAGGCGGGCCGCGCCGGGAAGCGAGTCGGCGCCGCGCGACGCCGGCACCTGCAACGTGATCACCAGCCCCGTGTTGAGGGCCAGCATCGCGCCGAGCAGCGGCTTGGGGGCGTCGGTGTGGGTGATCGCCCAGAGCGGCAGGATCTCGACGAGGACCACCGAGTGGAACATCATGACGGCGAGGAGCACGGCGGTCGTGACGTAGGGCAGGTCCCGCAGCACCGCCCACCGCGAGGCGGTCACCGCCCGGTCGCGGCGCACCACCGGGGCGGCCGGGAGCCGGGTCACCAGGACGGCGTTGAGCAGCGACAGCACCGAGTTGAGCAGCACCATGGCGACGAGCGCGGCGGCGGAGTCGAACGCCAGCGCCAGCGCGCCGAGCCCGGTGCCGAGGGTGAAGCCGGCATTGAGGTACGAGCGCGCGTACGCCATCGTGCGCACCCGGTCCTCGGCCGGCATGGCGTCGGCGGTGTAGATGGTGCGCCCGGCGTTGGCGAACGAGTCGGTGGCGGCGGCCACCACCATCAGCACCACGAAGCCCACGAAGGACGTCACGAGCGGGTAGGCGGCGAACGTCAGCGCCGACCCGAGCGCGCCGACGGCCCAGGACCGCTGCCCGCCGATCCGGTCGGCCAGCGCGCCCAACGGCAGCGAGGTGAGCACCCCGGCGAGACCCGCGATCGAGAAGCCGACCCCGATCTGCACCGGGCTGAGCCCGAGGACCTCGGTGAAGAACACGATGCTGCCGGTGAGGAAGGTGCCGCTGCCGACGGCGACCATGGCGGACTGGTACGCGATCGCCCGGGGCAGCCCGGGTGGCGGCAGGAGCCGGGACGCGGCGAATCGGTGACCGTCCATGGTGCCGGTCAGGCTACCCGGGAGATCGCAGCACGAGCCGCTCGGTGGTGCGCTGCTCGATGTACGCCAGGTCGGCGTCCCAGCCGAGTCCGGCCACGGTGGGCACCTCGACGAGCCCGTCGGTGCTCACGATCGGGCGGGTGGTGACGTCGCGGGCGTAGTACTTGTCGGAGCCGGAGACGTCCGAGGGGAGCGTGAAGCCGGCGAGCGCGCTCAGCGCGACGTTGGCGGCCCGTCCGATGCCGAACTCGTGCATCCCGCCGCACCACACCGGCACCCCGTGCTCGCGCGCGAGGTCGTGCGCCCGTACGGCGTGGGTCAGTCCACCCATCCGCGAGACCTTGACGTTGAGCACGCGTACGGCCTTCAGGCGCAGCGCGGTGACGAGGTCGTCCACCTCCTCGACGGACTCGTCGAGGCAGACGGGGGTGTCGATGCGTTCCTGGAGGGCGGCGTGTGCGACGAGGTCCCGGGGCGCGAACGGCTGCTCGATCATCAGCAGGCCCAGGCGGTCGAGCTGCCTCAGGACGGCCCGGTGCTCGGGTACGTCCTGGTAGGCGCCGTTGGCGTCGACGTGCAGGGGCACGTCCGGATGCGCCGCGCGGACGGCGCGCACCGGTTCGACGTCCCAGCCGGGCGCGATCTTGAGTTTGATCCTGCGGTAGCCCTCGTCGACCCGCAGCCGCACCTGGGCGAGCAGGTCGTCGACGGTGGGTTCGATCCCCAGGGAGACGCCCGCCTCGACGTGGCCGCGCCGGCCGCCCAGCGCGTACGCGAGGGGGACGCCGCCGGCGGCGGACCAGAGCGCCCAGGCGGCGACGTCGAAACCGGCGCGGGCGAAGTGGTTGCCCCGGACCTTGCCGAGCGTCGCCGCGAGGTCCGCCGGGTGTTCCCAGCCGGTGCGCAGGACCATCGGCGCGAGGTGGTCGCGGGCGACCGCCCAGCAGCTCTCGACGGTCTCGGCGCAGTAGAACGGGCCGCTCGGCGACGCGATCTCGCCCCAGCCCACGGCGCCGTCGGTGCCGGTGAGCGTGACCAGGATGTGCTCCAGTTCGCGCTTGGCGTGGGAGCTGGTCTGGAAGCGGTGCACGAGCGGCAGGCGGACCCGCCGCAGCTCGACGACCTCGATCCGCCTCATGCCGTCACCCCGCCGTGACGGTGGCCCCGGACCGGCCCGTGGACGGGCGCGCCGCCTCGACCGTGGCCGGTCACGCGACACCGTCCCGGTCTCGGGCGTTGCCGTCCGGGCCGGGGTGACTCGGTCGCTCCGCGTAGAGGCCGAGTTCGGCGGCGAGGGCGTCACGCTCGCGCAGGCGCCGGCCGGCCCCCTTGGAACTGGCGATGGTCAGGGTGGCGAGCAGGTGCAGCGCGAGCACCACCGAGGTGGGGGAGTTGGCGTAGGAGGCGCTGTCGGCGCCGATGACGATGCGGGCGGCGGCGCTCGTGGCCAGCGGCGCGTCCTCGGCGTCGGTGACGAGGACCAGTTGACCGCCGTGCCGGACGTAGGCGGAGGCGACGTCGATGGTCTCGCGCCGGTAGCGCGCCATGCAGACGGCCACGAGCAGGTCGCCCTGGCGGATGTCGCCGAGCACGTCGAGCGCCCGCAGCGCCGCGCCGTCGACGAGGTGGACGCCGGAGAGCCCGGCGCTGAGGTCGGCGGCGAGCAGGGACGCGAAGCCGAGCGACTTGCCGTGGCCGATCAGGTAACGGCGCCGGGCAGACACGATGAGAGCCGCGGCCCGCTCGATCGCGTCCTGCTCGGCGGCCCACGCCAGCGCCCTGGTGAACTCGGTGCGCTGCTGTTCCAGGACCCGCTGCTTGAGCACCCGCGCCGACCTGCGCTGCACGTTGCGGTCGAAGCGCTCCGCGGGCGTCGTTCTCGTCGTGGTCATGCCTCATCCTCCGCGAACAGGTAGCTGACGCGGCCGGGGGCGTCCGCCGGCCGCGCGAGGCCGACGAGCCGCCCGCCGGCGGCGAACCGGTCGACCAGCGCCTGCCGCAGCCGCGCCCGGTCGTCGGGGCCGCAAGCGGCGGTACGGTCGTCGGCGGGCGAGTCCACCGTGGTGTGTCCGGCCTCGTGTCCGTCTTCGGCAGCGGAGGCCCGGGTGCCGTCGCCGGACCGGTCGAGGTCCCACCGCACCAGGACGCGGTCGCTGCCGCCGTCGTCGTAGAAGTCCGGCAGGAACCGGATCCCGACGGCGCCCAGCACGTTCAGGTTGAAGTGCGCGTTGCGCAGCGCGTACGGGTCGAATGTCCACCGCATCGTGCGTACGCCCGCGCGCCGGGCGGCGTCGGCCTGGGCGTGCTTGAGCAGGCGGCCGACACCGCGCCCCTGTGCGCGCGCGTCGACAACGGCGGCCTGGGAGTAGTGGTAGGGCTCGCCGTGCTCGATGCCGGTGAAGCCGTAGCAGAAGCCGACGAGGGAGCCGTCCACGTCGAACGCGCCGACGGCGGTCCCGGCGTTCTCGCCGAGCGCGGCCAGGAGGCGGGGGCTGACGGCGTGCTCGGGGCCCTCGTAGCCGAAGACGGACCGGTAGAGCGCCGACGCCGCCGTCCACTCGGCCAGCCCGGTGAGGTCACGCGCCACGATGCCGTGGGTGTCATCGACCATCGGGCCGCCCTCCGAAAGATAGCGATCGTATGTCGCCCAGACTGCCCCAGTGACTGCTCGTTGACAAGGTGTCGGACCGAACATAGTGTCCGTATGTGTCTCCGTCATCGTCAGGCCCGAATGCCGCGCTCGACACGCTGCACCGCTACACGCTGCACGAGTCCCCGACCGGCGACCGGCGGGCGCTGGCCGCGCTGGCCGACGTCCTCGACGCGGACGCCGCCCGCGCCGGCTTCGACACCGCCCGGGAGTCGCACCCGAGCGGCGACCATCTGGTCTGGACACTCCCGGCGCGGGGGATCCCGGGCGATCCGGTGCTGCTGCTGACCCACTACGACACCGTCTGGCCCGTCGGCACGCTGTCGACCATGCCCTGGTCCGTCGAGGGCGACACCGTGCGCGGCCCGGGCGTCTACGACACCAAGGCCGGGATCGTGGCACTGCTCGCGGCGGCGGCACGCGTCACGCGGCAGGGCGCCCCGCACCCCGAGGTCAGGGTCCTCGTCGTGGCCGACGAGGAGATCGGCTCACCCACCGCCACCGGGCTGGTCCGGGCCGAGGCGGCCCGGGCCCGCGCGGTGCTCGGCCTGGAACCGCCGCACCCCGGCGGCGACCTCAAGACCGGCCGGCGCGGCAGCACCCGGGTCCGCATCGAGGTCACCGGCGTCGAGGCGCACGCCGCGCTCGACCCCGACGCCGGGGTCAACGCCATCGACGAACTCGTCGACCAGCTCGTGCGGGTCCGCGCCCTCGTCGCGGACCGGCCGGTGCTGCTCAACACCGGCACCGTCGCCGGCGGCGGCCGGACCAACGTGGTCGCCGGGGAGGCCCACGCCGACCTCGGGCTCCGCTTCACCGATCCGGTCAACGAGGACGCCGTCCTCGCCGGCCTGAGGGCGCTGCGTCCGGTACGCGAGCGCGCCCGGCTCACCACCCGGCTGCTCTCGCACCGGCCCACCTGGCAGCCCGACGAGGCGGGCGCCCACCTGCTCGACCGGATCGTGGGCATCGCCGCCGACCTCGGCCAACGCCTCGCCGGTCACCCGGCGGACGGTGCCGCCGACACCAACACCACGGGCGCGCTCGGCCGCCCCACCGTCGACGGGCTGGCCCCGCCCGGCGGTGGCGCGCACGCCCGGCAGGAGTGGGTCTCGGCCGCCGGCATCGGCGCGCGCACCGAGCTGCTGGCCGCCCTGCTCACCGGGCTCGACACCGCAGGTCGCGGGCACGGGGCCTGACCGGGGCGCCCGCGCGCTGCGGGGCCTCCCGCATCCGCCCGGGCGGACGGTCCACTGCGGCGGCTGACGTGTCGCGCCCAGGGTCAGCGCGCCCTGGCCCGCCGGGTACGGGTCCAGCCGACGAGCGCCACGGCGACCAGCGCCAGCCCGAGCGCTCCGGCCGCCACGAGGTAGGTTCCCACGCCGCCGGAGCGGCCGGTCTCGTCGCGGGCGGCGCGGGCCGTCGACGCGGGCGTGGTGGGCGTCGCGGGCGGGGTGGGGGACGCGGCGGCCGCCGGCAGCGGGTAGCGCAGGATCGTGGGCCGCGTCCCCGGCGGCTGGTTGGCGGTCTCGGACACGGTCAGCAGGGACCGACCGTCGCGGCTGTAGGCGACCGACTCGCCCTGCGGCTCGTCGGGCAGGCCGATGACCCGTGGTGTCCCGCCGGTCAGCGCGGCGACCACGTCGCCGTCGGGGACGTCGAACTCGTACGCGTCGGCGTAGGTGCGCAGGACCACCCGGCGCCCGTCCGGCGCGGTGGCGGCGCCCGTGACCACCGCCCGGCCGAGCGCGCCGAAGGGATTGCTCGTCGTGGACGCCGGCAGCCGGACCCGCCCCACCTTCACCAGCGGGGTCGTCGTGCCCGGACGCAGCCCGGCGCTCGGGGCGTACAGGTTGGCGGAGTGCTTGGTCACGACCAGCGGCCGGTCGTCGCCCGTCACGAGCAGGGCCTCGACGTCGTGCGGGCCGTCGGGGTACGCCATGCGGTGCAACACCGGCCGGTCGGCTCCCGGCGGGAGCTTCCACACCCCGATCGTCTGCCGGGAGCGGTCGTTGTCGCCGGTGTCCGCCACCCAGATCGTGCCGTCCGCGCCGACGGCGAGATCCTCCGTGTCGCGGGGACGGGACGGATAGGACACGCTCCGCACGACGGAGCACCGCTCGTCGAGGAAGAAGATGCGGCGGCGGGCCTCGTCGTCCGCGCCGTCGTTGATCATGACGTACCCGCTGTCCGTCACGGCCATTCCGGAGATCTCGCTCAGCCGGCCGCCGCGCACCTCGCACACCGGAGTCCCCGCAGCCGCGGCGGGCGACGGGTCGGCCACGGCGGCGCCGGGGGCCGCCGTGACGGCGAGGGCCACCACCGTCCCCGCCGCGAGCCGCAGTCGCCGGGTCCCGTTGCCTCGTCGCCTCACCAGCAGTCCCTTCAGTGCCGGACGCCGGGCGGGCCGGTGCCGGTCCGCGCTCCGGTGAGCCACCCCGGGCAGGGCCGCACGCGACCGCCCCACGCTGGTGCAACTACCCGACCCGAGTCGCGGTGCGCGCGTGTGGCCAGGCAGTGAGTGTATGGCCCGAGCGCTACGCCCCCGTCGCGGCCCGCCGCACGCCGCCGCGATCCGGATCGCCGTCGGCCCACCGCCCGGAGCGGCCGCGCCCACCGCGTGCGGCGGTACCGGGCCGGGACCCGGTCGCCACGACGGCGTACGCTGCCGCGATGACCGCACCGGCCCGCATCCTGGTCTACGGGGTGTACGGCGCCGGCAAGTCCACCCTGGCGGCGCGGCTGGCCGAGCGGCTCGGGCTGCCCTGGCACCCCGTCGACGACCTGCTGTGGCGGCCCGGCTGGGTCGAGGTGCCGGTGGCGGAGCAGCGCAGCCGGATCGAGGCGGTCTGCCGGCGGGACCGCTGGATCCTCGACGGGGCGTACCACGGCTGGCGGGACGTGGTGCTGGCGCGGGCCGACCTGGTCGTCGGCCTGGACTATCCGCGCTGGCTCTCCTTCTGGCGGCTGCTGCGGCGCACCACGGGCCGGCTCGTCAGCGGCGAGGAGATCTGCAACGGCAACCGCGAGTCGCTGGGCAGCGTCCTGTCCCGCGACTCGATCCTGCTGTGGCACGTCACCGCGTTCGGCCGGGCCCGGCGGCGGATGCGCGCCTGGCAGGCCGATCCCGCCGGGCCGCCCGTGCTGCTGTTCCGCTCCCCGGCGGAGCTGGAGCGCTGGCTGGCCGGCCTGACCCGCCGATGACCGTACGCATGGACGTACACCATTGCCTTGGTCCTCGTGATCACCTAGGTTTCACCCGATCGCACCCAGCGACCTCCCTCCCGGCTCTGGCAGGCAGCGGGACCGCACCCAGCGCGCCGCCGACGTGACTTAGGAGCTCACCGTGGCACCGTCCTCCGGTCGAAGAACGTTCCCCTCCCGCTGGCGGGCACCGGTCCGGCTGGTCGCGGCCGTGGCGGCGGGCACCGTGCTGTTCGCCGTGGCCCCCACCCCGGTCGTCGCGGCACCGCTGCCAGCGGGCGACACGACAGCCGAGAGGTCAGCCCGCCCGGCGTCGAGCAAGGCGCAGCCCAAGAGCGGGCTCTGGCTGGTGCAGCTGGACAAGCCGTCGGTGGTGGCCGCCTCGCAGGCGAGGCCGGCACGCACCGGCAGGATCGACACGCGGTCCGCGGCGAGCACCTCCTACGCGCGAGAACTTGCGCGGCAGCAGGACACGCTGGTGGACGAGATGGAGGCGGTCCTGGGCCGCTCCGTGCGGGTCGCCCACACCTACCGCAACGTGGTCAACGGCCTGGCGGTCGAGGTCAGCGCGGACGAGGCGGCGCACCTGTCCGGCCTGCCGGGGGTCAGCACCGTCGTGCCTGACGAGGTCCTGGAGCTGACGACCGACACCAGCAACGCGCTCATCCAGTCGCCCGCGGTGTGGGAGGGCAGGACGGCGGAGAACGTCGGCACCCGTGGTGAGGGCGCCATCGTCGGGATCCTGGACTCCGGTATCAACCCCGACCACCCGTCGTTCGCGGCGGTGGACGGCGACGGCTACCGGCACACCAACCCGTACGGCGCGGGCACGTACGTCGGCGTCTGCGCCCCGAGCCACCCCCAGCACAAGGCGATCTGCAACGACAAGCTGATCGGCGCCTGGTCGATGGTCGGCACCGACGCCCGGGACGACAACGGCCACGGCAGCCACACCGCCTCGACCGCCGCCGGCAACCGGCACGAGGCGACCATGACCGTCGGCACCAGCACGCACAAGATCACCGTCTCCGGGGTCGCGCCGCGGGCCAACGTCATCTCCTACAAGGTCTGCATGGTCCTCGGCTGCCTCTCCTCGGCGACGATCGCCGCCGTGGACCAGGCGATCGCCGACGGCGTGGACGTCCTCAACTACTCGATCTCCGGTCGCGACGACCCCTGGAAGGACCTCGTCGACCAGGCGTTCCTGGAGGCGTACTCGGCCGGCATCTTCGTCGCCGCCTCCGCCGGCAACAGCGGCCCGGGCGCCAGCACCGTCGCGAAGACCGCGCCGTGGAACATGTCCGTCGCCGCGGTCAGCCACGAGCGGGTCATCGCCCACCGGCTCGACGTGACCGGCCCGACGCCCGTCCCGGCGCCCCTCACCGGCATCGCCGCCGTGATCGGGGAGAACTCGCCGAACCCGCCCATCGAGGGTGCGATCCGGTACTCCGGCGCCGTCGACGCGGACAACGTGCAGGCCTGCCTCCCGTTCCCGGCGGCGGCGTTCAGCGGCAGGGTCGCCCTGCTGCCCCGGGGCGGCTGCGACTTCTCCGTGAAGGTCAAGAACGCCACCGCCGCCGGCGCGACCGGCGTGGTCGTGCACAACCAGTACAGCGGCCCGCCGATCACGATGGGCGCGCTCGCCGGGACCACCATCCCCGCCGTGATGGTCTCCCTCGCCGACGGGCAGCGGCTGCGCGACCACGCGGCCGCCACCGACAGCCCCGTCACCGTGCGCGTCGACCCCGGCAGCGAGGTGCTGCGCGACGGCGACTGGACGGACGTCGTGGCCGACTTCAGCTCGCGCGGACCCAGCAAGTTCGACATGCTTGCGCCCACCGTGGCCGCCCCCGGCCGGAACATCCTCGCCGCCACCATGGCGGCGAAGGACAACCCGGCCACGTACGCCTTCATGCAGGGCACGTCGATGTCGTCGCCGCACGTCGCCGGCGCCGGCGCGCTGCTGGCGGCGCTGCACCCCGACTGGTCGCCGACGCGGATCCGCTCCGCGCTGGCGGTCACCGCGGACCGCGACGGGGTGGTCAAGGAGGACGGCCGCACGCCGGCCGACGCGTTCGACATGGGCTCCGGCCGGATCAACCTGGCCCAGGCCGCCCGGACCGGCATCGTGCTCGACGAGACCGCCGCGAACTTCGTCGCGGCCAACCCCGACGCCGGTGGTGACCCGCAGACGCTGAACCTGCCGGCCGTGGTCGAGCACCACTGCCTCAAGGTCTGCACCTTCACCCGGACGGTGTCCAGCGTGGCCAGGGTGGCCGCGACCTACCAGGTCACGCCGCAGGCCCCGGCCGGCGCGCGGATCACGGTCGCGCCGGCGCGGTTCACCCTGGCGCCCGGCGCCAGCCAGGAGCTGACCATCACCCTGGACGTCACCGGGACCGCCCGCAAGAACTGGCTCTTCGGTGCGATCGACCTGACCACCGACGCCCGGCACGCGCCGGACGGGCAGCCGATCGCCCAGGCGCACTTCCCGGTCGCCGTCCTGCCCGCGGCTCCGGACCTGACGGTCGACAAGACCGCGCTCAGCTCCAGCATGGACGTCGCGCGGAACGAGAGCCACACGGTCAAGGTGGGCAACGCCGGCGGTGCCGAGCTCACCTGGCGGGCGACCGGCGACGGCGACGACTGCGCCTGGCCGACCTGGGTGAAGGTGACCCCGGCGCAGGGCACGCTGGGCGCGTTCAAGAGCCAGGACATCGAGATCACGCTCGACTCGACCGGTCTGGACGACGGCGGCGTGTTCCGGGCGAACCTGTGCCTGGCCAGCAACGACCAGGACCAGCCGACGACGACGATCGCGCTGGAACTGACGGTGGTGCCGGTGCCGAAGATCGAGGTGGCACCCACGTCGCTCTCCGCGCGGCAGCCGGCCGGGCTGGTCACCAGCCAGAAAGTCGCGGTACGCAACGCGGGGCACGGCGTGCTGGACTGGCGGCTGGACGACCCGGACGCCGGCCCGGACGACGAGCGGATCCGGCTCCTGCGTGACGGTGTCCTGCTGATCCCGAACTCGGGCAGCGCCACCCGCGGGGTGATGGCGTTCGATCCGCAGACCGGCAAGCTGATCGACCCGCAGTTCATCCCGCACGTCAAGTTCGACCCGACCAGCAGCCTCTACACGCCGTTCCAGGTCATCGCCAAGCCGGACGGCAGCGGCTTCCTCATATCCGACCAGGTCAACTCGGTGGTCACCGAGCATGGCCTGGACGGCAGCTTCCGGCGGGTCTTCGCCCCCGCCGGCGGACTGGCGGATCCGGCGATCATGGGCAACACCCGGGGTATCGCGCTCTCGCCGCGCGGCACCGTGCTGGTGACGGTCGCCTCCCAGGCGAACGCCCACTCCGTTGTCGAGTTCGACGCCGAGGGCAGGTACCTGGGCACGTTCGTCGCCCCGGGCGCCGACGGGCTCAAGGGGCCGTGGGGGATCCTGTTCCGCGGCGACGACATGCTCGTCTCCGCCAGCGACAGCGACGCCATCCACAGCTTCACGAAGGACGGCTCCCGCGCCAACGCCCGCTTCTTCGAGGGGCTGAGCTGGCCCGGCCAGCTCGCGGAGCTGCCCAACGGCAACGTGCTCGCGGCGAGCTGGGGCAGTGGCTCCACCGCCGGGGTCTGGGAGATGGACCGCGCCGGCAAGCTGGTCGGCGTCTACGCGCCGCCCGGTGGCTCCGGGTACCAGGGCGTGCACCCCCTCGGCAACGGCAACATCCTGACCACCAGCTCCAAGGGGGTCCACGAGATCGACCGCTCCGGCCGCCTGGTCGAGGTCGAGAACGACAAGGGGGCGGCCCGCTTCATCACCCACGTACGGCTGCCGGACCTCCAGCCGTGCGTGACGCCCGACGAGGTGCCGTGGCTGACGGCGTCGCGTACGTCCGCCGGCACCGGCGCCGGCAGGTCCAGCGAGGTGACCATCTCGCTGGACAGCACCGGGCTGGCCGCCGGCACGTACCGGGCCCAGCTCTGCGTGACCAGCGACGACCCCAGCACCCCCCTGGTGACGCTGCCGGTGACGCTCGAGGTCACCGACCAGACCTGCACCCAGGTGGTCGACGGCGAGCGCCGCGGCCCGCTGCGGGTCGACGCCGGGGTGGCCTGCCTCGCGCCCGGCGCCGCGGTCTCCGGGCCGGTGAGCGTCGGCCGGGGCGCGGGACTGGTCGCGCTCGACGCCGGCGTCGTCGGGCCGGTGACCGCCACCGGGGCCTCGGTGGTGGAACTGACGCGCAGCCGGATCGACGGCCCGCTCTCGGTCACCGGCGTCACCGGCAGGGTCCTGATCGCCGGGACGCGGGTGACCGGCCCTGTCAGCGTGGTCGACAGCCGCACCGGCGACACGCCCGTCGTGATCTCCGGCAACCGGATCGACGGGCCGCTGCGGTGCGTGGGCAACCAGCCGCCGCCGGTGGACGGCGGGGTGCCCAACACGGTCGGCGGCCCGGCCTCCGGCCAGTGCCGGGGGTGGTGAGCGGGCCACCCCGCCCGGCTCGTCGCTGACGTGACCGCTGCCCGGGCGGCTGACCGCTCCGGTGGACGGGCCGCCGGTCGGCGGATCCGTGGAGCGTCGACGAGGGCCGCCCCCGATGCTGCCGGGGACGGCCCTTGTCGACGTACGGACGCGTCAGGCGACCGAGGCGGGGAACCTCTCCCACGTCCGGTGGGCGGCCAGCAGGGGCTGTACGGCGGTGAGGACCTCGGCCCCGGAGCCACCCGTGACGACGCCGGGCGTGCCGGCGACCCCCGCCTGCCGCAGCACGTCGACGCCGGCGCCCCACGCCCCGATCGCCTTGGCGTGGCGCCAGCACTCGTCGACCAGCAGCAGCACCCGCGGATCCACGGTGGCGGAGTCCGCCGCGCCCGCCTTGGCGTCGCGCGCCGGCAACGCGTCCGGTGCGGGCGCCGGTGCCCCGGCCAGCAGGAGCACGTCGAACTCGACCGAGCGGCCGGTGGCGAAGGTCCGCTGCACGGGCAGGTCGCCCACCATCCCGCCGTGCGGGGCGACCAGGAGCGGCACCATCCCGGCGGCGAAGACCGCCCGGCGCACCTCGTCGACGCCGTCGAGCCCGGCGGCGGGGTCGACGACGATCCCCACCGTACGGCCGTCGGCCGGCCAGCGCCCGCCCACCTGCGACAGCGCGGGGCTGGGCGCGACGTCGGCGAGCGGCACGGTGGGCTCCGGCGCGGGAAGGCCCAGGCCGGTGGCGACCTCCGCGCACAGCACCGGGTCGATGTTGGCGAGACACTGGAGCTGGCGTTCCTTGATCGCCTGGTGGTAGCACTTGCCGAGCTCGAAGGTGTAGGCGCGGATGATGTGCTCCTTCTCGACCGGCGACATGCTCAGCCAGAACAGGCGCACCTGGCTGAAGTGGTCGTCGAACGAGACCGGGTTGGCGCGTACCTTGGGTGCCTGCGCCACCTGCACCGGCACGTCGACGAACGCGCCGTCGGCGTCCCCGGCCGGGAAGGGGTTGCCGCCGTCGAGCGAGTTCGGCCGGTACGGCGCGACACCCGCGTGCACGGCCTGCTGGTGGAAGCCGTCGCGCAGCATGTCGTTGACGGGGGCGTGCGGACGGTTGACCGGGATCTGCGAGAAGTTCGGCCCGCCCAGCCGGGTGAGCTGCGTGTCGACGTACGAGAACAGCCGCCCCTGCAACAGCGGGTCGTTCGTGACGTCGATGCCCGGCGGCAGGTGGCCGACGTGGAAGGCGACCTGTTCGGTCTCGGCGAAGAAGTTCGTCGGGGTCCGGTTGAGCGTCAGCTTCCCGACCGGCTGCACCGGTGCCAACTCCTCGGGCACGAGCTTCGTCGGGTCGAGCAGGTCGATCCCGGCGAAGGTCTCCTCGGGGGTGTCGGGCAGGACCTGCAGGCCCAGCTCCCACTCGGGGAAGGCGCCGGCCTCGATGGCGTCGTACAGGTCCCGGCGGTGGAAGTCCGGGTCGATGCCGCCCAGCAGCTGCGCCTCCTCCCAGGTCAGGGAGTGCACGCCCAGCTTGGGCTTCCAGTGGAACTTGGCCAACGCCGTCTCGCCGGCGGCGTTGACGAGCCGGAACGTGTGGACGCCGAAGCCCTCCATCGTCCGGTACGAGCGCGGGATGCCCCGGTCGGACATGTTCCAGATGGTGTGGTGCTGCGCCTCGGTGTGCAGGGAGACGAAGTCCCAGAAGGTGTCGTGCGCGCTCTGCGCCTGCGGGATCTCCCGGTCGGGGTGCGGCTTGCCGGCGTGGATGATGTCCGGGAACTTGATGGCGTCCTGGATGAAGAAGACCGGCATGTTGTTGGCGACCAGGTCGAAGGTGCCCTCGTCGGTGTAGAACTTCGTCGCGAAGCCACGGGTGTCGCGGACCGTGTCGGCCGAGCCGCGCGAGCCGAGGACGGTCGAGAACCGTACGAAGACGTTGGTCGTCCTGCCCTTCGCGAGGAAGCCGGCCTTCGTCACACCCTCGGCGGTGCCGTAGGCCTCGAAGACGCCGTGCGCGCCGGCGCCACGCGCGTGCACGACGCGCTCGGGGATGCGCTCGTGGTCGAAGTGGGTGATCTTCTCGCGCAGGTGGTGGTCCTGGAGCAGGATCGGACCGCGCGGCCCGGCCTTCAGCGAGTGGTCCGTGTCGCGCAGCCGCGTCCCCTGCGACGTCGTGAGGTGGGCGCCCTGCTGACCGTTGGCCGTCGTCGGCGCGCCGGTCGCCGCGCCGGTCGGCGTACGGGTCTCGGGGGCGCCCTGTTCCTTCTTGGGCGGCAACGGGCCGTGTGGCGTCGTCGGCTCCTCGACCGTCGGTGGGGCGCTGCCCGGCGCACCGGGCACGTCCGGGGTCAGCACGTCGGCGACCTTCCCGGCGGCGGCCTCCACGACGTCCTTGACCGCCTTGGCGGGCTTGCTGGCATCCATCTGGCGAGTTCCTCCGTGAAAGTGGCGTTGAGCAGGCGTCTTGGCCCGTACCCCCAGCCGGGCGGGGGAAACGGGGACGCGACCATGACGGAGACCACCGGTGCCGGTCGCCGACCCCCGGCTCCGCGTGTCGGCCGTCCCTGCGCGCCGACGCGGCCGGTCAGGCGCTCTCCACCTCGGCGGCGAACTCGCTGAGCGCGATCCGGTTCGGCAGACCCGTCTTGCCCAACAGGCTGGACACGTGCCGTTCCACCGTGCGCGGGGACAGGTGCAGCCGGGCGGCGATCTCCCGGTTGCTCAGCCGCCCGACCAGCAGCCGAAGCACCTCGAACTCCCGCACCGTCACGCCCACCGACCGCAGCTCGGCGGGGATGTCGCCGGCGCCGGAGCGGCGCTGCGTCAGGCGTACGCCCGCCCGCCGCAGCAGGGCCCGGCAGGCGCTGGCCACGGCCGGCACGCCGCTCGAGTGGAAGTGCTCCTCGGCGGCGCGCAGCCACTGCACGGGCGTTCCCCAGCCGTCGGCGAGGGCGGCCTCGCAGACCAGCCGCAGGGCGAGGTGCCGACCCATCGCGTACGGCGCCCCGGCGCGCATCGCCTCGGCCGCCGCCTGCGCCGCCGCCTCCGGCCGACCGGAGCGGCCGAGCAGCACCGCCTTCGCGAAGAGCGCGAACTGCAGGTCCCAGCGCAACCTGCTCGCCGAGTCGCCCTGCACCGCCTCGTAGGCCGGCCAGCCGGCCTCGCCCGACATGACCTGGAGCAGCAGGTGCAGGCCGTGCCGGCCGGAGAGGTGGAAGACCGTCGGGCTCTGCTCCTCGGCGTTGAACGCGCGGGCCAACTCGTCGAGGGCGCGCGGCCGGTCCTCCTCCAGCAACGCGCAGAAGGCCCTGGCCAGACCGTGGACGCGGGTGGCGTGCAGGGCCTGGTCGCCGCTCCAGCGGCGGAACTCGGCCAGCGCCTGCTCCATCTCCCGGCGCCGTCCCCGGTGCGCCGCCAGGACGGCGCTGACCAGCAGCACGTACTGGGTGGTCTCCAGCAGCTTCAGCCGGGTGGTGGCGGCCAGCACCTGCTGGACGAGAGCGGCCGCCGTGTCGAAATCGCCCCGCAGCACCGCGTGCAGGGCGAGGCTCGCCTCCGCCTGGTGACGCGCGGTCACCGCACCGGCCTGGGAGGCCCGCTCCCGGGCCTGTTCGAGGCGGTCCAGGCGCGCGTCGCGCAGCGCGTCGTCGTTGCCGAGCCGGATCAGCGCGTGGATCTCCCAGATCGGCAGCCGGTGCTGCGCGGCGATCGCCAGGGCCCGCTCCAGGCAGCGGGTCGCCTCCGCCGGGTCGCGGTGCCGGATCAACGCGCCGAGGAGCTGCCAGGCCTGACAGGCCACCACCGGCAGCGGCACGGTCTCGGCGACGGTGGCGGCCCGGCGGGCCAGCGCCTCGGCGGTGGCGAGCTGGTCCTGGCCGGCGGTGTCCAGCACCAGGTGGGCGGCGACCACGTCGACCGGGGCGGTGTCCTCCGCGGCGGCGTCCGGGCCGAGCAGGGCGCGCGCCTGCTCCACCTGGGCCAGCCCCTCGGCCGACCGGCCGGCGACCGTCGCCGCCCAGGCCAGCCGGGTGTGCAGCTGCGCCCGCCGGCGCGGATCGACGCCGCCGATCTGGTCCAGTGTGCTGACCGAGGCGAGCGCCCGCTCGACCAGCCCCGCCTCCGCCAGGGCGTGCAGCAGGGCTTCGAGGGCCGCCGCGCGCGCCACGGGATTCTCGCCGAGCAGGCTGATCGCGCGGTCCAGCAGGGCGACCGCCGTGGTGGCGCCGCCCTGGGCGATCGCCCGCCGGCCCGCCTCGGTGAACAGCTCGCCGGCCGTCTCCGGGTTGTCGGCCTCCAGGTGCAGGGTGGCCGACACCTGGCACCACTCGCCGGGTAGCCCCGGGAACACCACCTCCACCGCCTCGGCCATCCGCCGGGCGAGCCGGGCCCGGTCGGCGGGGCCGAGCAGGGTGAGCAGCGCCTCCCGGGTGAGCCGGTGCCGGAAGGCGTACCAGTCGGTGAGCTGGTCGTCGACCGTGACCAGCCGCCCCGCGACGTCACCGCCCAGGTGGTCCAGGACGCCGCGCTCGCTCAACCCGGTGGCCGCCTGCACCACGGCCAGCGGGAAGCGGTGACCCAGCAGCGCGCCCATCGAGAGCAGTTCCCGGGCCTGGCTGTCGAGCTGCTCGACCCCCTGCGCCATGCCCCTCGCGAGGGTGCTCGGCAGGCCGGCGGCCGGCTTCTCGGACATCCGCCAGCCGTCGGGGCCCTCGATCAGCAGGTCGCCGTCGACCATGCCGGCGACGAGTTCCTCGATCAGGAAGGGGTTGCCGCCGCTGCCCGTCGAGACGAGGGCGTGCGCGGCCGCCGGGACCCGCTGCGGGTCGGCGTCGAGGCACGCGCCGACCATCTGCCGCAGCTCGTCCTCGTCGAGCCGGCCCAGCTCGATGAGCGTGCACTGTCCGCGTTGGGCGGCCGAGCGGGCGATGGTCGACGCCGCGCAGGGCTCCGCCCGGATGGCTCCCAGCAGCAGGGTGGGTTGCAGGGCGAGGTTGTCGATGAGGTACTCCAGCACCGTCAACGTCTCCGTGTCGGCGTCCTGGAGGTCGTCCAGCAGCATCAGGCACCCCCGCCCCGCGCCGGCCACCCCGGTCAGCCGGAGGACGGCCTCGGCGAGGATCACCAGGGACGCGTTCTCCTGATCGGCCGGCGGCCGACCCCAGTCGGGCACGAGCCGGCCGAGGATCGGGCCGTACGGGCCGAGCACGCTGGGGTCGACCGGGCCGGAGCGCAGCAGCGACAGCAGCGCCTCGGTCAGGGGGCGTAGCGGCACCGTGGTGCCGATCGTGCTGCCCCGGCCCCGCATCACCCGCATGCCCGCCGCGGTGGCCATCTCCGCGATCCGCGACGCGAGGCGGGACTTGCCGACGCCGCTCTCGCCGACCACGAACACCGCACCGCCACGCCCCGACTGCGCCAGTTCAAGGCTTTTGTGCACCCTGCGGAGCTCGACGTCCCGACCGATGAACTTCGAGGAGCGGTACACACTGCGCACGCTATCCGAGGAGGTGGGCCGCAGCCCAACGCGGTGCCGCCGACGCCGGCCCCCGGGCGGCTAGCCGATCGTCACAACGGACGCTCGGGGCAGCAGGTCGTCAGGGGCGCAGAGTCCGCCACGGCGGCGCCGCCGTCACCGACGAGACCGCCGATCACCATGCCCACGGGCACGACCAAACTGGCGAGGGCCGCCGCGCGGATCCCGAACGTCACGACGGGCTGCAACCACGTCGCTCCGGCCGGGTCGTCGTTGGGCGCCGCGGGGTCGATCTCGTCGGCACGGTACGAGGGGAGCTGGTTCTCGGACAACTGTCATTCCTCCTGTGTGAAATCGTGTATCCGTAGGATGTTTCCGGAGCTTGCCGCTCCACTGGAGATCGTCGTCGTTCGCCGGGCCGTCCTCAACCCGCAGCACGCGGTTCAGGGGTCGCTTCCAGCAGCAGCGCCGACGGCACCGACCCGACCCCGCAGAGCCGCAGCAGCCCGTAGCCGATGCCGGCGAGGCCGCTGACCAGACCGGGGGTGGGCACGGTGCCCGGCGTTCCGCAGGCCGCCCCGTGGCGGTCGACGGCGTCGAGGACCCGGCCGGCGAGCCGTCGCGTCGCGGACCCCTCGCCGTCGAGGACGCCCGCCGCCTCGACGACGCCCAGCTCGCCGTGGCAGAGGCTGAGGTCGTCGAGCAGCGGCCGGTCGGTGAGCAGGCGCAGCACGCCGGCGTCGAGAGGTTCGGTGCCGAGTGGTCCGGCGTCGAATGGGTCGGTGCCGAGAGGCTCGGTGCCGAGTGGGTCGGTGCCGGGGGCGAGGGCGTGGTGGGCGAGGGCCAGGCCGGCCGCTCCGCGACACCAGCCGTACCCCGCCGGCCCGCCGCCGTCCGGGGCGCCGGCCCGGCGCAGCGCGCGCCGGGCGGCCCGCGCGTACCGGGCGCCACCGGTGCGGGCGTGGCGGCCCAGCGCCCAGCCGATGCCGGCCACCCCGTCGGCGAAGCCGGCCTCCGCCGGCAGGTCGTCGCGCTCGACCGCGTCGACGAGCCGGTCGGCCCAGTCGCGGGCGAGCGACGCCGCGGGCGCGTGGTCCAGTTCGGCGTGCACCGCGTGCATGGCGGCGAGGCAGCCCGCGCCCCCGTCGGCCCACGCGAGGGCCGACGATCCCGTGCTGGCGGCGGCGGCCAGGTCGACCGCCGCGCGGGCCTGCCCGGCGAGCCCGGGGTCGGCCAGCAGGGTGGACAGTCGGGCGAGCCCGTACGCGATGCCGCCGAGGCCGTACAGCCCGCCGGGGCCGATCGCGGCGACCAGGTCCGGACGCGCGGCGAGCAGGCGGAACAGCCCCGGCACCCCGCCGACGGCCCGGTGGGCCAGCTCGGCGTAGCGGGCGGTGCCGGTCACCGCGGCGAGCTGGCCGAGGAAGAGCGCGACCCCGAGGTGGCCGTTGGCGAGCCCGGCCCCCATCGGCAGGACGAGCCACTGCCGGTCGTCGACCAGCTCCAGGCCGAGCCAGTTGACCCGGTCGGCGCCGGTGACGCCACGGGCCTCGATCTCGTCGGCCAGCGCGACCGCGGCGGCGAGCAGGCGCTCCGGCGACGCGGATGGTTCGCCGACCGGCCGGGACGTCGGGGTGCCGGTGTGCCGGCGGTCGACGGGTCGGCGGGTCGCCAGCGTCGCCGCGACGATCCACTCCTGGTGCCGTCGGTCGGCCTCGCCCAGCGCGGCGATCTTCTCCAGCGCCGTGTCGAGCCCCCGGCGGGCCAGCGGCACGGGCAGCGGCTCACCGCCCCCGGCGACCCGGACGGTCCGGCTGCCCGGGGTGCCCTCGAACAGCGGTACGTCGCCCGCCCACAGCGCCACGGCCTCGTGCCGTGGGAACTGGGCGAGGAACGGGTGCCCGGCGGCGCTGGCCCAGAGGACGCCGAACGCGCGGTCGCGCTCCAGCGCGTCGCCGAGCAGGTCCGGGTGCGTGGTCTCGGTGAGCAGGCCGTGGTACGCCGAGGTGGGGCGGGCCACCAGCCGTACGGGGACGTCGGCGCAGGCGGCGACCAGCTCGGTGAACTCGCCCCGGTGGGCCCGGATCGTCTCGTACGCCAGCCGGAACCCCGCCAGCAGGGCCGGCTCGTGGGCGCCGGGGTCGACCACGGCGTCGCCGACGCGGGGCCGGTTGCGCCCGCCGACGAAGTCGACGGCCCGGCGGGTCAGCCGCATCCGGTCGGTACCCGGGTCGGCCCAGTCGAGGGCGCTGACGGGCGCGGTCCCGCCGTGGTCGCCGCCGACGCCGGAGAGGTCCATCGCCCCCTGGTCGCCCACGACGATCACCGGTACCAGGCCGGTCCGGTGCACCGAGGCGGCCAGCAGGTCGGCGGCCGGGTCGCCGGTGCCCGCCGCCTCGCCCAGCGCGGGGTGGAAGAGCGTCTCGGTGTCCACCACGACCGGGGTGTCACCGGCGGCGATCAGGTTCTCGTAGTGCATGTCCGTGGCGTGCAACGCGTGCAGCAGCGCGACCAGGGCGCCCTGCCGGCGGTAGAAGTCGTCCGCCTGCTCCGGGCGGCTCAGTGCCGTCGCGTCGACGTACTCCGACCAGCCGTAGCCGGGTCGGGTCAGGGCGGCGACCCCGCGCAGCCCGAGCCCCGGCGTCCGCCGCTCCAGCCAGTCGACGAACGCGGTGAAGTGGACCTGGGAGGCCAGTTCGCGCGGCTTGTAGACGACACGTCGACCGTCGGCGAAACGCAGCACCGTGGTCGTACGGCCGCCGGTGTGCGCGTCGCCCAGGTTGCTGCGGACCGCGACCAGCGGTCCGGGGTCGTCGCCGCCGAGCAGGGTCGCCACCAGCTCGTCGCGGTCGGCGAGGAACCGGGTCAGCAGTTCCAGCCCGGACCGGGCGGCCGTCGTGCCGGCCTGCGCCAGCAGGCGGGCGAGCACGGGACGGCGCTCGACCAGCTCGGCCAGCCCGGCGGGCTCGCGGAGCTGGGCCGCGAAGTCGGCGAAGCGGGCCCGGCTGTCGGCGCCGGCGAGCAGGCCGGCCGCGCGGCGCCGGTGCAGCTCCGAGACCAGCGTGCGGGCCGCGACGGCGAGCAGCCGGTGATCCAGCGCGGTGGCGAACCGGTCGGTGAGGGCGGCCAGGTCGACCGTCTGCCGCGTCGCGAGCCGGCGGGCGCTGTCGCGGAACTGGTCGGCGGCGACGTCGACGAACGGTCGCAGGGGCGCGGTGAGGGCGGCACGCCAGTCGGCCGGGTCGGCCGGCGGCCGGGGTGTCGCCGCGGCGGCCAGCGCCGCCTCGACGGTCTGTGCCCACTGCGGACGGGTCGTCCTGGCGGCGAGCGCGGCCGGATCCTCGGCCAGCAGGTCGCGTAGCCCCGCCTCGTCCAGGCCGACCTCGGCCAGTCGCGCCGCGAGGCCCGGCCCGTGCCCGGCCCGCCACCGGGCCAGCTTCCGCTCGACGTCCGCGCCGCTGGCATGATCGGCGGCGGCAGGGCCGCCCGTGCCGCGTGCGTCGTCGCTGCCGGGCCCGCCTGCCGCGCCGCCCGCCTCCGGCGGTGCGTCGGCGGGAGGCCGGCCCGGTGTGCCGGCGACCGGCCCGGGCACGCGTTCGTGCAGCGCGAGCCCCGACGCCCACCAGTGCGGGGCCAGCCGTACGCCGCTACGGGCGTGCTCGGTGGCGCCGGCCGGGAGAGTCGAAGTCACCGTTGCAAGGTGCCAGAGCGGGGCGCGGAGTTCATGAGTGGAAACTACCCACATTCGTGTCCCGGTGCTGGCTGCGGGGGTGCGCGCGGACCTGCCGGGGCCCCGGGACGGCGGGGCGGGCCGCGTCGGCCGGGGATTCCCGTTCCGTACGCGACAGCCCCATCCTAGTCACTAAAAGTGATCAATTGAACGGCCAGCGTGACATCCGCAGGAAATTGAGTGTCGCTCACGCATGCGGACGCTGCCGGTGCCGATGAGTCTTCGGACGACTGTCTACCCGGGGCGGCGCGATGAACGGAGCTGGGGATGGAGTTTCGGGTACTGGGGCCGGTGGGGGCGTGGAAGGGCGACGCGGAAGTGGCGCTGGACGGCGCGAAGCAGCGGACCGTGCTCGCGGCGCTCCTGCTCGCCGAGGGGCGTACCGTGCCGGACACCCGGCTGTGCGGGCTGCTCTGGGGGGAGCGCCCGCCGGCCACCTTCGCCGCCCAGCTCTACAACTACGTCTCCCGGCTGCGTAAGTACCTCGGCGCCGAGGTGGACATCGTCCGGCAGTGGTCGGGGTACCAGATCCGCATCGGCACCGCCCGGCTCGACCTCGACGAGTTCGAGCGCCTGGCCGAGGTCGGGCGCGAGGCCCTGCGCGACGGCCGGTACGCCGAGGCCGCCGAGCGGTTGCACGCCGCCCTGTCGCTGTGGCGCGGTCCCGCGCTGTCCAACGTGACCGAGCACCTCGCGGCGGCCGAGACGCACCGGATGGCGGAGCTGCGGATGGCGGTCCTGGAGAGCCGGATCGAAGCCGACCTGCGGCTGGGCCGGCACGTGCGGCTGGTCCCCGAGATCACCCAGCTCGTCGCCGAGCACCCGCTGCACGAGGGGTTGCGGGGCCAGCTGATGACCGCCCTGCTGCACTGCGACCGGCAGGCCGACGCGCTGGCCGTCTACCACGAGGGCCGCCGGGTGCTGGCCGACGAGCTGGGCGTCGATCCGGGGCCGATGCTCACCGAGGCGTACCGGGCGATCCTGGCCGGCCCGCCCGCCCCGGCGGTCGTCGCGGAGCGGAGCTGGCACGGCGTACGGCCCGCGATGCTCCCGCCCGGCGTCGGTGACTTCGCCGGCCGCGAGGAGGAGCTGAGCGGGCTGCTGCGGGTGCTGACCGCCGAGCCGAAGGCCCGCCCGGCGGTCGCCGTGGTGACCGGGATGGCCGGCGTCGGCAAGAGCACGCTGGCCCTGCACGCGGCCCACCTCACCCGCGGCGCCTTCCCCGACGGCCAGCTCTACGCCGACCTCGGCCGCGCCCGGGGCAACGCCGTCGAGCCGTACGACGTGCTCGGCTGGTTCCTGCGCAGTCTCGGCCACGCCGAGGCGGCGATCCCGAAGGGTCTCGACGAACGGGTCCGGCTCTACCGCAGCCAGCTCGCCGGCCGGCGGCTGCTGGTGATGCTCGACGGCACGGCGGACTACGCGCAGGTCTGCCCGCTGCTGCCCGGCGACCCCGGCTGCCAGGTCATCGTCACCAGCCGGCTGCGGATGCCCGAGCTGGCCGGCGCCACGTCGATCGAGGTCGGCACCCTGGACCGGCAACAGGCGCTCGCGCTGCTCGGGCGGATCGTCGGGGAGCGGCGGGTCGCCGAGGAGGCCGACGCGGCCGGGCGGATCGTCGAGTTGTGCGGTCGGCTCTCGCTCGGCGTCCGCGTCGCCGGATCGCGGCTGCTGGCGCGCCCGCACTGGTCGCTCGGCTACCTGGCGGACCGGCTCGCCGACGAGCGGTACCGGCTGGACGAGCTCCGGCTGGGCACGATGGACGTCCGGGAACGGCTGGACAGCAGCTACCACCAGCTCGCCGACCTGGGCCAGCTCGCCCTGCGCCGGTTGGCGCTGCTGCGCACGCCGGCCTTTCCGAGCTGGTGCACCGCCGAGGTGCTGGGCGTGTCGCGGCACGCGGGCGAGGAGGTGGGGGAGAACCTGGTCGACGCCCGGCTGCTGGAGATCGTCGAGTCCGACGGTGGCCGGCGGCAGCGCTTCCGCTTCCACGACCTGGTCCGCGTCTTCGCCCGGGAGAAGGCCGACCAGGCCGACCGGATGCTGGTGGCCGGCGCCGGGGCGCTGCGGGCGGTGGGCACCGAGCCGGTGGCGGTGTAGAGAAGATATAGCTGGTGGCCGCACGGTCACGGGGTGAAAAGCGTGACAACGAGCGACTGCGCGACGGCCGTGCCCGTCGACGTGGAGCAGGTCGCCCACGACACGGTCGTGGCCCGGATCCGCCCCGACCTCGACGATCCGGTCTTCGCCGGACACTACCCCGGATTCCCGCTGCTGCCCGGGGTGCACATCTTCGAGTTCGTGTACCGGGCGGTGCGCGCCGTGGCCCCCGAGCTGGTGTTGACCGAGATCGTCAGCTGCCGTTTCCTGCTGCCCTTCCGGGGCGACGACGAACTCGTCATCACGATCCACCGCGACGGCGAACTGTGGCGGGGCGAGGTCGCCGTCGCCGCCGTGCCCGTCGCCGAGGTGTTGCTGCGCTTCGCGAGCGAGGAGTGACCGCCATGATGGGGATCGAGGAGATCAAACGGATCGTCCCGCACCGGCCACCGATGCTGCTGGTCGACCGGGTCACCGAGCTGGTGTCCCGGCGGCGGCTGGTGGGCTCCTTCACCGTCACCGGTGACCGGCCACTGCCGATGTCGCTGCTGCTGGAGTCCTGGGGGCAGGCGGCGCTGGTGCTGATCCGACACGACCGGCCGATGCCGGACGTGCTGACCGACGGCGTGCCGGTGGCCGGCGTCTTCGAACACATCCGGTTCGGCCGGCCGGTGCTGCCCGGGGAGACGGTGGAACACCGGGTCACCATGAACCGACTGGTCGCCGACACCGCCTTCGTCACCGGCGACAGCATGGTCGGGGACACCGTGGTGCTGCGGGTCGGCCGGCTCGTCGGGGCGATGCGCTCGGTGGAGTCGCTGCGGGCGTCCCTCGACACGGCGAACCGCCAGGCGGCCGTGGTGGCGACCACCGGTCCGCAGGAACCCGCCGGGGCGGTGCCGGCGGCGACAGCCTCCGGGGCGACGCGGTGAGCGCCGGCGGGCGGCCCGTCGCCCTGGTCACCGGAGGCTCGCGGGGGATCGGCCGGGCGGTGGTCCGCCAGCTGGTTCGCGACGGCTACGACGTCGCCATGTGCTACCAGTCCAGCAAGGACGCCGCCGACGAGGTCGTCGCGGAGGCGACCCGGGACGGTGGGCGCGTCCTGGCGATGATGGTCGACGTCTCCGACGCCGCGGCGGTCCGGGACTTCGTGTCGACCACCGAGCGGGAACTGGGCGACCCCGACGCGGTGGTCAGCGTCGCCGGCATCATCCGGGACAGACCGCTGGCCCTGATGGCCGACGCCGACTGGCGCGCGGTCATGGGGGTGAACCTGGACGGCACCTACCACCTGTGCCGCGCGGTGATCCGCCGGATGATGCGCCGGCGCGCCGGGTCGATCGTCACGGTCTCCTCGGTGTCCGGGGTGGCCGGCAACCCGATGCAGACCAACTACTCCGCCTCGAAGGCCGGGGTCATCGGTTTCACGAAGGCGCTGGCGAAGGAGGTCGGCCGGTACAACATCCGGGCCAACGTGGTCGCGCCGGGCTACATCGACACCGACATGATCGCCGCGCTCTCCGACGAGCTGGAGACCGTCGCCCGGGACCGGGTGGCCCTGGGCCGGGTCGGGCTCAGCGAGGAGATCGCCGAGGTGGTCTCGTTCCTGCTCTCGTCGCGCGCCTCGTACCTGACCGGCCAGGTGATCACCGTGGACGGCGGCCTCGCGATGTGACCGGCCGCCGGCCGTCGCCGGTGACCCCGGAGTACCAGGGGCCGAGCAGCCGGGTCAGGAAGTCGGTGCGGTAGGCGTCCGCTCCGATCAGGATCCTGGCCCGGTTGCGGGCCACCCCGCGCAGGATGGCGCGGGCGGCGTGCTCCGGCGTGACGGCCACCGAGCGCTCGAAGTGCTCCCGGACCGCCTGGTAGTCGCGCAGCCCGTCGTTGCGGGCGTTGCGCATGATGTTCGTCCTGATCCGGCCCGGGTACACGCAGCTCACCCCGACCGGCACCCCGTCGGCCCGCAGTTCCCGCGCCACCGCCTCCGTGAAGCCCCGGACGGCGAACTTGGCGGCGTTGTACCCGCTCTGCATGGGTGCGCCGGCCAGCCCCAGCACGCTGGAGACGTTGACCAGACGGCCACGCGAGGCGGTCAGCAGCGGCAGGAACGCCCGGGTGCCGTGCACGACCCCCCAGAAGTCGACGTCCATCACCCATTCGAGGTCTTCCCAGGTCGCGTCGGTGACCGAGGCGAGCAGGGTCACCCCGGCGTTGTTGACGACCAGGTCGGCCCGGCCGAAGTCGGCCTCGACCCGCTCGGCGTGGGCCAGCACCGCGGCCCGGTCCGTCACGTCCAACCGGTAACCGTGCACCTGGCCCTCGAACGCCGCGCAGCGGCGTACGGTCTCCCGCAGCCCCTCGTCGTCCACGTCGGAGACGGCGAGTCCGGCGCCCCGGGCGGCCAGCTCGACGGCGAGCGCGCGGCCGATGCCGGAGCCGGCGCCGGTGACCACCGCCACCCGGTCAGTGAACTCTCTCATCCTGGCCCTTCCGATCGGTCTTCGGGCCTCGGCGGTCCGCGCCCGACGCAGGATTCCTCCGCCGGCTATGGCATTCCTATGCCGCGTCGATATGTAGAGAAGCTATGAGGCGGCAGCCCGAGCCTTTCTCCCGGCAGTCCTCGACACGGCTGCCGGCCGGGTTGACGAAGGGAGAACGATGTCGAGCATCTTCGGTTCGGCGATCACCGGGCTCGGCGCCTATCGGCCCACCCGCGTGGTCACCAACCCGGACATCGCACTGCGTACGAACGTGACGACGGAGTGGATCGAGGAGCGCACCGGGATCAAGACCCGGCACAGCGCCGGCCCGGGCGAGACCGTGCCGGTGATGTCGGCCGAGGCTGGCGCGAAGGCGCTGGCGATGGCGAACGTCGACCCGTCCGAGGTCGACCTGCTCATCCTGGCGACCGCCACCAAGCGGGACCGGATCCCGGGTGGTGCGCCGGAGGTCGCGCACCGCATCGGCATCCCGGCCACCGGCGCGTTCGACCTGAACGCCGCCTGCGCGGGCTTCGCCTACTCGGTGTCGGTCGCGTCCAACGCGGTGCGCCTCGGCGAGGCGCGCAACGTGCTGGTCATCGGCGCCGAGCACCTCACCGAGTTCATCGACCCCGAGGACCCAGCGACGTACGTCATCTTCGGCGACGGCGCGGGCGCCGCGGTGATCTCCCGCTCCGGAACCGAGGGCATCGGCCCCGTGGTCTGGGGCAGCGACGGCCGCCGGGCCCCGATCCTCGGCACGAAGTGGGCCAGGGACGGCAAGGAGTACGCCTCGATGAACGGGCCGCTGGTCTACCGGTGGTCCACCAAGAACATCCCCCCGGTCGCGCGGGAGGCCTGCGCCCGCGCCGGGATCGACCTGTCGGAGATCGACTGGTTCGTGCCGCACCAGGCGAACCTGCGGATCATCGAGCAGCTCGCCGAGATCCTGGAGATCCCGGAGGAGAAGGTCGCCCGGGACGTCATCGACACCGGGAACACCTCGGCGGCCTCGGTGCCGCTCGCCCTGAGCCGGCTGCACGAGAGCGGCCGGACCAAGCCCGGCGACAAGGCGCTGCTGCTCGGCTTCGGCGCCGGCCTCGCCTACGCCGGCCAGATCGTCCGGATGCCCTGAACACCCTCTGGAAAGGACACTGACATGACCGTTGACCAGGTGGCTGCCGACGTCGAGCAGCTGACCCGAAAGCTGATGACCGAGCAGCCGGACCGGCCGATCTCCGCCGACGACACCTTCGTGGACCTGGGCCTCGACTCGCTCAAGCTGGTCGACCTGCTAGGCGCCGCCGAGGTGCACTTCGACATCGAGGTGCCGGACGAGGAGGTCGGCAACTTCGTCCGCGTCCGGGACCTGACCGACTTCGTGCTCGCGGCCAAGTGAACGCCGGCGACGGGGACGCCCGGGAGCTGTCCGTCGGTCAGGCCGCGCAGTGGGCGCTGTACCGACTCGCGCCCGAGAGCTCGACCAGCAACGTGGTGACGGCCGTGCTCGCCGAGCCGGTCCTCGACATCGACGCGCTGCGGGCCGCCCTCGTCGCCGTGCAGGAACGGCACGACCTGCTCCGGTCCCGGTTCACCGAGACCGACGCGGGGCCGGTGCGGCTGGTGGACCCCCGCGGTCCGGGGGTGGTCGAGATCCGCGACGTCGGCGATGTGGACGACGCGACGCTGCGTACGCTGATCCACGCCGTCGGCGAGCGGCCGCTGCGGCTCGAAGACGACGGCCCCCTGCGGGCGGTGCTGCTGCGGCGGGGCACGGACTGCGCGCTGGTCCTGGTCATCCACCACATCGCCACCGACGGGCTCTCGCAGTACCTGATCTGGCGGGACCTCGGCGACGCGTACCGGGTGCTGCGGGGTGGGGGCACGGTCGACTGGCCGACGCGACCGAGCTACGACGAGTTCGTCGCGCGGGAGCAGGCCATGCTGGCCGGCCCCCGGCGCGCCGAACTGGCCGAGCACTGGGCCCGCACCTGCGCCGGGGCCACCGCCGCCACCCTGCCCACCGACCGGCCCCGCTCCGCCACCCGCTCGTACCGGGGTGCGGCCGTGGCGCGGATGCTGCCGGACGACGTCGCCCGGCAGGTACGCGCCACGGCCGCCGCCCTGGCGGTCACCCCGTTCAGCGTCCTGCTCGGCGTCTTCGAGGCGCTGCTGCACCGGTGCACCGGGCAGCGCGAGTTCACCATCGGCTGCCCGGTCTCGTTGCGGCGGGGACGGGCACTGCGGGAGGTGGTCGGGATGCTGGTGAATCCGGTCGTGCTGCGCTCGTCGTTCGCCCCGGACACCACGTTCGCGGCGGCGATCTCCGGCGCGGGACGGCAGCTCTCGGACGGGGTGGCGCGCGCCGCCTACCCGTTCCCCCTGGTCCAGGCGGCCCGCCGGGACCGGGACCCGCTGGTGCGGGTCACCATCACGCTGCTCACCCGGCAGCACGGCGACACCCTGTCCGACACCAGCAACGGATTCGTCGGGCACCGGGTCCGCCAGCTGGTGGTGCCGTACGACGAGGGGCAGTTCGACCTCGCCGTGACGATCCACCAGATGCCCGACCTGTCCCTGCGTACCGAGTTCAACTACGACAGGGACCTGCTCGACCGCGCCACCGTCGAGCGGCTCTTCGACCAGTACCTGGCCCTGCTCGGCGCGGCGTGCGCCGACCCGGCCGCGTCGGTGGCCGACGCCAGTCTCGCCGGCGACGCCGACGAGCGGCTGCTGCTCGAACTCGGCATGAGCTGAGCGGACCGCTCACCCGGCGCCCGTCGTCGACGCGGTGCCGCACTGCGCCCGCACGGTGGTTGCGGGCGACCTTCCGTCAGCCCGGAGAGGGGGTTGAAATGGATCAGGGAATTCTCTCCACGGTCGGCAACACGCCCCTGGTGCGCCTGGACCGGTTGTTTCCCGAGTTTCCCGCCCGGGCGTACGCGAAACTCGAACAGTTCAATCCGGGCGGGAGCATCAAGGACCGGGCGGCGCTGAACATGCTGCGCGGGAAGATCGAGTCCGGTGAACTGGTGCCGGGACGGTCCGTGGTGGTGGAGTCCAGCTCCGGCAACCTCGCCATCGGCCTGGCCCAGATCTGCGCGTACTTCGGCATCCGCTTCATCTGCGTGGTGGACCCGAAGACCACCCGGCAGAACCTGGCGGTGCTGGCCGCGTACCGGGCCGAGATCGACATGATCGAGCACCCCGACCCGGTGACCGGCGAGTACCTGGCGGTCCGGCGACGCCGGGTGCGCGAGCTGGTGGAGACCGTGCCCGGCGCCTACCGTCCGGACCAGTACACCAACCCGCTCAACGCCGGGGCGCAGCGGCAGACCATGGCCGAGATCATGACCGAGCTGGACGGGCGGGTCGACTACCTGTTCTGCTCCACCGGCACCTGCGGCACCCTGGTCGGCTGCGCGGACTACCTGCGCGAGAACGGCCACTCCACCCGCATCGTCGCCGTCGACGCCGTCGGCAGCGCGATCTTCGGCCACCCGCCCGCGCCCCGGCTGATCCCCGGGCACGGCGCGTCCGTGGTGCCCCCGCTGGCCGCCAACGCCCGCCCGGACGAGGTGCTGCACGTCTCCGACCTCGACTGCGTGGTCGGCTGCCGGCTGCTGGCCGTGCGGGAGGCCATCCTCGCCGGCGGCTCCTCCGGCGCGACGGTGGCCGCGCTGCGGCGCCGGATCGCGGACCTGCCCGCGGGCAGCACCAGCGTCCTGATCTTCCCGGACAACGGCGACCGCTACCTCGACACCATCTACTCCGATCGCTGGGTGACCGAACAGTTCGGCGAGGTCAGCCACCTGTGGAAGGGCGACAAATGCTGATCATCGGCCATGCCGTGGTCCGGGACGTGCTCGACGGCGACGAGGTCCGGGTCATCGACCTCGTCCGGCAGGCGTACCTGCTGCACGAGCAGGGCCGCACGAGCCTGCCGCACTCGGTCTTCCTGCGCTTCCCCGACGACGCCCGCAACCGCATCATCGGCCTGCCCGCGTACCTGGGCGCCGACCCGCCGGCCGCCGGCATGAAGTGGATCTCCTCGTTCCCGGCCAACATCGAACGGGGCCTGGACCGGGCCAGCGCCGCCATCGTGCTCAACTCGCTCGAGACCGGCCGGCCCGAGGCGGTCATCGAGGGATCGGTCGTCTCCGCCCGGCGGACCGCGGCCGGCGCGGCCCTCGCCGCGCAGCTGCTGACCGCCGAGCGTCCCCCGGACGGCCTGGCGCTGATCGGCTGCGGGCTGATCAACGAGCAGGTGCTGCGTTTCCTGACCGTGGCCCTGGCGCCGCCGGCCTCCCTGGTGCTCCACGACGCCGACCCGCGCCGGGCCGAGGCGTTCGCCGCCCGCGCGGCGGCCCTGCTGCCGGCCACGACGATCAGCGTGGCGGCGAGCGCCGAGCGGGCGCTGGCCGCCCACCGACTGGTCTCGATCGCCACCACCGCCAGCGAACCGCACCTGGAGCTGACGGCCTGCCAGCCGGAGAGCGTGGTGCTGCACCTGTCGCTGCGCGACCTGCACCCCCGGTCGGTGCTGGCGGCCCGCAACGTCGTCGACGACCCCGACCACGTGTGCCGCGAGCGCACCTCGCTGCACCTCGCCGAGCAGCTCACCGGCGGCCGGGACTTCATCCACACCACCATCGGCCGGCTGGCCGGCGGTGCGGCACTGCCCCCCGCTGACGTGCCCGGGCCGGTGGTGGTCTCGCCGTTCGGGCTGGGCGTGCTGGACATCGCGCTGGCCGAACACGTCCGCCGCGCGGCGGCCGAGCGCGGCCTCGGCGTGCGGATCGACGACTTCACACCCGTAGCGGCCGCCGCCGTGGCGGCCGCCGAACCCACGAGGGAGACGACATGAGCGACGACGACCGCAGCTACCTGGTGGTGCTCAACGACGAGGAGCAGTACTCGATCTGGTGGAGCGACCGGGCGCTGCCGGCCGGCTGGCGTGCCGAGGGCACCGAGGGCACCCGTGAGCAGTGCCTCAGCCGGATCAACGAGCTCTGGACCGACATGCGGCCGAAGAGCCTGCGCCTGCGGATGGACGGCGCGTCCGTCTGACGGACCCCCGGCAGGCGTGACCCCCGGCCGTCCGCGATCGACCCCCACCCCGGAGGAGCACCCCGATGAGCACCCCTTCGTCCACCCTGCCGGCCGCCGGAGCGGGCACGGCCGACCCCGTCGTCCTGCCGGACCTGATCGCCCGCCAGGCCGCGGCGACGCCCGACGCGACCGCGGTGCTCGCCGGCGACGTCCGGGTCGGCTACGCCGAGCTGGACCGGCGCGCCAACCAGCTCGCCCGGCACCTCGTCGGGCTGGGCGTCGGTCCCGAGTCGACGGTCGGCGTGCACCTGCGCCGGGGCGTCGACCTCGTGGTCGCCCTGCTCGGGGTGTGGCGGGCCGGCGGCGCGTACCTGCCGCTGGACCCGGCGCACCCGGTGGACCGGCGGCGGTGGATCGTCGCCGACACCGGGGTGAACGTCGTGCTCACCCAGGCCGACCTGCGCGACGACGGGCTGGCCGGGCCGTCGCACGTGGTCTGCCTGGACGCCGACCGGTCCCGGATCGAGGCCGGGCCGGACACCGCGCCGCCGGTACGGATCGATCCCGACAACGCCGCGTACGTCATCTACACCTCCGGCTCGACCGGCCGCCCCAAGGGCGTGGTCGTCACCCACGGGGCCATCGGCAACCGGGTGGCCTGGACGGTCCGCCAGCACGGCCTGTCGCCGGCGGACCGGGTGTTGCAGAAGACCGCGGTGAGCTTCGACGCGGCCGGTTGGGAGTTCTTCGCCCCGCTGATCTGCGGGGCGACGGTGGCGCTCGCCCCGGACGGCGCCGAACGCGACCCGGCCGCCCTGGTGGCGGCGGTCATCCGGACCGGGGCCACCGTGCTCCAGGGCGTGCCGTCGGTGCTGAACCTGGTGACGGAGGAGCCGGACTGGCCGAGGTGCACCTCGCTGCGGCTGGTCTTCTCCGCCGGCGAGCCGCTGCACGCCGAGCTGTGCCAGCGGCTCGCGGCGGTGCCCGGGGTGCGGGTCTGGAACACCTACGGCCCGACCGAGTGCGCCATCGACGTCACCGCCCAGCAGGTCGACCTGGCCCAGCGCACCGGCCCGGTGCCGATCGGCCGGCCGCTGGACAACCTGCGCCTGCAGGTGCTGGACGCCAACCGGCGGCCGGTGCCGATCGGCGTGGTCGGCGACCTCTACGTCGGCGGGGCCGGGCTCGGCCGCGGCTACCTCGGCCGCCCCGACCTGACCGCCGAGCGGTTCGTCCCCGACGAGTACGGGCCGCCCGGCGCGCGGCTCTACCGCACCGGCGACCAGGTCCGGTGGCGCTCGGACCGCAGCCTGGAGTTCGTCGGCCGCACCGACGACCAACTCAAGATCAATGGGGTGCGGATCGAGCCGGGCGAGGTGGAGGCCGCGCTGGCCGCCCACCCCGACGTCCGGCGGGCGGTGGTCGTCGGCTTCGCCGAACCCGGCGGCAGCCCCCGGCTGGCCGCGTACGTCGCCAGCCGCCGCCCACTGACCGCCGCGCAGCTGCGCTCCTTCCTGACCGACCGGCTGCCCGAGCCCCTGGTGCCGGCCGTGTTCGTGCCGGTGGCGGAGTTTCCGCTCACCACCGGCGGCAAGGTGGACCGGGCGGCGCTGCCGCCGGTGGAGACCGCCGACCGCACGGCCTACCTGGCCCCGCGTACCGACGCCGAGCGACTGGTCGCCCGGCTCTGGCAGGAGCTGCTCGGCGTCGAGCGCGTCGGCGTGCACGACGACCTCTTCCAGCTCGGCGGGTCGTCGCTGGTGACCGTCCGCCTCGCCAGCCGGCTCGCCGCCGAGTCGGGCGTACGGATCGGGCTGCGGGACCTGCTGGCGGCGAGCACCGTCGAGGCGCAGGCCGCCCTGCTGACCGACGACGCCCCCGCGACGTCGGCGGTGGTCCCCGTGCCCCGTACGGGCGCGCTGCCGCTCTCCCCGGCCCAGCGGCGGCTGTGGCTGCTGGACCAGCTGCACCCGGGCAGCCCCGAGTGGGTGGTGCCGCTCTACCTGCGCCTGCCCGGCTCGCTGGCGCCCGACACCGTACGGGCGGCGCTGGCCGCGCTCGAGGCCCGGCACGAGGCGCTGCGCACCCGCTACCTGACCCGCGACGGCGAGCCGCAGCAGCGCGTCGACCCGCCCGGCCCCGTCGAGCTCACGGTCGTCGACGCGGCCGAGGCCCCGCTCGTCGACCTCGTGGACGCGCAGCTGCGCCAGGGCTTCGACCTGCGTACCGGGCCGCTGTGGCGGGCCACCCTGGTCACCTCGGCCGGCGCGGACCACCTGCTGCTCGTGGCACTGCACCACATCGCCTCCGACGCGAGCACCGCCGCGCTCCTGGAGCGCGACCTGCGGGAACTCTGCGCGGCGGGGGCCGCCGGCCGGGAGCCCGACCTGCCGGAACTGACGGTGCACTACGCCGACTACGCGACCTGGCAGCACCGGTACCTCACCGACGAGCTGGTCGAGCGGGAACTCGGCTTCTGGCGCGAGCACCTGGCCGGAGTGCCCGAGCTGGCCCTCCCGCTGGACCGGCCCCGGCCGTCCGAACGCGACCCGCGCGGCGCGCACGTCGAGTTCGAGGTGCCCGCGGAGCTCGCGCAGCAGCTGACCACGCTCGGCCGGAGCTGCTCGGCGACCCCGTTCATGACCATGCTGGCGGGCTTCGCCACGCTGCTGGCCCGCTACAGCGGGCAGTGGGACGTCGCCGTCGGCGCGCCCACCTCCGGCCGGCGGCCCGCCGAGGCGGAACAGGTCGCCGGGGTGTTCCTCAACCCCGTGGTGGTGCGCTGCACCCTGGACCCGTCCGCGCCGTTCGAGGCGGCCCTGCGGGCCGTCCGGTCGCAGGCCCTGGCCGCCCTCGCCCACCAGGACCTGCCCTTCGAGCGGGTCGTCGACGACCTCGTCGACGTGCGTGACCTCTCCCGTACCCCGCTCTACCAGGTGATGCTCAACGTGCAGGAGGGCGGCATCACCGGCCAGTCGACCGACGACGAGACGCTGCTGGAAGCCCTGCGCCGGGCGGCCCGGGTCGCCAAGACCGACCTCACCATGCACGTCTGGCCCCGCCCGGACGGCACCCTGGCCGGCAGCCTGGAGTACGCCACCGCCCTGTTCGACGAGCCCACCGTCCGGCGGATGGCCGAGCACTTCGTCCGGCTGCTCGCCGCGGCCGTGGCCGAGCCGGCGACCCCGCTCGACGACCTCGACCTGCTCACGCCCGACGAGCGTCAGCTGCTCCTGCACGAGGTGCACGGGCCCACCATGCCCCGCACCGCCGCCACTGTCTGCGACCTCTTCGAGGCCCAGCGCCGCCGGACGCCCGACGCGGTGGCGCTGCGGCACGGCGACCTCACCACCACCTACGCGGCGCTGGACGACCGGGCCAACCAGTTCGCCCACCACCTGCGGCACGCGGGCGTCGCCCGGGGCGCGGTGGTGGCCGTCCTGCTGGACCGGGGCGTCGACCTGGTCGCGGCGATCCTCGGCACCTGGAAGGCGGGAGCGGCCGTCCTGCCGCTCGACCCGTCGTACCCCGCCGGGCGGATCGCGCACATGCTCGCCACCGCCGGCGTGCGGCTGGGCGTCACCCAGGCGGCGTACGCGCCCCGGTTCACCGTGCCGACCCTGCACGTGGACACCCACCGGCTGATGGTCTGCGCCGGCCCCACCGACCGGCCGGAGCGCGACACCGACCCGGCCGAGACGGCGTACGTGCTGTTCACCTCCGGCTCGACCGGCCGCCCCAAGGGCGTGCTGCTGCCGCACCGGGCGGTGACCAACTTCCTCGCCTGCGCCGTCGAGACCGAGGCACTCGGCGACCGGGGTACGCGCGCGGGGCAGGGCGACGGCGCGCCGCTGTTCACCACCATCGCCTTCGACCTGTCCATTCCCAACCTGTTCAGCCCGCTGGTCTCGGGACAGTCGGTGACCCTGCTGCCCGCCGCCCTCGACATCGCCGAGCTGGGCGCCCTGCTCGTCAAGGCCGGCCCGTTCGACCGCTTCATCATGACCCCGCCGCACCTGGAACTGCTCACCGAACAGCTCGACGACGAGCAGGCGGGCCAGCTCTCCGGTCTGATCTGGACGGCCGGGGCGGCGCTGCGCGGGGAGATCGCCAACCGGTGGCTGGACCGGCTCGGGCCGGGCGGCCTCACCAACAGCTACGGGCCGACCGAGACCACCGTGATCATGACGGCCCACCCGGTCGAGACGCCGCAGACCACCGACATCGTGCCGATCGGCCGGGCGATGGCGAACACCACCGTCCGGGTGCTCGACGACGCGCTGCGGCTGCTGCCGGTCGGCGTGGTCGGTGAGCTGTGCATCGGCGGGGAGTGCCTGGCCACCGGCTACGCCGGCCGGCCGGACCTGACCGCCGAGAAGTTCGTGCCCGACCCGTACGGGCCGCCCGGCAGCCGGCTCTACCGCAGCGGGGACCTGGTCCGGATGCGCCCCGACGGGGTGATGGACTTCGTCGGCCGCGTCGACGACCAGGTCAAGGTACGCGGCTACCGCATCGAACTCGGCGAGATCCGCGCGGTCGTCGAGGAACACCCCGGCGTGGCCCAGTGCGTGGTCATCGTCCACGAGGACCGGCTGGTCGCCTTCCACCGGGGCGAGGCGCCCGACCTGGCCGCGCACTGCGCCCGGCTGCTGCCCGACTACATGACGCCCAGCCTGCTCGTGCCGGTGGCCGAGATCCCGCTCAACGCCAACGGCAAGGTGGACCGCGCCGCCCTGCTCGCCCTGCTCTCCCGCGCGGTGTCGACCGGTGCGGCCGGCGCCGAGGACGCCCTCGTCGCGCCGCGCACCGTCGTCGAGGAACGCCTCTGCGAGATCTGGAGCGACCTGCTGGGCGTGCCCGTCGGCGTACGGCACAACTTCTTCGCCATGGGCGGGCACTCCGTCCTCGCGGGCCGGCTGGTCGCCAGCCTCCAGGAGGAGTTCGACCTCGACGTGTCGCTCCGGCTCGTCTTCGAGCACCCGACCGTCGAGGCGATGGCGGGCGCGGTGGAGGACCTCATCCGGGCCGAGGTGGACGCGCTTTCCGACGCCGACCTGACCGAAGACCTGCGGCAGACCAAGGAGTACCAGGCATGACCTCGACCGCGAACCAGCCGAACCTGCGCGAGGCGTTCGTCCAACGCCGGCTGGCGGGCCGGGCCGCCGGCCGGCGCGCCGGGATCCCGACCGTCGACCGCTCGGGCGACCTGCCGCTCTCCTTCGGCCAGCAGCAGATGTGGTTCCTCAACCGGCTGGACCCCACCAGCCCGGAGTACCTGGTCTCCTCGGCGCTGCGGCTGCGCGGGCCGCTGGACGGGGCCGCGCTGGCCCGGGCGTGGGACGCCCTGATCGCCCGGCACGAGATCCTGCGCACCCGCTACGCCATGGCCGACCTGACGCCCGTGCAGGTCGTCGACGAGCCCCGCCCGCGGGAGCTGCCGCTGGTCGACCTCTCCGGGGTGGCCGAGGCCGAACGGGAGGACCGGGCCACCGAGGCGATGACCGAGCTGGCCGCCACCGGCTTCGACCTGGCCACCGAGTGGCCGGTACGGGCGACGCTGCTGCGGCTCGGCCCCACCGAGCACCTGCTGGTGCTGGTGCTGCACCACATCGCCTGCGACGCGCCCTCCACGGCGGTGCTCCTCGGCGACCTGGCCGAGCTGTACGGCGCGTACGTCCGGGGTGAGCGGTCGCCGCTGAAGCCGCCGGCGGTCCAGTTCGCCGACTTCGCGGCGTGGCAGCGCGACCGGCTGCGCGGCGAGCTGCTGGAGCGGCACCTGGAGCACTGGCGCGACCGGCTCGCCGGCCTCGCCCCGCTGGAGCTGCCCGCCGACCGGCCCCGGCCTCGCGTACGCGACTGGCGGGGCGCCTCGGTGCCGTTCGCGCTCTCCGCCGACCTCTCCGCCGCGCTGCGGGAGATCGCCCGCGACGCGGAGACCACCCTCTTCGTCACCCTGCTGACCGCCTTCCAGGCGCTGCTGTCGCGCCACACCGGCCGCACCGACATCCCCGTGGGCAGCGTGACGTCGGTACGCGACCGCGCCGAGCTGCGCAACCTGGTCGGGTACGGCATCGACAACCTCGTCCTGCGGGGCAGCTGGACGGGGGACCCGACCTTCGCCGACCTGCTGCGCGCCAACCGCGCCACGGTGCGGGACGCCTTCGCGCACGCCGACGTGCCGTTCGCCCTGCTGGTCGACGAGCTCGAACCGGAGCGGGACCTCTCCCGCACGCCGCTCTACCAGGTCGCCTTCACCCTCGGCGACGACGCTCCCGGCGGCACCTGGCCGGCCGGCCTCGCCGCCGAGACGCTCTGGCTGCCCACCCGGGTCGCCAAGGTCGACCTCCAGCTGCACGTCGTCGAGGGCGCCGACGGCCGGCTGCGCGGGCACCTGGAGTACGCCACCGCGCTCTTCGACGAGGCCACGGTGCGGCGGCTGGCCGAACACCTCGGCCGGCTGCTGGAGCACGTCGGCGCCGACCCGCACGCCCGGATCTCCGCGCTGCGCATCCTCGACGCCGCCGAGCTGGCCGCGGCGACGCCCGCGCCGGTGCGCCCCGCCGCGCCGGTGACCGGCACCGTGCACGGCGCCTTCGCCGCCACCGCCGCCGCCCACGCGGGCGCGACCGCCGTCGTGGCCGGCGCGACGCGCCTGACGTACGCCGAACTGGACGCCACCGCGAACCGGCTGGCGCACGACCTGCGGGCCCTCGGCGCGGGCCCGGAACGGCTGGTCGCGGTCTGCCTGGACCGCGGCGCGGAACTGGTGCCCACCCTGCTGGGCGTGCTGAAGTCCGGGGCGGCGTACCTGCCGGTGGAGCCGGGCGTCCCCGCCGACCGGCTCGAGTTCATGCTCGCCGACGCGGGCGCGCGGATCGTGGTGACCACCGGGACCCACCGGGCCCGGTTCGCCGACTTCGACGGCACCGTGGTGGTGCTCGACGACCCCGAGCACGCCGGGCGGATCGCCGGGCGGCCCGGCACCGACCCGGGCGTCGCCGTCGACCCCGAGAACCTGATCTACGTCATCTACACCTCCGGCTCGACCGGCCGCCCCAAGGGCGTCTTCCTGACCCACGCCAACGTGCTGCGCCTGATGACCGTGGTCCAGGACGACCTGAACTTCGGCCCCGCCGACGTGTGGCCGCTGTTCCACTCCTACGCCTTCGACGTGTCGGTGTGGGAGCTGTGGGGCGCCCTGCTGTACGGCGGCCGGCTCGTGGTGGTGCCCCGCGAGGTCACCCGTTCCCCGGGCGACCTGCTCGACCTGCTGGTCGACGAGCAGGTCACGGTGCTCAACCAGACCCCGACGGCGTTCCGCGGCCTGGTGGGGCTGGCCCGCGACGGCGACCCCCGCGTCGACCGGCTCGCGCTGCGCGCGGTCGTCTTCGCCGGCGAGAAGCTCGAGTACGCCGACCTCGGCCCCTGGGTGGCCCGGCGCGGGCTGGCCGCGCCCCGGCTGCTGAACCTCTACGGCATCACCGAGATCACGGTGCACGCCACCTACTACGAGGTGGGCCCGGAGGACCTGGCCGGCGCCGCCAACCCGATCGGCGTCCCGCTGGCCGACCTGAGCATCCACCTGCTCGACGCGTACGGCAACCCGGTGCCGGTCGGCGTCACCGGCGAGATCCACGTCGGCGGGCCCGGCGTGGCCCGGGGCTACCTGAACCGGCCCGAGCTGACCGCCCAGCGGTTCGTGCCCGACCCGTTCGGGCCGCCCGGCGCCCGGCTCTACCGCAGCGGCGACCTGGCCCGCCGGCGCGCCGACGGCAGCCTGGAGTTCGTCGGCCGCATCGACGACCAGGTGAAGATCCGGGGCTACCGGGTCGAGCTGGGCGAGATCGAGGCCGCCATCGCGGCCCTGCCCGGGGTACGCGAGGCCGTGGTCGTCGTCCGCGAGGACACCCCCGGCGACCGGCGGCTGGTGGCGTACTCGGTCGTCGACGAGCAGGCGGAGCTGCCCCGACCGGGGCAGGTGCGCGCCGCGCTGGCCCGCACCCTGCCCGAGTACATGATCCCGTCGGCGTTCGTGCCGCTGGCCCGGCTGCCGCTGACCGTCAACGGCAAGCTCGACAAGCGGGCGCTGCCCGCCCCCGACCGTACGCTGACCGCCACCGACCGGCCCTACGTGGCGCCGCGTACCGAGGTGGAGGAGCGGCTCGCCGCGATCTGGGCCGAGCTGCTCGGCCTGGAGCGGGTCGGCGTCGAGGACGGCTTCTTCGACGTCGGCGGCGACTCGATCCGCGCCGTCGCGCTCGCCGGGGCCATCCGGGCCGCCGGCCTCGACGTGCAGGTGCGCGACCTCTTCGAGCGGCGCACCATCGCCGAGCTGGCGGAGTTCCTCACCGGCCGCCCCGCCCCGGCCGCCCAGGAGCCGGCCGTCGCGCCGTTCGCCCTGATCGGCGAGGCCGACCGCGCCGCGCTGCCCGACGGCGTCGTCGACGCGTACCCCTGCACCCAGGTGCAGCTCGGCATGCTCGCGGAGATGCTCGCCGACGAGCACAACCACTACCTCAACGCCACCACCTACCGCATCCCCGACGCCGGCGAGTTCTCCCTCGACGCGTTCCGGGAGGCCGCCGCGCTGCTGGTGCGCCGGCACGAGGTGCTGCGTACGTCGTTCGACCTGACCGGCTACTCGGTGCCGATGCAGCTCGTGCACGCCACCGCCGAGATGCCCGTCGGCATGGACCGGGCGCGCGCCACCGACCGGGCCGGCCTGGAGCGGGAGCTGCGCGACTTCATCGCCGCCGAGCGGGCCGAGATGTTCGACCTCGCCCGGCCGGCGCTGTTCCGGCTGCACGCGCGGGTCTGCGCGGACGGCAGCTGGTGGCTCACCCTCACCGAGTGCCACCCCATCATGGACGGCTGGAGCTACCACTCGCTGATGATGGAGCTGGTCGGCGCGTACCACCGGATCCGCGACGGGCTGCCGGTCGAGCCGCGCCCGGAGCCGCCGGTGCGCTTCGCCGACGCGGTCGCCGCCGAGCTGCGCTCCACCGCCGAGGGGACGGACCGCGCCTTCTGGCACGACCGGGTCGCCGGCCGGGACCGGTTCGTGCTGCCCGAGGGCTGGGGCGATCCGACCGCCGAGGCGGGCGCCCAGTACGACCACTGGGTGCCGCTGCACGACCTGGAGCCGGGCCTGCGGGCGCTGGCCCGCCAGACCGGCGTGCCGTTCAAGTCGGTGATGCTGGCCGCGCACCTGAAGGTGATGAGCCAGCTGACCGACGCGGAGTCGTTCTTCACCGGACTGGTGTGCAACATCCGCCCCGAGGTCGCCGGCGCCGACCGCGTCTACGGCATGCACCTGAACACGGTGCCGTTCGTGCACGACACGGGCGCGCGGACCTGGCGGGAGCTGATCGCACGGACGTTCGCCGGGGAACTGGAGGCGTGGCCGCACCGCCGGTACCCGCTCCCGGTGCTCCAGCGCGAGGTCGGCGACGGCGGCCGGATGCTCGACGTCCGGTTCAGCTTCCACGACTTCCACCAGATCGACACCGACGAGATCGACTACGCCGACTCGATCGACGACAGCCCCAACGAGTTCCCGCTCGGCGTGATCAGCCGGCTCGGCTTCCTCACGCTGGAGGCCAACCTTCGCCACCTCGGCGTGCCGCAGGTCGCCCGCCTCGGTGGCATGTACCGGGCGGTGTTGGAGGCGATGGTGGCCGATGTGGATGGTGACGCGTCGGTGACGTGTCTGCCGGCGGGTGAGGTGTCGGTGCTGCTGGCCGACGGGGCGTCGGCGGTGGCGCCGGTGTCGCGTTCGGTGCTGGACGAGTTCGAGGCGCGGGCCGCGGAGACGCCGTCGGCGGAGGCGGTGTCGGTGCCGGGCGGCGCGGGGATCGACTTCGCGGGCCTGGACGCCCGGGCCGGGCAGGTCGCCCGCTGGCTGGCCGCCCGGGGTGTGGGTGCCGGTGCGGTGGTGGGTGTGCTGCTGGACCGGGGTGTGGAGTTGGTGGCGTCGATGTTGGGGGTGTGGAAGGCGGGGGCGGCGTTCGTGCCGGTGGATCCGTCGTATCCGCCGGGTCGCATCGCGGCGATGCTCGCCGACGCGGGTGCCCGGGTGGCGGTCACCTCGCAGCGGTACGCCGACCGCTTCGCCCCGGTCGGGGTGCAGCTGGTGCGCGTCGAGGAGATCGCCGAGACGGACGCACCGCTGCCGGCCCGCGCCACGGATCTCGACGAGTTGGCGTATGTGATTTTCACGTCGGGGTCGACGGGTCGGCCGAAGGGTGTGCAGGTGTCGCACCGGGGGTTGGCGAATCATGTGCGATGGGCGGCGGGTGAGTTGGCGTCGCGTGGTGTGGGTGGTTGTGCGGTGTTCTCGTCGGTGGCGTTCGACTTGCAGGTGCCGAATCTGTGGGCGCCGTTGGTGGCGGGTCAGCGGGTGGTGATGGTGGGTCAGGATGTGGATCTGGCCGAGTTGGGTGTGGTGTTGGCGTCGTCGGGGCCGTTCAGTTTCTTGAAGTTGACGCCGGGTCATCTGGAGATTCTGGGTCGGCAGTTGTCGGATGAGGCGTTGGCGTCGTTGGCGTCGGTGGTGGTGGTTGCGGGTGAGGCGTTGCCGGCGGCGTTGGCGAACCGGTGGCTGACGCTTCTGGGTTCGGGTGGGTTGGTCAACGAGTACGGGCCGACCGAGGCGAGTGTGGGTACGTGCATCTTCCCGGTGGAGACCGAGCAGGCGGGTCCGGTGGTGCCGATCGGTCGGGCGTTGCCGGGGATGACGATGTACGTGTTGAACCGGGACCTGCACCTCGCCCCGGTGGGTGTGGTCGGTGAGTTGTACGTGGGTGGTGTGGGTGTGGCCCGCGGTTACGCGGGTCAGCCGGCGCTGACGGCGGAGCGGTTCCTGCCGGACCCGTTCGGTGCGGCGGGCTCGCGGATGTACCGGACCGGTGACCTGGTGCGGCGGCTGCCCGACGGGGCGGTGGAGTTCGTCGGGCGTGTCGACCACCAGGTGAAGATCCGCGGCTACCGGATCGAACTCGGCGAGATCGAGGCGGTCGTCGAGGGCACCGACGGCGTCGGCGACGCGGTCGCCCTGGTCGGCGAGTCGGACCGGCTGGTGGCGTTCTACCGGCCGGCCGCGCCGGTGCCGGGTCTGCTGGACCGGATCCGGCAGCGGTGCGCGGAGCACCTGCCGGAGTACATGATCCCGGCCGAGTTCGTGGCCGTGGAGGCGATCCCGCTCAACGCCAACGGCAAGGTCGACCGGGCCGCCCTCTGGGACACCGCCGAGCCGGCGCACCGCCAGCACGTCGCCCCCGCCACCGAGCTGGAGGCGCAGCTGGCCGGCATCTGGGGCCAGGTGCTCAACCTGGAGCAGGTCAGCACCCAGGACAGCTTCTTCGACCTCGGCGGGCACTCCATCAGCGCCATCGCCCTCGTGGGCGCGCTGCGCGGCGCCGGGCACCCGGTCTCGGTGCGCGACGTCTTCGTGCACCGCACGGTCGCCGCCCTGGCGCGGCACCTCGCGGGCGGGGACGAGGCCGAGGTCGCGCCCGCCTTCCAGGCCGTCGCCCCGTTCAGCCTGCTCGACGACGCCGACCGGGCCAAGCTGCCGGCCGGGCTCGCCGACGCGTACCCGTGCGCGCAGGTGCAGCTCGCCATGCTGGTGGTCACCCTCTCCGACTCCGAGCGGCGCACCTACCACAACGTGTCGGCGTTCCCGATCCGCGACGAGCACGCCTTCGACGGCGACGCGCTGCGCCGGGCCGTGCGGACCGTCGTGGACCGGCACGAGATCCTGCGTACGTCGTTCGACCTGACCGGCTACTCGGTGCCGATGCAGCTCGTGCACGCCGAGGTGCCCGTCGACGTCACGCTGCTCGACCTGCGCGACGGCACGGACGAGGAGGCCGAGAACCGGCTGCGGGCGTACCTGGCCGCCGAGCGGTCCCGCCCGTTCACCCCCGACCAGGTCCCGCAGATGCGCATCGCCGGGGCCGCCGGCCGCGACGACACGTGGTGGTTCGTGCTGACCATGTCGCACGGCATCCTCGAGGGCTGGAGCCACCACTCGCTGCTCATGGAGATCCTCGACAACTACCGCAGCCTGCGCGACACCGGCGCACCGGCGGCGTTCGAGGCGCCCCCGGTCCGCTACGCCGACTTCGTCGCCGGCGAGATCGAGGCGCTGGCGTCGGAGGAGGACCGCGAGTACTGGCAGGGCGTCGTCGCCCGGCCGGTCTTCGAACTGCCCGCCGGCTGGGGTGAGGACGAGTCGGTCCCGGAGTACGAGTGCGGCACCCGGGTCCCGCTGCACGACCTGATGGACGACCTGCGCGAGCTGGCCAGCCGTACCGACACGTCGCTGAAGAGCGTGCTGCTGGCCGCGCACCTGAAGGTGATGAGCCAGCTCACCGCCGAGCCCGTGTTCACCAGCGGGCTGGTCAGCCACGGCCGCCCCGAGGTGACCGGCGCCGACCGGGTCTACGGGATGCACCTGAACACGCTGCCGTTCGTACACGACGCGGGCGCGCGGACCTGGCGGGAGCTGATCCGCAACACCTTCGCCGGGGAACTGGAGCTGTGGCCGCACCGCCGCTACCCGCTGCCGGCCGTGCAACGCCTGGGCGACGGGCGCCGGCCGATCGAGATCCTCTTCAACTACCTGGACTTCGAGCAGGTCGACACCGAGCGGGTCGACTTCGAGGACGCCATCTACGAGGCCAGCGGCGAGTTCGGCCTGCATGTCTCGACGCTCGGCGGGGTGCTCAACATCCTGTCCCGGCCGCACCAGGTCAGCTACCCCAACGTCCTGCGCCTCGGCGGCATGTACCGGGCGGTGCTGGAGGCCATGGTGGCCGATGTGGACGGTGACGCGTCGGTGGTGTGTCTGCCGGCGGGTGAGGTGTCGGTGGTGTTGGCCGACGGGGTGTCGGTGGTGGAGCCGGTGTCGCGTTCGGTGCTCGACGAGTTCGAGGCGCGGGTGGCGGAGGTGCCGTCGGCGGAGGCGGTGTCCGAGCCGGGCGGTCGGGCGGTCGACTTCGCGGGGCTGGACGTCCGCGCCGCCGTGATCGGGCGGCGCCTGGTCGCCCGGGGTGTGGGTGCCGGTGCGGTGGTGGGTGTGCTGCTGGACCGGGGTGTGGAGTTGGTGGCGTCGATGTTGGGGGTGTGGAAGGCGGGGGCGGCGTTCGTGCCGGTGGATCCGTCGTACCCGCCGGGCCGCATCGCGGCCATGCTCGCCGACGCCGGTGCCCGCGTCGCGATCACCTCGCAGCGGTACGCGGACCGGTTCGCCGGTGCCGGGGTCGACGTGCTCCGGGTGGACGAGACCGGGGACGACGGCGTCGAGGAGCCCGTGGCCGACGGTGCCCTGCCCGGGCCGATCGACCTGGACGAGTTGGCGTATGTGATTTTCACGTCGGGGTCGACGGGTCGGCCGAAGGGTGTGCAGGTGTCGCACCGGGGGTTGGCGAATCATGTGCGGTGGGCGGCGGGTGAGTTGGCGTCGCGTGGTGTGGGTGGTTGTGCGGTGTTCTCGTCGGTGGCGTTCGACTTGCAGGTGCCGAATCTGTGGGCGCCGTTGGTGGCGGGTCAGCGGGTGGTGATGGTGGGTCAGGATGTGGATCTGGCCGAGTTGGGTGTGGTGTTGGCGTCGTCGGGGCCGTTCAGTTTCTTGAAGTTGACGCCGGGTCATCTGGAGATTCTGGGTCGGCAGTTGTCGGATGAGGCGTTGGCGTCGTTGGCGTCGGTGGTGGTGGTCGCTGGTGAGGCGTTGCCGGCGGCGTTGGCGAACCGGTGGCTGACGCTTCTGGGTTCGGGTGGGTTGGTCAACGAGTACGGGCCGACCGAGGCGAGTGTGGGTACGTGCATCTTCCCGGTGGAGACCGAGCAGGCGGGTCCGGTGGTGCCGATCGGTCGGGCGTTGCCGGGGATGACGATGTACGTGTTGAACCGGGACCTGCACCTCGCCCCGGTGGGTGTGGTCGGTGAGTTGTACGTGGGTGGTGTGGGTGTGGCCCGCGGTTACGCGGGTCAGCCGGCGCTGACGGCGGAGCGGTTCCTGCCGGACCCCTTTGCCGCAGCCGCAGCCGGCACCGCCGCCGGGCCCGGAACCGTCGCCGGGGCGCGGATGTACCGGACCGGTGACCTGGTGCGGCGGCTGCCCGACGGGGCGGTGGAGTTCGTCGGGCGTGTCGACCACCAGGTGAAGATCCGCGGC